>NZ_JAQZSG010000032.1 GCF_028745515.1 Paenibacillus thermotolerans | reverse complement strand
TGGTGTGAGAGGTCAGGGGCTAGCCGCCCCTATCTACTCGATTTTCCAGATGTCCAGGTAGTTTTTGCCATAGTACCAAGTTTTGGTGCAAAGTGAGTCGGTTGAGGGAGAAGTGTGCGTTAGTACCAAGTTTTGGTACTAAGAGAATTGTGCGAGGGGGGGCAGTCAGGGTCGTATCGAATATCGCGCGAATAGCGAGCCTCGGGACGGCAAAAAATACCTCTATTACACAATAGAGAATGGAATGGATTACATGAGAGAGTATGTGCATGTACATCGAGAGCGTGTGCCGGCCCTTGCGATTGTTGTCCCCTGCTATAACGAAGAGGCGGTGCTTCCGGAGACGATTCGACGGCTGATGCGGAAGCTTGACGAGATGACCGCAGCCGGGCTGATCGGACAAGGAAGCTTTATGCTTTTTGTCGACGACGGGAGCCAAGACAGCACATGGCCGATCATCGAGCAATATCGAATGTCGGATATGCGCATCTGGGGTCTCAAGCTGTCCCGGAACGCCGGACACCAAAATGCGCTTCTGGCGGGGCTTAATGCCGCGATGGAAGCGGCGGATTGCGTCATTTCGATCGACGCCGACCTGCAGGACGACATCGATGTGATGAACGAGCTCGTTTTGCGATACTTGGAGGGCAACGACATTGTGTACGGCGTCCGGTCGGAGCGGGAATCGGACTCGTGGTTTAAACGAACGACCGCCGTCAGCTTCTACCGCTTAATGGAGCGCTTAGGAGTGTGCATTGTGTTCAATCATGCGGATTATCGCCTGATGAGCCGCCGGGCGCTGCAGGAGTTGGCGCGGTTTCGCGAAGTAAATTTATTTTTGCGGGGGCTGGTGCCGCTTCTCGGATTTCGTTCCGCGCAAGTGACGTACCGGAGAAACGAACGACTTGCCGGAGAATCGAAGTATCCGCTTCGCAAAATGCTCTCCTTCGCCTGGAACGGGGTTACTTCGTTCAGCGTCGTTCCGATCCGAGCCGTCACGTTGGCCGGCTTTGCGCTATTTATGGTAAGCCTCGCGGCCGCCCTGTATTCGTTAGTATCGAAGTGGTCGGGAAACGCGGTGTCCGGCTGGACGTCGCTAATGATGTCCTTATGGTTTATCGGAGGCATCCAGCTGATCTGTCTCGGATTGGTCGGCGAATATATCGGGAAAATTTACAAAGAGGTGAAGGGCAGGCCACTTTATATCGTGGAGAAAGCGCTGAAAGAGAATCGAAAGCCGGAAAGCGCGCCGACCGTTCCCGATTATCAAACGGAACCGAATCCAGAAAGCGAGGCGATTCCGCATTGAAGACGAGGGATAAAAAGACGGAGCGGCTTGCGCTCTTCATCGTTACGTTCGGCACGGCCTATATATTGGGGGCCGTGCTGTTTGCGCGACCGATCGCAGGAGTGGCGGATAACGGGGACTTTTTGCGAATAATGATCACGCTCGGACTGGAGTACGCCGAAAAGCTGTCATATAATCAAAAATATTTCGGATATGCAATCCGGGAGTTCGCTATGACGGCGCCTGCCGCAGGAAACTATATTTCGACGGCGCTGCCCATAGCTTTCGCCGCAAAAGCGTTGAATACGATCGCATACAGCCGCGTCATTTTTGATATTCGATGGCTGGCGCTGCTCTATTCTCTTTTGCTGATTGCCGGGCTGCGGCTGCTCATCATAGGATACGGCGCCAAGCTCGGATGGGCGGCAATTCCTCTGGCTTGCATCCTCGTGTGCGTGTTTGCCGACGGCGGTTATATCGCATATTTTAATTCCTTGTACAGCGAGCCTGCTTCGTTCCTTGGCATGCTGCTGCTGGTCGGTTCGGCGGCAGCCGTCATCCGTTCAAGCCCGAACACGAGAAAACGTCTTGTTTGGCTCGCTTTGTTATTTTTATCCGCGCTTCTGCTGATCGGAGCCAAAACGCAAAATGCGCCGATCGGACTGCTCATTGCCGTGTTCATTGCTCGGCTTGCGAGCCTTCAAAGCGAAGCGAGGTGGAAACGAGCCGTATATGCTGTGGCCCTTACGACCGCCGTCAGCTCTGTTTCGCTATATTTGCTTGCACCGCAGCAGCTGAAGCATATCAACGTTTATCAAAGCGTATTTTACGGCATTATGAAAGATTCGCCGTCGCCGGAGGCGGACGCGAGGGAGCTTGGGCTGCCGGAGCGGCTGGCGGCGAATGCGGGAACGAACTTTTTTACAAAGGATGCGCCGATCCCGCAGAACGATCCGATGCTGCAGCAGACGCTGTATTCGAGCGTGTCGCATGCGGATATTGCATTATTTTACTTGAAGCACCCCCTTCGGCTATATAAAAAGCTCGAGAGAGCTGCGGAACACGCCGCTATGTTCCGCCCGTATTACCTAGGCAACTTCGAGGCCGAGGCAGGGCTTGAGCGCGGCGCCGTCGACGACCGCTTCGCGTGGTGGAGCGGCTTCAAGCGCCGCTCCATGCCCACGCTGCCGGCGCTGCTCGGCTTCGCGCTGCTGATATGCGCGGCAACGTTCCGCGCATGGCGGCATGCCGCCTCGGCGGCCGAACGCGCCCAAGCCGAGCTGTGGGCGCTTGTGGCGGCCAGCGGCGGCATAGCTTTTGTCGTCCCCTTGATCGGGGACGGCGAAGCCGATCTCAGCAAACATTTGTTTTTGTTTCATGTTTGCTTCGATTTGCTGCTCGCGGCCGCAGCCGCCTGGGCGCTTGTGTACGCCGCGTCTCTCCTCTCCGCGGCGGTCAAAGCCGCTTTCGCGCTTCCAACGGTGCGCAACATGAATTACAATAAGAACAAAATGAACGAATAAAGGCGTGATATCCGAAATGAGCGTACAGGCGAATATTAAGCCTCTTGGGGAATGCGCTCTCATCGTGACGCTGGGCAGCTCGATCGCGCCGGACATCCACAAGGCCGTGCTTCAATTGTCGAAGAGCCTGGAGAGGGCGCCGTTTCCGGGTTTTGTGGAGGCAGTACCCGCCTATGCGTCGGTGACGGTTTACTATGATCCTATCGCGGTCTATCGTGCGGCCGGACGCGCAGGGGACAACGCACACGGTGTCAACCGTCCGCAGGAACAGGTGCGAAGCTGGCTCGAGTCACGCGTGCGATCGCTGAACGCTTCCCCGAACCCGAACGGCAGTACGGTGACGCCATCTCCCAAAGAAGTGCGAATTCGTGTATGCTACTGCGAGCAATGCGGCCCGGATTTAAGGGACGTAGCGACATATCACCGGCTTTCCGTCGATGAGGTTGTCCGCATACATACAGCGGCAAGCTACACCGTTTATATGATCGGTTTTTTGCCCGGATTCCCTTATTTGGGGGGAATGTCCGAGAAAATCGCCACTCCGCGTCTGAATACGCCTCGCGCATCGGTTCCCGCCGGCAGTGTAGGAATCGCAGGAAGTCAAACCGGCGTATATCCGCTTGCATCGCCCGGCGGGTGGAGATTGATCGGGCGTACGGGCATCCCGCTGTTTCGTCCGGAGCGGCGGCCGCCCAGCCTGCTCTCGGCGGGGGATGCGGTACGCTTCGTGCCTGCGGCGCATTCCGAATTCGAAGCGGGTGTTTCGTCATGACGTTCATCGTGCAAAAACCGGGCATGCTTTCGACGATCCAGGACCTCGGCCGGGCGGGATGGCAGCGTTACGGCGTATCCGTCGGCGGTGCGATGGATGAAGGGGCGTTGCGGCTGGCTAACGCGCTCGTCGGCAATGACGCCGGCGCCGCAGCGATCGAGATGACCGTTGTTGGTGCGACGCTTCAAACCGAAAAGGACATCATTGCGGCGGTATGCGGCAGCGACATGAATGCAACGGTCGACGGCCGGCCGTTGCCGATGAATCGTCCGGTGCTTATTTCGGCGGACAGCATCGTAACATTCGGGCCGGCAAGCGAAGGCTGCCGTACGGTCGTTGCAGCAGCCGGCGGCATCGAGCTGCCGGAGCTGCTCGGCAGCAGGTCCGCCGCGTTGCGCAGCGGGTTCCCGGGCCTGCTCGGCCGTCCGCTGCGTCCCGGCGACAAGCTGGAAACGAAACCGGTTTCGCCGGATCGACAGCGGGCCATCGAACTGTCATGGGTCTGCACAGGGCGTATGCGATACCCTTCTTGGTTCGTCCGGGGAGATTGGAGCGGCACAGGAGCGTCCCGCGACGCCCGCTCCGAGCATTCCATCCGCGTTGTACCCGGTCCGGAGTGGGACCGATTCCGCCCGGACAGCTTGGGAAGCTTTCTTGGCGCAACTTTCAACGTGACGGCGCAATCCGACCGGATGGGCTTGCGCTTATCGGGCGTACGGCTCCAAACGGCGGAGCCGGTCAGCATGCTGTCGGACGCCGTCACGATGGGCACCGTTCAGGTGCCGGCGGACGGCCTGCCGATCGTGTTGATGGCCGACCGTCAAACGACGGGGGGCTACCCGCGGATCGGACAGGTTGCGCGGGTGGATCTTCCGAAGCTTGCCCAAGCGCGGCCGGGGGATAGCCTGCGATTTATTGCCGTTACGGCGGAAGAAGCCGAATCGCTGCTGCTTGAGCGTGAGCGGCAATTCGAGCGGATGTTGGCGGGTTTGAATCGTAAACGACTGTAAACAAGGGGGTAAACATGAAGCGGTACATGGATATCAATTGCGATCTTGGCGAAAGTTTCGGCGTTTACCGGCTGGGCGAGGATGAACAAATTTTGGATTACGTCACGTCGGCAAATGTAGCCTGCGGCTTTCACGCGGGAGATCCGTCCACGATGCGGAGAACCGTGGAGGCATGCTTGGCTAAAGGTGTCGCTGTCGGAGCGCACCCCGGGCTGCGCGACCTTGAGGGCTTCGGCAGAAGAACGATGGCAATCGGCGCCGAGGAAGTTTATGAGCTCGTCCTGTATCAGCTTGGGGCTCTCGGTGCGTTCGTACGCTCGGCAGGAGCCGAGCTTCGGCATGTGAAGCCTCACGGCGCACTGTATCATATGGCGGAGTCCGTTCCGGGCGTCGCGGAGGCGATCGTGAAGGCGGCCGTGGCGTACGATCGTACTTTATGCGTTTACGGGATGGCGAGCGGCCGGTTGGCGGCAAGCGCGCAAAGCGCGGGATTGCCTGTCGTACATGAAGCGTTCGCCGATCGAGCTTATGCTTCGGCGTCTCAGCTCGCCCCCAGGACTGCGCCGGGCGCCGTTCTTGCCGATGCGTCGGCCGCTGCGGAGCAAGCCGTATCGATCGCGGTCAAAGGCGCGGTTCGGACGATTGGCGGACGTGAAGAGAGCCTGAAGGCGGATACCCTTTGCATTCACAGCGACTCGGCACATGCTTTAACCATCGCGCGACGCGTACATCAAGCCCTTCTGAACGAAGGGGTTTCGTTGAAATCGCTTCGGTTCGATTGACGTCATCATTTGATACAATCCGAAAAATCGGCAACCTTGCTTCTCGCTGCTTCGTATATTAATAGAAAGTGACTGGAGGGGGAAATGCCGACATATGGAAAATCGTAAACAAGACAACCGGCATCAATCGACAAGAAGCATTCTTCGGGTGCTGGGGATTTTATTCATTGCTGCAGGCATCATGAGTATCGGAACGGCGATGGTCGACTTTTTTACATTCGATAAATTCGGCGGGCCGTTCAGCCCGGGGCCGACCAAGTTTCATTACTTCTTTATCGGGATACCGCTGCTGTTCGTCGGTTTCGTAATGACGAGCTACGGCTTTATGGGCGCCGTAGCGAAGTACCAGTCCAAGGAATTGACACCGGTAGCGAAAGAGACGTTCAATGAATTCGCCGCGGGCGTAAAACCGGGCGTACGTGAGATCTCCAAAGGCTTTGCGGAAGGTCAAGGGACATCTGCGCCTGACCTTCCGGGAATTGTATGTGACGACTGCGGAACGGAGAATGAACGAAATTCGAAATACTGCAAAGGCTGCGGGAGCACGTTGCCGGTTCAGAAGCAATGCGCAGCCTGCAATCATCTTAACGACGCGGATGCATCTTACTGTACGGAGTGCGGACAAAGGCTGTAATGAATCAAATGTTTACCATCAACCGGCTGCAGAGGCTTTCGCTTCCTGCAGCTTATTTTTAATGAATTGAATTTGCTTTAAAGCGTAAAATTTGAGCGGCGCTCCCTTCAATTGGCTTGGCTTAACCATTGTGTTCGTATCGTTGTCGATAATCGTAACCGAGCCGTTCGGGTAAAACCGGAACGTATAGTCGAATCCCCGCTCTATAAACCGATAGTTTTGCAATGCGTTTGCCATATGAGCACCACCTCATCGAACATTTGTTTGCATATCCAATATACCAAACATTCGTTCGATTGTGAAGATGAATTTCCGAATAATTACAACTTTTTTTTCAAGACGTCCTGCACGGGCTTCCGGCAGGAATTTGTGCGTGCCGTTTCGAATACATAAAGTTGCAGGACGAAGGAGGAAGATGTATGGACGCTTTGCGTTATCCGATCGGAGCTTTTGAGTGGAACGCGGCATACGACAAAGAAACCGTGTCCGGATGGATCGATGAAATCGAAGCTTTGCCCGGGAAGCTGCGCGAAGCGATTCGCGCTTTGAACGGCGAACAGCTAAATACCCCTTATCGGCCCGGCGGCTGGACGGTTCGTCAAGTCGTTCATCATGTAGCGGACAGCCATATGAACAGCTATATACGATGCAAACTGGCGATCACCGAGGATCGTCCGGTGATCAAGCCGTATCGCGAGGACGTTTGGGCCGAAACCGCAGACTGCTCTCTTTCCCCGGAGGTATCGCTTCGTCTGTTGGACGCATTGACCGAGCGGTGGGTCGCTTTGCTGCGAAGTCTTACGAACGAGCAGCTACAACGGGAATTTCTGCATCCGGAATCGGGCGCCAAGCGGCTTGATTACATCATCGGCTTGTATACCTGGCACGGCGCCCACCATTTGGCGCACATCGAGAATTTGAAACAAAGAATGGGATGGTCCTAGTGGAAAAGAAAAGAACGTTCCGCACCTCGCTCTGGGAGTGGACGAAAACCGGGGCCGTCGCCGTTACGGCGGCGGTGCTCATTAACGCATATGTGCTGCAGGCGTTTCAGGTCAAAGGAGAGTCCATGCTGCCGACGCTGCATAACGCGGATTCGACCTTTGCTTTTAAAATTCAAACCTCATACGATTACGGGGACATCGTCATCATCGACAGCCGCATTGATAAACACCGCTCCTGGCTTGATCCGGTGCTCGAGCATCCGCTTGTCGCGAATCTCAGAGGCGTGCAGCAAGAATATCTTTGGGTCAAAAGGGTGATCGGGAAAGCGGGCGACAGGCTGGAAATTAAAGACGGCGTCGTCTACCGGAACGGCAAGGCGCTGGAGGAACCGTATACAAGCGAGCCGACGCTGTCGAACCTCGATGAAGTCACGGTTCCCGAAGGCCATATTTTCGTGATGGGCGACAACCGCAACAACAGCACCGACAGCCGAGTGATCGGAAGCATACCGCTCGGGAATGTGGTCGGCAAAGTCATTTTCACATACTAAGAGTCCTAGATTATGTACAGAAAGCCGGGATCAAAGTGAATATCGAACAATTGAGGCACCGAAGCGAGACGTGGCTTCCGGAGCGCACGATTTCCGAGCTTCGGCTGGCGATGGAGCAAGGCGAGGTCACCAGCGAAGAGCTTGTCATGATGTATGTCATGCGGATCGTGAATCACGACCGGGACGGGCTGCGGATTAACTCCGTCTTGGAGATCAATCCCGATGCATACGGCATTGCAAGAGAGCGGGATGAGGAGCGGAAAGCGGGCCGCGTGCGCGGACCGCTGCATGGAATCCCGATCGTGATCAAGGACAATATCGATACGGCGGACCGGATGCATACGAGCGCCGGCTCCATCGCGCTCTCCGAGTCGTTCGCGGAGCGGGACGCAACGGTGGCCGCCAAGCTTCGCGAGGCGGGGGCGGTGCTGCTCGGAAAGACGAATATGACCGAATGGGCCAACTTCATGTCGGATCATATGCCGAACGGCTATTCTTCCAGAGGAGGACAGGTGCTGAACCCGTACGGCCCGGGTCTGCTGGATACCGGAGGTTCGAGCTCCGGCTCCGGGGCGGCCGCGGCGGCCAGCTTCGCCTCCGCCGCCATCGGCACGGAAACATCGGGCTCCATCATTTCTCCGTCAAGCCAGCACAGCCTGGTAGGTATTAAGCCAACTGTCGGCCTAGTATCAAGAG
The DNA here is from genome assembly GCF_028745515.1 of Paenibacillus thermotolerans. Classification (GTDB taxonomy): domain Bacteria; phylum Bacillota; class Bacilli; order Paenibacillales; family YIM-B00363; genus Paenibacillus_AE; species Paenibacillus_AE thermotolerans. The sequence continues at coordinate 49,556 of NZ_JAQZSG010000032.1, read as the reverse complement.
GAGGCATTATCCCGATCTCCCGCAGTCAGGATACGGCGGGGCCGATGGCGCGAACGGTAGAAGACGCCGCCATCGTGCTGACGGCGATCGCCGGAGCGGACCTGCTTGACTCGGCGACATCCGAAGGCAGCATCCGTGCGGCACAGGATTACACGGCGTATTTGGATGCGGACGCTTTGAAGGGGGCTCGCATCGGCGTACCGAGGGCTTATTATAAAGATTTGCCCGAAGCAGCGCTGTCCGTCATGGAGCAAGCGTTCGAGGCGCTCCGAAACGCAGGCGCCGAAGTGATCGATCCGGTCTCGTTTCCTTCGGAAGCGGACGCATGGGATTATAACGTGCTGAAATACGAGTTCAAGCCCGACTTGAACGCTTATTTAAGCCGGACCGCGCCGCATGTGCCCGTAAAGTCGCTGGCCGATCTGATTTCTTACAATGAAAAGCATGCCGATCGGGCGCTCAAGTACGGACAAGCGATTTTGCTAGAATCGGAGGCTACGTCCGGCACGCTGGAGGAAGAGGAGTATAAGCGCGCCCGCCGCACCGATCTTGAACGGTCGCAGGCGATGGGCATCGATTACGTGTTGAAGGAGCACCGGTTGGATGCCGTCGTGTTCCCGAACAACTGGGGCTGCGGCATCGCTTGCAAAGCCGGTTATCCGCTCATAACCGTCCCGGCGGGCTTTAACGGTCAGGAGCCGATAGGAATCACCTTTACGGCCGGCGCGTATTCGGAGCCCGCGCTAATAAAGCTTGCCTATGCGTTCGAGCGGGCGACCCTTCACCGAAAGCCTCCCGTGCTTTGAGTATAATAGGCGGTATGGGAGAAACATGTTATAGTATAGACGAAACACGACGAAAGGGGATTCATCCTATGACCAAGTTGAAAGTTGCCGTCATCGGCTGCGGCGCGATCGCCATTCATCGGCACGCGCCGGAGTATGCATCCAATCCGAACGTGGAGGTTGTTGCGTTCGTCGATACCGTACTGGAAAGAGCCGAAAAGATGGCCTCCAAATACGGCGGAAAAGCTTATACGGACCACAAAGAAATGCTGAAAGCGGAAAAGCCGGATGCAGTCAGCGTTTGTTTGCCTAACGCGCTTCACGCCCCGGTTTCGATCGATGCGGCGAACGCCGGCGCTCACGTGCTCTGCGAAAAGCCGATGGCTGTTTCCGCCGATGAGGCCGAAGCGATGATCGCCGCGGCAAAACAAAATAACGTATATTTGATGATCGGCCATAACCAGCGCTTTATGCCTCCGCATGTGAAAGCGAAGGAAATTTTGAAATCCGGCAAGCTAGGCAATGTGCTTACGTTCCGTACGTCGTTCGGCCATCCGGGACCGGAAGGCTGGAGCGTAGACGGCAAAGGCAGCTGGTTTTTCCAAAAGGACAAAGCGTTCGTCGGCGCAATGGGCGATCTCGGCGTCCACAAAGCGGATTTGATTCGCTGGATGCTGGATGACGAAGTGGAGGAAGTGGGCGCGTTCGTCGGCACTTTGCATAAAGAAAATACCGATGTGGACGATAACGCGACTTGCATTCTTCGGATGAAAAGCGGAGCCATCGGCTCGCTGGTCGCATCCTGGACGTACTACCGCGGCGAAGACAACAGCACGGTGCTGTGGTGCGAGAACGGCGTCATGAAAATCGGCACGGATCCGGTTGAAGAGGTCATTGTGGAGCTTCGCAACGGCACGGTGGAGAAGTATAAGGTCGGCGGCATATCGACGAACGAAAGGCAGCTTGCCAGCGGCGTCATCGACGCGTTCGTCGAGTCGATCGTTACGAAAACCCCTCCGTCCGTTTCCGGCGAAGAAGGCGCTAAATCGCTGGCCGTTATTATTGCGGCGCTTGAGTCGGAAGAGAAGGGCGCCATTGTGAAGGTAAAAGCATAACGGCGTAAACGCAGAACGAGCTTCCCCGCTAGAACGACGGGGGGAGCTCGTTTTACGTTAACGGAACGAAATGTCCGCTAATCGTCCGAAATCCGGCCTGATTTATCATATTTGTAAAGCTAGCGGACACGCAGTTCCGTTATTTATCCATTTTTGACCGGTTCGACAAATTTAGCGGACATTTGATTCCCTTAAATTTTTCATAAAAGCGGCAGGCTGGCACCGGACCTTTGACGGAGCGGCATTTTTGATGCATCATTAAGAGAAGAAGACGAAGTTCAGGGAGAGAATAACGTGGAAGCTCAAGAAATCATTGACGCGATGTCCAAGAAAGGATTGCGGGTAACGGACCAGCGCAAGACGCTGGCCTGCCTGTTTGCGGACGCGCACGGTTATTTGTCGGCGAAGGACGTCTACGAATCGATGGGCAAAACATATGCCGGGCTGAGCTTCGATACGGTGTACCGCAACCTGCGGCTTCTGCACGAAATGGATGTTCTTGAGCAATTCGTGTTCGAGGACGGCGTGAAATTCAGAGCTCGCTGCGGAGAGCACGGACACCATCATCACGCGATATGCCTCGGCTGCGCGCGTACGTACGCCGTGCCGTTCTGCCCGATGGATGTCAAAGTGGAGCTGCCGGATGGGTTCGATGTCGTAAAGCATAAATTCGAGATTTACGGGCATTGCAACGAATGCGCGGGAGCCAAGCATGAAAACGGCTAAGCGGGCCTTGCAGGCGCCGATTCGGTTTTACCGGAGGTTTATTTCACCGCTCAAGCCGCCTACCTGCCGGTTTTATCCGACCTGCTCCGCTTATGCGCTGGAGGCGATCGAAGTGCACGGGCCGCTCAAAGGTTCCGTGCTGGCGGCCAAGCGGATCGTGAAATGCCATCCGTTTCATCCCGGGGGCGTCGACCGTGTGCCCCCGCCCGAAAACCCCGATTCCCTTGACTTTGCCGAAAATAATCGGTAATCTATTGGGAAATATAGTTTCATCCTATGAACGGATAAGTACATTTGTTTCGTCTAATCTTCAGAGAGCCGGGTCAGGTGCAAGCCGGCATAGCCGACAAGTGGAAGATGGTCCGGGAGGATTGCCCCGTGAGTGCGAATGCGAAAGCAAGTCGCACAAGCTCGGCACGCTGCGCCGGCGTTATCGGCCGAGTCCGACGCGACTCGTTGAGCGTTCCTTGCCCTAGCCGGCAGGAGCGGAATTTGGGTGGTACCGCGTGAGCGTAAGCTTTCGTCCCATAGGGGATGAGGGCTTTTTTTATTTATTTAAGCAGGAGGAATTAGCGATGAGCACGAACAAAACGTTCTACATTACGACGCCGATTTATTACCCGAGCGACAAGCTTCATATCGGGCACGCTTACACGACGGTGGCAGGCGACGCGATGGCGCGGTATAAACGGCTGCGCGGCTACGATGTCCGCTTCCTGACGGGGACGGACGAGCACGGCCAAAAAATCGAGCGGAAGGCGAAGGAGAAAGGCGTTACGCCGCAGCAATACGTGGACGACATCGTCAAGGGCATTCACGATTTGTGGGGGAAGCTCCATATTAGCCATGACGATTTTATTCGGACGACCGAAGGGCGCCACAAGCAAGTCGTAGAAAAAATATTCCAGCAGCTGCTCGATCAAGGCGATATTTATTTAGGCACGTACGAAGGCTGGTATTGTACGCCGGATGAAGCATTTTTCACGGAGCGGCAGCTTGTGGACGGCAAATGTCCGGACTGCGGCCGGGCGGTTGAGCTCGTGAAGGAGGAATGCTATTTCTTCCGGATGAGCAAATATGCCGACCGCTTGCTGAAGCATTACGAGGAGCATCCGGATTTCATTCAACCGGAATCCCGCAAAAACGAAATGATCAACAATTTCATCAAGCCGGGTCTTGAGGATTTGGCCGTGTCGAGAACGGCGTTCGATTGGGGCGTCAAGGTGCCTTCCAACCCGAAGCATGTCATCTATGTCTGGATCGACGCGCTGTCGAACTACATTACGGCGCTCGGATACGCAACGAACGACGACTCGCTGTATCGGAAGTTTTGGCCGGCCGACGTGCATTTGGTCGGGAAGGAAATCGTACGATTCCATACGATTTATTGGCCGATTATGCTGATGGCGCTCGGACTGCCGCTGCCGAAGAAGGTGTTTGCGCACGGCTGGCTGCTCATGAAGGACGGCAAAATGTCGAAATCGAAGGGCAACGTCATCGATCCGGTCACTTTGATCGACCGGTACGGCTTGGACGCGCTCCGTTATTATTTGCTCCGCGAGGTGCCGTTCGGCGCAGACGGAACGTTCACGCCGGAAGGCTTCGTCGAGCGGATCAACTACGATCTGGCGAACGATCTCGGCAACCTGCTGAACCGGACCGTCGTCATGATCGACAAATATTTCCGCGGAACGATCCCCGAGCGGATTGAAGGGGCTACGCCGTTCGACGCCGATTTGGTGGAGACGGCGAACGCGGCGGTCCGCAAAGTGGAGGAAGCGATGGAGAACATGGAGTTTTCCGTCGCGCTGACGGCGATTTGGCAGCTTATTTCCCGCACCAACAAATATATCGACGAAACGCAGCCTTGGATGCTCGTGAAGGACGAAGACAAACGCGGAGCGCTCGGCTCCGTTATGTACCACCTGGCGGAATCGCTCCGCATCGTCTCGGTGCTGCTCCGTCCGTTCCTCATCTCCGCTCCGGGCTCGATTCAAGCGCAGCTTGGAATCGACGCGTCCGACGAGAAGCTGACCGGCTGGGACAGCTTAGCCAAGTTCGGGCTGCTGCCCGCGGGAACGAACGTACAGAAGGCTGTGCCGATGTTCCCGCGGCTCGAAGCCGAAACGGAGGTTGCGTATATCGTTGAAGCGATGAGCGGCGGCAACGCCGGCGCTGCTGCTGCTGCGGTTCCGTCAACGGCCCAAGGCGAAGCGCAGGCGGCCGCGAAGCCGTCGGGCACAAGCAAGGAAAGCGGCGAAGAGAAAATCGAAGGCATTGCGGAAATCGGAATCGACGATTTCATGAAGGTCGAGCTTCGCGTGGCGCAGGTGCTTGAAGCGGAGCCGGTGCCGAAGGCGGATAAGCTGCTGAAGCTGCAGCTCGATTTGGGCACCGAACGGCGCCAAGTCGTCTCCGGCATCGCGAAATTTTATAAGCCCGAGCAGCTCGTCGGCAAGAAGCTGATCTGCATTACGAACCTGAAGCCGGTGAAGCTGCGCGGGGAGCTGTCGCAGGGTATGATTTTGGCGGCCTCCGCCGGCGACATGCTTACGCTGGCCACCGTCGACGGAGATATTCCGAACGGCGCCAAGGTAAAATAAGTTGCGATAACGCCCATATTCCGTTCCTTGATTCCCAAGGGGCGGAATATTTGTTTTTGAAGAGGCAAAACTTGATAAAACTTGCTTGACATATTTTTATAGGCAAACGTATAATCTGATTTATGTAAATCGTAAACGTTACGATTAAGAGAAACGGTTATCGAACCGGAGGGTGGAGATTCGTAATGAAAAAACTGATTATGCTGTTTGCCGCCGTGCTGACGCTCGGCATCGCGTCGGGCTGCGCCGCGGACAAAAACACATTGGTGGAAGGCAAGATCAATGTGGTGACCTCTTTTTTCCCTTTATACGATTTTTCAAAGCAAATCGGAGGAGACCATGTCAATGTCGTAAATATGGTTCCTACCGGCGTTGAGCCGCATGATTGGACGCCGAAAAGCCGGGACATGACGAACATTGCAAAGGCGCAAATGTTTGTTTACCAAGGCGCCGGCTTCGAAGGCTGGACGGAAGACGTCCTTGGCGGAATCGACAAAAGCAAGCTTGTAGTCGTCGAAGCAAGCAAAGGGATCGAACTGCTGCCGGCTTCTCCGAACGCGCATGACGAACACGACGAACACGACGAACACGACGATCACGACGATCACGACGATCACGCCTCTGAGAGCCACGGCAGCCACGCGGAAGGCGGGTTCGATCCGCACACTTGGTTAAGTCCGAGCTCCGCGCTTATTATGGCCGAGAATATTAAAAACGGCCTGACAGAAGCCGACCCGGAGCACGCAGCCGATTACGAGAGCAACTATGAAGCGCTCGCTGCGCAAATCAAAGCGCTGGACGATTCGTTCAGGCAGCAGCTGTCCGGGGTGTCCAAACGGGAAATCGTCGTACAGCATCAAGCGTTCGGTTACTTGGCGAGAGATTACGGGCTCGTCGAAGTGTCGCTCATGGGGCTTTCCCATGAAGCGGAGCCTACCGCCCAGAATTTGAAGGAGATCAGCGACTTTATCAAGGAGCACGACGTTCATTATATTTTCACGGAAGAGCTGCTGTCGGACGCCTTGGCCAAGACGCTCGCGAACGATCTCGGCGTAGAGACGTTAGTGCTTCATCCGCTGGAAGGCTTGACGGACGAGGAAGCGAAGTCCGGCGCAACGTACGTCTCGTTAATGGAGCAAAATTTGAACCACTTGCTGAAAGCACTGCAATAAGGAGATGCCGCTATGAGTGCAATGGAAAACGATCAACAGCAAAGCAAGACCGGACCTGTCGTCAGCATGGAAGGCCTTCGGTTTTCCTATGAAAACAAGTCGGTAATCGACGGGCTCGATTTTCAAATCAACCGGCGCGATTTTGTCGGCCTGATCGGCTCGAACGGCGCCGGCAAGACGACGCTTCTCCGCATGCTGGTCGGCTTGCTGAAGCCCACGGAGGGAGAGCTCAAGCTGTTCGGTACGCCAATCGCCAAATTCAACGAATGGCGCCGTATCGGTTACGTTCCGCAGAAGACGGCGCTTAACCCGCTGTTCCCGGCTACGGTAAGAGAGGTGGTGCTTTCCGGTCTGTACGGAAAGCATAAGCTGTACCGCCGGATTACGGCGGCCGATCAGCAGCGCTGCGACGATGCGCTAGCCGCGCTGCAAATCGCCGATCTCGCCCATCGGCGCATCGGACAGCTTTCGGGCGGTCAGCAGCAGCGCGTGTTTCTGGCGCGTGCGCTGATCGGCAACCCCGAGCTGCTCATCCTTGACGAGCCGACGGTCGGCATCGATGTGGAAACGCAGAGGTCGTTCTTCTCGATGCTGCGCCATATGCATGCCCAACATGACATCACCTTTTTAATGGTGTCTCACGATGTAGAGGCGATGAAGTCGTTTTTGGGCGACTTCCCTGTACTGACAAGCGGCAAGCTTGCTTTCTACGTTAAATCGATGCACAACGACATTTCCTGCTCCGAAACGGATCTGACGCATGCTTTGAAAGACTGGAACCAGGCCGGCGAGCGAATCCCGGTGGCTCATTAAGGAGGACGTACCCTTGTTCGACATATTTGCCTTTCCGTTTTTTCAACGGGCGCTGCTCGGAGGGGCGCTGATCGGGGCGATGGCGCCGCTCCTAGGCGTATTTTTGGTGCTCCGCCGCCTTTCCATGATCGGCGATACGATCGCGCACGTTTCGATTGCCGGGATCGCCCTCGGATTCCTGATCAACGTCTACCCGGTCGGCATCGGGCTGGCGTTCGCGCTGTTCGGCGCCCTCGTTATCGAGCGGCTGCGGCGCACTTATCGCACTTATGCGGAGCTTTCGATCGCCATATTGCTTTCCGGCAGTGTGGCGCTCGCTACAATGCTATTCACGCTCGGGCAAGGGCTGAATATGAATGTGACGAGCTATTTTTTCGGAAGCGTCTACTCGCTGGATACCGTCGATCTGATTACGATTTTCGCCGTAAGCATCGTCGTGCTGGGCGTCATTGCCTTTCATTTGAAAGAATATTTTTTGCTGACGTTCGATGAAGATGCTGCCAGCGTAAGCGGACTTCCCGTCAAAACGTTAAATATTGCGCAAACGGTGCTAACGGCTTTAGTAGTCAGCGTATCTATAAAAATATTAGGGGCGCTGCTCGTCTCGGCACTGCTCATCATTCCTGTCGCTTGCAGCCTGCTGATTGCCAGGAGCTTCCGCCACTCGATTATTTGGGCGCTTATCTTTTCCGAAAGCGCCGTAATCCTCGGACTGATCGGGGCAGGCGTGTTCAACTTGGCGCCGGGCTCAACAGTTGTGTTATTATTGGTATTGATCTTAATCGTTTTGTTAGGTCTAAAAAAAGGTTTTAGACTATAACGCGCAACAAAGGGGATGCGGAATGTCGGATATTAATTTGTGGGTCGCTTTCGCGGCCGGGCTCGCTTCGTTTATTTCACCATGCTGCCTGCCGCTGTATCCTTCCTATCTATCATATATTACCGGCATATCCGTATCGCAGCTAAAAACGGACCACAAGAAAGAAGTGCGGCTGCGGACGCTCAGCCACACGCTGTTTTTCATCATCGGCTTTTCCATCGTCTTTTACGCTCTTGGCGCAGGCGCCGGACTCATTGCGGAAATATTTCGGGATTATCAGGATTTAATTGCGAAGCTTTCCGCAATCTTGTTGATTTTAGTAGGACTGTTTCTGCTAGGGGTGTTTCAGCCTCAATTTTTGATGAAGGACATGAAGCTTCGCGTGAACGCAAAGCCGGCTACGCTGCTCGGTTCCATGCTCATCGGCATCGGTTTTGCGGCGGGCTGGTCTCCGTGCATCGGTCCGATTTTCTCGGCGATCATCTCGCTGTCCACGACCGAGCCGGGCATATGGTTCCAACTGACGACGGCCTATACGCTCGGCTTCGGGCTTCCGTTTTTTATTATGGCGTTCTTTATCGGCTCGACCAAGTGGATTCTGAAATATTCGAACCGGCTTATGAAGCTCGGCGGCGCATTCCTCGTGCTGTTCGGCATCCTGCTGTATACCGGCCAAATGCTGAGGATCACGGTCTGGTTCAATCAAATTACGCCGGAATGGCTCCGGTTCTAACCGTTACGTAAAGTAATCGATCGCCGCCTTCGGGAAGTTCTCAAAGATTTGCTCCGTGATGAATTCCCGAAGCGCGTGCGCCTGCTCGTCCGGATATACATATTTTCCTTGCCCCCAACGGCCCCATTTATACTTACGCTTCGTCTCGTCCATCTCCAGCTTCGTCTTCGGGTATCTCGCTTCGATGACCCGCTTCGCCGTCTTCGTAAACCGGTGCTGAATCAGCTCGAACGTCAGCTCCTCCTCCGCCTCGGGAGGGACTTCCGCCTTAAGCTTCCGAAGCAGCTCCGCATAGCCTTCTTCCCAGCCTTCATGCCAAATGATCGGCGCAATGATGAACCCTAGCGGGTATCCGGCGCGCGCGACCTTGCCCGCAGCTTCGATACGGGCGGCGAAGCTTGACGTCCCGGGCTCGAAGCTCTTGATGACGTAGTCCGCGTTGACGGAAAACCGGATTCGCGTATGCTTGTTGTGATGAAGGCCGAGCAGCGAATCGACGTTGTTGAATTTGGTGACAAACCGAAGTCTTCCGTATTCCTGCTTCCCCATGAACTCAATCAATTGCGCGAGCGAGCCCGTGATGTGCTCCAGGCTTACCGGGTCGGACGTACAGGCCGCCTCGAAGCGAGTCGTCTCCGGCGCACGCTCCTGAATATATTGAAGCGCCCGGTTCGTAATGTCGTCGATGTTTACATAAACCCGAACATACGGCTTTGCTCCGAGCGTCGTCTGCAAATAGCAGTAATGGCAGTGGGCCATGCATCCGGTCGCGATCGGAATGGCATATTCGGCGGAAGGCTTAGACTGATCGAAATCGAGCGTCTTTCGAATGCCCACAACGAGCGTCCGCTTGGCCATTCTGTATTTCTCAAGCTCCGACTCCCCCGGCAAATTCGTGATTCGGTTATGGGAGGTCGTCATGCGGATCGGCAATCCTTGCTCTTGGGCCCATCTGTAAATTCTCGCCCCCATCGGATATTCCAACGAATCGGGCTCAAAGTAAACGAGCTCGGGCGTGAATGCTTTTAAGTCGGTTTTCGGACGTACCGGCGTTTCGGTCGCCACTTTTTTTCATCCCCTTTCGTACGATCATAATGATGGTCATGGGAATAGCATTCGCATGCTCCTCTTGCGTCATACCGCGGCCAAAACCGCATCCCGTCGCTTGCTTTTGCCCGCATACTAGCTGTATAGTTAACAAATAACGATTGCAAACGAGTGCAAAAGAAGGTAATGAGAGGGGAAAGCCGGTTTGGCAACACCGAGCATGGAGGATTATCTGGAGCGAATCTATCGTTTGATCGACGAGAAAGGGTATGCCCGGGTGTCTGACATAGCCGAAGGATTGGAAGTGCATCCGTCTTCGGTTACTAAGATGATTCAGAAGCTGGATAAAGACAATTATTTGGTATACGAAAAATATCGAGGCTTGATCCTCACGGCCAAAGGGAAAAAGATTGGCAAAAGGCTGGTGGACCGCCATCATTTGCTTGAACAATTTTTAGCGTTGATCGGCGTTCAGGAAGAAAATATTTATAAGGATGTGGAAGGCATCGAGCACCATTTGAGCTGGGACTCGATCACCTGCATCGAGACGCTTGTCGAATATTTCCGCAGAGACCAGAACCGCCTGGAGGAGCTGCGCAGCATCCGGAACGAATTGGATATGGAATAGAAGGTCCGCACTTTCCCGGTGCGGCCTTTTTTACGCTTGCACCGTACGCCCGCCGCTTGAATAGGCTATTGTGGGTGGTGAAAGGAACGATGACGAACGAAATCGGCTACCGGGCCGGCGACATATTGACCGCTTGCGACAACGAGTTTGATGTGCCCCCCGGCTATATTGGCCATGCGGCGATTGTCGCGGACAACCGCTACATGATAGAGGCGGTTATAACGTATCCCTACGTTCAAGCAAGCACGATCGATAGCTTTCTGACCGTTCATCCGAAGCATGCGGTGTACCGGCCCGTCGACGCGAAGATGGGGGCGTCCGCCGCGAATTTTGCCGTGAAATATTTCCTGCAATGCGATGCGAACTATAGAAGCGGGATCGCGATCCCGAAATTTTCTTTCTCGCCGCAAATTCCGCTTGCGGATCCGTGGTCGTCGATTTACTGCTCGAAGCTCGTGTGGCTTAGCTATTATTACGGAGCCGGGTATCCTTTTTATAACGATTATTATCTCTTTACACCGGAAGATTTGGATGCGGTCTGCAGCAAAGATCCCCATTTCGAATCGGTATACAAACATCCGAATTTTCAGTTTCTGGTGGACACCTGACTGGTCGTTCACCTATTTTTTTACTGCTAGGCAGGTCACCATTCCACGAATGTCCCCTCCACATATGATGGGATTGTGAACGAAAACAAAACAACCATCAAGGAGTTGGATCATATGTTAGGAATGGGTCCTATGGGTATGGGAGCGAATTTGGGTCCCGAAGCGGGTTTGCACGGTGCGAACATCAATGCGCCGGCGGCACTTGGAGCAGCCGGTGCAGGCTACCCTTACTACGGCGGTTTTGACGGTTATGGTTATGGCTACGACTTCGGTTACTCTGCGGGCGCGATTCTGGTGCTTTTCATCCTGCTCGTTATCATCAGCCGTACATTGCTGGTGTAAGCTTCCCCTTACTAAACCTTGCTCGGCGAAAGCAGGCCGGGCAAGGTTTTATTTTTCCATCATAAGGACGTGCAATACCCGCATACATACGATTAGGAAAGTATGAGGGGAGGGGAAGCCGTGCGGGTAAACGCTGTTTTTCAAGGCGGCGGCGTCAAGGGGATCGGGCTCGTCGGAGCGATTTACGCCGCCGAACGGTACGGGGTGACATTTCATCAAACGGCGGGAACGTCGGTAGGAGCTGTAGTCGCTTCGTTAGTAGCGGCCGGTTATTCGGCGGACGAAATGAAGTCGCTCATTCTGGAAATGCCGCTGGAGCAATTTACGCGAAAGGACTGGATTCATCATTTGACGTTTGTCGGACCTGCAGTTCGACTGCTTGTAAAGAAGGGATTGTACTCGGGCGACCCGATCGAACGCTGGGTGGAGCAGCAGCTCGCTAGAAAAGGAATCCGCACCTTCGGAGATTTGCCGCCGAATGCGCTTCGCGTGGTCGCTTCGGACATTTCTCTCGGAAAGCTGCTGGAGCTTCCGGGCGACATTCAGCAGTACGGCATGGACCCGATGAATCTGTCCGTCGCCAGAGCCGTGCGTATGAGCGCCAGCATCCCGTTTTTCTTCGATCCGGTCGTGTTCAAGCTCCGCCAGAAGCAGCAGCGCCGGCAATTACGGCTTCCCAAATCCGTATATGTAGTGGACGGGGCCATCTTGAGCAATTATCCGCTATGGATTTTCGATAAGGAATTGAAAGAACGCCCTGGAGGAATCCCGACGCTCGGCTTTCAATTGGTCGGCAGAACGAGCGCGGCGCCCAACAATATTAACGGTCCGATCTCTATGCTGCACGCGTTGTTTTCCACGATGGTCAGCGCCCACGATGAAAGGTATATCGAGAAGCACAGCCGGTTCCGAACGATCAAGATCCTGTCGGACATGGTGGGGTCGACCGAATTTTCGGTCAGCAAGGAGAAGCAGATGGAGCTGTTCGAATCCGGCTTGAAAGCAGGGAACGAATATTTCCAAAGCTGGACGTATTCCGGCTATTCCGCCGAAATGGACAAATGGATGCAGACCATCTTCCCCGAGCTCAAAAAAAATGCCGGGGCCCCTAGCGGCCCCGCGGCAAAGCGTCAATGATATTTAGGCGGCTCGTCGTCGTCCGGCTTGCTTCCGCGGATGACGGTGAACTTCGCCTTTTTTGTTTTCCGTCCGAACGTTCTATCCCCTTTGCCGCCGAAACTGCCGAAGCCTCCGGAACGGAGCCGCTGCGCCAAATAACGCCAAGTGGACGGAGGGTAGCGGTACAGCAAAAATACGAGGCCGAATACCGCGACCGGGATGATCCAACGGGTAAAGCTGGAGCCGATGCTGTACAGCAGGCCGATGATCATGAACCCGACGATTACGTAAGTCAATATGCCGTGACGGCCGAATCGTCTCATCCCCGATCACGCTCCCACAGCCGAGCCGCGTTCGATAGCCGGCGCCGTTCTCTGGTCCGCCTCAAGCATCCTCTGGAAAGAAGCGATCGCCACCTCGACCTGGTCGTCCGTCGGCTGCTTGGTAGTCAGCTTCTGCAGCATGAGCCCCGGATATCCCAAATAGCGAAGCACCGGAATGTCGCGAACGCTGTTCGTGAAGCGCAGCACCTCGTAAGACAAGCCGATGACGACCGGCAATAGCGCCAGCCGGATGCCCAGACGCTCCCAGATCGAATTCCACTCGAATACCGGCAGCGAATACAGGAAAATCCCGATGATGACGGTCAGTATAATAAAGCTGCTGCCGCACCGGTAGTGCAGCGTGTTGTATTTTTGCACGTTTTCGACTGTTAGCGGGTCGCCGTTTTCATAGGCGGTGATGACCTTATGCTCCGCCCCGTGATATTGGAACAGCCGTTTGATCAGCGGCGTTTGCGCGATCAATTGGATGTAAGCGACAAGCAGCGCAAGCTTGATCAACCCTTCGATCAAATTGTGAAGAAAAATATTATCGAATGCGGTGCTGAAAAGCATATCTTCCAGCGCTGCCGGAACAAGCGTAAATATGAGCTTGCCGGCGATGAAAGACAGCACCCCGACTACCGCCACGCCTAAAACCATCGTCATGTTTTCGCCGAGCGATTTGCGCTTCGGGGCATCGCCCGATTCCGACGCAGGGCCGGTTCTGGCTTCCTCGGTTTCTTCGGTTGCGTACGATTCCGCCGAGAAGTTCAGATGAACGGAGCCTTTGGCGCTCGATTCGATCAAGCCGACGATTCCGCGCAGAAGCGGTATTTTCTTCAAGGCTTTCACCCAGCCGATCTCCTGCTTCGGTGTTTCGAAATATTCAATGGAACGGTCCTTCTTGCGAACGGCCGTAACGTTAACGGTTTTGCCGGCAAACATAACGCCCTCGACGACAGCCTGTCCGCCGTATGCAAAAGGGATTTGCTTTTGAGTCAATTGCCTCACCTCTCCCACTCTTTATCTTGCAGTTTCTCTTCATTGTAGCCGAAAACGGGCGTAAATTCCACCGGAAACGGACGGATAAAAAGGCGGGACGAAGGTTACTGCGGTCTCCTTTTGCGCATAATAGGTTCGAATTGAACGCTAAAGCTAAGGGAGATCAGAGAAGGCATGGCTAAGAAGACAACGATGAAAAAGGCGGGCACCGCTACGATCGTCCCGACGAACAAATGGTTTTTCGCATTGTACCTCGGCTTTTTCGCCGGCGTCATTTGGGGAGCCTTGCGCATTGTCGCCTACTTGTTCCGCTTTACCGAGCTTGTTCCGGGCTTTTTGATCGAGCCGTTCTTTACGCACGATTTTTTGGCGGGCACCGGGGGTTATGCGGTGGGCTGGTTCGCCTGGATCGTCTTTTCGATCGCGGCCGCTTATATTTACGCCTTCTTGCTGCATAGGGCCATGGGGCCTTGGATCGGCATGCTGTACGGCCTCTGTTGGTTCGCGTTCTGGTTTCTGGTCGGGCCGTGGTTTGGGATGATGAAGCCGATCGGCCTGATCCGCTGGGATACGCTGTGGACGGAAGGCAGCATATTTGTGTTATGGGGCGTATTCATCGGCTATTCGGTTGCCTTCGAGTTTTCCGACGAAAGGCAGCGGGAATCGGGCGAGGGGACGCTTCGGTTGCAATAAAATGATTCTCAAAACGGGGAAATGTATGGTAAAATGGCTGATGGTGCTTGCAGCCATTGCGAAAAACGTGCAAACGCCGCTAGTATATAAAGGTGGTGCCGCGGGTGAAATCCGTACTTGTTTTGAACGGCCCGAATTTGAACACGCTCGGCTGGCGTGAAAAAAATGTATACGGCACGGTAACATTGGATGAAATCGAGGCGAACATGAAGCGTCTGGCCGAACAGCTGGGGCTTTCCGTTCGTTTCTTTCAATCGAATTACGAAGGAGCGCTCATTGAAGAAATTCACGGCGCCCGGGGCACGGCGGACGGGATCATTATGAATCCCGCAGCTTTTACGCATTACAGCATCGCGATTCGGGACGCGCTGGCGGCGGTGGAGCTGCCGACGATCGAAGTGCATCTGTCCAACGTGTACAAGCGTGAGCCGTTTCGTCACGTGTCCGTCACCGCTCCGGTTTCTCTCGGGGTCATTGCCGGGCTCGGCGCGGTCGGGTACGAGCTGGCGTTACGCGCCCTTGCAGCACATTTTGAGGATAAAGGGTGATTGCCTCATGTCCGCATCAGTCAATCGGGTTACCAAGCTTCGCGAATCGTTGAACGAATTGCAGATCGACGCGCTGCTCATTACGAATCCGGTGAACCGGAAATACTTAACCGGCTTTACGGGTACGGCCGGCAACGTTCTAATAACCGAGAGCCGTGCCGTGTTGTTTACCGATTTCCGTTATGTCACGCAAGCAAGCGAGCAGGCCGCCGGGTTCGAGACGATCGAGCACGACAGCGCGAATCCGCTGGCGGCCGTTCGCGAAGCGATGCGTTCCGCAGGCCTTAGCAAGCTGGGCTTCGAACAGGAAAACGTTTCATACGGCGCATACGGCCGGTATGCCGCAGAGCTGGGCGGCGACATAACGCTTGTCCCTACCGCCGGAACCGTCGAGCGGCTGCGCCGCATTAAGGACGCGGGGGAAATTCAGCTCATCCGCGAAGCGGTCGCCGTATCGGATGCCGCGTTTACGCATATTTTGCCTTTCTTAAAGCCGGGAGTGAAGGAAACGGACGTTTCCCTCGAGCTTGAGACGTTTATGCGCAGACAAGGCGCATCGGCCACCTCGTTTGCGACGATCGTCGCTTCGGGCGAGCGTTCCGCTTTGCCGCACGGCGTGGCGAGCGGGCGCGTGCTCGGAACGAACGAATTTGTTAAGATGGACTACGGCGCGCTGTACAAAGGGTACTGCTCCGACATGACCCGAACGGTGTTCATCGGGCAGCCGACAGCGAAGCACCGCGAGATTTGGGACATCGTGCTCGAAGCTCAGCTCGCTTGCCTGGCCGGCCTGAAGCCGGGCATGACGGGGAAGGAAGGCGACGCGCTCGCCAGAGACGTTATCGCGAAATACGGCTACGGCGACAACTTCGGCCACGGAACGGGACATTCGGTAGGGATGGAGATCCACGAATCCCCGAACCTGAACAAGAGAGAATCGTCCGTGCTTGAGCCGGGGATGGTCGTTACGGTGGAGCCGGGAATTTATTTGCCGGGCTTCGGCGGGGTGCGGATTGAGGATATGGTCGTCATTACCGAAACCGGCTGCGACATTTTAACGAAATCTTCCAAAGAATTCATAACTTTGTAATATCCGTGCGCATTATATTTAATGCAATCGATATAACCCATATTTTAGGAGGACGTAGAAGTGATTTCAGTTAACGATTTTAAAACAGGCCTGACCATCGAGGTAGACAACGACATTTACACCGTCATCGACTTCCAGCACGTGAAGCCGGGCAAGGGCGCGGCGTTCGTCCGCTCCAAGCTGAAGGGGCTCCGCAACGGCAACGTGGTCGAGAAGACGTTCCGCGCCGGCGAGAACGTATCCCGCGCCATCGTCGACAACCGCCCGATGCAGTATTTGTACAATTCGGGCTCGGAATATACGTTCATGGATAACGAAACGTACGATCAAATTACGTTGACGGAAAAGCAGCTCGAGTGGGAAAGAAACTTCCTGATCGAAAATATGGTCATCAACATCGTATCGTACCAAGGCGAAATTATCGGCATCAACCTTCCGAACAGCGTCGAGCTGAAGGTAGCGGAAACCGAGCCGGGCATCAAGGGCAACACGGCGCAGGGCGCAACGAAGAACGCGACGATGGAAACCGGCTTGAAGGTGCAAGTGCCTCTGTTCATTAACGAAGGCGACGTTCTCCTGATCGATACCCGCGAAGGTAAGTATATTTCCAGAGCGTAATTCATGTTTACGGCAATCCCGGCTGCGACAGCGAAGCGGTCGGGATTTTCTATGCGCTTTTACTTTAAAGCGTTAACTCATTAGAAATCCTGTGTTATAATGATGCAAATATATAGTTAGAACCTGCAGCCTAGGAGTGGTGAATGTGGCTTTGGTAGTCATGAAGTTCGGGGGCAGCTCGGTCGGCGACGCGGAGCGCATGAAGCGCGTAGCCGGAAGAGTGATAGAGAAAAAGCAAGAAGGAAACCAAGTAGTGGTCGTCGTGTCGGCAATGGGAGATACGACGGACGATTTGATCGACCTTTCGAAGCAATTGAACGAGAAACCTTCGGCGCGGGAGATGGACATGCTGCTCACGACCGGAGAGCAGGTTTCCGTCGCGCTTCTTTCCATGACCGTTCAGGGGCTTGGACACGAAGCGGTTTCGTATACCGGCTGGCAAGTCGGCATGATGACGGAGAAGGCGCACGGCCGCGCGCGCATTACCGATATTAAACCGGAGAGAATTCATAAATCGCTGGCGGAAGGCCGCATCGTGGTCGTCGCCGGCTTTCAAGGCATGACGGAGGACGGCGAAATTACGACGCTCGGTCGAGGCGGCTCCGACACGACGGCCGTTGCGCTTGCGGCGGCGCTGAAAGCCGATCTGTGCGAAATTTACACGGACGTCGACGGCATCTACTCGACCGATCCGCGAATCGTGAAGGTGGCGCGCAAGCTGAAGGATATTTCTTATGACGAAATGCTGGAGCTCGCGAACCTCGGGGCGGCGGTGCTGCATCCGCGGGCGGTGGAATACGCCAAGCATTACAATGTGCCGCTTGTCGTGCGGTCCAGCTTTAACCATAACGAGGGAACGATTGTGAAGGAGGATGCAACATTGGAACAGGGAGTAGTCGTCAGCGGGATCGCTTATGATAAAAATGTGGCAAGAATCAGCATTTTGGGCGTAAAGGACGTACCGGGACAGTTAGCGAAGGTGTTTACGGCGCTCGCCGCGGAAAATATTAACGTCGATATTATCGTGCAAAGCGGCGTGCAGGGCGGAAAGGCCGACTTCTCCTTCTCCGTCGGCGTCGGCGATGTGGAGAACGCGGTGGCCGTGCTGCGCCGCATCCAAACCGATATTTCCTATGACGACATTACGAGCGAGACGAACCTGGTGAAAATTTCGATCGTCGGCGCCGGCATGGTAAGCAACCCGGGCGTAGCCGCAAAAATGTTCGAAATCATCTCCAGCCTCGGCATAAGCATCAAGATGGTCAGCACCTCCGAAATTAAAGTGTCCTGCGTCGTAGACGCGGACCGCTTCCAAGACATCATCCGCGCGCTGCACACCGGTTACGGACTCGATACGGTGGAGCAGGCGTTCGTCGGCGGTCCGAGCGAGCGCAGATAAAGCAAGGCGCAAAAAAATAACGGCTTCGCAAATTCCGGCAAGGGATGCGCGAAGCCGTTATTTTTTTTCGAGAAGCCGTCACCTCAGTTTATCGAACAGAAAATAGGCGACTTTCAAAAAAAAAGCCGTTATTCCCGCAGCCATCAGCGGCCCTACGGGAATTCCCCGCATGAACAAAATGCCGAATATCGAACCGATGACCAAGCCGACGATCAGCTGCGGGTCGAGCTTCAGCAGCTCAAGACCTTTGCCGTTCATGTACGTCGCCACAGCGCCGCCGGCTAAAGCGAGAATGCCCGGAGCGCTCGTGAACACGGACATAATGTCCTTGTGCGAAATCCGCTCGCTGGCAAACGGGACCAATACTCCCATCGTCAGGAATAACAGTCCTACCTCAAGTCCGCGGCGTTCGAGCGTAGGAAGATACCGGTCCAGCGATATTAATTTAATGACCAGCAGAATGCACGCCGCCGTCGTAATAATATGGGACCGGCCGACCATGCCGATGATAATGAGCACCACCAATAACAATTCACCGTTCATAGCGAGACTCCTGTCCACAAAGGATTCTCTAAAGTGTATGAACGTCACCCGGTTTTAGAACAGCCCGTACTTTCCGCCGCAGCCGGGTACGGCTTCATCTCGCCGTTCGTATAAACGGGAACGAGGCTGAATTGATTCGTTCGGGCGCAGAACAGGACATCTTCCGCAAGGCCGAGAGAGGTAAGCCGGACACCGCTGTCGCACGCGAGCAGCGCTTCCGGAAGCCGATTCGCATTATATGCGTATGCGTCCGCCATCGCGGCCGCGAAGTCGCTTACCGCTACGTGAGCCTCCGCAGCTTTCCGAATTTCATGCACGATCAGTCCGGCGCACAAACCGTCCTCGAGCGCAAACACATCCTTCGTTCCGGAGCACAGCAGCACGACATCCCGGTTCAGCTTCAGCGCCGCCTTCGCGCATGCCTCCGCGTTGAGCAAGGAGGCGGCAAATACGGTCGCTCCCTTCAGCGCTTTCTGAATGCCTCTTGTGCCGTTCGTCGTCGTCATGACGATTTTTCGTCCCGAGACGATTTCCTTCGTATATTCACCCGGCGAATTGCCGAGGTGAAACCCCGGAATCGGCTTGCATTGGCGTTCTCCGGCAAGCAGCTCGTCATGCCTAGCCGTTTGCTTCGCAAGCGCGACCGTCTCCACGGGGACGATGCCGGCGGCGCCGCCGGAGAGCGCCGTCACCATGACGGAGGTGGCGCGCAATACGTCGATGACGAATACCGTTTTGCCGGACAAGTCGTGGGCATGCGTTTCGCTAATATTTGAGATGCAGTCGATTCGCATAGGGGTACCTCCTTGCACTTTCCGCGGCAGGATTACAACACTCCGGTGCCGGCGGCACCCAAATGGAACGTGTCGGAACGCAAGCCGCGCCGCAGCGCTTCAAGAGACATGACGTCGTCCGGCGCTACGTTGCCTATATTCAGCTCCGGTCCCAGCAATTGCAGAAGATACGCCTGCTGCTGCTTGAGCGGCGCCTCCCACATCAGCTTGCTTTGGTCGGGAATCGCCTGCGTCAGCCGGGACAGCTCCTCTTCTTTAAAGTCGCCGTTTCCGTCGAAGATGCCGACTCCTTTCCCCGACTCCCGTCCTTCGATGGTAACGAACAAGGCGCCCAGCCCGGTGTCGATATCGACCGTTTGGGCGAGCTCATCGATCTCGATCGTAGAACCCCATATCTTTTTTCCGTATTCCGTAACGATCTGCAAGCCTGCCTCCAGCCCTCTTACAATCAAAGAGCTTCGCAAATGGCGCGGAATGTCGATGGTGCCGTCGGATACTTCGAGCGCGGTAAAGCCGAGCTTGCGGACGGCTGCGAAAAAAACATCCAGTTTGTTTTTCGCGATCGCCACTTCCAGGAACGTGCCGCCGGGCATGATCGGAATGCCGTGAATGCCGGCCAGCTCGATTTTCCGCTGCAAAATGTGCTGCGGGTACAAGGCGGCCGTTCCGAAGCCCAACTTGATGAGATCAATGTGCGCTCCCGCCGTAAGGATCATATCTTCATAGGCGTGAAGACCTAAGCCTTTGTCGATGACCATCGTTTTGCCGTTTAGGCGCGGTTTCGTCACCCGCCTCCCGGTCGGATCGGCGAGCGCCTCATGCCACTCCGTCTTTGAGGTCTGTTCCATTCGCCTTACTCCTTCGCTATCAAGTTTGATTGGCCTTTACTCCAAAGCAATATATGCGATTGCCCTGGTTGATGTGCCCGTATGCTAAATGAAGACGAGCCCGCATATAGATGTGGAAAGACAAGCAAACACAGCATGAGTCAACGTCTCCAAGCGGGAGGGGGGTGAAGATTTGCTCGACAAAATCGTGGTAAGCATGGCCGCTTTGCGGGTGCTTTCCGGCTCGATCGAGCTGTTTGCGGCGTTCCTCATATATCGTTTCAACAACGTGGAGAAGGCGCTGCTTGTAAACTCGTCGCTTGCGCTAGTAGGCCCTCTCATCTTTATCGCCGTCACGACGCTAGGCCTGGTCGGCATCTCGGATAAGATATCGTGGAGCCGGCTTCTGTGGATCGGTCTGGGGCTGTCGTGCATCTTTTTCGGCATTCTGAAAAAATGACAAGCAGGCATAAACCGATAGGCCAAGCATAGACATGGTTGTAAGTTAGACAACATGGGGGCTGCGCAGCCATGTGGAAAACCGTACTCGCCTTACTGCCTGCAGCGCTCCGGACGGCGCTTGCCGCCGTACCGCCGCACATTGCCGACAGGGCCGAAGAAATACGCATCCGCGAAGGAAGGCCGCTAGAAGTGTGCTACGCCGGCGGCTTCGTATTCGTGACCGCAAGCGGCGCAATGACGGACGACCCCCGGCTCGGCCTGCTGCCGAATCGGGAAGACTGTTTGAAACTGCTCGATGCGGCGACGAACCATTCGTTGTATACGATGGAAGAGCAGCTGCGCAGAGGCTTCATCACCGTCAAGGGCGGCCACCGGATCGGACTGGCCGGGCGCGCGGTGACGGAGCGCGGCTCGGTCCGCGGACTGAAGGAAATCGGCGGCTTCAACATCCGGATCGCCAAGGAAGTCAAGGGCGCCGCGGAACATGTGCTGCCGCACCTGTGGAACAAGAGAAGAAACGCTTTGTACTCGACGCTCATCGTCTCTCCGCCTCAGCGGGGCAAGACGACGCTCCTTCGCGATTTGGCCAGAACGGTCGGAAAGCGATCGAAGGTCGGCATCGTCGACGAGCGGTCGGAAATCGCCGCTTGCTTGGACGGCGTGCCCAGCTTCGACGTCGGTCCGAGAACCGACGTGCTGGATTCCTGCCCGAAGGCGGAAGGCATTATGATGATGATACGCTCGCTTTCGCCGGAGGTGATCATCGTGGATGAGATCGGGCGGGAGGAAGACGCAGCCGCAGTGCTTGAAGCGCTGCACGCCGGCATTTCGATCGTTTCAACCGCACACGGATACGATTTGAGCGACGTGCGGAGCCGCCCGACGCTGTCTGCGCTGCTGGCATCGGGAGCGTTCGAGCGCATCGTATCGCTTCGTCCCGCCGGGCCGCCGGGGTCGATTTTTTCCGTCGTAGACGGCCGCGGCGCACCGGTTGATTCATCGCCGCCGGTATCGATAGGCGCTAGGAGGTGATCGCTATGCTGAAACTGGTCGGCGCCGCGCTCATTATGTTCGCAGGCACCGCATACGGCTTCTATCGCGCCTCTCGCTACGCGAGACGGCCGAGGGAGCTTCGCTATTTGACGCACGCGCTCACGACGCTCGAATCCGAAATCGTCTTCGGCGTTACGCCGCTTCCGGCCGCATTGAACCGAGTCGCCTCGGCGGTGCCCTCGCCGCTGTCGCACTTGTTCGGTTCGGCTGCTCGGAAGCTGCGGGCAAGCCAAGGCGAACGGACGGCGGACGAATGCTGGAAGGAAGCCGTATCGGAAGCATGGCCCTCTACGGCGATGCAGGAAGCCGAACGGGAGACGATGCTCTCGCTCGGGGCGACACTCGGCGTGACGGACCGGGCCGATCAATCGAAGCACATTAAGCTCTGCATCGCTCAGCTGCAGGCGGAGGAAATTACGGCAAGGGATGAGCAAGCTCGATACGAGAAGATGTGGAGAAGTTTAGGTGCGCTCGGTGCGGCGGTCGTCGTCATTTTAATGTACTAGCGCAACCATTGAGGGGATGTTCAAGAGATGGGCGAAGTCACTGCCGTGTTCCAAATTGCCGGGGTCGGTATCCTCATCGCTATGATCCATACGGTATTAAAGCAGATGGGAAAAGAGGATATGGCGCATTGGGCGACATTGATCGGTTTCGTCGTCGTGCTCTTTATGGTGATACAGAAGCTGGAAACGTTGTTTCAAGAAATTCAAAGAGTGTTCTTGTTCAAGTAAGGCGGTGCGGGATGGACATTATCCAGATCGTCGGCCTCGGCTTGATCGCCACCGTTCTGATCCTCATCGTCAAAGAGCAGAAGGCGGTCGCCGCATTTTTTATCGCTCTGTTTACGGGCATTGTCATCTTCCTGCTTCTCATCGGCAAAATATCGGAGGTCATCGCGGTGCTTACGCGGCTTGCGGCGCAATCGAACGTAAACATCGTATTTCTGCAAACGATACTGAAAATTATCGGGATCGCATACATCGTGGAGTTTGGAGCGCAGGTCGTCCGGGATGCGGGACAGGAGGCGATCGCCTCCAAAATCGAGCTGGCGGGAAAGGTGCTCATCATGGTTCTTGCCATACCGATCATTACGGTCATAGTCGAAACGGTGATGAAGCTGATGCCGGTATGATGCCCGCGGCCGGAACCGGGAGGGGGAGGCAATGTGAGAATGAGGCTGCTTCTTATCCTTGCGGCGATATGCGCGGTATTCGCGGTTTTCGCGGCCACGGCCGCCGGCGTATTTCCGGCTGCGGCGTACGCCATGGCGACCGGGGAAGCCGCTCCTTCGGCGGAGGATCCGTCGGAGACGGTGGACCGCTGGGTTCGCAGCCAAGCGGATTTGGTGGAAACCGACACGGTGGAGCGGTACTGGGACACGCTGATGAAGCAATACGGAGGCTGGTTTCCGGAAGGAAATCCGACGTTTCAGGACGCCATCGTTCCCGGAGGCAAAGGCTTCTCGCTCTCCAATATTTTCAAGGGGATGCTTTCGTTCCTGTTTCATGAGCTTGTCGTTAACGGAAAGCTGCTGGCGATGATCGTCATTCTTACGGTTTTCAGCATCGTGCTGGAAACGCTGCAAAGCGCGTTCGAGAAGACGAACGTGAGCAAGGTGGCATACGCGATCTCCTATATGGTGCTGATCGTATTGGCCGTTAACTCGTTCAACGTAGCGATCGGCTACGCCAAGGATGCCATATCGAGCATGATCCACTTCATGATGGCGGTCATCCCCGTCGTTCTCACGATGCTGGCGTCGCTGGGAAACGTAGCCACGGTCTCGATTTTGCATCCGCTCATTGTATTTATGATTCACACGGTGGGGAATCTCATTTACTTTTTCGTGTTCCCGCTCTTGTTTTTCTCCGCCGTTCTACATATCGTCTCAAGCCTTACGGACAAGTACAAGGTGACGCAGCTGGCCAACCTGCTTCGAACGGTCGCCCTCGGAACGATGACCGCGGCGCTTGCCGTCTTTCTCGGAGTCATCTCGGTACAGGGCGCGACCGGAGGCGTAGCGGACGGCGTCACGATGAAGACGGCCAAGTATGTGACGGGCAATTTCGTCCCGGTCGTCGGGCGCATGTTTTCGGACGCGACCGATACCGTCCTAAGCGCTTCGCTGCTGCTGAAAAATGCGGTGGGCATCGTAGGCGTCGTGATATTAATTTTGCTCTGCGCCTTTCCCGCGCTGAAAATTCTCGTACTGGCGTTTATCTTCAATGCGTCGGGAGCGCTGCTGCAGCCGCTCGGAGACAGTCCGATCATCGGGTGTCTGCAAACGATCGGCAAAAACATGATTTACATATTCGCGGCTTTGGCGACGGTCGGACTCATGTTTTTTTTAGCCGTCACGATCATCATAGCCGCTGCGAATATTAGCGTCATGGTCAGGTAATTCGGGCAAAAAGGGGGGGGGCTGAGGTGGACGTTTTGGGCTCGTGGCTCAAGCAGATCATACTTGTCGTCCTTCTGGCATCGTTCGTCGACCTCCTTTTGCCGAACCGGTCCATGCAAAGGTATGTCAAGCTTGTCGTTTCCTTGTTCATTCTCATTACGATCCTGTCTCCGGTTATGAACTTGGTGGGCTCCGGGATGAATCTCAGAATGCTGGCGGCAACCGTCGAAGGGTGGGATATCGGAGGGACGATGGACGACAAGGTTTTGCGGCAAGAGACTTTGGGAATCGGGACGGGGGCGGACAACCGCAGCCGTGCGATCCCTGCGCTGTCCGAGGTGCTTGAAGAAGGGGAAAAGCTAGCCAAGAAACGCAACGAGGAGTCGCTGACACTGTTTAAGGCGAAGCTGGAGTCGATGGTCAAGCAACAGGTCGAGTCCCAGCACGGCGTTGCGGTGAAAAGCGCCGATGCGAGTCTGTCGCTCGAGAAAGACGGAAGTCCCCGGTTGGACCGGCTGCACGTGGTGATTGCCTCGGCGCCTCCTTCATCGGCATCGCAGAGCGAAGCCGAAGGAAACCCCGAAGCCGGCCTCGGAAGCGTACAACCGGTCGAGCCCGTCGACATTCGGGTGCAGGTCGGCCGGGAGCCGTCGTCCTTGCCGGCATTCGGCGAAGGCAAAGCGGCTTCCAAAGCGGAAGCGAAAAAAAGCAAAGAGGTGGCCGAGTCGCTGGCAAGGCAGTGGGAGGTTGACGCAAGCCGCGTGACGGTCGCGTTTGACGGCCGGGGCGAATCGGGAAAATAGCGGCGCGCGGCGAAGGGGGTGATGCGTATTGGCGAAGTGGTGGCAAATGCTGGAGGAAAAATTCGGGGCGGGACCCGGGGGACCGAGTCGTATGAACACGGTGCGCTGGCTGTTGATCGCCGCAGGTGTCGGCATCATTATTATGCTTTTAAATTCGTTCATGACTGTGAAGGAGATGGACCCGACCGGGGGAGGCATAACCGGCGCCGGCGCCTCTCCCCCGGAGGATCGGGCGGCATTCTCGTCGGCGGAGGAAAGGTATTCGCAGTTTTCGGGCTACGAAGCGAGCTACGAGAACGAGATCAAGGAAATTCTATCGAAAATCGTCGGCGTCGGCGAAGTAGACGTGCTGGTGACGGTCGATTCCACGGAAGAGATTATTATCGAACACAACATGTCGGAATCGCGCCAAATGACCGACGAAACGGACGCTCAGGGCGCAAAGAGGCACATTACCTCAACGTCAAAGAGCGGCGACGTCGCGGAATCGAACGATTCGCCGATCGTCAAAAAAACCGTCCGCCCGAAAATTCGCGGCGTGGTCGTCGTAGCCGAAGGCGCGGAAAATATGACCGTTAAAAAAATGATCCATGAGGCAGTATCGAAGGGCATGGACGTGCCGGCGAACAAAATTTCGATCGTGCCGAGCAAGAGGTAGTGCGGGAGCCGTTTTTAGCGCCTGTAATTTGGGCCTAATATACATTTGCCTATTAAAAATCATGAGGAGAACGAAGGAGGAAAAAGGAATGAACACAAAGAGACAGACGGTTTGGCTAGTTTCGATGCTTGGCTTGATGGTGGTACTGTCCGCTTATTATTTGTTTACCGACGAGGTGAAGCCGGAGCCTGCCGATCAAACGGTTTCGCAGAACGAAATCGAGCTGGACGGCGTCCGAACCGCCGACCCTTCGGCGGGTGACGATTCGATTGTCGTAGATGGGGAAGACGTTTACCTGGAAGATATCGCTTCCGAAGAGACCGGTGCCGCCGATCCCCAGGCCGATGCGCCGGAAACCTCGACTGCGGATAAAGGCGCAGCGATCGCAGGGGATGAGCTGACGGACGAGGAAATTTTGCGGCAGCTGGCCGCCGAGAAGGACGGAAGCGAGGCGATTGCCGCTATGCAAATGGAGCGTACGGAAAAATTCGCCGATGAGATTGAGAAGCTGACGGCAACGATTACGGATAGCGAAGCGAGCAACGAAGCGGTCAACAAAGCGACGCAGCGCCAGAACGAGCTGTTTGATCTGGACGCGCGGCTCGTCGCCTTCGAAGAGAAGCTGATGGTCAGCAACTACAGCAACGCCGTCGTCACCTACGACGAGGCGACGAACCACTATACGGTGAACGTCAACTCGCCGTCCCTCGAGAAGAGCGAAGCGGTTTCCATTATCAAGATGGCGATCGAGGATTTGGGTATTTCGATGCACCAAATCAGCGTCAAGCTGTATCGATAACAAAGCGTCCGGCACATGGCGCGAAAGAGTCCGGGGAACCGGACTCTTTCGTTTGGGGCCAATAAGTTCTAGACTGAACGGATGTTTGTGATATAATACATACGTCGATTTAGGACAGGCCGCGGCGTACTTTCGCGAGAACAACGCCGACACCTTTGCTTAGGGAGTGAACATAAGCTGTTATGTATAAAATCAGCGAAATTAAAGAATTGATGAAGATTGTGGACAGTACAACGATACAAGAAGTACATATCGAGAACGAGAACGGCAAGCTGACGATTCGCAAGCAAGAGCCGAAAGCTGCGGAAGCGCCCGTGGTCATTCACCATGCGGCCGCAGCGGCTGCTCAGCCCGTATATGCGGCTGCTCCCGCACCGGCGGCTGCAGCTGCGCCTGCGGTTCCGGCGGCGGCTCCAGAGGCGCAGCCTGCGGCTGGCGAGGCGCCTGCTGCGGACGCGAACCTTCACCGAATCGTATCCCCGATGGTAGGCACGTTCTATGCGGCTTCCGCTCCGGGTGCGGCGCCTTTCGTGAAGGTGGGCGATTCGGTTAGCGAGAAGACGGTCGTCTGCATCGTGGAAGCGATGAAGCTGATGAACGAGATCGAAGCGGAAGTAAACGGCACGATCGTAGAAATTTTGGCGGAGAACGGCCAGCTGGTGGAATACGGCCAACCGCTGTTTTTAGTCAAGAGGTAAGAGGCAACGGGAGGATAAACGGATGAAGTTTCAAAAAGTGCTGATAGCCAACCGTGGAGAAATTGCCGTACGAATCATTCGCGCGTGCAGAGAGCTCGGCATCTTTACGGTTGCCGTCTATTCCGAGGCGGACCGGGACGCGCTTCACGTGCGGCTGGCCGACGAGGCGTACTGCATCGGTCCGACCCCTTCGAAGGACAGCTACTTGAACATGACGAACATTATGAGCGTGGCTACGTTGACCGGAACGGACGCCATTCATCCGGGTTACGGCTTTCTTGCCGAAAACGCGGATTTCGCCGAAATATGCGAGCGCTGCAATATTACGTTCATCGGTCCGTCGCCGGAAGCGATTTCGAAGATGGGCGACAAGGCGGTTGCGAAGCAGACGATGCGGGACGCGAACGTTCCGGTTATTCCGGGATCGATCGGCCTGCTTGAGTCGGTGGAGGATGCGCTTGCGATCGCCCGCGACATCGGATTTCCGGTCGTCATTAAAGCGACCGCCGGCGGCGGCGGCAAAGGGATCCGGATCGCCCGCGACGAAGAAGAGCTGATCACCGGAATGACGGCCGCGCAGCAGGAAGCGCAGAAGGCGTTCGGCAACGGCGGCGTTTATTTGGAGAAATTCCTGACCGGGATGAAGCATGTCGAGATTCAAATTATCGCGGATAAGCACGGCAACGTCGTGCATTTGGGGGAACGCGATTGCTCCGTACAGCGCCGCAGACAGAAGCTTGTGGAAGAAGCGCCTTGTCCGGTGCTTTCGCCGGAAGTCCGCAAGCGGATGGGCGAGGCTGCCGTGCGCGCGGCGCGTGCGGTTGATTACTCGGGCGCGGGTACGCTGGAATTTTTGCTGGGTCCGGACGGCGAATTTTATTTTATGGAAATGAATACGCGCATTCAGGTCGAGCACCCGGTTACCGAAATGGTTACGGGCATCGACATTTTGAAGGAAATGATTTTGGTGGCCGAGGGCAATCCGCTCAGCTTCCGTCAGGAGGATATCGCCATCGACGGGCATGCGATCGAATGCCGTGTCAACGCGGAGGATCCGTCCCGCAACTTTATGCCTTCGGCGGGCAAGATCGGCTTTTACTTGCCGCCGGGCGGAGCGGGCGTACGCGTCGACAGCGCCGCTTATCCGGGATACGTCATTCCGCCGCATTACGATTCCATGATCGCGAAGCTGATCGTCTGGGCTCCGACCCGGGAAGAGGCTATTCAGCGAATGAAGCGGTCGCTTTCCGAGTTTGCGGTCGACGGTGTCCATACGACGATTCCGTTCCATCTGAAGCTGATGGACCATCCGAAATTTCAACAAGGAGATTTCGATATCAAGTTCCTTGAAGAATACGAAATTTAGTCCATTAGCCGCAAATGCCGAGGCAAGCTCTCGCATTTGTCATAAATATGGCAGGATGGTATAGTTATATAAAAGTAAGACAAGGGAGGTTGGTCAGCCATGAACACGATTGCCCCGGATTTCGTTAAAACCGACATGGGGAATATCCAAATCGCTCCAGAAGTAATCGAAATTATTGCCGGGTTGGCAACGTTGGAAGTGGAAGGCGTAGCCGGCATGAGCGGCGGTTTCGCAAGCGGCGTCGCTGAGTTGCTCGGCCGCAAAAACTTGTCGAAGGGCGTGAAAGTCGAGGTCGGTCAGAGGGAAGCGGCTGTCGACGTGAATGTCGTCATCGAATACGGTCGCCGCATTCCGGAAGTGGCCTCGGACATTCAAGCGAATGTCAAGAACGCGATTGCTTCGATGACGGGTCTCGATGTCGTTGAAGTCAACGTGCATGTTCACGACGTCATGTTTAAAGGTCAAGAAAGAGCGGAAGAAGAGGAAACGACGGTTGTCGCCCGCGTAAAGTAATCGTGCTTCAAACTGCAAACCCCCGACTTAACGGCCGGGGGTTTCCTCTTAAACATCGGATAAACGGCTCTTTAGGGAAGGGAATGGTTTTTCGTTGGCCAGAATAATAGACAAGCTCCTACTGTTTGTGTACAGCTTGGCGGTGCTTTTGCTTACCGTCCTCGGCTTTGCGATCGTATTCGAATGGGTCCAGCCTTCGCGCGTCAATACGCTTTTGTTCGATGCGGGCGTAAACAGCGCTATATTGACGATCAGCACGATCTTGTTTCTTATATCGCTTCGCTTCTTATACATATCCCTTCGCCGCAGCCGCAATCAGACGGGCTCGATCGACCAACGGACCGATTTCGGCGATATCCGCATTTCGCTTGAAACGGTAGAAAACTTGTCTCTTAAAGCAGCTTCCCGTATTCGCGGCGTGAAGGATTTGCGCTCGCGCGTTAGAGTGACCGACAGCGGGCTGGAAATTCAGATTCGCACGGTCATTGACGGCGAAACGTCCATCCCTCAGCTAACCGAAGAGATGCAGCGCGGCGTGACGGAGCACGTCCAGGAGGTTACGGGGATTCCGGTGTCTAAGGTTACGGTCTACGTAGCGAACGTAATCCAAACCCAGACGTTTAAAGCAAGAGTAGAGTAGGTGCCGCTTATGTGGAAACAATTCATGGAGCGGTTTGCCGAATGGGCGGCGGACGGGCGTCTCGGGCGCGTAGCAGGCGTTTCGGCGGGCGTATTTCTCGGATTTATTTATCTCATTTGGGGCTTCTGGGATATGCTGGCTTTTGCGCTTATTGTCGCAATCGGATATTGGCTCGGTTTAAAATCGGACATTCGGGAAAAATGGTTTGATATAAAGGCCGTTTTTCGCTATCTGTCGGATCGGTGGTATCGGTAACGAAAACGGCGAAATCCCATGGATGTGGGATTTTTCGTTGTTTAATGATAAAGAAAGACTTATAAACCATTGATTTTTTTCGGGAGGCTGACTTATGAAACGAAGATCCGCGAGAGCGATCGCGGTGCAGTGCCTATATATTATGGAGATGAACCGGGTAAGCGCGGACGCGGCGCTGCGCACGGCGATGGAAGAGGCGCTGAACGACAACGAGTCCGGCATGGATATGACGGGCTCGGACGAACTGCTTGCCTATGTGAAGCGGTTAATGAACGAATTGGTCGGCAAGAAGGAGCAAATTGATCAAATTGTAAGCAAGTATTTGCAAGGCTGGCAGGTGGACAGGCTGTCGAAGGTGGACCGGGAGGTGCTCCGTCTGGCCGTGTTCGAGATGGTGTACAGCGACGATATTCCGCCTAAAGTGGCGGTGAACGAGGCGATCGAGCTGGCGAAGCATTTCGGGACGGAAGAGTCCGGGAAGTTCGTTAACGGCGTCCTCGGCAAAATGATCAAGGAGCTGGACGACATCAAAGCGTCGGCAAGAGCAACACAATAATAGGACGGGGGAGAAACGTTGAGCGCGACAATCATTGATGGGAAAACGATTGCGAGACAATTGAAGCTGAGATTGAAGAGCGAGGTTGAGGCTTTGACCGCCTCCGGCGTTAAGCCCGGCCTGGCGGTCGTTCTGGTAGGCGACGATCCCGCATCGCACGTGTACGTCAGGAATAAGGAGAAGGCTTGCCAGGAGCTCGGCATTTATTCGCAGGTATACCGGCTGCCGGAATCGACGGCGCAGGACAAGCTCCTTGATTTGATTCGAGAGCTGAACGAGAGCAACGAAATTCACGGAATATTGGTGCAGATGCCGCTGCCTTCCCACATTGAAGAGAAGGCGGTCATCGACGCGATCGGCGTCGACAAGGATGTGGACGGCTTCCACCCGGTCAGCATCGGCAATTTGCTCATCGGCGACGAAGGCTTCGTACCGTGCACCCCCGCAGGGGTTATCGAGATGCTGCGGGCGATCGGGGTTAGTCCGGCCGGCAAGCGGGCCGTCGTCATCGGGCGGAGCAACATTGTCGGGAAGCCGATGGCGGCGCTGCTCATTCGCGAGCATGCGACGGTCACCGTTTGCCACTCCCGCACGGTCAATCTTCCGGAGGTAAGCCGTGAAGCCGACATCTTGATTGCGGCGATCGGCAAGCCGAAATTCGTAACGGCCGAATACGTCAAGCCGGGTGCCGTCGTGATCGACGTCGGCGTCAATCGCCTGGAGGACGGAACGCTTGCCGGCGATGTCGACTTCGACGCCGTCAAAGAGGTCGCCTCGGCCATCACCCCGGTTCCGGGCGGCGTCGGGCGGATGACGATCGCGATGCTCATGAGCAACACGGTACAGGCAGCGAAGAGGGCGCAAGCGTTGTGGAACGGCAGGTGAGCCGCCGCCGTGGAGGACAATCGCCGAATTTTTTCGATCAAGGATTTAACCCGTTACGTCAAAATGAAGCTCGAATCCGACGCTTTGCTGCAAGACATATGGGTTCGGGGGGAAATATCGAACTTTACGCGCCACTCCAGCGGACATTTATATTTTACATTAAAGGATAAAGACAGCCGCATTAAGGCGGTCATGTTTGCGGCGCAGGCTTCGCGCCTGCCGTTTATGCCGAAAGACGGCACGCGCGTCATTGCGAGAGGCAACGTAGCCGTCTATGAGCGGGACGGTCAGTATCAGTTTTACGCCAGCTCCATGCAGCCCGACGGTATCGGCAGTCTGTATTTGGCGTATGAGCAGCTGAAACGGAAGCTCGAGGAGGAAGGGCTGTTCGCCGCCGAGCGGAAGCGCCCGATTCCCCGGTTCCCGAAGGCGATCGGCGTCATCACGTCTCCGACGGGTGCGGCCGTGCGGGATATTATCATTACGCTGCAGCGAAGGTACCCTTCGATTCCGGTACTGCTGTATCCGGTGTCCGTTCAGGGGACGGGCGCGGCTCCTTCGATCGTGAAAGCGATCCGTACGATGAACGAGCGGAAGGAGACGGACGTGCTGATCGTCGGCCGCGGCGGCGGCTCTTTGGAAGAGCTGTGGGCCTTTAACGAGGAGGCGGTGGCCCGGGCGATCGCCTCTTCCGTTATTCCCGTCATTTCCGCCGTAGGACACGAGACCGATTTTACGATCGCCGACTTTGTCGCCGACCTGCGGGCGGCCACGCCCACCGCGGCGGCGGAGCTCGCCGTTCCTCATCGTCTCGAGCTGAAACAGTCGATACGTCATTTGTCGCTGCGGCTCGAGTCAGGTCTGCAAGCTCAGGTGACGAGGAAGCGCGAACGGCTCGCCCGATTGAAGCGTTCGCCGTTCCTGACGGATCCGAGGCGGCAGCTTATGCTGCAGCAAACCGAGCGGCTGGACCGGCTGACCTCGTCTCTGATGCTAAAGGCGAAGGCGCGTGCGTCGCTTTCCCGCGATCGATTTGCGCGGCTGGACCGGCGTTTGGCGAATGCCAGCCCGCGGGATTCCATCAGGCAGGCGTCAAGGCGGCTCGACATGTCGAAACTGAAGCTGCTGCAGCTGGTTAACGCGCAGGTGAAGGATGCCCGGCACGCGCTTTCGGTGGAGTTGAGGCGGCTCGATGCGCTCAGTCCGTTGAAGGTCATGCAGCGCGGGTACAGCCTTGTGTATAACGAAAAGAAACGATTGGTGAAATCGATCGATCAGGTTCAGCTGGGGGACCTCGTCCGCGTGCAATTGTCGGACGGCGCGCTGGACTGCCAAGTATGGTCGATGAGGGAGGAGAACGGCGATGAGTGAAGAGACGATCGGCTTTGAGAAGGCGATGGAGGAGCTGGAGCGGATTGTGGCGAAGCTGGAAGGCGGAGACGTTCCGCTGGAGCAGGCGATCGAGCTGTTTCAAGAGGGGATGCGCTTGTCCCGCATTTGCAGCCAGAAGCTGGAATCCGTCGAACGGAAAATAGAGATGTTGCTCGAAGAAGACGGGCAGGCGGTCAAAAAGCCGTTCTCGCCTGCGGAAGAGAAAGGTGAAGATGTTGGCTTTTGACGCGGACTCTTTAATCGAACATTATATTAAGCATTACGGCGAAGCGGTGGCGGACGCACTGAAGCGTATCGTGCCCGAGCATTGGGACGTTCCCGCCGCGCTCCGCGATTCGATGAGCTACTCGCTCATGGCCGGGGGCAAACGGATGAGACCCGTGCTGACGATCGCCGCTTGCGAGGCGCTCGGCGGCGCGGCGGAGGATGCGATGCCGGCGGCCTGCGCCGTAGAGCTCATTCATACGTATTCGCTCATACATGACGATCTTCCGGCCATGGATAACGACGATTTTCGCCGCGGAAAGCCGACCAATCATAAGGTGTACGGCGAGGCGATGGCTATTCTTGCGGGGGATGCGCTGCTGACGCACGCCTTCTATTGCCTCGCCTCCATGCCTTCGCTCCGACCGAACGTGCCGCCCGACGCGGCGCTCGCCATTTCCGGCGAGCTTGCATTGTACGCCGGTGCCGGCGGCATGGTCGGCGGTCAGGCGGCGGACATTCTCGGCGAACAAGGCGTTACGACGCTCGAGGGCTTGGAATATATCCATACGCATAAGACGAGCGATTTAATCGTGTTTTCGCTTCGGGCGGGCGGGCGGATCGGCGGCGCGGACGATGCCCAGCTTGCGGCGCTCACTACGTTCGGCAGCTCGATCGGGCTCGCCTTCCAAATCCAAGACGACATATTGGACGTGACCGGGGATGCGGAAAAGCTCGGCAAGAGCGTGAACAGCGACGTCGAGCAGAACAAGGTGACGTATCCGTACTTGATCGGATTGGAACGCAGCCGCGCTATGGTGGCCGAGCTCACGGAGCGCGGCAAGTCGGCGCTGACCGCGGGGAACGTCCCCGATCCCCGGCGTCTGCTGCAATTGGCCGATTATTTGATGTCGCGCGAATCGTAGAGGCGCGCGGGCCGTGCAGCGGAACAAAAGTTCCGTTGCACTCTGTCGCGCCGCACGATCAACCGCCTCGAACGGAACATACTTCCGCTGCAACCTGCACACCGCCAAAGTAGCTGCCTCCAACGGAACGATGCTCCGTTGCTCTCTGATGTGCCGCCTGATCGACCGCCTCCAACGGAGCTTTACTTCCGCTTCAGCCCATCACGCCTCCTACCCAGCTACTTGCAACGGAGCTTTGTTCCGTATTCCAAATGGAATTTCTCCACTTACTCCGCCTCCGCACCTTGGTTGGCCCCACCACAAAAAAAACCGGCCTACACACAGTCATGTATGAATCGGGGTGCAAACCCTGCGATCGCAATGTAACAATGTATATCGGCGATTTCCGCCACAAGGCGGTTTTTTTGCTTTATTTCGGACACAGCCCTTCCCGGATTGAGGCGGGAATTGGCGCTATGGTATAATACCACAAGTGATGCACCGCTCAGCCGGGGTTATTCGGCTGGAAAAGTGGGAATTCTGTGTTCAACAAAGGAAAGCGGGGAACCCGATGTGCTGCTCGAGCGAGTGAATCAGCCAAGCGACGTAAAACGTCTCTCCTTATCCGATTTGGAGCAGCTGGCTCATGAAATAAGACAATTTTTGATATCGAACTTATCCGTAACGGGAGGGCATCTGTCCCCGAATTTAGGCGTTGTCGAGCTGACGATCGTGCTTCACTACCTGTTCAACAGCCCCAGGGATAAGTTTATTTTTGATGTGGGCCATCAATCGTACGTCCACAAAATATTGACCGGCCGGCGAGACCGGTTTCCGACATTGCGGAAGTATAAAGGGTTGTGCGGCTATATTAAACGCACCGAATCCGAGCATGACGTTTGGGAGGCGGGCCACAGCAGCACGGCGCTTTCGGCTGCGATGGGCATGGCGATTGCGCGCGATTTGAAGGGCGAGGACAACAAAGTCATCGCCATTGTGGGAGACGGCGCCATGACCGGGGGGATGGCGCTAGAGGCGCTGAACCATATCGGCCACGAACGGAAAAATCTGATGGTCGTGCTGAACGACAACGAAATGTCGATCGCTCCGAACGTCGGGGCGCTGCACAATTACTTGAGCAAAATTCGTTCCGATAAAACGTACCTGAGGGCGAAGGACGAAGTCGAAAATTTGCTCAAGAAGGTGCCCGCCATCGGCGGCACTTTGGCGAATTGGGCGGAAAAGCTGAAGGATAGCTTGAAATATTTGGTCGTATCGGGCGTGCTGTTTGAGGAACTCGGCTTTACATATATCGGTCCGGTGGACGGACATAACATTTCATTGCTGCTGGAAACGTTCAAGCAAGCGGAGAAGGTAGCGGGTCCGGTGCTTGTGCATGTCGTAACGACCAAAGGCAAGGGCTACGCTCCGGCGGAGGCGGATTCGCACGCATGGCACGGAGCGGGAGCTTATAAGATCGAGTCCGGTCAAGTCGTCAAATCGTCAGGTCCGCCGATGTATACCGAGGTGTTCGGCAAGACGATCATCGAGCTGGCCGAACGCGACCCTCGGATTGTGGCGGTCACGCCGGCCATGCCGGGCGGCTCGGGGCTGCTGAAGTTCGCCGAAAAGTTCCCGGACCGGATGTTCGACGTCGGCATCGCCGAGCAGCATGCGGCGACGATGTGCGCCGGTCTGGCTGCCGAAGGGATGAAGCCCGTATACGCGGTATACTCGACCTTCCTCCAAAGAGCGTACGATCAAGTGCTGCACGACATATGCAGACAAAATTTGAACGTCGTGTTCGCCATCGACCGGGCGGGCTTTGTCGGTCCGGACGGGGAGACGCATCACGGCGTATACGATATGGCGTATTTGCGCCATATTCCGAACATGACGATCGCCATGCCCAAGGACGAGAACGAGCTGCGCGACCTGCTTTATACGGCGGTCCGTTACGACGGCGGGCCGATCGCCGTCCGATACCCGAGGGTTAGCGGAACGGGCGTCGAATGGGACGGACAATACCGCGCCGTGCCGATCGGCACATGGGATGTGCTTCGAGCGGGCAAGGACGCGGCGGTGCTTGCCATTGGGCCGATGGTTGAGGTCGCCCTCCGAACGGCCGAAGCGCTCGAGCAGGAAGGGATTTCGCTTCGGGTCATTAACGCCCGCTTCGTGAAGCCGCTCGATGCTCGGTTGCTGAACGAACTCGCAGACGAACGCATCCCGATGGCGGTCATGGAAGAGGGCACTGCCGAAGGAGGGCTCGGCAGCGCGGTTCTTGAGTTTTATGCTTTTACCGGCAAGCGTGTCCCCGATATATCGATCTTAGGCGTGCCGGACCGGTTCATCGAACACGGCAGCATTCAAGATCAACGGAACGAAGTCGGATTGACGCAAGAAAGGCTTGCGGAGGTCATTCGGTCGAAGACGGCAAGCGGGGTACGCGTCGATGTCTGAGCGGAAAGAACGCCTTGACGTGTTATTGGTGGAGCAGGGCTTTTTTGAAAGCAGAGAAAAGGCGAAAGCGGCCGTTATGGCCGGGCTCGTGCTCGTTAACGGGGAACGGATGGAGAAAGCCGGCATGAAGGTGCCCGCTACCGGCGCCATCATCGTCAAAGGCGACGTTCACCCGTATGTGAGCCGTGGGGGTTTAAAGCTGGAGCGGGCGATCCGCGAATTCGGGCTTGATCTGTCGGGAGCCGTTATGATCGACATCGGCTCGTCGACGGGCGGATTTACCGATTGCGCGCTGCAGCACGGTGCGGCGTTCGTCTATGCGATCGACGTAGGAACAAATCAGCTGCATTGGTCGCTGCGGACCGATTCGAGGGTTAAGGTTATGGAGAAGTTCAATTTCCGCTTCGTTACGCCGGAGCATCTGACCGGGCCGGCTCCCACCTTCGCGGCGACGGACGTATCGTTCATTTCGCTGCAGCTCATTCTTCCTCCGCTTAAACCGCTGCTGCAGCCGGGAAGCCGAGTGGTGGCCCTTGTGAAGCCGCAGTTCGAAGCGGGGCGCGAATCGGTGGGCAAAGGAATCGTGCGGGACCCGAAGGTGCATCGGGACGTTCTGCAGACGGTGACGGCTTTCGCGGAGCGCAGCGGCTTTGAGCTGCAAGGGTTGACGCATTCTCCGATCACCGGAGGAGAAGGAAACATTGAATTTTTGGCGCTATGGTCTGTTGCTGAAACTCAAGGCGTCGAGCCCGGCGCAAACCGCAAGGCTGAAATCAGCGACTTGATCGACCGTGTCGTCGACCAGGCGCATGACACTTTTTTGCGGCCGGATGGACAAAGAGCAGCAGGAAACCCAACATCTTCCCTAGAATAGGAAAGGGGAGGTGAGGGCCTTTGGCGTTCAGCAGCGATTCGATTGTGCTTTTGCTTGTGATTGTCGGTTTTTGTTTATGGGGTCTTTTCGCCCTTCGCCGATGGCTGCGCGAAAGGCCTGAAGTGCCGGTGCCGAGAGCCGGCGAAGGAAGCCTGCCGGAGGGCGAAGCGGTCGACCTGCTGAGGGAATATGGATACGCTGTCATCCACGGCAAGGTGAAGGTGCCCGTTACGGTTCACAAGGATGAGGAAGTGCTCGCAAGCTCGTTGTTTGTCGATTACTTCGCCGAGAAGGATAATCGTACGTATGCTGTGAAGCTGTCCCGAACCAGAAAACCCCTCGATACGGCGGCCGGAAGCGCGATTCGCGAAGCGTTGCTTGTATATGCGCTCTTATACGACAATACCGCCGGCGTGTTATACGTGGATTTGAGCAACCGAAAAGTACATAAAATTCGCTTTGAGCTGGAGTTGTGACATGAAAGGTCAACGGCATATTAAAATTCGGGAAATTATTACAAGCAAGGAAGTCGAAACGCAGGACGAGCTGGTTGACGCGCTTCGCGCCGCCGGCTTTGCCGTTACGCAGGCCACTGTGTCCAGAGACATTAAGGAGATGCATCTGGTCAAAGTGCCGCTGGCGAACGGGCGCTACAAATACTCGCTTCCCGCCGATCAGAAGTTTAACCCGGCGATGAAGCTCAAGCGCGCGCTGATCGATTATTTCGGTTCGATCGATTATGCGGATCATCTTGTCGTGATGAAAAGCTTGCCCGGTACGGCGAATACGCTGGCCGAGCTGATCGACAACCTGGATTGGCCCGATGTGATGGGGACGATCAGCGGCGATAACACCGTGCTTATTATATGCCGCGACAAGGAAACAAGCTCGCGTGTCGTCGAGCAAATTTTGGGAATGCTGTCGTAATCTCATTATTTCACTATAACGGAGGGAACGAATTTGCTCCTGGAGCTGTCCGTTAAACATTTGGCCGTAATCGACGAGGTTCGCGTTTCTTTTCAAGAAGGGTTTCATGTGCTGACCGGCGAAACCGGCGCCGGGAAATCCATATTAATCGATGCTTTAAGCTTTGCAATCGGAGGAAGAGCTTCAGCCGACCTTGTTCGTCATGGATACGACAAAGCGGAAATCGAGGCTCTTTTTGATATTTCTAAGGATCATCCCGTATGGAGCATCTTGGAGATGAACGGCATTTCGGCGAATGAAGACGAGCCGCTGATCGTCCGAAGGGAAATTTCCGCAAGCGGCAAAAGCACCGCACGAATCAACGGCCAGCTGGTCACGATGGCGACGCTCAAAGCCGCGGGAGAGACGCTGGTCAACATCCACGGCCAGCATGAGCACCAGTCGCTGCTGAGGGTGGACAAGCACTTGGAGCTGCTTGACGCGTATGCGGCGGCCGATATCGAGCCGGAGAAGGCGGCGTACAGGGCCGTTTACGACCGTTACACGGCGGTTCGCAACGAGCTCGAGCAAACGAAGGATGCCGGCAAAAATGCGCTCCAGCTGGCGGATTTGTACCGCTTTCAGTGGGAGGAAATAGCCGCGGCTGCTTTGAAGCCGAACGAGGACGAGGGGCTGCAGGAGGAAAAGCGGAAGCTGTCGAACGCCGAACGGCTTCATCAATCCGCCAACGAGTCCTACGATTGTCTGTACGGCGGCGGGAAGGCGCTGGAAGCGGTCAATAAAGCGATTCAACGCCTTACGGATATTGTAAAATATGACGGCAAAACGATTTCTCCGATCATCGATCAGCTGCAGACGGCTTATTACCAAATCGAGGACGCGTCGTATCAGCTTCGCGATTACAAGGAAAGCATCGAGTTCAATCCTGACCGGCTGGACGAAATCGAAACAAGACTGGCGACGATTTCCCACCTGAAGCGCAAATACGGAGAAACGGCGGAGGATGTCATCCGGCACGGACAGCGCATGAAGCTGGAGCTTGAAAAGCTTGACAACCACGAGGAACGGATTGCGGAGCTTGAGAAAGAGCTGGAGCGGCAGCTTCGCGAAATGGGCAAAAAAGCCGAAGCGCTCTCCGTCAAACGGAAAGAGGCCGCTGCGCGGCTGTCGCGCGAACTGACAGAGCATTTGAAGGACCTGCATATGGAAAAAACGAAAATCGAGGTCGGGCTCGGCTCGACGGACGGCCGGTGGACGAAGGAAGGAACGGATACGGCGGAATTTCTCATTGCTCCGAATCCGGGGGAGCCGCTCCGCAGCCTTCATAAAATCGCCTCCGGCGGCGAGCTGTCCCGAATTATGCTTGCGTTAAAGTCGATTTTTGCGAAGGTGGACCGGGTCCCGGTTCTTATTTTTGACGAAGTGGATACCGGAGTCAGCGGCCGAGCCGCCCAAGCGATTGCGGAGAAAATGGCTCGTCTCGCCAGAGAAGCCCAAGTATTCGCCATTACGCACCTTCCGCAGGTCGCCTGTATGGCCGATGCGCAGTATTCGATCGTCAAGACGGTGCAAGACGACCGGACCTTCACGCAAATTCACCGTTTGGGCGAAGGAGAACGAGCCCGCGAGCTCGCCCGAATGCTCGGAGGCGTCGAGGTGACGGACACGACTTTACAGCACGCTCAAGAAATGCTTAACCTGGCCGAACAAAGAAAAACAGCGTGGTAATCACGCATTAAGGAATCATTTGCAGTAATAAAACAACTAGGGCGGGGTTACCTTAAAGGTACGTTATTGAGCGAACTTTTTCGCCATTTAAGCGAGAAACGTAAAGGAGCGTGAGGAAGGGTTGAGATCCGGCATCAAGAAAAGACTATTCGGACTTATGCTCGTCTTTATTGTTTGTCTCATTACCGTATCGCCCCCGTTTCAACATTTTGCCACGTTTCCCGAGCAACTCAATCTGTTTGACGGGCAAGGCAAGCAGCTCCATCTGAGCATGCCGGTTCACGCACAAGTGTCGGTGGACAATCCGGACATCGTAAAGGTGAACGGTTCGTCGAAGCCTTCCATCGACGTAAACTTGAGTAAACCGATTTCCCTGCGCAGCGAGCAAGCCGGCCAAGCGGAAATGAAGCTGAAGCTGTTTGGAACGATTCCTTTAAAGACCGTCAAGGTGAACGTCGTTCCGGATCTGAAGGTGATTCCGGGCGGGCAGACGATCGGCGTAAAAATTAAGTCTAAAGGTGTTCTTATTGTGGGTCATCATTTAGTTTCCGACGGCAAGGGGAACAAAATTTCTCCCGGCGAGGAAGCGAAAATCAAAGTCGGCGATTTAATCGTTCGGATGAACGGTCAGCCGCTTGATGACGTCAATAAGGTCGCTGCCATCGTTCAAGCGGCGGGAGAAAAGAAAAAGCCGATCGACCTCGTTATTTTGAGGGGCGGTCATGAAATCGAAGCGAAAATAACACCCGCTTGGGATGCGGAGGATCGCGCCTACCGATTGGGCGTTTATATCCGCGATTCGGCCGCGGGTGTCGGAACGCTGACGTTCTATGCACCGGATCAGAAGGCTTACGGCGCGCTGGGCCATGTCATCACCGATATGGATACGCAAACTCCGATCGTGGTCGGCGGAGGCGAAATCGTATATTCCAACGTTACTTCGATCTCCAAAAGCCACAACGGCGAACCGGGCGAAAAACGGGCGCATTTTTTCCGGGAGGACAAAGTGCTCGGAAATATCGAGAAAAACACCGATTTCGGCATTTTCGGCAAAATGAACGAAGCCCCGGAGTACGGCAAAGAAAACAAGCCGATCCCGATCGCTTTCGCCAACGAAGTGAAGGAAGGTCCGGCACATATTTACACGGTAGTGAACGGACAGAAGGTGGAAAAGTTCAATATCCAGATCGTTCATGTGGCGAAGCAGGCTTTCCCGGCGACCAAAGGCTTGATTATCAAAATTACGGACCCGAGGCTTGTCGACAAAACCGGAGGAATCGTACAAGGGATGAGCGGCAGCCCCATCGTTCAGGACGGCAAGCTGATCGGCGCAGTGACGCATGTGTTCGTTAACGACCCGACAAGCGGATACGGCTGCTTTATCGAATGGATGCTGCGCGATGCCGGCATTCTAATGAAATCCGAGAAGGCGAATCCTAAGGCGAGTTAACTCACCTTGGGGTTTTCCCTATTCCGTACATAATGAATAAAGTGCCGGAAAATAAAAATTTTCGACAGGAGGAATTTGAGTTCCGGTGTCGAATTCCATATATGACCAAATAATGGCCAGTTATGAGCTAGCTTAAGGAGGATTCGTTTTGCAGACCATTGAAGTTTTACTGGCAGACGACAATCGCGAATTTGCGAATTTGTTGTCCGAATATATCGCCGAACAGGAAGATATGACCGTTGCGGGTGTAGCCTATAACGGGGAAGAAGTGCTGAAATTGCTCGAAGAACGGGATACGGTGCCCGATATTTTAATTCTGGATATCATTATGCCGCACTTGGACGGGCTTGGCGTACTTGAGAAGCTTCGGGAATACGATCTCAATCCGATGCCGAAAATAATTATGCTCACGGCGTTCGGCCAAGAAAACATTACCCAAAAAGCCGTTCAATTAGGCGCATCTTATTATATCTTGAAGCCTTTCGATATGGACGTGCTGGCCAATCGGATCCGCCAGCTTGCCGGTGTTCCGAACGTGTCTGCCGGCTCCACTTCCGCGAGCGCCATTCAGTTCCAATCGCAGCAGCGCAAACGGATGATGACTCCGGCCAGACCGGCGGGCAAGCCGAATTTGGACGCAAGCATTACGAACATTATTCACGAGGTCGGCGTGCCGGCACATATTAAAGGTTATCAATATTTGCGGGACGCCATTACGATGGTTTATAACAATATCGAATTGTTAAGCGCCGTAACGAAGACGCTTTATCCGGCCATTGCGGAGAAGTACCGGACGACCCCTTCCCGGGTGGAGCGGGCGATTCGCCATGCAATCGAGGTCGCCTGGACGCGGGGCAACATCGATTCGATCTCGCATCTGTTCGGCNTACCGGACGACCCCTTCCCGGGTGGAGCGGGCGATTCGCCATGCAATCGAGGTCGCCTGGACGCGGGGCAACATCGATTCGATCTCGCATCTGTTCGGCTATACGATCAACATATCCAAAGCCAAGCCTACGAACAGCGAGTTTATCGCGATGGTGGCGGACAAGCTGCGGATCGAGAATAAGGTTAGCTGAGACGGGGGATATTAAGGGTTTTTGGGAAAATGGGAGCCGACCAATTTTGTAGAATGTCTTTTTCATTAGCAAAATTAAGGCGATAAATTTCCATACGTCACTTGTATAAATACCATTGCTTTATTGGGTTGCCAAAACTCAATGAGGGAGTGGTATTTTTTATGACGGATTTTGATTTTCAACTCGACAATTTTATGCTTTACTGTTCATCACGTAACTTGGCGCGTAAGACGTTAGCAAGTTATGAGCAGACGTTAAAACTTTTTGGAATTTACCTTAAAGATTCATTTAAGATTGAAGATGCAAGAAAAGTTCAGTCGGGACACGTTAGACAGTACATCAAGTTTGTTCAAGAACGTGGAAAGTATACTGTAGTGTCAAATGCAAATACTAAGGAACAGAATCATCCTGACCGCCGAACGGACTATAAAAAGCAGGTTTCTACAACTACAGTTGCTAATTATGTTCGCAACATTAAAGTGTTTTTTAATTGGCTTCATGGAATTGAACGTGAAATAACGAAAAATCCATGTGAATCCATTGAGAATCCAAAGGTAGAACGTAAGTTGAAAAGGACTCTTACACCATATGATATAAGCACAGTTATTAAACAATTCGATGTTTCAAAGTTCCATGATTATAGGAATGCTTTGATTACAAAAACGCTGCTTGATACAGGAATGCGGATTGGCGAATGTTTGTCTTTGATGCCTGAGCATATCGACTTTAATCACAAAAGCATTTTAATCATTAACCCGAAAAACAAACAGCAACGATATGTGTACTTTTCACCTAAGCTTTCGGCAGAACTGAAATCTTGGATAAAATATAAGGATCGTTATGTGGAGAGTCCTTTTCTCTTCCCTACAACAAGGGGAACACAGCTTGAAATACGTAATTTTGAGAAGGCACTAAAGGATGCTGGAAATAAGGTAGGGGTTGAAATACATCCGCACCAGCTTCGTAACAACTTTGCAAAGTATTACATATTAAATGGCGGTGACTGGTTCACACTCTCACGCATATTAGGGCATTCCAGTGTAGAAGTTACCCAAAAGGCATATTTGGATTTTAGTGATGAGGAAGTCGGGAAGAAATATCAGAAGCATAGTCCTCTTGCCAATATGGAGGGGATTTGACAATGAAGAAGACACCCGAATTGCTGGATAATACTACACATTATAATCGCCTGATTTGGATTATGAATGACGAAGATGCTGATACACTGTATAACCTAGCCAGAAGGCATTTACGGCTTGTTAAAGAAGCATTAGATAGAACTTGTACCGCTGAACGCAAAAACGCCATACAAGACGAAATTGAGCGCCTTAGAACGGAACGTGATTCGCTAATCAATAAATATGTAAAATAAACAAGAAACGCCCTCATGATTGGGGGCGTTTTCCTTTTCTAGTCGATATCAGCTTTTTGTGGAAATATTTACTGGTAGCACCCTTTTTGCCTGTAGTGCTAACATTAATATATGGTAATAAATGTTAAATAAATTAGTTTGCTTTATTTTAATTTACATTTAAAAAGGAGCAACTTAGATGGACAGAAGTAAGAGTTACAATCCTTATGATTGGTACATAACTGATGAAGATTATGATGAAGCGAAAAATCACGGTGTAAGTAAAGGACTCCTTAGAGATCGTATTCGTCGTCATGGATGGGGGAAACGGAAAGCCATTATTACTCCACCACGAGCAATTAAAAAATTCAATCCAGTGTTAAAATCATTAGCGAAATCGAACGGAATTTCTGAAAATGCACTTTCTCATCGAATACGTAGAGGATGGGATGAGCAACGGGCGGCAACCACAACAATTAAGGAAGCACTAGAGCAACGAGACAGAAAATGCGCAATTCAATTGGGCAAAATGAACCGAAAATATCCAATTGAACTCTTGGAATTAGCTGCAAGGAGTGGGATTTCATATGCTTGTTTCATTGGACGAATGAAACTCAAATGGGACTATATAAAGGCAGCAACCATACCGCCAATTAAAGGTGCAGATCGAGGGAAACGACTCAAAGAACTTTACGGTGAGGACTTCTTTAAGAAGATAAAGGCACGGCTGTCCGACTCAGATTTCACTTAATGGCCAATTTATAAAATCATAAAAAAGGATGGGATCACGATTGCGACCCCATCCTTTTTTTATTCTTCTTCAAACTGCATTAGTTTAGAAATGTCCGTAATGTTCAACGCATTCGCGATACGTTCAATGATACCTATGTTTAATTCCTGCAATTTG
Source organism: Paenibacillus thermotolerans (assembly GCF_028745515.1). Lineage (GTDB taxonomy): Bacteria > Bacillota > Bacilli > Paenibacillales > YIM-B00363 > Paenibacillus_AE > Paenibacillus_AE thermotolerans. Next base: position 4,836 of record NZ_JAQZSG010000032.1, on the reverse strand, counting down.
TTGTTACATAAATTCGAGATTTTTGATTGTGTAACGTTGGATAACTTCGATAATTGATTTTGCGACATCCCTCTTTCGTCGAGTACGTCCTGTAGTCGGATTTTTAGTCTGACCATTGTACGATTTCACTCCCCAAATTAGGTGTTGACATTATACCGATAACGGTATAATAAAAGGGTAAGGGTTATACCGACATCGGTATAACTATCAAATATATAATACCACTCATCAACAAAAAAGTATACGCTTTTTTGCTAGTTTCTTATGGGAAAATTTAAAAATGAAAGGGGGTAACGCACTTGACTATCTTGGCTATTCACCAACGCATGGCTGAACTATGGACTATCCAAAAACGACAAAGAGAATTGTCCAAACAAGAACTTGATGAGATGGCGATTTTAATGGATGCTAATGCAAATCACTTTTGGAAATTAATTACATTAGAAAATTTGTCTAAACTCGCCTCAGATACCCATGATGTGGATTGGCAGTATGAACTTTATTATCGTATCGAAGAACTAAATAATCATCCAATAAATAGTTCTAAGGGAGAGAATGAAAAATGAAAAAAGCTATCGACGTCAAAAAAGTTTATGCTTACGTTTCGGAAGAGTATGGATGGATTCTCACGCTAGATAAGGAGGAAGCTGCAACCGATCCTGAATATACCGTGGCAACTCTTGAGGACTTAGAGGATGCTGGATGCCTTGGGATTAACTTTCAGGAGAATATCTTGGAGACAACGGATGGTTACTTTATGTGGTTCGAACGCTCGTTTAAAACGTTGTTGAGCGACATGAACGAGTATGATTGCGGGTATGTAAAAGTCGAAATTCAATAATATTCTTATAAAGACCAAAAAAACTATTGAAAAATTTACAATAGAATGATAAATTAAAGGTATCGACTGCCCAAAGAAAACAGTTGCTACCTTTTTATTCTTTTTTTCTGGATTGTATTTACTTTACCCATTCGTATGCTATGTCGTCAATTATAATAAATCTCTAGTTTTATTGCAAGCACTTTTACAAATTTATTTCTCGAAAGGAGGTGAGTATATGAAATTAACTAAAACCCAGCTACAAGTTTTAAAAGTGCTGTATGAGTATAAAGATGAGTGGTTGAGTGAAGCGGACATAAAGAAGAAGAGTAAGGAATTTATTAATACGGCACATATTAGTCAAGCATTAATAAAACTGAATGGAAGTCATCTAGTGTATAACCCAATAATTGAAAATGGAACGTATAAGTTTCAAATTACACTTGATGGTGAAGATGCTTTTTTGAATAGTTAATTAAAGAAGATGAATTTTTTGTCTCCCATAGTCGGGAGAACAAAAATAACTTGACCGTCTGAGTGACCGCAATATACCGGACGTTAAACTAAAAAAGAAGCGCATTGTGCGCACGAAAGGATGTTTTTTAAATGAAGACGATCCTACGAAAAAGAAAATATTATAACTGGAGTGTGATTAAGTGGTTCAAAGCACGACGACGAATGAAAACGAAAATATTGATTTAAAGGAAATTATCATTGAGTATCGAAATGGAAACAATGCAATATTAGAAGAACTCTTTTGGAAAAATCAAGAAACAAAGAAAATATTACAAATCAATAAAAAAGCTAAAGGAAGAAACAGAATAGATGAATTTCGTTATAATATTCCTCAGTTCAACTCTAAGATAACGCAACTTTATAAAATCTATTATGATTATTATTCGAGGGAAGAAATAAAATCAATCTTTAATGAATTGCTTTTGGATTTTATGTCAAACAAGGATGGGAAATATCCCTTAGATTCAAAAGGTAGGGTACATAATCATAGGAACCTTGTGAATTGGATTCTCACAGTAACAGATAATGAATTTAAAGACAGGGTTGAAGTACTTTCAGACGAGAAAAAAATACTTAGACCAGATTTTCAGGAAAAAGAAAAGTCTGCGACCGATGAAGGAGATATAAAATCTTCATATAATTTAGCAAGTTATAAAAGATGGAAAGAAGATTATAACAGTGAAACATTTCAGCAATTTATAGAGCGGATTAATTTTAAAGAACATTTTACAGAATTGCAACAAAAGGTTTATGACGACTTATTGGAATATTACTCTAAAAAATACAATACAAAACGTTCAGACAGAGTAACATATGAATCAATTGGATCAAAGTATAAGGTGTCGGCGCAAAGAGTTAAAGAGATTGAAGAAGAAATAGGCACGACAATAAAACGATTGTATGAATCTTGGTTTGATAAACAATCAAAATTTGTTCCAGTATCTCAACGAATTGAACATTTTTTACGGTTTAATGAGATGGTTAAAGAAGACAGAAATGATAATATGATTGTGTATAAATTTAAGTTTTTGGTATCGTGGCTTAAATTAAATTATCAACTCGGTGAACAAGTAGTTCGAGATTTTAATAAAAAGGATTTTACAACATCGATATTTGACGTCTTAACCGATGGTGGAACAATTGATAAAAGAAAATCTATGAGATGTATTTTGGAAAACAAACTTCACCCCAAATCTTGGCTATTACTAAGTAATATTCTTGAGAAGGGCGAGTTTCCAAATATAAAAACTAAGAAAGAAATAAAACAAATCGAGTCTATCTATAATAAGTGTATCGATATTATGCAAAATTATCTTATTGATTTGGATTCACATATACATAAACATAAGCAATACATAGATACAAAAAATAAAAATCTTAAGAAAGCAAAAGTATAGTTCATATCCCCTTTATATTTTTAGCACTATATATAGAGGGGTAAAATCCTCTAACCGAGCAATTTTTACAAGTTCAGTTCATTTTATTTATCCTCCAAATCTCCCTTTCTCTTGACCGTTTACACGGTCTATTTTTTTTGCTCTGCAATTAAATAATTTTAAGGGGAATGGGGTAACAGCAATTATTAAAATCAGGGCGTTTGCCTTGATTAATATAAACTTTCAAGAGAAGGGATGATTGTATGGAAACTTACACACAAGATCAAGTCAATGAGTTACTACAACAGGAAAAGCAAAAGTGGGAAAAGGAAGTATTGCAGCCGGTTCAGGACGAATTAGCGAAACACAAACCGAAAGAAAAAACGGATGCTGAGAAGCAGCTTGAACAGAAACAAGCAGATTTACTTCAAAAGGAAATGGTACTACTGATGAAGGAAGCAGATGTTTCCGATTTTGCCGAACTAATTTCAGCTAGTGATGCCGAGGATTTAAAAAATAAAATCGGCAAACTTCATGATGTATTAAAGGCTCGAAAAGTCGATTCATCTTATAGACCAGAAAGTCACAAGCAACAGTCTGCTTATGACATTGCTGAAAAAAATAATGATGTTCTTGGCATGATCGATTCAAAACTACAAAAACTATTTAATTAAGGAGATGTAATAAGGATGTTTAAAACAAGTAATCTTACTTCTGCGGAATCTATTTCGCTCGCCAAAGAAATTGTAAAAATTGGGGTACAAGATACTCCGCTTAGTTCCCTGTTGTTGGCTCGCGGCCTAACAGGTAAAGCTAATGGTACAGTCCAAACATGGCGCGAACGTTCGCTTGATACTACTTCTGACGTATCCGTTACGGAAGGTAACGAGAACGTGACGTTCTATGAATCTGGTCGAGCAGAACTGAATAATATTTTGGAGATTTTCCAAAAGGGTGCATCCATCAGTGGAACAGCTAATGCAATCAATGTGAATGGTCAAGGTAAAGTATTTTCAGGTGAAGTTGCCGATCGATTGCTTGAAATTAAAGTAGCAATGGAAAAAGCACTTACAACAGGATCACGTAATGATGGGTCTGCTACTCCATTCATTCGCCGTATGGATGGCATCGAGAAATGGGCACATGCTTCTAATACTGTAACTGGTGCAACTGCCGACACTGTAACGGAAGATGAAGTAAAGAATACAGTTAAAAAGTTGTGGCTCCAAGGTTTGCCTAGCGGTGAATACTTTGCTCTCGTAAACGCTGATATTAAAGAGCAAATTGACGGAATATATAAAGATTCGTATTCCTATATTGCGCAAAATAGTGTGTTCGGTCTTGTCGTTGATTCGATCCGTACTAACTATGGTACGGTTCACTTTGTACTTTCTCGTCACGCTTCCGTTGATAAGATGACTGTGTTTGATTTGAATTATCTTTCGCTTGATTACTTGCGTGAACCGCAATTCGAACCGCTTGCTAAAGTTGGTGATTCGATTCGTGGTCAAGTAATCGCTGAGGCTACATTGAAGGTTGGAAGCAAAAAAGCCGTAGCACAGTACACTATGCTTTAATTAACAATATTAAGTGGGTGGATGGCAATTGTCGTCCACTCATTTTATTTTTCGCTTTTATTAAAACATTTTAAGGGATGTGATTATGTTGAATCGTATGAAGTGGAAACTCTTGAGAATTGAAAAGAATCTGAAAATTTCTGATGTATGTAAAAGGTTAAAATGCAGCCCTGCACTTATTAGTTTGTATGAACGAAATTTATGCGATATGGCTCCTGAGAAGATCCGGCTTTATAAGCAATTTATTGAGGAATACCAACCATGAAACAACTTAATGTTTTAAAGGAAATTGACCCATGCACCTTGAGAGATGTTTTAGATATTTGGGAAAAATCCAATAAAAATTATGATCAGTTGGATTTACCCATAATCGGTATCGGTGGTTTTGCTCACGTTTATGAGTACATATCAAAAGATAATATTAAGTATGCCATAAAAGCTATTAGAAAAGACCACGATGGAAATTATCTTACTCAAAAAGATGAGAGGAATCTGGAACTACTGTGAATGCTAGACTAGAGTAGACAGAAACCGACAGATAAGATTG
>NZ_JAQZSG010000031.1 GCF_028745515.1 Paenibacillus thermotolerans | reverse complement strand
GTGGTGTGAGAGGTCAGGGGCTAGCCGCCCCTATCTACTCGATTGTGGCGTAACTTTAACAACACTACGTGTTGCTATCTGCTCAATTTCCGTCATTGCGCAAACCGCAGCATCACGAGAAGTTGTTATTTGTGACAAAAGCAGCTTTCAATGAGCGATTTTGTGACAATAGCAACTTCAGGTGTTGCTAAATTTCGGCAAGGGTACGAAAAACGTTCAATAGTAACACCAAGTGTTGCTAAGTTCTCAAACAAACGGGAGGAGATTATATGGGGTATGTGACAAGGCATACGGCACGCGATGCCGAGCTGCCGAGACGAAGAGAGGAGCTTTTAACGAAGGCGCTGGACGATTTAACCGGGGATCCGGATGTTCTGGCCATTTATTTAGGGGGCTCGCTGGCGAAAGGGAATTACGATACGTATTCCGACATCGACCTCCATACGATCGTTGACCCGGGGAAAAGGGACAGCTTCATTCGGCAAAAGCGGGTCCGTCCGAAAAACTGGGGAAAGGTTCTGTACTTCGAAGACGCTTCGGCTGCTAGCCCGGTCGTTGTCGTGCATTATGATTGTTTTGTAAAGATGGACACGTGGTACCAGACACCGAGCGAGCTCGTAAGCTCGATTTGGATGAAAGGGCTTAAAGCTCTGTATGATCCTCATGGTTTGGTGAACGACGTGCTGGAAAAGTCGGCGCAGATCGAATACATACCGACAGCTGAAGATGTCGAGCAGTGGAGAGGAAAAGTATTCGCCTATGTTCACGAGACGTACCGCTCCGTCATGCGGGGCGAGCTTTACTACGCGATTTCTTACCTCGACAAGTTTCGCTGGATGATGGCTCGCGGGTGGTATATGGAGAAGGATCGCTGGGCGGACAGCGCCTGGGGCGTTTGGTCGAAGCTGGAAGGGGAACGAAGCGGCCTGACGGATTGGCAGAAGGAGCTGCTTGCAGCATGGGATTGCAGCCGCAGCCCCGAGCAGATCATGAAGACGACGGCAAGCATCGTACCCGAATTTATGCGGCTTCATAAATCGTTGTGCGTTAATACAGGATTGGACGTAAGGCAAGAGTGGTGCGCAAAAATGTTCGAGATGGCGTTATAAAAGCAAGGGGGGAGTAATAGATGCATATAAGGAGAGCGGTATTGCAAGATGCGGAAGCGATCGCCAGAGTGCATGTGGACAGCTGGCGCACGACGTATAAGGGCATTGTTCCGGATGAATATTTGAACTCATTATCTTATAAAGAACGGACTGAACGATGGGTCAATACGTTGAAACGGACGGATACGAACGTTGTTTTCGTAGCTGAGGATGGCGACGGAAGCATTGTCGGGTTCTGCTCCGGCGGGAAGGAACGAACGGGGAAATTCGGCGAGGCGGAAGGGGAGCTGTATGCAATCTATATTTTGGAGGCACATCACCGGAAGGGACTTGGAAAGAAGCTTGTCCGAGCGCTCGCGGAACAATTGAACGGTGACGGCTATCAATCTATGCTAATCTGGGTGTTGGAAAAAAATCGCTCGAAATATTTCTATGAAAATTTGGGCGGAACGTTTGCGCTCACCAAGTCGATTGAAATCGGCGGGTCTACGCTGGTGGAAGCGGCATACCGGTGGGAAGATCTCGGATTGCTGTGCAGGGAGGAATAATCGATGCCATCGCAAACGGTGCAGGCGGTCTTTATCGACCGGGACGGATCGATCGGCGGAACGGGGCACTTCATACATCCGAAAGATTTTGAGTTGTATCCCTTCGCCGCGGAAGCGATCGAACGGTTAAAACATGAGGGGATCAAAGTGTTTGCCTTTACGAACCAACATCGGATCTCCAAAGGGGAAGCGGCGGAGGAGCAGTTTGTCGAGCAGTTCGCTTCGTTCGGATTCGATCAAGCCTATATTTGCCCTCATTCCTCCGATGCAGGCTGCGATTGCCGGAAGCCTTCGCCGGGGATGCTTCTCCGCGCAGCCGAGGAGCACCGATTGGACCTGACGAAGTGTGTAGTGATCGGGGACGTCGGTTCGACGGATATGCTGGCGGCCGAGCGGGTCGGAGCGGTCAAAATATTGGTGAAAACCGGGTGGGGCGAGCAATCGCTGGGCAAATATCGCAGCCAATGGGCAGAGGCGGAGCCCGATTTTATCGCGGACAACGTGTTGGAAGGCGTGAAATGGCTGTTGGATAATAAGCAGGAGGGGATATTTTGAAGCTGGCGGACCTGTTGGCCGGGATTGATTATACCGTTATTCAAGGCACGGAGCAGACCGAGGTCGGACATATAACGTATGATTCGCGCAAGGTGCGGGAGCGCTCGATGTTTGTTTGCATTCAAGGCTTCAAGCTTGACGGGCATGATTACATTCGTGAAGCGGCGCGTAAAGGAGCTGCTGTCGTACTCATTCAACGTGACATCGACGACCTGCCGCCTGGAATATGCGCGGTCAAAGCGGCCGATACCCGCAAACTAGTACCGCTGCTTGCTCACCGATTTTACGGGGAACCTTCAAAGAGACTAAACACCGTAGCAATCACGGGAACGAACGGAAAAACGTCGGTTTCGACGATAATTGCAGCGATTCTTGAGTCCGCCGGAAGAAAAACAGGCGTCATCGGAACGATTCATAACCGCATCGGCGATCAAGTGCTTAAGATGGAAAAGACGACCTATACGACGCCCGAGGCACTGGATCTTCATGCGTTGTTCAAGCGGATGCTTGACGAAGGCGCAGGCGATGTCGTCATGGAAGCGACATCCATGGCGTTGGAGCTGCATCGGCTCGATCATACGGATATCGATATCGGCGTCTTTACGAACTTAACGCAAGACCATCTGGACGACCATAAAACGATGGAAAATTACATGAATGCAAAGCTCAAGCTGTTTCGAATGTGCAAGAGAGGAATCGTTAACGCGGATGATCCGACCGCCGAAGTGATTCGCCGAGAAGGAAGCTGCGAAATAACGACCTATGGAGTGACGAATGACGCCGATTTGAAAGCCTCGGACGTATCGCTTTCGAGCGAAGAGGTAGCATTTACCGTCGCAGCCGGCGGCGAAGCGGTGCGGATGAAACTGCGCATCCCCGGCATCTTCAGCGTTTACAACGCACTGGCCGCCATTGCCGTTTGCCTTGAGCTGGGGCTTTCGCTTGAGCAAATTGCGTGCGGTCTGGCGTCCGTTGAAGGAGTGGAAGGCAGATTTCAAACGATCGCTGCAAGCCGGGGATATTCGGTGATCGTCGATTACGCCCATACCCCGGATGCGCTGGATAATGTTCTGTCAACCGTGAAAGGGTTTGCGAAAGGACAAATCATTACCGTATTCGGATGCGGAGGCGACAGGGATCGAACGAAACGCCCGATCATGGGAAGCATTGCCGGAACGCACTCGGATGTTTGCATCATTACTTCCGACAATCCGAGAACGGAAGACCCGGTCATGATCATGGAGGATATAGAGGCCGGATTGGCGGAAACCGGCTGCCGTTATGAAACGATCGAGGATCGTAAAGCTGCGATTCATCGTGCGCTCGCCTTGGCAAAACCGGAGGATGTCGTCGTTATCGCGGGCAAAGGCCATGAGAATTATCAGGAAGTAATGGGAGTGAAGCATCATTTCGACGATTCGGAGGTTGTAAGGCAGTTTATTGGAAAAGAGGTGGCGTCCCGTGATTAACCGTAGCTGGGACTGCAAATTGCGGAAGCCGCGCAAGAGAAGTTCCCGCAGGGGCATGTAGCTTTTATCGAAGCTGGCGATGTCGTTCTGGTCAAAGGATCGAGGGCATTGCATTTGGAGGACATTATTTATGCTTTCGCGTAGACGGTTCAGCTAGGTCTTGACCTTGCCCGTAGGGCAATGTAGTATCCTTGGTTTGATCGATCGAACGGATCGGATCGAATGAAGCTGCTGCGGGGGAGCGGGACGATATGTGGAAGAAAATCGAATGTGTCGCTATTTACACGGAACATTTGGAAAAATCGTTGGAGTTTTATCAATCGTTAGGCTTAACGAAGTCCTGGGAAGCTTTTCAGGATGAAGGGAAGCAGTGGAAGCTGGTTGGTTTGAAGTATCCTGAAGGCAATTCGGAGCTAGTGCTGAAGACGAATCCGAATCTTGCATTTGTTGAAACTGAGATTGTCGTTGAGGACGTTAGAGAAACTTACCGGTTTTTACAATCGAATCCGGAGGTTCGCTGGATCCGCACACCCTTTCCTAACCCATTGGGCGGGCATGCGGCGGTCATGCAAGCGCCGGACAATAACGTGTTTGTTTTAGTGGGGGGATAAAGGGGCTGCCGAGCGATCGGCGGCCTTTCCTAATGTCAAGCCGATAGCATCAATCATAAACTTGTCGCAATATCGATCATTTTTTTTATAGTCGGCTGAACTTCATTCGAGTCTTTAATCACAAAGAAATGGTCCGCTTCGCCTTCTTCCGGTGGGATCACGTCGCCTTTATTCGTCTCAGCCTGCTGCCGAATAAGCACTTCCTCAAAAGAAGATGCGCTTCGAAATACTTGTTTACTGCGCTGACTTGCGGCGACGCGCTGCTGAAGAATATGATCCGGAATATCAAAATGAACAAGAACAGAGATAAAACCTTTATTACGAAAATGTTCGAGAAGCTCCAAACGGCCTTTACGCACGCGATTGGAGTTGCAAAGGATGAGATGAAAATCGGTATGATGAACAGCATAATCAACGATCGTATTCGTGATGGCATGCTTTATGGTATTGGGTCCTTGTTCGGGCCGTAAGGTTTTGTAGTATATGTATTGATAAATTCAGCATGGTTATCCTGATCGATCACTACCGAATTGCGCAGACGTTGTTCTAAAGCTCTGGCAAATGTGGTTTTTCCGCTATGGGTTTTACCGACTGTAATAATCGCTAATCGTTTCATCAAGGCTTTTCCTTTCTTTCCTCCCGCCGAGCCATGCAATAAAAAAACGACACCGGCGTGTCGTGTTCGTTCGCAGACAATATGAAACATAAGCATAGCAGTCCTTGGCTTCTATAATAGTAGTATAGCTTACAGATTATTATAAGTCTATATTTTTTGGCGTTTTTTGGATATATTTCTTTTGCGGCAGTTTTGAAATAGATCGACCGTACGCAAAAGGAGGCGCTAAAAATGTATCCAAAGAACGAACTGCTGTCGGTAAACGATGTATCGGAGGACATTGAAACGTTTTTGAAACGGATCGGCGATATTTTTAAAGTGTTCGACAAACAGGATTCGGGCTGTATCTCGTACGGAGTGGCGGTGGAAGGTACGAAGCTGTTCGTGAAGTACTCCGGGCGCAAGGAGGCGATCGAGCGGCTGAAAAACGCCGAAGCTTTTAACCGGGCAGTAAGCAGCGAGGTTATGCCGGCATTGCGTAATTCCTTGCGTACGAAGGACGGATACGCCCTCGTATTCGACTGGGTTAACGGAGAAGTGCTTAGCTCGCCCGATTTCCCGGGACCCGAAGGGAAAAACAATCCGTTATCCCCGCACTTCCGTTTCCGTCAGCTTCCTCCGCATAAGATCATCCAAGCGTTGAATGCCGTCTATTCTCTTCATTCCGAGATCGAAAGTAAAGGCTATGTGGCTGTAGATTTTTATGCGGGAAGTATGATTTACGATTTTGATACGGATGAAGTTCATTGCTGCGACTTTGACCATTATGCGAGCGGCCCTTTTATACTGGAGCAGGAGAGGCTGCCGGGATCGAGAAGCTTGATGGCGCCGGAAGAGTTTTGCAAAGGGAGCGTGATCGATCATCGGACCAACGTGTTTACGATGGGCGCTTTAGCTTTTATGTTTCTTGGAAACGGCGTTAGGTCGGCAGACCAATGGAGAGCTTCGGATAGTCTGCTTCATGTTGCGATCAAAGCCGTTTCGCCGATTAAAGAAGAGCGGTATGCGTCGGTAAACCATTTTTACTCGGAGTGGAAAAGGGCACTGGCGGAGGAGGCGGTGTAATGGAAACATTCGAGTGGGACGATCAAGCGGAATATTTGTTGAACAGCCGTTATATGTTCTTCAACGACGATTATCTGGAATTTTTAGTAAAACGCGTGTGGAGCATTACGGAGCCTGTTAACATGATCGATTTCGGCTGCGGAATCGGTTATTTGGGTTACAAGCTGCTCCCTTATTTGCCCGAAGGGTCCACTTACACCGGAGTCGATCGAGGAAATAAGTTGATTGAGAGAGCCAGGGAAATTTTTAGCGGTCTTCCTTTCGTGGCGGAGTTTATTGTCAGTGACGTGAACAAGCTGCAGGTAGAAGAAAGCGCGTATGATATCGCCATTTGTCAGGCGCTGCTTATGCATCTGCCCAATCCTAAAGAAATTATGGGAAAAATGATGCGAAGCGTCAAACGGGGCGGCCGCCTGATCTGCATCGAGCCTCACTGGAACTCCGCCATGGCTAACTTCTATGTGCACGAGATCGAGCAATCGAAAATTGTGAATCTGGGCATTCTTCAGAAGCTGTACGAGCTGGATTTCAAGCGGACGGGAAAAGACGGCAACATCGGCATAAAAATTCCTATATATATGAGAGAGCTTGGGTTAACAAACATCGGCAGCCGAATCAGCGACCGAGTTAACTTTTTGCACCCGGATGCGGACGATAAAGAAAAGCTGTATCGAACGATTTGCGACGAGGGCTTTTCGGCACCGCCGCCGAGCGAGGAGAAGTTTGTCGGCAATCTCATAAAGCGCGGATTGTCGGAGGAGGAGGCGAGAAGCCAATTCGAGGCGGAACTGCTGCTGCATACCGAGTTCTCGCAGAACGGATTGCAATACCACTCGATATTCGCCGGCACGATGAGAGTTTCTTACGGAACCAAACAATGCTGACTTTATTTGAATTATCGATATTTCGGAAGCGGAAGTAGGACAATCTGATATAATGGAAGTAACCTCCAAGCCTCAACCGTAATAGAAAACGGGCCGCACCCATTTTTGGGGCTGCCCGTTTGTTCGTGGTGCAGCGGCAACCGCTTCCTGACCGACTGGCGGTTCTTTATTGTCCGATGCGGTTCGTTCTCCGTTCCAGAACCGGATTCGCCGAATGAAAACTAGGCGGGTCCGTTCGTTCCATGGTACGATGCTCCGTGAAAAGGAAGGTACGGCTTGAAGGACGAGAATACCCTTGCGTCGTATACATATGCAAACAACAGCAAACGGAGGGCGGATCATGAGGGAACTGCCATCACGAAATTTCATACGTCTCTTCCTTTGGATCGGAATCGTGCTGACGATTATCGTCGTTCCTTTTTCTTTATTTCTGTCCAACCAATTTTCCAAATACGCTTACTCGCAAATGGACTTGTTCAATCAGGACAAATCGCTCATACTGCCAGCCAAACGGAGTATATCCTAAACAAGCTGAAAGCGTACGGCCTTAATATGTACGAGGACCAGAACATTCAGGAATGGCTGCAGACCGAAAAGTTTGATCCGCTGGCGGACATGGAGGTTTTGAGCACGATTACCAATTTCCTTTCAACCGAGCCGTTCATTGAAAGGGTTTACTTAATCAATCTGCAAACGCAGCAGGTGTTCGATTCGCAAACAGGGATCACCCCCTTCGGCATGTTCGAAGACGTAAAGATGCTCGATAAGGTAAAGGAGCAGCAGTCGCCGTTTTTGCAGTTTTTTTCGCATGAGGTGCAAGCTTCGCCGCATTTGGCGCTGATTGTCCCTTCGACACCGGTAAAGACGAATAAAGGCGGTTACTTAGTGCTCCTGCTGAACAATCAGGCGCTGCAGGAGCACTTGCTCGCTTACAATAAAGAGCTCGGCACGCATATCGTCGTTCTTGACGAGAACGGCGTTAACGTGCTGAGCGGCCGATGAACATGTCCGCTCAAATCATGAGCGGCAACAAGGCGATCGACGGCGCTTGGGCACGGGCGTTCGACGTCGAGCTGCGGGAAGTATTCGGTTCTCCCGCAGATAGGGGCTGGGGGCCTTGGGCGATCGAATCGGGCTTGACGGTTGCGGAAATTACGTCCGGTCTGCTGATGGGGCTGCTGAAGGACCGTTTGCTGCCCGCTTATCATTTTCATATGAAATAGCAACACGGGGAGTTGCTATCGGCCTGTTTTTCGCTTTGTTTGGGAACATAGCCACACTACAAGTTGCTGTTGGTCCCAAAAACTAGGTTCCAAAGATGAAAATCGGGAAATAGCAACTCCAAGTGTTGCTAAAAATTTTTCGTTCGCTGATTTGGGCTGAATAGCAACCTGTAGTGTTACATTATTGGAAGTCACGCTGATTGCCCTCGTACACCGCCTAATGTGCACGGATCCGCCGAAATAAGAAAGTTTGACCTCACTATGTTACCTTGCAGCGCGTATTTTAGTGAAATAGTGAGGTTTTACTGCGCTATTTCCCCCGCACACCGCCTAATGAACATGGATCCGCCGAAATAAGAAAGTTTGACCTCACTATGTTACCTCGCAGCGCGTATTTCAGCGAATTAGTGAGGTTTCACCGCGCTATTGCCCCCATTTACCGCCAAATGAGCATGAGACCCACCTGCAATAAGTCGTTACACGGCAAGGGTTTGAATTTTATGCCTGAATTTCAGGCGCATCGAATGATTACGGGCATACTTGCACTTGTAGTGGTTCTATTATTTATGTAGGTGTCGCGGGGGATGATTGTGTACAATGAAATAGATTGGTAGAAATTTCTATGTTGTAAGAGGGGGGTTGTCGTTGAAAACCACAGTATATTTGACGAGGCACGGAGAAACGGTATGGAACCGCGAAAAAAGACTGCAAGGGCATAAAGATTCGCCTCTTACAAATCTTGGACGGTGGCAGGCGCGTTGGCTGGGCGAAGCGTTAGAACATGTGGAGTTTGGAGCCGTATACTCCAGCTCAAGCAACCGAGCTATGGAAACCGCGGGTCTCATAGCAGGCCGGCGGTCTATTCGGATCGTGCCCTCCGATGAACTACGAGAAATAAACATGGGAAGCTGGGAGGGCAGGATCGGGTCAGAGCTTGAAACTGAGTTCAAGGATAATTATTTTTCGTTCTGGAATACGCCGCATGTATATGAGCCGGTCTATGGCGGCGAATCCTTCTACGAACTCGAGAGGCGGGTGATCCCTTATTTACATAGCATTATAGAGCAGCATGCCGGGGACACCGTCTTGATCGTTACGCACGCCGCCGTGTTAAAAACAATGATGTCATATTTCGAACGGAGGCCGCTTCAAAAGCTATGGGACCCTCCTCTTCTTCATTCGACGGCTCTTTGTAAGGTAGAAATTGAAGACGGGGTTGCGGAAGTAAAAATATACGGGGATACATCGCATTATCGTTCCGTACGGGAAGCTGTCGGCGCAATCGTCATTCAAGGCGACGAATGCATGCTGGTGCAAAAAATAATGGGTGCCGGCGAAAAAGTAGAAGCAACCTGGGACTTTCCGAAAGGCGGAGTAGAACCGACCGATGCGGATCATCAGGACGCATTGGCAAGGGAACTGTCGGAAGAGACGGGATCGACCGCGTATCAAATTTTGCAGCGGTTCGAGGATCCGATTTGTTTTCCTTTCAGCGAGCATGTTAGAAGAAAAATAGGGTTCGAGAGCCAGAAAACTACGATGTTCCTTGTACGCTATTCCGGCGATCGCACCGATTTAAAGCCTAAAGACGAAGAAATCGGCAATATCAAGTTCGTGAAGCTGGCTCAAGTTTTATCTTCAATAACGTACGAGGAGTCGGCCGACTTTTTTCAGAGAAACCAGATCTTCATAGGGGAAGCGTATTAGAGCGAACCCCCGTTAACGGAACCGTTTGTCCGCTGAATGAGGCGAAATGAGGGAAAATGACGAATTAACGGGAAGACATATCCGCTAACTCGCCAAAAATCAGTGGAAATCTGCGGATTTACCGATTTAGCGGACACCCGGTTCCGTTAACCTCAGCCAGAGGGCACAGTCACTGAAGCGACACCCCAAAAAAAGAAGGATAGAGGACTCCTCCGACACTCGAGAAGCCCTACATCCTTCCGTTTTGTTACATTTCGCCGCTGTCGTAGTTAAATTGCCATTCAATGCCGAACTTGTCGGTTAACGAACCGTAGCATTTGCTCCAGAACGTCTCTTGAAGCTCCATGTTGACTTTGCCGCCTTCTTTAAGCTGATCGAACGCCGATTTGACCTCGTCCAAGTTTGTGCTGTTAAGGGTTAGGTTCACATTATTTCCTACTGTGAACGGCATGCCGGGGAACGTATCGGAGAACATAACATTGCTTCCGCTAATGTTCAGCCTGGCGTGCAAGACCAGGTTTTTCGCTTCCTCCGGGAGCGGATGATTCGAATCCTGCGGCATTTGGCCGAAGGTCATAATTTGCGGATTTTCATTACCGAACACCTTCGCGTAATACTCCACAGCCTCGCGGCAGTTCCCGTTAAAATTCAAATATACTTCTACAGCCATTCGGTTCACTCCTTAAATAAATTACGTTTCAAACCTGCATGTCCCACATTATACCATTTTCTTTTGTTCCGGCAAAGTACGCTGCTTCTTCCGCAGCATTTTGAATGAAAATAAAACAAACAGACTGCCGACCGAGACATTAAGCAACTGTGCCAGGAACGGGGTGATGAAATCGCGGGTTACACTGCCGGCAAGCGCAACGACGGTCAAGAAAATAACCGTAGCTCCCAAAGCGCCGAGCCCGAACGTATAAAGCTCATGACGCGCCATTCGCTCCTCCGTTAATTTCGCCGAAAAAATGCCCGCCCAAAATAAGATAGTCAGCGGATTTGATGCGGTTAGCAGCATTGCAATTAAAAATACATGGTCAGCGCCCGAAATACTCCGTACGTTGAATGAAGGAAGCGTGCCGTGACGGAATGCATCTATGATCATGACTACCCCAAAGACAAATAGAACCGCAGCTCCGAATAGCTTTAATCCGAGCTGCGTGCTTCGGCGCTCCATCATCGAAGCAATTCCGAGAATGGCTGCAGCAATATAAAGACCGTCGACCGCCGCAACTCCTAGAGCACCCGCAGCAGCCGCAAGAAAGCCATGGACAGTCGCAATTTGAAAAATAAATATACAAATCGGACCTACCGCCAGCTGCAAAAGCATTCCTAATTTAAAGCCCTTGAGCAGCATCATTCGCCCCTCCTAAAGAATATTGAGATTTTCCTTTACAGTGGATAGCGTGATCATAGTGTTGCTTTTTTGCACGCCGGGAATTTTTTTTAACGTTTCGGACAAAAAGCGCTCAAGCTGCATAGGATCTTCCACTAAGACCTTCAATAAATAGTCGTATTCGCCGGCGATATGATGGCATTCCAGCACGGAGGCGCATTCGAGCATTGCGTTTCGGAAGCCTTCAATATGCTCGGTGCGGTCGAGTGTCACCAGCACATAAGCGAGAAGCTTATAGTTCGTTTTCGCACGATTGATTTTGATCGTATAACACTCGATAATGCCGGCCTCATCCATTTTTCGGATTCGCTCGGTTACGGACGGAATGGAGAGATTGACTCTTTTGCCGATCTCCGAAATCGTCATCCTGCTGTTTTCGTGCAACGCGTTCAATATTTTCATATCCGTATGATCCATATCGTCACCCGCTTTTTATCATTAATGAGATTCTATAAAATAACATTAATCCATGTAAATACTTTGTGAAAATAACTAAATAAATAAAGTTTTCGACAAATTTTATTTAAGAATCACAAAGAAAGACGACCGTAAAGGCCGTCTTTCTTGAATTTATATCTTTACAATACGGGAGACTTGCCGCCGTCGATGTTGACCGAGCTTCCGGTAACGTATGAAGCAGCTTCCGACACCAGGAAGGCGATTACGTTGGCTGCCTCTTCGGTGTTGCCGATTCTTCCAAGCGGAATTTGATGGCGCGGATCCGCCGCGTACTGCTCCCATGTAAGCTCCGGGGCTGTCGCCTGCCACGTTCGCTCGATCTGATCGCTTCGGATCAACCCGATGCATACGGCGTTTACCCGGATGTTGTCGCGGGCCAAATCTTTGCTCATCGCCTTTGTCAGCGCCAATCCTGCGGCGCGGCTAACCGAGGTCGGCAGGGAACCGGCAGGAGGTGCCTTGCCCCCGACGGCGGTCACGTTGACTATGGCGCCGCCGCCTCGATTACGCATATGGGGGATGACCGCGCGGCTAAAGTGTACCGCTCCGAACAGCTTCAAATCCAAATCCGCTTCCCACATGCCGTCCGTTACAGCCTCAAAAGCATTCGCCGCCGCCGTACCGGCATTGTTCACCAAAATATCGATTCCGCCGAACCGTTCTACGGTCTGTTCCACCGCGCGCAATACGTCTTGTTGGTTGGCTACGTCCGCAGCAACGGTCAAAGGTTCCGCACCGGTCTTGTTGCGGATTTGCTCCGCCGCTGTTTGTAACGCATCTACGCCCCGCGCAACGATTGTCACTTGTGCGCCTTCTGCAGCTAAAGCAAGCGCGGTTGCAAGACCGATGCCTTTGCTTCCTCCTGTAATGACGGCCGTTTTCCCTTGTAATCCTAGTTCCATGCCGTTTCCTCCTTAAACTAATGCCTAGTTTTCGGCAAGCCGTTCCAACAATGCGTCGCCGCTTGCGCCGACCCGAATGTAGGCGAAGCGAGCGGACCGTTCCACCTCTAGCCCGGCACCTTCGGGGACGAAGTACGTTTCTATTCCATAGTATACCCTTTGTCCTCCCAGCAGCTTGCCGTTTATGACGACCTCTTTTTCCGCGATCGATTCACCCGGTGCAAGCATGCGGTCGAAACGGTATACGCCGCTTTGGTCAGGAGCCAGCACCACTTTTACGCTCCGAGCTAGACTATAAGGGTTTGGAGAGTCGGAAACGGAGTGGGGCAAGACCGAAATATCGTAGTTGAGAGAAACGTAATCTCCTTGCAGCAGCGATCTCGGATCGACCGGTTGAAGCTCTAGCTTCACGGACACTCCGTTTGTAAGAAGGATCTCGCTATTAACGGCTTGAACTCCCAAATAAGCGAGCTGCAGCACGATGACTGCGAATATCGCCAGCGAGCTCTTACGGACGATGGCCAAACCGGGTCGCTCCTCGTCGCCGGACCCGGCTTTTCGTGCGATGATATAGACAGCGGAGAACAAAAGCACTCCTGCAACGATTAATGTTACCGATTTGTGGAGCAGCGGCCACAACATATCGTAATATTTGAATGCGACATACACAAACCAAAATACAAAAGCGACTCCTGCGTCCGACGATTTCTTCATCCGCAGAAAGACGAAGATCAGCGAGGTTACGACGATGAAGTTGACTGCATTAAAAATTTCATAGGAATATGGAAAAATGCCGTCTAAAAACGTAAGCCAGAATAAGTACAGCAAAGTAAAAAACAAGCTGCTTTCCCTGAGATGCCGGCTGAACGGCCGATCCGCCTTCCTATGAAGCGGTACGAATATAGCCGAGTTAATAACAGCAAGCGTAAGAATAAAATATGCAAATTGCGGATCGGCCCATTCGAACAGCTGAACCAGCACAATGCCGATATTCAAATTTGTAACGGCATAGGTAAGTAATCGTTGGATGCGTCCTTTTAATGCGAGCCATCCCGCTATGGACAAAAGGAGCATAACTACAGACAAGACGGCCATATGGATCCAGACGGTTGAGACGATTCCCGCGATAAAGCCGACGGTCAGCAGCGTATAGCGGACGGCTTCGTTCCATTCGTTGAGCGCAAGCATCGGGGCGATGAGCACCAGAGCAATGATAAATAACGCGTATTGCGGCTCAGAGCTGCCCGCGGCAAACATTACGAGCCCGATTAAAGAAATGCTCCCGATCAATACGCCGACAATCGTTACGATCGTTGATACGACTTCGCGAAGCATTCGCCCGTTGCGGCTCGTTTCCCGCTCCGGCCGCTCTTCGAAGTCGTCCATGTGTAAGCTGGGAGAAGACTCATCATCTAACCGGTTGACATAGCGAAAGAACAGCACGTTCCCCGTAAGGAGCAATGCGACAAAGCAAAGCCCGAGCACGTAAAAGCCGGTTGAACCGAATCTGGAAGCCAACTCGATAAACTTAAAAACGGCGAAAACGGACACGGCCAGCGCATTCAATGTAAGAAACGTCTTATTTCTACGGATGCGGATAAAATAATAGAAACAAAATATAGCCGCAACGATATAAAGCAGGTTTATCCATACGCCATACGTTTCATATTCGAATGAATTCGTCATCAGCAGCAGGAAAAGGTAAAAAACGAGAAAACTCAACGTTTTTACGGCCGCTGACGGAAGTCGTTTGTACTCGGCAAGAAGGAATGCGATGAAATTGATCGATGCAAACAATCCGCCGATTGCAAGGCGTTCGATTTCAGTGTAAGTTGTTCCTAAGGATGAAGGGTAGAAATAAAACCATAGCGCTGCATGCAGCAGTACGTACGAAAGAACATAGAACGGGCCGTACCGCCCGATTCGGGCGAACAATAACGCAGGAACGGACCAGGCGAGAAACAACGTATAACTGTCGGCGTGCCAATTATAAATTTGACCGAGCAGAGCGACGGCCGCTCCGAACGATATGCAGCTTGCGACCAGCAATATGTCGGACAGAAAGGCATGATGGCCGGGAAGCGTCTTTAGCCGCGAGAACAAATACGACGCCCCGTAAAATATTACAATCAATCCTGCTGCAAGCGATATTTTTTGTAATCGGGGCAACCCGCCCCAGTTCGCGGCAAAGAAATAAATGATGCCGGCAGCAATAAGTGAAACGCCTAGCAAAAAAACCACTCGTATCGCGTTTAATCGGAGCACCGTTTTCACGAACCCTTCTCTTGTGGATATATAATGTATTATAATGTTGTGTCGGGCAGGCTCATAGCAAAAGTTCATTTTTCATTATCATACAGCAGGGGGATGGACATGAGGACGGAAACATTAAGCGCACTTGCTGAACCGAACCGGCTGCATATGGTCGAACTGCTTCGCGACGGACCGCTTACCGTGAATGAGATTGCGGAGAAGCTTCAATTGAGGCAGCCTCAGGTTTCAAAGCATTTGAAGGTGCTCAATGAGGCTGAGATCGTGGAGGTCCGTCCGGAAGCCAATCGCCGATTTTATAAACTTCGCGCCGAGCCGCTTCAAGAGATGGACGAATGGCTTCAATCGTTTCGCGCCATTTGGGAAGAGAGGCTTGACCGTCTGGATCAATATTTGAGCGAGCTGCAATCCGGCAGCGGACCAAAACATTAAAGAGGCTGCCGTCGACAGGCAACCTCTTTTTTTGAGTCTTAAGACGTAAAGAAACTTATTACTTCGCTTAGAGTGTCAATCGTTCTAAAGGGGAGCATAGGTGACGGACACTCCGTGCCTTTCGGATTTACCCAGACGCCCTTAATGCCTAATTTCTGAGGTGCGGCAACCTCCCATTCATAACGATCCCCGATCATCCAAGCTTCATCCGCGCGGACACCGAGTTGTTCCAAAGCATGAATATACACTTCAGGAGCAGGCTTGCCGGCCCCGAATTCCTCTTCGATAATGATGCAATCGAACAATGGAGCCAATCCGAAGCGCTCAATCTTCTTTCTTTGCGCGCGTGAGCTTCCATTCGTTATGAGCGCAAGCTTCATGCCGGCATCACGGAAGTAATGCAGCGCTTCGACCGCGCCGGGATATAAGGAGACAGCCTCGTCACGCATCATTCCATATTCGGTCGCTATGCGTTCGGCTGCAGCTCTATGGTCAAGTTTGGCATCTTCCAGTGCTTTTGCGACAATGCTTATTCTTGCCCGGTCAAGATCCATCCGTCCGATCCGATGCCTCTCGGGGTCGCTCCAGAACCATGTTGCCTGCGATTTGATGAGGGATACGACATGTTCAATATTTGCATCTTGCACATGCAGATGCTTGCTGCAAGCCTCTTTCCAGCAACGATCGAGATCAACGCCATGATCAAATGAAATAATCGTATCGTCGAGATCCAATAATAAGGCTTTCGGTAACATAGGCAAGCCTCCTATAAAATAAGCTTAAGGCTGCTTCGCTTGCCTCGGCCAGATCCAGTAAGTCATGGTGATTATAAAGTCTATCCCAAGTACAAGCATCCAGATTTTCAACACTCCGGATAGAGCTTGAGTACGAGCCGAGTCGTTAATGACGAGCATTAGCCCGATCAAAAGCGCAGCTCCGATCAAAAAGGCAAATACGTGCTTAATCCATCCCTTGAATTGATGCTTCGCATAATCGATACCGTAACGCTTCATCGGTTTCGGCCCTTGCTTCGCAACGTAATAGCGAAACCGTTCGTCCGCCCATTCGATCATGCCTTTCCCGAAAATAAGCGAAACTCCGATATACACCGCCGCAATCGCATGAGCCGTCGTGGCTGCCGCCCCTTGCATCAGGTCAATGCTCGTCGTTACTAATAATAAAAAGTCAATAACCGGCGTTAATGCCAGCAATATGAAACCCGGCTTTTGCCGTTTGAACACATAACGTGCAATAAGTCCCGACAAAATAACGGCCCAAAACAATATTTCACAAGCGATAATTGCCCACGCCACAAACCCCATGATCATGCTCCTCTATTAAAAATACAGATGTATTAAATAACACAAGTAAGTATATCGTCACACCCTAAATAATACAACTGTATTATTTAATTGTGTTTGCATTTGCCCTTTGATAAGATTAGGACATGCCGAAAATAGTGGATCGTACGGAAAGAAAGGTTCAGATCGCTGAGGCTACATGGCGCGTTATCTTGAATCAGGGAATGAAGGGGGCGACAGTAAGAAAGATTGCGGAAGAAGCAGGGTTATCGCTTGGAGCGCTGCGCCATTACTTCACAACCCAGCAAGAACTGCTTGCTTTCGCTATGGATCTCGTCAAGGAGCGGGTCAACAGTCGAATCAATGACATGATCCGGCGCGACATGCCGCCGAAGGAAAAAGTTCTTTCAATATTGCTCGAGCTTGTGCCTGTAGACGATAACAAGATGGCTGAAATGGAAGTATGGTTTGCCTTTACCTTTCACAGCAAATATGCGGAAGTTTCGTTTGACGCACGGCATGATGGAATTTTTGAGGGAATGAGAAATATCATCGAATTTTTGGATCAAGAGCGCTTGTTCGACAAACGATTGGACAAAGAAGTCGAGGCCGAACGGTTGTATGCAATGATTGATGGGCTGGCACTGCATGCGATGCTAGAGCCTAAGAGATTGGACCGCGAACGAATCGTCGAGGTGCTGAGCCGGCATATTGATTCAATAGGTTGAGCGAAGCAATTTTCATCATCAGGTAAACAAAAACTTGAAGGTAGGAGGCTCTGGCGCGATGACAACAAAGCCGATCGCAGAGCGGCTTTTATGGGCCTTAGAAACGTTGGCTGTAAATCCTTCCGATCGTCTGCTTGAACTCGGCTGCGGAAACGGAGCTTTGATTTCATATATTTGCAAGAGGTTGGACAATGGTGCGATAACTGCTATCGACCGTTCCGAAACAATGATCGAAATCGCGAAGAAGACGAACGCCGAATTCGTTTCGGAAGGGAAAGCAAGCTTTCTTGCTGCACCGTTTCACGAGGCAGCTCTGAATCAATCCAGGTTTGACAAAATATTTGCCGTCAACGTCAATTTGTTCTGGATGAAGGCAGACCGCGAGCTTGCTATGATCCGCAAACTGCTGCTGCCGGGCGGCGCGGTGTACTTGTTCAATCAACCGCCCAAGCCCGAGCAAGTGAATGCAATTGCGGAAAAAACAAAACAAAACCTGCTTAACGCCGGCTTCGAAGTCAGACCGATCGTGCTCGGCGATCAGAACCCTGTGCCCGTCGTCTGTGTGATTGGAGAACTCGGGTAGTGAATGTCAACGGGTTACAGTGCGCGGACGGCGCTTGGAGCGATGCGTCTTCTTCTGCGCGGCAGCATCTTGCGCGATTTGATTTCTGCTGAGCTTAATTCGATCGGCATATGCAATCAACAGCATGGCCGTATTCACCGCGTCGTCGATCCCTCTGTGCGCGATACCGCTAAATTCAAAGCCCGCCAGCTTTAGAGCGTTTTTGAGCCCCAGCTGGTTTTTCGTATTCGACGACAACAGCTTTCCGATCGAATGTTGAATATCGTTATAATTTTTGATCCAGTCGAGCTTTAAGTGATTACGGACGCATTCGTTCACTAGGTGCACTTTGTCGTCTTTGCCCCAAGAGCATAAATAATAATCTTCTCCGAGCCAATCTTTGAACCGCTCGATTCCTTCTTCGAACGGAACCGCTTTGTCCAAATCTTCTTCAGCCATGTTGATAAATTTGCGGGTGCTTTTCGATATGTATCCTCTTTTCGGACAAATGTAGATTTGTATATGATCGATAATTTTCCTCTCAAGCAAATCCACCTTACATGCCCCGATTTCAACGATCTCGCTAAGCTGTCCCTTCTTAAACCGCTTGACCAATTCCAAGTCGAACACAACGGCGTTCAAATAAATCTTCCCTTCGAATGATAAGTGAAATGTTTATAATGTTCCTTGCTTGCCGGTTTTTATTTCGCACTGTAAGAACAGGGATGAAAGATCGTACCTATATAGTTATAACATGCGAAAAGCGGATGAAAAACCAACATTTGCTTCATCATTATATAGGAGGAAACAAATTGGCAAAAGAGGGAGCCGTGAAACATGAAAGACACGATTACAAAAGCCGTTTCGCTCGGATTGGGAATCGTTATGGCGGGCAAAGAACAGGTTGAGAAAACGGTGGAGGAGCTCGTGAAAAAAGGCGAGGTTTCCCGCACGGAATCCAAAGCGTTCGCCGAAGAGCTCATCAAGAAGGGAGATGAAACAAGGAAGCAAATCGAGGATATTGCCGGCGAGCGGGTACAAGCCGTTCTGAGCGGTTTGCATTTCGCCACGAAAGAGGACATTGAACGGCTCGAACGGCGGCTTGAGGCGTCGGAACGAAGCCGAAGCATCAATCCCGAGAGCTGACAGGAGGAGGCGAATGAACGCTGGGAAACGGATTCGCCGGCTGCGCCGGTACCGGACGATCGCTTCGGCTTTTGCGCGCAACGGCTTCGGTTATATATTTCAAGAGATGGGTTTGACCGAATGGGTTCCGTTCAGCGGCGGCAAGGAACGACAAGGAATTCGCGGCAAGAGCGTCGGGGAGCGCATTCGTCTGCTGCTGGAGGATTTGGGGCCGACATTCGTCAAGCTTGGCCAAATTGCAAGCACGCGGCCCGATCTGATTCCTGCGCCGATCTTGTCGGAGCTGGAGCGTCTGCAGGACGATGTACCCGCTTTCTCGTATCAGGAAGCGTCCTACATAATCGAGCAGGAGCTGGGCGGGGCCGTGGAGCAGCTGTTTATGCAATTTTCCGAGACCCCGGTTGCGGCCGCGTCCATCGGTCAAGTATATCGCGCCGTATTAAAGGACGGCACCCCCGTCGCCGTCAAAGTGCAGCGTCCGGACATTCAGCCGGTGATCGAAACCGATTTGGACATATTGACCGCATGGGCGAGATTGGCCGAAGCCCGCCTGGGGTGGGCCAGAAACTACCGACTCCGCGACATAGTCGACGAATTGAGAAAGGCGCTGCGCGCCGAGCTCGATTATACGTCGGAAGCGCGAAATGCCGAAAAGTTCGCGAATCAAAGCGGCAAATGGGATCAAGTCCATGTGCCGGCAGTATATTGGGATTACTGCACAAGCCGGGTATTGACAATGGAATATGTAGAAGGAATTAAGCTATCCGACCAAGAAAAGCTTGATCGGGCGGGACTGGGCCGGAGAAGGCTCGCGGAGCGGTTTGCCAAAACCATATTGCATCAGGTATTGGTTGAGGGATTTTTTCACGGCGACCCCCATCCCGGCAACGTGCTTGCGCTTAGGGACGGCAGCCTTATGCTGCTCGATTTCGGCATGGCGGGCAGGCTGACTCCCGGGATGAAAAAGCATTTCGTCTCGTTCGTCATCGCATTGCGTAATCAAAGCTCCAAAGGAGTCGTTCGCGCCATTTCCGATATGGGCATCGTTCCGGAGGATGTGAACGAGGACCGGCTGTATGCGGATGTAGACGAAATGCGCGATAAATATTACAAAGTGCCGCTGGACCGGGTAAGCTTGGGAGGAGCGGTCAAAGATTTATTTGACGTGGCGCTCCGCCACCGCATCCGAATCCCGACGGAATTGACTTTGCTTGGGAAGGCGCTTTTGACGATGGAAGGAGTCGTTACCGCGCTCGATCCGACGTTCAGCGTCTTTGACGTGGCCGAACCGTTCGGGAAGAAGCTGTTTTTGGAGCGTCTAAGCCCGGTTCAGATGCTGAAATCGTGGATGGACGACGTGCCCGATTATTTGGAGGTGCTCCGCGAATTTCCTTCGGGACTCAAGCATTTGACTTCGCTGATGCGCAAAGGGAAAGTGCAAGTGGAGGTTGCGGTTCCGCAGCTGGACGAGCTGATGAAAAAAATGGACCGCATCAGCAACCGGTTATCGTTCAGCATCGTGCTGCTTTCTTTAAGCATTGTCATGGTCGGACTTATTGTCGGAGCGGCATTGAGCCATACCCAATCCGTTCTGTGGCGCATTCCGGTTATCGAGATCGGGTTAGCCATTGCGGTATTTATGTTTTTTTGGCTAATTTATGCCATCTTCCGCTCCGGACGGTTCTAGCGGACCGGTCGAATCGTAAACAAAAATAAAGAAAAACTTGTTTTCTTTATGAAAATTCATATAAACTAATCAAGGGTAAAAGTGAGGACGTTTTTACCTTTTGTGCAGATAATTGCTAACGGGAAACCTTAAGCTAGACGGATATCTCATAACACAATCGCATTCGACATTTTTTTTGTGGCAGTAATGAGCCAGAACGATCGCTGGACATAAGCCTAAGTAAAAGTTGTGAGAGCAGCTTTTATTTAGGCTTTTTTTAATTAATGCCATAATGTTTTGGCAACCGGAGGAAATGAGGTGTCATGTCAAGCAGCAGCATGAAGATAAGTACCGAGAACGATATTTTTTTAGCCTTGCATAAGGTTCGATTGCTAATGAATCAGCTTGGATTCTCCGAAATGGATAAACAAAAAGTGATAGTAACCGTCTCGGAATTGACCCGCAATATATTGGATCATGCCGGGGCTGACGGAAGCTTCGCTTGTGAGCCGGTAGACAATCTAGGCGTGCGAATGACGTTTCAAGATAACGGAGGGGGGATCGTTGATGTCGAACGCATATTAAACGGGGAGAGGCCTGCATCGTTTACCGGGCTAGGTTTGGGATTGGCAGGCGCAAAGCGGATGATGGACGAGTTTCGGATCACAACATCGAAAGAAGGTACATCAATTGTCTGTAGCAAGTGGAAGAGATATGGCTAGGGTAAATGAAGCCGATTTGACCTTAGACCGTTTAGCATCAATCGGCCAAATCGCGGCAGGCATTGCCCATGAGGTGAAAAACCCTTTAACCGCGGTGAAAGGTTTTCTTCAACTGTTAAAGGCTGAATCGTCGCACCGATATCTTGATTTCGCCTATACCGAGCTGGAAAACGCGCTTTCCACCTTACAAAATTTATTGCATGTTTCCAAGCCCGATTTAGAGGACGAGCCGTTCGATTCCATCAATCTTTGTGCGGAACTGGAGTCCATACTGTACTTGTTTCAAGAGAAATCGTATCACGTAACGATAATAAAACAGTTTTCGAATACGAAAGTAAACATTTACGGAAAACGAAATCAATTAAAAAAGGCGTTCTTTAACCTGTTAAAAAATGCATTCGAGGCCATCTCGGATCAGGGTACGATCACGATCAGGCATTATATTTCAAACGGGAAATTGGTTATTGCGATTTCAGACACGGGAGTCGGCATCCCGCCGGAAAAAATCAATCTGCTGGGAACTCCATTTTACACCTCTAAAACAGAAGGAACCGGAATGGGGCTGACTCAAGTTTTTGCGACCATCTACGAGCATGCCGGGAAAATTAATGTAAAGAGCAAAGTGGGAGCAGGGACGGAGTTCAAGATCAAATTTCCGTTACAACAAATCGACCAGCCGGGAGTGGTTACATTGAATTTGATGTTTACCGAGCAACAGGAATTTTCGCACTATTTTACGGACAATCAGGATAAATTTGATGAAATACTGAAGCACCGCTGGAAGGAGACCTTTGAGTCGGTGAAAGATTCGTCGGCGGGAAGTATGGATTTCGTTCTTCAGTCCGCACGGCAAGTGGTTCTTTTACTGAATGAGAGCAATGAGCACGGGCTTATTATTCACGCTAAGGAGCACGGAAGAAACTGGGCCAAAAACAATTTGGACTTAATTTTAAAGCTCGAATGGATTCAAACGCTGCGTAAGCTGTATTGGGATTTTCTTTATAACTATTATTCGAATATCGAGCTTGAGCAGAAACAGTTTTTCGAAATCGAGAGGAAGGTCAATTCCAATCTGGACACGTACTTGAAACACTTTTCTTCCAGCTTCTCCGAGTATAAGAACGAGCTTCTTCAAGCGCAGCGGGAAGTGATTGAGGAATTATCCGTACCTGTCATTCCTTTGTCCGACCATATCGCCATTCTTCCGATCGTCGGCACGATGGATACGCTTCGCGCGAAAAAAATACAGGAAAGCGTGCTGGAGCAAATATTTCGATTGAAAATCAAGAGGATCATTATCGATTTATCCGCGGTCGCTTACATGGATACGGCGATCGTCTCGCATTTGTTTAAAATCGTGAACGGGATCGGCATACAAGGCTGCAAAGCGGTCATCACCGGCATTCGGCCCGAAATTACCAATACGATGGTTGAGTTAGGGATTGCGCTGCAAGACAAAGTGGAAACGAGAGGGACGCTGCAGCAAGCGATAGAGGAGTATAGCGAGTAACAAGGGCTTGTTTCGTTTGCCTGTTCCCCGACGTTCGGGAGTTTTGTTATTAGCGAGACTGTATTGATCGGCATTGACGGTGCGTGGCGGCGGTCATTATAATTCCTCTATGACGATACCAATTATAACCACTAAACTATATATTCCTCCGTCTCGGACGAACATGGTACCCCGCCCCCGCCTGATCGAGCGGCTGAACGAAGGGCTACAGCGCAAGCGGAAGCTGACCGTCGTCTGCGCATCAGCCGGGAGCGGCAAAACGACGCTAGTCACCGAATGGCTCGCCGCCTGTGGGCAGCCAGCCGCCTGGCTGTCATTAGACGAAGGGGATAACGAACGTTCCCGGTTTTTGTCATACCTCTTATCCGCTCTGCGTCAGACAGACGCGAGCATCGGAGAAGGGGTGTTCGGGCTGCTCCAATCGTCTCATCCGCCTTCATCCGAATTGATCGTAGCGGCGTTGATCAACGAACTCGTTACGCTGTCTCGCCCGTTCATTCTTGTCCTTGACGATTATCATGCGGTTCATTCCAAACCGATTGAAGATATCGTCGGCCTCCTGATCGAGCGCATGCCGGCACAAATGCATTTGGTCATGACTACCCGGGAGGATCCTCGCCTTCCTCTGGCCCGGCTGCGTGCTCGGGACCAATTGACCGAAGTGCGCGCCGCTGACCTGCGGTTTACTTCCGCCGAAACGGAAACGTTTCTTAATCAAGCGATGGGTCTGAACCTTTCTCAAGAAAACATTTCTTTGCTTGAATATCGAACGGAAGGCTGGATTGCAGGTCTGCATTTAGCCGCACTTTCTTTACAAGGACATGAGGATGCCGCCGGCTTCGTCCGCTCTTTTACCGGAAGCCATTATCACGTGCTCGATTATCTGGTTGAAGAAGTGCTTCAACAGCAAGACGCAGCCATTCAACATTTTTTGCTGCGCACGTCCGTTCTTAACCGGATGTGCGGTCCGCTTTGCGATGCCGTGCTTCGCAGGAATGGCGGAGAGTCGACCGCTCCTTCCTCCTGCGGACAACATATATTGGAATATTTGGAACGAGCCAATCTTTTTATCGTTCCTTTAGACAACGGGCGGCGCTGGTTCCGCTATCACCATCTCTTTGCCGATCTGCTGCGGCAGAGATTGGAGCGAGGGGCCGCTGCGGAGCTGCACACGCGTGCAAGCGAATGGTATGAAGAACAGGGATTTGAGCTGGAGGCATTTCAACATGCCGTTGCCGCCCATGATGTCGAGCGCGCCGGACGATTGGTTGAGGGCGGGGGAATGCCTTTGATTTTTAAAGGAGCGGTGAACCCTGTATTACAATGGCTGGCTTCGATGCCGGAGAAGGAATTGAATGCAAACCCCTCGCTGTGGGTCATTTATGCTTCCGCGCTGCTGATGGCAGGGCAAATAACCGGGATCGAATCGAAGCTGCAAGCGGCTGAAGCAGCCATACGAGGCGCCGAGGAAACCGACAAAATCCGAGACATGATCGGACATATGGCTTCCATACGCGCCACGCTGGCTGTCAGCAAGCACGATGCGGAGACTGTCTTGACCGAATCCCGCCGCGCCTTGGCATATTTACACCCGGGCAATCTTCCGGTTCGCACGGCCACTACATGGACGCTAGGATACGCTTATCAGCTCAAGGGAGACCGCGCCGCCGCCGGCAAGGCTTATGATGAAGCATTGTCGATCAGCCATAAGATCGGACACGTCATGATCGCCGTCATGTCATCTGTCGGTTTAGGGCTTATTCAAGAGGCGGATAACTTGCTTTTTGCGGCGTCTGAAACGTATAAGCGCGTTCTGGCAATGGCGGGAGAGCCTCCGCTACCGGCAGCGTGCGAAACGCATCTGGGCCTCGCCCGAATCCATTATGAATGGAACGACCTGAACGCCGCAGAGAGGCACGGGAAGCTGGCCGTTCAGCTGGCTCGGCAATTGGAGCAAACGGATCGGGCCGTTGCCGGCGAGGTGTTTCTCGCACGGCTGAAGCTTGCTCGGGGAGAAGCGAGCGGCGCTTCAGCCGCTTTGGCTGAAGCCGAGCATTTCGCTCGCCTGCATCATTTCGTCAATCAGCTCCCTCAGATTGCAGCCTTACAAGTGCAGGTGCTGCTTCGCCAAGGCAATGTGCCGGCAGCCGCCGAGCTGGCGCAGAAGCACGAGCTTCAGCCTAGTCTGGCAAGAGTGCGGATGGCACAAGGAGATGCATCCGCAGCGCTTGCGGTGCTTGCTCCGTTAAGACGAAATGCGGAGGCGAAGGGCTGGGCGGATGAATTGCTTACAGCAACGGTTCTGCAATCGTTGGCTTTGCATGTCCAAGGCGAAACGCGCAAGGCGGAACGAACCTTGTCGGAAGCATTAACGATGGCTGAGCCCGGCGGCTTCACGCGCATCTTTGTCGACGAGGGGATCGCGATGGAGAGGCTGCTGCGCAAGGCGGCTGCCGGTAATGCTACGCCGGAATATGCGGTTCGTTTGTTGTCGGCATTTGAAGCCGAAGCGGAAAAGAGGGAGCGCAAACTCGGCCGGCGAGAGGCCCAACCTGCCGAGCCGTTGATCGATCCTCTAAGCGATCGGGAGTTGGAAGTGCTGAACCTGATCGCAGGAGGACTTTCGAATCATGAAATAAGCGAACGGCTTTTTCTCGCGCTCAGTACCGTGAAAGGGCATAACCGCGTCATTTTCGACAAATTGCAGGTTGCGAGACGTACCGAGGCGGTGGCGCGCGCCCGCGAGCTGGGACTTTTGTAGCCAAAACAATACTTTAGTATCTATATAACAATACCGTACGCGGGATATACTTGTCGCATCTTGAAGCATGGAGGAAACTCATGAGAGCGATCGTGTGCACGAATTACGGTTCACCGGATGTTTTAAAGCCGGCGGAGATGGAGAAGCCTGTCCCGAAACCTAACGAAATGCTTGTAAAAATTCATGCGACTACCGTAGCGTCCGGGGATATACGGGTTCGAAGCTTCAATAGCCCGCTCTTGCTGTGGATTCCTATGCGAATCGTTTTGGGAATTAGAAGACCTAGAAAGCCAGTACTTGGGGTAGAAATAGCCGGTGAAGTCGAAGAGATCGGGAAAAATGTAACGCGATTCAAGAAGGGCGACCGGATTTTCGCTTTAACGGGAATGAGATTCGGGGGATACGCCGAGTATACCTGCCTGCCAGAAGATGCGGTAATAGCTTTAAAACCTGCCAATCTATCGTATGAGGAAGCCGCTGCCGTTCCGATGGGGGGAACCACGGCATTGTATTTTCTTCGAAAAGGCGGTATTCGACACGGACAAAAAGTTCTGATCTATGGAGCTTCGGGAGCGGTAGGCGTTTCCACGGTGCAGCTTGCGAAATTTTACGGGGCGGAAGTAACCGCCGTGTGCAGCGGCGCCAATTTCGAATTGGTAAAGGCGTTGGGAGCCGATCGGGCGATCGATTATACGAAAGAAAAATTTACAAATAACGGAGAACGTTATGATCTTATTTTTGACGCCGTCGGGAAGCTCTCGAAGCAGGAATGCAAGAGCGCGCTTACCGCGAAAGGAAATTTTGTGACGGTGGACGGGCAAGGAATCGCGAAAGTTCGAGCGGAAGATTTAACGCATCTCAAAGAACTGATTGAAGCGGGAAGCCTGAAGCCGGTCATCGACCGGCAATATTTGCTGGAACAAATCCCCGAGGCTCACAGGTATGTGGAAACCGGCCGCAAAAAAGGGAATGTAGTCGTTACGGTAGCGCATTAAATATGAAAAAGCACAGATATCCAATGGGGAGTGAATTTGTTTGAACCGCGATGAAACCGTATCAGCGGATCAGCGGTGTCCTTTGTGTAATGAAGGAAACGATTGCAATGCCGGAAGCGGCAATTGCTGGTGCTTTCATATAAAGGTGCCGATGGAGCTGCGAAAACAAATACCGGAAGAGCTGAGAGGGAAAGCATGCATCTGTCGACACTGCGTGGAAAAGTTCGTTAAAGAATAAGCGGAGCAGGGCTAGAGAACAAACGATTTCTCTAGCCCGTTTTGCCGACTGCACCTCTCAGGGGCGATCCTAGAGAGCCTTCAATCCTATTGGAGACACAACTTCCGTGAAGGTGGAGATATGGTTCGTAGAAGGGAAAAATCCCAGAAACTTTGCGGGGGCTTCCCCGATATTTTTTATTGCGTGAACAATGCCTTCAGGGATGACGACCAGCTCCCCTTCGGTCACTTCCCGTATTTCACCGCCAACCGTGATTTCGGCCTTGCCGCCAATAACGTAAAGAATTTCCTCCACATCTTCCTTGTGCTCCCCCAATGAGCAGCCCGGGTCCAGTTCAAAAGCGATAACATTGGATTGTTCCGACTTTATTCCCGACCAAAGCGGGAACTTAGGGTTGAACGGAAGATTGACCTTCCACTTTTTGTCCGAAGAACTCTCATACCATAAGTCCAGAAGCGGCAGCCGATTCAGATTCGTGTTTTTCATTTACAAATGCTCCTCTCGCAAATTTATAATGGCGCGGATCGTATGGTCCGCGCATTGTTGCCCGGAAAGATGACCGAATGTTTTTAACGTTCTATAAAATAACGGGTGCAGCAGGCTTTGGGTGTAGCCGAATATTTCCGCTTTCCGGCTCTCTTCGATCCATTCCTGGTCCTGGAGCATGACCTGAACGGCCGCTTTAACAATGGCCTCAGCTTGCAATGCGGAATTTCTCATGACGGTCGATTGATCGGCAAGCCGAATGGAAAGCCAAAGCAATTCCATCGTATTTTCGTAGAAGTTGTAAAAGTCAGTAACGATGGCGCGGACCTTTTGCGCGAAATCAGCGATGTGCAAATATTTGTGGATTTCAGGCAGTTTGTTTACTTCTAAAAAATGAGCGGCACAGCCTTGAAACAAATCCTCATTCGTCGGAAAGTATTTTCGGATCGTGGCGACGGAAATGTTGGATGCCTCGGCAATGGATTTGATGTCGGTGACCCCTATGGAATGCATGCGGTACGTATTCTCAACAATGGAGCGGATCGTGTTATGCTTTCTTTCTTGGCGAAGCGGCGAGGAGTATGTGCGCTTCGTGTCGCTCATGATTCATTACTCCTTCGATTTCGTCTGCGGGGTAAATTTTGGTAAGTTGTTATTGTATTTAATATATAAGTTATATACCGAATTTACAACTACTTTTTTTGTTGACAATGCCGGCGGAGATTCATACAATAACCGTTAATTTCAAACCGGAAATGCAAAACGAAAAGGATGATTAGGGGTGGTTTGACGATGAAAATATTTGTAGCAGGCTCGACGGGCGTCGTCGGACGACTACTGCTGCCGAAGCTGGTAGAGGCGGGTCATGAGGTGATCGGGATGACCCATAACAAGGACAATATCGCCTGGATTCAATCCGTGGGCGCACAAGGGATCGTTGTCGATGCGTTTGACCGGGAGGCGGTCGTGCGGGCGGTTGCGGACGCACAGCCGGATACGATGATCCATCAGCTAACCTCGCTCAGCAGCTGGAACTTGAAGGACAATGCCGACATTCGGATCAGGGGTACTCGAAATTTGGTGGATGCCGCACAGGCTGGCGGTGTAAAGCGTATGATTGCGCAGAGCATTTCGTGGGCATACGAACCCGGGATCTCGCCTGCCGTTGAAACCGATCGATTGGATGCGGATGCTCCGATGCCGCGCAAAACGACGATTGACGGTATTATTGCATTGGAGCGCGCCGTGGCGGAAATGCCGGAGTACGTCATTCTGCGATACGGAATGCTTTACGGTCCGGGCACATGGTATGATACGAACGGCGCAATGGCTGACAGAGTGCGCCGCAAGCAAGTGCCGGCAACGGATGGGGTAACTTCCTTCCTGCACGTGGAGGATGCGGCGAATGCCGCAATGCTTGCGTTAAAGTGGCCGACCGGACCGGTCAATATCGTCGACGACGAACCCGCTGCGGGGAAGGAATGGCTTCCGGCATATGCCGGAATGATCGGCGCGCCGATTCCGGATATTCAACCTGGACGCAACCGGGGCGAACGCGGCGCATCGAATGCGAAAGCGCGAAGCGAGTACGGATGGAAGCCGCTTTATCCGAGTTGGAGAACATCGTTTGCGCAAGGTCGGTTGTAGGCATGAAGAAACATAGACATTACGATATTTAGACACGCCTCGCGGTGTGTCTCTTTTACGTTTCCGAATATATACTTTTTTAGAAATCATTTAGAATCCTTCTTTCCTCATTCTATAAAGCAACGCAGCCCCCAATGGCTGCGTTGCTTTGCGTTCTCGCCAAGGAAAATTCCGCCAAAATAATGATTGCGTTTAAACGGAATTTAAATTACTATTCAGAGTAAAGGAGGTGATTAAGATGAACGAAGATTTACAGCTTAATGTTTCGTTGCTGCGGCGGCGTGTTCCGAATCTAACGGCTGCAGCCCGCGCAGCAGGATTAAGGGCTGCAACGGTGTCCAATCTGTGTACCGGTAAAATTCCGGTGGGAAGAGCGGAGGTGCGGACGCTGGCCATTCTCGCAACTCTTGCGAATTGCAGTCTCGATGAATTGATTATTCGAGGGAGCGGTGTAAAGATGATCGAAACCGGCATTAAAGTGTTGGATTTATTTGCACCCGTCGTACGAGGGGGCAGCGTAGGTCTGGTGGCTCGACACGGAATGGGGCAGCTGGTCATGCTTGCCGAACTGTTTCATCGGCTTAAGAAACGCGGATTCGCTTCGATATTGTGGAAGCCCGAAGATCCGGACGTTAAAGGTATGGAAGATGTTCTGCCCCAGGCCGATTCTATTTGCGATTCGCTTGACGAAGCGTATCGGCAGATCGTATCGCACAAGCAGGAGCGCGATGTGATTCTCGGCGCCGATCGGTCCGTCGTCATTTCCGGAGAGCTGATGACTTTGCGGGAAAAGCTGCGGGAAGCAGGCTTGCGCCAGCCGACCGTAGTGCTGGTCGACACTCGCTTCGAAGCTCCGGATGAAGAAGTGCCGTATGGGCCGCTTGACACCCTTCTTCGCTTCGATGTTGATTTGGCGTCGCGAGGGCTTTTCCCGGCGGTAGATCCGGTGGCATCCGCATCGACGGTATTGGAAGGGGCTCAGCTTGAAGCGGCGCATCTCATGATCCAGCAGCGTGCCCGAAAGATGCTTCGGCGCTACCGGGAATTGCGTTTCATCGTCGATAAACAAGGGTTGGAAAAATTGCCGGAGACGGACATTCAAACGTATCATCGGGGAGAAAGACTTGAGGCTTACCTAACGCAGCCTTTCTATACGGCTGAACCGTATACGAAGAAAACAGGAGAATGGCTGCCGCTTCAGGAGACAATGGATAATGTGAGGCGAATACTGGACGGAGGAACGGACGGCATAGAGACAAATCAATTGTCTTATATCGGGGCATTAACGAAAAAATAGACCGCACCTGTCGCAAAGGCACGGTCTGGAAAACAACTCCTTCATAAACGATATCATGCGCCAGCATATCTTTCAAGTATTCAGGGGGACACCGTGGGTGTCTCCCTTCCTTTTGACCATTCACTCGATTACGATTTTTCCGATGGTTGTCGGAGTGCACGGTATGATGATTTCAACTGTGCCGTACTCGTACTTCGCCGATATTTTCGCACCCGGCCGAACCGCCTCAGGCAATGTAACCGTACGTTCAAATTCCCCGCTGAACCTTTCTTTATGAATATGGGCCAAATTGCAGTGATTGCGGTTCGATACGCCTTTCACATGCAGCGTATAGTCCGCGACCGATATTTCAATGTCCTCCTTTCGGACGCCGGGAAGGTCGATCACTACGATCAAATCCTGATTTCTCTTGTATATGTCGACAGAAGGAAACTCGATTTTGGAAGGCTTATTGCCGGGCGAATTCGATAATTGCTCCATCAATTCCTTGGTAGAGACGTTCTCGAGCACATCGTCCCAAAACGAACCTTGTTGAAACTTTTTCGCAAGCTCCATCCATTTGTTCATCTTATTGAAATCCATATGTCTTAACCTCCAACTTCGGTTCGGGACGATCGACAATGATATACATGAGGCTAAACATAAAAGCATCGCATACACAATTTTATTATGAAAATAGGATTTACATGTTCCGGTAAGAGAAAATCGGCAAACAGTAATCGACTCCTTCGACTTGGAATACCTATTAACATACGGGCCGATTTTTATTCGTCAGCGAAGGAGGCTAACGGCAATGACGGATCCTTCCCCCCGAATCGTGATCAATATTCATATCATCAAAGTTAATTCCTTTGAAAATGCGTCGGCGATCAATGTCGGTCAAAATTTATTGGCGGAATGGCATAATTCGGACAAAAAGACAATGGGCTGGGGACAAAATATGGGAGACGACAGCGCTTTTTGCGCCACGAGAAGCTTTGTGGACGACCGGGACCAATTCGACTCGATATCGACCTTCGATGCGGGGCGGACGCCATTACCTTAAGGAGAAAGGGATATGTCGCATGTTCGAGCAGACGAGTGTGAATATCGGCATCATGAAACTGAACAACGTGGACCAGTTAAGCAACGTTTCGATCGGACAAAATCAAAAGATCAATCGAAACGTGTACGCAAAAAAAACGCAGGGCTTCGGCCAACAGCATGCGGATAGGGCCATTCGCGTCGGCACGATTCATATGACACTGGATGAAGACGTTATGGATAAGTTCACGGTAAAAAATGATCGTTAGCTGCGATCGGTTACGGGAGGATTGCCCCAATGACCTTTGCTCCGATGGACGTAAATATGCTTGGCTTTAAAATCAATACCATCGATAACTCGGCTGTTGTAACTATGGGTCCGAGCCAGCACATCGATATATTCGTGTCCTATAAGCGTAATCAGGGAATCGGTGAAAACAACGGAGATTTGTCGCCGATTACGATGTCCCTTTCATGGGTTTCGGATACCGATCTTATCGATGCCAATACGATTAAGAACAGCATTGTATGATTATCCATTGGAGGGATGAGGATGATTTTCTTTACTCCGACAGCGGTCAATGTTTTTGCATTTAAAATCAATACCGTCGATAATGGATCGCTCATCAATGCAGGAGCGGTTCAAATTATCGACAAAGTGGTTTCTTATAAACGGAATCAGGCGGTATCGGAATTAAACGGCGATTTGTCGCCTCTGAGCTTGCCGATTTCCAACGTTACGGATCCGGACGTATTGGACAGCAATACAGGAAAAACGAGCGCATTTTAAATCATGAAGCGGAGCGAGCCTTTGAAAGAACGAAGAGAAACTCATGTCTAACAGGCATGAGTTTCTCTTTTTTTGCAGCACGGAATACGGTTTGTTTTTTCGAAAGCATGATTTCCAGTATGGAGGGAAGGCTATTCCGGTAATTGCTTGTAGACTTCACTTTCACGATTACTGGAGGAAGGCTTAATGACAAGGGTCGGCGTATTAGCGTATTGGTTGGTAGTTTGCGGAAAGAATCCTTTTCGAAAAAACTTGCAGCGAATGTTACAGCATTATTCCCCGAAGGATTTACAACGGAGGTGATTAATATTGAGATGCCTCTGTATAATCAAGACTTTGATGATGAAAATCGGGTTCCAGCAGAATATACCGCTTTCCGAAATAAAATGAAGGAAATCGACGCTGTATTGTTTGTAACCCCCGAATACAACCGCTCAGTACCGGCAGTATTGAAGAACGCGCTGGATGTAGGCTCCCGTCCTTATGGTGCAAGTGTGTGGGATGGCAAACCTGCGGCAATTATTAGCAACTCGCCGGGTAAGCTGAGTGCATTCGGTGCAAACCATCATTTGCGCCAACCTCTGGTATTTTTGAATATGCCCGTCCTCCAACAACCGGAGGCTTATATCGGGAACGTTGCCGAACTGTTGGACGATAACGGTAAGATTCAAGACGAGGGAACCGTTACATTCCTTCAAACGTTCGTCAATGCGTTCGTTGATTTGATTAAGAAATACAGAGCATAATGAAAAACCAGTGAAAACCTATAACGGCCGCCGGCTTTCAAGCCGAGCGGCCGTCTCCATATACGCCATCACGAATCCAACTTTCCCTGCCGTAGCAAGATGAAACCGAGCAAGATGGTCCAGAGCTGTACGAGGAACACAAGCATGCCGAAAATAAGAAATCCGGGAATCAGATCCGGGTGAAGGTATTGTGAAAGGGCACTGATGAAGGTTATACTTCCTGCGGCCAATCCCGACCAATAGAACCACGAGGGATAGTTTTCAAGCTTCGCCGCCCGCGCAAACAGAAGAACGGAAAAGCCCCATAGCATACTGACCGATACAAGCGCGGGGCCGTGAAGAGCTACGAACACCGTACCGGCGGAGTGTTCGATATTCGCCTGCTCCGCATGAGAGGAAGCATGCCACAACCCGGCGAGCGTCTGTCCGGCATGCCCGTCGATGGTGTGCTCGACGATGTGCACGGCCGCCCCTACAAGCATAATGGCCGTTGCAAGCCAGCTAACCGTCGCGGCGTACTTGTCGGTAAGGGTGAAAGAGAACGCAACGAATCCGATGACCGAGAGCATGACGCCGACCACGGCTCCAAGGTGGACTCCCTTATAAAACGGATGCGAAACGATGAATTGCATGGCGGCATGAGCATCTCCTGCCGGAAGGTCTCCATGCAAACCGCGAAATACGAGCACGGCAGCGCTGCCGACGATCAGGAATATTGCCGCAACGCGGCGAAAAATCAGGTTATACTTCAAATCTTTCATTCCAATCACCTCTTCGTTTTAGTCGAGAATATCACTTCCGACCTTTATCTTAATTTCCGTTTTCAAATTGTCCTTAAATAAAGTCTAAAAAAAGTATAAAATGTAACGAGATATGCTGAATGAATCTTAGCGGAGAATGGTTTGTAACCCTCGATACGAACCTTAACGTAAGGGGATTTTCTTATGTCCATCCGGTTCAAGCTATTGGTTTCTTACTTTGCGATGATTTTAGTCCCTATCGTTATTTTTTCTCTCTTCGCCGCTTTGCTCGCTGCAGTGTTTTTCAAGGATATCAAAGCACTTGGGGATGTGAATAACGAAAATATCGGTAAAGAATGGTTTCAATCCGTTATAGAATCATTTGACAAAAAAAATGAATTGCTTGCCGGAATCCGATTTATTGCTCAATATGACCCCGATCTATTGGCGGACGATACATTTTTAACAAAAACCGACGAACAGCTGAAGCCGCTGCAGACGGGGCTTATCGTCGTGACGAACGATCGCATAACATTCGCGTCTTCTTTAGCGGATCGCGATGATCTATATGCCCGGCTTAAGCAGTTGGATACGAGCCGCTGGGGCGACAACGGCAACGACCGATATTCAGTGGAACGGATTGATTTCACGCTCGGCAACCGCACTTCCGGAACCGTCTATGTTCTCACAGACGTTACGCAGTTTATCGGATTTATAACGAAATTTTTCCCCGCCGTTATTGTTTCTCTGCTTCTCGCCATCGGACTGACGAACGGCCTGTTAACTTACCTTGTTTCCCGAAGCATCATCAGACCCTTATTTGCACTGAAGCAAGCGGCCGAACATATTCAAGAGGGAGACCTCGATCATCGATTGAAAGTGCGAAAAAATGATGAAATCGGACAACTCGGCGCTGCTTTCGAAGAAATGAGGCGGCGGTTGAAACAATCCCTTCAAATTCAGCTTCAGTACGAAGAAAACCGAAAAGAGCTGATCTCGAGTATTTCTCATGATTTAAAAACGCCGATAACCGGAATAAAGGCGTGTATCGAGGGCATTTTTGACGGAATTGCCGACACTGCCGAAAAGCGCGATAAATATTTGAAGATGATTTACAAAAAAGCAACGGAAATGGACTATTTAATCGATGAGTTATTTTTATTTTCCAAGCTTGATTTGAAGCGTTTGCCGTTTCATTTTGTTAGCATCGATCTCTCGGCCTATTTGCGCGACTTTGTGGAGGAGCTTCGGCTAGTCCCTCAAAATCAGGGGATAAGGATAGACTTCCGCAGCGACGAAGACCGTCCGGTTTATGTGATGGCCGATAAGGAGAAGCTGCGCAGAGTGTTGATCAACCTTGTAGATAACAGCTTTAAATATACGGTCAGAGATCCCAAAGTCATTCGAATCGAGCTGCTGGATCGGGAAGAGGAAGAAGTGACGGTCAACGTGCAAGACAATGGGATTGGAATTGACGAGAAGGTTCTTCCTTACATCTTTGATCGATTTTACCGGGTGGAGCCGTCGAGAAACACATTGACCGGGGGCAGCGGTTTAGGACTTGCTATCGTAAAACAAATCGTGGAGGAGCATGGCGGAACGATTCGGGCGAAAAGCATAGTCGGGGAGGGAACAACCGTTTCCTTTACATTACGCAAAAAGTTCGGGGCGGAAGGTGGTCGGTCATGAAACGGATTTTAATCATTGAAGACGAAGACGTCATTGCGGAAGTGGAAAAAGATTATTTGGAAGCGAGCGGATTTCGGGTCGATATCGCGCAAAGCGGAGACATCGGCCTGCAAAAAGCGTCTACGGAAGATTACGACCTGATCGTTCTCGATTTATTGCTTCCCAAGACGAACGGCTTTGAAATTTGCCGGCACGTTCGCCGAAGCAAAAACATACCGATCCTCGTCGTCTCCTCCAAGAAAGAGGAGATCGATAAAATCCGCGCTCTCGGTCTCGGCGCGGACGATTACGTGACCAAGCCGTTTCAAATGGGAGAATTGGTCGCAAGAGTTAAGGCGCATCTCGCCCGATATGAACGGTTGACGCAAACCGCCGCGTTTAAAAAAGATGAGCTCCGAATCGGGGCCATTCATATCGACAAGCGCTCCCGAAAAGTATTCGTCAACGAATCCGAAGCGCAGCTGACTTCCAAGGAATACGATCTGCTTCTCTTTTTGGCGCACAATCCCAATCATGTGTTCAGCAAAGACGAGCTATTCGAAAAAATATGGGGTATGGATTCCTTGGGAGACATCGCTACTGTCACGGTGCATGTTAGTAAACTGCGGGAGAAAATTGAACCGAATCCCGCCAAGCCGCAATATATCGAAACGATTTGGGGAGTCGGATACCGCCTGAATGTGTAGGAATAGAACCCTGATATTAGCCGCGCGGCCGAACGAATCGGTTTACGGTAATGGCGATGAACGCGGGGCTCCTTTTTACATGTCAAGAGAAGTGAAGGTATTAATGAACTCATGCTTTTCCCATGGGTTTTTCTTTATGTTGTGGGTTATGATAAGTGAATATAACCAAAAATACCCAAAGCAAAGGGTTGGTGACCTATGTCAACGAGCAAGAAGCCTAACCGCTTAGCCAAAGAAAAATCGCCATACTTGCTGCAGCACGCCTATAATCCGGTGGATTGGTTTCCTTGGTCTGACGAAGCTTTTGATAAAGCGAAGCTTGAAAATAAACCGGTTTTTTTATCGATCGGCTATTCCACCTGCCATTGGTGCCACGTCATGGAGCGGGAATCGTTCGAGGATGACGAGGTCGCCGAGCTTTTGAATCGAGACTATGTAGCGATCAAAGTCGACCGGGAGGAGCGCCCTGACGTCGACAATTTATATATGGCGGTGTGTCAGGCGATGACGGGGCACGGCGGGTGGCCGCTCACGATCGTCATGACGCCGGAGAAGAAGCCTTTTTTTGCGGGCACTTATTTTCCGAAGACGCGGAAATTCGGTCGTCACGGCTTAATGGAAATATTGGCTCAGCTCGCACAAAAGTGGCGCGGCTCCCGCGAAGAAGTGCTTCAAGCCGGCGAAACGGTGGCGGAGCATACCGCCCAGCGGTCCATTACCCGGCTCAAAGGCGAAGTGTCGGAAATGACGCTCGACGAGGCGTACGTCATGTATACGCAGCTGTTCGACGCGGAACACGGCGGCTTCGGGGATGCGCCTAAATTTCCGACGCCTCATAATTTGTTGTTTCTGCTGCGTTACTATGCGTTAACCGGGGAAGATCAGGCGCTCGATATGGTGGAGAAGACGCTGGACGTCATGCACCGCGGCGGCATTTACGACCATATCGGCTTCGGGTTTGCGCGTTATTCCACCGACGAAGCGTGGCTGGTGCCTCACTTTGAAAAAATGCTCTATGACAACGCGCTGCTGATCATGGCCTATACCGAAGCATATCAAGTGACGGGCAAGAAACGCTATGCGGAAGTGGCGGAGCAAATCGTCAAATACGTG
The DNA here is from genome assembly GCF_028745515.1 of Paenibacillus thermotolerans. Lineage (GTDB taxonomy): Bacteria > Bacillota > Bacilli > Paenibacillales > YIM-B00363 > Paenibacillus_AE > Paenibacillus_AE thermotolerans. The sequence goes on along the minus strand of NZ_JAQZSG010000031.1, from coordinate 21,771 downwards.
CTCAGAGACATGACCGACTCGCAGGGCGGCTTCTACTCCGCGGAGGATGCGGATTCCGAAGGAGTGGAGGGAAAGTTCTACGTATGGACTCCGCAGGAGGTTGCCGAAGTGCTCGGCGAGGAAGACGGAGACCTGTTCTGCGAGCTGTTCGACATCACGGAGGAAGGCAATTTCGAGGGGCACAGCATCCCCAATCTGCTGCAAGGCGCGCTCGATGCGAGAGCGAAGCGCGGCATGGGCGACCCGGCGGAGCTCGCGGGCCGGGTAGAGACGATGCGCGAGAAGCTGTTCGCGCATCGGGAGCGCCGCATACGCCCTGGCAAGGACGATAAGATCCTCACGTCCTGGAACGGGCTTATGATTGCGGCGCTGGCGAAGGCGTCGGCCGCGCTCGGGCGGCCGGAATATGCCGATGCGGCCCGCCGGGCGGCCGCATTCGCGCTGCGCGAGCTGCGCACCGGGGAAGGGCGGCTGCTCGCGCGTTATCGGGACGGCGAGGCGGCGTATCTCGGGTATATCGACGATTATGCGTTCCTCATCTGGGGCTTGATCGAGCTGTATGAGGCTTCATTCGAGATCGAACACATGAAGGAAGCGTTGGAGCATACCCGCGAAACCATCCGCCTGTTCTGGGACGATGCGGAGGGAGGCTTCTTCTTCGCAGGCGAAGACGCCGAGCAATTGTTCACGCGCTTGAAAGAGGTGTACGACGGGGCGCTGCCTTCCGGCAACTCCGCGATGGCGTACAACCTGCTTCGGCTTTCCCGCCTGACGGGAGACACGTCGTTCGCCGATTACGCCGATCGGACGTTCCGGGCGTTCGCGGGCGCCGTTCAGCGGTATCCGTCGGGCCACGCGCTGATGCTGACAGCGTTGTCGTTCGCCTACGGCCGGCCGATGGAGATCGTGATCGCCGGGGAGAAAGCGGCGAACGATACGGCGGAGCTCATCCGCGAGGTGCATCGCCGCTTCCTTCCGAATGCGGTCGTGGCGCTGCATACGCAAGAGGAGGATGCCGCCGACGTACTGCCGCCGATCCTTGACAAGACGATGAAGAACGGGCAAGCGACTGTTTATGTATGCGAGAATTACGCATGCCAATCGCCGGTTAACGGCATGGAGGCGTTGCGGGAACGTCTCGACGAAGCGGCGGAGTCGTAAGCGGACACCGATTCGCCGGACGTATGGTTCTGCGGGCAAAGAAAAAGAGCAGCGGACGCAAGGGGGATACCCTGGCGTACCGGCTGCTCTTGTTTTATTACTTCGCCCGCAGCATTTCCGTCCATAGCTCGGCCGGTTCGTACCCGAGGCGCCATGCGGCGACACCTGCGAGGTCGTATTTCTTGGCAAGGTCGATTCGTTTGCCGATCGTTTCGATATCTTCCATCCAGAAGACGTACCGTTTGCCGTTCTTCTTCAAGTCGAACTTCATTAATCCGTATTGCTGATCCATTGCGGCCGTGTAGGTTCCGTCCGCAAGGAACGATTGGATATCCTTCATAAAAACGGCTTGATTCGAAACCAGCTTGCCGGCGGCGTCGAGCTCCCACACTCGGATATAGAACGGAATGCCGAGCATCATTTTCGAGCGCGGAATGCCGTAGGACAAATACTCCTCAATTCCGCCTTCGACCCAGTCGAGTCCCGCTACCGGCCCCGGGGATTCGCTGCCTTTCCAGAACTGGTCGTAAGCCATGATGATCACGTAATCGACATGCTCGTGCAGCTTGGCATGATCGTAAGCCGTCTTATGATTCCACAATACGCTGCCGCGCAGCAGGTCGATCGAAACCGTCAAGCCTTGTGCGTGCGCCGCCTTGGCGAGAGCCGCGACGAACGCGGTGAACTTGTCTCGGTCGGAGGCCGCCATCGATTCGAAGTCGATGTTGATGCCCTCGACCCCCAGCTCGACCGATCGTCCGACCAGCGCGTCGATAAACCGTTTCTGCGCCGCCTCGTCCGACAGAAACGCGGTCGTGAGCTTCGAATTAAACTGGTTGTCCACCAGCGGGTGGACTTCGATTCCTTGCGACTTAAGCCACTGTAAGGCGGCCGGATCGGAGTCGTCCTTCAGCTTCCCGGTTGCGTCCGCGAGCGAAAACCAGGAAGGGGAGTCGATATCGAGTCCTTGCGTTTGAGACACTTGCCCGGATATGGCCGAAGCTTTCACCGAGCCGTTCCAGCCCAAATAGATCAGCTCGCGCAAATTGTCCCATAGCCGCATGCCGTCCAGCGTGACGATATAGCTGTTCTTCGCATAACGGCCGTAAGCGGCGGCTTGACGGAACGAATGAAACTCTTTCAGCATCGCGCCGTCCCGTTCGACCCGATAGTACGGGGCGTTGGTCCAGATTGCGCGGCCGTCCCATAAGATACGGGCGTTTTCCAGTTTTCCGGCATAATTCAATGCGGATGGAAGGGCTGCAAAGGAACTCTTCTTCTGGTCCCCTTGATACACGACATAGCGAAGCTCGTTGCGGAATACGACGGCGTCGTTCCGTTCCGTATTGACGATGTAGGAGTCCGCCCACTTGAGCGATTCGTTCACCGCATCCTGCAGCAACGCGAAAGTCCAATCGTCCTTCGTGTTTGCTCCTTGGTACACCCGGTAGCGCTTCGCGCCGTTTTGCCGTATGTCTTGCTTCTGCTCGGCCGGAATGTTATCCCACACCCAACGGTTGTTCGATCGATCGATGATGTGCGCGTTGCCCCATTTTTTCGCTTCGGCTTTCGCTTTGTCCAATGTGGCGAAATGCCACTGCGGAAGCGTTTTTTCGCCTTGATACAGGTCAAACCCGGGGTTTCTGTCGTAATTGTCCCATACCCATCCGCCTGAGGACAGCTCACGAACGCTGGCGTTGCCCCACTTCTTTGCTTCGGAAACAGCCTCCTTCAGCGTGGCGAATTCCCATTCCGGCTTGCTGAAATCTTTCTGGTACACTTTAAACTTCGGCATATTGTCCCAAATGACGCCGCGGTTATCGATCGCTTCCACATAAGAATAATCGAAAGCTTTCGCGTAACCGATCGCTTGATTGCGGTCGGAAAACTCTTTCAGCGTCTGATCCTTTTGATAGACCCTATATTTCGAGGTTCTATCTTCGGCGGCGGAGGCCGCGCCGGGCGTTACCGCGCCGGCAAGCAAGGACAGGACGAGCGTCAGTCTGGCCGCGCTTTTCCATGAGAACAAAATCTGATTTCCCTCCTATGTATTGATAGATTCGTTTCTATCAATCTAGTACGAGGGAAACGATGAAATTGTTGCGCTAATAATTATGTCCATTTAACGGAAAAACGCCCCGCCGAAGCCGCACATTGCTGTGGGCCCGGACAGGGCGCCGTTATACCGCCACTTCCGTTATAATTTCATCCTCTAACCGGAAGGAAATGGACTCCCGGTATACCCGCTTTCCGTATTCCTTCCACATATATCGGCTTACGGCTTCCGCCAGGTTGGCTTCAATCAGCACTTGCTCTCTTCCGGCTGCTACGATTTCGGCGGAATAGCCCGCCTCGTCGTCGTACACGAGCTCCACGCCGACGTCTTCCGGGCGGATGCTTTTGCGTTCCGCAATATGAAGGCATATGGCGTTCACAAGCTCCGCTTCCGACAAAACCATTACTGATACCGCCTTTTATTCGTTCGGTTACGGTCCACAAAGTACATAATTACTTTGCGCACCAGCACGAACAAGATATAAATCGCAAACAAGTTGACGGCAAGTCCCAAAAGGCTCCCGAGCGCCCCCATACCTGCGAATAAGCCGCCGAACAGCAATCCTGCCAAACCGCCGATCATTAAGCCGCGCATCAGGCTGCCTCCGAACGAAGGGCGGGCGGTTCCCGGCGTTGCTCCCGGACGGCCCGCCGTTGTCCCGTTGTTGACCTGATCCGATCGCTTCGGGGCCGGAGTCGTTACGTCTTTCTTAGGGGTTGCCGGCGTGTAAGAACGCGAAGGCGATCTGTATCTGGGCTTCGCATCGACAGTATCGAGCAAAGGAGCCGCTGCCGAGAACAGTAAGCCGATTGCTGCGATTGCCGCCAAAATCTTTTTCCACATCTGCGATGTCCTCCTTTTTTTGTACAAATACTATATACGAATAATGTAGGCTCCGGTTTCCGATTCTATCCTAAGGTGGTACAATGGGCAAAAAAAGGAGGGCAATGCGTTGACCTCGCGCTACCCCCAAGCCTATATCGATTTTCTCGTCCGTTTTCACGGCGATCGGGATTTTTTTGAATGCCACGAACTGCTGGAGGACTATTGGAAGGAGCATCCCGAATGTCCGTTCCGGCAAGTTTGGGTCGGGCTCATTCAAGCGGCTGTCGGCTTATATCACCAGCGGAGAGGAAACTTCCGCGGCGCCGTCAAAAGCTTTGCCGGCAGCATCCGCAACAGCGATCCGGCTTTGCTTCGCGAGCTTGGGATCGATGCGGACGATTGGCTGAAGCGTCTCGCGGAGCGCCGTGCCTTGCTGCTTACCGATTCGTGCGTATTATATGAAGATTTGGATATTCCGCTACAGGAAGAGGCTCTCTTCGAACGATGCCGGAGTCGCGCGGACGAGCTCGGGCTCCACTGGGGAAGCCCGAGCGATATGCAGCGCCGCGAGCTCATCCACCGCCATATGCTGCGCGACCGGTCGGACGTTATCGAGAAGCGGAGGAAGGCGCTTGAGACGAGGCTCGGCGGTTAACCGCCTGCACGTTCGTGCCGTAGATTTGGTTGTCGCTGGACAGCGCGAATGCGCGCCGGTCCTCCCGGTAGTCAAGGCGGAGCTTATCCTCGAAAAAAACTTCCTGCCTGCCCAAATAATAAAGCGGAAGGCCGGCGGCATTCGTCTCGGCCCGAACGTCGTCGCCGTCTTCCTGATCCGTGATCCAGACGGCAGCTACACCGGAGACGGCGCAGCCGCACCCTTCCGAGTCGTATACAAGCTTGATGCGGTCTGTCGGCTGTTGAATATGTCGCTTCAATTGGTTGACAGCGGAATCGGTTAGTTCTATGAACATCAAACGCATCTCCTTTTTCGTTGCTGAACGTTTAGTTGTGGTGTATCATTTTTATTATAACGATACTTTCCCGATTTTCACCTCCGGAACCGAAGTTTCCGGGTCAATAGCAACTTAAAGTGTAGGTTCATTCACATTGACACAGGAGAGTGACGTGCTATTATGGCAGCGGTAGAAGCGAAGCTGAAATCGTATTTGGAATTAATGAAGAAGATGAAAAGCTACGAGGAGGCGCTTGGGGTCTTGTATTGGGACCTGCGGACGGGCGCGCCGCGGAAGGGCGCTGCGTCGCGTTCGGAAGCGATCGGCGTGTTGTCCGCCGAGCTCTTCAGGCTGGGAACGTCGGAAGAGATGGGCGACCTGCTCCAATCGCTGTCCGAACCGTCGGCATTCGCCGGACTTTCCAGAGTGCATCAGCGTAGCGTCATAGAGAGCAAGAAGGATTACGAGCGCTCCAAGAAGCTGCCCGCACAGCTTTATCAAGAATATGTCGTACTGACGTCGCAAGCGGAATCCGTCTGGGAGGAAGCGAAGCCGAAGAACGATTATGCGATGTTCCGCCCTTATTTGGAGCGGGTTGTAGAGATTACCAAGCAATTTATCGATTATTGGGGCTATGAGGGCGACAAGTACAATACGCTGCTGGATATGTACGAGCCGGGAATGACGGTGGAGAAGCTGAATGATGTGTTCGGGGAGCTGCGCACCCGGATGGTGCCGCTCGTAGCGGCGGTCGCGCAAGCGAAGCAGCCGGATACCTCGTTCATGAGCCGGTTTGTACCGGTTGAGAAGCAGCGAAAGTTCAGCGAATACATTTTGAAGCAAATGGGCTACGACTTCGAAGCGGGCCGGCTGGACGCCACGGCTCATCCGTTCGCAACGGGGCTTAATCCGGGCGACGTGCGGGTAACGACGCGCTACGACGAGCACGATTTGAAAAATTCGCTGTTCTCCTCGATTCATGAAGGCGGGCACGCGCTTTATGAACAAAATATTTCCGAAGAGCTGCTCGGAACGAACCTGTGCACGGGAACGTCGATGGGCATCCACGAATCTCAATCGCGTTTGTGGGAAAATATGATCGGCCGCAGCTATGAGTTTTGGCAGCGTCAATACGGCGAGCTTCAAACAATCGTTCCCGAGTTTGCGGATGTCGCACTTGACGATTTCTACCGCGCCGTGAATGAAGTGAAGCCTTCGCTGATTCGCACCGAAGCCGACGAAGTTACATATAACCTGCATATTATGGTTCGTTACGAGCTTGAAAAGCAGCTGATCAACGGCGAGCTTGAAGTGAAGGATTTGCCGAGCGTCTGGAACGAGAAGTATAAGGAATATTTGGGCATTACGCCGCCGAACGATTCGCTCGGCGTGCTGCAGGACGTTCATTGGGCAGGCGGCAGCTTCGGCTACTTCCCTTCATATGCGCTGGGCAATATGTACGCCGCGCAGATGATGGACGCGATGAAGCGCGCGCTGCCGGCTTTCGACGAATACGTGGCGCAAGGCAATTTCTCGCCGATCAAGGAATGGCTGACGGACAAAATTTACCGCCACGGCAAGGTGCTCACGCCGTCCGAGGTAATCCGCAACGTAGCGGGCGAAGAGTTGGATCCTTCCTATTTAACGAAATATTTGGAGCAAAAATGCAAGACCATCTATAATCTATAATGAGATTCGCAGCTATAGCCGCCGAACAGCTTCGGCGGTTTTTGGCGTTTCGGCGGTATTCAAGCTTGTCCGGCGAAAGCTCGGAAGAAAAAGAAGCGAATCATGAAAAAGAAAGTATCACAATAGACGAATGTCCTGCATACAATTGAAATGAATGATTGTATGGAGGAGGTTGCAATTATGATTGCAGAAGATAAAGATTTGCAATGCCGAGAGATTATTACGAAAGCCGTCTGCGGCAAAGGTCGTAAATTCTCTCAAGTGACTCATACCGTAACTCCGCCAAACCATCCTACGAGCATCCTGGGGGCGTGGATTATCAACCACCAGTACGAAGCGGTTCGGTCCGGCGACGGCGTTGAGGTTGTTGGTTCCTACGATATCGACATCTGGTATTCGTATGACCGCAACCGCAAGACGGACGTGGCCAAAGAAACGGTTTCCTACGTGGAGCTCGTGCCGCTTTCCAATGTGGATCCGAAGCATCGCGTATCTACGGAAGAAGTGTATGCCGAATCGACGCAAGAGCCGAACTGTGTGGAAGCGAATATTTCCTCCTCCGGGCAGAGCGTTGTGATCCGCGTCGAGCGCGAGTTCGAGGTGGAGATGGTTGCGGAGACGAAGGTATGCGTGGTCGTATGCGCAGGCGGCTGCGACGACTTCGGCGAAAAATCGATCGATTTCGTCGGTGGAGACGACGAGTTCGACGACCTTGACGCCGATTTGCTGGAAGACGATCTCGACGACGAGGACTTAAACTGAATAGAGGGTACCGCTACCCGCATTCATGGAGTTTTCCGTACTTACTGACGGAGATCAGGTGACGGACCGCTGCGGTACCCCTGATCCCCTAACGATGGATGCCTTCGGATGTTCTCCGGTGGTTCTATCACATGATATGTCGGCCGGGTGAATCGTGAGAGGGCGGTAGCCCTCTTTGTTTTTGAATTGTAGGAGTGGTCGGGAATGGACGTATTTTTGCTGCATGCGGGTCAGCCGGGAGTCCGCAGGCTGCTCGATCGGGTCGGCGTGGCGAACGGAAGACGGCCGCCGGGCGCGCGCGACGGCCGGACGCTTTACGTGCTCCGGTGGCTGGAGGGCTCCGGGGCGGCGGAAGAGGAAGAGGGGGGAACTCCTTCCTGGAATGGCGTTCGCGTGCTTCAGCCGGCATCGGCCGTTCGATTGGCCTCCGACAGGAAAGCCAGGGAAGCCGCCTTGAAGCGCAACGGAGTCAACCTGTTCCGACCTGTCCAAGGCTCATCCGGAATCCGGCGGCAGTTCGTTGTTCCCGTGTTTCAGCTGGAGTCGCTCGGAGTGTTCTCGCAAGGCGGCCCGCTTGGCGCGATCAAACGACTGCACTCGGCGTCGGATCCTGAGCTTTCCGAATGGAACGGCGGACAGACGTCCCGTTCCTTATCCGGTTCACGGGCTGAACGCGAAGCGATAAAAGCCGTCTATTCGCTCGGACTCGATTACGGCATCGTCACGATCGTTTCGGACGAAACGGGGGCTGCCGCCGTAGCGGATGTGAACCCGTACCCTCCAAGCGAAGAGGAGTTTGTCGACCGGTTCGCCGCGGCGATCGGACGTCTTCAGGAAGGTCTTGCCCGGGAGCGGCAGCAAAGCGCGCCGATCCTGCTTGGTACGGATCCGGAGTTTGTGCTTCGGAGGAAAGGCGCGGACGGAAAAATTGTGATGGCGTCGCATTTTTTGGAGCGGAAAGGATCCGCAGGCTGCGACAGCATACGAATCGGCGACCGTCTTATTTATCCGCTGGCCGAGCTTAGGCCTGCGCCCGCAGCGGAGCCGAGCGAGCTGTTCCGCAATTTGTATGCGGCGATGAAGCTGGCCGCTGAGAAAATCGATGACGCAACCATCGAGTGGCTTGCCGGCGGCATGCCCTCAGGCGGGCTAGCTTTGGGCGGCCATATCCACGTAAGCGGGTTATGGCTGCATAGCGATCTCCTCCGGGCGATGGACAACTACGTTGCGCTGCCTCTCGTCCTGCTGGAGGACGTAACGACGAAGCGCCGTCGTCCGCGGTACGGCGCACTTGGAGATTTTCGCCGCCAATTTCACGGCGGCTTCGAATACCGGACGCTCCCCTCGTGGATCGTTACGCCGGTTCTTGCTATGGGCGTGCTTGCCCTTGCGCGAACCGTCTGCGATCATTACCGCGAGCTCGGGCAGCGTCCGCTTGAGCGTGCGGATTTGCAGGAAGCGTACTACCGGGGCGATCGGGAGCTTCTGAAGGAAGCCGCTTTGCGGCTTTGGCGGGAGCTGGAGCGGACGAACGGCTATGCGCGGTACGGGAAATATTTGAACAAGCTGAAACGAAAGCTGGAGAACGGCGAGAGGTGGAACGAGCAGAGCGACGTCCGGCTTGCATGGAAATTGCCTCCTTACCGTGTTTAATCCTGCGGGAAACTGGCGTTTCATGGTATAATAGGGGCAATCTATGCATTAAAGGACGTTGACCATTCATGACACCCAAATATACTCCGATGATGGAGCAGTACTTGTCCGTCAAGGCGCAGGCGCAGGACGCTTTCTTGTTCTTTCGTCTGGGAGATTTCTATGAAATGTTTTTTGAAGACGCGGTGCTTGCTTCTCGAGAGCTGGAAATTACGCTGACAGGCCGCGACGCCGGGGCGGACGAGCGGGTGCCGATGTGCGGCATTCCTTATCATTCGGCGGAAGCATACATAACGAGATTAATAGAGAAGGGCTACAAAGTAGCAATCTGCGAGCAGGTCGAAAATCCGGCCGAAGCGAAAGGCGTCGTGCGCCGGGAAATCGTGCGCGTCATTACGCCGGGAACGGTCATGGACGGCAAAGCGCTTCCCGAGAAGTCGAACAATTACATCGCCACGGCGGCTAGAGGCGCCGGCGGCATGGCGCTTGCCGTCTGCGATCTTACGACCGGCGAGCTGTACACTTCCGCAACGGGGGGATCTCCGGCCGAGCTGGCGGACGAGCTGAGCGTGTACAACGTGAGCGAGGTCGTCGGCGAAGCGGCGCTGCTGGGACTGCTGTCCGACGCGATGGCGGAACGGTCCCGGCCGGCCGTGTTTACGCCGCGCGAAGCGGGGGCGGGTGACGAGTCGCTGCTGCTCAAGCAGTTTCCACCCGCGGAGATCGCCGCGCTGAACCCCGTTCAGCGGCTGGCGGTTTCCCTCATGCTGTCTTATTTGCACGAGACGCAAAAAAGATCGCTAACCCACATTGGATCGATTCGTGCTTACGAGACGAACGCGTACATGACGCTCGATCCGTTCACGCGAAAAAATTTGGAGCTGACGGAGACGGTCCGCGACCGGTCGAAGAAGGGCTCGCTCTTTTGGCTGCTCGACCGCACCGTTACGGCGATGGGCGCACGGATGCTGAGGCGCTGGATGGACAAACCGCTGCTCAGCGTCGATGCGATCAACCGGCGGCTCGACGCCGTCGAGGCGTTCCACCGCAACGTGCTGCTTCGCGATGAGGTCCGAGAGGCGCTGAAGCAGGTGTACGATCTGGAACGGTTGGCGGGGCGAATCGCTTACGGAACCGCGAATGCGCGGGATTTGAACTCGCTAAGGTCGACGCTTACGGTCGTGCCGCAGCTGATCGAGCTGTGCGCCGGCTCCGGCACGGAAGCTCTGGGCGATATTGTCGGCGGCGCCGACGATTGCGGAGATGTGCGAGGGCTGATCGAAGAGGCGATTCATGAAGAACCGGGCGTATCCGTCCGGGAGGGCGGCATCATCAAGGACGGCTATCATGAACGGCTCGACCGGCTGCGCGAGGCGAGCGGGAACGGGAAGCGCTGGCTCGCGGAGCTGGAGCAGGCCGAGCGCGAAGCGACGGGCATCAAGTCGCTCAAGATCGGTTACAACAAGGTATTCGGCTACTACATCGAAGTAACGCGCTCGAACCTCGGCATGGTGCCGGAGGGCAGGTACGAACGGAAGCAGACGCTGGCTGCGGCGGAACGCTTCATTACTCCGGAGCTGAAGGAGAAGGAAGCGCTCATTCTCGAAGCCGAGGAAAAGACGGTCGAGCTCGAATACCATTTGTTCGTCGAGGTCAGAGAGCGGATAGCGGCGGAAATTCCAAGGCTGCAGCGCCTTTCGGAGCAAATCGCGGCGATCGATGCGCTTCAGTCTTTGGCGACGGTTGCCGCGGAAAACCGGTATACCCGCCCCCGCCTGCATGACGGGTACGACATGCACGTCGAAGAGGGCAGACACCCGGTCGTTGAATCGGTGCTCGCGAGCAACACCTTTATCTCGAACGAGACGACCTTCGAACGGGAAGGAACGAGAGCGCTTCTGATTACCGGCCCGAATATGGCGGGCAAGAGCACCTATATGCGCCAAGTCGCATTGATCTCCATCATGGCTCAAATCGGAAGCTTCGTGCCGGCCAAGAAAGCGGAGCTGCCGATCATCGACCGGGTATTTACCCGAATCGGCGCCGCGGACGATTTGGCCGGCGGGCAAAGCACCTTCATGGTGGAGATGCGGGATATTCAAGCGATGATCGCGAAGGCGACGCCCAAAAGCCTCGTGATTATCGACGAACTGGGCAGAGGCACGTCGACGGGCGAAGGGATGGCGATCGCGCAAGCGGTCATCGAGCATCTGCACGAGAAGGTTCACTGCAAGACGCTGGTGTCGACGCATTACCATGAGCTCGCACATCTGGAGGAGACGCTGAAGCATCTTTCCAACGCCTGCATGGCCGTGAAGGAAAGCGGCAATCAAGTGACGTTCTTAAGAAAGCTGATCAAAGGGGCGGCGGATTCCTCCTACGGCATTTACTGCGCTCAGCTGGCGGGACTGCCCGATGAGATTATTAACCGGGCTTACTCGCTGCTTTCCGAGTTTGAAGGCCGGGGAGCCGCGCGCGATACGGTTCGTGCCGCCGCCCGTCAATCCGCCGCCGCATCCTCGGTGGAACAGCTGGACCTGTTCCAATCGTGGCGCGATCCGGAGGCGGAGAAGCGCAGCGAGAAGGCGAAGGAAATGATCGATACGCTAATCGGGGCGGACTTGCTCAACATGACGCCGCTGGAAGCGATGCAGCTGCTGTTTGAATTAAAGAAAAAGGCCCAAGAATAAACGGCGGCGCCGTCTATAACGACGGAGGGCCGCAAACCGTGAAAATGACCGCATAGGAGTCGACGCTACAGATGGGTATCATTCGTGTGCTGGATGAGCATTTGGCCAACCAAATAGCAGCCGGAGAAGTGGTGGAGCGCCCTTCCTCCGTCGTGAAAGAATTGGTGGAGAACGCGGTGGACGCCGGCAGCACGACGGTGGACGTCACGGTGGAGGACGGCGGGATCAAGCTCATTCGCGTCGTCGACAACGGCTCCGGAATGGAGCCCGACGATTTGCGGGCGGCGTTTCAGCGCCACGCGACGAGCAAAATCCGAACCGGCAAAGATTTGTTCGCGATTCGCAGCCTGGGCTTTCGAGGCGAGGCGCTGCCCAGCATCGCCGCCGTCTCCCGGGTGGAATGCATCAGCTCTACGGGAGAAGGCGGACTCGCCTATCGAATCGCGATCGACGGCGGGGCCGAGCAAGCGTTCGAGCCGTGCGCCGGGCTGAAAGGCACCGATTTTCGCGTGAACGACCTGTTCTTCAATACGCCGGCCCGGCTCAAATATATGAAAACCGTACAGACCGAGCTCGGCCACATTACCGATTTTATGTACCGGCTTGCATTATCCCGGCCGGACGTGGCGTTCCGGCTTCATCATAACGGGACGCAGCTGCTCGATACGCTCGGCGGCGGCGAGCTGCTCAACGCGATCGCCGCGGTGTACGGAACGTCGACGGCAAAGCGCATGGTTCCCGTCCGGCTCGATACGCCGGATTACACCATCGACGGATACATAGCCAGGCCCGACGTCACGCGCTCGAACCGGAGCGGCATTACGGTCGTCGTCAACGGCCGCGTCGTCCGCAATTACGGCACCGCGCAGGCGATCGTCGCCGGGTATCACACGCTGCTGCCCGTTCACCGGTTTCCGCTTGCGGTGCTCCATATTCGGATGGAGCCCGGCCTCGTGGACGTGAACGTGCATCCGGCGAAGCTGGAGGTACGCTTCAGCAAGGAGCTCGAGCTGTCGGAATCGATTACGTCCGCGGTGCGCGGCGCGCTTAGCCGCGAGACGCTGATTCCGAGCGGACTGTCCGCGCCGCGCGAGCGGAAGCCGGCTGCGGCGCAGGTCGTACAGGAAGAGTTGAAGCTGTACGGAGCGCCCGCGAAGAAGCCGGGAGACGGCGGGCAGGTGTGGAACAAGCCTGCCGGCTCCGGCGGTTGGAAGCCCGCGTCGGCACCCTCGGCACCATCGGCTCCGCTATCGAACACGGCTCCGTTCTCGCCCCCGCCGCAGACGGCCTCGCGCCCCTCCTACGGCGGCGAAACAAGGACGCGGGAGCTGCGGGCCGCCGAGACGGAGCGCAAGCTGACGCCGTCCGAAGCGACGCGCTTGCTCCAAGCGATGGCTCCGGCAGCGCCTGCCGTTCCGTCGGCGGCCGCCGACTCGCCTGAGCAAACTGCCGCCGGCGAACGGGCTGCCCGTCAGGAGCCGATGCGGGAAGCGGTCCGCGAAGCGGCGCCGGGAGCAGCGGAGTCGGACGAAGGCGCCGTGCGGTTTCCGAAGCTGCATCCGATCGGGCAAGCGCTCGGCACGTATATCGTCGCGCAGAACGAAACAGGCGTATATTTAGTGGACCAGCACGCCGCGCATGAGCGAATCAATTACGAATACTATTTCGAGAAATTCGGCAAAGGCGCCGGCGCCAGCCAGCTGACGATGCTGTCGCACGTGCTGGAGTTTACGCCGTCGGAATCGCAGACGATTCGCTCCAGATTGCCGTTGCTTGAGTCGGTCGGGGTTTATTTGGAGCCGTTCGGCGGGAATACCTTTAAGGTACGCGCCCATCCCGATTGGTTCCCGCAAGGGGAAGAAACAGAGCTCATCGAAGAAATGTCCCAATGGGTGCTCTCGGAAAAAAGCCCCGACGTGGCCAAAATAAGGGAAGCTTCGGCGATCATGTGCTCGTGCAAGGCGTCGATTAAAGCGAATCAAGCGCAGACGATCGCCGCCATGGAGGCGCTGCTGGATCGTTTGGCGGAGTGCCGAAATCCGTTTACGTGCCCGCACGGCCGTCCGATCGTCGTACACTTCTCGATGCGGGATTTGGAGAAAATGTTCAAGCGAGTGATGTAATTGCAGCAAATCGTTGTTACAACGCCATATGACCCGCCGCCGGAGCTGATCGAACGGTCCCGCAAGGCGGCTGCCGAGCTTGGCGGCCAATGGGTCGCAAGACGGGGAATGTCGCTGTCCAAGCTCGAAAGCCGGTATGCCCCGGAGCATCTGGTCGTCGTCGGCCAGGAAGGAATCCAATGGCACACCGGCGGCGCCGGCGGAAAGCCGTTCTTCTTTCATCCGGGACTAAGCGTCGTCCGCATCAAGCGGATGATGGACGGACAGAAGGACGCGATGCTTGCGGCATGCCGCTTCGAGCCGGGAGATGCGGTGCTCGATTGCACGGCGGGACTCGCTTCCGATTCGATCGTGTTTTCGTACGCCGGGGCCGGGCGTTCGGAAGTAACGGCGCTCGAGAGCCGATTTCCGCTTTATTATGTCGTATCCGCAGGCTTGCGGTCGTATACGGCGGAGCTTGAGCCGATTACGGAGGCGATGCGGCGAATTCGCGCCGTTCATGCGGATCATCTGGCCTACTTGGCCGCTCTTCCGGACCGAAGCGCCGACATCGTTTACTTCGACCCGATGTTTCGTGATCCGGTCCATGCGTCCTCCGGCATTTCGCCGCTTCGGGCGCTGGCCGACGAACGGACGCTCTCGCATGAAGCGGTGCGCGAAGCTTGCCGGGTTGCCCGCAAATGCGTCGTCCTTAAAGAATTGCGGGATTCCGGGGAGTTCGAGCGTTTGGGGTTCTCGGTCGACTCGCGCAGCCAATCGAAGATCGCATACGGAGTGATTTTGACTTGAAGCAGCGTCTGATTGCAATTGTCGGCCCAACAGCCGTGGGAAAAACCAAATACAGCTTAGCCGTCGCGAAGCTGCTGCCGTCGGAAATCATATCCGGCGACTCCGTGCAAGTGTACCGCGGCATGGATATCGGCTCCGCCAAGGCGACGCCCGAGGAACGATCCGCCGCCGTGCACCATATGATCGACATCCTCAATCCCGACGAGCCGTTCGCGGTATCGGATTTCCAAGACCGCACAAGGGAGCTCATCGCCGAAATAAACGGCCGCGGCCGTACCCCGCTCCTGGTCGGAGGCACCGGGCTTTATGTCGAGTCCGTTGTGTACGGGTATCAGTTTACCGACGCCCCCGGTGACGAGGAGGTTCGAGCGCGTTGGAGCGCACTCGCGGACGAGCGCGGAACGGCCGCGCTGCACGCGGCTCTGTCCGAGCGGGACCCGGTCTCCGCCTCCCGCATTCACGCCAATGACCGGAAGCGGCTCATTCGGGCGCTCGAGATTATAGAGCTTACCGGAGGGCCGCTTGCCGAACAGACCGCCAAACGGGAAAAGCAGTCACCTTACGATCTGATCATGATCGGACTGACGATGGACCGGGCGCTGCTGTATGAGCGAATCGAACAACGCGTGGATGCCATGGTGGAAGAAGGTTTGGTGGAAGAGGTTCGAAATCTGCTCGGCAAAGGGTACGGCAGGGACCTCGTATCCATGCAAGCGATCGGCTATAAAGAAATCGCCGCATATGTGGAGGGCGACATGTCCTTGGACGAGGCGGTTACCCTTTTGAAACGAAATACGAGAAGATTTGCAAAGCGGCAGCTGTCATGGTTCCGAACGATGCCGCAAATCCATTGGATCGATGTGACGGATGCAAATTTTGGTACACATATGGACGAAATTAATGATATAATATCCGCAACGTATCAGTTGCCGTAGAAATCAACTTGCCGCCAGGGCATAGGGGGATACACTAATGAACAAGACCATTAATATTCAGGACACGTTTTTGAATACGCTGCGCAAAGAGAATATCCCGGTAACCGTTTATTTGACGAACGGCTTCCAAATCCGCGGCGTTATCCGCGCCTTTGATAATTTCACGATTGTCATCGACAGCGAAGGCCGCCAGCAGATGGTCTATAAGCATGCGATCTCCACGTTCCAGCCTCAGCGCAACGTTTCGCTCGCATACGAGACAAGCAGTGAAGGGTAATGGTTAGTTGAAACTTTTTGCAGGCTGTTACGTCTAAATAAGTGCACCGGAGCAACCCGTTCGGGTTGTTCTTTTATTTCAACAGAGAAAAAAAGGTGCAACATGGGATGAGGGGTGGTCAAACGTGAAAAAGCGTAAATGGCTGTTCGGGTTTATGTCGATCGTCACGTTAGGGCTGTTGCTGTTTATCGTAGGGTATGCGGTTATTTATTTGAACGGTCAGAAGCTGCTGATGGAAAACCTCGGCAAGCTCGATATGGCCGAAGCGACGATCGTGTACGACAAGAACGGGAAAGAAATGACGAAGCTGCTGGTGGAAAACCGCGAGCTCGTCACGCTGGATCAAATTCCGGATAAGCTGGAGGAAGCGGTCGTCGCGACGGAGGACCAGCGGTTCGGCGAACATAGCGGGATCGATCTATGGTCGATCGGACGCGCAATTTATAAAGATATTCTTCATCGGGATCTGGTGGAGGGCGGCAGCACCATCACCCAGCAGGTAGCGAAAAATATGTTCTTGACTGCCGACAAGACGTTTTTCCGGAAAGCGACGGAAATGTCGATGGCGCTGGCTCTGGAGAACAATTTCACCAAGGAACAAATATTGGAAATGTACTTGAACCGTATTTACTTCGGCAACGGTACGTACGGAGTGAAAGCGGCGGCGAAATACCATTTCGGCAAATCCGACTTGGAACAATTGAACCTGCTTGAGATCGCGGTGCTGGCCGGCATCCCGAAAGCGCCGGAGACGTATTCTCCGACGAACAACCCGGTCAAGGCAAAGGAGCGGGCCGCAATCGTCCTTCAGCTGATGGAGGATCAAGGCTACATCACCGAGCAGGAACGCCGCGAGGCGCTGAACAGCGAGCTTGGGAAACCGTCGGCGACGACGAATAAATCCGCTTCGGCGGTTAGAGATTATATTTTGTCGCAGGCCGAACAAGTAACCGGCCTTTCCGAGCAAGAGCTGAGGATCGGCGGATATAAAATTTATACGACGGTCGACAGTCAGGCGCAGAGAGCGATGGACAACGCATTTGCGAATCCGGAGCTGTTCCCCGAGGACGGGCCGAAACAGAAAGCTCAAGGGGCAATGGTCATCGTCGACGTGAAGACGGGCGGCATCGCGGCGATGAACGGCGGCCGCGATTATGTGGCCAAAGGGTTGAACCGCGCGCTTGCGAACCGCCAGCCCGGCTCTTCCTTCAAGCCGGTTGCCGTATACGCTCCTGCATTGGAGACGGGAAAATATACGCCGTATTCTATGCTCAAGGATGAGAAGACGGATTACGGCAGCTATAAGCCGAGAAACTTGAACGGCAAATACGCCGGCGAAGTGACGATGCTCGAAGCGGTAAAAAAATCGATCAACTCGCCTGCCGTTTGGCTGCTGAACGAAATCGGCGTCAAAACGGGAATGAAATTTGTAGAGAGCCTTGGAATCGACCTTGCGCCTGAGGACCGAAATTTGGCAATTGCGCTGGGCGGCTTGACGCATGGCGCGTCGCCGCTCGAAATGGCCCGCGCATACGGCGCTTTCGCCAACGGCGGCAAGCTTGCCGAAACGCATATTATTACGAAGGTCGAGGATTCGGCGGGGGTCGAGCTGTTCAGCTATAAGCCGTCCGCTAAGAAAGTGATGAGCGAACAAACGGCTTACTACACGACCGTTCTTCTTCAATCCGTCGTCCAAAAGGGCGGCACAGGCGTGAAAGCGAATTTCGGCCGTCCGCTCGCGGGCAAAACCGGTACGACGCAGCTCGGCATTAAAGGGGTGAAGGATTCGAGCGGCAACCGGGACATTTGGTTTGTCGGCTACACCCCGGAATATGCGGCGGCCGTTTGGATGGGCTTCGACGAGACGGATAAGGAGCACTTTGTGAAGTCCGGAAGCGGCGTGGCGGCGCAAATGTTTGCGAAGGTCATGAGCGAAGCGCTGAAAGGTCATAAGGAAACATCCTTTACGCGTCCGGAAGGCATTGAAGATGCGAAGAAGCCGCCGGCGGCGATTCAGGATTTGCAGGGCATGTACGATGCGGAGCGCTTGGAAGCGGCGCTTTCTTGGACCGCATCGACGGAAAAAAATGCGGAATACAAGCTGTATCGCAAAGAAGCTTCGGAGGAAGCGTTCCAGATGATTGTGCCTACGGATTCGACGCAGGTCGTCGATATTTCGCTCGAGCCGGGGAAGACGTACCAGTACTATGTAACAGTCGTTACGGAGGACGGAAAGCTGGAGAGCGCGCCTTCGAACACGGTTGAAATCACCGTTCCTGCGGAAGGCGAAGGAACCGACGGCGGACTGGATCTGCCTGATCTAGACGATGTGCTGCCTGGCGGGGAAGATCCGAATACGGGCACCGGTAGCGGCGGGACGACTCCGGGCGGCACGGGCGATAACGGGCTGCCAAACGGCGGCCAAGGCACCAATAACGGAGGCACCGGCGGCGGCGCTACGAACGGGAACGGAACGGGCAGCGGTTCCGGTACCGGAACGAATGGCGGCGGCACGAGTACGGGCGGCAGTACCGGCGGTACCGGCAGTCAAACACCGGGAACGCCGAATGCCGGCGGTACCGATAATGGCGGCGCGCAAGGCGATGGAACGATCGTCGATGAAATTATCGATGCGCCGGCCGGATTATAAGGGGATAGGTGCGGCTTGGGCGAATGCCCGGCCGCACTTTTTTTTGCTCGTTGTGAAATCGGCGGTTGCCGATTACAATGGTGGATGGTGGACAAAACAGACAAAAAAAGGGGAGTTATGATGGAGAGATTGTTGCGGTTAACTTTATGTTTGGTGCTGGTGGCGCTGCTTGCGGCGGCATGCGGGCAGAAGGAGCCGGAGCGGCAAACGAGCTTTGAGAAGCCGCCCGAAATGGAAATCGACACGAACAAAACGTATGAGGCTAAAATCGAAACGACCAAAGGCGATTTTACGATCGAACTGTTTGCCGAGGATGCCCCGGTTACGGTCAACAACTTTGTTTTTCTTGCGCGTCACCGCTATTTTGAGGGAATCGTATTCCACCGTATCGTTCCGGAATTCGTCATCCAAACCGGTGACCCGACTGGCACGGGCTACGGCGGACCGGGCTACGCATTTGAAGACGAGCTGAACAGCCCGCACAAGTACGAACCGGGCATTGTCGCTATGGCGAACAGCGGTCCAAATACGAACGGCAGCCAGTTTTTTGTTTGCACGGGCGAAGCGAGTATAACGCTGAACGACAAACCCGATTACACGATTTTCGGAAAAATCAAGGACGGTATGGATACGGTGCTGGCGATCGGAAACACGCCGGTGAACGGAGACGTGCCGCTGGAGCATGTGAAGATCGAGAAGGTTACGATAACGGAAAAGTAACGGATCACACGGACAGTTGTGTACCGGAGGGCGCTGGAATTAGCGGTGAACCTTTGGCGGACGGCTGTCTTTCTTTTTGCGGGAACATTTTATCAAATTTGTCTATGAAACATCCTGTTGCCTCTATTGTAAACAAGCCGAAGAATGATTACAGTTTCGATATCCGAACATTCGATTTATGAAAGAAGGGCTGCCGATGAACTCGCCGAAATTGTCCAAAGCGGACATCGACTTTTATAAGGAACATGGGTATTTGATCGTAAGAAATTTGCTGAGCGATGAAGAATGCGACGAAATTATCGTCAGAGCCGAAGATGTCGTGCTCGGAAAAGTCAATTTGGCCGACGGCAACGGAATTTGGTACGAGCCCGAGGCGGTGGAGAAAGGTTACGTATCCCCGGAGCGGCCCAACCCCGACTATTTGTTTAAAATCGGCCATTCCATGCATCAGACCGATCTCGTATTTCGTTATTATGCGATGCACGACAAAATTGCGGATGCGTTGACCGACTTGATCGGTCCCGATATTAAATGCGTTCAAAGCATGTATATCGATAAGCCTGCGAATTTAGGGGTGGGACAACCTTACCATCAGGATTCGTATTATTTGAAGACGGAACCGGATACGTTGACAGCCGTATGGATCGCTTGCGACGATGTCGACATTGCGAACGGCTGCCTGCATGTCGTACCGGGCAGCCAGAAGGATGAGATTCACCCGCATGAAACGCCTCTCGATCCGAAGCAGAGAGTTCATTTTTTAGAGGTAATGAGCGCGCGGGGGAAAGCGGAGGTCGCCTGCGAGTTGAAGAAGGGGGATGCGGTCTTTTTCCCGGGCCGTCTGCTGCACCGTTCCGGCAACAATCATACGTCCGACCGGCACCGGAGGGCGTACGTCCTGCACTATGCCGACGCCAAATCGAAAGGAATCGGCGGTTCGCCGAAAAATCCGCATTTGCTCGTAAGGGGACGGCAATACCCGGGCTGCCTGTAATGTTTGAACTATTTATTTTGTTACCTTGTTCAACATAAAAATGGGCGGGGTCGTCATATTTATATAGTTAAACGCCCACACCGTTCACAGATTTCTGGGCTTTTGCGTATAATGCTAGCACCTTACTGAATGAGGTGAGCCCATGACGAACCGCGTAAGCTTGAAAGAAACGAGCAATATCGAACGTTCCCGAAAAATTCAAGTCGTACTCCGGAATCAAGAGACGGCCCCTGTCCATGCGCCGCAACCCACCCCTGCGGTTCATCCGAAAACATTGTTGCTGCAAAGCCCCTTCGGCGATATTTTCCGAGAACTTGACAACATGATCGGTTTGGATAACGTGAAGGAGCTTGTTTACGAAATTTATGCCTTGCTGCAGGTTTCCCAATATCGGGCCGATGCCGGACTGCAAACGAAAGCGCACGTATACCATATGATTTTTAAAGGGAACCCGGGAACGGGAAAAACGACCGTCGCCCGAATCATTGCAAAGCTGTTTCATCGTATGGGCGTATTGACCAAGGGGCATTTTATTGAGGTGGAGCGCGCCGACCTTGTCGGCGAGTACATCGGACATACGGCATTGAAGACAAGGGAATTGGTCAAAAAGGCGCTAGGCGGCATTTTGTTCATTGATGAAGCATACAGCTTGGCCCGCGGGGGCGAGAAGGATTTCGGAAAAGAAGCGATCGATGCCTTAGTGAAAGCGATGGAGGATCACAGAGAAGATTTTGTCCTCATTTTGGCCGGCTATTCGGACGAAATGGAGCAGTTTTTGGAGCTGAATCCCGGGCTTCCTTCGCGGTTTCCGATTCAGATCGATTTTGGCGACTACACCATTGACGAGCTTTTAATGATCGGCGAGCTTATGTCGAAGGAGCGGGATTACGTGCTGCTGCCGAGCACAACGCAGAAGATGAAGCAGCTGCTTATGGAGGAGAAGGCGGTGTTTTGGCGGTCGTTCAGCAATGCGAGATTTGTGCGCAATATGCTGGATAAGGCGATTCGCAATCAGTCGGTCCGGCTGCTGCACCAATATCCGACCGTCCCTTCGAAGCAGGAGCTGATGACGCTTCGTCCCGAAGATATTCGACGGCAGTCGTGAGTAAGGCTGCTCTATTACGGAGTCCTTCCCGGCGCGGGAAGGGCTCAGTTGTTTTTGCCGAGGTACGGCGTATTCTCGCTGTAATTTATTACCTGTTGATTATCGGCTTCCAGGGTGGTAAACTCTATTCTTGTGGCCGCGATTGAGCGACGGCAATCACGAAGCTCATGAATAAAGCGAACCGATATGGTAAAAAATAAAGGTTGCGCGGTTCGTTGAAACGTGATAAACTGAAATTCCTGTCGCTGAAAAGGTGGCGGGAGACGAGTAAGACAAGCTTGCTCCTTGAAAACTGAACAACGAGTGCATACGCTGTTGCTGCGAGTCATCGCGGTAACATTATAAAAGTAAGTCAGCTTTTAAATCATGAGTTCAGATATGAACTTCTC
>NZ_JAQZSG010000030.1 GCF_028745515.1 Paenibacillus thermotolerans | reverse complement strand
CTGTTAAGGCTCCAAATTTTGTTACACAAACAATTGTACGTCATCGCAATATGCGGATCTCCCTTTCAACAGAGTTGAACTGCCGTTGCATTTGGCGTTTCCTCCGGAAGCGGAAATCATCAATCACGCAAAAAAACGCCCGGCTCATTAAGAGTCAAGGGCGTTATGTGTATTGGTTTGCTGCTTCAAGTTCGCTTTATGGCGGCTTCCAACGATAAAGATCAGCGTGCCGATCCAGCCGCAAGCCGATGCGCCGAGCAGCAGGACGGAAAGCGGCACATTGTCGGCCAAGCCGGTGCTTAGCAACGGCCCGATCGTCCCGCGGATGCCGAACAGCATCAGATGCAGTCCGAACACGGCGGCCTCGCGGCCCGGCGCGAGGCGAATCACATAGGACAGTATGCCGATGTCCCATATAGCGTCGCCGATGCCTTGTATGCCGCTCGCTACGATCACCGAAGCATAATTGCCGAAGAAGCCGTACAGCATCGGAGGAACGGCAAACGCGGCGATTCCGTAGGTCAGCGTTCGCTCGGGAGAATAGCGGTCGATCGCCCACCCGACGACGAAGAACGATATGAGCAGGCAAGCAAAATAGGCTACGCGGGTAAAGCCGATCTCCGCATTCGTCAGCTCCAGCCGATCGACTTGAATGATTTGATACAGCGGCCCGGCCAAAATGTTTCCAAACCCGGAGAACGTCGTAGCTATCAAAAAGACCGCGAGCGGCCGATTGTTTCTAACCAGCGACCATTGCTCCTTCAGACGGCCGCGTTTGGCGGGGGCAGGCTGTTTTGGGGCCGTTGCAGGAGCGATGTCCCGCAGCGGGAGCAACGTCAGTACGGACAGTACGCCGATGGCGGAAGCGAGCAAAAGCGGACCTGAAGGGCCTGAAGCATCGGCCCAGTAGCCGACCGCGTAAGCGAGCGGAATCATCAGCAAGCCCATGGCGACCCGAACGTAGCCCATCAGACGGCCGCGCAGCCGGGGCGGATAAATCCGGGTCATCAACGGCGCGTAGGCGGGCGCCTGGATGCCCATAAGCATATGAAAAACAAGCGCTACGGCTACATACACCCAAGGCGCCCCGAAGAACGCGGGCAAAATAATCAGCAGCCGGGCTGCGGCATTCGGCCAGACGACGAACGGCTTCGGGCTGTCCGTCCGCTCAATCCAGCTCGCCCATAGCGGCGAGAACAGCAGCCCGATGGCGGGAGCCGCCGCCAGCAAGCCGATTTGGAAATTGGAAGCCCCGTCGCGAATGGCGAAGGGGAGATAGAACTGATTGAATACGACGTTGAACACGCTGAACAGCACGGCGGCTATGAAGTCGTAGCGGAAGTTATGCCATGAATCGGGGCTCATCACAAGCCCGAATTTCGACCACAAATTTTTAGCGGTCAAGGAGATCCTCTGCCTTCCTCGGTGTGACTGACAGAAGTATCTTATCAGATAAAGCCTGCGGCAGATATAAGATTTTTCACAGGCGGGACGACTAAGTTCAAATACATAGGGCTGGTATCCTAAATTTCGATTGTATTAGACAAAGTTCTACATTATACTTTTCCATGAGTGGTAAACATTTCATAGTTTCATAGGAACAAAGGCAAAATCGTCCGAAAGGCGATGACGCAAAGCCGTGGGTCTGCCGTCCCTGCACAGTATGCAGAGACAATGATTGCCAGGTTGCCCTTGAAGGTACAGCTATGTCTTCTTGCGCCCGGCTTCGGCTTTGCGCGAGAAGACTATTTTTATTGGAGGTAGAACATGAAGACCAGGTTGAAGAAGGCGCTTAGCGTAATCGTAAGCGCTGCACTAACGTGCTCTGCATTTTTACCGGGGTTTTGGCCGGCATCGGCAGGAACGGCATATGCGCAGTCGACGGGTTCCTTGACAATTGCAGGGAACGTGACCGGATGGGCGGCGGATGAGGCGGCCGGCAAGCTTTACGTTGTTACCGATCTCGGCAAGCTGCATATCATCTCGATGGATGACATGCATATTGACGTTTCGAAGGATATCGGCCCGGCCCCGAGTGATATCGAGCTCGCGGACGGCAAGCTGTACATTCCTTTGTCCGGCGACAAGCGGATCAGTGTAGTGGATGCCGTATACGGAAATACGGTGGAAACCATTATGACGCAGAAAAGTCCGTATCGCACCGCACTGGACGGAAATACGCTGTACTATGTCGTCAAAAGCAACAGCGATTACATTAACAAGGTGGATGTAACGACTAAGGCCGAATCCTTGTTAAACGGCACGGATTCATACTACATGCCGGACATTGCTGTGGATCCTTCGACACACTACTTATATGTGGGCGAGTCGGGGCTCAGTCCCTCGTCAAAAGCGGCTTATTATGACGGGGCTGTAAAGAAGAGCCTTACCTCTTACATCGGATATGAGGGGTTCCCATCTGCCAAACGGGTCATTCTCGTAGACGAGAATAATGTGTTTTTCGCAGGAAGGAAGCTGGACAAGGCGGATTTGACCACCATTTACGGCGATGTGGTACAAACGAACGACTATGGGGAAATTGTATACGTTCGCGGCAGCTATATGTTTGCAAAAGAAATTTACGATTCAAAAACGTACATTTTTGACCGGGATACGTTGGTAAAGGTCGGGGAGCTGCCTTTTGAAGCTTCTTATGTGTTTATGGATGCCGCAGGGACCGTTTACGGTTACAACGATGACGCGGGGACGATCGAGAAGCTGCAGCCGGTCATCGCTTCGCCGGCGACCGACACGTATACGCTGGACGACAATCGGATCGTCATAACCGACACCGTGACCGATATGGAGTTTAGCGATGCGGACGACACGCTGCTTGCAACGCGGAAAGAGAGCAACCGGCTTCTCTATATTGACGGCGCGAGCCACACGGTGAGCGGGGAGCTGATTATCGGCTCCAGGCCGAATGAGATAGAAATTTACAACGGCAAAGCTTACGTGTCGTTAAGAGGGGCGAACAGCGTCTCCGTAACGGACGCAGCGTACCAGGCGGCCTTACATAACGGGTTCGAAACAATCCGTACCGCCGTTAATCCGGGCAACATTGCGGTCATCGGGGACAATCATTTGGTGTATACCGATCCGGATCAATGGTCTTATCTGTATGAGACGAAGCCCGACGGGACTTTTGGAAGGGCAGCGTATAGCAATTTGGCTAGCACTCAAACCTTTTACTCGGCAGCCGTAAAGTTCGGATCGGATATGCTTTTGGTAGGGGAAAAGGGGAATTCCGGCAGCGATCTTTACTTCTTATCTCGGGATGCGGCTACAGGCGCATATATGAATCACCCTGCGAGTGAAACGAGTCCTGCGCTCATTCAAGACATTCAGTATCCGGACTTTGATTTTGTGAAAGACGGAAACAATTTGTATTACGCAAACCAAAAATATGAAATAGCAGGCACCCCTGACGCACCGGCCGTAACGGCAAGAGTTCAGTACTTCAATGAAACAAATGATAGAAATGCCGAGGTTTTGGCCGCTCAAGGGGAATATGTCATCACCCAGAAAAACGTATATAAAAATGTAACAAATCCGGACGGCAGCGAGAGTGCGGTTGTGCAGTTCCGATTGCCTTTCGAGGCGAATTTGGCGGAGTTCGCCGCCGACGGCAAAGTATATTTGTACAGCAAACAGAAGCAAGGAATTTTCCGTTACGACAATATCGATGAAATCAAAATCCCGCGGGCGAGAGCCCAAAACCCGGCGTTTCAGGATACGAACCAATCGGCCGGAAAAATAAGCGGAACGCTGACGTTTAACGGTGCGGCCGATCAGTCGTATATTAAAGGCTACAATGTTTATTTCGTCGACGCGAACGATCAAAAAATCGGCGACGCGATCGGCACGATCTCTCAGCTCAGCTACGGGACATATTCGTTCGGTCTGACGGATGTGGACGTCCCGGCGCAAGCAACACGTATAGCCGTAATAAGCTATAACGAATATGCGGAAAGCATGCATGCCGTCAAAGCCGAGCTGCTGGATTTGGGGCAAGATGCGGATACGACGCCACCGGTAATCACGGTTGTTGAAGCCGTCTATGCGGGCGACACGACAGTTCGCGGCATAACGGAGCCGGGTGCGTTTGTTACGGTCTTCAATGGCCAGATCGCCATGGGTCCGGCAATCATCGGAACCGGCACTGCCGATGGGAACGGCCGTTTCTCGGTAGTCATCCCTTCGCAGCCGGCGGGAATCATTTTAACGGTTACGGCAAGAGATGCTTCGGGCAATGTCAGCGATCCTTACAATTTGGCCATAGCTTCGACGGACACTTCCGATACGAATCCAACGGCGGACCCGACGCCTGACTCAACGCCTGACTCAACGCCTGACCCAACGCCGTCCGGTCCTACAGAGCCTTCACCCGGTGGGACGGATGCCGATGAAGGTGGCCATAGCGGAACGATCTCTGAGGAAGTGATTGTCGTAACGGATCCGACAACCGGCGAATCCGGCGAAACGATCGTGTCGGCGACGGTAAACGAGGAGGCGCTGCTTGCGCAAATGTCCTCAGGCGGGCAGACCGGGACCGTAGTGCTGAGCATCGACCAGCCGGCGGACGTTGTGAGGCTGAAGCTGGCAGCAACTGCCTTTGCCCGCATGACGGCTATCGATGGATCTGCCATGCTGAAGGTTGAAACTTCCGCAGGCGCGTTGACGATTCCGTCGCGCATCGTAGCGGAGGCGTTGCAGAAGCTGGGATTGGCCGGCGAGGATGCGCAAATCACGGTAACCATTGCTAAAGCGGATGAGGGTACTGCCGAGCGGATCGAACAGTTTATGGCGGATATCGGCGCGGTAAGCGTCCTGACGCCGGTCGATTTCTCGATAGCAGTAACGTCCAAGGACGGCGCGTCGATACCGATCTCGGAATTCACAAGCTTCGTAGGACGTACGCTGGAGTGGGCTAGCGAAAGCGGCAATGTTTCGTTCAATAATCTCGCAGGCGTTGCATACGATCCGCAAACGAATACGTTCTTCCCGGTGCCGACCGTGTTCGCGTCCGAGGACGGCACGATTTCGGCAACGCTGTACCGTCAAGGCTTCTCTTATTATTCGATCATGAAAAACAACGTCGAATTCAATGACCTGCCGGACAGCCACTATGCGAAGCATGAAATCGAAACGCTCGCAAATAAATGGGTCGTTACCGGCTATGATGACGGTTCGTTCCGGGCGGGGGAGAGCATTACAAGAGCGCAATTTGCGGCCCTGCTGACCCGTTCGCTCGGTATGGCTCCGGATAAAGCGTCCGCAGCCGCATTCGGCGATGTCGACCCGAACGCTTGGTATGCGGGTGCGGTCGGAGCTGCGGTAAAGAACGGTCTTGTAAAAGGCTATTCGGACGGCTTGTTTAAACCGAATGAGCTTGTAACAAGGGCGGAGATGGCCGTAATGATTGCGAACGCATTGAAGGCAGCCGGATACGCTGCCGAAAGCGGAGATGAGCAAGCGGTGTTCCAAGATGCCGGACAGGTGAAAGATTGGGCGAAAACGGCCGTTAACCTGGTAACCGCCGAAGGCATCGTGATGGGGATGGACGACGGCAACTTCCATCCGGATGCGCCGGCCGACAGAGCACAGAGCGCCGTAATGCTGTATCGAATGCTGCAAACGTTGAATTTCATAAATAAGTAAGTGCTGTACTCGCCTTAACTTCTCATCAGCGCATGAGAAGTTAAGGCTTTTATTGCAGCCGAACGGCATGCCGCTGTCAATCGGTGCAGGAATTTGTCATTTCATGGAGAATATTGCGAACTAGTGAAGGAGTGAAGTGATGATGGCGGATTTGCTGGGGCAAACCTGGCGGCTTTATCGAATGCATTTTGCGGCCGTTTTGTTGATCGTATGCATGATCCACCTGCCGGCGGCTTTCGTGTGCTTGGCATTGGGGGCTTCTACGGTGATGACGAACCTGCTGACGGGATTTGCTGATATTGCGATCACGGGAGCCGTACTACATTATTTTGCCAACAAAGACCACGTCGGATCGTCGGTTCTTACCGGGCTTCGGAAGTGGCCGCGGCTGTTTTTCATTAACTTCGCATGCAATTTAGCCATTTTGATCGGACTCGTTCTTTTTATCGTTCCGGGGCTGTTTTTGCTGGTCAGGTTTTCGCTCGTCAATCCGCTCATTATGTTTCCGACAAGAAAAATGCCGGCGGACGTGATCAGCTACAGCAGTTATTTGGTTCGAACGAAGAAGCTGTTTTGGCCGATTTTTTGGTCCGGGCTTATTCTCTTCCTTATTTTAGCGGCGGCATGGCTGCTAATTTTCATACTTGCGGGAGTCGTGGGGGCTATCGTAGCGCCGGAAAGCGGCTGGGTCGATTCCGTTTATTTCGATGAGTCGGTAAGCCTGCTGTTTTCCTTGATTTTTCCAATCTTCGCGGCGCTGTCTTACTCGGCTTATCAACGAACGATGGAAGTCCCCGTGCAAGCTGAGGCACTTGGCTGAAACTTATGATACACTGGTAAAGGAATGGAACTGAACGGGTAAAGGCGAAGTGGTGGAATGGCAAAGGTAAAGACGAAGTTTGTCTGCCAGGAGTGCGGATACGAATCGGCGAAATGGCTCGGCAAGTGTCCCGGCTGTGCCGCCTGGAACACGTTCGTCGAGGAAACGGAGACGATCGTCAAGACGGCCGGCGTGGCGGGTGCTCCTATCGCGTCAGCGAAGGAGAAGCCCCGCTCGATCGCCGAGATCGCCAGCGCGCAGGAGCCTCGCATCGACGCGGGCAGCGCCGAGCTGAACCGGGTGCTCGGCGGCGGCTTGGTGCCGGGGTCGCTGATCCTTGTCGGGGGCGACCCCGGCATCGGCAAATCGACGCTGCTGCTGCAGACGTCGCAGACGCTCGCACGCAGCGGCCAGCGAGTGCTGTACGTGAGCGGCGAGGAATCCGCGCGGCAAATTAAGATGCGCGGCGAGCGCTTGGGCGCAGCCGCGCCGGAGCTGTTCGTCCTGTGCGAAACGAACACGGATCATATATTCGAAGCGCTGGAGGACGTGCGCCCGGACATTCTCGTCGTGGACTCGATCCAGACGGTGTATCAGCCGGGCGTCGCCTCCGCGCCGGGCAGCGTGTCCCAGGTGCGCGAATGCACCGGGCTGTTCATGCGCGTCGCCAAGCAGCGCGGCGTAGCGACGCTCCTCGTCGGGCACGTGACGAAGGAAGGGACGATCGCGGGCCCGAGACTGCTCGAGCACATGGTAGACACGGTGCTCTATTTCGAGGGCGAGCGCCACAACTCGTACCGCATGCTGCGCGCGGTCAAAAACCGCTTCGGCTCGACGAACGAAATCGGCATCTTCGAGATGGCCGAATCCGGCCTCGCCGAAGTGACCAATCCCTCCGAGCTGTTTCTCTCGGAGCGGCCGATCGGCGCCTCCGGGTCGACCGTCGTCGCCTCGATGGAGGGCACTCGCCCGGTGCTTGTGGAGCTGCAGGCGCTCGTCGCTTCGACGAACTTCCCGAGTCCGCGGCGGATGGCGACCGGCGTCGACTACAACCGCTTGAATTTGATTATTGCGGTGCTGGAGAAGCGGGTAGGCTTGCATATGCAGACTCAGGATGCATACTTGAATGTAGCCGGCGGCGTCAAACTGGACGAGCCTGCGGCAGACCTCGGCATTGCGGTGGCGGTCGCCTCAAGCTTCCGTGACCGGCCGACGCTGCCGGGAGACGTCGTGTTCGGCGAGATCGGGTTGACCGGAGAAGTTCGGGCGGTTTCGCGTATCGATCAACGGGTGAATGAAGCGCTGAAGCTTGGGTTTACGCGGGTCATTTTGCCGGAGAAAAGCTTGAAGCAATGGACTCCTCCCCGAGGAATCGAGATCGTTCCGGTGCGCTCGCTGCAGGAAGCGCTGCAAGCGGCGTTGCCGTAACAGGGCATCATAATGTATAAAATTCATTATGCAATATCAGCAGGTTATACAATACAATAGAGATATATAATTGTTCTTTATCGTAACTTACGCATCGTTCGCAGGCTTAAGGGGGTACCTATGGTCAGGGAAGAAAACGATCAAGAAATCATGAGCAGGCTTCTGCAATTGGTCGCACCAGGAACACCGTTTCGGGAAGGCCTCGAGAATGTGCTTCGCGCGAAAACCGGCGGTTTGATCGTATGCGGGTACTCGCCCGAGGTTATGGATCTTGTTGACGGGGGATTTTCGATCAATTGCGATTTTTCGCCCAATTATTTATATGAGCTGGCAAAGATGGACGGCGCCATTATTTTGAGCGAGGACTTAAAGCGCATTTTGTTCGCCAATACGCAGCTGATTCCGGATTCTTCGATTCCGTCGATCGAAACCGGCATTCGGCACCGGACTGCGGAACGGGTAGCCAAGCAGACCGGCAAGCTGGTCGTCTCGATTTCCCAGCGCCGCAACGTAATAACGTTGTACCAAGGAAATCTTCGGTATGCGTTGAAGGATATCGGCGTCATCCTGACGAAAGCAAACCAAGCGATTCAGACGCTCGAAAAATATAAAGCGGTGCTCGATCAGGCGCTGACGAATTTGTCGGCGGCGGAATTTGAGGAAATCGTTACGCTTCACGACGTAGCCGGGGTTGTGCAGCGCATTGAGATGGTGATCCGCATTAAGGCGGAGATTATCCGTTACATTAATGAGCTTGGCAACGAAGGCCGGTTGATCTCCATGCAGCTGGAGGAGCTGGTGTCGGGTCTCGAAACGGAAGCTTACTTGCTGCTGAAGGATTATTGCCGCGATCCGCAGGATGAGAAGATCAATGAAATTTTGCACAGCTTCAAGCTCGCCGGCGATGAGCTGCTGGAGGAGCATCAGGTCATCCGGCTGCTCGGGTATCCGAATACGTCGGTTATGATGGAGGAGCCCGTTTCGCCGCGGGGGTACCGCATTTTGAACAAAATCCCGCGCCTTCCGTCGATCATTATCGGCAATCTTGTCGAGCAGTTTGAGTATTTGCCGCATGTGCTAATGGCGACCATCGAGGAATTGGATGAGGTGGACGGAATCGGCGAGGTTCGCGCCCGCACGATTAAGGAAGGCCTCAAACGGCTTCAGGAGCAGGTGCTGGTCGATCGGCATATATAGCTTTAGGCTGTGAGGTTTTTATGCTTTTATGCCCGACCCGTGCCTGTGCCCTGGATCCTGTATCCTGTGTCTTGTGTCTAGCTTCTGCGTTGTTCGGAGGGGGACGGTGCACATTGGGCGGACATTTGGGGCATATTATCTATATTGGAATCTATATTGGAGATTCCATTCCTGCGGATCCGGGCATTACGACTATTACGCAAGCAGGTGAACGGACGGAACGGCATAAAGAAGCCGGCGCACGGCATGCAATGCCGGCAATGACAGGACAGAACGGGGCTTCGGGGCCGTTTATCTTTTTGGGGGTTTAGCCATGACGTTAAAGTCGCTTCCCAACTGGTTTACCGTGGGAAATTTATTTTTAGGCATACTTGCAATTATTATGGTTTTTAACGGCCAGACGGCTACCGCTTCGATGCTCGTCATTGCGGCGATGCTGCTGGACGGGCTGGACGGCAGGGTGGCGCGGGCGCTCAATGCGCAGAGCGAATTCGGCAAGGAGCTGGATTCGCTGTCGGACGTCATTTCCTTTGGCGTCGCCCCCGCGTTCGTCATGTATGTGGCTGCCTTTCAATCGCTCAACCCGGCGCTCGGCTGGATCGTCACCGCGGTGTTTCCGATTTGCGGCGCGCTGCGGCTGGCCCGGTTCAACGTGACCGAGGGGATACCGGGTTTCTTCCTGGGGCTGCCGATTCCGGCGGCGGGCGGCGTGCTTTGTACGCTGGCGTTGTTCAGCTATACGATTCCTCCTTATGTGCTGGTAATCGCTTCGCTTGCGCTGTCTTGGCTGATGGTGTCGTCGGTGAAATATCCGTCGTTCAAGAAGATGAAGGTGTCTAAGCGAGCCGCTTGGATTACGCCGATCATCATTATTGCCGTCGCCTCCGTCGCAGTTCTGTATCCGGGGCCGCTGTCGAAGCTGCTGTTTATTCCGCTGCTGTTTTATGCGCTCTTCGGCCTTCGAAAAAATGTCGAAGTGATCGCCCGGGCCGCCGGCCGGCGTGTGAAGGTGCTTACGCCGAAGCTGCCGAGCGGCGGAATTAAGCTGCGCAGGCCGAAGGCGATCGGCCGTAAGCCAAAAGCGGGCGCCGGGCACGGCGCGGATGCGGAGCCGGCGAAACCCGGGCATAGCGGTAAAGCGGCGGTTGAGCGCGTCGTTGATGCCGGTGCCGGCTCGGAAGATGCGGTTGGGAAACCTGGGAACAGTCCGGATCCCGAGAAGGCGGGAAAAGGGGCCGAATAGAGCAGTTAATTTGAAGCGGTAAATCGAGTATCCAGCGGTTGAAGCGGCGGCGTGAGGTATGGCCCGGCTTCACGATGTGAGCGCGGTTTGCCGTTTTTTATGTGCCGGTTGCCCATCCGTCAAAAACTGAGCTTATTTGCTGTGATTAACTCAAATTTTGAGCTTACCTTGTCCGTTTTACGGATTAAGATACGGTTGTTTCGTGCGATAGGCTCATAAAGTGACTTAAAGGCGGAGAAGTTTAGTCATTCACGAATAGATAAGATCAAAAAATAAACTTATCCGTTCGGATAGGCTCACCTTTTGATCTTAACGGTCAGCACGCTCTGGAAGTGAGCAGGGAGGAGCTTCCCCCGTCCCCCACGAATGTGCATGGATCCGCCGAAATAAGGAGGTTTGACCTCACTATTTCACCTCGCAACCCCGATATTCGCAAAATAGTGAAGTATCACCGCGGTATTGCCCCCGTCCCCCCACGAATGTGCATGGATCCGCCGAAATAAGGAGGTTTGACCTCACTATTTCACCTCGCAACCCCGATATTCGCAAAATAGTGAAGTATCACCGCGTTATTGCCCCCGTCCCCCCACGAATGTGCATGGATCCGCCGAAATAAGGAGGTTTGACCTCACTCTTTCACGTCGCAGCCCCGCTTTCAGCAAAATAGTTAAGTTGGACCTCGTTATTACCCCCGTCCCCCCACGAATGTGCAAGGATCCGCCGAAATAAGGAGGTTTGACCTCACGAGTTCACCTCGCAACCCCGATATTCGCACAATAGTGAAGTATCACCGCGTGATTGCCCCCGTCCCCCCACGAAGGTGCATGGATCCGCCGAAATAAGGAGGTTTGACCTCACTATTTCACTTCGCAGCACCGATTTCAGCAAAATAGTTAAGTTTGACCTCGTTATTACCCCCGTCCCCCCACGAATGTGCATGGATCCGCCGAAATAAGGAGGTTTGACCTCACTATTTCACTTCGCAGCACCGATTTCAGCAAAATAGTGAAGGTTGACCTCGTTATTACCCCCGTCCCCCCACGAATGTGCAAGGATCCGCCGAAATAAGGAGGTTTGACCTCACTATTTCACCTCGCAACTCCGATATTCGCAAAATAGTGAAGTTTAACATCGTTATTGCCCCCGTCCCCCCACGAATGTGCGCATGGACCCGCCGAAATAAGGAAGTTTGACCTCACGCTCTCGGTACCTTCCGAAGCATGCGAAACATTTTCCCGAAAAATTTCCTTCGCAAGATTATCCGGCCCAAAATTCGCCAATACTTGTAACAGAAATCATACAAGGAGGTGATCGCACGTGAAAGGAAGCAAGCTGGTTCGATGGCTGGCAGCCGCGTTCGGCGCATTCGTCGGATACGAGCTGAGCGCGGCGTTCGGACATGATCCTATAGGGTATATCGTGCCCGGAGTGCCGTTCGGTTCGGTTCAAGGGCAACAGTACGGCATGATGGCTGCTTTTGCATTGATGTTCTATTTTGGCATAACCTGGATCGTTGCGATGTTGGGAAGTTTGTTCAAAAGAGGGGAAGCGTCGCTGGACGACGTCCCGGTGGGAGATTTTGTTGCGGGTATCGCGGGAATGATCGTCGGTCTTGTCGTTTCGGCGTTAATAGCGCCGGTTTTCTCCGAGTTTGATCGATTCGGCGCTTGGTTGATTATTGCGGCAACGCTGTTCCTGGCGGCGGCCGGCTTCCGGTTCGGCATGCGCCGAAGAGCGGAGCTGACGACTCTGTTCTTGACGCGCCGCCCCGCGGCGGTAGAGCCGGAAGCGGGCGCTCCGGTCAAGCATGAGCACAAAATTCTCGACACAAGCGTCATCATCGACGGGCGGATCGCGGATATTTGCAAGACGGGTTTTCTGGAAGGCACCCTGGTCATTCCTGAGTTCGTGCTCGAAGAGCTGCAGCACATCGCGGATTCCTCCGATCTGCTCAAAAGGAACCGCGGGCGCCGGGGGCTCGACATTCTGAACAAAATTCAGAAGGAGCTCGACGTGAAGGTGTTGATCTACGAAGGCGACTACGAGGAAATATCGGAAGTGGACAGCAAGCTGGTCAAGCTGGCGAAGGCGCTGCAAGGAAAAGTCGTAACGAACGACTTCAACCTGAACAAAGTGTGCGAGTTGCAGGGCGTGGCGGTGCTGAACATCAACGATTTGGCCAATGCGGTGAAGCCGGTGGTGCTGCCCGGGGAAGAAATTATGGTGCAGGTCATCAAGGACGGCAAAGAGCACGGCCAAGGCGTCGCATACCTCGATGACGGAACGATGATCGTCGTCGAAGGCGGACGCGACTTTATCGGCATGCATCTTGAGGTGTTAGTGACGAGCGTGCTGCAGACGTCGGCGGGACGGATGATTTTCGCCAAGCCGAAGCTGCTCGAAAAAGCGCTCTAAAGTTGAGGCGGCAGTTCCTAAGGTGGTATCATAGCTAGAAAGAGCGGACAAGCAAGGGGACTGACGCATATGGGTCAAACGGGAGCGGTCGTCGTAGCCGCCGGCTCCGGCAAGCGGATGGGCTCGGCGGTGAGCAAGCAGTATTTGCCGCTGTACGGCAAGCCGATCGTCGTTCATGCGCTGGAGGCGTTCGAGGCGTCGCCGGCGGTGGATGCGGTAGTGCTGGTGGTCGGACAGGGCGACGCGGATTACGGCCGCCAATTGATTGAAACATACGGGCTGACCAAGACGGTGCGGGTGACCGCCGGCGGCGCGGAACGGCAGCATTCCGTGAAAGCGGGATTGGATGCGCTGCGCGACGCGCTGCCGAATGCCGAATGGGCGCTCGTTCACGACGGAGCGAGGCCGCTCGTGACGCCGGAGGTCATAGCCGGCGCCCTGGAGGCCGCGCACGAAACCGGGGCGGCGATTCCGGCCGTGCCGGTGAAGGATACGATAAAGGTGGCGGACCGCAGCGGCATCGTTGCGGCGACGCCGGAGCGACAAAGCTTGTGGGCCGTGCAAACCCCGCAGGCTTTTCGCGTTGATTTGCTGCTGCGGGCGCATGAAGCGGCGGAGGCGGAGTCGTTCCTCGGGACGGACGATGCGATGCTGGTCGAGCGGATCGGAGGGAAGGTCCGCATCTCGAAGGGCGACTACCGGAATCTTAAGGTGACGACGCCGGAAGATTTAGAGGTAGCGAAGCGATTTATTGAAGAAGTACAAGGGGAAAAGGGAGAGAAGACAATGTTTCGTGTCGGTCAAGGGTTTGACGTACACCGGTTCGCCGAAGGGCGTCCGTGCATTATCGGCGGGGTAACCATTCCGTTCGAGAAAGGGCTGCTCGGGCATTCCGACGCCGACGTGCTGCTGCACGCGGTTGCGGATGCGGTGCTCGGGGCGCTGGGGCTTGGGGATATCGGAAAGCATTTTCCGGATACGGACCCGGCGTTTAAGGATGCGGACAGCATGAAGCTGCTGGAGCACGTATGGGGTCTCGTTAGGGAGCGGGGCTACGTGCTCGGCAACCTCGACTGCACGATTATTGCGCAGCGGCCGAAGATGGCGCCGTACATTCCGGCCATGGCGGAAGGCATTGCCCGCACGTTGGAAGCGGCGCCGGATCAAATCAATGTGAAGGCGACGACGACCGAGCAGCTCGGTTTCCCCGGGCGGGAAGAAGGAATCGCCGCGCAGGCGGTCGTTTGTTTGGTGCGCCGGACGAACGTGTAGCGGCAACCAACTGCCGCTGCAACGCGAGAAACTCACTTCCGTAAGTACGCGTACTTTTTGTATAATAGGGTTTATCAATTTTTTGAGAGGCGGTTCGGAGTATGACCGGCAATGGCAACAACAATGGCAATGGGAAGGTTCGGGTTCGTTACGCGCCTTCTCCGACGGGGCATCTGCATATCGGCGGTGCGAGAACGGCATTATTCGATTATTTATGGGCAAGAAATCAAGGCGGCCAATTCGTGATAAGGATCGAGGACACGGACCAATCGCGTCACGTGGAAACCGGCATCGACAGCCAGCTGAACGGGCTCAAGTGGCTTGGACTCGACTGGGACGAAAGCGTCGATACCGGGGGACCTTACGGCCCTTACCGGCAAATGGAACGTCTGGACATATATCGATCCTACACGGAAAAACTCGTGGCATCGGGTCACGCTTATTACTGCTTCTGCACGGAAGCGGAGCTGGAGGCCGAGCGCGAGGCGCAGGAAGCAAGAGGCGAGATGCCGCACTACAGCGGACGGTGCCGGAATCTTACGCCGGAGCAGGCGGAGGCGTTCCGCGCCGAAGGACGCAAGCCGTCGATCCGGTTCAAGGTGCCGGCGGACAAGACGTACGCGTTCGACGATCATATCCGCGGTCGCGTCGAGTTCCAATCGAGCGATGTCGGCGATTGGATCATGGTTCGTCCGGACGGCATCCCGACGTACAACTACGCGGTCGTGCTCGACGACCATGAAATGAAAATCACGCACGTCATCCGGGGCGAAGAGCATTTGTCCAACACGCCGCGCCAGCTGATGGTGTACGAGGCGCTCGGCGTGCAGCCGCCTTCGTTCGCGCATCTTCCGCTCATCCTCAATCAAGACCGCAAAAAGATGAGCAAACGCGACGAGTCGATCATTCAATTTATCGAGCAGTACCGCGAGCTCGGCTATTTGCCGGAGGCGGTGCTGAACTTCATCGTGCTGCTGGGCTGGTCCCCGGGCGGCGAGCAGGAAATCTTCAGCAAAGAAGAGCTGATCGAGCAGTTCGGTTTGAACCGGATTTCGAAGAGCGGCGCCGTATTCGATACGGAAAAGCTCGCGTGGATGAACAATCATTATATTAAGAAAGCGGAGCTTTCGCGCGTCGTTGAAATTGCGCTGCCGCACCTGATCAATGCGGGCCGTCTCCCGGCCGAGATGACTGCGGAGCAGAAGGCTTGGGCGGAAGCGCTGATCGCCCTGTATCAGGAGCAGCTGTCGTACGGCGCAGAAATCGTAGACGTAACCTCGCTCTTCTTCGCGGATGAGCCGGCGGACGACGAAGAATCGAAAGCCGTGCTTGCGGAAGAGCAAGTTCCGGCGGTGCTTCGCGCATTCAAGTCGGCGATCGAGACCTCGCCTGCAGCGGACTTCACCGCCGACGGCATCAAGTCGATGCTGAAGACGGTGCAGACGGAGACGGGCTTCAAGGGCAAGCAGCTGTTCATGCCGATCCGCGCGGCGCTGACGGGGCAAACCCACGGCCGCGACTTGAACCAAACGCTGTGGCTGCTCGGACGCGAGAAAGTGTTGGCACGGCTGTCAGCAAGACTGGGTGAATAAGGAAAGGGCGGCAAGGGCAAGGTTGCTGCATAAACTCGCCGCATAATCCTTGCCTTGTAAAAACCTTCCGCCTCTACTATAATGGCAGAAAGAATAGCGCTTTTAACCAACCGCAATACCTATTTGCCGTTTCAAGAAAACCTTCTCTATTTGCGGTCTCGCTCCTTTGCTTGGCTTCGAAGGAGGTTTTCTTATACTGTAAGCACATAACCAAGGCAGTGATCAGGAGAAGTACGTTCGATAACGCGATTCCCCAGAGAGGATGGCCGGGCGCTTTGGAAGCCTCGGCTGCAAGCCGTCCGTCTCGCGCCGAACCGAAATGCGCCTGTGAGCCGACCGGCCGACAACGCAACGCAGCCGATTGAAAGCATGGCCGCTTGCGCCGTAGGCCACGTCCGACTGGTTCCCGTTACCGAACCGATCGAGAAGGGAACCCGTCCGAACAAGCGGAGCCGGAAGCGGAACAATCCGGCTGCCGGTAGGCGCCGCAACGGACCCAAGCAGAGTGGAACCGCGTTAGCGTATCTGGCGCCTCTGCAGCCGAAATCAATCTTCGGCTGCGGGGGCGCTTTTTGACGGTTCAGTAAGTATATCCTGCGGATATAACACCCGAAGCCGTCATTGGAAAACGGATGAAGTCGTTAAGGACGGCAAGGCCGTTTATCCTTGGTTGAAAGGAGGCGCGAAGACAATATGAGACGCTTCATACAAACCGTTCGTTCCGACATCGATGCCGTAATCGACAACGATCCGGCCGCCAGGAGCGTTCTGGAAATCGTATTGACATACTCCGGTCTTCACGCCATATGGGCGCACCGGATTGCGCACGCGCTCTACCGGAAACGTCTCTTTTTTCTTGCGAGAATCGTGTCTCAAGCGAGCCGGTTTTTCACCGGCATTGAAATTCACCCCGGGGCCCGCATCGGCAAACGGCTGTTCATCGACCACGGCATGGGCGTAGTCATCGGGGAAACGTGCGAGATCGGTGACGATGTAGTGCTGTATCAAGGCGTAACTCTCGGCGGCACCGGCAAGGAGAAGGGCAAGCGCCATCCGACGATCGGCAGCAACGTAGTCATCGGGTCCGGGGCGAAGGTGCTCGGTTCATTTACCGTGGGCGACTTTTCCCGAGTCGGGGCGAACGCCGTCGTCTTGCAGGAGGTGCCCGAGAACAGCACGGTTGTCGGCAACCCGGGGCGCATCGTCAGACTGAACGGCAAAAAGGTCGACAAGCTCGACCACAGCAATATCATCGATCCGGTGCTCGAGCAGCAGCGGCAGATGATGCAGCAGATCGAGGCTTTAAAGGCCGAATTAGAGTCGTGCAGACGGCAGATCGCCGCGAAAGAGCAAGATCAAATGAAAGAAACCGAGCTGATTTACAGCGAGCGAAAGGAGTAATGTCACTATGTCCAATGTTTCTGCCTTCGGCAAACAGCCCGAAATTCATATTTACAATACGATGACACGCGCGAAGGAGAGATTCGTGCCTCTGACGCCGGGCAAAGTTACGATGTACGTGTGCGGACCGACCGTATACGATTTGATTCATATCGGCAATGCGCGCCCGCTCATCTTTTTCGACGTCGTGCGCCGGTATTTGGCTCTTTTCTATGACGTAAACTACGTCGTCAACTTCACCGACGTCGACGATAAGCTCATTCGCAGAGCGGAAGAGGTCGGCGGCACGGTGCCGGAGCTGGCGGAGCGCAATATCGCCGACTTCCTGCAGGATACGGAAGCGCTGAAGGTGGAGCCGGCGACGCTTCATCCGCGCGTTACGGAAAATATGAGCGAAATAATCGCGTTCATCAAGGAGCTCGTTGACCGCGGCTTTGCATACGAGAGCGGCGGCGACGTCTACTTCCGCACGTCCGAGTTTCCGGATTACGGCAAGCTGTCGCACCAAAACCTCGAAGAGCTGCAGTTCGGCATCCGCGTTGATGTCGACGAGCGCAAGGAGCGCCCGCAGGATTTCGTTCTCTGGAAGGCCGCGAAGCCGGGCGAAATTCACTGGCCGTCCCCATGGGGCGAAGGGCGTCCGGGCTGGCATATCGAATGCTCGGCGATGGCGCGCAAATATTTGGGAGAGACGATCGACATTCACGGCGGCGGCATGGACCTTGTGTTCCCGCACCATGAGTGCGAAATCGCTCAGACGGAATCGATCTCGGGGAAGCCTTTTGCAAACTATTGGATGCACAACGCGTTCCTGAACTTCAATAATGAGAAGATGTCCAAGTCGCTCGGCAATGTCGTGAACGCAAGAGAGCTGGCGAAGCAGCATAAGCCGGAGGCGATACGGATGCTCATGCTTTCGACGCATTACCGCAATCCGCTTAATTTCGGCGAAGAAGGACTGGTACAGGCGCAGAACGGCATCGACCGGATCGCCAACTGCCGGGCCAATTTGAATCATCTTCTGAAAAATGTTCCCGCAGCCCCTGACAACGCAAATACCGCAGAAGGCTACGACATGGGCAAGCTGGACCGGATTGCCGATATGTTCCATGCGAAGATGAGCGACGACTTCAATACGCCGGATGCGATTACGGCCGTATTCGAGCTGGTATCCGAGGCAAACACGTATATCGCGGCCGCGGGGGGCAATCCGAATGCCGACGTATTGCGGCGCATGGACGATCTGTTCAAGCAAATGGATGCGGTTTTGGGCATACTACCCGCAGAAGCCGACGATCTGCTTGACGAGGAAATCGACCGGCTGATCGTTGAGCGGACCGAAGCGCGCAAGGCGAAAAACTTCGCCCGGGCCGACGAAATCCGCGATTTGCTTGCCGCGCAGGGGATCATATTGGAGGATACGCCGCAGGGGATCCGTTGGCGGCGCAAATAACGGGCATGGAAGAAGGATTGCAGTTTTTTCCTCCGGCGCAGCCGCCGCAGCAGATGAACCCGCTGGCGCTCGCTTATTTGGGAGACGCCTTGTACGATTTGTTCATCCGGCAATATGTGCTGTCGCAGCCGAATCATCGCGTCAACACGCTTCACCGGGACGCGACGCGGTACGTATCCGCGAGGGCGCAGGCGGCGGCCGTACGGCTGTGGGAGGAGCATCTAACCGAGGAGGAGCGGGACGTCATGCGGCGGGGGCGCAACGCCAAGTCGCACGCCGCTCCGAAAAATACGAGCGTTCAGGAATACCGGCACAGCACGGGCTTCGAGTGCTTGCTCGGCTACTTGTATTTGACGAAGCGGCATGAGCGGATGGAGCAGCTGATGAGGCTTACGGTGGACAGCAAACAGGAAGAAGGGACAAGCCCATGAACGATGAAGTGATTGCCGGACGTCACCCGGTGGAGGAAGCGCTCCGCTCGGGGCGGACGATACATAAACTATATTTTGCCGAAGGCGCGCAAGGCATCGGCGGCATACTCGCGGAGGCGAGGCAGTCGGGAGTCGTCGTTCAGCAGGCCGATAAGCGCAAGCTCGACCAGATGGCGCCGGGCGTCCGCCATCAAGGCGTCATCGCTTTAGCGGCGGAACGCGCTTACGCCGAGCTCGACGATCTGTTCGCCGCCGCCGAAGCTTCCGGGCAGCCCCCGTTGTTCATCCTCTTGGACGAGATTGAGGATCCGCACAACTTGGGCTCGATACTTCGGACCGCCGATTGTGCCGGCGCCCATGGAGTGATCGTGCCGAAGCGCCGCTCTGCCGGACTGACCGCCACCGTCTCGAAGACGTCGGCGGGCGCCAGCGAACACGTGCCGGTCGCTCGCGTCACGAACCTCGCCCAGACGATCGAGGAGCTGAAGGAGCGCGGCGTCTGGATCGCCGGAGCCGACGCCTCCGCCGACCGGGACGTGTACGACACCGACTTGAAGCTGCCGCTCGGACTGGTGATCGGCAACGAGGGCAAGGGCATCGGCCGGCTCATCCGGGAGCGCTGCGACTTCCTCGTCAAGCTGCCGATGTACGGCCGCATCAACTCGCTGAACGCCTCCGTCGCCGCATCGCTTCTCATGTATGAAGCGGTCCGCCAGCGACGCGGCTTCGGGGCCGGATCCGCCGCGGGCGGAAAATAGCGGGAAACGGCGTTTCTTTTTTCGATGGATGAGCTGTTAATCATAGACGGGTACAACGTTATCGGGGCATGGCCGCATCTTCGCGGTTTGCGGGATAAGGATTTGGATGAGGCCCGCAGCCTGTTGATCGAATCCATTGCCGAATACCAGGGCTTTTCGGGAACCCGGTGCATTGTCGTATTCGACGCTTATAATGTGCCGGGTCTCGGAAGGCAGTATAAAATACGCAACATCGACGTGATCTACACGAAAGAGAAAGAGACGGCCGACGAGTGCATCGAACGGCTCGTGAAGGAAATGTCCCGCCGGCGCAGGCAAATCTATGTAGCGACTTCGGA
This sequence comes from Paenibacillus thermotolerans, assembly GCF_028745515.1. Lineage (GTDB taxonomy): Bacteria > Bacillota > Bacilli > Paenibacillales > YIM-B00363 > Paenibacillus_AE > Paenibacillus_AE thermotolerans. Next base: position 44,181 of record NZ_JAQZSG010000030.1, on the reverse strand, counting down.
TTTGACCGAGCAGAACGTAGCCTTCGGAAGCGGTGCATTGCGTTTGTCCGCTAGGGAATTGTTGTTAAGGATACAAGAAAGTAAAAAACAGGTAACCGAAACAATAAGCGAAAAACCTGCGTCACAGCGCAATACGTTTGATAAATTTTTAAGCAGCGAGCTCCGCTCCGTGTTTGAGCAATGGCGGAAAGGCCAGTAAAATAAAGGCTTTTTTGGGATTTGCCCCGTTGACGGTTCAAAATGGCTTCATGTATACTTGTCTTAACTTTTGAACGGTTATCGTAAGCTCCAATGCAGGCCGGAGGGATACTAGTGAGCGTCGACTACAAGGCTTCAATAAAGTCCGAGTACGAATCATTGCCAGACGAAGATGTGGTCGAAGCAGTCCGGTCGGGCAGCAGCGAGGCATTGGAGTACCTGATCCACAAGTACCGCAATTTCGTTCGGGCGAAGGCTCGTTCCTACTTCTTGATCGGCGCCGATCGGGAAGATATCGTGCAAGAAGGCATGATCGGGTTGTACAAGTCCATCCGCGATTTTCGCGGTGACAAGCTGGCCTCGTTCAAAGCTTTCGCCGAGCTGTGCATCACTCGCCAAATTATTACCGCAATCAAGACGGCTACCCGCCAAAAGCACATTCCTTTGAACTCATACGTTTCATTGGACAAGCCTATTTATGACGAAGACTCGGACCGAACGCTGCTAGACGTGATTTGCGGCTCTAAGGTTTCGGATCCGGAAGAGCTGATCATCAATCAAGAGGAATTCAGCGGCCTGGAAGACAAGATGAGCGAAATTTTAAGCGATTTGGAACGCCGGGTGCTGATGCTTTACCTCGACGGACGCTCCTATCAGGAGATTGCGGTCGATTTGGATCGTCACGTCAAATCCATCGATAACGCGCTGCAACGGGTCAAGCGGAAGCTTGAACGTTATTTGGAAGTGCGGGACATAAGCTATTGAAATATAGAAGGCATCCTTGCGAGGGTGCCTTTTTTGTGTCAACGCACAGGTTTTGTCAGTTGAATTGTCGGATGAGGCGGTGTACACTTGGCACAGTTGTCAATGTTACGGCTGAGTTCTCGCGGAGACTTGTTTACTCGCGCTTCCTTTTGCCGATAATGAAGGGAACACGGATTACCGCGGAAAACGAGCCCGGTCCGTCAACACCTTTTCATTGACACGCAATACCCGTTGTGATAAAGTATTGCGAGTAGCCCAAAAATATGCTGCGTTTTTTTTAATGTCAGAAAGCGGATAACGCCCTGACATTGCAAGAATATCAAGCTTCTGTTTAGAAGGCTAGTTCAGGAGGTGGCGACATGCGGGTAATCGTTACGTTGGCTTGCACCGATTGCAAGCAGCGGAATTACACGACGAGCAAGAACAAACGTTCTCATCCGGACCGCATCGAGTTGAAGAAGTTCTGCCGTTTCTGCAATTCCCACACGGCTCATCGCGAAACGCGGTAACATCTGGAGGTGCTTTTGTGGCGTTTTTGGCTCGTTTAAAGCAAAGCTTCGGTTCGACTTTTTCTTATTTCAGCGAATCTTATGCCGAGCTGAAGAAAGTGAAATGGCCGACGCGGAAAGAACTGACCAGTTACACACTTGTCGTCCTGTTCACCGTGGTTTTTGTGACGCTTTATTTTATCGTCCTGGACCTCGGAATTTCCAACGTCATCCGTGCGATTTTCGAATAATGATTCGGAAGGTGACCCGCTGATGGAGAAAACCGCTCCGAGCATGGAGAAAAGATGGTACGTCGTTCACACGTACTCCGGTTACGAGAACAAGGTTAAGACGAACCTGGAGAAGCGTGTAGAATCGATGGAGATGCAGGACAAAATTTTTCGCGTGCTCGTTCCTACGGAAGAAGAAGTTGTGACGAAGGACGGCAAGCGTAAGACTGTAACGCGGAAAGTGTATCCGGGATACGTTCTTGTGGAGATGATCCAGACGGACGACTCGTGGTACGTGGTACGGAACACCCCTGGAGTAACGGGCTTTGTCGGCTCTACCGGTTCCGGTTCCAAGCCGATTCCGTTAATGCCGGAAGAGGCAGAAGCGATATTGAAGCATATGGGCATGGATGAACCGCCGCGCGAGACGCACGACTTCGAATTGAAGGAATCCGTTCGCGTGAAAGTCGGACCTTTCGCCGGCTTTGTCGGGACGATCGAGGAGATCCTCACGGACAAAGGCAAGCTGAAGGTTCACGTCAATATGTTCGGTAGAGAAACGCCGCTTGAGCTTGACTACGTTCAAGTGGAGAAGATATAGTAGCCGTTCCTGGGTGTGTTGTAGACCCTGGCAAGGAGGCAGCCGTAAGGTTGTCCGCAAGGGTAGTGTATACCCTAGCAAGGAGGTGTAACACATGGCAAAAAAGGTTATCAAATTGGTCAAATTGCAGGTTCCTGCAGGTAAAGCGAATCCGGCACCGCCAATCGGTCCTGCGCTCGGTCAAGCGGGTGTGAACATCATGGCATTCTGTAAAGAATTCAATGCTCGCACAGCGGATCAAGCAGGCTTGATTATTCCGGTAGTGATCACGGTATTCGAAGACCGTTCCTTCACGTTCGAGACGAAGACTCCTCCGGCTGCAGTATTGCTTCGCGTCGCTGCAGGCATCGAGAAGGGCTCCGGCGAACCGAACAAGAAGAAAGTGGCTACTGTTAAGCGCGACAAAGTTCGCCAAATCGCAGAACAAAAAATGCCCGACCTTAACGCAGCATCCGTAGAAGCAGCAATGCGGATGGTCGAAGGTACGGCTCGCAGCATGGGCATCGTCATTCAAGACTAATCGTCCAGGCTTGCGAAGGCAGCGGTCCGTTCGGGATTGCGCCGTTCGGTGGGAGGATATTCCGCTAAAACCACATTAGGAGGAAAATTTTCATGGCAGGCAAAAAGTATCAAGAAGCGGCCAAGCTGTTCGACAAAGAAGCAGTTTATGAGCCGGACCAAGCGATCGCGCTTGTTAAGCAAGCGGCGAAAGCGAAATTCGACGAAACCGTCGAAGTTGCAGTTCGTTTGGGCATCGACCCGAAGAAGCAAGACCAGAACGTTCGCGGCGTAGTCGTATTGCCGCACGGCACAGGTAAAACAAAGCGCGTACTCGTCTTTGCTAAAGGCGACAAAGCGAAGGAAGCGGAAGCTGCAGGCGCTGACTATGTCGGCGATCAAGACATGATCAACCGCATTCAACAAGGCTGGTTTGACTTTGATGTCTGCGTAGCTACCCCTGACATGATGAGCGAAGTAGGTAAACTCGGTCGGATTCTCGGCGGTAAAGGCTTGATGCCGAACCCGAAAGCGGGCACCGTTACGTTCGACGTAACGAAAGCCGTTCAAGAGATCAAAGCCGGTAAAATCGAGTACCGTCTGGACAGAGCAGGCCAAATCCACGCGCCGATCGGCAAAGTATCGTTCGATGCCGAGAAGCTTGTTGAGAACCTTAAGGCTCTCATCGATGCGTTGAACCGTGCGAAGCCGGCTGCTGCGAAAGGCGTGTACCTGAAGGGGATCACAGTATCCTCCACGATGGGACCGAGCGCTCGCGTTAACACTCAAGTATATCGTTAATTTTTAACGCATACTTTGCGTGTGAACTTACATCCGAATCGAATATTCTAACCGTAGACAGCAGGTGCCTTAGAGCTTAATTTCCTGCCGAGGTGTTATGATATTGCTTATGGACGATGTGCCCCGTATGGACATCGGCCGCCAACAAGCGCATTCATGCAGCCTTCGTGTCTACGGAGGCTTTTCTCGTGTTCTACGGCCCCTATTCAATTGAAACAGGAGGTGTCTTTATGCCAAACGCAAAAGTATTAGCGGAAAAACAACAACTCGTAACCGACGTTGCATCCAAGCTTCGCGAAAGCGCGACGACCGTCGTTGCCGATTATCGCGGTTTGACGGTTGCGCAAGTAACCGAGCTTCGCAAGCAGCTTCGCGAAGCGGGCGTTGAATTCCGTGTCATCAAGAACACCCTTACTCGCCGCGCTACTGCGGAAGTAGGTTTGACCGAGCTTGACGCGCATTTGACAGGACCGAGCGTAATCGCGTTCTCCGCAGATGCGGTTGCTCCGGCCAAAATTCTTAACGATTTCGCGAAAAAGAACGAGCACTTGAAAGTAAAAGCAGGTGTCGTTGAAGGTAAGGTTGTCGACGCTGCGCAAATCAAGGCGCTTGCGGAACTTCCGTCCCGCGAAGGTTTGCTGTCCATGCTCCTCAGCGTGTTGCAAGCTCCGGTTCGCAACTTCGCCCTTGCGGTTAAAGCCGTTGGAGAGAAACAAGAAGCGCAAGCATAAAATAATAATTTAAATTAACGGAGGTTTACCCAATGAGCAAAGAGCAAATCATTGAAGCCATTAAAGGCATGACCGTTCTTGAATTGAACGACCTTGTAAAAGCAATCGAAGAAGAGTTCGGCGTAACTGCAGCAGCACCGGTAGCTATGGTAGCTGGCGGCGCAGTTGAAGCGGCAGCTGAGCAAACAGAGTTCGACGTAATCCTTACGAGCGCTGGCGCGTCCAAAATCAACGTTATCAAAGTTGTTCGCGAAATTACGGGCCTCGGCTTGAAAGAAGCGAAAGACTTGGTTGACAACGCACCGAAGCCGCTTAAAGAGAAGATCTCCAAAGAAGACGCAGACAAGATCAAAGCTCAGCTTGAAGAAGCTGGCGCAGCTGTAGAAGTGAAGTAATTTCCTTCAATACCAAGAACCCCTTGTGTGAACGGCATTCATGTTCACGCGAGGGGTTTTCTCTCTAAGCTTATCGTTTATCGATTACAGTGCAAAAATAAAGAAACTACGAATTCTTAATCGTTCTTATAGCCCTAAGGCTTGAAAGTTAGGTGTTTGTCGTTTCTTCGTTTTTCATTACTTTGCTTCCGAGCCAGGGAGGTTTGTCTAACTATATGGGGAACGGCCAAAACCATTACTATTCCAAAAATCCGACCGTCGCATCGGACCGGGATAAGGTGCAAATCAATTTGAGAGGGTTCCCGTTAACCTTTATTACGGATGCCGGCGTCTTTTCAAAGCACGGCATCGACTTCGGCAGCCGTCTGCTGATCGAGACGATGCATATTCCCGAGGCCGCGAAGGTGCTCGACGTCGGCTGCGGCTACGGACCGATCGGAATTTGCGCGGCCATGCTGGCGAATCGGGGCTCGGTAACGATGATCGATATTAACGAGCGAGCGGTTCGGCTTGCGAAAGAGAATGCGGAGCGCAACGGCATCCGCAATGCGAAGGTGCTGCAAAGCGACAAATATGAAGCGGTTGGCGAAGAAAAGTTTGATGTGATTCTAACCAATCCTCCCATACGCGCGGGCAAGTCCGTCGTTCACGATATTTTTGAAGGGGCGGTCCAAAGACTGAATCCGGGCGGTTCGCTATGGGTCGTCATTCAGAAAAAGCAGGGCGCGCCTTCCGCATTCGATAAACTCGAATCGTTGTTCGATTCGGTTGAGGAAATGACGAAGGATAAGGGGTACAGAATATTCCGCGCCGTAAAGCGATAAAAGAAATGCAACAGCGGCGAAGTCAATGGTTTTTTGTTGACTTCGATTGTCGATTATGGTAGGATTAGAAAATGTCAGCATTAAGATGCCTGAATTGTCTTTAGCGCAATAAAATGTCAAGGGTCAAAGCTGATTTATTTGGGAAATCTTTTTGGACCTCGTGCATTTTGCTTTCGGATGTACGTATATTGGCAGGATTTTCCGACTACCATAATAGATATGGAATTTTGGGTGCTTACGCATTTTGTCCACGTTCCATTCGGTCACCGAGAGACGCTACTGTTAGGCGCCTCTTGTTTATCTTTTGTTTCTTTTTTTGCATCATGCAGGCTTTACAGCATTACGGAAGTCCAGTAGACATGAGGGGTGAAGGAAAGTTGGCAGGACATGTGGTGCAATTTGGTCGTCGTGAACGCAGAACCTACTCGCGCATCAGAGAGGTGCTGGAAATTCCGAATTTGATCGAGATTCAGCAGAAGTCTTACCAGAGCTTTTTAGAAACCGGGTTGCGGGAGCTTCTTCAAGATATTTCCCCGATCCAGGATTTCACCGGTAATCTTTCGCTTGAGTTTATCGATTACAGCATTGGCGAACCGAAATATTCGGTGGACGAGTCGAAGGAACGCGACGTCACGTATGCCGCTCCGCTTCGGGTGAAGGTGCGCCTGATCAACAAGGAAACGGGAGAGGTTAAGGAACAAGAAGTGTTCATGGGCGATTTCCCGTTGATGACGGAAACCGGCACGTTCATTATTAACGGCGCCGAGCGTGTCATTGTTTCCCAGCTTGTCCGTTCTCCCAGCGTCTATTTCAGCACTAAAATCGACAAGAACGGTAAGAAAGCATATACGGCGACGGTCATCCCGAACCGCGGTGCATGGCTGGAGCTCGAGACGGACATGAAAGACATTATTTATGTCCGGATTGACCGTACTCGTAAAATTCCGGTAACGGTTCTTTTGCGTGCGCTCGGCTTCGGCACGGACGCGGAAATCATCGACCTTCTCGGCGATGACGAATACATCCGCAACACGCTTGAGAAAGACAACACGGATTCTACAGAGAAGGCATTGATTGAAATATACGAACGGCTTCGTCCGGGCGAACCGCCGACGCTCGATAACGCGCGCAACTTGCTGATCGCACGCTTTTTCGATCCGAAGCGTTACGACCTTGCGAACGTTGGCCGCTACAAGATTAATAAGAAGTTGAACATAACGAACCGGCTGTTCAATCAGCGTCTCGCCGAGACGTTGGTAGACGCGGAAACCGGGGAAATTCTCGCGGAAGCGGGCCAGATGCTGGACCGCCGTCTACTTGACCAAATCACTCCTTACCTCGAGAAGGGTGTGGGCGTTAAGGATTACCGCGTCGCTTCCGACTTGACGGAAAGCGACGGTGTGCCGCTGCAGATCGTTAACATCTTCTCTCCGACAGAGGATGCGAAGGTCGTTAAAGTGATCGGCAACGCGCACATCGATAAGAACGTGAAACATATTACACCGGCGGACATCATTTCGTCCATTAACTATTTCATCAACCTGCTTCATGGCGTAGGCGATACGGACGACATCGACCATCTCGGCAACCGTCGTCTCCGTTCTGTGGGCGAGTTGCTGCAGAACCAGTTCCGTATCGGGCTCTCCCGTATGGAGCGCGTCGTGCGCGAACGGATGTCCATCCAGGACGCGAATGTCATTACGCCTCAGGCGCTCATTAACATTCGTCCGGTCATCGCGTCGATTAAGGAGTTTTTCGGAAGCTCCCAGCTGTCGCAATTTATGGACCAAACGAACCCGCTTGCGGAATTGACGCATAAGCGCCGTTTGTCCGCTCTCGGCCCCGGCGGGTTGACGCGTGAGCGCGCAGGCTTCGAAGTCCGCGACGTTCACCACTCTCACTACGGCCGGATGTGTCCGATCGAGACGCCGGAAGGTCCGAACATCGGCTTGATCAACTCGCTTTCGACGTTCGCCCGGATTAACGAGTATGGCTTCATGGAGACGCCGTACCGTTGGGTCGATCCGAACACGGGGAAAGTAACCGACAAAATCAGATATATGACCGCGGACGAGGAAGATAATTACGTTATCGCGCAAGCGAACGCGGAGCTTAACGACGACGAGACGTTTAAGGAAGATTCCTTGATCGTCCGTTACAAAGACGAAAACTTAATCCTTCCGAGGGACCGCGTCGACTACATGGACGTCTCTCCGAAGCAGGTCGTGTCCGTCGCTACGGCGATGATTCCGTTCTTGGAGAACGACGACTCCAACCGTGCGCTCATGGGATCGAACATGCAGCGGCAGGCTGTTCCGTTGCTTGTACCGAAGGCGCCGCTTGTCGGCACCGGCATGGAGCATAAAGCGGCGAAGGATTCCGGAGTATGCATCGTTTCGAAATACGACGGGGTCATCGAGAAGGTTTCGGCGAACGAAATTTGGCTGCGACGCCAGGAGACGGTTGACGGCAAGCTGGTTAACGGCGACATCGTGAAGTATAAGCTTCATAAGTTTATGCGCTCCAACCAAGGCACATGCATCAACCAGCGTCCGCTCGCACGCAAAGGCGACATCGTCAAAGCAGGCGATATTTTGGCTGACGGTCCTTCTACGGAGATGGGCGAACTCGCGCTCGGCCGCAACGTCGTCGTTGCGTTCATGACGTGGGAAGGCTACAACTACGAGGATGCGATCTTGCTTAGCGAGAAGCTTGTGAAGGAAGACGTGTATACGTCGATTCACATTGAAGAATATGAGTCCGAAGCCCGCGACACGAAGCTCGGACCGGAAGAAATTACGCGCGACATCCCGAACGTCGGCGAAGAAGCGCTGAAAAACCTCGACGAGCGCGGCATCATTCGCGTCGGCGCGGAAATCGGCGCAGGCGACATTCTCGTCGGCAAAGTAACGCCGAAAGGGGTAACCGAGCTGACGGCGGAAGAGCGTCTCCTTCACGCGATCTTCGGCGAGAAGGCGCGCGAAGTTCGCGACACGTCGCTCCGCGTGCCGCACGGTACCGACGGAATCGTTGTCGATGTCAAAGTGTTTACGCGCGAGAACGGCGACGAATTGCCGCCGGGCGTAAATCAATTGGTGCGTGTGTACATCGCTCAGAAGCGTAAGATCTCCGAAGGGGACAAAATGGCCGGACGCCACGGTAACAAAGGGGTTATCGCGCGCATTTTGCCGGAAGAGGATATGCCGTTCCTGCCGGACGGCACGCCGGTTCAGGTTGTATTGAACCCGCTGGGCGTTCCTTCCCGGATGAACATCGGTCAGGTGCTCGAGGTTCACCTCGGCATGGCCGCGCTTCGCCTTGGCATTCACACCGCTACACCGGTATTCGACGGCGCCCGCGAGGACGACGTATTCGATACGATGGAAGAAGCGGGCATGCAGCGCAACGGCAAGACGATTCTTTACGACGGCCGGACGGGCGAACCGTTCGAGCGCGAAGTAACGGTCGGCGTCATGTACATGATCAAGCTGGCGCACATGGTTGACGATAAAATTCACGCGCGTTCCACAGGCCCGTACTCGCTCGTCACGCAGCAGCCGCTCGGCGGTAAGGCCCAGTTCGGCGGCCAGCGCTTCGGCGAGATGGAAGTTTGGGCGCTGGAGGCATACGGCGCCGCATATACGCTCCAAGAAATTCTTACGGTCAAATCCGACGACGTGGTCGGCCGGGTGAAGACGTACGAGTCGATCGTCAAGGGCGAGAACGTTCCGGAGCCGGGCGTTCCGGAGTCGTTTAAGGTATTGATTAAGGAGCTCCAAAGCTTGGGTATGGACGTTAAGATTTTGTCCGAGAACGAGGAAGAGATCGAGATGAAGGAATTCGACGACGACGACGATACGACGAGCGACAAGTTGAACCTGAATCTCGAAGGCGCAGAGGTCGGAGTGGAATAACGGTTATTTCGAATCACGTTGACCTCCGTGAAGGCCGACGCGCAAAAGAGGTAACCTTTGGTTATCCGAAAGAGCTCTTTATACAAGCAAGGAGGGTTGCTTCTTGATAGATGTAAACAACTTTGAGTACATGAAGATCGGGCTCGCATCGCCGGATAAGATTCGCTCTTGGTCCCGCGGGGAAGTAAAGAAGCCGGAAACGATCAACTACCGTACGTTGAAGCCTGAGAAGGAAGGACTTTTCTGCGAAAAGATTTTCGGTCCGACGAAGGACTGGGAATGCCATTGCGGTAAATATAAGAGAGTCCGTTACAAAGGCGTCGTCTGCGATCGCTGCGGCGTCGAAGTTACCCGCCAGAAGGTTCGCCGCGAGCGGATGGGGCATATCGAGCTCGCCGCTCCCGTGTCCCACATCTGGTACTTCAAGGGGATCCCGAGCCGTATGGGCCTTGCGCTCGATATGTCTCCGCGCTCCCTGGAGGAGATCATCTATTTCGCATCCTATGTCGTAACCGACCCGGGCGATACGCCGCTTGAGAAGAAGCAGCTGCTGTCCGAGAAGGAATATCGCAGCTATCGCGAGAAATACGGCTACGCATTCCAAGCCGGCATGGGCGCCGAAGCGGTGAAGAAGCTGCTTCAAGACATTGACATCGAGAAAGAAGTCAATGTGCTGAAGGAAGAGCTTAAGACCGCGCAAGGCCAGCGCCGCAACCGCGCGATCAAGCGTCTGGAAGTGCTTGAAGCGTTCCGTCATTCCGGCAATTTGCCGGAGTGGATGGTCATGGACGTGCTTCCGGTTATTCCGCCGGAATTGCGTCCGATGGTGCAGCTTGACGGCGGACGTTTCGCAACGTCCGACTTGAACGATCTGTACCGCCGCGTCATTAACCGGAACAACCGCTTGAAGCGTCTTCTTGATTTGGGCGCGCCGGACATCATCGTTCAGAACGAGAAGCGCATGCTGCAGGAAGCCGTCGACGCGTTGATCGATAACGGCCGCCGCGGCCGTCCGGTAACCGGACCGGGGAACCGCCCGCTGAAATCGCTCAGCCACATGCTGAAGGGCAAGCAAGGGCGCTTCCGTCAAAACCTGCTCGGGAAGCGCGTGGACTACTCCGGCCGTTCGGTTATCGTAGTAGGCCCTTCGCTGAAGATGTATCAGTGCGGTCTGCCGAAAGAAATGGCTCTTGAGCTGTTTAAGCCTTTCGTTATGAAAGAGCTTGTCAATAAAGGTCTTGCTCATAACATTAAGAGCGCGAAGCGCAAGGTTGAGCGCGTATCGCCTGAGGTTTGGGACGTGTTGGAGGAAGTTATCAAGGAGCACCCGGTTCTGCTGAACCGAGCGCCTACGCTTCACCGTCTCGGCATTCAAGCGTTCGAGCCGATCCTTGTGGAAGGCCGCGCCATTAAGCTGCACCCGCTCGTATGTACGGCTTACAACGCCGACTTCGACGGCGACCAGATGGCCGTGCACGTTCCGCTTTCCGCGGAAGCGCAAGCCGAAGCGCGCATCTTGATGCTTGCAGCCGGAAACATCCTGAACCCGAAGGACGGCAAGCCTGTCGTTACTCCGTCTCAGGACATGGTTCTGGGAAGCTTCTATTTGACATCGGATAATAAAGAATTGATCGGAACGGGCACCATTTTCCGCAACGTGCATGAAGCGGTGTCCGCTTATCAGCGCGGCGCGGCGGCTCTGCACGCCCGCGTTGCGATACCGGTTAAGGCGCTGAACAAGACGTCTTTCACGGAAGAGCAGCAAAATGCATTGTTGATTACGAACGTCGGTAAAATTATTTTCAATGAAATTTTCCCGACCGATTTTTATTACATCAATGAAGCGACGAAAGCGAACTTGATGAACGGCGTAGACGAAAAATACTTCATCTACAATAAAGGCGAGAACGTCCGTGAACGGATCCTTGCCGCCGATTTCAAAGGCGCCGTAGGCAAAGATTATTTGGGCAGCATCATTGCCGAATGCTTCCGCAAGTATCACACGATGGAGACTTCGGTCATCCTCGATAAAATCAAACAGCTCGGCTTCACTTACTCGACTCGGGCAGGAATTACGGTTGCCGTTGCGGACGTTATCGTTCCGCCGGAGAAAGCCAAAATTCTCGCCGAGAGCGAAGAGAAGGTGCGCGTGGTTACGAACCAGTACCGCCGCGGTTTGATTACGGATGAAGAGCGCTATGACCGCGTCATCAACATTTGGTCGGGCGCGAAGGACGAAATTACGAATATCTTGATGAAATCGCTCGATAAGTTCAACTCCATCAATATGATGGTCGAGTCCAAGGCGCGCGGTAACAAATCGCAAATTACCCAGCTCGGCGGTATGCGCGGTTTGATGGCCAACCCGTCCGGACGCATTATCGAGCTCCCGATTAAATCGAACTTCCGCGAAGGCTTGACCGTTCTCGAGTACTTTATCTCGACGCACGGCGCGCGGAAAGGTCTTGCGGATACGGCGCTTCGTACGGCCGACTCCGGTTATTTGACGCGCCGCCTTGTAGACGTTGCACAGGACGTCATTGTCCGCGAAGAGGACTGCGGGACCGACAAGGGCTTCATCGTCAGCAAAATTCAAGACGGCAAAGAAGTCATCGAAGATTTGTTCGACCGTATTGAAGGCCGGTACGCGTTCGAGACGCTCCGCCATCCGGAGACAGGCAAAGTGATCGTGTCGCGCAACGAGTTGATTTCCGCGGATATCGCGACCGAAATCATCGAAGCCGGCATCGAGCGGTTCCAAATCCGCTCCGTATTGTCTTGCCGTACGCGCCACGGCGTTTGTAAGAAGTGCTACGGGCGCAACCTGGCAACAGGCGCGCACGTGGAAATCGGCGAAGCTGTCGGCATTATCGCCGCTCAGTCCATCGGCGAGCCGGGTACGCAGCTCACCATGCGTACGTTCCATACCGGCGGCGTTGCCGGCGACGACATTACGCAAGGTTTGCCGCGTATCCAGGAATTGTTCGAAGCCCGCAATCCGAAGGGTCAAGCGATCATTACCGAGATCGACGGCGTCGTGAAAGAAATCCGCGAAGCGAAGGACCGCCGCGAAATCGAGGTTGTCGGCGAAGCGGAATCCAAGGTATACAACGTAACGTACGGTTCCCGTATTCGCGTTACGCCGGGCCAAGAGGTCGAGGCGGGCGACGAGCTGACGGAAGGCTCGATCGATCCGAAAGAAATGCTCCGCATTAAAGGTATTCGCGGCGTGCAAAACTACATTCTGCAGGAAGTACAGCGCGTATATCGTAACCAAGGCGTAGAAATCAACGATAAGCACGTTGAGGTTATGATTCGCCAAATGCTTCGCAAAATCCGCATCGTAGACAACGGAGACACTTCTCTGCTTCCGGGCTCGTTCGTCGATCTTCATGAGTATGAAGCGGCGAACCGCGCGGCGCTTATGGAAGGCAAAGAGCCTGCCGTTGCGCGTCCGGTGCTCCTCGGCATTACGAAAGCGTCGCTTGAGACGGATTCGTTCTTGTCCGCAGCTTCCTTCCAAGAGACGACTCGCGTCCTTACGGATGCGGCGATCAAAGGGAAAGTCGACCAGCTTCTCGGTCTGAAGGAGAACGTCATCATCGGCAAGCTCATTCCTGCGGGAACGGGCATGCAGCGATACCGCGGCATTCGCCTTGTCGATCCTTTGGAAGAGGAAGTCCAAGCGGCGGACGCAGCGTCCGAGCCGATCGCAGTGGAATAAGAGAACGGGAGGCAGGCCGGACTCACGGTCTGCCTCTCGATTTCAATAATAGCTTCTTGACAGAGGCACAAGCCTGGTGATAATATGTTTGAGTGTGCCAAAATGATTTGGTGTCTTGAACGTTACATGTTCTTTGGAGGATATTGATTCAATGTCTTATGAAAAAGAACTAAGCGAAGGCGTACTTCGAATCGGCACGAAGCAAACGACCAAGGCGGTAGAGCAAGGCAGGGCTGCCAAAGTGTTTGTCGCAAGGGACGCAGATCCGAAACTTACCGCTAAGATTATAAATCTTGCGAAGAAGACGGGCGTCGAAGTAGCGTACGTCGATACGATGAAGCAGCTTGGCAAAGCATGCGGAATCGATGTCGGTACTGCGATGGCCGCAATAGAGAATAAGTGAAAACACGTGTTTTTGTTGAGGAAACTCGACAAAAACATTTCCTTTGTTCGCTTATGATTCGCCTGGATCTGTGGACTTAACATTGCGTTAACGAACGACTTATTAGAAGGGGGTGCAACAAATGCCAACAATTAACCAGCTCGTACGTAAAGGTCGCAAAGCGAAGGTGGTAAAATCCAAATCTCCTGCGTTGCAGAAGGGCTTTAACGCGCTTCGCCGCGAAGAGACGGGGATCAGCGCGCCTCAGAAGCGCGGCGTCTGCACTCGTGTAGGCACCATGACTCCGAAGAAGCCTAACTCTGCGCTTCGTAAATATGCCCGTGTTCGCTTGACGAACCGCGTTGAGGTCACTGCCTACATCGGCGGTATCGGCCACAACCTGCAAGAGCACAGCGTTGTTCTTGTGCGCGGCGGTCGTGTTAAGGACCTTCCGGGTGTGCGTTATCACATCGTTCGCGGCGCGCTTGATACAGCGGGCGTGAACAACCGGATGCAAGCTCGTTCCAAATACGGTACGAAGCGTCCGAAAGCGAAAAAATAATTCGCACAAATGAAATCTTATGAAAAATACAGGAATGATAAGGATACGAAAGGGGGATAACTATGCCACGTAAAGGTGCAGTGCCGAAGAGAGACGTATTGCCGGATCCGATTTACAACAGCAAGCTCGTTACCCGTTTGATCAACCGTATTATGATCGACGGCAAGCGCGGTGTCGCTCAAACATTGCTTTACGATGCGTTCGAGTTGATTCGCGAGCGTACGGGTAAAGAGCCGATGGAAGTGTTCGAAGCCGCAATCAAAAACATCATGCCGGTTCTTGAGGTGAAAGCTCGCCGTGTAGGCGGTGCGAACTACCAAGTACCGATCGAGGTTAAGCCGGAACGCCGCACGACGCTCGGACTCCGCTGGTTGGTGAACTACTCGCGCAACCGCGGCGAGAAGACGATGGTGGAGCGTTTGGCAGCCGAGATCATTGACGCTAGCAACAACACCGGTGCATCCGTTAAGAAACGCGAAGATACGCACAAGATGGCCGAAGCGAACAAAGCGTTTGCCCACTACCGTTGGTAATCTACCATACACAAGAAGGATAGAAGGGAGACAAACGAATGCCAAGAGCGTTCTCCTTGCAGAATACGCGTAATATCGGCATCATGGCCCACATCGACGCGGGTAAGACGACGACGACGGAACGCATCTTGTTCTTTACAGGCCGTGTACACAAAATCGGCGAAGTGCATGAAGGCGCAGCGACGATGGACTGGATGGAGCAAGAGCAAGAGCGTGGAATCACGATCACGTCTGCCGCGACGACCGCACAATGGAAGGGCCATCGCGTAAACATCATCGATACTCCCGGGCACGTAGACTTCACGGTAGAAGTTGAACGTTCCTTGCGGGTACTCGATGGCGCGGTTGGGGTATTTTCCGCGAAAGAAGGCGTGCAGCCTCAATCCGAAACCGTATGGCGCCAAGCGGACCGTTACGGTGTTCCGCGGATCGCATACGTAAACAAGATGGACATCATCGGAGCGGATTTCCTGAACGTTGTCGATATGATGAAAGACCGTTTGGGTGCCAATGCGGTGCCGATTCAGCTGCCGATGGGCGCTGAGGCCGACTTCGTCGGTTATATCGACCTGATGACGAAAGAAGCGTTCCGTTTTGCCGATGATTTGGGCTCTTTGGAACAGATTGAAGTTCCGGAGCAGTACAAACAGCAACTCGAAGAGCTTCGCAACCAAATGGTTGAAAAAATCGCCGAGCTTGATGAAGACCTCACGATGAAGTATCTTGAAGGAGAAGAAATTTCGGTTGAAGAACTGAAAGCCGCTCTCCGCAAAGGTACGATCGAAGTTAAAGTTTTCCCGGTTGTGTGCGGTTCTTCTTACAAGAACAAGGGTGTACAACCGATGCTTGACGCTGTAGTCGAATATTTGCCGGCTCCGACTGATGTTCCGGATATCAAGGGTGTTCTTGAAGACGGTACAGAGGTTGTCCGCCATTCTTCCGACTCCGAGCCGTTCTCGGCACTTGCGTTCAAGATCATGACTGACCCTTATGTCGGTAAGTTGACGTTCATTCGCGTATACTCCGGCGTATTGAGCTCCGGCTCTTACGTATTGAACGCAACGAAAGGCAAGCGCGAACGGATCGGCCGTATTCTTCAGATGCATGCGAACTCCCGCGAAGAAATCAGCGAGCTTTACGCTGGCGATATCGCGGCCGCAGTAGGCCTGAAGGATACGATCACAGGCGACACGCTTTGCGACGAAAAGAATCCGGTTATTCTCGAATCGATGAACTTCCCGGATCCGGTTATCGACATTGCCGTTGAACCGAAATCCAAAGCGGATCAAGACAAGATGGGCGCCGCACTCGCGAAGCTTGCCGAAGAAGATCCGACGTTCCGTTACTATACGGACGAAGAAACGGGCCAAACGATTATCTCCGGTATGGGTGAGCTTCACCTGGAGATCATCGTCGACCGTATGAAGCGTGAATTCAAAGTGGAGACGAACGTCGGTAAGCCTCAGGTTGCTTATCGCGAAACGTTCCGCGTACCTGCGAAGGTCGAAGGCAAGTTCGTTCGCCAATCCGGCGGCCGTGGTCAATACGGTCACGTTTGGATCGAGTTCGAACCGCAAGAGCCGGGCGCAGGCTTCAAGTTCGAGAACAAGATCGTCGGCGGTGTCGTTCCACGCGAATACATCCCGGCAGTTCAGAACGGTATCGAAGAATCGATGAAGAGCGGCGTTCTTGCAGGCTTCCCGCTTGTTGACATCAAAGCAACGATCGTCGATGGATCCTACCACGACGTCGACTCCTCGGAGATGGCGTTTAAGATCGCGGGCTCCATGGCGCTTAAAGCTGCGAAAGACAAGTGTAAGCCGGTTCTTCTCGAGCCGATCATGAAGGTTGAAGTAACAGTTCCGGAAGAGTACATGGGCGACGTAATGGGCGACTTGAACTCCCGCCGCGGCCGTATCGAAGGTATGGACGCTCGCGGAGGCGCGCAAATCATCCGTTCCAAAGTACCGCTCTCCGAAATGTTCGGTTACTCGACGACGCTTCGCTCCCGTACACAAGGACGCGGCGTGTTCGCAATGGAAATCTCCCACTATGAAGAAGTGCCTAAATCTATCGCTGATGAAATCATCGCGAAGAAGGGCTCTTAATTATAATTTTTCTCTAAGGAGGAAATCTCTCACATGGCAAAGGCAAAATTTGAACGTAACAAGCCGCACGTAAATATCGGCACAATCGGTCACGTTGACCACGGTAAAACAACTTTGACTGCAGCAATCACTACGGTATTGTCCAAAAAATACGGTGGCGCAGCAGTAGCATTCGACCAAATCGACAAAGCTCCGGAAGAGCGCGAGCGCGGGATCACGATCTCCACTGCTCACGTTGAGTATGAGACTCCGAACCGCCACTACGCACACGTTGACTGCCCAGGGCACGCCGACTATGTTAAAAACATGATCACCGGCGCAGCTCAAATGGACGGCGCGATTCTCGTAGTATCCGCTGCTGACGGCCCAATGCCGCAAACGCGCGAGCACATCTTGCTCTCCCGCCAAGTAGGCGTTCCTTACATCGTCGTATTCATGAACAAATGCGACATGGTTGAAGACGAAGAGTTGCTTGAACTCGTTGAGATGGAAATTCGTGACCTTCTTAACGAATACGAGTTCCCGGGCGACGACACTCCGATCGTCCGCGGTTCCGCTCGTGAAGCTCTTCAAAATCCGGACGGCGAGTGGGCTAACAAAATCGTTGAGCTCTTCGAGCAAATCGACACCTACATCCCGACTCCGGAGCGCGACATTGACAAGCCTTTCTTGATGCCGGTTGAGGACGTGTTCACGATCACTGGTCGTGGTACCGTTGCTACAGGCCGCGTTGAGCGTGGTGCAGTTAAAGTCGGCGACGAAGTTGAAATCATCGGTCTTGCCGAAGAAACTCGCAAGACGGTTGTTACAGGCGTTGAGATGTTCCGTAAGTTGCTCGACTCCGCACAAGCGGGCGACAACATCGGCGCATTGCTCCGCGGTGTTGACCGTAAAGACATCGAGCGCGGTCAAGTATTGGCGAAGACGGGTTCCGTTAAGCCGCACACGAACTTCACGGCTCAAATTTACGTCTTGACTAAAGAAGAAGGCGGCCGTCATAAGCCTTTCTTCACTGGCTACCGTCCGCAGTTCTACTTCCGTACAACTGACGTAACGGGTATCATCAACCTTCCGGAAGGAACAGAGATGGTTATGCCTGGCGACAACATCACCGTAACGGTTGAACTGATCGCTCCGATCGCTATCGAAGAAGGTACTCGCTTCGCTATCCGCGAAGGCGGCCGTACGGTAGGCGCAGGCGCGGTTGCTACGATCACGAAGTAATTGCCGGCTCGCTCGGCGACAACACCCTCGGTCCTTATGGATCGGGGGTGTTTTTGGTTTGTCAGGAATAGTGAAGTTTCACCGCGCTATTTGTCGGTAAATGAGCAGCTTAGATGAAATAGTGAGGTAAAACTTCCTTATTTCATCTGAACCAAAGAGCTTCCCGTATCGATATAAGGAGAAAACAACATGGAAAAAATGAAAACCTACATTATAATTGTGTTGGTTTTGGCCCTCGTTTTTACGATTTATTTGTTGATGCAAAATCGCCGTGAAGAAGACCGGCGCCGCGAGCAGTTTTTGAACCAGTTTTATTTTGCGGCGACTCAAGCTTCTTCACACATGGAAAAAATCATAAAAGACAGGAAAATAAATCGGGATCAGGTACAGGATCTTCAAGACGATCTAAGAAGGTTGGATCACACCTTATCGGCAACCGAGCTTTATGTAAAGAACGGCCCGCATTACGGCCGCTTTTACAATAGTGTCGCGGAAGTGCTGGAAGGGTGGACGCATAACGGAGTGAAAATGGCGGACCATTTTGGGCTGGATGGAAATCTTTCTGCGGAAGAAGAGCAAATTTTGAAGCTCGTTATGAACGATTTAAAACAAATCACGGAGGGCATGTATTCCGATGCGGCGAAACAGGAAGACAAGAACATGACGATGGACCGATTCAACCGGCTCGTTACCTCTGTTGCTTTGGCGAATTTGTCGGATTTGGCGCAGCGGATAGAGGAACAAAATAACATTCAACCGAATGTATAACAATCCTTGACTTTGGCCTATATGATTTGTTATCATAGTGAGCGTTGGTCTGTGACTGTGCGATGATGTGAGAGGTTGCCGACACACCCGGCTCCTTTGCCATGAAGTGGGCATAAGGGTGTCACCATCAGTCGGAGAATTTTCACGGAGTATGTCCGATTACTAAATTGGGCGATAGAAGGAGGGACTACTACATGGCAAAGCAAAAGATTCGTATCCGTTTGAAGGCGTACGATCACAGAGTTCTTGACCAGTCCGCGGAGAAAATCGTCGACACGGCGAAGCGTTCCGGAGCAGATGTTTCCGGTCCGATTCCGTTGCCGACGGAGAAGCAAGTCATTACGATCTTGCGTGCGGTACACAAGTACAAGGATTCTCGGGAGCAGTTCGAAATGCGCACTCATAAGCGTTTGATCGACATTGTCAACCCGACGCCGCAAACCGTCGACGCTTTGATGCGCTTGGACTTGCCGTCCGGTGTAGATATCGAAATCAAACTTTAAGAACATCCGATAGCGTAAGTCTGTCGGATCAACGAATATTTCTTCCAATGGGAAAAGAGGTGTCAACATGACAAAAGGTATCTTAGGAAAGAAACTTGGCATGACCCAAGTGTTCGCTGAAGACGGAATCGTGATTCCTGTAACGGTTATCCAAGCAGGTCCGTGCGTCGTCCTTCAGAAGAAAGACCAAGAGAACGACGGATACGGCGCGATTCAGCTCGGATTCGACGAAAAGAAAGAAAAGAACACAACGAAGCCAGCGCTCGGCCACGTAAAGAAAGCCGGCACTACGCCTAAGCGCTACATTAAAGAATTCCGCGATGTCGACTTGTCTCAATATGAAGTTGGCCAGGTGGTCTCGGCCGACCTGTTCGCGGAAGGCGAGTATGTTGACGTAACGGGCACTTCGAAAGGCCGCGGAACGCTCGGCGCGATTCAGCGCTGGAACATGAGCCGCGGACCGATGGCGCACGGCTCCAAATACCACAGAGGTCAAGGTTCCTTGGCGATTCACCGCGACGCGAACCGCGTACCGAAGGGTAAGAAGATGGCCGGCCGCACAGGTAACGACACGGTAACTTTGCAAAATCTGCAAGTCGTTAAAGTTGATACGGAGCGTAACGTAATCCTGGTCAAAGGCTCCATTCCGGGACCTAAGAACAGCTACGTCAAAATCAGCTCCGCAGTGAAGAAATAAGAAAGGAGGAGCATCCATGCCTAAAGTAGCTTTATATAACGTAAGCGGCACACAGGTTGGAGAAGTTGAGCTTGCAGACGCAGTGTTCGGAATTGAGCCGAATACGCATGTACTGCATGACGCTGTTGTAATGCAGCAGGCTTCCCTTCGTGCCGGTACTCACAAGACGAAAGGCCGCAGTGAAGTTCGCGGCGGCGGTCGCAAGCCGTGGAAACAAAAGGGTACAGGTCGCGCGCGTCAAGGCTCGATCCGTGCACCGCAATGGAAGGGCGGCGGCATCGTGTTTGGCCCGACTCCGCGCAGCTACGCGTACAAATTGCCTAAGAAGGTTCGCCGTTTGGCAATTAAATCCGCACTTTCTTCCAAAGTAATCGATAACGAAATCATCGTCCTTGACGAGCTTGCGTTCGCAGCTCCGAAGACGAAAGAATTCGCAGCGATTCTTAACAACTTGAAGGTTGAGCGCAAAGCGCTGATCGTTACGTCCGATTTCGACGCTAACGTCGCACTTTCCGTACGCAATCTTCCGAATGCAAAGTTTGTGTCGGCCGAAGGCATCAACGTGCTTGACGTACTCGGTTACGACAAGCTTATCATTACGAAGGATGCCGCCAAGAAAGTCGAGGAGGTGTTCGCGTAATGAAGAATGCATACGACATAATTAAGCGTCCGATCATCACCGAGCGTACGAGCGAAATGATGAACGACAAGAAATATGTTTTCGAAGTGGACCGCCGCGTGAACAAGACGGAAATCAAACAAGCGGTCGAGCAAATCTTCAAAGTGAAAGTAACCGACGTGAACACGATGATCGTAGCGGCGAAGCCGAAGCGTTACGGCCGTTACTCCGGCTACACTTCCGAGTGGAAGAAAGCGATCGTGACACTCAGCCCGGACAGCAAAGAGCTCGAGTTCTTCGAGTCCGTATAATTACAAAATCTGCAAGGCGCAAGGAGGGAAAATAAGCGATGCCAGTTAAAAGTTTTAAACCGACGTCTCCGTCTCGACGCCAGATGACGGTCTCTACATTCGAAGAGATCACCACGGATAAGCCGGAGAAATCGTTGTTAGCGCCGCTCAAGAACTACGCAGGCCGCAACAACCAAGGTAAAATTACGACTCGCCATCATGGCGGCGGTCATAAGCGGAAATACCGCATTATCGACTTCAAACGCAACAAGGACGGCATTCCGGGACGCGTAGCGACGATCGAATACGACCCGAACCGTACCGCTAACATCGCTTTGATCAACTATGCGGACGGCGAGAAGCGTTACATTCTCGCGCCGAAAGGTTTGAAAGTAGGCGACGTTATCACTTCCGGTCCTGATTCGGATATCAAAATCGGCAACGCTTTGCCGCTTGAGAACATTCCGGTAGGTACCGTAATCCACAACATCGAGCTGAAGCCGGGCAAGGGCGGCCAATTGGTTCGCGCAGCCGGTACGGAAGCTCAATTGCTCGGTAAAGAAGACGTCTACGTTATTATACGTTTGTCTTCCGGCGAAATGCGCCGCGTGCTCAAAGTGTGCCGCGCAACGGTCGGCACCGTAGGCAACGAAGACCACGAGCTTATCAACGTAGGTAAAGCAGGCCGCAACCGTTGGATGCGCAATCGCCCGACTGTCCGCGGTGTCGTCATGAACCCGAACGATCACCCGCACGGCGGTGGTGAGGGCCGCGCTCCGATCGGCCGTAAATCCCCGATGTCTCCGTGGGGCAAGAAGACGCTCGGCGCGAAGACGCGCAAGAAGAACAAAGCGTCCGATAAATATATCGTCCGCCGCCGCACGAAGTAATTTACGCGGTATGCGGTTTTTCCGAGGCAGCCGCAGGTTGTCCGCGTGAGCCGATTTCGGCGAAGGCAAGAGGCAACCGCAGTTTGCCGGCGAAGAGTGGACACACTCATGCACGCAAGCAGCGAAGGGAGGATAATCCATGGGCCGCAGCTTAAAGAAGGGACCGTTTGTAGACGGTCACCTGATGAAGAAAGTTGAAGAACTGAACGCGACGAACAAGAAGGTTGTAGTAAAAACCTGGTCTCGCCGTTCTACCATCTTCCCGCAGTTCATCGGACACACGTTCGGCGTCTACGACGGCCGCAAGCATGTTCCGGTTTATGTAACGGAAGATATGGTAGGCCACAAGCTTGGCGAATTCGCGCCGACTCGTACGTATAAAGGTCATACGGACGACGACAAGAAGACGAAGCGCTAATCCAGAAAGCGGGAAAAGGATGCGCCATGCGGATCGTTTTCCCTATGATTGGCGGCTCGATTAGAAGCACACAAGACGTTAACCCGAGGGGAGGTATTACCCGTGGAAGCGAAAGCTCATCTTTCCTATGTGCGCATTGCGCCTCGTAAAGCGCGTCTCGTAGCGGATTTGATTCGCGGCAAGAAGGTCGGCGAAGCGATCTCGATTCTTCGTCACACTCCGCGCTCGGCATCTCCGATCTTGGAGAAATTGCTGAACTCGGCGATTGCCAATGCAGAGCACAACTATTCCATGGACCCGGATAAATTGGTCATTACCCAGCTGTACGTGAACGAGGGTCCGACCATGAAGCGATTCCAGCCGCACGCGCAAGGCCGCGCATTCTCGATCTTCAAGCGCACGAGCCACATTACGCTGGCGGTAGCTGAGAAATAATTTTGACTATAAGGAGGGACACGTGTGGGTCAAAAGGTTAGCCCGGTAGGACTTCGAGTAGGCATCATTCGCGATTGGGAATCCAAATGGTATGCCGACAAGGACTTCGGCAAATTACTGATGGAAGACGTTAAAATCCGCGAATATCTGAAAAATAAATTGAAAGACAGCGCAGTATCCCGAATCGATATCGAGCGCGCGGCAAACCGCGTGAACGTAACGATCCATACAGCGAAGCCTGGTATGGTAATCGGTAAAGGCGGCGCAGAAGTAGAAGTGCTTCGCGGTTACATCGCGAAGATGACGGATAAGAAAGTACACATCAACATTTCCGAAGTGAAGAACCCGGAACTCGATGCAACGCTTGTTGCAGAATCGATCGCTCAACAGCTTGAGCGCCGCGTATCGTTCCGTCGTGCGTTGAAGCAAGCCATTCAACGTACAATGCGTTCGGGTGCGAAAGGAATCAAGACTGCTGTCAGCGGACGTCTCGGCGGCGCGGAAATCGCACGCTCCGAAGGCTACAGCGAAGGAACGGTTCCTCTGCACACATTGCGTGCGGACATCGACTACGGCACAGCGGAAGCACACACGACTTACGGCCGCATCGGCGTTAAAGTGTGGATCTACCGCGGTGAAGTTCTTCCGACGCGGAAAGCGAAGAAGGAAGGAGTGGAATAACCCATGTTATTGCCTAAACGCGTAAAACACCGCAAAGAGCATCGCGGCAAAATGAAAGGCAACGCAAAAGGCGGCACGGAAGTCGCATTCGGCGAATACGGTCTGCAGGCTCTTGAGCCGGCATGGGTAACCAACCGCCAAATCGAAGCTGCTCGTATCGCCATGACCCGTTACATTAAGCGGGGCGGTAAAGTTTGGATCAAAATTTTCCCTTCTAAGCCGATCACTCAGAAGCCTTTGGAAGTGCGGATGGGTAGCGGTAAAGGTAACGTAGAGAAGTGGGTATCCGTTGTTAAGCCGGGCAAAATCCTGTTCGAACTCGCCGGCGTAAGCGAAGAAGTTGCCCGCGAAGCAATGAGACTCGCTGCTCACAAGCTCCCGATCAAGACGAAGTTTGTGAAGCGCGAAGAAATGGGTGGTGAAGCAAATGAAAGCAATTGAACTTCGTAATTTGACCACTGCCGAAATCGAACAAAAAGTAGCTGGTTTCAAAGAAGAGCTATTCAACCTCCGCTTTCAACTGGCGACCGGCCAATTGGATAACCCCACCCGGATTCGTGAAGTGCGTAAAGAGATCGCGCGTGCCAAAACGGTACTGCGTGAGCGTGAACTCGGGATTGGATCTTAATCGAGAGGAGGCAGCCATTCGATGACTGAACGTAACCTTCGCAAGGAGCAAATCGGCAAGGTAGTCAGCGACAAAATGGACAAAACGATCGTAGTTGCGGTCGAAACGTATAAAAAACACGAGCTGTACCATAAGCGCATTAAATACACGAAGAAATTTAAGGCGCACGACGAGAACAACGAAGCGAAAATCGGCGATACGGTCCGCATTATGGAAACTCGCCCGTTGTCTAAAGACAAGCGTTGGAGACTCGTTGAAATTGTTGAAAAAGCGGTTATCGTTTAACCATTTTTCCGTTAAGTGCGGTTTATAGGTAGCGAAAGGAGGCCACAACCATGATCCAACCGTTTACACGATTGAGAGTTGCCGACAACTCCGGCGCGAAAGAACTGATGTGCATCCGCGTATTGGGAGGCACCGGCCGTCGTTCGGCTAACATCGGCGACCTGATCGTTTGCTCCGTGAAAGAAGCAACACCAGGCGGCGTTGTCAAAAAGGGTGACGTTGTTAAAGCGGTAATCGTTCGTACGCGCCGCGGCGCACGCCGTAAAGACGGTTCGTACATCTCGTTCGACGAGAACGCAGCCGTTATCGTTAAGGAAGATAAGAGCCCGCGCGGAACGCGTATCTTCGGACCGGTAGCTCGCGAGCTTCGCGACCGCGACTTCATGAAGATCGTATCCTTGGCTCCAGAGGTAATCTAATAGATCGAAACACACTCACTTCGGTCAGACGGAGGTGTAAGAGGTAACATGCCAAGATTGAAAAAGGTTAAAGAAGACCACAACAACAAGCTGCACGTGAAGAAAGACGATACGGTGCTTGTCATCACGGGCAAAGATAAAGGCAAGAAGGGCCGCATTATCGCCGCCTACCCGCGTGAAAACCGCGTGCTTGTGGAAGGCGTTAATATGGTGAAGAAGCATACGAAGCCGAACCAAAATAATCCGCAAGGCGGAATTATCGAGCAAGAGGCTCCGATCCACGTATCGAACGTCATGCACATCGATCCGAAGAGCGGAAAGCCGACTCGTATCGGTTACAAAGTGCTTGATAACGGCAAAAAAGTTCGTATCGCGAAGCGCTCCGGCGAAGCGATCGACAAATAATTTCCCGCAGGAAGGAGGGCAATCCTTACATGGCAGCAAGATTGAAAGAACGGTTCCAGAACGAAGTTACTCCTGCTCTGATGCAGAAGTTCAACTATAAATCCGTAATGCAGGTTCCGAGAATCGAGAAAGTCGTCATCAACATGGGTGTCGGCGATGCGGTAGGCAACTCCAAGGTGCTTGACGCAGCGGTAGAAGACATGCAGCTGATCGCAGGTCAGAAGCCGGTCATCACTCGGGCGAAAAAATCGATCGCGGGCTTTAAGCTTCGCGAAGGCATGCCGATCGGCGTGAAAGTAACGCTTCGCGGCGAGCGCATGTTCTATTTCCTCGATAAATTGTTCAACATCGCTCTTCCGCGCGTTCGTGACTTCCACGGCGTATCGACGAAGGCGTTCGACGGCCGCGGCAACTATACGCTCGGTTTGAAAGAACAATTGATCTTCCCGGAAGTCGAGTACGACAAAGTCGACAAAGTTCGCGGTATGGACATCGTTATCGTAACGACGGCCAATACGGACGAAGAAGCGCGCGAATTGCTCGGTCAAATGGGAATGCCGTTTACGAAGTAACAGAACCTTCATCGAAGCAATTCGAGGAAGACAGACCGCGATTAGCGGAAGGTTCTGTTGCGAAATCAGGAAGAGATGCTAAGAAGTAACTCAATCTGATTTCTAAATCCAATAGCACGTGAAACACAAATTTGACGGAGGTGACCCACACACGTGGCAAAAACTTCGATGAAAATCAAGCAACAGCGGAAACCGAAGTTTAAAGTACAGGCATATACGCGTTGTGAACGCTGCGGACGCCCGCACTCAGTATTGCGGAAATTCCATATTTGCCGTATTTGCTTCCGCGAGTTGGCTTATAAAGGACAAATTCCCGGCGTGAAAAAAGCTAGCTGGTAATATACCCGATCTAGGGAAGGAGGTACGTTTTTCATGGTTATGTCCGATCCGATTGCAGATATGCTTACACGCATCCGTAACGCAAACACGGTTCGCCACGAGACAGTGGAAATTCCGGCTTCCAAGATGAAGCGCGAAATCGCGGAAATCTTGAAGCGCGAAGGCTTCGTTCGTGATGCTGAATATGTTGAGGACAACAAGCAGGGGATCATCCGCTTGTTCTTAAAATACGGTGCGAACAACGAGCGCGTTATCACGGGACTCAAGCGCATCAGCAAGCCCGGCTTGCGCGTATATGCGAAGTCCACCGAATTGCCCCGCGTATTGGGCGGTTTGGGTATCGCGATCATCTCGACGTCCAAAGGCGTCATGACCGATAAAGAAGCTCGCCAGTCCAAGTCCGGCGGCGAAGTAATTGCATACGTTTGGTAATTCATCAGGACAAGAAACGGAGGTGTAACGAACAATGTCTCGTATTGGACGCAAACCGATTGCAATTCCAGGCGGAGTAAACGTAACGCTTGACGACCGTACGATTACGGTTAAAGGCCCGAAAGGAACGCTTACTCGCGAATTGCACAAAGATATGAAAATTAACGTTGCGGAGAACGAAGTGACGGTTGAACGTCCTTCCGAACACAAGCTCCACCGTTCCCTTCACGGAACGACTCGCAGCGTCATCGCAAACATGGTTGTCGGCGTAACGGAAGGTTATGCTAAAAACCTTGAGCTTGTGGGCGTAGGTTACCGTGCGAACAAAACCGGCGATAAGCTTGTTTTGAACGTAGGTTACTCTCACCCGGTAGAAATCGTTCCGGAAAAAGGCGTCGAGTTCGAAGTTCCTGCCAACAATAGAATTGTTGTGAAAGGCATCGATAAAGAACTCGTTGGCGCATATGCAGCCAAAATCCGCGCCGTTCGCGAGCCGGAGCCGTACAAAGGCAAAGGCATCAAGTACGAAAACGAGCGCATTATTCGTAAAGAAGGTAAAGCCGGCGGTAAGAAGAAGTAATCTTAAGCCAGCAGGCTTGTTGAATAAGGATGCCGCTTAATCGGCATCGATCACGCTGGAGGGGAGGATTACAGCCCATGATTACAAAAAGCGATAAGAATAAAACACGTAAAGTGCGCCATTTTCGCGTGCGTAAGAAAATTACGGGTACAGCTGAGCGTCCCCGTTTGAACGTGTTCCGTTCTTCCAAGCATATTTACGCGCAAATTATCGACGACGTGAAAGGCGTAACGCTTGCATCCGCATCGACTCTCGACAAAGAATTGGACGGAATCGGGAACGGCGGCAATGTGGAAGCGGCTCGTAAAGTCGGCGAGTTGATCGCAAAGCGCGCACAAGAGAACGGCTTGAAGAATGTCGTATTCGACCGCGGCGGCTATTTGTACCACGGACGCATTCAAGCGCTCGCGGACGCAGCACGCGAAGCCGGTTTAGATTTCTAATCTTACAAACAAGGAGGGTTACCACTTGCGCATAGATTTATCCCAAGTAGGCGAGTTGACAGAGAAGGTCGTCAACATCAATCGTGTCGCTAAGGTCGTTAAAGGCGGACGCCGCTTCAGCTTCAGCGCGCTTGTAGTCGTAGGCGACGGACAAGGACACGTCGGCGCGGGCATCGGCAAAGCGGCCGAAGTTCCGGAAGCGATTCGCAAAGGCATCGAAGATGCGAAGAAAAATCTTGTTAAAGTACCGCTCGTCGGAACATCGATTCCGCACCTTGTCGTAGGCAAGTTCGGCGCAGGCCAAGTGCTTCTGAAGCCGGCTTCCGAAGGTACGGGCGTTATCGCCGGCGGCCCGGTTCGCGCAGTATTGGAACTCGCGGGTGTTGGCGATATTTTGACGAAGTCTCTCGGCTCTTCGAACTCCATCAACATGGTTAACGCAACGTTAGAGGGCTTGTCCCGCTTGAAGCGTGCGGAAGACGTCGCTAAGCTTCGCGGCAAAACAGTAGAAGAATTACTACGATAACGAGGAGGGGACGTTCGTGGCGAAACTGCAAATCACCCTCAAGCGCAGCTTGATCGGTCGCCCGGAAGACCAACGCGTTACGGTCCGGACGCTTGGCTTGCGCAAGCTGCACCAGACGGTTGTGCAACAAGACAATCCGGCCATTCGCGGAATGGTCAACAAAGTGATACACTTGGTAGATGTTAAAGAAGTCGAGTAATTTACAAATATGATGTTTGTTCGGAACAATTCAAAGGAGGTGCGACGATGAAAATCCACGAATTGCAACCGGCACCTGGTGCGCGCCAAAAGGCAAGAAAGCGTGTAGGACGCGGTACCGGAAGCGGCTTGGGTAAAACGTCAGGAAAAGGTCACAAGGGTCAAAACGCACGCTCCGGTGGCGGTGTACGTCCCGGATTCGAAGGCGGTCAAAACCCGTTGTATCGCCGTTTGCCGAAACGCGGTTTCAATAACCCGTTCCGCAAAGAGTATGCAATTGTGAACCTTGACAAGTTGAACGCTTTTGCCGACGGTACGGAGGTTACTCCTGAGCTTCTTCTGGAGTCCGGAATCATTGGCAACCCGCTTGCCGGCGTTAAAGTGCTTGGCGAAGGCGAGTTGAAAGTGAAGCTCACGATTAAGGCTCACAAATTCTCCAAATCCGCGGCCGAGAAAATTAGTGCTGCAGGCGGTACCGCCGAGGTGATCTAATGATAAAGACCGTTCAGAACATCTGGAAGATTAGCGAGCTCCGGAACCGGATATTGTTTACGCTTGGGATCCTTATTATTTATCGTCTCGGCGCATTCATTCCGGTCCCGAACATTAACATCGACGCGCTCAAAGCGGCGGACGTTCAAAATTCGCAAGGCGTGTTCGGGCTAATCAACACGTTTTCCGGCGGTGCTTTGTTCCAGTTCTCCATCTTCGCGATGGGGATTATGCCTTACATTACGGCATCGATCATTGTGCAGCTCTTGTCCATGGACGTAGTTCCGAGATTTACGCAGTGGGCAAAGGAAGGCGAGGTCGGCAAGCGTAAGCTGGCGCAAATCACTCGCTACGGTACCGTCGTCCTCGGTCTCGTTCAAGCATACGGATTGTCCATCGGGTTTAACAATTTGTTCCCGGGACTTGTTCTTGATACGAGCTTTACGACGTTTACTTTGATCGCGATTGTGTTGACCGCAGGTACGGCGTTCCTGATGTGGCTCGGCGAGCAAATCACCGAGAAGGGAATCGGCAACGGGATTTCGATCCTGATCTTCGCCGGTATTGTCGCCAACATCCCTACGGCTATGCAGCAAATCAACCAAACGCTCTTTACGGACACGTCCGAAAGCGCCTTGTTCTTGAACATTCTGAAGATCCTCCTCATCGCGCTTGTTGTCATTGCGATTGTGGTCGGCGTCATTTTTGTTCAGCAAGGTGTTCGCAAAATTCCGGTTCAATACGCTAAGCGTGTTGTCGGAAGAAAGATGTACGGCGGACAATCGACGCATATTCCGCTCAAGGTCAACGCTGCAGGGGTTATCCCGGTCATCTTTGCCTTGTCGCTGCTCTTGTTCCCGTACACGATCGCCAGCTTCTTCAGCACCCATCCGGTAGCTCGTTGGATCATCGATAACACGTACTACACCGCGCCGCTCGGCATGGTATTGTACGTTTTGCTCATTATCGGGTTTACGTTCTTCTACACGTTCGTGCAGATTAACCCGGTCCAAATGGCGGATAACATGAAGAAGAACGGCGGATACATTCCGGGCATTCGTCCGGGACAAACGACAACGAAGTATTTGACGAAAGTCATTTCTCGCATCACATTGTTCGGTGCATTCTTCTTGGCGATCATCTCCATCATGCCGGTATTTTTCGGTAAAATGGCAGGATTGCCCAACACTGTTACGGTCGGCGGTACGAGCTTGCTCATCGTAGTCGGCGTTGGATTGGAAACGATGAAGCAGATTGAGAGCCATTTGATCAAGAGGCACTACAAAGGGTTCATCAATCGCTAATCGCACCGAACGCCAAAGGGAGGCAAGCGCACTTGAACTTGATTCTCATAGGCCCCCCGGGGGCAGGCAAAGGAACGCAAGCGGAACGCATCGTGACGGAATTCAAGATTCCGCACATCTCCACGGGAGACGCGTTTCGCGCCGCAATGAAGGAAGGCACTCCGCTGGGCGTGGAAGCGAAAAAATTCGTCGACGCCGGATTGCTGGTGCCTGACGACATTACGATCGGCATTGTGCGCGAGCGGCTTCAGCAGGAGGATTGCAAGAAGGGCTTCATGCTCGACGGCTTTCCGCGCACGATCTCCCAAGCGGAGGCGCTGGACGACATCCTCGCTTCGATGGGGAGAACGATCGACCACGTTGTGGATTTGAAGGTAGACCGTGATTTATTGCTTGCCCGGTTGACGGGCCGCCGCATTTGCCGGACTTGCGGAGCGACGTACCACGTCCTCTTCAACCCGCCGGCGAAAGAAGGCGTCTGCGATAAAGACGGAGGAGAGCTGTATCAGCGATCCGACGACACGGAAGAGAAAGTCGGCACCCGACTGGACGAATATATCAACAAGACGGCTCCGCTCCTCGATTATTACCGGCAAAAAGGTTTGCTGCGAGAATTGAACGGCGAGCGGGAGATCGACGAAGTGACCGCAGAACTCTTTAACGTGCTGCGAGGCCGTGCGTAGATGATCATTTGCAAGTCTCGAACGGAGCTCGGCGTGAAGACGGCGGAACTCGATTCGATTGCCGATTCTTATATCCGCAGCCGAGGGGCTGTGCCATCTTTTACTGGCTATAACGGCTTTCCTTCCAGTATATGCACTTCGGTTAACGAGGAATTGCAGCTCGAAGGTTTTCACGGCGATTCGGCGAAGCCGGGCGCCAGGTTGTATACCATTTCTCATGCCAAACAGAAAGTTGCGGAAGCTGCAGGCTTCTCGACGTTCGAGATCTCGACGATAAGTTAACGTTCAGGTGATGCGCGTGGTTTCTCCTATGGAACCGAAGCTGGGGCAAGTAGTCAGAACGCTTCGCGGCAAAGACCAAGAAAGCTTTGCCGTCATCGTCGGCGTCATTGACGAAAGGTTCGTCCTGATCGCAGACGGCGACAAGCGAAAGTTCGACCATCCCAAGAAGAAAAACGTCATGCACCTCGAACTTACGGAATTCGTCAGCTCCGAGGTTGCAAGCAGTTTGCAGGAAACCGGTAAGGTCACTAACGGCAAGCTCCGGTTTGCGCTTCTAAAATTTCTGGAAAGCTATCCTGCCGAAGCTATTGGAAAGGAGACAAGGAATGGCTAAGGAAGATGTAATTGAAGTCGAAGGCACGGTTATCGAGCCGTTGCCGAACGCCATGTTTCGCGTCGAGTTGGAGAACGGGCACCAAATTCTCGCCCACGTCTCGGGTAAGCTGCGTATGCACTTTATTCGGATCTTGACGGGAGACAAGGTCGTGATTCAACTTTCCCCGTACGATTTGACGAGAGGGCGAATTACGTACCGCAAATGATTCGCCTCCGTAACACGTTTTTGAGGAGGTAATCCCAATGAAAGTAAGACCTTCGGTTAAACCGATTTGTGAAAAATGCAAAGTCATCCGCCGCAAAGGCAACGTGATGGTCATTTGCGAAAACCCGAAACACAAACAAAAACAAGGCTAAGGAGGTGCTCCGCTAACCTATGGCACGTATTGCTGGTGTAGACTTACCTCGCGATAAGCGCGTCGAGATCGCGTTGCAGTACATTTATGGTATCGGCAAAACTACCGCTCAGAAGATTCTGGCTGCAACCGACGTCAACCCTAACACTCGCGTTAGAGACTTGACCGAGGATGAAGTAAGCCGTCTTCGCGACCAAATCGACAAGAACGTTAAGGTGGAAGGCGATCTTCGCAGAGAGATCTCCCTCAACATCAAGCGCTTGATCGAGATCGGTTCGTATCGCGGTCTTCGTCACCGCCGCGGATTACCTGTTCGCGGTCAACGGACGAAAACGAATGCTCGTACACGTAAAGGTCCTCGTCGGACTGTAGCTAATAAGAAGAAATAATAAGGGGGGATAACGTACAATGGCTAAACCCGCTAAGAAAGCGGTTCGTACGAAACGCCGCGATCGGAAAAATATCGAATCCGGCGTAGCGCACATTCGCTCTACGTTCAACAATACGATCGTTACGATTACTGACCCGCATGGGAACGCACTTTCTTGGGCAAGCTCCGGCGGCCTCGGCTTCCGCGGCTCGCGTAAGAGCACGCCGTTCGCAGCTCAGATGGCAGCCGAAACTGCTGCTAAAGCAGCTATGGAACACGGTCTGAAGAGTGTGGAAGTCATGGTTAAAGGTCCGGGCGCGGGTCGCGAAGCTGCAATCCGTTCGCTGCAAGCTGCAGGGCTTGAAGTAAACCTGATCAAAGACGTGACGCCGATCCCGCACAACGGTTGCCGCCCGCCTAAGCGTCGTCGCGTGTAAGTAAGGCTCATGGAGTGGTATAATTATCCCGCACATGTGAATAATGGTTGTGTAGGATAGGCATACTACGGTTTTTCACTTTTTTAATTTGAGCTTATGCGACGTTTAAGGAGGGTATTGATCGATGATCGAAATCGAAAAGCCGAAGATCGAAACCGTACAAGTAAAAGAGGACGGAACCTACGGCAAATTCGTCGTAGAGCCGCTTGAACGAGGATACGGAACGACGCTCGGTAATTCGCTGCGCCGGATCCTGCTTTCGTCGCTCCCAGGCGCTGCTGTGACGAGTGTGCAAATCGACGGCGTTCTTCACGAGTTTTCTACCGTCCCTGGCGTAATAGAGGATGTAACGGAGATCATTTTGAACTTGAAGGGTCTTTCGCTTAAAATCCACTCGGACGAAGAAAAGATACTCGAAATCGACGCTGAAGGTGAAGGAGTTGTTACTGCAGGCGACATTCGCGCCGACAGTGACGTAGAAATTCTGAATCCTGATTTGCATATCGCTACGTTGTCCTCTGACGCCCGGCTGCATATGCGCATTCAAGCGCAGCGCGGCCGCGGGTACGTGCCTGCAGATAAGAACAAAAACGATGACCAACCGATCGGCGTCATCCCGGTAGATTCGATCTATACGCCCATTACCCGCGTTAACTACAGTGTAGAGAATACACGCGTCGGTCAAGTGACCAACTATGACAAGCTGACACTCGAAGTCTGGACTGATGGCAGTATCCGACCTGAAGAAGCCGTAAGCTTGGGCGCAAAAATATTGACCGAACATCTTTATCTCTTCGTCGGTTTGACCGATGAGGCGAAGGATGCCGAGATCATGGTCGAAAAAGAAGAAGACAAGAAAGAAAAAGTGCTCGAGATGACGATCGAAGAACTCGATCTTTCCGTCCGCTCGTACAACTGCTTGAAGCGTGCCGGCATCAATACGGTTCAAGAGCTCATTACGAAATCGGAAGAAGATATGATGAAAGTTCGGAATCTCGGACGCAAATCGCTTGAAGAAGTGCAGGAGAAGCTTGAAGAGCTTGGACTCGGTCTCCGTAAAGAAGACTGATCGAACCTTTTCCGGCCCTCCGGCTAGAATAACCGTTTTAACAATCTAGAATGAAGGAGGGAACTTTCCATGACGGCATATTCTAAGTTGAGCCGCGACTCCAGCTCCCGTAAAGCGTTGTTCCGCGACTTGGTGACGGATTTGTTCATTTATGAGCGCATCCAAACGACGGAAGCGAAAGCGAAGGAAGTACGCTCCATTGCTGAGAAGCTCATCACGCTTGCAAAGCGCGGCGATCTTCACGCTCGTCGTCAAGTAGCTGCATTTGTGCGCCGTGAGGAAGCACAAGACGGCAAAGACGCGATTCAGAAGCTGTTCTCCGAATTGGCGCCTCGCTATGCTGAACGTCCGGGCGGTTACACACGGATCTTGAAATTGGGTCCCCGCCGCGGCGATTCCGCACCGATGGTGTTCTTGGAGCTTGTTGACCGCGCGGAAGCGTAATTTCTTGGACGGTTCAGGCACGAATACCCCCGGTTCATCCAGCGGGTTATCGCCTGAACTGTTCATTCGGCAAACGGGCGCCGTCCGTTCCGGGCGGTAACCTCCCGTTTGACCAAAGCTTTACGAGAGAAGGGCGGACGGAATCTGCCGGATTCCACCGAGCCCTTTTTTTGTAGGCTAAAGTATGGGAAGAAGTGGATGATGCGCAACGTTCGTCTGACCGTCAGCTATGACGGTACCGCCTATAGCGGGTTTCAAGTCCAACCGGATAAGGATACGATCCAGAGCAGGCTGGAGGCGGCCGTTCAAGCCGTTACGGGCGTACAGACGACGGTCATCGGCTCCGGAAGAACGGACGCAGGTGTCCATGCGGCCGGTCAAACAGTGAACTTTTTGACCGAATCGGCTATTCCTATTGAACGCTGGTGTCAAGCGCTTAACGCTCATCTTCCGGGAGATATCATCGTCTGGGACGCTGTGGAAGCGCCGCCGGATTTTCATGCACGCAAATCGGCCAAGCGCAAAACTTACTGCTACACGATTAACGGAAATCGCTACATGGACGTATTTCAGCGGTTTACGCAGTTTCACCATCCGGGTCCATTGGATGTAGCCGCGATGGAGAAGGCGCTTCCCGCTTTGATCGGAGAGCACGACTTCACATCGTTCTGCAACATTCGAAGCGAATCGGAATCGCGGGTTCGAACCATATATGAAGCGCGTATCGTTCGTGAGGACGTCCCGGGCATGAAGAATGCGCCCGGAGCCGGTATCATCCGAATTTTCTTGACAGGGAACGGCTTTCTTTACAATATGGTGAGAATTATTGCCGGCACGCTGATTGCCGTCGGGGAAGGCAAGCTGGATGCATCCGATGTGCGACGCATACTGGATGCACGGGACAGAACGCAAGCGGGACCGACCGCTAAAGCGCATGGGCTTACGCTTTGGGAAGTGGGCTATGAGCCCTGAAATACGAAAAACTTTACTTGCTATACGCCAGGATATGTTGTATTATGGTCTATGGCTTCGCTTTTGTCAGCTCTCCCACAGCCCCGGCAAAGCACTTCCATAGAAGCCGAAAGATGAACCGCAATATCCAATCACAGAACATGGCTTTGCCGATTTGTAGCGAATCGGCAAATTGACACGAACATATAGATGGTCATTGATTAAGGAGGATTCTCGATGCGTACTACGTATATGGCCAAGCCGAACGAGGTTGAGCGCAAGTGGCACCTTGTTGACGCTGACGGCAAGACGCTTGGACGTTTAGCGAGCGAAGTCGCGGCATTGATTCGCGGCAAAAATAAGCCGGAGTTCACTCCGCACGTTGACACCGGGGATTTCGTCGTTGTAATCAACGCTGAGAAGATTGTGTTGACAGGCAAGAAGATGCAACAAAAGAATTACTACCGTCATTCCGGTTACATGGGCGGCTTGAAAGTAACGCCTGCTCACGTAATGCTGCAGACAAAGCCGGAGCGTATGATCGAGATTGCCGTTCACGGCATGCTTCCGAAGAATAAGCTCGGCGATCGTTTGAAGACGAAGTTGAAAGTGTACGCCGGCAGCGAA
Organism: Paenibacillus thermotolerans; assembly: GCF_028745515.1. Lineage (GTDB taxonomy): Bacteria > Bacillota > Bacilli > Paenibacillales > YIM-B00363 > Paenibacillus_AE > Paenibacillus_AE thermotolerans. The sequence goes on along the minus strand of NZ_JAQZSG010000030.1, from coordinate 8,724 downwards.
CATCCGCATGCCGCACAAAACCCGCAAGTGTACGAGTTGCGCGGTTAAGGTAGGAGGAGATTCGACAAATGGCACAATTCCAATATTATGGCACAGGTCGTCGTAAACATTCCGTAGCCCGCGTACGTCTTGTTCCGGGCGAAGGCAAAATTGTCATCAACCACCGCGGTATTGACGAATATTTCGGCTTGGAAACACTCAAGCTGATCGTAAAGCAACCGCTTGATTTGACCGATACGCTCGGCAAGTACGACGTTATCGTCATCGCTTCCGGCGGCGGCATCTCCGGTCAAGCCGGCGCAATCCGCCACGGCATTTCCCGCGCATTGCTGAAAGCAGATCCGGAATTCCGTTCCCCGCTGAAGCGCGCAGGATTCCTTACACGCGATCCGCGCATGAAGGAACGTAAGAAATACGGCTTGAAAGCTGCTCGTCGCGCTCCGCAATTCTCGAAGCGCTAATCGAACGCTTATCAACGAACAAGCAAACCCTTGTGGGCCATTCGGCCGCAAGGGTTTGCTTGTGTGCGGGGATACTCCTTCTCGCTGCCCCCGCGGCGCTATCGGACACCACAAACGTTATATCCCCAATTTGCCCGCTGTAATACCGCTAACGGACACCACGGACGCTAAACCTCGATTTTTGAAGCTTATCCCTGTAATTTCGAGGCAATAGCTGCGATGGTGTCCGTTAAAACTGCGAACTTCATGTAAAACGCCGAATAACTGCATCCATGTCCGTTGGCGATTCGCCAGCTATCCGAATTTGATAGGTCCACCTTAATGTAAGTCGGTTCTGCAGATTGAAAGTGATAATCGTGCACCCGAACAAAGTTATACGAATAGTTATAGTTAGTAGCCCAAACGCCGATTGACAAAAATCGGGAACCACCTATAATAAAGTTATCCGTAAAAACATAGCGAAATACTAGGAATTAAGATTGAGGAGGTATACATGATGAACTTGATTGAGAAAGAGCGCATCATTACGGAAGCGGCGGAGCGATTCGAGAACGAAAGTCCTGAAGCTTTGTTGAAGTGGGCGACCGAAACGTTCCCGTCCATTACGCTTGCATGCAGCTTCGGCGCGGAGGATGTCGTACTCGTTGATCTGCTCCAAAAGGTGAGCCCGAGGACGGACATTTTTTATTTGGACACGGACTTCCACTTCAAAGAAACTTACGAGACAAGAGACAAGCTGAGCGAAAAGTATAACATTACGTTCGTGCAAGTGAAGCCGAAGCTTACGCCGGAGCAGCAAGCCGCCCAGCATGGAGATGAGCTGTGGAAGTCGGATCCGAACAAGTGCTGCAACATCCGGAAGGTGGAGCCGCTTGTTGAAATTCTCGGCAAATATGACGCATGGATCACGGGAATTCGGCGTGACCAGGCTCCCACACGGGCAAACGCAAAGAAAGTCGAATACGATACAAAGTTCGGTCTTGTAAAATTCAATCCGCTGGCCAGCTGGACATCGGAGGATGTATGGAATTACATTCGCGAACATAATGTTCCGTATAACCCGCTGCATGATCGGAACTATCCAAGCATCGGCTGCGAGCATTGCACGCGTCCGGTAGCTCCCGGTGAAGACCCGCGGGCAGGGCGTTGGGCGAATACGGATAAGACCGAGTGCGGACTGCACAAATAAACGAAAGCACACATAGGAGAGGAGATAAGGGTATGTCGACGATTCAACCTCACGGCGGCGTGTTGATTAACAGGCTGGCCGAAGGCCAAGAGCGGGAAGACCTGCTGAATCTGGCCGCATCGCTGCGGAAGCTGCCGGTGAACGCTTGGACGCTCTCCGATATCGATTGCATTGCTGTAGGCGCCTTCTCGCCGCTGACCGGATTTCTGAAGGAGAAAGATTACCGTTCGGTGCTCGATCGGATGCGCCTCTCGGACGGAACGGTCTGGAGCATCCCGGTAACGCTGGCCGTTGAAGACAAGACGTTCGAGGAACTGCTGATCGGAGAGAAGGTGGCTTTAACGGGCGCCGGCGACGGCATCGTCTATGCGATTCTCGACGTTGAGGACAAATACCGGATCGACCGCAAGGAAGAGGCGGTGAACGTGTTTAAGACCGACGATCCCGCGCATCCGGGCGTTGCAAAGCTGCTCGAGCGGTCTAACGCATATGTCGGCGGAGCCGTTACGGTGCTGAACCGCCCGAAGCGCGATAAGTTTCAGCAGTTTTATTTCGACCCGGTGCAAACGAGAGCCTTGTTCGCAGAGAAGGGCTGGCGTACGATTGTCGGCTTTCAAACCCGAAATCCGGTGCACCGTGCGCATGAATATATTCAGAAGAGCGCGCTGGAGATCGTCGACGGCTTGTTCCTGAACCCGCTCGTAGGCGAGACGAAGTCGGACGATATTTCGGCCGAAGTGCGCATGCGCAGCTATCTCGTGCTGCTGGAAAACTATTACCCGAAGGATCGCGTTCACCTCGGCGTATTTCCGGCGGCGATGCGCTATGCGGGACCGCGGGAAGCGATTTTCCACGCCATGGTGCGTAAAAATTACGGCTGCACTCATTTTATCGTCGGCCGCGATCACGCGGGAGTAGGCGATTATTACGGAACTTATGAAGCGCAGCAAATTTTCAGCAACTTTACCGCGGAGGAGCTCGGCATTACGCCTCTGTTCTTCGAGCATAGCTTCTTCTGTACGAAATGCGGCAACATGGCCTCAAGCAAAACGTGCCCCCACGACAAGAGCGACCATCTGCATCTGTCCGGCACGAAGGTGCGGGCGCTGCTGCGAAACGGCGAATGCCCGCCGCCGGAATTTACTCGTCCCGAGGTTGCGCGCGTGCTGATTGAAGGTATGGCGGAGAACGCCGTTACAACCGCAAACGAGTAATATTTGTCCACCCTGTCCCATATAGATGAGGTAACGATTCTATGGACAGGGTGGTTTTTTGTTATGAAGAAACGAAAGCGGATCGTCATATGGATAACCGGTGCGGCAAAAACAAAAATTATTACTACCGCCCTAATGGCGGCGCTTCTTGTGTACGTGTTTACGAATCAGCTTCCGGCCGATAAAACTTGGACATACTGGACGCTGCCGCTCTCCGGCAAAATCATTGCGCTCGACCCGGGCCACGGCGGTCCCGACGGCGGTGCCAACTCACGCAGCGGATTGGTGGAGAAAGATATTACGCTTGCCATAAGCCTTTATTTGCGCGATTACCTGCAGCAGGCGGGCGCCGTTGTCGTGATGACGCGCGAGACCGATACGGATTTGGCTCCGGAGGGCTTAAAGGGATACAGCAAGCGAAAGACCTATGATTTGAAGGCGCGCGAGAAGCTGGTCGCGGAATCGGGGGCCAGCTCGTTTCTGTCCATTCACTTGAATGCGATTCCATCCTCCCGGTGGTACGGACCCCAGACGTTCTACACGAACAACCATGAAGATAACAAAAGACTCGCGTTATTCATTCAAGACGAAATCAAGAACAACGTTATCAATACGGACCGCCGCGCCAAGCGAATACGCAACATTTATTTGATGGATCAATCGAAAGTTCCATCGGCGCTTATTGAGGTAGGTTTTTTGTCCAATCCGGAGGAAGCGGCAAAGCTCGGAAACCCGGATTATCAGAAAAAAATGGCCGCAGCAATCTACAGAGGCTTTCTAAGATACGCGTCGGGCGAAAAAATTTCCGGACAAAAAACGGTGGAGGACATGGAAAACAGCGGTATGCCGGTAGAGAAAGAAGATACGCCGTCCATCGGTATCGACGAGGGCGGAGACGGGGAGCACCCCGCGCCGTGATTTCTTGTTCGGTAAGGATTGGAGTCGCGAAAGAAATTATGCTAATGTAAGCATGACCATACTTTCGTGAGGTGGATCCGCTGTGATAACAAGAGATGAAGCAATCAACGCTCTCCGCGCCATTCAAGACCCGGGCACGGGGCAGAGTTTATTCGATTTAGGTCTGATTCGTGACGTAATGGCAAAGGAAACCGGCGTATCGCTGACGCTGCTGTTCATGACCGACAGCGCTGAGGCGAGACGCGAGATGGAGCAAGCGGTGCGCGAGGCGCTTACCGAAGCGGGTGCGGGCGAAATACATATTCGCGCGAAAGAGGCGTCCGATTTCGACCGCGCCGAAATCACGAAGAAGCTGCAGGCGGCACAGGCACAAGCCGCTCCGAAGAAGAGCGTCCGATCGCTGTTGGATGCCGACAACGGCCCGGCGATTATCGCCGTTGCGAGCGGCAAAGGCGGCGTCGGCAAATCGACGGTATCGGTGAACCTTGCCGTAGCCATCGCCCGCCGAGGAAAGCGTGTCGGCCTTGTCGACGCCGACATCTACGGCTTCAGCGTGCCCGATATGATGGGCATCGAGGATCGCCCCGCCGTGGAGAACAACGTTGTCAAACCCGTTGAAAGACACGGCGTGAAGGTCATCTCGATGGGCTTCTTCGTCGAGGATAACGCGCCAGTCATCTGGAGGGGGCCGATGCTCGGGAAGATGCTGCGGAACTTCTTCAACGAAATCGAATGGGGCGAGCTCGATTACGTTATTCTGGACTTGCCGCCGGGCACGGGCGATGTTGCACTTGACGTTCATCAGATGATTCCGCACAGCAAGGAAATTCTTGTGACGACGCCGCATGCCACGGCAGCATTCGTCGCTGCGCGCGCAGGGGCGATGGCCTTGCATACGAACCACGAAATTCTCGGCATCGTAGAGAACATGTCGTGGTACGAGCGAGGAGACGGGCAGCGGGATTACGTCTTCGGCCGCGGGGGCGGCGCGAAGCTCGCCGAAGAGCTGCATACCGAGCTGCTGCTGCAGGTTCCGCTGGGCGCGCCGGACAACCATCCTTCGGAGCCGGACTATTCGCCTTCCATTTACAAAGAAAACAGCCCGACCGGCAAGCTTTACTTGGAGCTGGCCGATAAAGTGATCGCGAAAGCTTAAACAGGCGTCTCGTACCGTATTACCGCATACGAAAGCCCGGCAGAATCATGCCGGGCTTTGCCGTTCTTTTTTTATTCCGTCTCGGTCTCGGTTCCGGTTGCCTTTTCCTTGTCCTTCTTCGGCTTGGACTGCTCCTCTAGCGCCTTCTCCATCAATTTGAGTATGTCGGCTTTGAACAGCGGATTGTCAAACGATTCCTTCATGACGGTCATCATTTGCTTCCGATATTCGCTGCCTTTCATTGTCTCGAGAATCATTTGTTTAATCTGGGGATCCTTCATGACATCAATTAGTGCTTGTTGATATTCCGGGTCTTTGATCAGCGCCTTGTTAATATCCTTCATTTCCGTTCGCAGTGCCTTGGCAAAGTCCCCGGCAAACTTCGGGTCGACCATCATTTCTTTCAACGGAAGCGCGTAGGCCGGGTCCGACAAGATCTCCTTAACGGCCATCTGCAGCTTTTGGCCTTCGCCGGTCTGCAAAATCCTCAGTTGGGTGGAGTCCACTGAGGACGATCGCAGAGTCGCTTCTCCAATCGCCTTTTGACCGTCCTCCGTCTTCAGAATGTCGACGACCATCGATTTTACCGCGCTGTAATCCAATTGCTGCACCGGCTCCGATGTTGAGCAAGAGGTAAGAAACGTAAGCGCTGCGACCGTTGCAAGCATCTGCAATCTTATGTGCTTCATGCCGACGCCCCTTTGCTTGGAATTTGGCATTAGTGTTTGCGGGAGAAGGTCGCTTTATGAACCGGAGGCGTTGGCTTTTTTTGACGGGGGTTGTTACAATGATGGAGGCATGGATCGATTCGCCCGAATGTTCCGCGCGAGCTTTCATTCGAAGGGGTCATAGAAATGAATTTGGCAAAATGGACTTATTTATTTACTACGACGGTAGGAATAGGAATCGTTGTTTCTTTGATCGTGGGATTGGCGGTTCAATTCGCGGATCCGTCCTATAATCCGGTACAGATCGGGTTCGAGGGCTTCGGTTACAATCTGATCGGCACCGTAATCGTCGGGGCGCTGCTGGGAGCATTCAGCCATCTCGGATTTTTTGCGTATTTGACGATGAATTACTTTGCTCAAGGCATCATCCGCTCCAGGCTGCTGTGGAGCTATATTCAAGTGTTTCTCATTGTCGTCGTATCGTATTATTCCGCCATTCTCCGGGTAAGGGAAGGGGAATCGCTGCTTTCTTATATCCTGGTGCCCGTCATCATTTTAATCGTATCGCTTCCGTTCGTCCGCTTAAAGGTAAAGCAAACGAACAAGCAATCGTTCGTGCCGACGCTGTTTTTTCTTACGGCGGTTACGCTGCTCGAGTCCGTACCCGCGCTGCGGCAATATAATCCTTACGGCACAGTGCTTATGATTGCTCCGTTGTATGCGTCCAATGTGTGGCAAATTATGAAGCTGCATAAGCTGCTCGGCCCGTCGACGAAGGAACCGGCAAACCAAGCGTAGTTTCGGTACGCCTTGGCTTGCCGGTTCATTAACGCCCCGCCTGATTAGCCGCCGAAAGCAACGGTTACTTTTTCGGCGAAGCGGGAGCGGCGGGCTTCTTTTCTTCCGCTTTGGCGCCTTTCGCTTCAGCGCCTTCGATCAGCTCGGTAACGGTTGCAAAGTCGTAGCCCTTCGCACGCAGCTTATCGATAATTTCCGGCAGCGCCTTATGCGTTTCCTTTGCGGAGTCGCTGGCGTGCAGCAGAACGATGTCTCCCGGATGAGCTCCGGACAAGACCCGGTTAACGATCGTTTCAACGCCGGGGTTTTCCCAATCAAGCGAGTCCGTTCCCCATTGAATGGTTCGATAGCCAAGCTCATCCGCAATTTTGAGCACTCGCTTGTCGAAATCGCCGTTCGGCAGGCGAAGCAGCTTCGGACGCTGGCCCGTCACCTCGGTTAAAATGCCGTCCGCCATACGGATTTGCTTGCGGATTTCATCATCCTTCAGCTCGCTGTAATTCATATGCTTATAGCCGTGGCTGCCGATTTCGTAGCCTGCGTCTTTAATTTTTTTTACGATTTCCGGATGGCTTTCGCTCCAGGGGGCGGAAAGGAAGAACGTCGCTTTTTTGACTCCTTTCTCCTGCAGCACTTCAATGATCGGCTCGGCACGCTTGTCCCCCCAAGAGATATCGAAGGTCAGAGCGAGCATTTTTTTGCTCGTATTTACGGTAAAGATGGCTGAGGGGTCTGCTTTCTCCTCCTGGAACACGGTAATATTGTCGCGTTCCGTATAAATGACGCCGACGGTAAACAATGCGGCAAGGAACATGATGAAGTATTGCTTTAGCCTTTTGCCGTTGAAAACATAGAATGAATTCACTGTTACGTCCTCCTTCTTCGTCCCAGTTCGGGCGCCGCCTCGCGGGCTTGTTTCTTGTACATGTTTATGCGGGGGGAGACAAGTTATGCGTATGATTTTTGTACAAGGACTCGGAATGAATGATTGATTTTTTTACTAAAAGGGGTGCAATAACCAAATGAACGGTGTAAGAGAGCTGATCGCCGACATGGCAAAAATCAAAGGCTACATCTTTTTTGCAGCGACATTGTTTTTGGCGGGGGTGGCGGTAGGATACGCTACGGACGTTCTGGATCCGTATCTGGTCGGGCAGGCCGACTCGATGCGGGACTTGGTGGAACGGCTGGATCGGATGAACAATTCGCAGGTGTGGATGTTCTTGTTCATATTTTTCAACAATTTTTTGAAGGCGTTGGCCGTCGTGTTTTTGGGAGCGTTATTCGGAATCATTCCTGTGATCATGCTGGCGATTAACGGGCTGTTGATCGGATATGTATTTTCCGCAGCGGCCGATAACGGCTTGCATGTGGGATCGTTATTCGTGCGGGGAATTCTTCCGCACGGCGTGCTTGAAATAACGGCGATCGTCATAGCAGCCGCTTTCGGCATGCGGTATGGGACTTTGATTTTGCGGGAGCTCGTTGGGGCGTTACGCGGCCGAAGCGGCGACGAATCAGGGGAGCTGAAGAGGTTTCATAAATCGCTCGGACGCTTGACCGCGTTTCTGTTTTTCGCTTTGCTTGCGGCTGCGTTTATTGAAAGCACCGTCACGTTTTGGCTTGTGCGCGGATAAGCTCGGAGTCCTTGTTGACTCCGGGCTTTTTTTCGTAAGAACATTGTTTGGGCTCATTTTCCCCTCGGAAGGACATTATAAAAATGGCAAAAGTTGTGCATAACAGTAAAACGATTATGCTCAAACGTGCCGTGGTCCTGAACTTATGCACATCTAGGATATGCTTTTTGAGGGGGCTGGAACAGAAGATGCTAGGGATATTGTTCTCGGATCGGGAATGCCGGGAGCTCGATTACGTGCTGCGCAAAGAACTGGACGAAATGCTATTGGACTTAAAAGACAGCCGGATCGATCCGGATATGAAAACTGCAATAGAAAGCCGTTATAAAGTTATTTTCCGAATGTACGCCCGTCTGGCATCGCCTAAAGATTTATCGAGGTATGCACTCAACCGAAAAAGCAGATAAGTCCCGGTTTCGGCCGGGCTTTTCATTTGGGGAATTTTTCAAGCCGCAAAAAGGTTGACCTGAACTTTAATGTGTGATAAATTATTTTTCGCTGTTCCGAAACGAATCGATGAAATCGAGCGGCGCGGCAGCACCGTTTCGCAAGAGGTTGGAATTTTCCAAGATATACATCTTGCAATAAGCGGTGCGGATATGATAGTATATAAAAGTCGCCGCTAAAAACGACGACAAGCAAAGCAACAAAGCTTGCTCCTTGAAAACTGAACAACGAGCACG
>NZ_JAQZSG010000003.1 GCF_028745515.1 Paenibacillus thermotolerans | reverse complement strand
TCCACCTGTCTATTAGTGTATCTGAAGTGGTTAGGAGTGTCCAAAAGGATTAGGGGGCTATATAGTTGTGTTCCGCTAATTTCGCTCGAGATCGCTTGCTTAATCCCGGATGTCGCTCGTTATCGAAATAATTGAGCTTTGCCGACAGAGCCGCACAGCGCCATCTTTTCCATCGCCATTTGTTTAAGCGCCTGCTTGGCCGGCACCATATACTTGCGCGGATCGTTCTCCTGCGGATTGCGGTCGAACACTTCCTTGATCGCGTTCGAGAAGGCGATGCGCAGCTCGGTCGCCACGTTCATCTTGGACATGCCCAAGCTTACGCATCGCTTGACCTGCTCCTCCGGAATGCCCGATCCGCCGTGCAGCACGAGCGGAACGGCAACCCGCTCGGCAATGCGGCGGATGCGCTCGAAATCGATGTTCGGCTCGCCTTTGTAAATGCCGTGCGCCGTTCCGATCGCCGGCGCCAGCGTGTCGACCCCGGTAAGCTCCACGAACCGCTCGCATTCCGCCGGATCGGCCATCAGCGCTTCGTTGTCGGCCACGACGATGTCGTCCTCGACGCCGCCCACCTTGCCGAGCTCGGCTTCCACGTTCACGCCGGCTGCGCGCGCCACTTCGACGACCTTCTTCGTCATCGCAGCATTGTCGTCGAACGGAAGCATGGACGCGTCGATCATGACGGACGTATAGCCGGCGCGTATGCACTGCACGATCAGCGGAAAGTCCGTACAGTGATCGAGGTGCAGGGCGATCGGCACGCGCGTCTTTCGCGACGCCACCTCGGCCGCGGCGGCGATGTAATCCGCGCCGAGATGCTTAACCGTGCCGACCGTCGATTGAATGATGAGCGGGGACTGTGTTTCGTCCGCCGCTTCGACGACGGCTTGCAGCATTTCCAGCGTATGCACGTTAAAAGCGCCGATGCAAAACCGTTCCGCTCTAGCTCGCTGCAAAAGGGGAGTGGATGATACTAATGCCATTTTCTCCGAACCTCCTAAGGGTGTCTCATTGTTGAGTATGGTTTTGAATGCTAAGCCCATGCATAATGGATCGCTTTGCCGAAGCCTCGCAAATGCGCTTCAACCGGTTCGCCGAGCGGCCGGTCCGTAATGCAGCCCGTGATGTCGGCGATCGGAACGATCGTAAACAACGACGATTTATTAACTTTCGTATGGTCGAATACGGCGTACGTTTCCTTGGCGCGCTTGATCATCAGCTTATCGATGCCGGCTTCCAGCTCGGAGTAGGTCGTTAACCCTTGTTCGATGCTGAAGCCGTCGATGCCGACGAACATTTTGCCGATGTGCAGCCTCTCGACGATCGTTTCGGCGAGCGGGCCGCACAGCTCGAAGCTGTTTACGCGCATGACGCCGCCGGTGAGCACCGTCTGGATGCGGTCGCTCCCGGCCAGCTCCATCGCGATGTTGACCGCGTTCGTTACGACGGTAATATTGCTTGCTGCCTTGAGCGCCCTTGCAATCAAGAACGTCGTTGTGCCGCCTGTCAGCCCGACGATGTCGCCTTCCTCAACGAGCGAGGCGGCTTTCTCCGCAATTTTCGTTTTTTCGTCCCACAGCAGCCGTTCTTTATCCGAGAAGCTCGCTTCATGACCGGTTTGCGTCTCATAATGCGCGCCGCCGATCGTGCGGATAATGCTCTCGGTTTCGGCCAAAATGTTCAAATCCCGCCTTGCGGTCACTTCCGAGCAGCCGAACCGTTCCATAATTTCAGCAATCGAAACGGCGCCTTTTTCTTTGATTATATCCATGATCCGTCTGCGCCGTTCGTCGCCTTTTGACACTTTGCCCCGCATCGATGGTTCCACCACGCGTCTCGTTAAATTTTCACGACCTGCGTCAAATTGCGCGGATGGTCCGGGTCCACGTTGTTTTTCAGCGCCGTGTAATAGCCGAAATATTGAACGGCAGGGAGGCAGAGGACGCTTCTCGCTTCGTCGGACAGCTGTCTGCCGCCGGTTTCGAAGACGGCGTCCGCGAACGCCGTATCGTCGCCAGCTTCCGATGCGATCAGCAAAATCGTCGCGCCGTACTGCTTCATTTCTTCCGCTACCTTAAGTTCATAGCCGCGCGCTTGTTCGGAAAGCAGAACGGTAACAAGCGTGCCGGGATCGACGATCGATTTCGGGCCGTGACGAAACTCGAGCGTGCCGTAGCTTTCCGTCCAGGCGTAGGACATTTCCTTCAGCTTCAAGCCCGCTTCAAGCGCAAGCCCGTAGTAAGCGCCCATGCCGAGGTAAATGATTTTGTTGAAGCTGTGCCCGTCGACCAATTGTTTGATGAACGGGTCCGCTTGCTTCGTCACTGGGCCGACCAAAGCGGCGGTTTGCTCCATTTCCGCTTCGTGTGCGCTTGAACCGGCGGCTGCGGCAATGGCCGCTTGCATCATGAACGTCATGCTGCTGAGCGACTTGGTCATGACGGTGCTTTGCTCTTTGCCCGCAGGGGAAACGAGGCATTCCGTCATCGAAGCCATTTTGCTCGATTCATAGCACGTAATGCCGCATGTATCCCAATTTGGCAGGGACGCTACGGATTCCAGCGCAAGAATGACCTCGCTGGACTCGCCGGATCGCGAGACGCCGACCAGCAAATATTGCTTGTTCTGTGCGGCAGCGGCATCGCGGAACAGGAAAATTTCCGAGGACGGGTGGGCGGATGCGCTCTTGCCCGTCCATTTCCGGTACGTGGACGCCATCGTCAGCGCTTGGTAGTAAGAGGAGCCCGATCCGATAAAGATCACTTCGTCGTACTTCGGATTCGCCAAATAGTTGGCAATCCATTCCTTGCTTACACGCAGCTGTTCCAGCGCTTTCTGAACGGCAGTGTCCTGCGACGATATTTCCGGATAAGTCAGCTTGCCGAATTGATTCATGATTCCATGCCTCCTACATCTAAAATGATTGATGATATCAGTATATGTAATCGGGATGACCGAATCAATCAAAATTTTGACCGAAATGACATATAGTATTTACGAATAGATCCTTGTTACATTGTGCATGGAGATTTTCATCAGAGATTGACTTACATTGAAGCATGTTGCGTGAGACACCGAGATTTTGAACGAATAATCGTATAANTTGTGCATGGAGATTTTCATCAGAGATTGACTTACATTGAAGCATGTTGCGTGAGACACCGAGATTTTGAACGAATAATCGTATAAAGCGGTGAAAGCAACGCAGGATCATGAAGCATTCGTATGTGAATTGGTCAGTCGTAATTAAAGAAAAGTGACTTTCATATGACCGCGGTTACTAATAGAAACGTCTGCCTTATTGTACAGTGATATTGCAATCGTACAACAGAGGCGGAGCGAGGTCATAGCGAATGTTAAAAAAGCTCGTCAAAGTTTTACGTATTGTTCAGCGGGAGTGGTCCTGTTGTTGTTTGTCGGGACTGTCTATCAATGGATCGGCATTCAAAAGGATCAAGGCGCATTTCTACCCGTCGGACAGCTTTATGATGTGTACGGTAAAAAGATGCACTTATATTCCGACGGAACCGGTGAAGTTACCGTCGTGTTTGCTTCCGGTTGGGGAACCGTCAGCCCTTATACGGACTTTTATCCGTTAACCCGAAGATTCGCTTCATTCGCAAAGGTAGCGGTATATGATCGACCGGGCACCGGCTTCAGCGAGCTTACCGGTCGAAAGCGGGATATCGATAGCATGGTGGATGAAATTCACACATTGCTTCAAGCTTCCGGACAGAAGCCTCCTTATGTGTTTGTCGGCCATTCGTTAGGTTCGCTGGAAACGATTCGGTACGCTCAAATTTACCCGGAGGAAGTGAAAGGAATCCTGCTCATTGACGGAGGCACTCCGGAATATTATGGCGAAATGCCCGCCATAGCCGCGATATCGCACATTCAGCGATTTGTCGTCAACACGGGCATTGCAAGAGCGCTGCTGCAAAGCAGAAAAATCTGGACAGCAATACAGAGCGAGCGGAATGAGTTGAAGGAACTGCCGGAGGAATTGCAGGATTTGGAGAAGAGAGCCCTTCTGCTGAAAGGCTTCAATCGAAACATGACGGACGAATTGAGGTTGAGCAAAGTAAACGCTGTAAAAGTGTCGGAAGGCGCAAAACCGCTCGACGTCCCGCTCATTGCTTTAACGGCAGGGGGCTTCGGCCAAACAGAGGTGCGCTGGCTGGAAAGCCAGAAGGAATGGGTAGGCTGGTCCACGGATGCCGAACAAAAAGCGGTCCGAGCCTCCAAGCACTACATTCACCATTATGAGCCTGATCTTGTAATCGAACAATTGAAAAAGCTGGTTCGGAACGAAAGAAGCTGACGCGGGGTGTGCTCCAGCGCCAGCTCTTTGTTGCTTTGTCGAATTTACTTCACAAGCGCCTCATGCGGTACCGGAAGCTCTCTGCCTTCGGCGGCGGAGCGCTCCGTCGTTTCAATGACGGCGATGTTGCGCATCGCTTGCTCCGGCTTCACGATCAGCTCCTCGCCACGGTACAGGTGAGCCGCGATATTTTCGTAATACTTGTGCCCCTGGTCGCTTTCGCAGTGAACCTTCGTTTCCACCCGCAGTCCGTTCACGTTCGTCGTGAGCGTCAGCTGGCCGTCGAACAAATTGGCGTCCACAATGCCGCCCTTCGTGCCGAGAATCCGGATATGGGGCTTGTCGGCAAATGCGATGTTGGAAATTTGAATGTGGATGACGGCGCCGTTTTCCATATGAATAATGCTGTCGACGTGATCCTCGTTGGAATATTGGTGCCAAACCCGATTGTGCACGAAACCGCGGACCGACTTGATTTTACCGGGAACGACCCCCAGCGAATAGTCGATGATGTGCGCGCCCCAGTCGTACAAAGCGCCGCCGGAAATTTCCTTGTTGGAGCGCCACCAGGTGCCCGGATCGTTGAAGCCGCCCAAGAAAAACTCCATATGAAAAATGTCCCCGATCAAATCCTTCGCCATCAAATCCTTAAGCGTCAAATACCAGCCGTCCCAGCGGCGGTTGTGGAATACGGACAGCATCTTGCCTTTCTCCTTGGCGAGCTTCACCATCTCAAAGCCGTCCGCGGTATGAATGCACATCGGCTTTTCCAGAATGCAGTGCTTGCCGCTTTGGACGATTTTTTTGCCGAGCGGAGCGTGGGTATTGTGCGGCGTAATGACCGTGATCAGATCGATATCGGGCTGGGCGATCAGCTCGTCCGGGTCCGTGAACGTCCGAATGCCGGGAAAGTCCTGCTTCGCCTGCTCCATTCTTCGAGGATCCAAGTCGCATGCCGCGACGAATTCGATTCCGTTCTTGATCATATGTTCCGCGTGGTGCTTGCCCATGTTGAAAGCGCCGCCATAACCGATAACGGCGCTGCGCAATGTTGTCATATATGCTCAACTCCATTTTTATAGTAACTACATATAACCATAAAGACCGCTTGTCTTCTATATCGGATTTGCGCAAAACATGAACAATTTGGCTGTTTTTTAGTAAAGTCCAGTTTGTGACATATTCGGTTGCGCAGTGATATACAAATGTATCGGAGAATTTTTCTTTTTTTTAGAGCGAAGAAGGAGATTATCTCTAAGTCGTCGAAGTAGTCAAATATAACCTTTATGGAGGGATTACGATGGACAAAAAAATCAAAGTCGCGATCATCGGCTGCGGCACGATTGCCAACAGCGCCCATATTCCGGCGTACTTGCAAAATCCGAATGCGGAAATCAAATATTTCTGCGACATTATTAAGGAAAGAGCCGAGAAGGCGGTCAAAGATTACAATTGCGGCGAGGCGATTACGGATTATCATACGATTTTGAACGATCCGGAGGTTGAAGCCGTTTCCATTTGTACTCCGAACAACGGGCATGCTGCGATTTCGATCGATTGCCTGCGCGCAGGAAAGAACGTATTGTGCGAAAAGCCGGCCGCAAGAACGTATGCGGAAGCGCTGGAGATGAAGAAGGCGCAGAACGAGACCGGCAAGGTGCTCAACATCGGCGTCGTCAACCGCTTTAATACCGGCGTAAACATCATTAAAAACATGATCGAGAACGGCGAATTGGGCGAATTGTACCACGTATACGTCAGCTTCCGTTCCCACCGTTCCATTCCGGGACTCGGCGGCGCATTCACGACGAAAGCGATCGCCGGCGGCGGCGTGTTGATCGACTGGGGCGTTCACTTCCTCGATATCGTTATGTATTGCTCCGGCGATCCGGATCCGAAGACGGTAACCGGCCAAGCATACTGCAAGCTCGGCAAAGACATGGAGAACTACACGTATACGAGCATGTGGGCGGGGCCGCCGAATTATGAAGGCACGTACGATGTCGACGATTTCGTGACGGGCATGATCCGCACCGCAGGTCCGACCATTACCTTCAACGGCGCATGGGCGCAAAATATTGCAGTGAACGAAATGTACATCGACTTCCTCGGCGACAAAGCCGGCATTCGTCTGCAGTACGGCTCGGATTTCAAGCTGTACAGCGCGAAGAACGGCGCATTGCTGGAGACGACGCCGACCTACAATTCGAGCAATATGTTCCATAACGAAATCGACGGCTTCTTGAACTGCATCCGTACGGGCGAAAAATTGCCGTCCCATATCGACACGGTCATTCTGAGCTCCAAAATCATGCAGGCGATTTACGATTCCTCCGAAAGCGGCAAAGAGATTTCTCTAGCTTAAACATAGGAGTTGGGCGCACGTGAAAAAAATCGGCTTTATCGACTATTTTTTGGACGAATGGCACGCCAACAATTATCCCGCATGGATCGAGGAAGCGTCCGGCGGCAGCATGAAGGTAACCTCCGCGTACGGCAAGAAGGACTCGGATCACGGCCTTAGCAACGCCCAATGGTGCGACAAATACGGCGTAAAGCGGATGGGCTCCATTGAAGAGGTGATCGAGGACAGCGACTATTTAATCGTGCTGTCTCCCGATTATCCGGAGCAGCATGAGGAGCTTGCCCAGCTACCGCTCGCATCCGGTAAGCCGACGTATGTCGACAAGACGTTCGCTCCCGACCGGGCGACGGCCGTTCGTCTCATCGAGCGCGCCGAGAAATTCGGCACGCCGATGTATTCCTCCTCCGCGCTTCGCTTCGCAAGCGAATATACGGAAACCGACCGCGCAGGCATCGATGCGATCGTCAGCATCGGCCCGGGCAAGATGGATAACTATTCGATCCATCAGGTCGAGCCGATCATCGCGTTAATGGGAAGCCGGCCGGTGCGAGTGATGTACACCGGAACGCCGAAGACGCCTTCCGTGGTCATCCAGTTTGAAGACGGAAGAACGGCGACGTACAATCACATCGACGGCCCCTTCGGCATGGCGATGAGCTATGCTTCGGGAAGCTCCCGAACGGTGAAGGTGGAATCGAACTTCTTCCAGTCGTTTATGAAGGACTTGGTGCGGTTCTTCGAAACGGGCCGTTCGATTGTCGAACCTCAGGAGACGATATCGATCATCACGGTTTTGGAGAACGCTTTGAAAGCGAAGGAAAAACCGTTTCAATGGGTTGACTTGCCTTAACGTTATACACCCCTTAATCCCGTCCGCAGCCGTTGCCGCGGGCGGGATTTTTGCACTGGTTGGCGAATATCCAGATCCAAAACGGCGCGAGACGGTTGTGATATAATGTGGGTTGCACTTTACGCAGGGAGAGGAAGCCGACCGTGTCTATTAAGCTTCGAGGTCATCATTTGTTTTGCTTGCTGGGGTTTCGGGGAAAAGGGTATTCCGAGGAGTTTTGCCGCAATATGACGGCCATCTACGAGGAACTTCGATTGAAGCCGGAAACGGAAGTCGAAATTATCGAAGGTCCGGACGATATTTGCAAAGCGTACCCGGCCGACCAACACTCCCATTGCGAAAATCCGAGCGTGTATCGGAAGGATTCGGCGATATTGGAGAAGGTGGGAGCGTCCGCGGGCGTCGCATTGACTTGGGAGGACATATGCCGAAGAGTTGCGGAACAAGTTGTCCCGAACGATATTCCGCATATTTGCCATGATTGCCAGTGGGAGCCGTACGGCTTGTGCAGAGAAGGCGTCCGCCTCATGAACGAAGGGAAACCGCTGCCGGAGATAAAGAAATAGGTTCTGGAAAGGGAACGAGCCGCCGCCGCGTATAATGTACCATCTAACGCGAAGAGGTGTCGCTCATGCTTCAACGGCTCGGCATGCACCAGCTCCAAACGCAAAGGATGGTCATGACGCCGCAGCTCAGGCAGGCGGTGCAAATACTTCAGCTTTCCACGCAACAATTGCTGGAGAAGATCGGACAGGAGCTGCAGGACAACCCGCTGCTTGATTGCAACGAGCATATGCTTGTTCCGGGCGGATTCGGCGCTGTCGGGAGAGGCGGCGCCGAAACCGATCCGCTGAACCGCGTATCCGCTGACGAAGTGTCGCTGGAGCGCTATTTGCTGGAGCAATTGGACTGCAGCCGTGCGCCTTTGCCTAATCATATCCGAAGAGCTGCAAAATATTTGGCGGGTAATGTGGACGGCAACGGATATTTGTGCGTTACGCCGGAAGAGGCGGCGAAGTCGCTGCAAATCTCCCTCGCCGATGCCGAGCGGGCGCTTGCGCTGCTTCAAAGCCTCGACCCCGCCGGGGTAGGCGCGCGGAGCCTGCAGGAATGCTTGCTGCTGCAAGCGAAGCGTCTTCCGGATTGCCCTCCGTTAATGCCGCTGCTTATCGAGCATTATCTTCACGACATCGCGTATTCCACGATTCCGAAGCTGGCGCAGCGGCTGAAGAAGCCGCTCGGCGAAGTGCAGGAAGCCGTTACGGCCGTGAAACGGCTGAATCCGAAGCCGGGTGCGGCTTTTCATACGGAGGCGATCCCGTATGTCATTCCGGACGTAGCGATCGAGCCTGCCGGCGGCAGATTTCTCGTACGGATTGCCGAAGCGGCCGCGCCGAGATTATCCGTGAACGGGGAATATGCGCAGCTTCTGCAAGATAGCGGCGTCGATTCCGAAGCAAAGCAGTTCCTCGCCGAGAAATACAAATCCGCGCGCTTCTTGATCGATTGCATCGAGAAGCGAAGAAGGACGCTGCGGCGCGTCGCGGAAGCGATTGCCGAGGAGCAAGCGGCTTTTCTATGCGGCGGGCCGCCGGAGTTTGTTCCGCTTACCCTGTCCCGGATCGCCGAGAAGGTCGGACTCCACGAATCGACTGTCAGCCGGTCGGTTTCGGGGAAGTTTGTAAGCACCCCGCAAGGCGTGTTCGAGATGAAATATTTTTTTACGTCCGGATTGGCGACCGTGGACGGGGAACGCGTATCTTCCCATTATGTGAAGCGGAAGCTGGAGGCGTTGATTGACGAGGAAGACGCGGCAAAGCCCCGCTCCGATTTTCAATTGGCGCAGCTGTTGTCGGAGCAGGGCATCGCGATCTCCCGAAGAACCGTGATGAAGTACCGGGAACAATTGGGACTCTTATGTTCCGCCAAGCGTAAACGGTAAACGCTTTGTCCACAAATTCATATCCTCGAATTTATCGTAAATATCGCAGTTTTTCGTCAGCCTCCCGCTATATTCGTACCCCATTTGAAATAATGCGGCATTCATGCCGAACGACAGCGCTCTCGCCAGCGAATAGGCGCAGCGGAAGCCGCTTCGAACCAAATCGTCCTCCAACGCTTGAAGCAGCACCCGCATCAGCCCGAGATTTCGATAGGCGGGAAGCGTCGCGCAGTCGGTCATTTCGGCATTGCGGTATTTGGCGTTCTTCTCCGCCGATGCGGCGCTGACCGTCAACCCGCCGCGCTCGATTACGTAAAACAAAGTTCCTCCCGCCATTGCCTGCGCAATGTAATCCGCATCGTCCATCGGCGTCGGATACGTTCGGAAGACGCTGCGGTACAGCGAGGCAAGTGCAGGAGCGTCTTCGGAGGACGCGGGCCGCATCGTAAATTGCTCCGGAAGCGCGGGCGGCTCCGGTTTGGCCGGCAGCTTCAACACTTCCGCCAACATCCGGTCCTCCTCGATCCAATAATCGCTGTTCCTGCGGTTCAATTCATAATATTCCGCCATGCAATAGCCGTCTTCCCCGTCGAAATATTGTTTGTATATTCCTTCAAGCGCGCATCCTTCCGATAGAAACCGCTGCCAGTCCCGTATTCGCGACTTTATGAACAGCTTGGTCATTTGACGGCTCGCTGCGACGGCTCTCATGCGGCGTAATACAGAACTCGGATTACCCGAGTAGTCGTCGACGCGAATTCGTTTATTGAAGAAATCAAGGCAGTAAGCGGCAATGTAGTCCGGACCGGTTTCCTCCAAATGTACGTAATACGTTCGTTCGGGCGCCACGGCGGATTCCTCCTTTTTGCTGCTGATATTTACCTTGTATGCAAAAAGAATGCCAATCGTACTCGCCGTTTTCGGCGCAAGGAAAGCCAGGAGACGCAAGCGGGAAGCAATAAAGCGCAAAAAATGCTGCAGCGCATTCTTTTTTTTTGCGGCGGCGGCCCAATGTTCGATGATCTATGTTTGTTGGCACAAAGCTTGCTTGTTACATGGTAAAGCACCGAGTCAGGGGGAATGCGAATGGAGAAGCGGGAGCGGCTGATCAAGCCGGAACTGGGGCGAAGCTATCCTTCCGCCTCATACGGGAGCGGGATTTATATCGTTGACGCGGACGGCAAACGGTACATCGACGCCTCCTCCGGCGCCGTCACGGCAAGCATCGGACACGGCGTCAAGGAGATGATCGATGCGATGTCCGAGCAGGCGAAGAAAGTATCGTTCGTATACCGGTCCCAGTTTACGAGCGAGCCGGCCGAGCGGCTTGCCGAGAAGCTGAGCCGCATTTTGCCGGACGCGGATTATTGGTCGTTCTTTGTGAACAGCGGCTCCGAAGCGACGGAGACGGCGATGAAGATCGCGATCCAGCATTGGCAGGAGAAGGGGCAGCGGAGCAAGGTGAAGGTGTTGTCGCGCCGCATGAGCTACCACGGCATTACGCTCGGCGCTTTGTCGATGTCGGGGCATGCGGCTCGGCGGCGGCGGTTCGTTCCGCTGCTGGAGGAATTTCCCGTCGTTGCGCCCGCTTATTGTTACCGCTGCCCGTTCGGGCTGACGCATCCGGAATGCGGCTTGCGATGCGCGGACGATTTGGAGACGGCGATCCGGCGAATCGGACCGGAGCATATCGCCGCATTTATCGCGGAGCCGGTCGTCGGCGCGGCGGGAGGTGCCGTCGTTCCGCCGGAGGGGTATTTCCAGAGGATTAAGGCGATCTGCGAGGCGTATGACGTTCTGTTTATTGCGGATGAGGTCATGACGGGCATTGCCAGAACCGGAGCGATGCTCGGCATCGAGCACTGGGGCGTCGAGCCCGATCTGATCGCGCTGGGCAAAGGGATGACGGCCAGCTATACGCCGATGGCGGCGGCTTTGGCGAAGGATACGGTGATGGAACCGATTATGAACGGCTCCAAAGTCGTCATGTCCGGCCACACCTACAGCGCGAACCCGCAATCGGCCGCGGTGGCGCTGGCCGTGCTCGAATATGTGGAGAAGCATGATCTGGTTGCGGCTGCCGGGCGGAGCGGAGCTTATTTGCTGGAGAAGCTGACGGAGCTTTCGGCGCGCTGTGAGATGATCGGCGACGTTCGGGGCAAGGGGCTGCTGCTGGCGCTGGAGCTCGTTGCCGACCGGGATGCAAGGCGTCCGTTCCCGCCGGAGCTGGCGGTCACTTCTCGGGTCGTCGAGAAGGCGTTTGCCAATGGCTTGTTGTTGTACCCTGCCGCCGGCGGCGACGGAGACGGGGACGCGGTCATCATCGCGCCGCCGCTCGTCATCGGCTTCGAACAAATCGACGAGGTCGTTCGGCTCGTCGAATTGACGCTGCACGACGTAATGCAAGAACTCGGATATGAAGTGGCTGCAGGCGCAGCTGCGGTAGAGGCGGGGGAAACGGAGGCAGGAGATGAATAAAGTGAAGCCGGTGGAAGATGCGGTTCGTTTGATTCATGACGGTTGCGTTTTAATGTACGGGGGCTTCGGGGGGATCGGCACGCCGCCGACCATCGTGGACGCGCTGCTTCGCAAAGATGTGAAGGATTTAACGATCATCGGCAACGACACCGGCTTCCCCGAGGTCGGAATCGGGCGGCTTGTCACCGCGGGAAGGGTGCGCAAAGCGATCGTTTCGCATATCGGCTCCAATCCGTTCGCGGGACGGATGATGGAGGAGGGGACGATGGAAGTCGAGTTTTTCCCCCAAGGCACGCTGGCGGAAAAAATTCGGGCGGGCGGGGTCGGGCTCGGCGGCATTTTGGTCGATGTGGGGGTCGGCACGATGATGGCGGAGGGGAAAGAAAGCGTGAGGCTTAACGGGAGAACGTTTTTGATCGAGCCTGCATTAACCGCCGAGGTCGCGATCGTTCATGCGAAGAAGGCCGATCCTTACGGGAATCTCGTATACGACAAAACCGGGCGGAACTTTAATCCGCTGGTAGCTATGGCAGGACGGTTGACGATCGCGGAGGCGGACGATATCGTCGAGGTCGGGGCGCTCGATCCCGAATGCATCGTGACGCCGGGCGCGTTCGTCGATATCGTCGTTCCCGGCAAGGGGGTGAACTGGCGATGGGCGTGGGAGAAAGCCGAATCGCTATAGCGAAGCGGGCTGCGCAAGAGCTGAAGGACGGCATGATCGTCAATCTCGGCATCGGCATTCCGACGTTGGTCGCCGATTTTATACCGGAAGGCGTTTCGGTGACGTTTCATGCGGAGAACGGGATACTTGGCGCCGGACCGACTCCTCCGGCGGGGGAAGAGGACGCATTTCTTTGCAATGCCGGCGGGCTGCCCATTACCGTTGTCGAAGGTGCATCGTATTTCGACAGCGCAACGGCGTTCGCTATCGTAAGGCGAGGGCGGGTCGACGTGACGATTCTCGGCGCGCTGGAGGTCAGCGAGCGGGGGGACTTGGCGAATTGGATCGTGCCGGGCAAGCGCGTCGCCGGCATCGGAGGTGCGATGGAGCTCGCGCAAAAAGCGAAAAAGGTGATCGCCGTCATGAGCCATGTAAATCAGCAAGGGGAGGCAAAAATAAAAAAACGGTGCGCGCTGCCGCTCACCGCCCCGGCGTGCGTCGACCTGATCGTAACCGATATGGCCGTGCTGGAAGTAACCCCCGCGGGCTTGATGCTTATGGAGATTATGCCGCCGCATTCCATGGAACACGTCATTCGGAACACGGAGGCCGAGCTGTTAATCTCGGATCGGCTTGCGTTTCATTCTTAACGGAAGGAGGTGCGGCGCATGAGGGAGCGCATTCGCGAATTTCTCGGCCGTCACCGCGACGAAGGAATATCGCTGCTGCAGCGGCTGGTACGCAGCCCCAGCACGCAAGGGAACGAACGGGAGGCGCAGCGGATCGTCATCGATGAATTGCATGCCATGAAGCTGGAGGTCGACGCATGGGAGCCGGACGGCGAGGCGATGTCGTCGGATCCGTATTTTTATTCGACGCGCAGCGAATTTACCGGCAGCCCGAATGCGGTGGGTGTCCTTCGAGGAACAGGCGGCAGCGGCGGGCGCAGCATGATTCTGAACGGCCATATCGACGTCGTCCCGGAAGGCAATCGAAGCGATTGGCGCGGCGATCCGTACGGAGGGGAAGTGGCGGAAGGAAGGCTGTACGGACGCGGCGCATCGGATATGAAGGGCGGCACCGTGTCTCTGCTGTTGGCGATCCGTGCGATTCAGGCGGCCGGGATTCGATTGAAGGGAGACGTCATTTTTCAAAGCGTCATTGAGGAGGAGAGCGGCGGCGCGGGCACGCTCGCCGCCGTTGCGAGAGGTTATAAAGCGGATGCCGCCCTCATTCCCGAGCCGACGAATATGCGGATTTTCACGAAGCAGCAAGGCTCCATGTGGTTCCGAATCCGCGTGCCGGGCCGTTCCGCGCATGGCGGGACGCGCTATGAGGGCGTCAGCGCGATCGAAAAAAGCATGCTCGTCGTCGAACATATTCGGGAGCTCGAAACGGCTAGAAATGCGAGGGTGAACGATCCGTTATATGCGGGCAATCCGATTCCGCTGCCGATCAATATCGGCGTGATCGAAGGGGGCAGCTGGCCTTCCTCCGTTCCGGACGTCGTGAAGCTGGAGGGGCGGATCGGAGTAGCGCCGGAAGAAACGCTGGATAACGCGAAAGCGGAGATGGAGCGGTGGATGGAAAAGCTGGCGGAGAAGGACCCGTGGTTTTCGGAGCATCCCTCCGTACTGGAATGGTTCGGAGCGCGGTGGGTGCCGGGCGGCTTGGATCCTGGGCATGAGCTGCTGCAGCTGTTGTCGAGCCGTTACCGGGAGGTGCTTGGCGGCGCCCCTGTAATCGAAGCTTCGCCGTGGGGAACGGACGGCGGATTGCTCTCGCGTGCCGGGGGTACGCCTTGCATCGTATTCGGACCGGGGCTGACGCAGGTCGCCCATTACCCGAACGAATACATCGAGCTGGACCGGATGTTCGAAGCTGCGGAAATTATTGCGTTAACGCTGATTGATTGGTGCGAAATGGAGGCGAGCGGGGGATGAATGCAAGGCGGAACGGGAAACAATCCATCGATATGAAAACGGAGCTGCCGGGACCGATCGCAAGAGAGCTGCTGAACAGGCGGATGGAGCATGTTCCTCGAGGACCGTTCAATACGGTTCCGACGTTCGCCGCTAAGGGCGAAGGCGCGATGCTTACGGATGTTGACGGCAACACGTTCATCGATTTTGCCGGCGCGATCGGCAGCTTGAATGCCGGCCATTGTCCGCCGAAGGTGATCGAAGCGTTGAAGTCGCAGCTCGAGCAATATTTGCATCCGTGCTTTCATGTCGTCATGTATGAACCGTACATCGCGCTGGCCGAAAAGCTGAATGAGCTCGCCCCGGGCAGTCATAAGAAAAAGACGTTCTTTCTGAACAGCGGCGCGGAGGCGGTGGAAAACGCGGTCAAAATCGCCCGCAAGTATACGGGCCGCAAAGGAATCGTTTCGTTCGAGCGCGGATTTCACGGCAGAACGTATATGGCGATGTCGCTCACAAGCAAGGTAAAGCCTTATAAAAACGGCTTCGGCCCGTTCGCCCCCGATACGTATCGGCTTCCTTATCCTTATTATTACCGCTCGCCCGTGACGCCGGAGGAAACGGATGCCCGCCTGCTGAGCGCCTATGAAAGCTTCTTTCTGTCGGAGGCGCCGGGCGAGGAGATCGCCGCTTTTATTATGGAGCCGGTTCAGGGAGAAGGCGGCTTCGTCATTCCGTCGGAACGCTTCGTGCGGGGAGTGAAGTCGCTGTGCGAGCGGTACGGCATCCTGTTCATCGCCGACGAGGTACAGACCGGGTTCGGGCGTACCGGGCGATTGTTCGCGATGGAGCGGTTCGGCGTCGTGCCGGATCTGATGACGATGTCCAAGTCGATTGCCGCCGGATTGCCGATTAGCGCCGTTACGGGAAGGGCGGAAATGATGGATGCCCC
This sequence comes from Paenibacillus thermotolerans, assembly GCF_028745515.1. Taxonomy (GTDB): domain Bacteria; phylum Bacillota; class Bacilli; order Paenibacillales; family YIM-B00363; genus Paenibacillus_AE; species Paenibacillus_AE thermotolerans. The sequence continues at coordinate 286,412 of NZ_JAQZSG010000003.1, read as the reverse complement.
GGGCATTGGCGAAATCGGCGGCACGTTCGGCGGAAGCCCGCTCGGCTGCGTTGCGGCGCTTGAGGTGATTCGGATGCTCGAGGAGGAAGGGCTGGTCGAGCGAGCGGAGACGATCGGCCGGCGGATTACCGATCGGTGGTTGAAACTTCAGGAGGAAATCGACGCCATCGGAGACGTTCGGGGGCTCGGAGCGATGTGTGCCGTTGAATTCGTGAAAGACCGGCTGACAAAGGAGCCGGATCAAGAGCTGACCGCCAAGGTGTTGAAGGAGGCTCATCGCAGAGGTGTAATACTTATGAGCGCGGGGATTTACGGCAATGTCGTACGGATGCTTTGCCCGCTTGTCATTACCGACGATCAGCTGGAGGAAGGCTTGGATGTGATGGAGCAGGCCGTAAGAGCGTGCATCGGCACAGGACTTCCTTCATAATAAAGTGCGGGGAGATGACGCGCATATGAAAACACATTTATATATCGGCGGGGAATGGGTCGCCGCCAAACGGTATCGTCCGCTGATTGCGCCGTACGGCGGGGATACGATCGCCGAAGTCGCCGTTGCGGAAGCGGCGGAGGTCGAGCTTGCGATCGAAGCGGCGGAGCGCGCTCGGCCCGCCATGTCCCGCATGCCCGCGCATGAACGTGCATCCGTGCTGGAACGCCTTGTTGCTCTACTTCGTGAGAACGCCGACGAGCTGGTGCGGCTGATCGCTCTGGAGGCCGCCAAGCCTATCAAATCGGCAAAGGCGGAAATCGAGCGGACGATCGTGACGTATACGTTCGCGGCCGAGGAGGCGCGGCGAATTCACGGCGAGACGATTCCGATGGACGCCGCGCCTGGCGGCGAGGGCCGTGTCGCTTATACGATGCGCCGGCCGCTCGGCGTCGTCGCCGCGATCACGCCGTTTAATTTTCCGATGAATTTGGTGGCCCACAAAGTGGGCCCCGCCATTGCGGCCGGAAATACGGTCGTGCTGAAGCCGGCGGGACAGACGCCGCTTACCGCGCTAAAGCTGGCGGAGCTGCTCGCGCTGGCCGGACTGCCTGCCGGCGCGCTCAACGTCGTCACGGGCAGCGGCGGCGCGATCGGAGATCTTCTCGTTACGGATCCGAGGGTGAAGGCGGTCACGTTCACCGGTAGTCCGGAGGTGGGGAAAGCGATTCTCGCCAAAGCGGGCTTAAAGAAGGTCACGCTGGAGCTGGGCTCCAATTCCGCGCTGATCGTCGATCAAGGCGTCGACCTCGACGCTATGATCGAGCGCGCGGTGACGGGAGCGTTCTCGTACGCCGGACAGGTTTGCATTTCGCTCCAGCGGATTTACGTGCACGAGTGTTTGTACGAAGAGTTCGTCGAAAAGTTTGCGGCTTGTACGCAGAGGCTGCAGGTCGGCGATCCGCTCGATCCGCAAACCGACCTGTCGGCGGTCATCAGCGCTCATGATGCGGAGCGGGCGATGGAATGGATCGACGAAGCGATCCGGCTCGGAGCCAAGGTGGCGGCGGGCAACCGGCGGGAGGGCGGCATTGTGTACCCGACCGTGCTGCTTCAAGCGGACCCGGCTGCCAAGGTTTCCTGCCGGGAGGCATTCGCTCCCGTCGTCATCATCAACAAGGTAAGCTCGGTGGAGGAAGCGATCCGCGAGGTGAACCGGTCGAAGTACGGCCTCCAAGCGGGCATTTATACGGAAAATATACGCACCGCGCTGTATGCGGCGGAGGAGCTTGAGGTCGGCGGCGTCATGATCAACGACATTCCGACGTTCCGCGTCGACCATATGCCGTACGGCGGCGTGAAGGAAAGCGGCCTCGGCCGGGAAGGGATCAAGTACGCCGTACAGGAGATGACCGAGCTGAAGCTCGTCTGCTTCCGGAAGTGAACTTCAAACCTGCGTAGCTGTCAAAAACTGAGCTTAATTGCTTCAATAGACTCAAAAAGTGAGTTTAGCCGTCTTTTCGATGAGCCAAATACGGTTTCGGGCGGATGATAGGCTCAAAAAGTGACTCTAAATGGGTAGAAGACGTCCGCCTAAACAAAATAAACTCAAAATTTGATCCTAGCTGTTTTTATAAGTTCAGTTTTTGATTGTAGAACGCGGATAGTGAAGTTTCACCGCACTATTTAGGTGAAACTAGCGTCCCGCGGCAGGATAGTGAAGTCATACCGCCTTATTTCGTCGATCTCACAGCAAAAGTGCGAGGAGAAGCGGAGGTAGTGAGGTAGTTAAGAGAAGTGACCAGCGCCAAATAGAGATGCCATACCGCCACTTCGTACAAAGCGGCAAGCCATAAACGGCTTGCCGCTTTATAACGCATGCAGTATTATGAAACTGAGTTTTACCAGACGGAACAATATCACAAATAAAGGAGCGAACCAAAACCATGACCTTCAAATTTTCCGGCATCGATCATATTCAGCTCGCGGCTCCGGAAGGCTGCGAAACCGAAGCGAGGCAATTTTTTTCCGGACTGCTCGGCTGGCCGGAAATTCCGAAGCCGGAAAGCTTGCGGAAGCGCGGCGGCGTTTGGTTCCAATGCGGCGTCCATCAGGTACACATCGGAGTACAAAAGGACTTCGTTCCGGCGACCAAAGCTCATCCGGCGTTTCACATAGAAAACCTGCATGAGCTTCGCGACTTCCTTCTTGCCAAAGGCATCCAAGTCATAGAGGACGACGCGCGCGCGGATGAGGGGGTCAGCCGGTTTTATTTAAACGACCCGTTCGGCAACCGCCTCGAATTTCTCGAATGGCAGTAACCGATTACCGGTAACCTGCAACCTGCAACCTGCAACCGGTAACCGGTAACCGGCAACCTGTAACGGTCAATCAGCTTTCCCGCTGGGCATTCTTCGTACGCTCCGACTCGATCAGACGCTGCTTCATCTCATCCCGCTTCTGCCGGCGGTCCTTCAGCGACGCGTGTTCGGGCGCTTCCTGAAACAGCCGCCTTCTTCCGAGCCGCTGCAAATTTTCCGGCACCAGATTGAACCGCTCATCCTTCATCAATGCGATGATGCCGGTGCTTTCCGGCTGCTTCTCGATGCCGTATATTTCGTTGAAATATTCGTCCGCGCGCCCGGGCACATAGTTTTGCGGCTCCGGGTAGCCGACGATGACGCCTTCGTAATTGCGCAAAATCACTTTATCCTGGCTTTGCGATATCAAATAGTTCGGCTGCAGCGCGATTTTCCCGCCGCCTCCCGGCGCATCGACAACGAAGGTAGGCACCGCATACCCCGACGTATGCCCGCGGAGCGACTCGATAATTTCAAGCCCCTTAGAAACCGGCACGCGAAAATGCCCGATCCCCTCCGACAAGTCGCATTGGTAAATGTAATAAGGGCGGACGCGGATTTTGACCAGCTCGTGCATCAGCTTTTTCATAATGTGCGTGCTGTCGTTAATGCCGGCGAGGATGACGGACTGGTTGCCGAGCGGCACGCCGCTGTCCGTCAGCATTTCGCAGGCTTTCTTCGCTTCCTCCGTAATTTCGAGCGGATGGTTGAAATGCGTATTCAGCCATACCGGGTGGTACATTTTCAAAATCCGGCACAAATTTTCCGTAATGCGCTGCGGAAACACGACCGGCGCCCGAGTGCCGATGCGAATAATTTCGACGTGGGGAATCGCCCGCAAATTTTTCAGAATATACTCCAAAATATGGTCGTTGATGAGCAACCCGTCCCCGCCGGATAGGAGCACATCCCGTACCTCAGGGGTTCGCTCGATATACGCGATGCATTCGTCAAGCTGCTTCTTCGGCACGCCCATACCGATTTGACCGGAAAAACGCCGCCGCGTACAATACCTGCAGTACATCGAGCACTGGTTCGTCACCAGAAACAGAACGCGGTCCGGATAACGGTGAGTCAGTCCCGGAGCGGGAGAGTCTTCATCCTCGTGCAGCGGATCCTCAAGATCGTATTTCGTCTTCATGAGCTCCGCCGATACGGGCACGGACTGCATCCGAATCGGGCATCGCGGATCGTCCGGGTTCATCAGCGACGCGTAGTAGGGCGTAATGTTGAGCGGAATCGTCTGCGTCGATATACGTACGCCTTCTTCCTCATCCGGCGTCAAATTCACAACCTTCTTCAAATCGTCCAACGTCTTGATCGTATGCGTCAACTGCCACAGCCAATCGTTCCACTGCTCGTCGGACACATCCTTCCAAAGCTCGACCTGCTTCCAGTGGCGCTTGCTGCTAAGAGGAACATGCGCTTCATTCATCTAAAAACACCTCCGGCATAAATAGCTTCCCGTTCTTACAGATAATAAGAAGCAAAAAGCGTGCCAAGAGGCGAACTGTCGCGTCAAACAGGCTTCTCGATCCCGTACCGCTGCATCTTGTATTGCAGCGCCTGCCGCTTCATCCCAAGCTGCTGCGCGGCCAGCGTTATATTATAACGATGGCGCCGCAGCGCATCGACGATCGCTTCGCGCTCCAGCTGCCGAAGCATCTCGGCCAGACTTCCCGCAGGTTCCGGTATCGCTTCTTCCTCGCCGCGGCTCGGGCGGGCGGGCGGCTGCAAGCTTTCATTCCGAAGAAATACGGGCAGATGGCGCTCCTCGATGCGTTCGCAATTAATCTCCATCATGTTGTAGGTGGATTCGATCGCATGGCTCAGCTCCCGTACGTTGCCCGGCCAATGATAGGCGAGCAGCCGGTTCATGGCCGCGTCCGAAAAGCCCGATATTTTCATGCCGAACATCGGATTGAACCGGTCGACAAAATGGTGCGCGAGCAGCGCAATGTCGTCCTTGCGATGCGCGAGCGGGGGAAGAAGCACGCTTACGACATTCAACCGATAAAACAAGTCATAACGCAGAATGCCTCGCTCCAGCGCTTCCTTCGGTTCCATATTCATCGCGGCGATAATTCTTACGTCGACATGCTGCTCCGCCATGCCGCCGATGCGGCGGACCATCCCGTCCTGAAGCACGCGCAGCAGCTTCGCCTGCAAAAATAAATCGAGGCTGTTGATCTCATCCAGAAATAAGGTGCCGCCGCGCGCTTGTTCGAACAATCCGGCACGGTCGATCGCGCCGGTAAAGGCGCCCCGGGCGGTTCCGAACATGATGCCCTCCATCAGCTCGGCGGGAACGGCCGCGCAATTTTGCGCGATGAACGGCTTACCTTTGCGCGCGCTCGCATTGTGGATGCTTTGGGCGATCAGCTCCTTCCCCGTGCCCGTCGCACCGCAAATAAAGACGGGCGAGCTCGTTCGGGCCGCTTTTTTGGCGATCGCGACGGCATCCAAGAAACTTGTGCTGCGGCCGATCAAGTCACTGAAGGAATACCGGGCGGTTCCGGCGTTTTTTTTATCTTTGGGCAGCTGCTGCGACTCGTATAACTGGTGCCTGAGATCGAGGATTTGGTCGTGAAGATGAACGATGCCGGTAATATCTTTCGCCACCTCCATGGCGCCGGCGATCGTATCCCCTTCAAAGAGCGGGTAGGTGCGGTTGATGGTCGTGATCCGCTTGCCGAGCACGTTGACATACGTTTGAAGCTTCTCCGGCTGCTCCTTGCCGGTATGAAGCGCCTTGGCGAGCGTGCTCGTTTCGGCCGTCAGCGACGGGTATAGCTGGGGAATTTTCCGGCCGATCACGTCTTCCCGCTGCAATCCGTCGATTTCCGCCATTTTCTCGTTGTAAAAGACGGTCACGCCTTCCCGGTCGATCAAATGGACGCCGATATCGATCATATTCAGCATCCGCTCCAAATCGATTGCCTTGTAGTTTGGGCGCTCCTGTTCGGACAATGATGATCACCTGCCTTCCTAAGAAGCCTCATAATAAAAATATGTGCGTAACGACCAAAAAAGCAGCGGAAAACGACGGTTCATCTTTCATGGCGATAACGTGGTATGATGATGGATGAAAAATATGAAATTTGGCGGAAAGATGATGCGAATGAACCCCGAAACGGACAATCGGAAACAACACGATATGAACGAAGTGATCGATGTATGCATGCTCGCCGGCAAACTGATGCTCCAAAACGGCGCGGAAACGTACAGAGTCGAGGACACGATGGCTCGAATCGCCGGAGCGTTCGGGATGAGCGAGGCTCACAGCTACGTGACTCCGACAGCCGTACTGTTCTCGATCGAAGGAGCGGAGCGGACAAGGCTGGCGCGGGTGTCCGACCGGACGATCCGTCTGGATAAGGTGACGCAGGTGAACGGGATTTCCAGAAATATCGCAAGCGGAGACTTAACGCTCGAAGAAGCGCGCGAATTGCTGAAACAGGTGGAATCCGACCGCAAAAGCTACCCGCTTTGGATAAGCAGCGTCACGGCCGGCATCGCCAGCGGCTGCTTTTTGATTATGTTCGGGGGCATATGGGCCGATTTTTTGCCGGCAACCGTAGCTGGGAGTCTCGGATATGTAACCTTGATCCAAGCTCAGCGATACACTCATATTAAGTTTTTTTCGGAGTTTACCGCTTCGCTGCTAATCGGTTTGCTTGCCGCTCTGTTTGTGAAGGCGGGTGCCGGCATGCAATTCGATAAAATCGTCATCGGGTCCGTCATGCCGCTAGTGCCGGGGTTGCTCATTACGAATGCAGTGAGAGACCTCATCGCGGGACATCTGGTGTCCGGCTTATCGAAGGGGGCGGAGGCGTTTTTGACCGCTTTCGCGATCGGTGCCGGAATTGCGGTTGTCCTGAACTGGTTCGGGTAAGGGGGAAGCGGAATGGATTCGATTGTTGTGCATGCCGTCACCAGCTTTATCGCCTCGGCCGCATTCGGACTTCTTTTTTATGCGCCGCTAAAATCTCTCGTGCATTGCGGGTTTATCGGAATGATGGGGTGGATGACGTACGTTTTTAGTTCGATGGCCATAGACCCGATTTCCTCTACGCTGGCGGCGTCCTTCGTCGTTACGATTATCGGCCATGTATTTTCGAAGGCGTATCGGACACCGATTATCGTCTACAGCGTGTCCGGCATCATTCCGCTCGTGCCCGGCGGCCTAGCTTACGATGCGATGCGCCAGTTCGTGCAGAAGGCGTATTCGGAGGCGCTCGTGACCGCAGCTCAAGCGTTCCTGATCTCCGGATCGATCGCCGTAGGGCTGTTGTGCTCGGAAGTCATTCATCAGGCGCTCAAACATCGCCGCTGACGCTTTACATTTACAATATTTTAACACGGGTAGGCCTTCTCACAGTTGTTAAGTCCCTTACGTACATACGTTATTACACAGTACTGATTGGGAGGCCGTTTCAGTGGTCAATAAAAGTTCGCCGACCGTATGGGTGATGACAACCGAGTACGCGCCTTCGATCATTGGCGGACTCGGTACGGTCGCCACCGAATTGACGAAAACATTAAAGAAGCTGAATGTTAACGTTACGGTAATTTCAAGCAAGAAGGCAGGGAAAGTAAGCTTAACCGGCAGAAACGGGGTCAATATCGTTCGCATCCCGCTACGTCCCCCTTATTTTCATCGGGGGACGAAATCTTTTAACGGAAGCCAAATAGAAAGCATTGCGCAAAAATACGGCCTGAAGAAGCCGGATCTGCTCCATATTCATAGCCTTGAATATGCAAATGCGGCACTGGCCTTAAAACGCAAATATCAAGTTCCGATCGTATATACGTGCCACTCCTTAATCCGGCCCCGCTCTCCACGCAACAGCCTTCAGAACTCGCTAATTCGCAACGCAAAGGTTATCGTCTCGCCGAGCCGCTGGCTAAAGGGCAAAATCCGAAGCAGATATCCCGCTCGCATCGCCGCTAATACCGTTGTCATCCCAAACGGAGTCAGGCCGGTCTCCAGCAGAGCGTCTGCGCCGCCTTATCGCTTGCTGTTTGTCGGAAGACTCATCAAAGAAAAAGGAATTGAGCCGTTAGTACGCTCCATTTCCATACTGGCGAGAAGAGATAAGCGCGTAAAGCTGACGGTCGTCGGAAAAGCTTTGCCGCGGTATCGAAGTCGATTGCAAGCGATCGCCCGAAGAATAGGAATCCGTTCGAGGGTCCGATGGTTAGGTTTTCAGCGGCATGGCAAGGTCCAGCGGCTCTACGCCTCATACGGTTCCGTCGTTGTGCCCAGCAAGGAAGAATCGTTCTGCCTGGTAGCGCTGGAGGCGATGGCGAACGGAATTCCGCTCGTTGCCACCAGAGCCGGAGGGCTCCGGGAATTCGTGAACAGGCGGAATGCGCAGATCATTGAGGCCGTGCAGCCGAATTCGATCGCAAGAGCGGTTCAAGCGATGTGGGATCATCCGGAACGTACCCGCATAAGGGTGATTCGGGCTAGAAATACGGCTAGAAGCTTTAACTGGAGGCTCATGGCTCTTGCATATAAACGGCTTTTTCAAAAGCTGACGTAATATAACCTTCTCAAGCAGCAAAAAAAGGTGAGTGAGGCGGGTGTGAGTACGCTTAAGCGGACGGTTAGGATCGTTAAAGGGTTCGGCGTCAATGCGAAACGGATATCGCACATTCAGAAGGAAGTGTACCGTGTCGTTCTTCGGGATGGTAAATCGTATTGTTTGAAGCGGATGCCCATGTCCGCGCAAAACCTTCAATGGGTGGATCACGCGCTGCAAAGCGTTCGGAGGAACGGTTATCGCCGGATCGCATGGCGTAACGCCCGTACGAAGGAAGGACGCCGAATATCGGTTCGGTCTGGGAGCGCGTCATATGTACTTGTTCCTTGGATATCGGGGAGATGGCCGAACGTTCATTCCAGACGGGAAATGTTTGCTTGCGGGGCCGCCATCGCCAAGTTTCATAACGCCGGAGGAGCATTTCGCCGCCCGAGAAGCGGCGCGATCAATATGCTTGGCAGGTGGTCTGCGATGTTTCGCGGACGATATGCAACCGTGGCAAGGCTTGTGCGAAGAGCGTCCCGCAGCGGAAGCAGTCGGCCGACGGACAAATTTCTAACAAAGCACGGCAAGGAAATATTGTCTTACGCCTCGAAAGCGTCGTCGCTGCTGAGGCAACACCGGTATCGTAACCTGTGCCGGGCCGGAAGCCGAACCGTTGTGTTATGTCATGGAGACGGGGGACCGTCGAACTTCATAAAGAATGCTAAAGGGCTGCACTTGATCGATTTTGAAACGCTCAGAATCGACTTGCGCGCTTACGATCTATATCGTCTTATTTATAATTCGTGTCATACTCATCGATGGAAATTTTCGATCGCCCGGGACATCCTGGACGGATATCAGAGCGTAACGAAGCTCGAACGAGCGGATTTTGCGATGCTGCGCGCTTTGCTGCGGTTCCCGCGCACCGTATTCCTTTCGCTGCTGCACAATGCGAAAGGAAGCAGCCGAACACAAGCGGCAACCGTCAGAGAAATGACGCGGGCGCTGCGAGCGGAACGGGGAATGGAGGCATTTTGCAGGAAACTAGATCGCTACGCACGGAAATAAGAAAATCGTTCTGGACAAGAAGCATCGGATCGGAAACAATGGAAGCAGCTAAACCATTAGGGAGAAAAGACGACGCAGGGGGCCAAATGCAAAGCAACGAATCGTTATTCGCATCGATTGTGGATGAGCATGGCCGGTTGATCGACGGTGCGGTCAGGCTAAGAGAACCGATATATAAGGGACGAAACGGCAAATATGTCGAACGAGTCGTCGTAACCGCCGGAGACCGGCTGCTTCACGCGATTTTTAAACCGCTCACGAATGAGGGAAGCGTCGGCAAAGAGGTTTGGGCGTACCGGCATCTGCTGCCTCATCTGCCTTCCATCCGTTATCCGAAGCTGCTCGCCGCGGCGGACCATCACGAGCCGCAGCGGTACTGGCTGCTGTATGAGGATTTGGGCGAGCTCATCCATAGCTTCGACGTCAGCGTATTGGCGGCCGCGGCAAGGTCGATTCCGGCTTGGCATACGCTTCCTATCGAACGGGCGCCTACGGAGCTGGAAGGGCATACGCCGAAGCTGAGCGACGGCGTGCAGCGAATGCTGCTGGGCGAAGATCGGGGCGCATTCGTCCGCTTATTGTCGGAGCATGGGGTAACAAACGCCGAGATCCAATATTTTTTCGGGGTACATGTACGGAGAGATCCCGAAAGCTATTCGCGTGAAACGGTTGTCAGCCACGGAGATTTAAATCCGCTGAACATTGCCGTTGCGGATGATGGGCTGATTTTTTTGGACTGGGAGTACGTGCACCGCAATAGCGTGTTTTGGGACTTATATAACGTGATGGATATTACTAGCCCTTCCTACCGGCGGCCGGTGCTCGACAGAGCTTCGCGGTTGAGCGTGCTGAACGCATATGTAGAGGGCAGGGAGCGATACGGGAAGCCGATATCCGATATAGCTTGCTTTATCAGGGATTATTATTCTTACTGCTTATCTTACAGCGCTTGGCTTCTGCTGTTAATCGACCGCGATCTGAAAGTCGGAAGGTTCAACCGCGAGGCTCTGCAGCGGCAGCACGAGGAAACGGCCGCCATATTGCTGCACATGCTTCACGAGCTTGCCGAATAGGCGGACATATAGAACCCATCCTGCATATGGTAATATGACTAGGAAAAAGGGGAAGGATGTGCGCCGATGGACGCTGAACGACAGCAGGAGCAGCCGATATTCGATTCGATGCGCAAAATGTTTCCGTACATTACCGACGAATATTGGTCGCTGATTATGGGGATGAGCCATATTCGCGGACATATGGATTGGAATGAATACGGCAAGCTGCTCGCGAATCAACCGTGGATCGGCTCCGACGAAGGAAAAGAGCTGATCGAGAAATACGTGCAGACGATCATGAAGCAGTACTTATAAGAAAACGAAAGCTCCAGATATCGAATCTGGAGCTTTCGTTATTTATTTGCTACAATGCTTGATTTTGCAACGATGTTGACGGTTGCGCTTCGGAAATCGGGCTGTCGACAACGTCATTATCGAACAAGTTTGAAACGTAGCCCGTTGCCAAGTTGTTGCCGAACAATTGGCCGTTTCCGAAATTTGATTTTCCGCTCTGATTCCAGCCGGGTTGAGAGTTTTCTCCAACCGAAATAATGTTGCCTCTATTCATCGCATTGACATTGATTGCCCCTGCCGCTAATGAGATAAAAACAGCCAACGCTGCACCCCCTTGAAAAAGCCTATATCGTAATGTATTCCTCCTATTCGAAGGGGTGACCGCAACTTTACGTTTCCGGAGATTGTCTTTGGCTGCGAATGCGTATGTTTTTATCGGCGCTCCCTGAATGCACGATGTCCCCTTCGAACTCGAACGGGGCGTCCACCAGGTCGTCGTCGAAGACAATGTTTGCAATCTGCGTATACCGGTTGCGGCCGATGCCTTTCCCGTTGCCGTAATTCGTTTTTCGCGAATTATTCCAGCCGGGCTGTTTGTTGTCGCCGATATCGATGGCGGAACCGGATAGGACAGCGTTTGCATTAACAGACTCGAAATCAACGGCGCACTGCTGCGCCATCGGCTGCTCCATTAATTGGATATGCCGCAAATCGTCTATTTTGGTGTCAATGACGTCCGAGTCGTACACCACATTGACGGAACGGGAGAGAGAGGCGTTTGTCAGCGAGCCGAAGCCTTCGTTCGTTTTGCCGATGCTGCTCCAGCCGATCGCTTGATTGGCGCCGATAAATATTCCCGAGCCGTCTTCTACCAAATTTACGTTCAGCTTATTAAATATGACGCACGCTTGCTGGGGGGATACAACCATTTCGGACCCTCCTTTATTCGGCTCCGCCGATCTCAGGCTCGGTTGTAACAGGCTGAGCATTGCCTGCTGATGCTATTAATTTTTGCAGCCACTCGGGCACTTCGGAATCGGAAACGTTGAGCATATCCAGAAAATCCGCATCGTTGAGCAGAGAACGTATACCGGAAACAAAATTGCGGTCCCCGCTGACGGAGCCGAAGCCTTGCGTCAGCTTCTGATGGCTCTCGAAGTTCGTCGGCCAGTTGTTGCCCATATTGATGCAGGCGGCATTTTCAACCGAGCCGATCCGAATCGAACCGATAACAAATTGGGGAGAAAGCAAAGAAGAAATACGGGCCACCTCCGATCGCAGCGAAGCTGCCGGTCATTTTCTAAGCACACGATAGCCAGACGGCGTTTGTTGAACTGCCGGTTCGGCGGAAGGCGTAGGGGAAGAAGCGGCGGTTTTGGAGGCCGGGGCGGACGGTTTTTGATTCGGATACGAAGGTTCCTTCGCATCCCCGGAGCCCATCTTGGTGCCGAAGTTGTTTCCCAAGTTCAATGAGCCGCTAAGCTGCTCAATATCCAAGCTGTCCAAACGATACTCCATCTTCTCTAAGACGGGCTGGTGGATATGTACGTTTTCAATGATGATTTGCGGTGACTTTGCCGCCAGCCGTTCGATCGTCTCTTCGATTCGTTTGTAGTGCGCATCCAAGCTTTGCAGCCGCAGGTCGATTTCCTTCCATTTTTCCGGTTCCGGCTGCCGCTTTTTTCTAAACCAGGATTTCATAAAAGGTCAGACTTTCTCATAAACTGCATATCGATTTGATCGCGGTCATCCAGAACCGAACGTTGCCCCGAAACCCGGCTGTCCTGTCCGCTTACGGTGCCGAAAGCCTGATTGTGCTTGGAAATATGCTTGAAGCCAATCAGCTTGTTGGAACCGGAAAATAAACCGGAGCCGCCCGAGATTTCTTTAATTTGCAGTTCCTGAAACCGTATACGCACCATTTGCCATCACCTTATTGGGCATTTTTTCGCTGGAATCTTAATTAAAGTCGACGATTACGCCGGATGGGTGAACAGGCTCCTCGATTTGCAGCTCGACGGTCAGCAAGCCCCGGCTGTATTTTGCGGCAATGCCGCTGCTGGAAACCGGCTTAGGCATCGGCAGCGTCCGGCGGAAATGTCCGAAGAAGCGCTCGTTTTTCGTTATTCGGTGCTCGGTAACCGGGTATAGGCGCGGAATGTCCCCTTCGATTTCCAGCGTTTGCCCAGCGAGCGAAATTTGCAGCTGATCGGGAGATTCCAGACCCGGAATTTCCGCAATGACATACACCTTGGCCCGCGTGTAATAAATATCGATATTCGGACCTTTGTTCGGAATAAGCTCGGCGATATCGTCCCAAAACTGCTCCCCTAGCACCTCGGCTGCCTCATGATGAAATTTTTTTACGTCGTAAGCCGGCTTCGGCTGTTTTTTTTCCCCCAACGGTCGATCACCACGCTTTTTTGGGTTCCAATACAGTTTATATCCGAATCGGAACGAATAGAATCGGACTTTTCGCGGGGAGCAGGAAATGAACGTTCGGCTAAAGAAAGTACTAATGGAAACGGGAAAGGAAGGCATGTTTATGGATGCGGCATTTCGCCTGATCGACAAAGAAATCGAACGCGGCAACATCCCCGGCGGCGCCGCCGTTATCGGAGCGGGAGGAAAGGTTTATGAATATTCCGCCGGATACGCCGTGTGCACCGAACACGACAACATCGCCGCGGTCATGGACACGATCTACGATTGCGCTTCTTTGACCAAAGTCGTCGTTACGCTGCCGCTGCTGCTCATTTGCTTGGAGAAAGGGCTTGCCAGACTGGACGATCCGGTCGCATATTTTCTTCCGAAGTTTGCGGAGCGCGGGAAGGACGGCATTACACTCAAGCAGCTGGCGACGCACACCTCGGGACTGGCCCCATACTATAACATGCATTCTGAGGGCTGGACGCGGGAGACGATCCTTGATTTTATTTTGGGACTGGAGACGGAATATGTCCCGGGAAGCAGCATGGCATACAGCGATCTCGGTTTCATTTTATTAGGTGAGATCGTTGCGCGTTTGCTTGATATGCCGCTGCATGAAGCGGCCGAGCGGTACGTATTTGAGCCGCTCGGAATGAACGATACGATGTACCGTCCGCAAGCCGGGTTGAAACCGCGAATCGCCGCAACGGAATATGTGGAACGGTTATCGGCCTACCGGTGGGGGAGCGTGCATGACGAGAACGCCGGCGCCATGGGAGGCGTCAGCGGTCATGCGGGGTTGTTTTCGACGGCACGGGATATTGCCCGCTACTGCGAAATTTGGCTGAAGCGGGAGCGGCGCGACGTGCTGTCTCCCGCAAGCAAAGCGGCGGCGGTTGCAAACTGCACCAAGCATATCCCGGGCGCAAGCCGCGGACTCGGCTGGGTGCTGAAGAACGATGTATGGGATGCGTCCGGCGATCTTTATTCCGCCCATAGCTTCGGTCACACAGGCTTTACCGGAACGAGTCTATGGATTGACCCGAACCGCGATCTTTACGCCGTATTGATGACGAACCGAGTGCACTTCGGGCGGGATAAATCAATCGCCAGGCTGCGCGCCTGCTTCCATAATGCGGCCGCAGCCGAATGTGTGCGGAAATGTTAGCGGTTCGGAGTGGAATCGGCCGGTTCTTCTTGCTCCGGCTTTACCAATATCGTTTCTTCGTCAAACGCGGTATGCTTTTTTTCGATTCGCATAAATTGCTCCAGCATGTTCTCTTCCTTCGATTCGTATAATTCCAATACGGCGTCCAAAGTAAGAAACATAGCAGATTCGGCTCCTCTCACCGGGACATTTTCTAGAAAACCCTTACATGCATATTTTGCCGCAGATGAGCTAGTGGCAGCTATGATGATTCTCACAGTCCGATCGGCAAGGCTTCGGCTATTGCCAATCGTTTCTTGAACGCTTACAATCACTTACAAATACATACCGTGGGAGGTTAGCGCCTTGCATAACCGGTTGTCGCAGGAGGAATTGGAGCAAGGGTATAAGCTGTTGTTTGACGGGCAGTCGCTGGAAGGCTGGGGAACAACGAACGGTTCCGACGGCTGGGGCGTGGAGGACGATTGCATCGTTTGCCTTGTAAAAGGCGACGGATACGTTTACACCCGCGAGAAATACGAAAATTTCGTTCTAAAGACGGACTATCGTATCGATCCGGGAGTGAACAGCGGCATCTTCTTCCGATGGTCCGACCTAACCGACCCTGTCAATACGGGCTTGGAGATGCAGGTTCTCGACACCGCGCATAAGGAGGAAGCGGGAATCCACGATTGCGGCGCTTTATACGATTTGGCCGTACCGTCCGCGAATGCCGCACTCCCGGCGGGTGAGTGGAATCATGTGGAGATCGTGTGCGAAGGGAGCCGCATTCGGCTTCATCTGAACGGGACGTGTACCGTGGATGTGGACATCGATCGATGGGCGGAGGTCGGGAAAAACCCGGACGGAACGCCGAACAAGTTCGCCTATGCCTGGAGCGGCATGCCGCGGCTTGGACATATCGGCTTTCAGGATCACGGCGGAAAAGTGTGGTACCGGAATATTAAGCTTTTACCGCTGTAAGAGCGACAAACCGCCGCGACCGTTCGGCGGTTTTCTTATTCGTTATGAACCAAACAACTTTTACCTTATTATGAAAAGTATATAATGTTGGATAACTGCGCTGGCGTAACAGCGTCACACCATACAGCTTGAAGACTGAGGAGGGGATTGCGCTGTTAACTGTAAATCCGGAGGTATGGCAAATCAGCTACTGGGAGCTGACCGTACGCATTTTGTTTGCGCTCGTGATCGGCGGCTTGATCGGGCTTGAACGGGAAATGGGAGATCATGCGGCCGGCTTTCGCACTCACATTCTCGTCTGCCTTGGCTCGGCGCTAATCATTTTACTATCGATCTACGGATTTTCGGAATTTGCAGCCGAGGCGAATGTTCGCATGGATCCTGCGAGGCTGGCGGCGCAAGTTGTCAGCGGGATCGGCTTTCTTGGTGCGGGGACGATATTGCGAACGGGCACTACCGTTTCCGGCTTGACGACGGCGGCGTCGCTGTGGGTTGTCGCCGCGCTCGGCCTGGCGGTCGGCGCCGGCTTTTATTACGGAGCGTTCATAGTGACGGTGCTCGTATTTATCAGTTTGTTTTTGTTGAATAAGCTGGAGCAGTCGTTTACGAAGAAGAAAAAGGAGATTGAAATTACGGTCGCGGTAACGGATTTAACGGCATGCATGAATCCGGTAACGGAAAAGCTGCGGTCCAAGGGCGCGGTAATCGAGCAGTTGGCTGTAGAGGCGGTGCCCTCCATAGACGGCGAGACGGAAGCTTCCTTGCAGCAAATCCGGTTTCACCTGCTGATCGGAAAGCCGAATAAGCTGCCGACGGTCATAACGGAGCTGTACGCCATCGCCGGCGTTCAGCGGGTAGAGTCGCAAATTTTGGAGACGAAAGTGCCGAAGACGGTCAAGCTTCCGTTCTTGAAGTAAAATCATGCATGAAAAACAAGGAAATTTCCCCGGAGCCATCGAATAACTAAAACAAACAAGACGTTTACAAAGACGAAGGAGCTTTACTCATGCTTACTGTAAAAGAGCTGGTTAAAAAATACGAGGACAATACGGTACTTCGACAGATCAGCTTTCAAGCCGATGCCGGCGAATTTGTCGCGATTGTCGGCGGAGGCGGCAGCGGGAAGAGCACGCTGATCCGATGTCTGGCTTTGAAAGAACGCCTGGACGGAGGAGAGCTGATATACAACGGCGTCCATGACTCGGGAAAGTCGTGGTTCACTCGTTGGAAATGGATGAAGGATTGGGCTTATATCGATCCGACTCCGCAGCTGAATCGCAATCAAACGGCTTTCCGCAACGTATTGAGCGGACGGTACCGGCAATTTTCGGCCTGGAGGCTGCTTCTTGGAGGCAAGCCTTCGGAGGACGAATACGAACGGGCGATGGATTACCTCCAGAAGGTAGGGCTGCTTGACCAAGCGTCTCAAAAGCTAGGCACGATGAGCGGCGGCGAGGCGCAGCGCGTAGCGATCGCCCGCGCGCTATGCAGGGGTGCGAAGGTGATCGTGGCGGACGACCCGGTGTCGAATCTCGATCCGCGGTCCGCCGAGCGAGTGCTTGAGGACTTGGGCAAGCTTGCCCGCGAAGAGGGCATTCTCGTGCTGTGCGCCTTGCAAAACATCGAGCTTGCGGAGCGGTATGCGTCACGGATCATCGGCTTGCGCGACGGGAAGGTCGAACTGGATGTCCGCGGGCGAAGACTTACGGGCGGCGAGAAAATCAAATTAGGCTTATAAACGTATGGGGAGGCAAATGGGATGAAACTGGCGAACAACGATAAGCTGTTATTTATCGGAGACTCGATCACCGACTGCGAACGCAAGCGGCCGATTGGGGAGGGCTTGTTCCAAGGGCTTGGCAAAGGCTACGTTTCCTTCGTCGATGCGGTATTGAATACGCTCCATCCGGAGTTGGCGATTCGGGTCGTCAATATGGGAACGAGCGGAAATACGGTCCGCGATCTGAAGGAGCGCTGGAACGCGGATGTCATCGAATTAAAGCCGGATTGGCTCGCGATCATGATCGGGATCAACGACGTATGGCGTCAGTACGATCAACCGTACATTACCGAATCCCATGTTTATATCGAGGAATATGAATCCACCCTCCGCACGTTGATCGAACAAACCCTGCCGCTTGTTAAAGGGATCGTTCTGATGACGCCGTTCTATATCGAGCCGAATAAGGACGACGCGATGCGGGCAACGATGGACCGCTACGGCGCCGTCGTCAAACGGATTGCAGACGAGAAAGCGATCCTTATCGTCGATACGCAGGACGTATTCGACGAGCTGACAAAGCACATGTACGCGGCAACCATCGCATGGGACCGCGTGCATCCGAACGCGACCGGCCATTTCGCCATCGCGCGCGCATTTTTGAACGCGATCGGAGTTGCGTGGAAGTAAGGTAACGTTGGATAATTTTACCCATCGCATGGGTATCCTAAGGGCGATAGCAGACGATTCGCGAAAGGAGTCCAAGCGATGCAGCAGTTTCAACAGTTCNACAACAGCAACAACAGCAACAACAGCAACAACAGCAACAACAGCAACAACAGCAACAACAGCAACAACAGCAACAACAGCAACAACAGCAACAACAGCAACAACAGCAACAACAGCAACAACAGCAACAACAGCAACAACAGCAACAACAGCAACAACAGCAACAACAGCAACAACAGCAACAACAGCAACAACAGCAACAACAGCAACAACAGCAACAACAGCTTCAACAAGGACCCGCCAAACGGTACGAAAACGCAACCGAGCCGACGCATAACGGAAACTTTGCTTGGAACGGGCAGCCGATCCCGCAGATTCAGCCTGTCCAGCAGCAAACGTTCATGCCGCAAGCCCGAAATTACGGCACACAGTCGTTTCAGGGAGGCGGAGGCATGCCTGTCCCCGGCTCGTCCGGCAATCCGTATGCGGAGTACGGCAGGCGCAATACCGGGATCAACAACGCCGATGCCCGTAACGTAGGGTTTCAAGGAGGCTATACCGGTTACGGACCTGAGGGCCAGCCGGTGCAATACGGAACGTTCATGAGGGACGGCACTCAATACGGCGCTGGGCCGCACACGATCGACCCGAACAAGGCGATCATCAGAGCGGTTCATTATGAGAACGGCGGAATCAGCGCCGTTCAGTTCCAAGACGGAACGGTGGTCGGCATCGCGCACGCCATCGCAATGGCGGAAGCGGGGCTCATCGAAGATGTGAATACGGGGAGAAACCGCGAGGGCCAAAAGACGCTCCGGTCGTACCCGGACGGCGATCCGAGCAACAACCTTTCGAATTTGCCGAGGTTTTAGCGATACATAAGACCGTGAGCGGTTTTTGCGCCCGCGGTCTTATTTTTTTGGTATAATTTGAGAGGCTGCACGGCGCCGCCAATCCGCTGAAAAGAAGGTTGTTGCCCTTATGTCAATTCCTATGTTATTCGGGCCTTACGGCTGGAGCCCGGACATACCGGACAATGTGAAGGAATACGGTGTCAATGCCTTATGGTTTCACGGCTTTAACGAAGAAGCGTTCGACCGCTGCAGCCGGCTGGAGCTTGCGGCTTGCGTTGAATTCAAGACGTTCAGGGCAAGCTTCGAGGAGCACCCGGAGCTAATCCCGACCGGACCCGACGGGCGGCGAATCCGATACGGCAGATTAGTTCAAGGTATTTGCATGTCGCAGCGCGACTATTTGCAGCACATCGAAGAGGCGTTGATCGAAGGAGTTCGAAGGTACCGTCCAAGAGGGATATGGCTCGATTATTTAACATATGCCGGCTGGTTCGAAACCTCTGAGCCCGATTTGCAGGAAAGCTGCTTTTGCGGCGAATGTATCCGCGACTTCTGCGAAGCCTCCGGTATTGACGCCGGGACCCCGGATGAAATACTGCAGCGATATGAGAAGGAATGGCATGAGCACAAATGCCGAAAAATAGCCTTTTACGCCGGCCGGTATGCGGAAATCATCCGTACGGCGATTCCCGATTGTGTCGTCGGCGCTTATATGTGCCCTTGGACACCGCAAGAGTTCGGCGGCGCGCTAACGGGCATATTTGCGCAAGATTATGAGCTGCTTGCTCCGTCGATCGATGTTTTCACCCCGTTAATTTATTGCAATAAAAGCGGCAGGAATCCGCATTGGGGCAAGGAGTGGCTGGAGTCAAGCGGGGAATTCATTAGCGGCAGGAAAGCGCAATTGATTCTGGATGCGCTGGATTTTCCCGACAGCCTGCATCAAACCGCCGATTCAAAAGTGCCCTCGTACGGCATTCAGTTGTACGGCGGGGCGCGGATCTTCCATGACTCCCACAGTGCAATGCGGTTTAAGCAGGCAGTTGAGCGAATAACGGAATCCATTGACGAAATTCCGATAGACGTAAATCAAGCGGTCTCCGAATAGGAGGCCGTTGTTCTTTGGGGTTAGGCCGCTCCACGCTACGTCCTGCGGTGCCAACGGACGCCACAGACGCTAAATCGCCATTTTGCCCGCCGCCATCTCGCTAACGGCCACCACAGACGCTAAACCCCGATTTTAGGCGCTTTTCCCGGCTTTTTCGAGTAAATAACTGCTGTGGTGTCCATTAAAGCTGCAAACTCCATTCAAAACGCCGAATAACTTCATCCGTGTCCGTAAGATCGATCCGCGCTAACCATCCCTTTTGCAACGGACGCCGTAAGGCGTGGTTCTTAAAAGGGCATCAGCCCGTTTACGTTGTGCCATGGCAAATGACCAGTTGAAAAGGCGTTTATCCGCATAGCATATCCTAGGCGAATGTGACCGGGAATTGTAATCGGAACCGGGGAAGGAGTGAATCGATGGGAGGCAAAGAAAGAAGCGGGGGAAAGCCCACAGGCAGGATCACGGCCGCGGAGTGGGCCGAGTCGGTGCGGCAAGACAAGCGCAACTATATGAGACGATTCAACTACGGTGAAATCGAAAGCTTCTCCGAAGCTAAGGCATTGGAAGAAACGGAAACGGCCGTTCGGCAGCTGCAAAGCCGCGACGTTCCTTCGCCGCCGGCATTCGTCGTCGTGATGCGGGACGGAAGGGTATGGGGGAAGGACGGGGTCGTCATAACACCGGAAAAACGGGTATTGTTTGACGTATCGTTGGAATTTCGAAGTAATTATTTAATGCGCGGGCGGCATTCGATATTTAAAAAATGGAAGGAGTACGATCTTCAAGAGACGGATGATACGGTAGGGGTCGCGGCCAACGCGGGGAGCGACAATTATTTTCACTGGCTGCTCGACACGCTTCCCAGAATCGAGCTGCTTCGCAAGTGCGACAGAACGATCGATAAATATTTGTTTCGAGGCGAAGGGTGGAAGCCATTCCATAATGAACTGCTTGATCTGCTCGGAATTCCGGCGGAAAAGAGGATGTTTACGAACGATACTTTTTATTTGAAGGCGCGGCGCTTGGTCGTCCCTTCCCTTGCCGGCCGTTTTACGTGGGAGAACGGATATCCGCAGCCGATCGCTTATGCCAAAAGGGCGGTTGATTTTCTTAGAAATGAATTGCTTGGCCGACTGGACATTTCCGAAAGTGAGAAAGGCCGACGTCTCTTTATCAGCCGAGCGAACGCCAGTCGACGAAAACTCGTTAATGAAGACGAGATTTATCGGATTGTCCGCCCGTTAGGCTTCCGGCTCGTAAGCAGCGAAAGCATGCCCGTTGCGGAGCAGATCAAGCTGTTCGCTTCCGCTGAAGCGGTCGTCGCACCGCATGGCGCCGGCCTGGCGAACATCGTATTCTGCAGACCGGGCACCAAGGTGATCGAGCTGTTCTGCCGCAACTATACCCCGGGCTATTTCTGGATGCTCAGCAACCATGCGTCCCTCGATTATTATTATTTAACCGGCGAAGAGGCTCGTTTGCCGAAGCATCGTTGGGAAGGGGCCGTAGATTATCGGATTGACCCTCGGAGGTTCAAGGACGTGTTGAAGAAAGCGGGGCTCTGACGGATGCTCTTTTGGAACGGTAAACTTCAATCGTGAGCCGCAAACCTTCCTCAAGTCCTACGACGGGCGACCATCCGAGCAGCTTTCTTGCTTTCGCGATGGAAGGACACCGCTTCTTGGGGTCGTCCGGCGGAAGCGGGAGATGGACGATCCGGCTTGGACTGCCGGTCAGCTCCTTTACCTTGCGCGCAACCTGCAGCACCGAATATTCGCTCTCATTGCCGATATTAATAATTTCCCCGTTGGCCTCGTCCCGTTCCATCATGAGCCGCAAACCGCGAAGCGTGTCGTCGATGTAACAGAAAGAGCGGGTTTGCGTTCCGTCGCCGTAGACAGTAATATCGCTTTCCGTTAACGCTTGCGTTATGAAGTTGGAAATAACCCTTCCGTCGTCGTTGCGGAGGGCGGCGGAGTACGTGTTGAAAATTCGGGCAACCTTGACCGGAACACCGAACTGCTTGTAATATTCATAGCAAAATACTTCTCCCATCCTTTTCGACTCGTCATAACAAGCTCTCGGACTCCATGTCTTGACATTCCCGCAATAATCCTCGGCTTGCGGATGAACCTCGGGATCTCCGTAAGCCTCGCTCGTGCTCGAAAACAGTATTTTAGCCCCCGTTTTCCGTGCGAGCTCCAGCATGTTTTTCGTTCCCTTCGTATTGGCCGCTACGGTTGCGAAAGGATCCGCTTGGTACAGCTTGGGCGATGCGGGGGAGGCCAGATGGTATATTTGTTGGACGCCGGTCAATATCGGGTTGTGAAGCACCCGGTCCTTTGTAATGTCGCAGTATATGAAACGAAACGAATTGCTCGCGAGAAGGTCCCGGAGATTGTCGATTTTTCCGCTCGACAAATTGTCCGCGCCGACCACCTCGCAGCCCGACGAGACCAGTTCTTTCGCGAGCTGGGAACCTAAAAATCCGGCTACTCCCGTAACAAATACTTTGGTCAACGGAACCGTCTCCTCATTTGTATTTTAACATCAGGGTATGATTCCGCGGTTTCTCCTGTATAAACGATTGTCCCATCGCCTGTAAAAAAGCAGAATTGTTTAGGTAAAAGCTTAATTCGGTTCTTAGTACAAACTTTACAATTTCCGTGCGTATATCGTTATATAATTGAATAGCAGCTAGTTTAAGGGGGGCGACACAATGAATATCGTTTGTATCGGTTCCGGATACGTTGGAACTGTTACGGCTTGCGCATTTGCCTCCTTGGGACATCATACGACCGTTATCGATATCGACAAGCGGAAGGTTGACATGATCAATCAAGGGAAAAGCCCGGTCTACGAGCCGTTTCTTAATATGTTATTAGCAAAGTCCATACCGGAATATTTACAGGCCTCCGTCGCCTTCGATGCCGTTAAGCGGGCCGATCTCGTCTTTATTTGCGTCGGTACGCCGGCGGGAGAAGACGGATCGGCCGATTTGTCGTTCATCCGCTCCGCCGCGGAGAGCTTGGCCGCAAATCTCGATCCCGGTAGGTTTACGGTCATCGCTACAAAGTCGACGGTTCCCGTCGGCACCGGGGAGCTTGTGTCCTCCATCGTGGGGCGCGTGTCCGGGCTGAAGGAAGGAACGCATTTTGCGATTGCCGGCAACCCCGAGTTTTTGCGGGAAGGGCGGGCGGTAGAGGATGTGTTTTTCCCGGACCGCATCGTAGTGGGGACGAAGGATACAAGGGCCGGCGAGCTGCTTCGCACAGCGTATCGACCGTTTGTAAGCCGTAGCTACCCTTCGTTTATCATGGAGCTGTTCGAGGGGAAGAGTCGGGAGACGGTTTATTTTGAGACGGACCCCAAGAGCGCCGAATTGATCAAATATGTATCCAATGCGTATCTTGCCGTTAAGGTGAGCTATATCAACGAAGTCGCAAGGCTGTGCGACGCGCTCGGAGCGAATGTCGCGGACGTGAGCAGAGGGATGGGGCTGGACGCTAGAATCGGCGAACAATTTTTGCAAGTATCGCCAGGGTGGGGCGGAAGCTGCTTTCCGAAGGATACGCAAGAGCTGCTCGCATCCAGCGTCCGCTGCGGGAGGCCGATGGAAATCGTGAAAGCCGCCATCGATTCGAACGAACGGATGCGGCAGTACTGCGTAGAGAAGCTGAAGTCGAAGCTGGGCGCGCTGAACGGGAAGATGATCGGCATCCTTGGGTTAACCTTTAAGCCGGGCACCGACGACGTTCGGATGTCCCAGTCCTTTTCAATCATAAGTCAGTTGCAGGAGGCGGGGGCTCAAGTATCCGTCCACGATCCGCTTGGCATGGAGCCGTTTCGCAAGAGCTACGGGCAGCTTCCGGTCGTATATTGCCATGACGCGGAAGCGGCGGCGGCCGGGGCGGACGCGCTGGTGCTCGTTACGCATTGGGATATGTACCGCAGTCTGAACTGGAGCGCGCTGCGGGAGTCGATGAACCGCGCTTATGTGCTCGACACCCGCAATTTTTTGGACGGCGAGAAGCTTCGGGCGCTCGGATTCGAATACGAAGGAGTCGGCATACCGTAATATTATACCGGCTCGACCGCTGCGAGCGGCAGCAGCTTCGCCAACATATCCAAGCTGACTTGTCCGGCTTGCTCGGACAAGGCGTTGGCCGCCGCTGCAGCGCTCGCTTGCCGGAATACGTCCGCGAATGGCGCCGTCCGCTCGAAGCCGACCGCTGCGGCGGCCGTAAAAGCGTCTCCGCAGCCGACCGTGTTGACGGCGTTCACCTTCGGCGTTCGAACGCGATAGCACGAACCGCGGTAGCCGATGATCGATCCGGCGGCGCCGAGCGTGACTGCTGCGCATTCGATGCCGAGGTCCATCAGCATATGAACGCCGCGTATGACGGCATCTTCGGTGAGCTGCGCGTCCTTCACCAAGATTTTGATTTCGTCTTCATTCGGTTTTATGAAATACGGCTTGGCCTCGATCGCCTTGAGCAACGGGACGTTGCTCGTATCTACAAACGCAGCCCGGCCTTGTTTTTTTACGATGGCGACGAGCTCGGCGTAAAAATCGTCCGGGACGCCTTTGGGGATGCTTCCGGACATGACGACGATTTCGGATTGTCCCGCTGCCGCTTCGATCTTCTCCCGCATCAGCTGCAGCTCGCCGCTTGAAATAACCGGCCCCGCCTCGAGAATTTCGGTGGATGTGCCTTCGGCGCCGGAGATAATATTCAAGCAAAGCCTCGATTCTCCGCCCTCGGTTCGAACGAAGTCGCTGCGAATGCCGAGCTTTTCGACTTCCTCCGCGATGAACTCTCCGTTCTTGCCTCCGACGAAGCCTGTGGCGGTCACTTGAGCGCCTAACGCAAGCGCAACCTTCGCCACATTAATCCCTTTGCCGCCGGGCACCGAATGCATCGTTCGCGTCCGGTTCACTTTGCCGAGCTGAAAATCGTCGATATAGTACGTTTTGTCGATTGCGGCGTTCAACGTTACGGTTGTTATCATTCCGTTCCCTCGTTCCTCAATTCATATAATGACAATTATACACTTCTGAGGGAAAATAGAGATTCAAGGAATGAAAATAATGGGTTGCGAATGGAATAGTCGGGGAACGGAGGCGAAGTATGGAGTTAAAAAGCTATTCGTGCACTCTGGTGGAGCCGTTGGAAGGCGGAGTGCCGTGGGGGCGGATCGAACCGATGGCGCTATCGGGAGTCGTAGCGGGAGAGAGCCCCAGGCTGCGCACGGGGGTCAAAGCGTGCTGGACTAGAGATGCGCTGCATATTCGATTCGAATGCGAGGACGATCATATCGTCGCCGGCATGACGAATCGCGACGACCCGCTGTACGACGAGGACGTCGTCGAAATTTTCATCGACGAGCGGGGGACCGGGGAGCGGTATATGGAGCTGGAAATCAGCCCTAGGAACACGATATTCGACGCAATGATTTCGAACGATTTGAAGGGCAGCATCCAGGTCGATACGGGCTGGGACGCGGAAGGGCTTGAAACGTCCGTTACCGTGGATAACGATATATATGTGTATGACGTTGTCATTCCGTTCGTCAATTTTCATGCGAAGCCGGACGTCGGAACGAGCTGGCGTTGGAACGTATACCGCATCGATGCGGATCCGCAGGGTCGGCGGCATTTCTGGGCGTGGGCGCCTACAGGCGCAATCGATTATCATTTGACTTCGTTTTTCGGGCGCCTATTTTTTGTTTCCGCTTAATAGAGCGGTAGAAAAATAAGAAGGGAAGTGAGTGTATGACCGATTCGGCGGATGTCGTGTGGTATTCCCCTAAGGAGAAGCCGTTTCGAATATCCGGGTTTGCATGGTTCGAGCAAGAGAAGGCGTACCGAAGACTTCCGCGCGAGCCGAAGGAAGCGCTTCCGGCAGCCGTGGATTTTTTGGCGAATTGCACTGCAGGCGGGCAAATCCGGTTTCAAACGAATTCCAGCCGGCTCTCCGTGAAGGTTCGGCTCAGCGGCGCCGCGGACATGAATCACATGCCCGCCACCGGGCAATGCGGCTTTGATTGCTACATAGGAGCAATTGGGGAAAAAATGTATTGCAATACGACCAAGTACGACCATACCCAGAAAAGCTACGAGTTTATCATGTTTCAAAACATGGACCGGGGATTGCAGCCCGTTACGCTGTACTTCCCGCTGTATATGGGAGTCGAAGAGGTGCTTGTCGGACTTGACGCGGGCGCGGAGGTCGCGCCGCCGCCGCCCTATGCTTCCGACAAGCGGGTTGTGATTTACGGCACCTCGATTACGCAAGGAGGCTGCGCCTCCCGGCCGGGCATGGCGTATTCAAATATACTTAGCCGCAAGCTTCCCGTTGAGTTCATTAATTTGGGCTTTTCCGGCAGCGGCAAAGGGGAGGCGGAAGTCGCCCGCACGATTGCGGACATCCCGAATCCGTCGCTGCTGGTGCTGGATTACGAAGCGAACTGCGTCAGTCCGGAATTGTTCCAAAGCACGCTGCCGGAATTTGTCCGAATTTACCGGGAGAAGCATCCGGATGTGCCGATTATTGTGCTTTCTCAAATTCGCTTCGGCGGGGAGGCGTTTGACAGCGGCGTGCGCGAGCTTCGTTTGAAGCGAAAGCAAATTCAACTCGAGACTGTCGGAGCATACCGCGAGCGGGGAGACGCGAACGTGTTCTTCGTCGACGGCGAGCCGATGCTGGGCGACAGCTACAATGAATGCACCGTTGACGGCGTGCACCCGACCGACTTGGGGTTCTTCCGGATGGCGGAATATTTGGAGCCGGTGCTTCAAAGCCATTTAAAACGATAAGGAGAGTGTACTCATGGGTATTACAGTGAGAAATTTCGGAACGACACCGGACGGACGGCAAATACATATTTACAGACTTACGAATCGTGCCGGAACTTCGGCGGAAATTGCAACGGTCGGAGGAGCGATCGTCACCCTTCATGTGCCCGATCGGAACGGTAGGCTTGACGATGTGACGCTGGGCTTCGACAACGGCGCCGATTACGTCCGCAACGGACCGTACCTTGGCGCATTGGTCGGACGCCATGCCAACCGGATTGAGGATGCGGTCTTCGAACTGAACGGCGTAGAATACAATCTCGCCAAAAACGACGGCAACAACCATCTGCACGGCGGGCTGACCGGCTTCAACAAAGCGGTGTGGGAGGCGGAAATCGTCGAGGCGGAGCAGGGGGAAGCGCTTCAACTGAAATATCGCAGCGTCGATATGGAGGAAGGGTATCCCGGAAACCTTGACGTGAAGGTGACGTATGCGCTGACAGACGAGCATGCGCTGATCATCGATTACGAGGCGGTTTCGGATCGGGATACGGTAATCAATTTGACGAACCATGCTTATTTCAATTTAGCCGGGCACGCTTCGGGGACGATCGAAAACCACGAGCTGGCGATTGACGCGGATCGGTTTACGCCTGTGAACGATGAATGCATTCCGACCGGAGAAATAAGAGACGTGGCGGGTACGCCGATGGATTTCAGAACGCCGAAGCGGATCGGTCCGGGTCTATCCAGCGACGATGAGCAAATTAAAAACGGCGGTGGCTATGACCATAACTGGGTACTGAAAGTAAACGGCGCGAGGCCGGAAAAGTTTGCGGAGCTATATGAGCCGGGTTCCGGTCGCGTAATGGAAGTTTTTACGACGAAGCCCGGAGTACAGTTTTATTCCGGAAACTTTCTGGACGGCTCCGAGACCGGCAAGGACGGGGCCGTTTACGGAAAGCGCAGCGGTCTGTGCCTCGAGACGCAATTTTTTCCGAATGCTATGAAGCACAAGCATTTCCCTTCGCCGATCTTGCGTGCGGGAGAGCTTTACAAGCATACGACGATTTATAAATTCGGAGTGAAGTGATTTAGGAAGCCGGGTCCGCGTACGGGCCCGGCTTTCCGCTTGTTCCATCGCGCACAAGGCGAAAGCTTTGTCAGCAACATTGACTCATTTGACAGCCTGCAGCGACTCATTTGTCAATATCGCTGACAATCGGCTCCGTTTGTCAATGTCGGTGACAATTTCTGGTCCGGTTTTTGTATACAAAACGTTTTTGGTCATTAACAATCGGTGACGACGTTATGCGGCGATCCAAGCTGTGATATTTTTTACATTTTTATTTCTCCAGCGTATTGACAACGCTTTCACTTTGGTAGTATCTTCTAATCGTAAACAAAAACGTTTTTGTAGAACGTTTTGTTTGCAGTGCAACCCTCTTACTACACCCCAGACCCCGCAGCTTGATCCGTATTTTAATTCAAATTTTCCTTTTTTTGATATCAAAAACGTTTTTGTAAATTTGGAGGAACATTCATGGATGCTAATCGCACGGCGCGAATTCTTTCCTTGCGGGTCAACGACCACACCGCCCCTATGGGGGTCGACGGAGAACGCATCCGATTTTCCTGGCTGCCGGACGGCGTGCCGAACGGAGTCTCGATTCGCTGCTCGCGCATCGTCGTCGCATCTTCGGAAGATCGACTGCATTCCGGGGAAGCCGACGTTTGGGACGGGGGCGAACGCCCGGGAAGCTTCGTGCATCTGGATTACTCGGGTCCGCGATTGCGAAGCCGCACCCGGTATTGGTGGAAGGTTTATGTCTCGCTTTCTTCCGGAGAGGTGCTTGAATCAGAAGCGGCGCGTTTTGATACCGGCTTGGACTCCGACGACTGGACGGCCGAGTGGATTTGGAGCTCCGAAAGTGTCGGCATCAACGACCACGCTTATATACGCAAAGAGTTTGTCTTGGAGAAGCCCGTTGCAAGGGCGAAGCTGTATTACTCGGCACACAATACGGCCCAGGTGTTCATTGACGGCATCCGAATCAACGGCTACGGCTCTCCGGCGCCGACGAATCCGTACAAGCGAAAGTATTATCTGGCATATGACGTAACCGCCCTTTTACATCACTCATCTTTCTGTATTTCGGCAGTGGCTCAATATCTCGGTGGCAGCGGCCAAAACTATGTGAACGGACTGCCGGGCTTTCGGCTCCAGCTGGAAATCGAATATGCGGACGGCACCGAAACCAGCTTAGGGACGGACGCTTCTTGGGAAACGCTGATCGACATCCCGCACCGGAACGCAACGCCTTATCAGCAAAACCGGCGCATTTCAGCCATGGAGGACTATGATGCGAATCTGGCAGACCGGGCTTGGCAGCAGGTAGGCTTCGACAAGACGAAGTGCAGACCGGCTTTGCCGGCCCGCGTGAAGCGCAACGACTGGCCGATGATTTGGCAAGCCGTACCTGAAGGAGCCGCCGCCGAGCTGCTCGTCCCGGCCGACATTACTCCCTCGAAGGCACGAAGCGGCTTGAATGAAACGGAGCCGTATCGCCAAGTGTTCGACGGCGGCAAAATCGTATCCGGCTGGGTGCGGATCGCGCTGAAAGGAATCCCCGGCGCTGCGGTGCGGATTCGTTATTCCGAGGACCTCGACGAGCAAGGCTTCGTGAAACATCACGTCTGCAACGAACCGCAGTCGATGCATTACGATCAATACACGATGCGCGGAGACGAGGAAGAGATTTGGCAAGCCGACTTGTCTTATAAAGCGTTTCGATATGCGGAAATATCCGGGTATCCGGAGGCGATCGTTCCCGGCGTGAACGTTTGGTTCGTATCCGCCCATACGGATATGGAGTCGCCGGGTTCGTTCGGCAGCTCGAGCGGCCTTCTTAACGATCTGTATGCGGCGGCCATACAAACCCAGATAAACAATACGCTGGGTCAAACGGTCGACTGCCCGCATCGGGAGCAGGCGCAATATTTGGCCGATACGGATCTTCAAGCGGAGACGCTGTTATATAACTTCGAAGCCCGAAACGTCCTGGCAAAAACGCTGGAGGATTTTGCGGACGGACAGCTCGACGACGGTACGTTCCCGTTCGTATATCCTTCCAATTACGAAGACCCCGCATTTCACCTGCAAATCCCGGAATGGGATTTACATTACTGCACGCTGCTTTGGAAGACGTATTTTATGTATGAAGACGAGGGTCTGCTTGAAAGATGTTACCCGGCGGCAAGGCGGATGGTCGACTACTATCTCGGCATCGTCGATGAAGAAGTCGGGCTCGTCCCGCTGGATAAAGGGTGGCATATCAGCGACTGGCCTTACCCGACGGTCGACCACGAGTGCCGGTTTTTAACGGTTCAAAACATCAAGCTGTACGAGGCCGTCCGAATCGTTGCGGATATCGCCGGCATCCTGGGAGCTGCGAATGAACGAGACAAGTACCGGGAACGTGCGGCGCGACTGAAAGAAAGCATCGTCGCACACCTGTACGACCCGACCCAGAAGCGGTTCCGCGACGGCTACGACTCTCGGCACACGCATCAAGGCGTGAACGCGATCGCTTTGTATTACGATCTGGCGCCTGAGGAAGACCGCAATCAGCTTATCGATTTTGTAGCGAACGCTCCGTGGGAAAGCAAAACGGTGCTCTCGCTCCCGCTCCTCCGCGTTCTGTTCGAGAACGGGAAGGAGGAAGCCGCGTACCGGTTAATCCATAAAGTGACCTATCCGGGCTGGGGCTACATGATATCGCAAGGCGCCAAGACGATGTGGGAGGGCTGGGACGACATCGAGTCCCACTGCCATGCATGGAACGGCTATCCGGCCAGGCTGCTGCAGGAATATGTGACAGGCATACGGCCGCTGGCACCGGGATTTTCCAAAGTGCTGATCAAGCCGTTTGTGCCGGACGATCTGGACTATGCGGCATCGGAAGTGCCGACCGTACGCGGGCCGATCCGCGTACGCTGGGAGAAGAGCGCGGGAGAGATTCGGCTCACGGTCCGTATTCCGCCTGCGAGCGAAGCGGCGATCGTCTTAGGCGGCGAGGCGGATGCGGCAAGCTTTGCGAATGGAATCAAGGGAATCCGGCAAACCGGTTCCGGCACCCGCATCGACGTTCAGCCCGGACATTACGAGATTTCATATAGAAAGAAACAATAAAGCCGACATTTCCAAGTTGGGGAAGGGATAGAAACATGGCTGTAACGATCAGAGACGTGGCGAAGGAAGCCGGCGTCGCGGTATGCACCGTTTCTTTTGCGATGAACGGCTCCGCCCACGTGGCTGAAGAGACGAAGAAACGAATTTTCGAAGCGGTCGAAAAATTGAATTACAGACCGAACCAATCCGCAAGAGGTTTAGTCACCAAAAAGACGAACAACATCGGTCTCGTCGTGTCGGAAACGGCCGGCGGGCTGGAAAACAGCATTTTGCTGGATGTCATTAAAGGGCTCGGACAGGCGGCCAGCGAGAAAAACTACGATTTGCTGCTGTCGTTTTTAAAGCCTCACGCGAGCAGGCTGGACGACCATTTAATGGAGGTTTATCAAAAGCAATCCGCCGACGGTCTCATTCTGATGGGAACGAAAATGGGCGAGCGGCCGTACGAGGAGCTTGTGAAAAAGCGGTTCCCGTTCGTGCTGCTGGGAAGGCCTTATAAGGAGAGCGTCTGCCACAGCGTGAACGCCGACAACGAGCAAGGCGCGTATCAGGCGGTTGAATATTTGGCGAGCAAGGGGCATAAGAGAATCGGGTTCATCACGCCGTGCTCCATCGATGTCGACGCGTCGCTCGACCGGTTGAACGGATATAAGAAGGCGGTTGCGGACCTAGGATTGGAAGCGGACGAGAAGCTGATCGCTTTCGGAAGCTTTGAGCCGGATAGCGGGTATAAGGAAACCGAGATGCTACTGAGCTTGAAGCAGCGTCCGACCGCTATTTTGGCCGGGCGGGACGTGATCGCTTCACGGGTGATCGAAAGGGCGGTGCAGCTCGGTTACCAGGTTCCGGACGATTTGGCCGTCGCAGGCTTCGATAATTCTGCGGTTACGCAAGTGTCGAGACCGTCCATCACCGCCGTCGAGCTTCCGATGCTTCAAATGGGCTACGAGGCCGGAAAGCTGCTGATCGAGCTCGTTGAAGGAGAAGTCGGGTATGACGATGTCCGGCGCGTCGTGCTTCCTTGCAATATTTTGGAGAGAGAATCTACCTAAGGAGACTATGGATGAGAACTCATACGCAAACGTTAGAAACCGGCAAGCTGCCGGCGTGGATCTGGCATCCGAAGCGAGAGCAGCGAAAGAGCATCCGATTGAGCAAACGATTCGTTGTTGAACGGGACGCGGAGCGTCCCGAGCTCAGCGTCGCATGCACCGGATCCGTCCGGTTTGAATTGGACGGCGTCGCCATCGGCGGCATTGAGGATCATCCGAGGCACGCCACATTGTTTACGAAAATACCGGGGATGCCGGAGTCGTTATCCGAAGGAAGCCATACGATCGCCGCGGTCATCGAGTGCAGCGAGCCAATGCCGGTCGGACCGATCAATATTCATCTGTTCGACCGGACCGTCGGCTTTATTGCGTATCTTCAAGCGGACGGAGTTTGGCTGCCGACCGATGAGACGTGGGATGCGGAAGAGGAGAAGGCCGCAGTCGTTTGCCGGCTTGGCGATGAGCCGTACGGCGATTTGGACAACGGCCCTGAATGGTTTGTGCGAGGCGGCTACGGCGATATTGCAGTTTCCCCGATTGCGAATGCGGCCGTCCTTTCCGCCTCCGGCACGGAGGTGCAAGCGAGCGGCGGCATGCTCGTTCTGGAAGGGACTGCGGTTAAGCCGCTGCAATTTACGCCGGAACGCAATGAAAAGCATGTGTTTTATCACCTGCTAAAGCAGAACGAATGGAAAGCGTATCGGACTTGGCAGAAGCAGAACGATTTGCGGGCGGTGCCGCAGACGGTCGTCGATTTGCGGCGGGAAGACAACGTACGGTTCAAAGTGCGAAACAAGGGGCATACGGACGTATCGCTGCTCTGGAGCGGCGCGGAGTCGCTGTATGAGCTTGAGCATTACGACTCCTGCATAACCGAGCTGATTGCCGTACCCGCGGGGAAAACAGCCGTTACGCTCCCGCAAGGGTATCGATATTTGCAGCTGTTTGTCGGAGGCGAAAGCGATGCGCCGTTCCGCCTGGAGCTTGAGTTCGAAGCGGCGGGCGTGCCGCTCGCGCAAATCGGAACGGTGGAAACCGACCTGCCGCTGCTTGACCGAATCTACGACGTGGCTGTGCATACGAACAAGGTTTGTCATCAAATCGGGCTGTGGGACGGCATTAAACGGGATCGTCTCAATTGGGCGTACGACTTTTATATGGCTGCGAAGGCGGACTTTGTCCTATGGAACGACTTTACCGTGCTGAAGCGCGCCATGTCCGAATTGGGGAAAACTCCATACGGCTATTGGATGAATTCCATCCCATCTTATACGCTCTGGTGGATTATCGGCCTGTGGGAGTACTACCTGCATACCGGGGATAAACCGTTTATTGTTGCGACCAAAAACGATTTTGTAACGCACTTGCGGTGGGTGAGAGAAAACAGCGACCGGCAAACCGGCTGGCTGACGAACCCGCACCAAGCGTTCATCGAATGGGTGCCCATGAAGCAGGAAGAATCCTGGGCGGCGCTCAACGCGATTTTGAAACTCATGAACGAAAGCGTGAGGCTGCTCGATCGATACGTTCCCGAGCTCGAGCTGGGCGAGCTGGCGGATTGGCCGGATCCGGAGATCGAAGAATCCGTCTTCCTGCAAGAAGGCAATGCGTTCATCACTCCTTTAATCGGCATTGTAAGCGGTTTATTGCCGGAGCGCAGCGCCGAACGATTTTTGTCGGGCTGCGAGCTCCGCGATCCGATCACGCCGCTCTCCGCTTTTTGGCTGGCCGAATGTTACTCCAAGTACGGCTTTCATGACAAAGCATGGAACGTCATTTCCACCGTATGGGGAAGCATGCTCGAGCAAGGGGCGACTACGTTCTGGGAGAGCTCGGTGCTGATGCACGGGAGCGACTTTCATCAAGCGCAGACGACTTACACCGCGTACGATTCGTACCGAATGAGCCTGTGCCACAGCTGGGCCAGCACGCCGGTGCAATGGATCAGCAGATATGTTTTAGGGGTAAAGCCGCTCGAGCCGGGATACGAAAGCTTCAGCTTCGAGCCGGTGCCCCTGCCGGGAATGAGCCGTTGCAGCGGAATCGTCAATACACCAAGAGGCCCTTTACATATTCAGTGGAAAGCGGAGGAGGGGGAGTTGAATAAAAAAGTATTTTTTGCTCCGTTATGAATCCGGTTCTCATTATGTAGGGGGTGATGCCGGCGCGGTCAAGCAGGCGAAGCTTGAACTCATTGATATGGTTTTCTGAAGCAAGATCGGCTTTATTCGGTTCCTAAATTTCCTTTGAGGGGGAGAAGTATGTTTCGGAATGCTGCAGTTCAAAAATGTTTGCTCATCGCATGTGTGTTTATGCTTGTATTGCTCGCCGCATGCGGCGGCGGGGGCTCGGGCTCCGGGAACGGAAATGCAAATACGGATACGCCTTCGAACACGACTTCAGAGACGAGCAATGGGGATCAGCCTGCCGACAACGCCGGCAGCTCGGGGGAAAAAATCAAGCTGAAGGTGGCGGCATGGGTCGATCCGAACTCGCCGTTTAAGCAAATCGGCGACGCATTTACGAAAACACATCCGAATATCGAGGTGGAAATCGTCAATATCGGCCATGCGGGTATGATGGACGCCTTGACGCAAGCGATTGCGGCCGACGATCCGATCGATTTGTTTTGGCACAACACGTTTATGACCGCCGTTTCACAAGGGTTTGCGGAGGATTTGACGCCTTACATCGAGAAAGACCAAGAATTCCAAAAATATGAATTCAGCTCGGGCCGGCTGGAACAGTTCCAGTGGAAAGGCAAGCAGTACGCGCTGTCTCGCGGCAACGACTCGTTCCTTATTTTCTATAATAAGGATCTGCTTCACAAATACGGCTTGAACCCGCCGAGCAACGATTGGACGTTCGACGACATGGTCGAAATGGCTAAGAAAGCGACCAACCCCGCGGAGAAAAACTGGGGCTTTGACGCAAGCTCCTTCTTCCTTCAGTTTTTTGCCACCGCCGTACCCGTCGCCAACGGCCATACGCCGAACACAGTCATGATGAACGAGGATTATACCGAGTTTTTAGGCAACGATCCGGCCGTGCTCGACGATTTGCAGTCGGTGCTCGATTGGATTTCGAAAGACGGAACGATGCTGAACGGGAAAAAGAAGGTAGAGCAAGGTTTGGCGGAAGATTACGATCTGTGGAGCAACGGCAACGCCTTGTTTACGATTCACGTTTCCCCGCTCATCGGCGGCTGGAAGGAAGCGCTGAAGTTTAACTGGGATATCGCGCCGTTCCCGAAAGGGACCGCAAAGCAAGTCGGCATGGTGTTCGACAACCCGATGTTTATGAGCAAAGCCGGCAAGCACAAAGATGCGGCATGGGAGTTTTTGAAGTTCTGGACGGCAACGGCGGAAGGTCAAAAGATTTTGATCGACATCGGGGGCACGTTCCCGAATACGCCGAACGAGGAAATCGTAAACCATTTCAAAAATGCGCCGGTATACCAAGGATTGAATGTCGACGCGCTCGCTCATGCATCCCGAATCGGGCAAATTCACGGCATCATTCCGATGGTCGGCGGAAACCTCGTGGAGGAGTTCGTGAACGGCTGGGTGGATAAAGGCTTTAATGAGGAAGTGACCGCGCACGATTACTTCCCGGCCGGAACGGATGATTTGAACGCAAAATTGAAAGAGCTGCGCGACCAGCTGCAGTAAGATCAAGCTTGGATCGGTTCGGCCTCGGAGGTGTCCGGGGCCCGGCCGATTGAAACGCAACAACCGTTTGGAGAGGGGCAAATATCATGGGAAGCGTATCGTTCCAGCATGTAAAGAAAAAATATGCCGGCGAACGCCGTTATTCCGTAGACGATTTTCATCTCGAGGTGGAAGACGGCGAGTTTCTCGTGCTGGTCGGACCTTCGGGCTGCGGGAAATCGACGCTGCTGCGGATGCTGGCCGGTCTCGAGGAAATCAGCGAAGGCGAAATATATATCGGCGACCAAATGGTCAATTACGTTTCATCCAAAGACCGGAACATCGCCATGGTCTTCCAAAACTACGCTCTGTATCCTCACATGACGGTATATGAAAACATTGCGTTCGGTTTGCGGCTGCGCAAGATGGCCAAACACGAAATTCACGAGCATGTGATCCGCGCCGCCAAGGTGCTGGAAATCGAGCCGCTCCTTACCAAGCTGCCGAGGCAAATGTCGGGCGGACAGCGGCAGAGAGTCGCCTTGGGACGGGCGATCGTGCGCGAGCCGGAAGTGTTTCTGATGGACGAACCGCTATCCAATCTGGATGCGAAGCTGCGGGTGCAAATGCGCGAGGAAATTACGAAGCTGCATCGCAAGCTGAAAACAACGATGATCTACGTAACGCACGACCAAATCGAAGCGATGACGATGGGGACGAGAATCGTCGTCATGCGCGGGGGCGTCATTCAGCAGGTGGGGACGCCGAAGGAAATATACACTTCTCCGAAAAATATGTTTGTAGCCGGTTTTATCGGCACGCCGCCGATGAATTTCATTCAAGGAAAAATTATGCAGCATGAGAACGGCGTGTTTTTCGAGACGCGCAAAGCCTCCTTGCTGATCCCGACGAAGAAAGCGAAGGTGCTGCTGGATAGGCACTATTATGATAAATCGGTCGTTCTCGGAGTGCGCGCGGAACAAATCGCCTGCAAAGCTTCGGACGACGGCGATTGGAAATATTCGCAAAGCCGGTTTGCCGCTATCGTAGAGCTGCAGGAATTTATGGGCTCGGATACGTTTCTGCACGTGAGCAACGGCGAGCATTCGGTTACGGTGCGAATGGATCCGTTCGGCTTCGATGTTCGCGAAGGGGAAGCGGTTACGATCGGGCTGGACATGAACAACGTGCATTTCTTCGACCCGCAAACGGAGGAAGTCATATGCTAAGCGGGCAAAAAGTCAAGTGGCTTATGTTTACGTTAGGCTTTGCCGTCCTCGTCTGGTCCGTCTGGTCCGCTTTGCAGCCAAGCGCCGAGGGGAAGGCGGCTCAGCCGGTATTGAACCGGATTGCGGGGAGTGAAGACAGCGCCTATGCAAAGCTGCTTTCCGAATTCGTTCCGTCCGCTTCCTCCGAGGACGTGAAGGAAATCGTCATTCCGGCTTCCTCTTATCGCGAGGTGTCCGATCCGAAGCAATTTGAGACGGAAGGCGATGCGGTCGCTTGGAACTCGGAGGAAGGCTGGATCGAATGGAACGTGACGATTCCCGAAGACGGCCTTTACCGGATCGGTCTCGTTTACGACGGGGCGGGGAACTATGGGGCGGATATCGTGCGCGGCTTGCAAATTGACGGGGCGTACCCGTTTCCCGAAGCGGAACGGCTCCCGTTGAAGCTTAGTTTCACCCATCGGCCTTATCCGCCGCAGCGGGATGAATTCGGCAACGACAGCAGGCCGCAATCGGTCGCAGCTTCCGGGTGGAAAAGCGAATGGCTTGCGGACTACAGTATCGACGTATCTCCGCTGAAATGGCCGATGAAGAAAGGGAGCCACACGATACGCCTGGTGGGAGAAAGTCAGCCGATGAATCTTCAGTCGCTGAGGATCGCGGGAAATAAGCGGCTTGAGCCATATGCAGGCGGCGGCAACGGCGCTTCACGGAACGGCTCATGGATTTCGTTGATCGAGGCCGAAAGCATAACCCGGAAATCGAATACGTCGATTCAGCTTCAATCGTCGGATTATCCGAAAATATCGCCGGACACGGAAGGCTTCATCCGATTCAATTCATTGGGAGGCGAGCAATTTAAGCGGAGCGGAGAATGGGTGGAGTGGGAGTTTGAGGTTCCGGCCGACGGCGTCTACAAAATCGGCTTTAAATACTTTCAGTCGTATTTAAACAATTTCTACGCTTATCGGACCGTTTCCATCGATGGAGCTCCATTGTTTCCGGAGATGGAGCAGGTGGCTTTCCCGTATGATACCTCTTGGCACAACTTGACGTTGTCCGACGCCGAAGGCAAGCCGATGGGGATTCCGCTCAAAGCGGGCAAGCATACGCTTCGCATGACGGCAACGGCCGCTCCGATCAAGCCCGTTTACGACGGAATCGTCCGGAATATCGAGCGCATCTCGAATATGGACGCCGCCATTCGGAGAATTACCGGCAACTTCGACAAATCGCTGACGGGCAACGGCAACATCGATTTGAACCGCGACTGGGAATTGAAAAAATATATGCCGGATTATGAAGAACGCATGAACGTCATGATAGACGATCTTCTGGCGCTTGCGGAGCTGTTGCAGTCCGTCTCTACCGGAGGCCGCTCCGATCCGGAGAACGCGCTTCGGCTGGCCGCATCCGACTTAAGGGACATGCGCGACAATCCGCGGGAGGTACCGAACGAGCTCGGCAAGTTTTCGACGATGCAGAGCAGCTTGAGCACTTGGCTGTTTCGGATGCTGGATCAGCCGCTCCTCCTCGATTATATCTACGTAGCGGATATGACCGTGAGCGTCCCGAAGGCGGAAGCGAACGTTTGGGAAAGCCTTTCGCATTCCGTCACGTCGTTCTTTCGAACGTTCTGGATCGATTACGACTTCCGGCGGAAGGACCCCGAAGCGATCGACGTATGGGTAAACCGCGGAAGGGACTACGTAAACCTGATTCAGCAGCTGGCCGATGAAACGTTTACGCCGGAAACGGGCATTACGGTGAACGTCAACATCGTTCCCGATCCGCAAATGTTCATCCTTGGCAACGCAGCAGGCATTCAGCCGGACGTGGCGCTCGGCATCGACGCCGCGATGCCGGCGGACTTCGCTATGCGGGGAGCTTTGCTCGATTTGTCGACCTTTGACGATTACGAGAAAAGCGCATCGCAATTTCATCCCGGCGCGCTGCGAATGTTCCATTACGACGGCGGACAGTATGCGCTGCCCGAGGTGCAGGGCTTCAACGTATTGGCGTACCGGACGGATATTATGGAGGAGCTCGGCCTAACGCCGCCGGATACGTGGGAAGACATGTACAGGATGCTTTCTACCCTGCAGCAGAACGGTTACGATTTTTATTTGCCGCCGAAGGACTTTAATACGTTCCTGTTCCAGAACGGGGCGGAGCTGTACTCGGAGGACGGGATGAAATCCGGGCTCGATACGGAGGAAGCGTACAAAGGCTTCCTTCAGCTGACGGAAATGTTCACGCTGTATCAGCTGCCGCGCGACGTGCCGAGCTTCTTCAACCATTTCCGCCTCGGCGACATGCCGATCGGCGTCGTCGATTTCAACAACTATTTGCAGACGCAATTCGCCGCGCCGGAAATTGCGGGCAAATGGACGATCGCGCCGCTGCCGGGCGTCCGTAACGGCAGCGGGGTCGTCGAGCGATGGTCGGGCGGCCCGATGCAGGCGGGAGTCATTTTTAAGAAAACGAAGAAGCCGGAGCAAGCTTGGAAGTTTTTGCAATGGTGGACGTCCGCCGCCACGCAAGAGAGGTTCGGCAACGATATCGAAGCGGTGTTCGGTCCGGAATACCGATGGAATACGGCGAATATGGAAGCGTTCAAGAGGCTTCCGTGGCCGGAAGAGCACTTGAAGGTCATTCAAGAGCAGCGCAGATGGTATAAAGAAGCGCCGCAGGTGCCGGGAGGCTATTTCACCGCCAGACAGCTCGATTTCGCTTGGAACAAGGCGGTCGTGCAAAAGCTGAACGTGAGAGAAGCGCTGGAGCAAGCGGTCATCGATACGAACCGGGAAATGCAGCGGAAACAAATTGAGTTCGGGCTGAGAGAGAAGCACGGCGCGGTTAAGCGGACGCTTCATGTTCCGCGCGTGACGGAGCCTTGGGACGGGGAGGAAGGGCCATGAGTACGGCAACCGACATACGTGCAGACATGCGTGCGCAGGCTAAACCGAAACGGCCGGGCTTGGCCGCCCGAATATGGGAGAACCGGTTATCTTATTTGTTTATCGCGCCGTTCCTGATTACGTTCCTGCTGTTCATCCTGATCCCCGTGCTTGTCGCCATCGGGCTGTCTTTCTTCAGCTTTAACGCGATTTCGCCTCCGAAGTTTCTCGGCTGGGACAATTTTTTGGCGATTATGACGCAGGATCGGATCTTTCTGCAGAACGCCATACCGAACACGTTCAAGTTTGCGATTATCGTAGGGCCGGGCGGGTACATGCTTTCCTTCGCGCTCGCCTGGCTCATTCACCAGCTGCCGCGCTCGATCCGCGACTACTTCACGCTCGCGATTTATGCGCCGTCGCTTGCTTCCGGCGTCGCCTTCGCGGTCGTGTGGCCGGTCATCTTCAGCGGCGACAGAGTCGGCTATTTGAACAACCTGCTGCTGAAATGGGGACTGTTGAACCAGCCTGTCCTTTGGCTGCAGGATCCGAAGTATTTCATGACCATCATGATCGGCATTTCGCTGTGGGCCAGCATGGGCGTCGGGTTTCTCGCCATGCTTGCCGGGCTGCAGACGGTGAACCGGGAAATGTACGAAGCGGGAGCGATCGACGGGATTTCGAACCGGCTGCAGGAAATTTTTTATATTACGATACCGGCGATCAAGCCGCAGCTGCTGTTCGGCGCCGTCATGTCGGTCGTCGGGACGCTGAAGGCGGGGGCGATCGGCGCGATATTGGCCGGATCGCCGATCACGCCGCAATATTCCGGACATCTCATCATCAATCATATCGACGATTTTGCCATTATCCGCTACGAACTGGGATATGCCGCGGCGCTGTCCTTCCTTCTGCTGCTACTGGTGTACGGGGCGACGAAGCTGTCTTTCCTGCTGTTCGGCGAGAAGGAGGAGATGTAAGTGAAGCGGTTCAAACTGCTATGGGCAGCATGGAAGCGGATCGACGCTTTCCAAAAAATATCGCTCATCTTTCTCGTCCTCCTCGGGCTGTTTATGGCGCTGCCGATCATCTTTATCGTCAATCATGCGTTCAAGCCGATCAACGAGCTGTTTTTGTATCCTCCGAGGTTTATCGTGCAGGATCCGACGCTGGAAAACTTCCGCGAGCTGTTTTTAAAGACGCAAACGCTCGTGATCCCGTTTACGCGCTATTTGTTTAACAGCTTGCTGACCACGTCGGTGACGATGGTTTGCGTCATCGTCGTGAGCTCGTTGGCGGCTTACGCCTTTTCGAAGCATCGGTTTCCGGGAAGCAAGCTGTTTTTTTCGATGACGATTTTCGCGCTCATGTTCGCGCCGGAAGCCGTCGCGATTCCGCGCTATCTCGTCATCGCCAACATCGGCATTATGAATACGTATTTGGCGCATATCGTGCCGCTGATCGCCGCACCGACGAGCGTGTTTCTTATGAAGCAGTTCGTGGACCAAATTCCGAACGAGCTGTTGGAAGCCGCAAAGATCGACGGCGCCAAAGAATTCACGATGTTTTTCCGCATCGTCATGCCGGTCTGCATGCCGGCCGTCGCGACGGTCGCGATCTTGACCTTCCAGGCATCGTGGTCGCAGGCGGAAACGTCCAACCTGTACGTGCAGATGGAGTCGCTGAAGACGTTGCCGTACTACGTCATGACGCTTACGAACGGTCTGGCCAACAACGTCGTCGGGCAGGGCGTCGCCGCTGCGGTAGGTCTCGTGATGTTCGTGCCGAACCTCATCATTTTCTTGATATCGCAGAGGAAGGTGCTTGCAACGATGGCACACTCCGGTATCAAATGAGGGGGCTGAAGACGATGAACCGTAAATACCGCCGATTATTGTTGAGCTTGATCGCCGCCGCCTTGCTGATTGCCGGTTTGCCTGCACAGCGTTCGGAGGCTTCCATTCCGTACTTCACGTCGTCGACGGATGCGAACGGCCGCTGGATTCCCGCGCCGTACGCGTTCGTGCCGTGGAAGCTGTGGGAGGGCTTTAAAGATCCCGCAGATTTGTTCATTATGCCGAACGACGACATTTACGTGGCGGACCGCGGGAACGACCGGATCGTTCATCTTGCCCCGGACGGGCGGGTCATCCGAACGATTCCCGAAGAAGGGACGGAGGATCGGACGAATACGCTGCGTACGCCCGAAGGCGTATTCGTAACCGATGACGGTTTTATTTATGTGGCCGATACCGGGAACAAGCGAATCGCCGTCTTTGATCCGAACGGTCAATTTGTGAGAGAGGTGAAGGCGCCTCAGTCCGAATACATCCCTAAAAATTATTTGTACGTCCCCGTCAAGGTCGTCGTCGATAACCGCGGGTTTATATACGTCGCGAACAAAGGCGGTTATCAAGGGCTGCTGCAGATGTCGCCCGAAGGAGAATTTGCGGGCTTCTTCGGCGCCAACAAAGTTCCTTCGAATTGGATCGATACGCTGAAGCGAAGGTTTTACACGGAGGAGCAGCTTGCCGAGGAGCAAAAAAATTTGCCGGGCTCGATCTCGAACATGACGATGGACGACCGCGGCTTTATTTTCACCGTCAACCAGGGCTTGAAGAGCGGCCAGCTGAAGCGGCTGAACGCGGGCGGCATCGATTTGTTAAGCGACAAAAACTTTGCGCCTTGGGTCGGTCCGATGGACCGGTTTTCGTTCACGGACGTTTCGGTGGACCGAAGCGGCTTTATGACGGTCATCGAAAGCGCCGGGGGCCGCGTTTATCAGTACGATTGGCAAGGGAATATGATATTCCGCTTCGGCAACGACACTTCGGTCTCGCCCAGGTACGGGCTGTTCAAGCGCCCGACCAGCGTCGTTACGGATTCCTCCGGAAATATTTACGTATCCGACGGCGAGCTCAATATGATCCAAATTTTTAAGCGTACGGAATTCGGAACGATGGTGCATGAAGCGCTCGCACTGTATAAGGACGGCAAATACGAGGAAGGCGAGAAGCTGTGGAAGGAAATTCTCGTGCGCCACGGCACGTTCGACAAAG
Source organism: Paenibacillus thermotolerans (assembly GCF_028745515.1). GTDB lineage: Bacteria > Bacillota > Bacilli > Paenibacillales > YIM-B00363 > Paenibacillus_AE > Paenibacillus_AE thermotolerans. The sequence goes on along the minus strand of NZ_JAQZSG010000003.1, from coordinate 243,818 downwards.
CTTATCAAGCGCTGGCGAAGAGCGAATATAAGCGGGAAAATTACGAGCAGTCGCGAAGCTTTTTCGAGCTCGCTTACGACAAAACCGGCTACTCGGAGTCGTATTGGCAAATTCGCATGAACTGGCTGCTCGATTATTTCGGGATCGCTATGACCGTGATCGTTTCATTATGGGCGCTTCTGTTCCTATGGTCCAAGTTCGGAAAGCGCATGCTGAAGCAGCGCCGAACCAAAGCGCAGAAGAGGGAAAAAGGCCCGTGGAAGTACTCGTTCTACATGCTGTTTGCCGTGCTTAGACATCCGATGAACGGCATGTACGATATCGCGGCTAGCAGCATGATCCGAGGATGGTTCGCCTTCATCGTGCTCATTGCCGGCTTTGTCGTTACGATTGCCGGAAAGGCGGCCGTTAGCTTCGTTTTTGCAGAGGCGCGGTTTGAAGAGTTGAATCTATGGATGGAAGCGGCGAAATATTTTCTGCTTTGGTTCGCCTGGCTTTTCGCCAACTATTTGATCGGCTCGGTCATGAAAGGCGAAGGCACCTTGAAGAAAGTGTTCATTGTGAACGCCTATGCGCTTGCGCCTCTCGTCCTGTTTACGCTGCCGGTGCAGCTGCTGTCCAATGTGCTGACGCAGCAGGAGGCCGTTATTTACGACGCTGCCATGAACGCCATTCAGCTGTGGGTGCTCATTCTGATCTTCATCGGAACGCAGACGGTGCATAATTACAATGTCAAAGAGACGCTCGGCATGTCGGCCGTCTCCGTATTTACGCTGCTCTGTTTGGGACTGTTCGGCTTCGTCACGGTCGGGCTCGTCTACCAGGCGGCGGACTTCTTTATCCAGCTGGGAAGGGAGCTGATGAACCGTGCTTAAGAGGCTGCTGCGCTTGTCTCTCTTTCCGGCCGTGCTGTTGATTGTGCTCGGGGGCTTGGCTCTATATATCGTTTGGTCGGGGGACAGCAGCGTAACGACGGGCAATTATACGCCGGATAAGGCGAAGGATTACTTCGAGAGTCTTCCGTTCGAGACCGGCCTCCCGGATGGAGCGAAGCAAACGATCGACGGAACGGCGTGGTATTTGGTGAGCGGCGGCGATCGGGAGACGTCCCTTTGGCTGGAGCCGGAATCCGGCCGGATCGCCGTGAAGGATGCACATGGAACGATGTGGTACGGCAACCCGACCTCCTCCGATATGGAGCGGGAGGAGGTTCAAGGGCTGTGGCGCGCGAACCTGCAATCCCCGTTCTTATTTCGGTACTTGAAGCCGCAGCAAAATTCGCCGGAGCTGAGCAACGCCGTGGAGCATAATGCCGCGGTCGCGTGGCGGAAAATCAATGGCGGCGTAGGCGTTCGTTACGTGCTCGACGATTTGGGCTTTTCCTTCTATTTCGAGTATCGCTTGAATAACGGAGAGCTTCAGGTGCATATGCCGGAGCTGGGATTGCTGGAGACGAAGGAAAACAAAATCGTCACCGTGGAATTGCTGCCGTTCATGGGGGCGGCACCGTCCGGAACGGAAGGATATTTATTCGTGCCGGACGGTCCGGGAGGCTTGATTTATTTTAATAAAACGCGTTCCCCGCTTGTGACGGCGTACGATTTCCCGGTGTACGGAATCGACCCTTCCATTCCGCCGAACGGTCAATTTTTCCCTAGGGATTCGATCGCGTATCCCGTATTCGGATTGAAGCGCGGCGATGCGGGCTTCCTGGCCGTTATCGAAGAAGGCCAATATAAATCGAACGTATATGCGGCGCCTTCCGGCATTCACACCGGCTTCAACCAAATATTCGCCAGATTTCATGTCAGAAGGCCCTTTAAGCAGCCGATCAGCTTGACGAAGTCGATCGACGCTTACGAAAAGAACATGACGGTGGAGCCGATTACCGTCAAGTACATGTTCCTCAAAGGCGAGGAAGCGAATTACGTCGGCATGGCGAAGGCGTATCGGAATTATTTGCAGAAGGAAGCCGGCGCAGCCAAGCTGCAAGGCGGCTCGAAGGAGCCCCCGGCCTATTTCGAATTTATTATGGCGGCGACGGAGCCGAATCCTTTCAATACGAAGACGGTCGTTTCCACTACGTTCGAACAGGTCGAACAAATCGTGGAAAAGCTACGGGGCCGCGGCGTCGGAAATATGATTGTCGGGGTCACCGGCTGGAACCGGGGCGGCTTGCAGGGCTCGCTGCCGAAACGGTTCCCGATTGAAGAGGGGATCGGAGGAGCGGACGGACTGAAGCGGCTGTCCGGGAAGCTGGAAGCGATGGGAGACGCCAAGCTGGTGATGCAGGACGTGTTCACGCAATCGACGAACGCTTTCGGCAACGGCTTCTCGCCGCTCGAAGACGCGGCTCGTATGGTTGACGGCACGGCATACCGGGAGATGTTCTGGAGCGATTGGTACAGCAAGGAAACGTATTACTATCGTCCGAATGCCGAAAATATCCGAATTAACGTCGAACAAGCGCTGGAGCAGTACAAACGATTGCCGGTAGACGGGATCGGCATAGCGGAATTCGGGGGCTTGCTGTACAGCGATTTCAGCAGAAAGCATCCGCAGGATCGGAAGACGATGGCGAACATGTACGCGGAGCTGCTCGACACGACGCGCCGAACGGTCGGTTATGCCATGACGAGCGGCGCGGGCGCCTATGTGCTCGGACATGTCGACTATATTCAGTTGTTTCCGACCGTGTACAACTACGACTTAATCATCGACGAGGAAGTCCCGTTCTATCCGATCGCCGTTCACGGCTTGGCGACATATTCGGCGGCGCCAGGCAACGTAAGAACGAATCCCGAAGTGGAGTACTTGCGGGCGATCGAATACGGGGAGATTCCTTACTTTATGCTTACTTATGAAGACCCTCGCGTTCTCAAGCGAACGATGTTCGCCTATTTGTTCAGCTCGAAGTTTGACGCGCTGGAGGATCGGGTGCTGGAAGAATACGAAGCGTTCGTCGACGCCTCCGAGGGCGTATGGAATTTATTTATCGAGAACCACCGCAAAGTGGCGGACGGAGTTTACGAGACGACCTACGAGAACGGGCGGAAAATTTGGGTGAATTACAATCAAGTGCCGTACAGCGGCGAAGGGCATACGATGGACGCCCATTCGTTCGCGGTCATTGAACGGGGAGTGAGCGGATGAATGCTGTGAATCGGCAAGAGACGGCGACGGGTTTAAGCCTCAAAGAGCACGCGCGCCGCAAAAGAGCGATGTCGGCCCGGTCGGCGTTAACCGCTTACGCTTTCCTGCTGCCTTGGATCGTCGGCGTGCTGCTCTTCATGGCGTATCCGCTGCTGTATTCTTTGTTTTTAAGCTTTCACAAGCTGGTCGTTTCACCGGACGGCAGCGGGCTTGATTACATTTATGTCGGCATGGACAACTTTAAATACGCGTTTTTGCGGGACAACGTATTTCCGATCGAAATGCTTCTTTTTTGGCGCGAGTCGCTGCTGATCATCCCGATTACGGTGCTGTTCGCTCTGCTCGTCTCGCTGCTGCTGAACCAGAAGTTTCCCGGAAGAATGATTTTTCGCGCGATCTTTTTCCTTCCGGTCATCTTTGCTACCGGCAAAGTGCTGATGGAGCTGTTCGCGCAAGGGCAAGGGGATTTGCCGTTCGCGGAGCAGTACGATCTGGCGGGGATGATATACGATACGTTCCCGCCCGTGCTTGCGGACCCGATCGTCAGCCTGTTGAGGAAATTCATTATCGTGCTTTGGTATTCCGGCGTGCAGGTGATTATTTTCCTTGCCGCGTTCCGCACCGTGCCGCCTTCGACGTACGAGGCGGCGCAAATCGACGGCGTAACGCCGTGGGAATCGTTCTGGAAAATCACCTTTCCTTCGATCGTTCCGTTCATTTTTCTCAACTTGATTTATACGCTTGTGGATTTGTCCACGTACTCGTTTAACCCGATCATCAATCACATATTAGGAAATATGAGCAATTTGAAGACGGGCTACGGTTATGCGAGCGCGCTCGGATGGATTTATTTCGCGTTCATTTTTGTACTGGTTGCGATTTTGGCGCGGATCTCGCTGCGTTTCAACCGAAGGGAGGTGTAGCAAGGCATGACGACCCATTACGATTACGAACGGACGGCTTCCAAGCCGAAACGAAAACGCTTGCGGGTATGGGGGAACGAGCGTCTAAAGCTATGGTTGCTCGGCCAACGGATGAACGACGGGATCATTTTCAAATGCCTTACTTACGTCATGCTCATTTCCATCTCCGTGCTGTATCTTTCGCCGCTGTTTTACATGCTGTCTACGTCCTTTAAGGATATCAGCGACTTGATCGACCCCGCGGTTCGCTGGATTCCGAGGCAGCTGAAGTTCGAAAACTACGCGGACGCCTTCAAAGGTCTCTATTATTTGAAATCGTTGAGCCATACGCTGTTTATGGCTTCTGCGGCCGCGCTGCTCCAAATGCTCTCGTGCGCCATAACGGGATATACGTTCGCCCGAATGAACTTCCCGCTCAAGAACGCTTTATTTTTCATCGTGCTCATTACGTTCATCATCCCGACGCAAACGATGGCGATTCCGCTGTTCGTCATGTTTTCGAAGCTCGGATGGCTGAATTCGCCGCTGCCGTTCATTGTGCCCGCAGTTTTCGCGCAAGGGATCAAGGGAGCGCTGTTCATCATCATCTTCCGGCAATTTTTCGCCACGCTGCCGAAGGAGATGGAGGAATCGGCAAGGATGGACGGGGCGGGCGCTTTCCGGACGTATTGGAAAATCATGCTTCCGCTCGCGAAGCCGGCGCTCTTAATCGTCTTTCTGTTTTCCTTCGTTTGGCACTGGAACACTTATTTCGAAGCGGCGCTATATTTGAAGAACGAGAAGTTCCTGGCCATGGCGCTGCAGATGGATTGGATGCAGGGCCGATTGAACGACATGTCGCTCAGCAACAACGGCTTGCTGGCCGGGCAGTTCGATATGAACGAGCCGATCAAAATGGCAGGCGCATTGCTCATCATTTTGCCGCCGCTGATTCTCTATATGTTTACGCAGCGGCATTTCGTCGAAGGCATCGAGCGTACGGGGTTAGTGGAGTAAACGACGAGCTTACAGGGTTCGTAGAGTAAAAACGAGGCGGAGGGATGCACGGTGGAGGAACGTGTTTCAAGCGGCGGGTTAAGCGGGTATATCGTCAGCATGATGCTGTTCGATGTAAACCGGCTGGAAACGGATGCGTTAGGCGATCCGCACAAGTGTCCCGCGGACAGCTTTCTGATTCGCGTTCAAGGGAGCGACGGGGAGATCAACATATTGCTCGACGGGGCCAAGAAAGGGCAAGGGCGGCAAATCGTCATACCGTATTTGCTCGAACAAGGAATTACGACGCTCGATTGCGTCATATTGTCGCATGCTCACAGCGACCATTTCGGCGGGCTTGTCGATTTGCTGAACGACCCGCGATTTACGGTGCGGCAGTTCGTGTATTCCCCCATCGACGACGAAATCGTTAGGCAATCGGACGACGGCGACAATTACTCGTTCTGGATGGAGCTTCGGGAGCGGCTTCGTACTCATCCTAACGTGCTGGAGCTGAACGAGAACGATGTCGGGACGTCGCTGCGATTCGGCTCCAAACTGTCGTTCGACGTCGTGTCGACCCCCGATCGGGAATATTTGGGCCGTCACAGCCATGTGGATCTCAACGATTTCAACATTGTCCTCCGGCTCCGGTACGGCCGGTTTACCGCGTTAATGACGGGAGATTGCGGCGTATATCAAGCGAATCGTATTTTGAATTCGCCGCAGAAGGAAATGATTCGGTCCGTCACGATGCTGAAAGCGGCGCACCATGGGGGAGACGCCTCCACGACCGAGGAGTTCATCCGCGAATGCGGCGCCCCGATCGTGGTCGTACCTTGCAACGAGACGGTCGTTGAGCATCGTCCGTCCTTTATCCGCAACATGCACTTGTTCGGCAGGCTCGGCGCCAAGGTGCTCAGGGCCGATTGGTCGAAGCGAATTCAGGTGAACACCGACGGGAATGCGGTGGAATGCGTTCTTGAGACCGAATGGTTTACGGAAAAGACGTTTATGAAGCTGTAAACGTCGTGCAGAAGCTTTCAAAAGATGAGGAGTGGGATCATGGGCATGAAGACGGGAAATGAAGCGGCGCGCGGCGTAAAGGCGATTAATGTCGCGCACCGGGGGGCGGCGGGGTACGCTCCCGAAAATACGATGGCCTCGTTCGAGCTGGCGCTTACTATGAATGCCGATTGGATCGAGCTTGACGTGCATTTGTCCAAGGACGGGGAGCTCGTCGTCATTCACGACGAGACGGTCGACCGGACGACGGACGGCACCGGCTTGATCAAAGATTTGACGGTTGCCGAGCTGCAGGCGCTTGATGCCGGGCGCTGGTTCTCCGAGAAGTATGCGGGTGAGCGCATACCGCTGCTCCGCGACGTGATGGAGCTGTGCCGCGGACGGATGGGGGCGTTGATTGAAATCAAGATGCCGTGGCTGTATCCGGGAATCGAGCGGAAGCTTGCCAGGGAGCTTCATTCGCTTCGAATGCCGGAGCCGGAGCATCCCGGCATGATCGTCCAATCGTTCGACCGCGATTCGATGCGGCGCTTCCGCGAGGCCGACGCCGATGCGGCGGTCGGCATCCTCGTCGGAAGGCCGGAGGACGTAACCGATGAGCTTCTTGCGGAATACGCGGCGTTCGCTAATTACGTGAACCCGTGCATTCCTCTCGTCTCGGAGGAGAGCGTCTCCCGGATTCATTCGTGCGGGTTCAAGGCGTTTGCTTGGACGGTGCGGTCGCCGGGCGAGGTCGGGCCGCTTCTCGAGGCAGGAGTGGACGGCATCATCACCGATTATCCGGACTATGTGAGATCAAGGAAGGTGTGACGACTTTAGAGAATACCGGCGAACGTTCCGGGTGAAAGGAGGTGATTCATAACGAAGAGGACGGCTTAGCAGTCATCATGATGCGGCATCTAAAAACCATGACGGGAGGAAGGTTTGAATGAAGCTTGCAGTAATGAGAACGAAGCTAATTTGGGCAATCGTCGGCGCGATGTTGTTCGCATGCATTCCGGCGACGAAATCGCCGGCGCTAGCGGCAGGTACCGATTTTATTCAGTACGATTTTAACGAGGACGGCAATTTGGAAGGCTGGATGGGCATCCGCAACGGAGTCGAAAGCTACAAAGTGGAAGGCGGTGCGCTTCAGCTGAAATTAAACGGAATCGATCCGTTTTGGTACGCCCCTAGACCGCTCGGCTTGACGACGACGACGGAACAGGCGGTTACGATCCGCATGAAGTCGAATAACGGGACTTCGGTCGCCGTATATTTTGATACGGACGTATATCCGGGCTTGTCGCAGGCGAAACGGCTTGTCATTCCGATTGTGGCCGACGGCGAATACCACGAGTATTCGATCAAAGCGGGGGGGCACGCAAACTGGAAGGGCACCGTGCAAAACTTGAGACTCGACTTGGAGCCGGCCGAAAGCGTTCCGGCGGAGGTAAGTATCGACTACATAAAGATCGGTGATTATTCGGTGTTCAGTTACGAATTTAATAATTCCACGAACGGCTGGAGTTCTGAAAGCGGTTTATCCGAGCTGCAAGCCGGAGCTGCCAGCGTCAGCGCTTCGGTATACGGCACGGGTGCTATGACTATGGTTTCCGGGCCGGTCGGTCAGACGTCCGAAACGATCGGCGAAATGAAAATACGTACCCGTATTGATGGCGGTCAAGCACAATCCATTAAGGTGGGCTTCACCACGGATACGTCTTCGGAGTTTTCGGAGGATAAACAGCTGATCGTCCCGGTCGTCTCCGACGGAGCGTTCCATGAATATACGATACAGCTGTGGGAGCACCCGCTTTGGGAAGGAACGATCGGGCAGCTGAGCCTAACGCTGGATTCCGCCAATGAGGGCACTGTGTGGGAAACCGACTTTATCCGTTTCCAGAGCGTCGCTCTACCAAACTATCAATGGAATACGGACGGAAACGCGCAAGGATGGATCCCGATTCATAACTTGGCCGATTTCAAAGTGGCCGGCGGAGTGATGAGCGCTCGAGTTACGGGCGGCGACCCCCACTTGGGCAACGATAATGTCGAGGGTGTAATCGGCGAGCGGGACAAAACGTTAACCGTACGCATGAGCGCGACGGCAGGCAGCTATGTCTCCGTTTTCTTCGGGACGGAGCAGGCGCCGTATTATGCGGAGGCAAGAAGGTTCGACTTCGTCATTACGGCGGACGGAAATATGCACGAATACACGGTTTCGGTCGGCGATCATCCGGAGTGGAAAGGGAAAATTACGAAGCTCCGCATGGACTTGGAAGGCGGAGACCGAACGAATGCGATCTGGGCGCTAGACGAGGTCGGCTTCATTTCCTCTCCGGTTGCCGCAGACCTCAATATTAAGCGCTCCAAGCCTGCACTGCATGCCGGGGAGGAAGCCGAGCTTTCCGTCGAAATTGCAAATACCGGCGGGAAAGCGTTCTTCGAGCCTCGGGCCGAGCTGGTGCTGTCCGAAGGTCTTGAAGTGGTTGACGCAAGTGCCCAAGCGGACCTCACCGATTTGCATCCGGGACAAAAAGCGAACGTAACTTGGAAAGTAAGAGCGACGTCCGAAAGCCCATCTTCGGCTGAGGTACGGCTGCAAACGGCCGGCTATGCCATGAGCCGTTCCGTTGCGCTCCCTGTCCTTAAGGAAGCTTCCGCCGCCCTGCCGCCATCGAAGCCGCAGAACGCCGTCGCTTCCGTAGATCCGGCGACCGGAGATGCAGTGCTTGAAAACGGCCAAACTCGCGTCGTATCGCCGAAATCCGCTTTCGGCTACGGTCAATATCAAATCTTTACTTGGGACGACGCTTCACAAGGCTGGCAGCTGATGGCAACCGTTCAGCCGTTCGCTTCGTCCGTCGTCAGGTCTCCGGACAATGCGATCGAAACGGTTTCCTTCTATCCTTCCGCGGCCGCCGCACATACAGGAGACGGAGAAGCCTCGTTAGCGTTCCATGGCGCGACCGTCGATTCAGCCGGCAGACAATGGACGTATGACTTTGATTTTTCGTTGGAAGACGGAGCGAAGCAAGTCAAGACGAAGCAAAACGTGCAATCCGACAGCGCCGCCGAGCTGCTGAATATGACCGGCCCCGTTCTGACCGTCGGGGAGGGAAGCTTCGGCAGCGCGAAGGACGAAGCGTTGTTCCCCGGCTTGGAGTGGTTAGTTGGAGATGAGGTTTCTTCCAGCAAGCTTGACGTTACGACTCCCGACCACTTGCGCCTTGTGCCGCATCCGTACAAAATAACCGTTCCGCTCATGGCAGTAAGGCAAGGCGGACATTTGATCAGCCTCAGCTGGGACCCGCATCAAAAGTGGGACGGAGTGAATGAACTGCCGGCGGCCAAATTCGCTTCGCCGAACTGGGCGGAAGGGCAGAACAACCATGTCATGGGTATATCCGCATTAAGCGTGCCGACTTGGGTGAAAGAAAACAGTGAGCTCGCGCACACGGCTTATTCGCTGGCGGCCGGACAATCGATCGGGCTTGAAGCGGGCATAACGACCGCAGAAGCCTCATCCGTTGCGGAAGCCGTAAGCTTGTATATTAAGGAAGTGCCGCTTCCGGAGGTGCCCGAGGTTCATTCCTTCGAGAAGCGGGTGGATCTCGGACTGGACGCTTATTTACGCACCTATTGGGATGCCGCCACGAAGGGCTGGCGTCACGTCAATATTCCGTCGTGGGGGACAAATCAATTTCCTTCGGATATGGCAAACCTGAAGCTGCTCGCCATGGCGGATCCGACGCGCAAGGCCGAAGCGGAGCAAGTGCTCTCGGAAGCTCTGTCCGCAATGCAGGACAAGAAGCAGCTCGGCAAGCCGGATTTGCACATTCCGCAATATCAGGCAGCCTTTCATGTCGGATATATGACGGAGGCGCTGGCCGGATTGACGGAACAAATGACGGGGATTATGAATGCGCAAGCCGCATCGGGCGCATGGCTGTACGAGGAAGCCATTCGATACGATCCGCCGCTCGGCGAGAAAGGTGCGCCGCTCGTCGGACAAACGGCGCTTAACGCCAAACAGCTGCTGAAATATGCGCTCATGACGGGCAGCAAAGAAGCGGAGGTTGCAGGCTTTAAGGGGCTTGCCGCATTCGAAGCGATGGGCAGCGTCCCTCGTTCCAGCCAGCCTTGGGAAGTTCCGCTGCACACGCCGGACATTCTCGCGGCGGGCCATGCGGTAGGCGCTTACGTGCAAGCGTACAAGATTACGGGCGACGAGAGCTACATCGAAAAAGCGGCGTTTTGGGCGCAGGCGGGAATGCCGTTCGTATACACGTGGGGAGTCGACGACCGCCCGGTGATGAAATACGGAACGATCCCGATTTTCGGCGCTTCCGCTTACATTAACCCGTGGTTCGCCGTGCCGGTGCAATGGAACGGGCTCGTATACGCTTATGAGCTGCTCGAGCTGGCGAGATACGACAGCGCCGGGCCATGGAAGCAACTGGGTGACGGCATATTGGCAAGTGCCGAAATCCAGCAAGCTTCCGAAGATGACGAACCGTGGAGAGGCGGCTACCCGGATAATCGGAAATTGATTTCCAACAGCCGTTCGGATACGGTGATGCTAAACCCGGAAGAAATCGTCAAGACGGTCTTTATGCAGCGTTTCGTTGAAGGTAAAGGCCCGAACCCGGATATCGAGACGACCGTAATTAAAGGCTGCCCGAGCTCGGCAACGAGCGAGTCGCCTTGCAAAGCAGCGAGCGTGACGTCGCTTTCGAAGGTGACGAATACGTCGCCGGCCGATACGCGGCATCTCGTTTCGTTCCGTCTGGCGTATCCGGCGGGAGAGACGACGTATGTACTTGTCGCCCGGCGCGAGCAGCCGCGAAAAGTTACAGTGAACGATTCGAATCTGCCGCCGAGCGATACGCTGAACGATGCGGCAGCCGGCTGGAGCTACAACGCGGATCAAGGTTATCTCATTCTTAAAATCCCGCATTCGGGCAACGATGAAGTGAAAATTCATTATTAATACGTCATGTAAAGATCAGGAGACAAACCCAGTACCGCTTTCGTGCTGGGTTTGTTTCCATCATCGGCGGAAAGGAGCGTGTTTGCTGCAATGGTACACCATCGAAATGGCGAGTCTGCGGTAACGGACGTGCTGCTCGCGGGGGCGGACGAATACGGAAGAGCGCTTCCGGCATACGGGGAGGTAAGCGAACCGCGGCGGGACAGTTTTGTTGGCATTTTTTATTTTTTATGGCTGGGCCAGCACGGGACGGACGGCCCATACGACAACACGAACATTTTGGAGCAGGCTCCCGAGGCTGTCTTTGACCCGGACCACCCGCTTTGGGGACCGCCGAACGCGTTTCATTTTTGGGGAGAACCGCTTTACGGCTATTATTTGAACAACGATGCGTGGGTTCTGCGCAGGCACGTGCAGCTGCTGACGAACGCCGGGATCGATTTTCTCGTCTTCGATACGACGAATGCGGTAACGTACAAGAACGTATACGACACATTGTTTGCCGTAATGGATGAAGTCAGGAGCCAAGGCTTCAACGTTCCGAAAATCGTGTTTTACACGAATACCCGATCCGGGGAAACCGTAACCAAGCTTTACGACGACCTATATAAACCGGGCCGTTACCGCGAGCTGTGGTTTCATTGGAAGGGAAAACCGCTCATGATCGGCGATCCGGAGGAATGCAGCGAGGAAATACGGGAATTTTTCACCTTCCGTCTTAACCAATGGCCGTTCGACGAACAGAAGACGAACGGGTTTCCGTGGATCGAATTTGTCCGTCCGCAGCGGGTGTACTATAACGACGAAGGCGAGAAGGAGGTGATCAGCGTAGCCGTGGCGCAGCACCCGACGTGTTCGATGAGCGATACGCCTTTCTACGGCTTCGGGGACAATTGGGGCAGGAGCTATCATGACGGCAGCAACGACGACCGTCCGGGCGCGGCTTATATGGGCTATAACATAGCCGAGCAATGGGAGTTCGCGCTGAAGGAGGATCCGAGCATCGTGTTTATTACAGGCTGGAACGAATGGATCGCCATGCGGCTGAAGGGAGCGCCGGAGCGTCCGATTTTGTTTGTCGATCAAGCGACGCTGCACTTTTCGCGGGACATCGAAATGATGAAGGGCGGTTATAACGACAGCTACTACATGCAAATGATCGGTTATATCCGCAAATTCAAAGGGTTGGGGCCGCCGGCGCGCGGAGGGAAGAAAACGATGGCGATCGGCGGCGATTTCAGCGGGTGGGCGGACGTTTCGGCGGTTTATAAAGATTTTGCCGGAGACACGAAGCCCAGGCATCATAGCGGGTACGGAGATGTTGTATATATCAATGAGACGGGCCGAAACGATTTTGAGACGCTGAAGGTTGCGCATGACGACGAGTTTCTGTATTTTTACGCCCGCACCGTCGAACCGGTCAGCCCGCGCACCGGAAAGCATTGGATGATGCTGCTTATTAACGTATCCGGCGGCGCGAATCAAGGCTGGAACGGCTTCAGCTTCATCGTCAACCGGAACGTGCTCGACGAAACGACGACAGCTGTAGAATACAGCGACGCAGGCTGGAATTGGGTGCGTAAGGGGACGGCCCGCTACGCCGTTTCCGGCAACGAGCTACAGCTGGCCGTCAACAGAGAACTGCTCTGCCTGCCGGAAGGAAGCCCGCTTCGCTTCGAATTCAAATGGATTGACAATATGCAAAGCGAAGGGGATATGATGGATTTGTACATAAACGGCGATACGGCGCCGGACGGCAGGTTGAGTTTTTTGTATGCGGAATGAGATTTTTAATTTGGGAGCGGGAAGCGGGGAGATCACAATGGACAAAACGAAAATTGCGGCTCAGCTGTACACGGTCAGAGATTTTTGTCAAACGGAGCAGGAATTGGAAAGCAGCTTGCGGAAAATCAAATCGATCGGATACGCCGCGGTGCAGCTTTCCGGCATCGGGCCGATCGAGCCCGAAAGAGTAAAGCAGCTTTGCGACGATAACGGATTGTCGATCTGCGCCATCCACACGGGCTATGACCGGTTGAAGCATGATTTGGACGGCGTGCTGGCCGAAAACCGGATGTATGGAAACCGGTACATCGGAATAGGAGGAATACCGAGCGAATACCGCGGCAGCGGGGATGGATACCGGGCGTTTGCGAAGGAGGCTTCGGAAATTGCGCGGGCCGTTGCCGATCAAGGGATGCGTTTTATTTATCACAACCACCATTTCGAATTCGAAAAGTTTAACGGGCAAACGGGAATGGACATTTTGTTTGCGGAAAGCGATCCGCATGCGTTTCATTTCGAGCTGGACACGTACTGGGTTCAAGCCGGCGGAGCGAATCCGGTCGATTGGATCCGCAAGGTGACGGGCCGAATGGGCGTCGTTCATTTGAAGGATATGGCGATTGTCGACAACAAGCAAATATTTGCGGAAATCGGAGAAGGAAATCTCGATTGGAACGCGATTATCCGCGCCTGCCGGGAATGTGGCGTCAAATGGTACGTGGTCGAGCAGGACACGTCGCTTCGCGATCCGTTCGAGAGCTTGGAAATCAGTTATCAAAACTTGTTGACATATATTTGAGATGAAACGGGAGGGCTAGGAAATGAAAAAAATCGGGGAAAAGATTTGGTTTATTCCGGACGGGTACATCCCGCCGACAAGCTCCGGCTCGATGGAGAGCCATGAGTCGGTCTGCGTGCTGAATTGTTCGCATGAAGAAGCGCTGCTTCGGTTTACGATTTATTTTGAGGACCGCGACCCGCTGGAAAACATTCAATACGTCGTTCCCGGCAGGCGCACGAAGCACATTCGCACGAGCTCGCTTTCCAGCAACGGAACAGGCATTCCGGCCGGTGTGCCTTACGCGATTGAGGTGGAAAGCGATATCCCGGTGATCGTGCAGTACAGCAGGCTGGATACGACGCAGGCGGAGAACGCGTTGATGTCGGTGATCGCCTATCCGCTGAAGTGACGGAGGGGAGCCGCTATGCCTATGGAAAACAGCATGTTCGCCAACTTTCGCGCAGCGATGAACTGGCTGGAAGAAGGAAAAATCAAGCTGGACGCTAACGACAGTGCTTGATTGGAGTGCTTTGTAAAAATAGAAGGATTTCGCGGACGGCGTATGGAAATAGGTAACGAAGCTTGCACTTTTTATCCGAAGGAGTCGTTGCTTTCGTGAACGCCATCCGTAAACGTATTGAAGATTTGCATCGATATATGCCGCCGTTGACGAACGACCCGGCTACTCTCGACCGATTCTGGGACGCCGTCGAGGCCCGATACGGAGCGAAACCGCTCAACGGCACGATTCGCGCATCGGAAAGCCCGATGTGCGGAGTGGACGTGTATCATGTCTCTTATGAAGGATTTGACGATACGCCGATTTACGGCTGGTACCTCGTGCCGGCGTTTCTGAAACAAGACAAATATCCTTGTGTTGTCATCTATCAAGGCTATACGGAAGATAAAGGGATGCCCGAGCGGTATGCGCCATGGCTGCTGCTCGGGTATGCCGTATTTGCCGTCGATCCGAGAGGTCAAGGCGGAGAGACGGGAAATCGATTGGATTACGACGGCGGGGGCATTAAGGGCTGGATTACGCAAAATATTACGGACAAAGACCGCTGTTACTATTTGGCGCTTGCGGTAGACAGCGCCAAAGCCGTCGATTGGGTGAGCGGCCGTCCCGAAATCGATCGCGGAAAAATTGCCGTCATGGGTGCGAGCCAAGGCGGCGGTTTGGCGCTGCTTACGACGGCGATCAGCGACAAAGTATCGATGACGATCGCCGACATTCCGAATTTATGTCATTTGGACTTCGGCATAATGAATTCAACAGGATCGCTTACGGAAGCCTCCGAATACGTGAAACGAAATCCGCCCGTTTTGGAGAACGTGCTGGATACGCTGTCCTACTTCGATATTATGAATCTCGCTCATCGTATTCGCGTGCCGGTACATTTTTCCGTCGGATTAAAGGATTTGGTCTGCTGGCCGGAGACGATTTTCGCGGCTTATAACCGGATCGCCGGCGAAAAAACGATCGAGGTGCACCCTTTCTCCGGGCATGAAGTAGGGGAGTATCAACAACGGTTGACGATGCAGCGGTTGAAGCGATGGGCACAACATTCATGAATTCGGACGAATTTTGGTGGACGTTATATTCCTTACATGGTAAGTTAATCCTATAATATATTAATTATATTAAAGGAGAATCGGCACATGATTATCGTAACGACGGAAAATATCCCTGGCTATCAGGTGAAAGAAGTTCTAGGCACATGCTTCGGACTCATTGTAAGAAGCCGCGGCATCGGAGCCGATATTCTCGCATCGTTCAAGGGACTGATCGGCGGGGAAATCAAGCAGTATACGGCTATGCTTGAGGATTCGCGCAAGGAAGCGATGGACCGGATGGTCAAAAATGCGCAGGCTATGGGAGCAAACGCCATTGTCATGGTTCGGTTCGACTCGGGCGAAGCGGGTCAAAACATGTCCGAGGTGTTGGCTTACGGCACGGCTGTGGTGGTGGAAAAGCGCAATTGATGTGGGTCTGGATCGGCGCCGGTTATGTGCTTTTTCAAATCGCGTTTTTGTTGACGGTGCTTATATTGTCCAAGAGGAAAGACCGGCGGTATAAAGCAAACATTCCGGCTGCGACAGTTCCCGCGGGATTTGTGCCGACGGCGGAAGTGCAGATCGACCCGGTAAGCGGCAAAAAAACGAGAGTGTATTACAATGCGAAAACGGGCGACCGATTGTATTTGGAAGAATAACTGCATGTGTAAGGACGACCGAGTGTCCGTTAAGCGTATTTGGGGCATACGGCAAAAAGGAAAAGAGCATATGTTTAAAAGGGAGATTGTCTCTTTGATTAGCCGTCGACAGCTGCGTGACGGCCGAATAAGAGAAAATCTCCCTTTCTTATTGTCTTATCATGCCGCGTTAAAAATAAAGTGTTTGATTTTGTTGAATTTTGAAAGTTACTCGTCTTACAATCATTCACTCGCGGCAATAATATGACATATCATATATATCAACCATGCATAGTTCGGCGTTTTATGACTATGTTCAAAATAGATATATCCGATAAGGAAAATTATCGACAATTTTCTACACTTTCACTTCATAAAATATATGTATTGAAACTGCAAGTTATAATGCATATAATATTACATATAATAATATATTGATAATACATGATATTAATTGTAAGTGCTTACATAGTTTCCTTGACAAAATGCCATACTATTTTATTTTTCCATCATCGCTCAATAGAAGTTTTTCCAGGGATTTGCCAAATTAAGACGGGGGAGAAAATTCAGAGAGATGAAGATGTATTCGCTATTGGTTGTGGATGATGAAAAATGGGTGCAACAGGAAAAAAACGGCACGATCAATTGGGAATCGGAAAAGATCAGGCTGATCGGCTCGGCGGACGTTCATGAAGAGGCCTGGAACAGGCTCATGCTAAACGTGCCGGACATTCTAATTGCCGATATTCATACGCTCGGAGATGACGGTCTGGCCCTGATCGAGAGCATTAAGAACGTCAATCGGCGAATTAAAGTGATCGTCCTGAGCAAGTACAGCGATTTTTGTTACGCCCAAAAAGCGATTCGCTGCGGGGCTTTCGATTATGTGCTGAAGCCGATTAAGGAAACCGAGCTGCTTGAAGTGTTAAGAAGGTGCGTCCGCGAGCTGGATCGGGAAGAACAAGTGCGTAATCGGCCGGGAATGTCGACCGGTTTTCTGCAAAGAAGCTCAGCTTTGGCGGATCCTCGTCTGATGGAACTGGCCTTAACGGGACAACCCGCATACCCCCTGGGCAGGATGGAGAACGAAGGCGGAACGTACGACTCACACACAGGTCCCGGGAACATGCTGCTTGCAGTAGTGAAAATTTTGGACTGGGGCAAAGTGAGAACGCACGGCAGAGACCGGCCGGCCATTCGCTACGATTTGGGCAAGCTGGCCGAAGAGACGTGCGCAAGGTGGGGGGAGGCCCTTTCCTGCCCGCTAAACAACCACGAAGATGCCGATTTGGTCATTTTGTACAACGGCTTGACGGATGAATTGCATGAAAAGAAGGAAAAGAGTTTTGTCAAAGGTCTGACCTTGTTTGCGCAAAGCGCCGGACAGCATTTGGACGTGCAGCTGAGTGTGGGCGTCAGCGGGGAGTTCTCTTGGGCGAAGCTTCACCAGACGTTCGACGAAGCGGTTCATGCATGCGCCTATGCCTACTACGAAGGTCCCGGCAAAATCCACAGCGTGCGCAAGCTGCCTAAGCTTCCCGGCGCCAAGCGGCCGTACAGAGGTCCGAACGCTTCATGGGAGAACCGGATTTTCCATGCCATGAAGCTGGGAGACATCGAACAAGTGCAGCATCTTGTCGAAGAGCTTTGCGAGCATGTTCGTGCTTCCAAAGATAAATACGCCCCTTTAAGCGTTTACCGGGGGTTAACCTCATTAATAAGAAATGTCATACATAGGTGGGCGGCTTCGTCTCCGAACGGACCGGAGCGCCTGAACGGTCCTTTTACGGTGCAGCTTCCCGCCGACGGCTTCTCGGGATTGCGCGATTATTTGGGCCCGATGTTTCAAAAATATTGCCACGAAGCGAAATCGGGCGGGAGCCGGAATAAAATTATCGAGCTCGCTCTGGATTATATCGAAGAGCATTTTACCGAAGACATTATGATGAGCATGGTGGCCAAGGACCACTATGTGAACCCTTCTTATTTCAGCAAGCTGTTTCATGAAGAAACGGGAGAAACGTTCAGCAAGTATGTCGCTCGGTTGCGCATTGAAAAAGCAAAGCAGTTGTTAAAGAATTCCACTTTAAAAATCTACGAAATAACCCTCCAAGTCGGATATAACGATTTTCGGCACTTCATCAAGACTTTCAAACAAATGGAAGGTATTACCCCTGCGCAGTATCGGAATTTGGGCAGTTAATGATCTGTAAATGATTCCGCTTTTCTTCGGCACATTCATTTTTCTCAGCAAATAAAGAAACAAAAATACTACACAAAATACAAAAATAACCGCCTTTATACCCCAAAATAAAACGCATACAATGGGAATGCGTCTAAAAAAAGTAATTTATTACATGAGGGAGGAAAAAAGGATGGCAAAAAAGGGACCAATCGAAGCACCTTGGAAAAAGTCTCTTGTTATGCTGCTCGCGGTCATGTTGTCCTTGTCCGTCTTCCTGGCGGGCTGCGGAGGCTCGAACGGAGGCAGCGGAGGCAATGGCGACAAGGCGGAAGGCGAAAACAAAGCCGAGAACAAAAACAGCGGCGAGAGCAAAGGCAGCGGCGAGAAAGTAACGCTTACCATCTGGTATTGGGGGGGCAAAACGAAAACAGATTTCGAAACCATTATGATCCCGGCGTTTGAGGAGAAGCATCCGAATATTAAAGTCAAATATATGCAAGATGAAGGCGGTACCGACAAGCTGACCACCTTGATCGCCGGAGGCACTCCGCCGGACGTTGCAATTCTTGACCGTTTCATGACAGGGGCTTTCGCAGCGAAAGGATCTCTGGAAGACTTGACTCCGTATATCGCGACGGACAATGAAATCGCAGCCGAGAACTATTACCCCAGTACTTGGGCGGAAGGCGGCTTTAACGGCGGTCAGTACTCCATTCCGTGGGGGACCGACGACCGCGCTTTGTATTACAACAAAACATTGATGCAAGAAGCGGGTCTTGATCCGAACAAACCGCCGACAACGACAGCCGAGCTGGATGCGATGGCGGAGAAAATTACGAAGAAGACGGCGAACGGGCAGTATGAGCAGATCGGCTTCATTCCTTGGATGAACCAAGGCTCCATTTTTGCCTCGGCCTGGAACTTCGGCGGAAAGTTTGAAAACAACGGCGAATTGACTCCGAACGATCCGCAAAACGTGAAAGCGCTTGAATGGATGGCAAACTACGCGAAAAAGTACGATATGGCGAAAATCAACAAATTCAACGAATTGTTGGGCCAAAGCGGAATAAACCCGTTCTGGACCGGTAAAGTCGGATTCGTCGTCGACGGTAACTGGATTTTGAACGATTTGATCAACAACGACAAGGTGAAACCGAAATTCGAATGGGGCACCACCCCGATGCCTGCCGGCGACGGTGCCGAGCTGACAACTTGGTCGGGCGGATTCTCCTTCACGATGCCGAAAGGTGTGAAGCATCCGAAAGAATCATGGGAGCTCATCAAGTTTATTACCGGTTACGAAGGCACGCTGCTCTGGGCTAAACGTCCCGGCGCTCAAAACGATATAAGCGCAATGCCGAAAGTGAATGAGGATTTGAAGCTTGCCGACAATCCGAACCTGAAGACGTTCCTGGATATGATGCCGAAAGCGCACTACCGTCCTGTTTCCCCGGCCGGACAAAAATTGTGGGAAGAAATGTTCCGCGTGCAGGGCATGGCGATCGACGGAAAAGGAGAGCCCAAGAAGCTGCTTGACGAAGTGAAAAAGAATGTCGATAACGAGTTGAAGAAGCTCGAAGCGCAAAATCAATAATAAAGAAAGATCGATGAAAGGGGTAGAATCGACTACCCCTTTCCTATGTTGACTGAATTCGAACATGAATAAAGGGAGTCGAACCAGAAGGATTTGAATTGCAAAGAGGTGAAGGTTTTTGAAATGGAATCGGGAAAAAAGGCTGATGTGGAAAAAAATCGTCATGGTCTCGCTCGTATTTCTTACTTTTTCCGTAACCTTCGGTGAGAACCTTCCATCGCATGCCGCCGAACGTTTGCGGGACCGAAATCAGAACCAAGGAAAAGTCGTAGCCGGTTTTGACAGCTTATCGATTGACGATATTTTGCAGCCGACCTATGGGAAAACGTTAGCGGCGTACCAGAAGCAGGGGTTTGTCCCCGCCGCCGGACCGGATATTGTCGTTCCAGCCGGGCAGTTTTCGGCTTACGGCGGTTCCAAGCCTGCCTCGGAATCCGTGGACGGCCGATCTTCCGTGCTTTTATGGGACGAAAAAACCGAGTGGATCGAATGGACGTTCGATGTGCCCGAAGACGGGCTTTACAATCTGGAAGCGGATTATTACCCGCTTTCCGGAAAAAGAAATCCCATCCAACGCGAACTGCTGATCGACGGGCAAAGCCCGTTTCGCGAAGCGCAGCGAATATATTTTTTTCGCAATTGGGTGGATAGAGGAGACCCGGAACGGAACAACCAGGGCGACGATGTGCGGCCGAAGCAAACCGAGAAGCCGATATGGATGAGCACGCCGGTTGTGGACGGCAACGGCTTGTACACGCAGCCTTTTCAATTTTATTTCAGCAAGGGCACGCATGTAATTCGCATGAAATTCCTGTTGGAACCGGTTGCCTTTGATCAAATTAGGGTCACGGCGCCCGAGCAGCCGCCGAGTTATGAAGAAGTGAAGCAAACGTACGAATCCAACGGGTATAAGGAAGTTAAGAATATTAATGTTAAAGTGCAGGCGGAGAACAATCCGGACAAATCCGACCCGACGATTCGAAGGGAAGCCAACGGCGATCCGTTGATGGAGCCTGCGGGGAACGGCAGAATCCGTTTGAATGCCTTCGGCGACTGGCGCTGGAGGAAGGGCGGACAAAAGGCGACGTGGAGCTTTGAGGTGCCGGAAGACGGTTTGTACAAAATCGGCTTGAAATTCGGACATTGGTGGGGAGACGGACTTCCTTCGTTCCGACAAATTCTCATTGACGGCAAAGTTCCGTTCAAGGAGCTGGAGCTTTATCCGTTCACGTATTCGCGCAGCTGGCAGATGGAAACGCTTCATCGCCAAGATCAGGAGGGCAAGGACGCAGAACCGCTGCTGTTTTATTTAACGAAAGGCGAGCACACGATTACGATGGTCGCGGAAGTGGGGCCTTACCAGCCGATTATGGAAAATTTGACGGCCGATACGCAAAAGCTGGCCGATCTGTACCGGCGCATCATTATGGTGACCGGACCGACGCCCGATCCGAACTTCGAGTATGAACTGGGCAAGAAGGTGCCCGACTTGGTTATGGAGCTGAAAAGCCTGGCCGACGATTTGCTGGTGCAGATGGATGAATTGGAGAAAATATCGGACCAGCGTCCGAGCGTGATCAATACCCTTCGGATGATGAACCACACCTTCGAGAGAATGGTAAAAAATCCGGATATTATTCCGCGGCAATTATCGGAACTCAGCAACAGCCAGACGAATTTGAGTACGCTGCTGATGGGGCTGAAGGAAGTACCGCTCGTTCTCGATTACATCGTGGTCAGCTCCCCGGATACGAAATATCCGAACGTGAAATCCAACGCATTCCAGAAGGCGATCAGCACGTTCAAAAACTTCATGGCCTCCTTTACGAAGGATTATACCGGTGTGGGCAGCGTTTACGGAAAGGACGGAAAGAGCAAGGACAACGGACCGGTCATCAACGTTTGGGTTTCCAGAGGCAGGGAATGGGCCGAAATCATGAAGGATTTGGCCGAGGAAGATTTTACGCCGAGCACCGGCATTCGCGTTAACGTCAACACACTTCCTGCGGGACAGCTCAATTCCGGTTCGGTCAACACGTTACTGCTGGCCGCAAGCTCGGGACGGGCTCCCGATGTGGCGACGGGAGTCGATGCGCATTTGCCTGTCGAATTCGCCATCCGGGATGCCGCCGTCGATTTGTCGCAATTTCCGGATTACGAGGAAGTGAGCAAGCGCTTCCTGCCCGGATCGCTTCTTCCCTTCAAATACAATGGAGGCAATTATGCCCTCCCGGAAACGCAAGATTTCAACGTGCTCGTATACCGTAAAGACATTTTGAACGAACTGGGCGTCAACATTCCGCAAACCTGGGACGAGGCTTATGCATTGCTGCCGATTTTACAGCAAAACGGTATGCAGATGTATTATCCTCCGACTTATTTGGGATTTTTGCCGTTTCTTTATCAGAACGGCGGCGATTTCTACAACAAAGACGGGACAAAATCCGGACTGGATACACCTCAAGCGTTTAAGGCTTTCCAGGAATGGACGGAGCTGTACACCAACTATAAGTTCCCGGTTATCGCCAGCTTCTTCAACCGGTTCCGTACCGGCGAAATGCCGATCGGCGTTGCCGATTATTTGACGTATGTCCAGCTGTCGACAGCCGCGCCGGAATTGATCGGACGTTGGGGCATCACGCCTTCGCCCGGCCATTTGAAGAGCGACGGGACGATTGACCGTACGACGGGCGGAGCCGTGCAATCCGTCGCGATCTTTAAACAGTCGAAGCGTCAGAAGGAAGCATGGGAGTTCTTGAAATGGTGGACCAGTACCGACGTCCAGGTGCAATTCGGGCAGGAGCTTGAAGCGCTGCTTGGCGTGGAAGCCCGCTGGAACACCGCAAACATGGAAGCGTTCAAGGAGCTGCCTTGGCCGCCGGAAGATTTGCAGGCCTTGACGGAGCAGTGGAAATATTACAAGGAACAACCGTATGTGCTCGGCGGTTACTATACGTCGCGCAACATCGACAACGCCTGGAACCGCGTCGTGCTCGGCGGCATGAACACACGGGAGTCGCTGGAACAGGGCATTAAGGATATTAACAAAGAGCTTGAAGCGAAGCAAAATGAATTCGGTTTTTCTCCGGATCAGGAATAGCGGGAGGGGGTATCGATATGCAAAACAGCGTAGAAGTGGAAAACCCGCTTCGGCTGATGCCGCATAGAGCCAAAAGGTTTTTATTGTCCAGTACCGGAAGAAAGGTGGCGCTAGGCTATTTATTCCTTAGCCCCTTCCTTATTCTTTTTATTACGTTCACCGTCATTCCTGTCGTTCAATCGGTCTATTTGAGCTTTACCTATTACAATATGCTGCAGCCGCCCAAGTGGATCGGCTTAACGAACTACAGCGTGCTGTTTCTCGAAGACGACATTTTTATCAAATCTCTCAAAAACACATTTGTGTTTGCCGTAGTTGCAGGCCCTCTCAGCTATTGTCTGTCATTCTTGCTGGCCTGGGTCATCAATACGCTGCGGGCTAAGATGGTCTTTTCCTTGGCTTTCTATGTCCCGTCGATTACGAGCGGCATCGCGTTGTCGATCGTTTGGCTTTATATTTTCTCCGGCGACAGGTACGGGCTGTTAAACAATACGCTTCTGAACTGGGGCATGATCAGCGAGCCGATTCTGTGGAACACCGACCCCGATACGATAATGCCGGTCATTATTGTCGTTTCTCTTTGGATGAGTATGGGGACGGGCTTTCTGGTGTTTCTCGCCGGCTTGCAGAATGTTTCGCCCGAACTGTACGAAGCGGGATCGATCGACGGTATTTCCGGCCGCTTTCAGGAATTGTGGTACATTACCATTCCTTTGATGAAACCGCAATTGCTGTTCGGCGCGGTCAACTCCATTGTGGCCGCCTTCGGCGTATTCGATATCGCCGTGGCAATTTCCGGTATGCCGAGCCCCAACTACGCGGGACATACGATCATTTCTCACTTGTTCGACTACGCCTTTATCCGGTTTGAACTCGGATATGCGTCGTCCATCGCGGTGTTCCTGTTCTTTGTTACGTTCGGATTAGGCCGCATTGTGATGAAATTGCTGTCATCAAAAGATCAATAAGGGGGCAAAGGACGTGTCGACAAATTATGCGAAATTTGTTACCCGCTTCAACAGGGGATTATTGTATGTATTCATGATCGCACTGGTCGGCTTCACGGCATTGCCGATCGTCTACATGGTATCAACGGCGTTTAAACCGCTGGATGAGCTGTTCCTGTATCCGCCGCGTTTCTTCGTACAGAAGCCGACGCTGCGCAACTTTTTTGATCTTCTGACCGCAACGGACAGCTCGATCGTTCCTTTCTCGCGCTATATTTTCAACAGCTTGTTTGTTTCGGGCTCGATTGTTGCAGGCACGCTGTTTGTCAGCTGTCTGGGCGCGTATGTGCTGTCCAAGTTCAAGCTGCCGGGCGCAAACGCCTTATTTGCCGTCATCTTGTCGGCGCTGATGTTCTCGCCGCAGGTCACGCAAATTCCGACGTATATGATCGTCTCCAG
Source organism: Paenibacillus thermotolerans (assembly GCF_028745515.1). Lineage (GTDB taxonomy): Bacteria > Bacillota > Bacilli > Paenibacillales > YIM-B00363 > Paenibacillus_AE > Paenibacillus_AE thermotolerans. The sequence goes on along the minus strand of NZ_JAQZSG010000003.1, from coordinate 219,720 downwards.
CTTAGGGATGGTCAACACGTATTGGGCGTTGATATTGCCGAAAATCGCGGTGGCCTTCAACATCTTTTTGATGAAGCAGTTTATCGATCAGATTCCCGACGTTTTAATCGAAGCGGCGCACATCGACGGCGCTTCGGAATGGAAAATTTTCTGGAAAGTCATTATGGCCGTCAGTAAGCCGGCATGGTCGACGCTGATTATTTTTACGTTCATCGCGAACTGGAACGATTTCTTCTCAGCTCTCGTGTTCACGACCAGCGAAACGATGAAAACGCTGCCTCTGGCGATCCAGACGCTTGCCGGCGGACCGGGTGTCGTCGCGCGGTCGGGGGCGCTTGCCGCCGGTACGTTCCTGATAACGCTGCCGCCGATCTTGATCTTCTTGCTGTTCCAACGATTGGTTATGAACACGATGGTTCATTCCGGTATTAAAGCTTAGGGGGAGGAAACGATGAAAAAAAGATTAGCAGCGGGAATACTCGGATGTCTGCTGTTTATGATATACGCCTTGCCCGCTTACGCTCTTCCGGAAATGTCCTATACCCTCGACCCTATGCACGGATACCGGATTCCCATTCCGCTAACGTATACCGTGGATAAAGTGATCATCGATGTAGGCGAACCGGGGTTGAGCAAGCCGAGCGACCTGTTTATCGACAAGGACGGTTTGCTCTACGTGGCCGACACGGAGAACAACCGCATCGTCAAGCTGAATGCCGACGGCAAGGTGCTCGGCATCTACGGGGAGGAGCAGGGGCTATCCTTCAGCAGACCGCAAGGGATTTTCGTCGATGATTACGGCCACATGTTCGTTGCCGATACGGGAAACGGAAAAGTCGTGCATCTGTCGCCGGACGGCGAGTTTATCGAGGAATTTGCGAAGCCGGAGTCCAAGCTGATTAGCGAAGATATGGATTTCGCTCCGGATAAGGTCATTATCGACCGCCGCGGATATTTGTACGTGCTGAATAAGACCGATTACAGCGGCTTCATGATGATCGACGCGATGAACCAGTTCCGCGGCTATATCGGGGCAAACCGCGTTCCGTTCAGCTGGAAAAACCTGCTCGTTCGCGTGCTGGCTACACCGGAGCAGCGGGAGCAGCTGAACAATGCCGTACCGCCGCAAAACTCGAATATTACGATGGACAACAAAGGGTTCATATATGCCCCTACTGTGCTGATTGAAAGCGATCAAATCAAGAAATTCAATGCGATGGGCGAGAACATTTACACGAAGAAATTTTATGGCGAAAATTCGATCGATAGCGGAACGCTTGAGGTGCCTTATTTTGTCGATTTGGCCGTGGATCAGTATGGCATCGTCAATGCGCTTGACGCTACGTCGCGGAAAATTTACCAGTATGACCAGGAAGGCAACCTGCTGGCCGTATTCGGCGGTCATGGCGACGTAAAGAGCCGCTTTGAATATCCGATCAGCCTTGTCGTCGACAAATCCGGCAATATTTATGTGCTTGACCGGGACCGCAACAATATTCAAATGTTTAAACCTACTAGGTTTGCACAGCTGATTCACGAAGCAAGCCAGCTGTATTTCGACGGACGCTACCAGGAAGCTATGGAGCCTTGGAAAGAAGTTCTGAGAATCGACGAAAACTATCCGTGGGCCCACCGGGGCGTCGCCAAAGCGCTGATGAAGGAAGAAAAGTGGAAGGAAGCGATGAAGGAATTCAAGCTGGGCGAGGACCAGGAAGGTTATTCGAAAGCGTTCGCGGAATATCGGCACGACCTGATGCGCAAATATCTCGGTTGGGTTTTGCTTGCGGCTGTAGCGATTGTGTATGTGATATACCTCATTGTGAAGTGGCTGCGTCGTGTTACGAATAACGTCATAAGGAGGTATGGCTTTTGAACAAATTAGCTTCGATCAGGCAGTCCGGGCTGCGTTCTTTCCGATTAGGGGTCGCGGTGCTTTTCCACCCGATTGACGCGTTCGAAGAACTGCAGAAACAGCGGAATGTGGCCGCGGCCTTCATTTTGATCCTTCTGACTTTATGCGTAAGAATTATTACCATTTACATGACCAGCTTTCACATTACGGCTTTGCAGCCGGAAGATGCGAATTTAAATTTGGAGCTCGCCCGATTCGTCTTACCGCTTATTTCGGGAGTCATCGCCTGTTATTTGATCACGGCGATCATGGACGGCGAGGCCCACTTTAGGGACGTATTTGCGGCGATGTCTTTTTCACTAATCCCGTATATCGTCTTTACAATACCGCTGGCGCTCCTTTCGCTGATCATTTCGAGGGGGGAAATCGGCCTTTATCACAGCTTGAACGCCATTGTTTGGATCTGGGTCGCCATACTGATCTTCATCCAGATTAAGGTTTTGAACGATTACACCTTTAAAAAAACGGTCGGCGTGACTCTATTGTGCATTTTTGCTTTTATCATCTTCTGGGGAACCGTCGGACTTGTTTTCGCGTTGACGAACCACGTGCTTCAGTTCATTGACGAAGTTAGCATCGAAATCCGATATTTACTGGAAAATTGAGGGGGGATACCATGCTAACGGTAAAAGCCAAAAGGTGGGTTTACTATATAACCGTAGGCATTATCAGCGCGGCTATTATACTTCTGGCCCTGCCCTCCGTGCTAAGATCCATCGACAAAGTCCGTCAGGAGATGAGTGAGCAGACGGCGGAGGCCGCCATACCGGAGGATGCCGAAATTCCGCCCCCGGTACAGCAAAGCGAATACGAGAAAATCGGCGAATCCGATCGGCTTATTCTGTACTTCCGATCCTCCGATTCCGCCATTAAAGTGCAGGATAAAACCAATGGATACCAATGGAAATCGGCGGTATCGCTGGACGATGTCGAGACGGACGGGAACGAGCTATGGACGGCGAGCAGTCAGTCGATCTTCCATATGACGTATACGGATCCGAGCTTGCCGGCGCTGGAAACGCAGGAAACGAACTCCGTGATCGAACAGCCGAGCTTGAGCACGACCCCGATGGACAACGGCATCTTGGTGCATTATGAGCTGCCGAGACTGAAAATCAGCTTCGATATGAGCTTTCAATTGAAAGGCGATGCGCTGGACGTGACGATTCCGGCCGAGTCGATCAAGGAATCGAAAAACAACTGGATTATGTCGATCGCTCCGCTGCCGTTTTTCGGGGCGGCATCGGACCATCAGCAAGGCTACGCCTTTTATCCCGACGGTCCCGGGGCTATTTCGTACTTCAAGTCCAATCATCCGAACTATTTGAACCCGTATAAGGCAAGCGTGTACGGTCCGGATACGATTACGTTCAACTACTTTAACCGGAGAGAGCAGAGCGCCCTTCTTCCCGTCTTCGGCTTGAAGGTTGAGGACAACGCCTTCCTCGGCATGATCACCGACGGTGAATACGATGCGAATGTGCTCTATTCCCCGAGCGGATATTTGATCAATTTGAACCGCGTTTCGTCCGAGTTTGTTTACCGGCGGGATTATGAAGCGGTGAAGCGGAACGGCAACCTGACGAAGCAAGCGGAGAAGGAATTGATCCGTGAAGACCATACGGTCCGCTATGTGTTTTTCAGCGGGGATGATGCCGATTACAGCCGAATGGCTGCCGCGTACCGCAATTTTCTCGTCGATGAGAAAGGGCTGAAGTCCCGCATTCAACAAGGCGATCCGATCCCATACGGGCTGGATCTGCTAACCGGCATCAAGAAGCATCAAATCTTGATCGATGCCTACATCTCTACGACAACGTTCTCGCAGGCGCAATCGATTATGGAAGACTTGAAGAAGCGGGGCGTAGAGCGAATATCCGCCAATTTGCTTGGCTGGACGGGCAAAGGCTACCTGGAGTACCCTTCCGACGGCAAGCCTGCTCCCGAGTTAGGCGGCATGAGCGGCTTGCAGAAATTAAGCGATTTTACGAAGAAGAACGGCTATCAGCTGTTCCTTCAGGATAATTTCATCGAAGCGTGGAAGAACAGCGGCGGTTTCTCGACCCGCACCGATGTCGTGAAAGGAGCGAACCATTTCGCCGTTACGGACCGTTTCAACGAAATGTTCTACCTGAATGCGCGCAAGCGCAATTTGGCGTTCCAGAACCATTATTTGGATCCGTTAAGCAAGCTGAACATTACAGGCATTAACTTTGACGGAATCGGATCGCTGGTTTATTACGACTATAACGACGATTACCCCCTGCTCAGGGAAGGCACGGCGAAGCAATGGCTGGAGATGATGGACACCTCCCGCAAGCAGTTCGGAGGAGCGGCGGTCGTCGGCGGCAACGGCTACGGCATTCTGATGGCGGACCGCGTGTTTGACGCCCCAATGGACGACAGCGGCTATTTCTTTACGGACGAAGTCGTTCCGTTCTATCAGATGGTGCTTCACGGCTACGTGCCGTATTCCGGAAATCCGCAAAACCTGTTCTACGATCCGGACCTGCAATATTTAAAAATGGTCGAATACGGCTACATGCCTTACTACCAATTGACGGCGGACCATTCCGAGGAACTGAAGGATACGTATTACAGCGATTTGTTCAGCTCCGACTACGACAACTGGGTCGATCGCTCGGTAGAGCAGTACAAGGAAATGAACGAGAGGCTGCGGCCTCTATGGCCGCAAACTATAGTAGGGCACCGGAAAGTACAGTCCGACGTGTATGAGACCACGTACGAGGACGGCACCCGGGTCATTGTCAACTACTTGCCTCGCGGAATCATCGTCGACGGACATACGATTCCCGAGAAAGACTTTATCGTCGTGCCAAAGGGGGGTTGAGCATGAGAAGAATAAGTCTCGAAAGGAAAAAAATGTTTGCAGGCTATGTATATATCGCGCCGTGGGTCGTTGGGTTTCTGTTATTTATGGCTTATCCGCTCGTTTACTCCCTGTGGCTGGGCTTCCATGAGGTTGTAGGCGTCGGCAACTTCAAACTGCAGGCTGTGGGCTGGGCGAACTTCAAGAAAGCGTTCGTGTTGGACACCCAATACATTCCTCTGTTTATTACAGTCGTTCAGGACGCGCTGATCAATACGCCGCTTATTATCGTATTTTCCCTGTTCATCGCTATTTTGTTGAACCACAAAATTAGAGGAAGAGCGTTCTTTCGGGCGGCTTTCTTCCTTCCCGTACTGATCGGTACGGGGCTTGCCATGCAGCAGCTGCTGTATGCGGGCGTCGGAAAAGATACGCTGGTCAACGGGATCGGCGTGCCGGACGAAGTGTTCCTTTATATGGGGCCGACGTTTTCGCAAATTATTTTCGATATGCTTAGCCGTCTGACGGTCATCTTCTGGAAAACCGGCGTGCAGGTGCTGCTCTTTCTTGCCGGGCTGCAAGGGATATCACTCTCTCTATATGAATCGGCCCGGTGCGACGGGGCGACCGAGTGGGAAATGTTTTGGAAAATTACGCTGCCGCTCATTTCCCCGATCATATTGCTGAACACGGTATATACGTTCGTCGACTCCTTCACCGATATCAACAACCGGATGATGGTGTACATCAAGAATACGGCATTTACGAAAATCGAAATGGGCTACGCTTCTGCCATGGGCTGGATTTACTTCTTGTTTATCTTTCTGTTATTAGTCATTGTATTTGTCTCCTCCAGACGCGTAGTTGTTTATACGGGGGAAAAATAAGCAAGGGAGTGAATGCAGCGTGAATCCTATATCGAATCCCGGCCAATCCGTTACGGAGGCGGGCGGACCGAAAACCGCCGACAAAGCGGGCGCCATGTTGAGGCGTTTGCAAAGCCGGGCCATCAGCAAAAGCCGCTGGTATAGCATTATATACCAAATATTCGTATATGTTATTCTGATAGACTTGGCTTTCGTATTCTTGTATCCGTTCATTTACATGATTACGACGGCTCTAAAGCAGCCGGTCGATCTAATGAATTTTACCATCAAATGGATTCCGACAAGCATGGCGTGGGAAAATTTCTATTACGGCGCGCTAGGCTTGCAATATTGGACTCACTTTAAAAATTCGGTCATCATCTCCGGTCTTAGCGTCATCGGTCAGGTCATTTCGTGTTCGTTCGTGGCCTACGGATTTGCCCGGATCCGCTTTCCCGGACGCGAGCTTCTGTTCTTTCTTTGCATGTTTACACTGATCATTCCTCCCCAAACGATCATCGTTCCGATGTTCATGCAATATAAGGGAATGGGATGGCTCGACAGCATGCTCCCCTTGATTGTTCCCAGCTTTTTGGGGAACGGGCTGCGCGGCGCATTGTTTATCTTTATTTTCCGCCAGCTGTTTCGCAACCTTCCTTGGGAGCTGGAGGACGCTGCGCGGGTGGACGGCTGCGGAACGTTCAAAGTATATTGGCGCATTATTTTGCCTTTGACGCCGCCGGCGATCGTTGTCACAACCTTGCTGTCGTTGGTATGGCACTGGAACGATTTCTTCGAGCCGTCCATCTTCCTGTCTTCCGACACAAAGTTCACGCTTCCGATGATGCTGCCGCGTCTGTACCAGTCGCTGGACCAGATGTCCGGCCGAAGCTTCGAAGTATTCAGCTTGACCGTCATTATGGCGGCGACGTTCCTGGTGTTGCTGCCGATGCTGATCGTTTACTTATTCCTGCAGCGCTACTTCATTCAAGGCGTCGAGCGCTCCGGTTTGGTGGAATAAAAAATAGATTTCAGGGACGTTATTCGACCCGCCGGATCGTCCGTCAAAGAAGTCAATGGGAGGGAGGAGACGATGTCTCCTCTTTCTGTATAAGCGAAATGGAGATGCATGAGCGAACCTTATTGACTTAGAGCCGACTCTAACCTTTATAATCCGATACATCAATAAAAAGGGGAGATGTCGATGCATTATTCACGTATAATAGTAAGACGATATGGCGGTCCCGAGGTGCTGGAGCGAGTGAACGAACCGCTGCGTTTACCGCAGCCGGGCGAGGTTCGAATCAAGGTGCAAGCCGCGGGGGTTGCGCTTGCGGATGTCATGCGAAGAGAGGGCGTCTTTCCGGAATCGCCGACTCCGCCGTTCGTCCCCGGCTATGATGTCGTAGGCATAGTTGACGAAACAGGCGAACGTGTGCAATCGTATGGAAAAGGCGATCGCATCGGCGTCCTTTCGAACGGCACGGGCGGTTACTCGGAAGTTTTGTACGCCTCCGAGGAACAGCTGATTCGGGTTCCCGATTCGGTTGACGCCGCCCAAGCTTCGGCCGTAATGCTTAATTATGTTTCCGCGTATCAGATGCTTCATCGTCTGGCGGCCGTAAAGAAAGGAAACAGCGTCCTGATCCATGGAGCGAGCGGGGGCGTCGGAACCGCGCTGTTGGAATTGGGACAAGCGTTGAAGCTTACCATGTACGGCACCGCATCGGCATCGAAGCATCGTATCGTATCACAATACGGAGCGATTCCGATCGATTACCGCAGCGACGATTTCGTCAATACGATCCGCCGGCTCGAACCGGCAGGAGTGGACGCCGTATTCGATCCGATCGGCGGCGGCAACTGGCATCGCTCGTTTCAAACGTTAAACCGCAACGGACGGTTCATCGGGTACGGCTTCACGTCCGCTTTGTGCGATCCGACGGACAAGCAGTGGATGGACGATTGGAAGACCGTCACGGAAACAGGCGCTACGCCGAAAGGCCATCCGGCCTTCATATACAGCATTACTTCGTTAAGAAAGGATAAGCCGGATTGGTTTCAACAGGACGCAGCGATTCTCTTCTCCATGCTGGAGAAGGGCGAAATCAAACCATTGATCTCGCACCGCGTACCGTTTGCCGAAGCGGCGTCCGCACAGCAGCTGTTAAAAAACTCGGAATCGGCAGGAAAAGTAGTTCTTATAAGCTCCTAAGGAGATAAAATGGATGTACACCATCGGAGAAATTTCGAAAATGACCGGGATATCCGCCTTCACGCTCAGGTACTACGAAAAAATCGGAGTTTTGCCCGAGCCCAAGCGCGGCAGCAACGGAATTCGGAGGTACGATGAAGAGGATCTTCGATTCATTCGGTTTGTTGACGGTTTGAAGCAAACAGGCATGAAGCTTCAGGACATTGCGGCGTTCGCACAGGACGGCTGCCTGCTCAGCAAACAGCCGACGGACCCCGGAATAAACCGCATGCTTCATAAGAGAATCGACTTGCTGTCGCGGCATTTGGAGCATTTGGACCAGCAAATCCGGAGGCTGGAAGAGGTGAAAGCAGTCGCGCATGAGAAGAACGCTTATTATGTAAAGCTGTCGGGACGGCCGGAGCCATGAAAAAAGACCGCGGAACGGCTGCGAAACGCAAAAAAACCGCGGTCTTTACGCTTACTTTCTTAGCTTTGCGATGACATCGATTTCCACCAACAGATCAAAATTCAATTGACAGTATACCAGAGTGCGCGCCGGATAAGGGCGGGGGAACAGCTCGGCATAGATCCGGTTGAACGCCTCGTAATTTCTGCGATCGGACAAATACACATTGACCTTCAGGACGTCCTCCAACGTGAGATTCCATTGAGCCAATATATCTTGAATGTTTCGGACCGTAAGCTTGGTCTGGCTTTCCAAATCGACCGCCGTTACTTCCCCTGTACACGGGTCGCATCCGCCTTGCCCCGATACGAACAGGAGAGTTTCCGACTGAGTCGCTACGGAAAAGGGGATAACGTCTGTACCGTACAGGTTGGTTCTCTCATCCAATATTCATGTTCCTCTCCGTAGAAAATTCACTTATGATGTAGTAAGAACGGGACCGCCCCTCATACGCGAGGGTTTCGGCGGCCCCGACCGTCTTTATCATTTCAATAATGCCCGCACTACCAGCCCAATGCTTTGCGTGTTTCCGCCGCTTTCTTGTTGTACTCCTCGACGAACGGAATCACTTCGCTGAAATTGCCGCCTTCGTTCATCATTTTTCCGATTCGGGCGCTCACGCTGTTCACATAATCGCCGAGATCCATTACGTTCATATCGTTCCAGTAGCAGCACATTTGGGCGCTCATCTTGACGTTTTCGATGTTCTTTCCTTTCCAAATCGCCGCTTGATCGTAGTAGGCGTCGATTTCCGGGCTTTTCACCCAAGAGCCGGAACCGTTGTCGATGCTCAGCTTTTGCGCCTTTTCGCTGAAGAGGAAGCTAAGGAACATGAACGCTTCTTCTTTATGCTCGGATGCTTTCACCATGGACATCGGTCCAACTTGATGAAGCGTCACTTGACGCTGCGAGCCGCGCGGGAACGGAAGAACGTCCCAGTCGAAGGTCGCCTGTTGAAGCGTCGGGAGAATCCAGTCAACGCCGGTGATGAACAAGAAGTTGCCGTTTACGAAATTGACGGCCGGATCGCCGGCAAAACCGTTTTCCTTGATTTGCTCCGGGTTCGGCTGCACGTTCCATTTGCGGATCAAGTCTTGAGACCATTGAAGATCCGCAAGCACCTCAGGCGAATCGGCGACGCTCTTCGTCCGGTCTGCGCTCAGCAATCTTGCGCTGCCGGCGCTGCCGTTGGCGATCGCACGAATGTCGTTCATATCGCCGGCAAGCCCGAACATGCCCCAATCGTTGGCATCCTTGTTGGTCGCCTTCTTGGCCATTTCCAGCAGGTCGTCGTAGGTCCAGTCGCTGCCAGGCATTTCCATGCCGTACTTGCTTAACAATTCTTTGTTGACGGCGATCCACATCGGAATATCGGTCCACGGCAGGGCGTACGTTTTGCCGCCGGTGCTGAACGATTCCAGCAATCCCTCAACCAAATTCGAGTTTTGGATTCTCTCGTCCTTATCGAGATAAGGCGTCAAATCTTCCAACAGATCGTTGCCGTTCGTTACCCATTCTGACAAGCCGCGATCCAAAATAACCAGGTCGGACTTCTCGCCGGCGATGATGTTATTAATGACGGCTTGGTTAATGGACGTATTTTCCGTAACCGTAATCCAAGGATACTCCTCCATGAATGCGGCGATTGTCGCCTTAAGCGCCGGAGAGAAAAACCACCCGTGAATCGTCAGCTCTACCGGATCATGCTTCTCGGGCTCCGGCTGCGGTTCCGGCTCATCGGTTGCCGTTCCGGTATCCTCAGCGGCTGGCGTATCCGTCGAGGTCGCTTCCGGCGGATCGCCGGTTGCATTCTCCGAGCCCGAATTTCCTCCGCCGCCGGTACAAGCGGATAAAACCAACAAAGCTACAAGCAAAACAGCCACAACACTTCGATGCTTCAGCCAACGTAAACTCAACTCAATCCCCCCAAAATGAAAGTGGTAAGCGCTTCCTTAACGCCATAAAAAAATGGCCCGATTGGAAGTTCTTGCCTAGATTTTAACACGACCTTTTTTCAAGTCAACAAAAAAATTTCACATATGCTAATTTTATTTTTAAAATTGGTCTGTCATTTTTTGGAGTTAACCGTTATAATTTCACGTATATAAATCAAATTCATAGATTTTAAGTTCATGGGGGTAACCGTATGGGTAACGTAGCGTTCAACCATGTGTACAAATTTTATAAGGGGGAGAGCCGGCCGTCAGTCAATGACTTTCACCTGGACGTTGCCGACGGCGAGTTCCTTGTGATGGTTGGACCTTCCGGTTGCGGCAAATCGACGACCTTGCGGATGCTCGCCGGCTTGGAGGAAGTTACGAAGGGCGACATATTCATTGACGGCAAATTCATGAATTTCGTATCCCCGAAAGACCGCGATATCGCCATGGTGTTTCAAAATTATGCCCTTTACCCGAATTTGACGGTTTATGAAAATATGGCGCTGGGGCTGCAGCTTCATAAGGTTGCGAAGCACGAAATCGAGCTGCGCGTAAACCGGGCGGCCAAGATGCTTGAGATTTCGCAGTTTTTAACGAAGAAGCCGAGCCAGCTGTCGGGCGGGCAAAAGCAGCGCGTTGCGCTGGGCCGCGCTTTAGTTCGGGAACCGAAGGTTTTCTTGATGGACGAACCGCTGTCGAATTTGGACGCGAAGCTGCGGACGCAGACGCGAATGGAAATCAGCAAGCTGCACAATCAATTGAAGACGACTTTTGTTTACGTAACGCACGATCAGACGGAAGCGATGACGATGGGCACGAGAATCGTCGTGATGAAAGACGGCAACATCCAACAGGTGGCTCCGCCGCAGCTGCTGTACGACGAGCCGCGCAATATGTTCGTTGCAGGCTTCATCGGCTCGCCGCAGATGAATTTTATCGAAGGCGCCATTGTAGAACAGGACGGCCATTATTTTTTCGATACGAAGCGTTTGCATTTGAGAATTCCGGAGAGCCAGATCCGGCACATTCGAGCGGCACAAACGAACCTAAGGCAGGTCGTGCTCGGAATTCGTCCCGAGTACGTTTCTTGCGAGCCGTGGGCGATCGATCAATACCTTGAGTGGCATGTTTCCGCGGTCATCGAAATGCGGGAGCCGATGGGCTCCAATACGTATTTGTACGCCGCCGTCGGCGAGCATTCTTTAACGTCCAGGACGGAGCCGCATACGGCTATACAGCCGGGCGATCATGCGAAGCTCGTCATCCGGATGGATAAAGCGCATTTCTTCGACCGGGAAAGCGAAGTTTCGTTGGCGGCGCTGGCGATGGAGGATCGGCAATGAGAAGAAGGAGACGACTACGGACGATTGCAATCGCTTTCAGTTTTTTGCTTGTTGCGGCGTTGTTCATCGGTTGGCGGATGTCGACGAGCGAATCGGCTGCATATCCTGAGCTTCCACAAGAAACGCTTTTTAATAGCATCGGTACGCCGAACGGAATCCCATCCTATATCGAATGGCAGCGAAGCGAAAGCGTACGATCGATGCCGGCGGCGGACGGATTGGAGACGACGGTGCTTGCAACGGATTACAGCGCGGCGTCGGAGGAAGCGGACATCGCGAAGCGGCACGACGATACGTTGTCTTCCGATGTGATCGACTGGAACAATGCGGACGGGTGGCTCGAGTGGGAGATGGAAGCCCCCGCGGACGGCCTGTACGAGTTGATTATCCATTATGCGCCGATTCCCGGAAGCTACTCGCAGATCGTTCGCGGCATTCAAATCGACGGACAATTCCCGTTTGCCGAAGCGGAGCGGATCGGGTTCGAGCGGATGTGGCAGGACAGCAAATATCCGTACGACCGCAATTCGATAAATAACGAAATTCGTCCGGTTCAAACCGAATGGATTGCTTGGAACAAAAAATCCGTGTCCGATTTTTCGCTTTCTTCCGAGCCGCTGCGCTGGTCACTGACGAAAGGAACTCATACGATCCGGTTGGTCGGCGTCAGCGAGCCGATCTCGCTATACTCTATTACTCTTGCTTCGCCGGAGAACATTCCTGCGTATTCGGAATATGCAATTGAGCATCGGAGCAATAACGAAGCGAATCTGTGGTACACGTTGGTGGAAGCGGAACGATTTGCGTATAAATCGGCGCCGGGCATTCGCACGATCAGCGTTAACGAGCCTTATGCTTCGCCGGACCCGCAAGGAAGAATCGTATACAACGCGCTGGGCGGGAGCTTCTGGCAAAGAGCGGGCGAATCCGTCACATGGGAAATTGAAGTGCCCGAAACCGGCCATTACGCAATCGATCTGAAATATTTCCAAGGCTACAACGGGAACGCAAACGCTTACCGGACGATTGCGATCGACGGGAAAGTCCCGTTTCGGGAAATGCTTCATTATCGCTTTCCGCCGAATATCGCAATGGAGATTTCGCCGCTCTCCGACGAAAACGGCAGCCCCTATTTGTTTTACTTGCCGAAAGGGACGCACCGGTTAACGATGACGGCGGACAATTCGCTGATTCGCCCGGTTATATTGGCGCTTGGCCGGCTTAACGAGAGGCTGTCCGATATCGAGCGAAAAGTGCGCGTCATCTCAGGAAATTACGGTTACGCCGGGTCCGTCAATCTGGATACGGCCAGAGTGTGGGAGATGGAAAAGTACGATCCGAACATGGAGGAGAAGCTTCAAAAGCTTAAAGTCGAGCTCAAAAGCATCAGCGATTATTTAAAAGGGTTGAATCAGGGCTCGAACGAAGCGACGACGGCGTTGGACGGAGCGGTCAGCCGGCTCGGGGATTTGCTGGAGGACGTAAACAATTTGCCGAACGAGGTGTCCGCCTTCGCGGAAATCAAATCGGGCATCAATACGTGGACGCAGTCGATCGAAAATCAGCCGATGCATTTGGATTATATTGTCGTGCGTACGCCGAATGCCGATCCGGGACTCAAGGTGCCTGGACTGTGGGATAAGGTTCAATATTCGACCGTAAATTTTGTCCGCACGTTTTTCCAGAAATACGATACGGACGATTCCTCAGACGATGAAGCGCTGACCGTTTGGGTGCAGCGCGGCCGGGATTACGTGGATTTGCTGGAGGCGATGATCGAGCAGGATTTTACGCCGAAAACGGGCATTAAAGTGAACTTGAATCTCGTTCCGAGCCAGAACGTGCTGCTGATGAGCACGGCGGCTGGGCAGCAGCCGGACGTCGCGCTCGGTGCGGGCATGGAAGTGCCGGCGGATTTTGCGATGCGGGGCGCAGCGCTGGAGTTGTCGGCATTCGATGACTTTGAAGAAGTATCGAAACGGTTCAACCCCGGAGTTATGCGTTCATACGCGTACGACGGCAAAGTGTATGCCCTGCCCGAAACGGCGACCTACAATATGCTGTTCGTCCGAACCGATATATTGGAGGAGCTTGGGCTCGAGCCGCCGGATACGTGGGAGGATGTGCTCGACATGCTTCCTGCGCTGCAGGAGAACGGGATGACCTTCATGTTCCCGAAAATATCGACGCTGCAGGAGGGCGGGACCTCCTTCATGACCCGCAAGCCCGATTTTATAACGCCGTATTATCAGCACGGCGCCGAATTTTATACCTCCGACGGGCTGCTTCCGCAACTGAACTCCGAAGAGGGATTTGCGGCGTTCAAGATGTGGTCGGACTGGTTCGCCAAATACGACTTGCCGAAGGACGTGCCGGAATTTTTCAACCATTTCCGCTTCGGCGGCATGCCGGCGGGCGTCGGCGATATATCGATGTATATCCAGTTATCCGCAGCGGCGCCGGAGCTGGCCGGACATTGGAAGATGCTTCCGATCCCCGGGATGAGTCGTTCGGATGGGACTGTGGAGCGTTGGACGTCGCAAGGGGTCGCATCGGCGATGATTTTGAAGGCGAGCGACAAGAAAGAACAAGCGTGGGAGTTTTTGAAGTGGTGGACGTCGGACGACGTGCAAGGAAGGTACGGCCGGGACATCGAGTCGTTTGCGGGCATAGCGTATCGGTGGAATACGGCCAATATCCATGCGCTGCAAACGTTGCCTTGGGCAAAGGAAGATTTGCTCGCGATCAATGAGCAATGGCGGTGGGCCAAAAATATGCCGTTCGTTCCCGGCTACTACATGCTGCCGCGCGAAATGGACTTCGCCTGGAACGAAACGCTGCTGAACGGCACGCCTCCGAGAGAAGCGTTGGAAGATTCGCAAATGTCGCTATTGCGCGAAATGCTTCGCAAGCAGCTCGAATTCGGAATCAAGCCGGGCGACGATTTGGATATTGCGCCGTACGACAAGCCGTACGGAAAGGAGTAGTCAATGGAACCTGCACAATACACACCGCAAAGCGGCGCATCGCCGTCCGTTCCAACGAAGCAAGGCACGCCCCGGTTCGTACGGCGCATCGTCAAGTTTGCCAAGGAATGCTGGAGGGACCGTCTTTCGTATTTGTTTCTCGCACCGTTCTTGCTTTGCTTTACCGCATTCATCGCCGTGCCCGTATTGATGGCCGTATTTTTGAGCATGACGTCCTTTAACGGCATCGGCTTTCCTTCCTTCATCGGACTGAATCATTATATCAACATGCTCACGCAAGACTTTATTTTCATGAAGTACACGCTGCCGAATACGCTCAAGTTTGCCGTGATCGTCGGCCCCGGCGGCTATATGCTGTCGTTCGTGTTCGCATGGCTCATCCACCAGCTGCCCGGAGGGCTGCGCGATTTTTTCACGCTGGCTCTCTATGCGCCGTCTTTGGCTTCCGGGGTAGGATTGTCCGTCATCTGGATCTCGACCTTCAGCGGGGACCGGGTCGGTTATTTGAATAATGCGCTCATGCGCTTCGGCGTCATCGATACGCCGGTTTTATGGCTGCAGGATCCGAAATATTTAATGTGGATCATGATTATCGTCACGCTGTGGACCAGTATGGGCGTAGGCTTCCTTGCCATGCTGGGCGGTTTGCAAACCGTAAACACGGAGCTGTACGAGGCGGGAAGGATCGACGGGATCAAGAACAGTCTGCAGGAGGTTTTCTACATTACGATTCCGTCCATGAAACCGCAAATGCTGTTCAGCGCCGTCATGGCGATCGTAGGAACCCTTAAAGCCGGAGATATTTCCTCGTTGCTTACGGGGTTGACCGTAACTCCCAATTATGCCGGCCATTTAATCACCAACCATATTGAGGATTACGCATTTCTCCGGTACGAGTGGGGATACGCTTCCGCATTATCCGTCGTTTTGCTTTTGATGGGTTACGGGCTGATGAGAGTCAGTTACGCGCTGTTCCGGACGAAGGGGGATGAGTAGATGCTTCGCGCCGTTCGTAAAATAACGCTCCCTCAGTGGCTGCTGCTGATCGCCCTGACCTGCATAGGCCTGTTTATGTTTATTCCGATCGTGTTTCTGTTTAATAACGCCTTCAAACCGTTAAACGAGCTGTATTTGTTTCCGCCGACGATTTTCGTCCAGCATCCGACGACGCGCAACTTCGAGTCCTTATTTCTTCAGGCCGCTTCGGGAGCGGTCCCTTTTACGAGGTACCTGTTCAACAGCGTCGTCGTTTCGGTCAGTACGCTTGCCGCCGTCATTTTGGTCAGCACGATGGCCGGATACGTGTTGTCGAAGCACCGGTTTCATTTTAAATCGATCGTCATGGGCGTCATTATGATCTCGCTCATGTTCGTGCCGGAGATGGTGCTCATTCCCCGTTACTTGGTCGTGAGCGGCTTGGGGCTGAAAGACACATATTTCGCGCTTATTCTTCCGTTCGTCGCATCTCCCGTGGCCGTATTTTTAATGAAGCAGTTCATCGATCAGATTCCGGATGCGCTGCTCGAGGCGGCGAAGCTGGACGGAGCCACGGATATGTATATTTTTACGCGCATCGTTATTCCGCTTACGGCGCCGGCGGTGGCTACGATCTGCATTATTACGTTTCAAGCCGTGTATATGGATACGACGACGTCCATGTACTATATTACGAAAAATACGATGAAGACGATGGCCTTCTATATGACGTCGTTCACGGTGAATATCCCCGGCGTCGCCGCGGCAAGCATCGGAGCTGCGATTTCGCTGCTGCTGTTTTTGCCGAATTTGATTCTGTTTCTGCTGTTTCAACGGAAGATGATCCAGACGATGCTGCATTCGGGCGTGAAATAAGATGGGGAAAGGGGAACAGCAAATGCGCTGTATAACGAAAATCATTGCCGCCATATGCTTGCTTTGCGCGCTCTTTCCGTCCGTTTCCTCCGCCCAGCTGCCGTACGATACGTGGTTCGTTGACCGCCAGAACGGCGGCGTATCGCCGATCCAGCCGATTTATATGCCGAAAAAAATTATCGACGGCAACCGGATGGACGTGCCGTTCTCCGCGCCGAGCGACATCTTCATCGCGGGGAACGGCCATGTGTATGTCGCCGATACGGGCAATAACAGGATCGTCGAGCTTGACGGAGAAGGGGAGTACGTGCGCAGCATCGGAATGGAGGAAGGCGAGGGCAAACTGAATGCGCCGGAAGGCGTATTCGTTGCAGAGGACGGGACGATCTACGCTGCCAATACGGGCGGCCGGACGATCAATATGTATTCGGCGTCCGGGCAGCTGCGTCACGTATTTCAAAAGCCCGAATCCGAGCTGTTGTATGAGGATTACCACTTTCTGCCGACCAAACTTGCCGTTGACCGGCGCGGAGTCATGTACATCGTCGTGAAGGATACGTATCAGGGATTGTTCCGGATGAATTCGAAAGGGGAATTCACGGGCTTCTTCGGAGCGAACAAGGCAAAGCTGACCTGGCTCGACCGGTTGAAACGGGCGGTCTTGTCGAAGGAGCAGCTGGCGAAGGAAGCGCCCAAACGTCCGAACGCCATCGAGAACGTTACGATGATGGAGGACGTATTCCTGCTCGTGACAAGCTCCGGCACGGTAAGCGACGGTCAAATCCGCAAATTGAACGCGGGCGGTGCCGACGCTTTTCACAACAAGCGGTTCGACCCGGGACTCATCGATACGGCTGTCGATTCGCAAGGCTTTTTGTATTCGATCAGCCGAGGGTTCGGGGACGTTACCATTTTCGATCCTACCGGTTTTCAACTCATATTTTTCGGAGCAGGAGACAGCAATGCGCGCCAGCACGGCGTGACCGGCTTTCCGACAAGCATTGCCGTCAGCCCCGCCAATGAAGTGTGGATCGCCGACAGCGCGCTAAATTTGCTGCAGGTGTTTGAAAGAACGAGCTTCGGCGAAACGTTCCTCAAAGCGAACGAGCTGTATTTTCAAGGGGAGTATGAAAAAAGCAAGCCGTACTGGGAAGAAGTGACCCGGCAGAACGGAATGATGGACATCGCGTTCAGCGGACTCGGGAAGAACGCGCTGCACGAGCGGAATTACGCGAAAGCCGTAAATTATTTCCTGGAAGCAAGAGATGCGAAGGGGTATTCGGACGCATTCTGGTACGTGCGGTACGTATGGATTCAGCGACATTTCGTGCTTGCTCTCGTCATTGCGGTTGCCGTCTTATGGGGCTTGAGGCTGCTCATCCGTAAATGGAGGAGCTATGCCGCCAAGCGGGAATGGCCGCCGCTGCTGCGCCGGTACGCCGCCGAAATCCGCGACGCGTTTTACGTCATGTTTCATCCTTACGAGGGGTTTTATCGGCTGAAGGAGAGGAAAATTTCCTGGTTCGTCATTTTGATTATTTTGTTGTCCGCGCTGGGCGTGAATCTGTATTCGGTGTTCGGCGCAAGCATCATTGCGTTCCCTTACGATATTGCAAGGGTGAATATTCCGCTGCGGCTCGGACTGCTCATAGTGCCGTGGATCACCTGGGTCATCGCCAACTATTTGGTAAGCTCGGTGAAAGGCGGGGAAGGCCGGTTTCGCGAGGTCGTTCAGGCCAGCGCGTTCGCAATTATGCCTTATGTATTGATGATGATCCCGATTACGGCGATTTCCAACATAATCGTCTTCGAGGAGTGGATCGTATACGATCTGCTTACGCAAATCATGTGGTTCTGGATACTGCTGTTATTTTTTGTCATGACGCAGGTGACGCACAATTTCGATTTTTTGGAAACCGTCAAAAATATCGCCATAACGGTATTCACCATCGGAGTGATTTGGATATTCTTAACGATTATTATCGCGCTGACTGTCAATCTATACGACTTCATTCAGCAGATTTACCGGGAGGTGATCTTCATTGCTTAAGCGGATTTGGCCGGAGAGCGGTTCGTTGCGGCTCTTGTACCTTCTTGCGGTGGGTGTTTTGCTGATGTCCGCCACGGTAACGATCGTAAGGTGGGAACGCCTCCCCAGCTTGAAAGAAATGAATATCGGCGAGCCCCCGGACCCAAGCTTTAACGTTGCGCAAGGTCAGCCGTGGAAGCCGGCGACGGTGCGTTCGGACGGCTTCGCCGAGATTTCGCAGAACGATCGGTTTGTCCTGTATGTCGAGCCTGAAACGAGTCAAGTGGCGGTTCTCAACAAACAAAGCGGTTTTCTTTGGAGAAGCAACCCGTCAAAGGAACATATCGAGCGCGAAACGGTGTCGGGGACGCAGCTCCAAAATCTTGAGTCTCCGTTTATTTTGGAATACGTCTCCGGCAAAAACACGCGGCGCATCCAAAGCAATTCGCTCGATCCGAAGCTTTCCTTCGGTTACATTGCGATCGACGGGGGCATCCAAGTGACGTATACGTATCAAAATCCGGCTTTGTCGTTTGTCTTGCAGTACAAGCTGACGGACTACGGCTTGGAGCTGCTCATTCCGGATCAAGGCATTCAAGAGTCGGAGCAGGCTAAAGTTTTCGCGATCAACCCGCTCCCGTTCTTCGGCGCCGTGTCGGGCACGGAGGAACAAGGGTATATGTTCGTTCCTGACGGGCCGGGCGGGTTGATCCGCTACGACCGCCATCGTCCGGCCAACGTAAGAGGCTATGAATTTCCGATCTATGGGGACGACCCGGCGCATTTAAAAGAAGGGTTTCGAAAACCGAAGCGGGAGCAAATCAGCTTTCCGGTATTCGGCTTAACTCGCGGGGACCAAGCGTTCGTCTCCATTGTGAAGGAAGGCAAAGGCAACGCGAGCGTTAAGGCTCTCCCATCAGGCATCGTCTCGACGTATCATTCGTTAAGCGCGAACTTTACCTATAGGGAAGAGTACGGGCGCAAGGTGAGCGAGTTGTCGGGGGAAACCGTCAAAGCGGTTGAAGATGGCCGCGTGAGGGTGGACCGCCGCATTGAATATAGGCTTCTCTCCGGCGCCGATGCCGATTATGCAGGCATGGCCCGCTCCTACGGTCAATATTTGGAGGAGAGCGGGGGGCTGCCGAAGCGTCTGCAGCCGACCGACCATATCCCGCTGCAGCTTTCGGTCATCGGCGGCGGAACGAAGCGGAAATTCGGAGGCTACCGTTATGAACCGGCAACGACGTTCGCGCAAGCGGAAGAAATCGTCGATCGGCTGATGGAGCGGGGCGTGGCAAAGCTGCAGGTCGTCTACCAAGGCTGGCAAAGCAGCGGCCGCGAATTTACGGATCAGCGATTTCCGATCGTGAAGGAGCTCGGCGGAGCGGACGGGGCCAAGCGGTTCGTGCAACGCATGAACGAACGGGGGGTTCAGGTTATGTTCGAGGATTTCATCGGCTGGAAAAAGCCGGAGTATTCCGACTTCACGATGAAATCCGACGGCATTCGCAGCATCGATTCCACCGTGCTGCAAGGGCGATTCCGCTTTAACGACAATTTTACGATCATACCGGGCCTACTTGGGGATTTCATCGTGAGCCCGAAGACGGCCATCCGCAAGCAAAAGGAAGTGATCGACGCGCTGGAGTACATCGGCGTGAACGGGATTCATTATGCGGACGGACCCGGCAATTTATTGTTCAGCGACTATAACCCTGCCGCCCGTCTTTCGCGGGAGGATACGGCATTCTACTATAATGCCTTGCTGGATTATACCAAAAGCAGACTTGGAACAGTCGGAGTGACCCGCGGAAACGATTATGCGTTAAGCCATTCGAATCTGATAGAGGCGTTTCCGTTCGAGTCCAGCTACGATCTTGTCGTCGATGAAACCGTTCCTTTTTATCCGATCGCAGTCCATGGCTTTGTCGAATATACGACCAGACCCGGCAATTTGCGCAACGACCCGGCCGTCGATTTTCTGAAGTCGATCGAGTACGGCGCCTTACCTTCCTTTAAGGTAACGTATCGACCGAGCCGCGTGTTAATGAATACCGATTACGAATACGTCTACAGCGGCGAATTCGCCGTCTGGAAAGATCGGATCGCGGAGGAATACAAGCAATTCGATAAGCTGGCGCGCGTGGTTCATCAGCGGATTACGGACCATGAGCAATCGGAAGACGGCGTCTTCGTCACGACGTATGAGGACGGGACGAAGGTAACGGTGAATTACAACACGAAACAATTTGACGTCACGGGAGGGAAAGCGGAATGAACGAGGAGGAACGGCGCAAAGGATACTTGTTATTCCGATGGAAGGAATACGGTGTCGGTTACTTGTTTATGCTTCCTTGGATCATCGGGTTTTCCGCGTTTGTGGCGTTCCCGGTCGGCTGGTCGCTGTACAACAGCTTCAACAAAGTCATGCTCACAAGCACAGGGTTTAAGTATACGTGGGTGGGCTTAGATAACTATTATCGGATGCTGTTCCAAAACAACGCGTATCCGATTTTGCTGATCACGTATTTTCAAGAAATGATTCTGATCATACCGTTAATATTAATCTTCTCGTTCTTCGTCGCGCTGCTGCTCAACCAAAGGTTCCCCGGCCGAGGATTCATGCGGACCGTCTTCTTCCTTCCGGTCATATTCGCAACGGGCCAGGTGCTGATGGAGCTGTTCAATCAAGGGGCGGGCGAGCTGCCCTTTATGGACCAGTACAATGTGACGGAAATCGTCGACCAGTTTTTCAACAACTCGGTCGGGGATACGATTGTAAGCATCCTCGGCAAAGCGGTCATTATTTTATGGTATTCCGGCGTCCAAATTTTAATTTTTCTCGCGGGCTTTCAGACGATCTCAAAGACGCTGTACGAGGCGATCCGCGTGGACGGCGCCTCTCCGTGGGAAAGCTTTTGGAAAATTACGTTTCCCGGCATGATTCCGTTCGTCGGGCTTAATGCGATTTATACGATCGTCGATCTGTTTACGTATCCTTTTAACCCGGTGCTGGAGTCGGTAAAAAATAATATGTTCAATGCCACGACGGGCTACGGATACGCGAGCGCTATGGCATGGTTGTATTTCGGTCTCGTTCTGCTGCTGATCGGCATCGCGATGGGGCTAACGGTTCGGGCAACGAGAGGAGGCGGTTCGCTTTGAAGCTGGAGGAAACGGTACGGCAAATCAAGCTGGAGGTGTCGAGCGCTTTATCCGGCCGCAAAGCGCAGCAGCTGAAACGATTCGCGCTCGGGCAAAACTTGAATGACGGGTGGGTCGCCAAGGTCATTATTTTGCTGCTGCTCACGGTTATCGCATTTCTTTATATCAAGCCGATCATCTATATGGTCTCCACCAGCATGAAAAGCTTGGCCGATCTAATCGACCCGGTCGTGGGCATTATTCCGAGAAACGTGAACGCCCAAAACTTTATCGACGCTTGGAACGGACTCGTATATCCGCAGTCGTTCGCCAGCACGCTGACGATCGCGCTGTTCGGCTCGTTGTTTCAGGTCGTCTCTTGCTCGATAACCGGCTATGCGCTTGCCCGGCTGACGTTCCCGGGGAAAAACGTGTTCTTCTTTCTGACGATCGTCACGTTCCTGATCCCGCCGCAAATTACGATCGTTCCGCTGTATATGATTTTCCAGAAGCTCGGCTGGCTTCATACGCCGTTCGTATTTCTCGTTCCGGCGCTGCTCGGGCAAGGGGTGCGCGGAGCGTTGTTCGTTATTATTTTCCGGCAATTTTTCTTGTCCCAGCCGAAGGCGCTCGAGGAGGCGGCGAAGATGGACGGCGCTTCCGTGTTCCGGCTGTTTTTCCGAATTATGCTGCCGCTCGCCGGCGCATCGTGTCTTGTAGTCTTTCTGTTTTCCTTTATATGGTACTGGAATATGTACTACGAGGCGACGCTGTTTTTAAGCAAAGGGTTTACCCCGCTGTCCATTCGGCTGAACGCTTTGGAAATGCAGCTGATCGGCAATCAAGCGCTCACGTTCGGCGCCGATGCGGGCAAGGATCCGATCGCGGAAGGGCCGAAAATGGCCGCGGCCTTCTTGATCATTCTGCCTCCGCTGATCGTATATATGTTTGCTCAGCGTTGGTTTACCGAAGGCATCGAACGTACGGGCATGGTCGAATAAAAAATGATGAATATAGGGGAGAAAGGTGAAGCGCATGGCACAGCAAACGCCCAAGGTGAAGTCGGCGGACCGCGTATTGGATATTTTTGAATTGTTTACAGGGGAAAAGGATTCGTACAATTTGACGGAAATATCGAAAGCGCTAAATATGCCGCCGAGCAGTACGTATTTGATTATGCAAAATATGCTGAACAGAGGGTATTTGGAGACGGACCGGTCGGGCAAGCAGTTCCGCATCGGATATAAGCTGTTTACGATACGCTCCGGATATATGCGAAGCACGAGCTTGACGGGCGAATTCAACCAAATTGCCGAGAAAATTGTGGACGATTTGAACGAAACGGTGAGCCTGGCCATTAAAGCGGGGGATCAGCTGCTGTACATCGGGGAGAAGGTGAGCAGCCATGCGCTGCGTTTTACGCCGAATATGGGAACGACGCTGCCGCTTCATGCGACGGCTTCCGGTAAAATTATGCTCGCCGACCTGACGATGGAGGAGCTGCGCATGTTGTATCCGACGGAGGAGCTGGGGCAAATGACGGGGAAGACGATCTCCTCCTTCTCCGAGCTGCTGAAGGAGCTGGATAAAGTGAGAGAGCGGGGCATCGGCTACAACTTGGGCGAGACGGTCGACGGCGTCCATTGCGTTGCCGGGCCTGTGGTGGATGCCGAAGGAAGAACGGCTGCCTCGATCAGCATTTCGATTCCGATCGTGCGCATTACGGATGAAATATGGGAGAAGGTGCACTACTGGATCAGAAGATCGTGCGAGGAGCTAGGCGTAAAGGTATACCGTCAGCAATAGCGCATAAAGGGGAGAAGTAAGCCTATGGAATCCCTGTCGTTTCGATCGATCGAATTCACGAAGCGGGACAGCTTTACAAGAGGCATCGAAGGGCCGGCGTGCGACGCGCAAGGAAACGTGTACGCCGTCGCGTTCAAGCACGAGACGCCGCGGGCGATCGGGCGGGTGAACGAACGCGGGGAGGCGAGCCTGTTCGCCGTGCTCCCCGAAGGCAGCATAGGGTGCGGGATGCGGATTCATCCGAAGCGCGGCCTAATTTACGCAGCGGATTTCGCAGGACACAATGTGCTGCAAATCGAGCTTTCCACCGGAGAAATCGCCGTACTGGCCTACGAGCCGCGCATGAACCAGCCGAACGATCTGGCCATTACTTCGCAGGGAGTATTGTTCGCCAGCGATCCGAATTGGGACGCTTCGACGGGACAGCTGTGGCGCATCGATCCGGACGGAGGCATAAAGCTGCTGGAGTCGGGCATGGGGACGACGAACGGCATCGAGGTCAGCCCCGATGAACGGACGCTGTACGTCAATGAAACGATGGAGCGGCGCATATGGGCATACGATTTGTCCGGCGATTGCGAGGTCGGCAATAAACGGTTATTTTACCGGTTCGAGGACCATTTGCTGGACGGCATGCGCTGCGACGCCGCCGGCAATTTGTATGTGACCAGGTACGGCAAAGGCTGCATCGCCGTCATCTCCCCGAGCGGGGAACTGCTTACGGAAGTCGGCCTTCACGGCAAAAACTGCACCAACCTAACGTTCGGCGGCGCGGACGGCCGAGACTGCTACGTCACGGTCGGCGATCACGGCAACATCGAGCGGTTTCGCACGGACATCCCCGGGCGCTGCTGGACGATGTGGCGGTAAGGCGAAGGAGCTGTTAAGGAAGATAGACACTAGTATGAAGTTTGGATACAATATGTTCGGGGAAAGAGGGGGGATATCCTTGGAACAATCGTCGCCAAAAGTAAAATCGGCGGACCGCGTTTTGGACATTTTCGAGCTTTACACCGGAGAGAAAGATTCTTATACGCTAACGGAGATTGCCAAGTCGTTAAACATGCCCGCCAGCAGCGCATATCAAATTTTGCAAAATATGTTAAGCCGGGGCTATCTCGAGTCGGACAGCACGGGAAAGCATTTTCGCCTTGGATACAAGCTTTTCGAAATTCGGGTTCAGCACCGGAAAAGCACTTCTTTGACCGCGGAGTTTTTCCACATCGCCGGGAAGATGGCGGAGCAGCTGAACGAGGTCGTCATGCTGGGCGTTCGGAGCGAGGATAAAGTCGTATATATTGCGGATAAGCAAATCGCGCAGCCGTTCAGAGTATCTACGAGCTTAGGCTCGGTATTGCCGCTGCATGCCTCGGCGTCGGGAAAAATATTGCTCTCCCGATTGTCGGAGGAGGAGCTTTCCTCGATCTACCCGAAAAAGAAACTAAAAGCGTTTACAAGCAAGACGATCACCAGTCTGGATGCGTTAAAAGCCGAGCTCGTGAAGGTGAGGGAAGAGGAGATCGCCTACAACCTGGGCGAGTCGGTGGAGGGCGTTCACTGTATGGCCGGTCCCATCTACGATATGGAGGGGAATGTGGTCGCATCCATCAGCGTGTCGATCCCCGTCATCCGCATCACCGACGAACTATGGGAAAATACGCGGTTCTGGATCACGAAAGCGTGCAAGGAAATCAGCAATAAGGTGTACTTGCAAAATTAAGCGCGGAGGCAAGTGATGAGATTATCGATAACAAGGCTCATGGCCTATTGGGTCGACTTTGCGCTTGCTGCATTTGTTCTTGTCGGAGCGCAGCTGCTAACGTATTATGCGACCGGCGGGTATCCGTTCGACACGTTTGCGAACGGGTACGAAATCGAACGGTGGGTGCTTCTCACGATGTCATTGCCGGTGTGGGTTTATTTTATTGCCGCCGAGTATTTCTTTTCCGCTACGATCGGGAAAACAATTTTCAAACTGGCTGTTTTCGATGCGAATGGCGGCAAACCGCGCTTGCTTCAAGTCATCGGAAGAACTTTCGTGAAATTGCTGCCGTGGGAAATGACGCATTGGATCGTTCTAGCGCCTGAACCGTGGTGGAGCATTCAGCAACCCGAGAACATGAATTTGATCTGGATCCCGAACGCCATGATGCTGGTCTATATCGTTTCCTTGTTTTTAGCCGGCGGAAAGCGCGCGCTCCATGACTTTATTGCAAGAACCGCAGCAGGTCAGAACGATAAAAATTGTAAAGCCGCAAAAACCGAAGCGTCAGCCTAACGGCTGGCTTTTTGTTTTTTTCACAAATAAAAAAAATATAGATATACATGAAAAAATCGTTGACTATCGATAACCGCAAAGATAGAATTTCTTTAACAACTGGAAAAATAAGCAAGGGGATTAAAGAGCGGATACTCAGTCTAGTCTAAGGGGGCACTATTGATGCGACAACAGTTGCTGGCGGCGCTGCCGGAGGAGCATACGCGGTTTACGCAGCTGCCGAACGAGCTGGGGCACAATGCGGTATGGGATTTCGTAAAATCGCCGGACGGACGGTTTTTTGTAAGCGTTTGCGGGGAAAACGAGAAGCCGTTGACCGCGCTGCTCTACGAGTATTATCCAAAGACGGGCGAGCTGCGGCTCATCTTTGACGTGGCAAAGGCTTGGATTGTTGACGCGCAGCAAATGCCGCCCAGCAAAATTCATACGAGCATCGATTTTATGCCGGACGGACGGCTCATTCTGGCTACCCATAATACGGCCCCGGCGCCCGGGCACAAGCAATGGATGTTCGAGCAGTATTACGAGCATCCGTGGGAGGGCTATCCCGGTTCGATCCTTATGTTCGTCAATCCCGATACGAACGAAGTCCAAGTCCGGGGCATTCCGGTTCCGCGGGAGAGCGTGTACGGCGGCATGCTTGGGAACGATCCCCGGTATTATTATTTTCTCGGCTATATGAGAGGGCATTTTTACCGATTGGATTTGGAAACGAACGAAGTGAAGGATTACGGAAAGGTGTCCGAGTTTTCCTCATGCCGACTTGTGAAGGACAAGAAGGGGCGCTTCTACGGAAGCTCGTACACCGGGGGGATCTGGAGGTACGATCCTGAGACGGACAGCATCCAAGATGTGAAAGCGAGCTTCACGTCGCCGAACGGCACGAAGCATCGGAGGCAATTTATTTTCGCCGTTCATTCCCCCAAGGATACGATCTTTATGGTGGATAACATGGACGGCGAGATGATCGAGCTGCATCCGGACACGCTGGAGATTACCCGCCACGGGCACATTCATCTTCCCGGGCAAATTCCGGTCAACCCGTACGGAATCGGCGGTTTGGCGGCTGACGAACATTTCGTTCTTTATTACGGTTTAAAGACGTTTGACGGCTATTGTCCGATTCGGCTCGTCCGCTGGGACGTGTATAACGGCGGTACGCCGGAAAATCTCGGATTGATTACGTATGCCGGCAAAGATTCGCAATATGTTTGCGAAATGATATTCGATTCCGACGGCTGGCTGCATATGGTCGACGTCTGCGGAGAGTTTTCGCCTTACATATTGGCGGTTGACGCGAAGAAGCTGCAGCCTCCGGGAGCGGATGCTCCGGCTGCGGCATTACGGCCGTATTCCGAGCCGGATTACAACGGAATCGGCGTTCCCGCGTACATGCATATCGTCGCCGAACATACGCGCACGCTGCCGCTGCATCAGCATATGGATTGGCATGACACGGCGGTATGCCACATGCGGGTTGCCGGCGGGAAGCTGCATTCGGTGAACGGGCGCAACCGGGTATTGCTGATCGAATCGGATATCGGCGCTAATGCGCCGTCCGGCATCTCCGTTCTTTACGATCAAGCGGCTCCGCGATCTTGCGTCGATGCGGATGACGGTACGACGGCCGTATTGACGGCGGATGGGAACCTGCTGATTGCCGATTTGGCGGCGGGCGTCGTCCGGAAACAGGTTTCGCTGAAGGATGGTGCAGTGCTTGCGGCGCTCATTTGTTTCCTTGAGAAAGATATGCTGCTCGCGAACGATGCCGAGGGCTTGCTGCACGTGATCGATGCCGGCGGGGACGGCCGTTCGGACATGTTACCGGGCGTGCGCTTAGCTTCGGAACAAAGCACGGTCATTCGGCTCGACGATGAGAGGCTGCTGTTGTCGGGAAATAACGACGAGCTGCTGATGTACATCCTGAAGGATCGCTCTGCGGTCATGCTTCAGGTGAAAGCCCCATCCGTTCGGGGCAGGTCGTTCCTTGCGGCCGTAACCGGCGGAGCGCCGCTTGCGGACGGAACGGTCGTTGCAGGAACGTATGACGGGATGCTGTTCAGCCTATCGCCCGATTTACGGAAAAGGACTTGTTACGGACGATTGCATTCCGCCGGGATGCTTCGTAATTTGATCCGGCTCAGCGGCAGCGAAGTTGTCGGCGTATACGGAGGAGAACGGGATGCGGGGCACGTATTCCATTTCTCGCCCGATTCCGGCTTTGTCGATTTGGGGAGGCCGCGCGTCATTAAAGACAACAACGATCTGCGCCAGATCGATGCGGAATGGGCGAACATTCACTTCATTTCGTGCTTGGCTTATTCCCCGGAAGACGACATTTTGGCCGTAGGCTCCGGAGAACTGTACGGCAGCATCGTTCACTATCAAGGCGTAGTCCGGCCGAACGATTCGAATCCGTAAGACGGGAGGGTGGTGGTCATGCTGAAAATACAAGGCCATCGGGGCTCGTCGGAGGCATATCCCGAAAACACGATGCTATCGCTTCGGGAAGCGTATAAGGAAGGCGCCGACGGTATCGAGATGGACGTTCGACGGGCGGCGGACGGCGTGTTCATTCTGATGCACGACGCTTCCGTGGACCGGACGACGAACGGCGGCGGGTTGATCGAGCGTTTGAGCTACGGAGAATCCTTGCGGCTGCTCGACGCCGGAGCGTGGAAGAGCGAAGCGTTCGCCCGCCGGGAGGATACGAGGGTGCCGGCTTTAATCGAAGCGCTGGAAGAGTTCAAAGGAACAAACGTCGATCTCGTTCTTCATCTGAAATGCGCGGAGGATGACGCCGTTCCGCTCTTGCGGCTCGTTGCCGAACGAGGAATGCTGGAGCAAGCCGTATTTTTCGGAAGACCCGGCGCCATCAATCGGATCAAGCGGGAGGAGCGGCGGGCGCGAACGCAAAATGACGGAGCGCCCGGGGCGGAAGATTACGGGCCGATTTTGGATAACGCCATTGCGCACGGTCACGATGCGGTTAGCGTGCATCCGTCCGTCACGCCGGAGATGGTCGAGCGGATCAGACGGCATCGCAAGCTCGTTCATTGTTCTTTTTTATATGACGATTACGAGGAGCAAACGAGGCATTTGGCGCGGCTCGGCGTCGATGTCGTACTGGGAAACAATGTGAAGCGGATGAGGAACGGTCTGGAGCTGCTAGATTGATAGAATCGAGGCGATTGAAGTGCAAAATCAAGGAACGGCTCGCTCGGACTACCGGCAGGCGGAGGAGCGTTACGACGTCGTCGTTTGCGGCGGCGGCTTGGCGGGCTTCTGCGCGGCTGCGGCGGCCGCACGCCATGGCGCGCGCGTTTGCCTGGTGCAGGACCGTCCGGTGTTCGGCGGCAACAGCTCGTCGGAAATCCGCGTTCCGCCGCAGGGCGCTGCAAGCTTTCATGCTTACGCCCGGGAGACGGGCATTATCCACGAGCTGCTGACGGAGGAACGGGCGCGGAATCACGAGGAACCGACTTGGGACAACGGCTGGATCAACAGCGTATGGGACATGGTGCTGTACGATACCGCCATGCGGACGCCGAATTTGACGTTTCGGCTGAATACGGCCGTAACGGGCGTGCGGATGAAGGATGAACGCACGGTGGAAGCCGTCATCGGCCGCGTCAATCAGGCGGAGACGGAACTTGCGATTTGCGGCGATCTGTTCATCGATTGCACCGGGGACGGCATCGTGGCGGCATTCGCCGGCTGCGAGTGGCGGATGGGAACGGAAAGCCGCGCCGAATTCGGCGAGCCGCATGCGCCGGAGCAAGCGAGCGATGCGGTCATGGGCAACTCGATTCATTTCAAGGCGAAGGATATGGGTCGTCCCGTGCCGTTCAAAGCGCCGGAATGGGCCGTCTATTACGACGATCCGGACTTCTTCTACAAGCAAGGGCGTTGGCCGGGGGAAATCCGAAGCGGCTATTGGTGGATCGAGCTATCGGTGCCGTGGCATACGATTTACGACAATGAGACGCTGCGCCACGAATTGACGAGGCACGTGCTCGGCATATGGGATTGGATTAAAAATCGGGATCCGGAGCTGAGCGTCGCGGCGGCGAATTATGCGCTCGATTGGATCGGCCAAGTGCCGGGCAAGCGGGAAAGCCGGCGCATTATGGGCGAATATTTGATGACGGAGCACGATCCGCTCCAGAAGACGGTTTTCCCCGATGAAGTTGCCTACGGAGGCTGGTTCGTCGACCTGCACGAGCCCGGCGGTTTGCTGGCGCCGTTCAGCGAACGGGCTGCGGCGGAGGGGCATAACAGCGCCTACGCCGCCAAAAGCTACGTCGGCCCTTACGGCATTCCGCTGCGCATCCTGATTGCCAAAGGGATGAACAACCTGATGATGGCGGGCCGCAACGTCAGCGTCACGCACGCGGCGCTCGGGACGGTTCGCGTCATGGGCACGACGGCCGCGATGGGGCAGGCGGCCGGAACGGCGGCGGCCGTGGCGGTCCGCGCCGGCATACCGGCCCGCGACGTGCCGGCGAAGGCGATCGCGGACGTGCAGCAAGCGCTGCTGCGCGACGGCTGCTTCCTGCCGAATGTCGCGGCTGACGACCCCAACGACTTGGCTCGTTCCGCTTCGATCCGAGCCAGCAGCGAGGCGATGCTTGCCGGCTCCGAAGGGCCGTGGCAGCAAGGCGCGGATGCGCTGACGCAGCGAAGGGGGCAATGGATCGCGGTCGGCGCTGAGCGCATCGACAAGCTGTCCGTCGCTCTAAGCAACGAGACGGACTCGGAACAAACCGTAGAGGCGCGGCTGTACGCGGTCGATCATATTTGGGATTACCGGGTCGAGCCGGGCGAGCCGCTGGCAGCGGCCGTTCTGACGGTGAAGCCGGGGCTTGAGCAGTGGGTGGAGTGGCCCGTCGGTTTGGACGTAACGGCGCTGCAAGGCTCCTACATCCGGCTCGACCTGCTGGCGAATCCTCAAATTCGCTGGCATGCTTCCGAGAACGTCGTGCCGGGGCATGTGAGCGCCTACGACCTCGGAACCGGGCAAATGCGCAGGTACGGCGGGGGCGAGACGCTCGGCTTCCGCATCGAGCCGCCGCAAGCTTGCTTCGGCGCCGAGCAAGCGCTTACCGGGGTGACGCGGCCTTACCGATCCTCCAACCTGTGGCGCTCCGACCCGTCCGAACCGCTGCCGCAGTGGCTGGAGCTGTCATGGGGGAGGCAAGTGACGATCGGGCGCATCGAATGCACGTTTCCCGGTCAGCTGCTTAGGGATTATCGGAATTATCGCGCGCTGTACAGAGATCCGCAATGTCCGAAGCATCTTTCGTTCGAAGCGTTCATTGACGGCCGTTGGACGAAAATCGGCGAGAAGGATGAGCAGTATCACCGCCGAGCCGTGATCGTGCCGGAACAGCCTGTCGTAACCGACCGGCTTCGGGTATCGGTATTGTCCACGAACGGAGACCCGTCCGCAGCGATCTACGAAATTCGGTGCTATTCGAGTTCGAACGGAGAAGGTGAGCGAGGTTGAACACGCTTCAAGATAAAGTCATTTTCATTACCGGCGCGCTCGGAACATTGGGCCGAAGCGCCGTCTCGATGTTTTTAAGCCGCGGGGCGAGCGTCGCCGCGTGCGACCTCGCCGGAATCGAAAACTGCCCTGACTCGGAACGGCTCGCGGAGCAGTACGGGAAGGAGCGATTTCTGTTCGTAGAGGCCGACGTTTGCGACGAAAACAGCGTCATTTCGATCGTATCCGAGATTGAACGGAAATTCGGCCGATTGGACGGCTCGTATCATAACGTCTACACCAACGTGTGGAAGCCGGCACTGGAGCTGACGCTGGCAGAATGGGAGGCTTCCATCCGCGGGACGCTGACCAGCACTTTCATTGTTTGCAAGCATGTGTTGCCCTTGATGATCCGCTCGGGGGGAGGCTCCATCGTCAATACGTCTTCGATTCTCGGGCAGATCGTTTCTCCGGGCTGTCTCGCGTACGGCGCAGCCAAAGCGGGCGTCAACCAATTCACGAAAGTGCTGGCGGCCGACTATGCGCGGTACGGAATCCGGGCCAATGCGCTCGTGCCCGGCGATTTCAAGCCCGACGACATGCTCGCGGGGCTGACGGAGCAAGCGAAGGAGACGATCCGCAGCGTCGTTTGGCTGGGACGGAGCGGCAGGGCGGATGAGATCAACGAGATGGCGGCGTTTCTGCTCTCGGACGCTTCTTCTTATATAACCGGCGCCTTATTGCCTGTGGACGGGGGCTTTCATCAATGAAACCGTTATTACTGCATTACTGCACGCGGGAAGAAATTTCGGAGATGGCCGGCCGAGGCTATGCCGTCCTTATCCCGCTCGCCGCAACCGAGCAGCACGGCCCGCATCTTCCGGTATTTACGGACAGCTTGATTTGCGAGCACATCGCCGTCCGGGCGGGCGAGCTCGCAGCCGCGCACGTTCCGCTGCTGATTTCGCCCGTGCTGACGTTCGGCTGCTCGCAGCATCATCTTTCCTTCGGCGGCACGATATCCTTTACGTCATCCACCTATTTGCAGATGCTCAGGGACATCGGCGAAAGCTTGGTCACGGACGGCTTCCGCAAAATGATATTCCTGAACGGACACGGCGGCAACGAACCGATCATGCACCAGACCGCCAACGATTTGGCCGTCAACTATCCGATATGGACCGCTTCCGCATCTTATTGGAGCGTAGCGGGCGATGCGCTGCGCTTGGTGAACGCGAGCGAGGTCGGGATGGTGCCGGGTCATGCGGGAGGGTTCGAAACGTCCGCGATCATGGCGATCCGGCCGGAGCTCGTTAGGACGGATCGAATCGGCGCGGAGCATACAAGCCGACCTTGGATCAACTCCGGTCCGCCGGGCGCCTTCATCGGCAGGCACCAAGAGCTGACCGGCTGCGACGGATATACGGACGCTGCGGCGGCCGCATCGCCGGAGAAGGGCGGGATGTATCTCGACGCGATAATCGGCAGCGTGGCGCAGTGGCTCATTCGGACGGTCCGCGCCATGGAAGAGGGGGAGATAGGAAGATGAACGAAACGGGCAGGCGCGCCGCGAAGAAGGTTGCGGTCATCGTTACAGAGTACCGGTTCAACTCGCATGCCGATGTCATACTGGGACGGCTGCTCGGCGATTTTTCTTACGAGCCCAAGGTTCAAGTCGTGTCCATCTACACGGATCAAGCGCCTCCCGAGGATATGAGCAGAGAGGCGGCGCGCCGGCTCGGCATCCCGATTTATCCAACCATTCGGGATACGATTCGCGCGGAGCATTGCCCGGAACCGATCGACGGAGTCGTCATCATCGGAGAGCACGGCAACTATCCGAACAACGAGAAGGGACAGACGCTTTACCCGAGACGCCGCTTTCTGGAGGAGACGCTGCTCGCGCTGGATGAA
Source organism: Paenibacillus thermotolerans (assembly GCF_028745515.1). Classification (GTDB taxonomy): domain Bacteria; phylum Bacillota; class Bacilli; order Paenibacillales; family YIM-B00363; genus Paenibacillus_AE; species Paenibacillus_AE thermotolerans. Next base: position 186,669 of record NZ_JAQZSG010000003.1, on the reverse strand, counting down.
CTCGGACTCGCGGTGCCGATCTTTTCCGACAAGCATTTTTCCTACGATTATCGAGAGGCGGTGTGGATGTACAACGAGTTGAAGCGGCGTAACATACCGTTCATGGGCGGCTCCTCGATTCCTCACACCGAGCACGTGCCGGCATACGACCTACGGAAGCTTCGCACGCTGAAGGAGGTGTTAGTCATCAGCCATTCGACGCTGGTCGAGGCTTACGGCTTTCATGCGCTGGAGGTGCTGCAGTGGGCAGCAGAACGGCGGAACGGCGGGGAAACCGGCGTCCGGACGGTCTCGGTAACGAAGGGAGAAGCGGTATGGTCGGCGATGGACCGCGGCGAATGGCCGGAGGATTTGATGCTGCAGGCGTTATCCGTTTATCCGGGACTGCCCTCGGTTCACCCGCGCGAAATCGAACCGGGCCCGATCCTGATGTTCATCGAGTACGAGGACGGTACTAAAGGCTACATCGTTCAATTCAAAAGCTTGGTCGAGCAATGGGGCTACGCCTTCCGGAGCGTTGACGGCGAAGTCGTTGCGGCGCTTTGCAACAGTCAGCTGGACCGGCCGTTCGATCATTTCGAGCGGCTCACCCGAATGATCGAAGAGATGATCGTCACCCACAAGCAGCCGTTCCCGATCGAGCGCACGCTGCTCACCACCGGGCTGACATGTGCCGTGGTCGACAGCTTCCACTACGGCCAAACCATCGAAACGCCCGAGCTAAGCATCGTTTATGGCGCGGGATCGGAATAAACAGTCGGCAATAGAGAAGGAGGGGATCGGGCAATTATGAATGTAGTGAAAGTGGCTTTGATCGGCGCCGGATTGCGGGGGCAAGGGTATACGGAGTACGCCTTGGAGCATCCGGACGAAATGCAAGTCGTGGCCGTAGCGGATCCGAACGAGAACCGGATAAGGAAGATGGCGGAAAGGCATGGCCTGGATGAAAGTATGCTATTCGCCGATTGGCGAGAGCTGCTTGCCGGACCGAAGCTGGCGGATGCGGTACTCCTATGCACGCAAGACAAGATGCACTTCGAGCCTACGATGAAGGCGCTGGATGCGGGTTATCACGTGCTGTTGGAGAAACCGATGTCGCCCGATCCGAAGCAGTGCATAGAAATGGGCGATAAAGCGAAGGAGCTCGGGCTCGTGTTTTCGATCTGCCACGTCCTCCGCTACACCCCGTTCTTCGGAACGCTGAAACGGCTGCTGGACGAAGGGGCGATCGGCCGTCTCATGTCCATTCAGCACAATGAGAATGTCGGCTACTGGCATCAAGCGCATAGCTTCGTGCGCGGCAATTGGCGAAATTCGCAGGAGTCGAGCCCGATGATTCTCGCCAAGTCGTGCCACGACATGGATATTTTGCTTTGGCTCGCCGGTGCGGACTGCGTGAGCGTATCGTCCTTCGGCTCGCTCTCCCATTTTCGCGCCGGGAACGCTCCGGAAGGCGCGCCGCAGCGGTGCACGGACGGCTGTCCGGCAGCGGATACATGCCTATATTACGCGCCCGACGTGTACTTATCCGAAGACCCGGGATGGCTGGCGGAGGCGATCAGCGACGACCCGAGCTACGAAGCCCGGCTGAAGGCGCTGCAGGAAGGGCCTTACGGACGATGCGTGTACCGGTGCGATAACGACGTCGTCGACCATCAGGTCGTCAATTTGGAATTCGCCAACGAGGTGACTGCCGCCTTTACGATGACGGCGTTCACGAACGAAATTTCCCGAACGCTCAAGCTGATGGGAACCGAAGGCGAAATTCGCGCTTCGATGGAAAACAACGAAATTGAGCTCATCCGTTTCGGCGCGGGCAAGCGGGAGATCATCCCGCTCGACGGGAAAGCGGATTCCGGCCATGGGGGCGGCGACGGCGGCATCATCAGCGATTTCGTCCGCACGGTGCGTGAAGGCGGCAAAGGAAAAATGCTAACGGCGGCGGAGCATTCGGTGCAAAGCCATCTGATGGCGTTCGCGGCTGAGCAAGCGCGGGTGAACAAGAATGTCATCCATCTTTCGGAGTTCAAACAACAGTTCAGCCGTTTCTTAACGAGGTGAATTATTCATGACATTTACATTTAATCGCAGCAAAGAAATGTTCGAGCAAGCGAAGCAATACGTCGCCGCAGGCGTTGCCAGCAACCTCCGCCTAGCAATGAAGCCGGTTCCGTTATTTATCGATCATGCCGAAGGCTCCCGGATTACCGACGTCGACGGAAACACGTATATCGATTACATCATGGCGTACGGTCCCCAAATATTGGGGCATGCGCATCCCCGTTTTGTAGAAGCGATCCGGCGGCAAGCGGAGAAGGGGCAGGCGTACGGAGCCCAGCACCAAGGCGAAATCGAATTGGCCCGCAAAATTACGGAGCATGTGCCGTGCGCCGAACGGGTCAGCTTCAGCAGCACGGGGTCCGAAGCGGTTCACGTCGCGCTGCGGCTATCCCGGGCGTTTACCGGCCGCAGCAAAATATTGCGCTTCGAAGGCCACTATCACGGCTGGTTCGATAACGTGAACGCGTCTGCAGCCTCCTCGGCTGCCGGAGAAGCCGTCCCCGCAACGGAAGGGCAAGACCCGTCTTCGCTGCGCGAAGTCGTGCAAATTGCTTGGAACGATCCGCGTGCGCTGGACGAAGCGTTCGAGCGGCATGCCGGGCAGCTGGCCGCCGTCATTACGGAGCCGATCATGTGCAATTCCGGCTGCTTATCGCCGCTCCCCGGGTATATGGAACGGCTTCGTGAGCTGACCGCCGCCCACGGCATCGTGCTCATTTTCGACGAGGTTATTACCGGCTTTAGGCTCGGACTCGGAGGCGCGCAGACGGCACTTGGGATAACGCCGGATCTGGTGACGCTCGGCAAAGCGGTTGCCGGCGGCATGCCGCTGAGCGCGGTCGCGGGCAGGAAGGACATCATGGAATTGATTGCGTCGAACCGGGTCAATCATATGGGAACCTTGAACGGCAATCCGCTGTGTACCGCGGCGGCGATAAGCACGATCGAAGTGCTGGAAGCCGGCGGCGGGGAAGTGTACGACAGGATGTATGAGCTGTCCGATCGCTTAACCGTAGCGATGCGGCAAATTGCCGCAAATGAGGACATTCCGTTCCTGATCAACAGCCGCGGTCCCGTATTCCACACGATGATTACCGATGAACGGCCGGTTGAACGATACGAGCAATTCGCGCGCAGAGACGCCAATAGATTCGCCGAGCTGGCTGAAATTATGCTGGAGGAAGGACTGATGGTCCGGCCGAGCGGGCTATGGTATATTTCCGCCGCCCATACTGAAGAAGATATCGATCGCACGGCGCATCTATTCGAAAAAAGCGTGAAACGCCTCAAAAAAGAAAAGCCGAAACGGCGGTGAAAAATATGAAAATTGCAGTCGGAGGCATGTTCCACGAGACGAACACGTTTGTTCCGTTGCTGACGACGCTTCGCCATTTTGAATGCTGCGCCTTGGCAAGGGGCAATGAACTATTGGAACGCTACGAAGGGACGTCCGGCACATGGGGCGGCGTGATCGACCGGTCGCGGGAGCTTGGGCTGCAATTGGCGCCGGCCCTGTACGCGGAGGCGGTCCCGGGCGGAATCGTCGAACACGAATTGTTCCTTACGCTTTCCGACGAGCTGATCGACTCGCTGGATCCGTCAGCCGACGGCATCCTGTTGGTGCTTCACGGCGCCATGGCGACAACGCGGGAGCAGGACGCCGAAGGCTGGCTGCTCGGCCGAATCCGGGAGCGCATCGGCCCCGACAAACCGATCGTCTGCACCATAGACCTTCATGCGAACGTAACGCCCGAAATGGTCTCCCTCAGCCAGTGCTTGGTCGGGTACGATACGTATCCCCATACCGACTACTACCCTCGGGCAATAGAAGCGGTGACCGTTCTTCACAACATTCTTCTAAACCGCATCAAGCCTACAGCCTGCCTCTATAAACCGTCAGTCATGCCTTCCGTTCAATCCATGCTAACCGACGTTTCACCGATGAAGGATCTTATGGATATGGCGCATGCCGTCGAACGCGAGAGCGGCGTCGTGAACGTCAGCGTCACCGGCGGATTTCCGTACGCAGACACGTACTGGTCCGGCGCGGGCTTTATCGTCACGACGAACGATGACAGCGCGAAAGCGCAGCAGTGGGCAGGCATGCTCGGACGGCATTTGGAGGAGCGGAAGGAGCGGTTTGTCGCAAGCCTGCCGTCTCCGGAGGAAGGCATCGTTCAAGCGAAAGCGATGAACAGCTATCCGGTCGTTCTTGTCGATTCCAGCGACAACGTCGGCGGCGGATCTTCGGGGGACGGAACGGATGTGCTCGCGGCCATTCTAAGGCACGGTTTGAAGGACAGCTTCGTGATGATCGCCGATCCGCAAGCCGTGAACGAAGCGATAGCGGCCGGCATCGGGAACGTGCTCACGACAACGGTCGGAGCCAAGACGGACCGGCTCCACGGAGAGTCCGTTCCGGTCACAGGCAAAGTAATCCGCATCAGCGACGGCAGTTACCGCAGCGAGCGAACCGGGGAACTGAAATATATGGGGAAAACGGCGGTGATCGACTGTAATTCGGTTTATATCGCCTTAACGACGGAGAGAGTTCCCGCCTTCGATTTGGCGGCGGTCGAAAGCTTGGGAATCCACCTGAAGCACCTGAAATATATCGCGGTCAAAGGCGCCGTTCAATGGAAATCGTCGTATGGGAAAATTGCGAAAGCTTCCGTCGAGGTCGATGCGGCGGGCGTGACCTCCGCCGATTTCGGACGTTTCGAATACAAGCATTTGCGCAGCGGCGTATATCCGATTCATGGATGATGAAGGAGGAGATATCTTTTGGCAAGCTATCAGTTTCAAAGAGAAGTGCCGGTATACGCTAAAGCGGACATTGTTGTAGCCGGCGGGGGCCCGTCGGGAGTGGCCGCATCGATTGCGGCGGCCCGGTGCGGCAAAAAAGTGATTCTCATTGAGCATTCCGGTCAGCTGGGAGGCATGGGGACGTTAGGGAACGTCAGCGTGTTCATGGGGATCGGCAATGTAACGGGAATTTATAGGGAAATTATTTCCGAAATGCTTCCGGCCCAATCGGTTCCCGAAAATCATCAAGGTTCGATCTGGCCGCAGTACAATCCGTTTCGGCTGCGACATTATTTGAATCAAAAGCTGGAGAAGGAAGGCGTGGAGGTGTTGTTCCACGTCAGCTTTGCCGGCGCGGTCAAAGAAGGAGACGCGGTCAAAGCCGTCATTGCGAACTCCAGGGAAGGCTTGGTCGCATTTGAAGCGGACGTATTTATCGACTGTACCGGGGACGCCCGGGTGGCGATCGATGCCGGAGCGGAATACACATCCGGCCGACAATCGGACGGAATGACGCAGCCGATGACGCTTATGTTCATGATGCAGGACACCGGAAAACCGGTGGAGCGCCATTTGCCCGAAGACTGCTATCGATATGAGGACGTCGCGGACCTGCCGCAGGGAAGGCGCCTGTACTGGGAACGCGGCGAAGCCGGGACGCTGCTTGTCAACATGACCCGCGTCAGAGGCAACGGAGCCAAGATTAAGGATGTTTCCTTTGCGGAGCGGGAATCGCTCCGGCAGGCGTTCTCCGTTGCGGACTATTTGCAGCGAACCGGCTTCGAAAACTATATGGTTTCGCACATCCCCGGTCAGGTGGGGGTAAGGGAAACGAATCAAATCGTCGGACATTACACGCTTACGGAAGAGGACATATTGTCGGGCCGAAGATTTGACGATTGCGTCGCCCAAACGAACTATGAAATCGACATCCATAATCCCGACGGAAAATCGGGCACCGACGAACGGAAGGTGGAAGGCTACGATATCCCGTACCGCTGCATGCTTCCTAAACATATCAAAGGACTGCTAGTCGCCGGGAGGGCGATTTCGGCCACCCACGTCGCCATGTCTTCAATGAGGGTGCAAGCGACCTGCTACGCACTCGGCCAGGCGGCGGGGATTGCCGCTTCGATCGCGCAGGAGCGCGGTATTTCGCCGGAGGACGTATCGGTGGAAGAGCTGCATCAAAGGCTGCGGCGGCAAAACGTCGTTTTTTACAAAGCGTAATTGCGGCGAACGGGAGCGTGACGAACGAATGCCGAGTCTGCACCTATCGAGCCGTTATGCCGGAGGGAATATTCGCCTGATTCGTATCGAGGACCGAACGCGGGTCGTAAGGCTGGAGCAGGATTTGCGCGACACGCCGAACGGGTGGTTTTATTGGAGCTTTTGCGCTTGTTTCGATACCGAATCGTCCGCTTCCTCCGCTCCGTGCACGTACACCTTTGAATTCATGAACGGCGAGGTCGTCGGGCCGTGGGGGCCCGCCGTCAGCAAAGACGGCGTACGCTGGGAATGGCTTGGGACGGAATATACGATGTCGCGGACGGCGTTCCGTTATACGTTCGAAGCGGGGGAATCCGTATATTTCTGCTTCTGCATGCCGTATCAGCTTCATCATTTCGAGCGGTTTTACGCTGAGATCGCACCCCATCCGCTTGTTCGAAGGGAGGTGCTCGTCCTAACCGAGCAGCTTCGGCCGGTACCGCTGCTGCGGATCGGAAATCCGTCGGCCGATAGGCATATCCTCTTGACCTGTAGGCATCATGCGTGCGAATCCACCCCCTCGTACCTGCTGGAAGGCTTAATTACGCACTGTATAACGAAATTGAAGGCATCCTTTTTACGGCACATTCTTATTCATTACATTCCTTTCGTTGATCTGGACGGCGTCGAGAACGGAGACCAAGGCAAAGGCCGGGTGCCCCACGATCATAACCGCGATTATATAAAGGAGCCGCTCTACCGCACGACGGCAGCCATCATGGACTATGCGGGCAAGCTGAAGCCTGAGGCCGGCATCGACTTTCACAGCCCGTACAAATGGGGAGACCGCAACGACGCTCCGTTCATCGTCAAGCGAGGCTCGCCGATGAAGGAGGAAAACGAACGGTTCGGCGCAATGCTCGCAGCCGCGGGACATCGAACGGAAGGTTCCGAAGGGCGCATCCGGTACGACCCCGTGCACGACATTGAGATGGGCGAGGACTGGAATACGCCGCACGGCACGAACTGCAGCGCCTTCTTTGAGAGGCTGGGCGCAAGGCTCGCGCTCACATTGGAGTTTCCGTACTTCGGCTCGGAAGGAACGGTTTTTACGCAGCAAAGCTGCAGGGCATTCGGTGCCGATGTTGCCGAAGCGCTGCAAGCTTATTTGCTTGAGAGGTGAAACAGGGTTGGGAAACGATGAGGTAAAGGAGCTTACCGCCGGGCTGCTGGTTGCCGGGGGCGGATTAGCGGGCGTTTGCGCGGCGCTGGCTGCGGCCCGGAACGGCGCGAAAGTGGTGCTCGTTCAAGACCGTCCCGTGCTCGGGGGAAACAGCTCCTCCGAAGTGCGCATGCACGTTTCGGGAGCTTCGGTCAGAGGCAAGGAGCTCGAGACGGAGGCGCGGGAAAGCGGCATCATCGAGGAAATTATGCTGGAATGCTCCGTTCGCAATCCGCAGCGAAGCGCCAGCATGCTGGATTTGATATTGTACGAAAAATGCCGCGCGGAAAACAACCTTACTTTGCTGCTGAACACGACGGTAGTGGGAGTCGAAATGGACGGCAGCCGGATCAAAAGCGCTTATGCCGTTCGGGAAAGCACGGAGGATCATTTCGTCATTCGCGCGGAGCTGTTTGCCGACTGCACGGGCGACGGCCGGCTGGGCTGCGAAGCGGGCGCGCTGTATACGACAGGACGCGAAGCGTCGGAGGAGTATAACGAAACCGGCGCCAGGCGGAACCGGGACGCTCACCGGCTAGGCTCTTCCCTGCTCTTCACAGCGAAAGACATGGGGAGGCCTATGCCGTTTATCGCTCCGCCTTGGGCGCGAAAGTTCACGGAAGAGGATCTGCAGTTCAGGGACCACAGCCGATGGGAATACGGCTACTGGTGGGTGGAATTCGGCGGAACGCTGGATACGATCAAAGATAACGAACGCATTCGCGACGAACTGCTTTCGATCATGCTTGGCGTCTGGGATCATATTAAAAACAGCGGGCACCACCCGGAATCCGCAAGCTGGGCGCTGGATTGGTTCGGATTTTTGCCGGGCAAGCGGGAATCGAGACGATTTATCGGGCAACACGTGCTGACGCAAAACGACATCGAGCAGGCCGTCCACTTTCCGGATGTCGTAGCGTTCGGAGGATGGTCGATGGATACGCATCCGCCCGCCGGAATCGACGCGAAGGACGAGGAGCCTTGCAATCAGCCTTATATGCCTTACTTGTACGGAATTCCGCTGAGGTGCATGATCAGTAAAAATATAACGAATCTCATGTTCGCGGGACGCAATCTATCGGCGACGCACATTGCTTTTTCGAGCACGCGCGTGATGGCTACGTGTTCCGTAATGGGAGAGGGGCTCGGGACGTTCGCCGCGATCGCCCTTCAAAGCGGAAAAGCTGTGGACGATGCCTGGCGGGATGCAGATACGGTGAAGAAGACGCAGCGGCAGCTGATCCGTCAAGGCGCGTTTCTGCCGGGGATCGCGTTCGAAGGCAACCTTGCCGCGAAAGCGCGAATCCGTGCGTCTTCCGAGCAGGAGGTCGGTAAGGCGGAGAACGTGGCCGACGGGATGACCCGTTCGGTTCATGGAGAAAGGGGTGTCCGACCGGATTTGGCAAAGCCGGGGACGCACCGCTGGATGTCGCAGCCGGGCGACCCGAGCCCTTGGCTTACGCTTAACTGGGATACGCCCGTCGATATAACGTCGATTGCTATAACGTTAGATACGGGGCTTCATCGTCACCTCGCGCTAACCCACCAGGATAATCACTATATGAGAATGAAATGGGGGACGGCTCAACCGGAGACGCTGCGGGAATTCAAGCTGCTGGCCGAGCATGCGGGAGGGACGACGGTGCTGGCTCACGTGAAGGACAATTATCAAAGGCAGCTGCATTTCCCGTTCCGATTGGAAGGAATTTCCGCCATCCGAATCGAAGTGATTGCCACGAACGGTCTCGATCATGCCAGAATCGTCGAAATCGTTTGCGGATAAAAGCTTCCATTTACAAAATTGCGTCGAAGAGCGGGGGGTTATCAGCATGAAGGGGAGCAGCGCAGAGCAGCGGTTGCTATCCGTTACGGCTTGCCCGGGTCTTGTCAGCTTTTGGGATTTTCGGGAAGCTCCCGGGGAAGATAGAGTTTCCCTCGGACCTTACGAATATAGGCTGCAAGAAATGAACGGACCGGTCGCGAACGCCGGGGAAGGCGTATTCGGTCCGCATGCGGCGGACGTCCGATTCGGACAATGGTTCCGCATCCCTCGGCGGGATTGCCCCGCCTTAAACGTAACCGGACCGAAGGCTCAGGTGTCCGTCGCGGCTTGGATCAAACGGGGCGCTTCCGCATATGACGGCTGCGAAGCGGTCGCCGGCTTCTGGAACGAAACGGAGCGAAAGCGGCAATATTGTTTGTTTTTAAATTTGAAAATATGGGACAGCAGCGAACAGGTTTGCGGACACGTCTCCTCCGTCGGCGGACCGACGCCGGGTTATATGTATTGTATGGACGCCTCGATCGGAAAAACTCCGGTCCCGCGCGGGAAATGGCAGTTTGCCGCGTTCACCTACGACGGGAAGTTCGCCAAGTCTTATTTGAACGGACGGCTCGATGCACGCGAGCGGTTTAACCCGTACCGCTACGACGAAGGCATCTTCGACGGCGGCGAGGACGGGGCGGACTTCACCGTGGGAGCGGTCGACCGGTCGGGTGAACCGGGTAACTTCTTTACCGGACTGCTCAGCGGACTTGCCGTCTTTAACAGGGCGCTGTCCGAAGACGAGCTTTGGCGCATGGCGCAAGAGACGATGGGGAGAGCGGAATGACGAGCAGGTTGCAGGGCAAGCGAAGCGGAAAAAAAGCGGTGCTCTTCAGTTTCATCGCTCTCCTGGCTTTTGCGCCCGCCTGCAGCTTGCTTCCGAAGGAAGAAGAGGTGCTGAAGCCGCCGCTCGTCACGCCGCAGAAGGAATCCTACAATATTTATGAAGTGATGCGGGGCACCGTAACGCGTCAAGTGAAGGGCACCGGAACGATCGAATCGACGAAGACGACGTATCAGCAATTTAAGGGAGTAACGGGGAAAATAACGGAAGTTCACGTTCGCCCCGGAGACCGGGTCGTTACAGGACAGCCTTTGATTACGCTGGAAAATGAGGGGCTCGATATTGCGGTACTGGAAAGAAAGAGGGATGTGGAGGCTGCAAAGCTGGCCCTCGAACAAGCGATGAAAAACCGGGAGGAAGCCGCTGTTCGAGTGCGGGCGCTGGAGCTGCAAATTGCCGAGCTGAAGCTGGACGATATTCGCAAACAAGCGGAGGGCAAGGTTATGCTGGCCGAGACGGACGGCGTCATCAGCGCCATGGAGAAGGCGAAGCCGGGAGATGAGGTCCGAAGCGGCATCCGTTACGTTACGATCGCCGATCCGGACAGCGTGCGGCTTTCGTATACGTCAGGCGCCTCAGGCGAGCTGCTGGAGGTGCAGGTCGGCATGAAGGCGGAAATCGTCTATCGAGACCGGCGGCTGCTCGGCACCGTTACGCAATGTCCGGCTTCCGCTCCGTATACGGAGGATCCGCAGCTTAGCGAAAAGTACGGAAGAACGGTGTACGTCAAGCTGGACGATGAAAGCTTCATCCCGCCGCTGGGCGAAACCGCCGATATGACCATCGTCCTTCAGCGAAAAGATCAGGTGATCGTCGTACCGAGAAACGCGCTCATCAGCTTTTTGGACCGAACGTTCGTAAAGGTGCTGGAAGGGGAAAGCGTAAGGGAAATCGATGTGGAAAAAGGAATCGAATCGCAATCGGCCATCGAGATCGTGAAAGGACTTACCGAAGGCCAGAAAGTGATCCTCCAGTAGCCGCTTGCCGATCGAGGATGAATGTCCGAGGAGGATGAACAAGTCATGGCGTTACTGTTGATGATCGTTCGCAGAATGGCGCAGAACAAGTGGCTTACGCTCAGCCTTCTAAGCGGACTCATCTTAACCGTCGCTCTTGCGAGCAGCATTCCCATGTATACCGACGCGATTCTGCAGCGCATGCTTGTCAAGGATTTGGAGCGGCTTCAGACGACAACCGGCACGTATCCGGGCGTGCATTACAGCAAAGCGTACATGGGCTCCACATCGTTCTGGGATGAAGGCGACTATAAGCCGGAGGTTCGTCCCGAGGTTATGAAGCGGCTGGAACGCTTTATGCTAAGCACGGCCGCGCCGGATTTCGGAATGCCGGTTCGATTGGCGGTAAGGGAAGCCGCAACCGATTTGTACTCCATCGAACCAGAGGATGCATCCCGGGTCGATGCGAAGACGAAACGGAGGATTCGATTATCGGCGAGAACCGGGCTATACGATCATATTCGCCTGAAAGACGGCCGGCTACCCGCGAAGGAGCCCGTGAACGGCGTCTACGAGGCGCTCGTTGCGGAAAAGTCGTTGAACGACTTGAACATGGTGCTTGGCAACACTTTCGTCATATCGGACGATGGGGCCAAGACGAAGATCAAGCTGAGGCCGGTCGGCGTCATCGATCAGAACGATTACGCCGATCCGTATTGGTACGATTCCGTTGCGGAATACGCCAATACGTTTCTTTTGGATGAGGAGCTTTTCGACCGTTCATTCGTTACGGGCGAAGTGCTGCCCGCCGCAAGCGTGAGCTGGCTGTTCGTCCTCGATTACTCGAAGATGGATTTGACGGGCGTGCACCGCTTCGTACAAACAAGCGAACGAATTGACGGCTATTTGACGGAACGCTTTTCAACGTTTGTAACGGATGTGCCCGCGCTGGCGACGGCGGAAGCGTATTTTAAACGGGAAGCCGATGCAAGGCGAATGTTATGGTCGCTACATGCGCCCGTTCTCATTATGCTTGCTTTATATTTGTATATGGTCGCCAATTTGATTGCGGAGCTGCGTAAATCGGAGATTGCTGTGCTGAAAAGCCGGGGGGCGAGCCGGCTGCAAATCGTGCTCGCGCAATGGCTCGAAGGCTTGCTGCTCGGCGCCTTCGCCTTATGTGCCGGCCCGTTCGTCGGCCTGCAGCTGACGAAGCTGCTCGGCGCATCGAACGGCTTTCTTGAGTTTGTCGACCGGTCGGCGCTGCCGGTTGCCGTTACGGCGGATTCGCTTCGGTATGCCGGCTATGCCGTTGTCTGCTCCGTCGGGATGACGCTGCTTCCCGTATTCGCTGCGGCCCGAGCCACGATCGTCGATCAAAGGAAAGCGGCGGCCCGGCGCCGGCTACGGTCGTTCTGGCACCGCTTTTATATGGATGCGGTGCTGATCGCCGTTGCGGTGTATGGGCTCCGTCAATTCCAGAGACAGCGCCATGACTGGCTGAAGCTTCGCGCCGACGTGTCGGAGCTTGCCGTCGATCCGCTTCTTTTCATCGTTCCCGCACTATTCATTATCGGCGCCGGGCTGTTTGCATTGCGGCTGTATCCGTATGCGTTACGACTCATCTACCGGCTTGGAAGAAGCAGGTGGAGCCCGGTGCTGTATTCCACGCTGCTCCAAGTAGGGCGCAGCGGAACGATGTACCAGTTCGTCATGATGTTTCTCATCTTCACGATTGCGACGGGGCTGTTTAGCGCAAGCGCCGCCCGGACGATCAACAGCAATACGGAACATAAAATCAGGTACAAGAACGGGGCGGATATCGTACTGACAACGGATTGGGTAAGGGAAGCCGCGTCCTCTTCGATCGGCGGGCCGCCGGGCGCAGCGCCTGACGCCGCCGCGGGGAACGCCGTTTTCGGAAGCTCCGGAAAGGTTCGGTATCTCGAGCCTCCGTTTCAGCCTTTTACCGAGCTTCCCGGTGTGGAGTCCGCTGCGAAAGCTTTCGTTAAACATAACGCAACGTTCGCCTTCGGCAAGGAGCGGGGGAAGATCCGCCTGATGGGCATCGATACCGCCGCCTTCGGCCGGACCGCTTGGCTAAGGGACGGTTTGCTGGACTATCATTTTTACGAATATTTGAATTTGATCGCGCCGGATCCGAAAGCCGTGCTCATATCCCGTTCCATGTACGACAAAGGCGTGAAGCCGGGAGATACGATTTCCGTCGGCTGGAGCGGCGTCGACTCCCGGCAATTTACCGTGTACGGCGTGATCGATTATTGGCCGGCTTTTGTTCCTAGCGCCGCTCCTGCAGCGAATGACGGGAAGCCGGTTCAAGAGCCGTTACTTGTCGTCGGCCATCTGGATTACATTCAGATGGCGCTTGCGATCGAGCCGTACGAGGTTTGGATCAAGCTGAAGGAAGGGGCTTCGCGTCAGGCGTTTTACGATGCGCTTTCGGCCAAGCGTATAAGGCTGCTTTCCGTTACGGACACGCAGGAACAAATCATGCTCGCCAAGAACGATCCGTTTCAATTGGCGATCAATGGGGTCATGACGCTCGGATTTCTCATCTCGGCCGTTATTTGCTTTGTCGGTTTTCTGCTGTACTGGGTGCTCGCTTTGACCGGAAGGATGCTGCAATACGGCGTATTTCGGGCGATCGGCGTGTCCTTCCGGCAGCTGGTCGGAATGCTTGTCACGGAGCAAGTTCTGACGTCCGTTGCAGCGGTATTCGTCGGCGGCTATGTCGGGCACTTGACCTCCTCGTTGTTCGTCAAGCTGTTTCAGCTTTCCTTCGACCCCGCGGAGCAAGTGCCTCCGTTTAAGGTGACGTTCGATCCGAACGATTCGCTTCAATTATATATATTCATCTCGATTTTACTGATCGTCGGCTTGGCGATTCTAGGCCTGCGGGTTTCGCGCATCAAGCTTCACCAAGCGATCAAGCTGGGGGAGGATTAGCGATGCGGCGCGTTGGCAGGAGCTGTTTACGATTCGCCGCAATGCTTGCGGCATTGTCCGGTTGCGGCTGCTCGATCGTCCCTAGTCATGAACCGTCCAAGCCGGAGCTGATCGAACCCGCCAAAGTCAATGCGAATTTTGCGGCTGTACAACGCGGGGACCTTGTAGAGGCAATGCACGGGGTTGGCGTTGTCGTCCCCGCGTCCACCGATTACTTGGTTTTCGAAACGGACGGGACGCTGTCGGAACGTTTGGCGGTTCAAGGAGACATTGTCCGAAAAGGCGATGTGCTGATGAGGCTCGACCCGGGCAAAGACGAGCTGCAGCTGCTGCAGCAGAAGCTTGCCCTGGAGAAGGCGCTGGCGGCGCTGAACGAGTCGCTGGAAAGCGTAGACGCCGGCACGATTCGAATTGCGCGGCTGAGTGTGGAGATCGAGAAGCTTAAGCTGGAGCGTCTGACGGAGCTGCGAAGCAAGCGAGTCCTGAAGGCGTCGGCCGACGGAATCGTAACGTTCATTGACGATCTGAAGCCGGGCGATCCGGTCGCCGCATATCGCGAAATCGTCGGCATTGCGCGAACCGATCGGCTGCAAATCAGCTATATCGGCGATTTCAGGGCTTTTTCCAGCCGAATCAAGATCGGAATGCCTGTGGAGCTGCAAATCGGGGGAAAGGCCGCAAAAGGCAAAATCGCTGCTGCGCCCTGGACCGCACCGGTCGATTTGTATCCGGAGCGTGCGGCCGTGTTGGACAAAACGTTGCTGCTGGACTTCGACGGTTCGCCGCCTACAGGCATCGCCATCGGCGATTATATCGATTTCCAAATCGTGTTGAGCAGCAAGCCGGACGTGCTGATCGTTCCCCGCGGAGCGCTGCGCAAATATCAGGGAAGAACGTATGTGCTTGCCGCGGACGAGAACGGAAACGTGCAGGAGGTGGATGTGCAGCCGGGCTTGACGACACAGACGGAGGTTGAGATCGTCAGCGGTCTCAGCGAGGGGCAGCGTGTCGCCGTGTATCAATAGGCGGGCGAATAACTTTTTCGGGCGGTAATTGGATTGGCCTAAGCATGGCGGGGTTTTTGTCATATGTTGTAAAAAACTACTCCCTTGGAGGGTGGCAGCATATGACGAAGACCGGGAGCAAAACCGTTCGGTTCGTTCATTACCGCACGGTGCAAAAATTGGCGGCGCTTATGGTACCGTTTTATAAAACGATTGCCGGAAACCATGATTACGCTGCGAGGTGGAGTAAAGCGGTCATAGCGACGGATGTACAACGGATGGAGCGCATGCTGGCGGCTGTTTCGCCTAAGACCGAAGGACTTCCGCTGGCGTCGAACGGAATCGGATATTTTGTATCGATTCCCGCCGGAATTCGTGACATCCAATTGACGAACGGGACGACAATCCCTCCAGGAACGGTACAATTCACGTTCGAAACCCGAATCCACCGGGCGATAGCCCGAGCCGTGCTGCCTTTGTATCGCGAATTGGCGCGAAATTGCGGATTTGCGAGAGCGCTTGCGAGAGCGATCCGAACGAACGATGCGAAGACGGTAAGGATGATGGTCAGAAGCCTTGTCCGAACTTCCGCTTTGCGATCGGTCAACGTTGATGTGGAGGACGGCGGGTTAGCGCTCAATTTTAAATACAGGAGCAGTAAATATATATACAGAAACTTATTGTTCCGCGAAACCGATTAATAGAAACGGCATGAAGAGGGCTCCGTATGACGGGCCCTCCACATTGTCCGATCAGTTATGGGTTACGACCGCGCCGGAGCCGCCGTACATGTCGAGCTCGCCTTCGAGCTCAAGCTTTAGAACGGTTACGTGCTCGTGCGCATCCTCCGGCTTCATATAGATCCATGTCGTGCCCGGAATGTTGAACCACGGCACGCCGCCGTGAATTTCGTGCGTAAGCTCCTTGCCCGAATGCAGCACCGTGATTCTTTTGATTTTATTGGACAAGCCCTTCAGGCAGACGCTTTCCTTCGGATCGTCATAGAGGAACAGATAGAGCGTTTGCCGATCTTTGGATACCGTGCTTCCGCCAAGGAAATAGCGGGGAAGGATGCCTTCGGTCGTAGGGTAGACCGCCTCTTCGTGCGTGCGGATCCATTCGCCGAGACCGAGCAAAATGTCCTCCTGCCGCTTGTCAACCGTTCCGTCCTCCATCGGGCCGATGTCCAGCAGCATGTTGCCGCCCATCGTAATGCAGTCGCAGAACATGCGGATGATTTGCTTCAGCGTCTTATATTTGTTGTCCGCCGGCTGATAGCCCCACGAACGGTTGATCGTCGTGCAAAACTCCCACGGTCCTTCCGGACGGGTGATCGGGATGCCTTGCTCCGGCGTCTTATAGTCGCCATGGCCTTGCAGCCGCGAGTTGATGATCAAGTCGGGATTGAACGATTTCAAGTAGTGCTTGAATTCCGGCAGGTTCCACTGCTCCGCGCTGCGTTCCCAGTCGCCGTCGAACCAAAGCAGATCCACCTTGCCGTAGTTTGTCAGCAGCTCGCGAAGCTGATTGTTGTTAAACTCAAGGAAACGCTGCCATTTCGCCTCGTCCTGGACGCCGTCCGCCGGGTTGGAAAACCGATTTACCTTGCTGAGGTCGTCCGGTGCTTTGCCTCCTTCGAAAACGCTTGCATAATCCGGATGAGACCAATCGATCAACGAATAGTACATGCCGAGCTTGATGCCTTTTTTGGTAACGGCTTCGGCATATTCTTTGATCAGATCGCGCCCTGCGGGGGATTTCTTCACGACGTTCAAGTCGGAATACTTCGTATCCCAAAGCGCTACGCCGTCGTGGTGCTTCGTCGTGAGCACGGCGTATTTGGCGCCCGCTTTTTCAAACAAATCGGCCCACTTGTCCGCGTCGAAGTTTTTCGCCGTGAACCCGTCCAGCTGCTTTAGGTAGTCCTCGTGAGAAATTCTTCCGTGATAGAACGACCAAGATTCCGAAATTCCGTTAACCGCATAAATTCCCCAATGAATAAAAATACCGAGCTTTGCTTCTTCAAACCACTTCTGCGACATCTAAGCTTCCTCCTTTGGTATATCTAATTTTAATTTCTTACGTCTGAACCGTAATGTCAAGCAAAATTTCACGGTCAAAAGATATATCTTTTGAAAAATACGTTAAAACAAAGAGGCCGCCGTCAAAGATCAAACGGCAACCTCGTATCAAAAGCGAGTTTTTGATTATACGGCCCACGGACACAGCCCTAACTTCTAAAAAACACCGGCATTTGCCGTTGTTTTAATAGGCAAGGAGGTTAAAAAAACCGTATCCTCACTTCCACCAAATCGATGATGCGGCCGTCTCTTGCGCTTCTTGCATACACCCACACTTCGCCGGAACGGGTCGTAGGCTCTCTGTCAAACAAGATCGCCCCCGAGAACGTGCCGAATTGCGGTGCCCCCGCGCTGGTCGTTAAAGCCCGTTCCCGGGTGACGACAATGCCTCTGTCGTCCCGCACCTGATACAGAATCGTCGCTTCGAAGGCGCGGGCAAAGCCTTCCAGCGCTTGGCCCGGTCCGATTCTTCTTCCCGGCAGCGGACGGAGTACGACGATATTGTCCGACGACGGCAGCGGAACGATCAGCCGGAAGCCGACATAAATCAGATCGGGCGAAAAGCCCGGCCGGTTCCGGTTTGCGCGGATGATTTCGGACATAGGGACGCCCAAGCTTCTGGATATGGAATATAATGATTCCCCTTCTTCGACATTGTATATGACCGCCGGAACTATAAGGGGCGTCCCCGCATATATGACGTTGGCATTCGTAATCAACGGATTCATCCCGACCAGCAAGTCGGGCGTTGCGGAGAACCGTAGTCCGATCGTGTATAAGCTGTCGCCGGGATGAATGATGTATGAAACCTCGTTCCGTTGCTCCACGCCGGTCTCCGAAACGACCAGCACCTGACCGGGATAAATCAATTCCGGATCGGTAATCGGCGGATACAGCGCGTTCGTTTGCTCCACCAGCTGAACCGTGCTCCCGAACCGGCTGGCGATGGAGAAGATCGTGTCGCCGGGCATGACGGTATATATGTGATGAGCTCCCTCCAAAATAGCCATTTTTTCCGTTCACTCCTCAAAAATTTTCCTATAACGTAACATATACAATTCACTTGGGAATGTGCCTATAAACGCTCGAAAAAGTGCAATATTTAACGAAAAACGAAACGTATCGCCTATAACGAACGTACAATTGCTTATCACGACAACAAGAAAGGGGATTTCAATGGAAGTGTTTCAAGGGGGAGCGAACGGGGAAATCCGCAAAGTGCCGAACGTGCCCAAGCATTTCATCCGAAATGCGGTCCTAGGTGCGGTTGCCCTGATCGTCATTGTGATCGGGTGGTCGATGTTTTATACGGTGCAGGAGCAGGAGCAGGCGGCGATTTTGACCTTCGGGCAATATACGTCCACCGAAGAAGATGCGGGACTTCATTTTAAGCTGCCTTATCCGATTCAGGACGTCGTTATCGTTCCGGCGAAATTGACGCAGCGGATTCATGTCGGCTACCGCGAGGTGAACGGGCAAATTCGTCCGGTGGAAGAGGAAGCGCTGATGATTACTGGCGACGAAAATATCGTCTCGGCCGATGCGGTCGTCGAATGGAAAATCGCCGATGTAAGGGACTATTTGTATAACATTGATGATCCGGAGCACTTTTTGCGCAATTCGTCCATTGCCGCGATCCGCTCCGTAATGGGAGCCTCCAAGCTCGATTATGCGATTACGGACGGCAAGACGGCGATCCAGACGGAAGTAAAGAAGAAGCTGGAGCAGATGCAGTTGGATTATAAGACCGGCATCATGATTATCGATTTGAAGTTCCAGGATATCGAGCCGCCGGAAGGGCAGGTTCAGGAAGCGTTTAAAGAAGTGACGAACGCGCGCGAGGAAAAAAATACGAAAATTAACCAAGCGCAAAAATATGTGAACGAACGGCTTCCGAAGGCGAGAGGGGAAGCGCAGGCATTGCTAGAAAACGCGGAAGCGGTGAAGAAGTCGCGTATTTTGAACGCGGAGGGGGACGTTGCCAAGTTTAATGCCGTATATTCGGAATATACGAAAAACCCGGGCGTTACGAAGAGCCGTCTCATTCTGGAAACGCTCGAGAAAATTTTGCCGAACGCCAAAATCGTCGTTACGGACGGCAGCGGGAATACCGTTAACTACTTGCCGCTGAATGAGCTGATGCGTTCTTCGGGCGGGGCCGGCAATACTTCCGGAGGTGAAGGACGATGACTACAAGAACGATCGGCTTTACCGCCGCGGGCATTGTTTTGATTCTGATTGTGTTGTTCGGCTCGATGTTTATCGTTCCGGAGAACGAATATAAGGTCGTGCTGAAATTCGGAGAGGCGGTTCGCATTCATCAGACGCCGGGCATTAAATTTAAAATTCCGTTCATTGAGTCGGTAACCTCGCTGCCGAAATACCAAAAAATTTACGACAGCAATCCGACTCCGATATTGACCAAAGACAAAAAACCGATCAACGTGGATAACTACACCGTATGGCGTATCAGCGATCCGCAGAAATTTTTGCGCACGCTGCGCACCGTTTCGTCGGCGGAGGGACGAATCGGAGACGCGGTGTACAACTCCGTCCGTCGCAAGCTTTCGGAAACCGACTACGGCAATATTATTAGCGAAAATACGGCGCGCGGCGATTTGAATACCGAAATTACCGCGGAGGTTGCCGATGTCGCCAAGCGGCAAAATTACGGCATCGAAATTATCGACGTTCGGATCAAACGGACCGATCTGCCGGATGAAAATAAGCAAAGCGTCTACAACCGGATGATTTCCGACCGGCAATCGATCGCGGCGGGCTACTTGTCGGAGGGCGACGAGCAGTCGCGCAAAATTACTTCGAATGCGGACCGTCAAGCGCAGGAGCTGATCGCGCAGGCGGAATCCGATGCGAAGAAAATTATGGCGGAGGGCGAGCGGGAGTCCGCTAGAATTTATAACGAAGCGTACGGGAAGGACCCCGAGTTTTATAACCTGTACAGAACGTTGGAAAGCTATGTGACGACCTTTAAGGGGGAACCGATCATTATGCTTCCGATCGATTCGCCGTACACGCGGATTTTACTAGGGAAAGAATAAAATGATCGCTGACGGAATAATGGACAACGGTATTGAATAACGGATCGTTTTGGGAAATAATATGGAAAAGAGGAGGTGCAGGCCGTGGCCAATAAAGTATCGTTGGCGGAAGCCATGAAGCAAAAGCTCGCACAAAAGAAAGAAGCGCAAGCCTCCGTGAACCAGCAAAAACATGCGCAAAACGGGAATATGCAGATGAAGAGCCAAATTGCGAAAAAACCGAGCGCCATGAAGCGGCGCATGGGCGGCGGATGATCCGATGTCGACGCGAAAAGACCCGGGGAAGCTTTTCCCTCGGGTCTTTTTTCATATTTATTTCAGCGTAAAGCCTAGCAAAACATGTTTCATCAGCTCGTTGGTTATGCTCAGCGCCTCATCTTTGCTTTGCGCCGGCGCGGTAATCATGAACCCGTCGTCCCCGGTCCAAACCTTGCTTTCTCCGTCTTCATCCACAAGCTTCGTAATGGTAACCTTGCTGAAGTCGTCATTCACGTACATTGTGCCGTAAAGGAAATGCTTGATTTGGCCGCCATCGGAGTAAGCGTACGCGAGCAACGCCCCCCCTTGCATATCGAAACTACGATTTATTTCCCTATATTTCTCCGGAACAGGAATGTTCTCCCCGGAAATATCGATCGTGCCTTTGAAGGATTTCATTCCGTTCAGCTTCTTTCTCGTCTCGCCTTTGATTTGAACGGTCACGGGTTTGACGGTATCCCGATTTTGTTCGCCTAATTGATACAGCAAACCGTCCAATGAAAAATCGTATTGCTTCGGATAAGTAGAAATGACGGCGAAAACCCCGGCGCTTGCGATTAGGAAAACAATGAAGCTCCACAATACTCTTTTGAACATGGGTCGCCTCCTTTGTGATGTTAGCGATGCGTTTGCACCGACTTTTGGCGCTTATGCAGGGCTACGGCCGATATCGCGCCACCGCAATTAGCGGAACAAGATGACCGCTAAAACTCGTCTCACCCCTAAAAACGGCGAACTAACAGAATCAAGTGTCCGCTAATTGCCCGGAAACTGCCGAAAACCGGCGATTTTGGCGATTTAACGGACATCCGGTTCCGCTAACAAGCCCTAATTCCCAGATTCGACAAAATTAGCGGACATCCGGTTCCGTTAGCACAAAGCATTACGAGTCAATCTTGTAAAAAAGCTGAACCGAAACGCCGTTAACGTCCTTGAAAAAATAATTTTGGGTATTGTATTCATTCTATGAGCAATGTCGTTCGTTTCTGCAGGCCAAAAGCCCGCCACCAATAGTATCGATCGAATCGAGAAAGCTTTTGGCATACGCGGCATATTCGTCGTCACCGCGATGCCAATTATCATGAGAAAACAAAGTACTAGACTGACGCGAAATACGAAACAGCAGCAGCCATGGACGAGAAAATAAAGTCCTAGCCTTCTGCTGTTTTATTGAACAAATATTCCCAAATTTCTAATTCAGGGAGACAAGATAGTCGGCAAGCTTATCGAAGGTAACCTCAAGATCTTGTTGAAGCTTTGGAGCCATACCTTTATAGGTTTCTTGTTCCTCAGCTGAAGCGTTCACAGGGCAACCCTTCAGTTTTAAAACAGTTTTACCTTCGTCATCTTCTAGCGTTATGATATTCATAATTTCAAGAGGCCAGCTCACGCTAAAAGGCGCACGGACGGTATTGCCTTGCTCATCGGAAAAGGATCGGATGTAAGCCACTTTCTCAGGTTCGACAACATCTTGGTATGCAAATTTCCCCCACATCACCTGATTTCCGTCAGCAGACGTCTGAATACCTAAAAACTCGCCGCCTGATCGAGCGTCCATTTTAACGATTTCAAGCGTGACCCCTTTTGGTCCCCACCATTTCGCGAAATGTCCGAGTTCTGTCCATGCTTTAAATACAAGTTCGCGAGGGGCATCGAATACACGGGTAATTGCAATTTCGAACGATTGATTCAGATTGTTATTCATGAAAATCCTCCTTGTTTTTCATGTAGCGGAAACAGGCCCCTTCACAAAGAAGAGTTCTGCCACGACACATGATCCAGCTTCGTACTTGGGTTTCCGATCGTCGACGCTGCTGGCAATGGCTGGCCAAGCACTTTCCATCAGCTGGTAGATGTTACGTCCAACTAGCAGACCATCGGACTGGTCCATCAGGTTCACCGTATACTGGCGGAGCTCCTCATCCGAAATCACCTGCGTGTGGTCACAGCAACCGCCGAGTATCACATTCAAGGATTAAACGTCCCATATGCAGCTTACTTAAGTCTACATTTTAACATCCAAAATAGGCACGGTTTCTCATGGATTGCTAATGTGCACAGTACGGGCCATGCCGAATACATCTTTATTTTCTCAATCTACAAGCCGTCAACGGACATCAGCTCTTGAGCGATTAATTTTCTCATCTGCTCTTCTCTTCGATTGCTCCTTATCTCAATTCGGATTTATCAGCATTCCTGATGAAATCTATAAAAATCATTGTGATTGACCAGTTCCTTCAATTGTGGTAGGTTCTAAAGAGTTACATTAATTTGATGAGAATACTAGGAATTAATAAGTAAGCAGCGCGAGGTGGGTATTGTTGGTACTTCAAGTGACAAACAGTCCGTTTAATGAGGAGCAAGTGCAACTGCTCAATCGGCTTTTGCCCGCATTAACGGAATCACAACGTTTCTGGTTAAGCGGCTACTTGACGGCTTTGCAGGGAGCATCCGCTTCAACCGCTGCGAATGCCGCGCTCGTTGTTCCCGCATTGGCAGCGGCTGCACCGGCTTTGTCCAAAGAAGTGACTGTGCTGTTCGGTTCCCAAACCGGCAACAGCTCCTCGCTCGCCAAGAAGCTGTCGAAGATGCTGACGGAGCAAGGCTTTCAGGTCACTTTATCCTCAATGAGCGATTTCAAGCCGAACGGGCTTAAAAAGGTTCAAAATCTTTTGGTTATCGTAAGCACGCATGGAGAAGGCGAGCCGCCGGACAATGCGATTTCCTTCTACGAATTTTTGCACGGCAAGAGGGCGCCGCAATTGGAAGGCGTCAATTATTCCGTCCTTGCGCTCGGCGATACTTCTTACGAATGGTTTTGCAAAACCGGGAAAGACTTCGATCAGCGCTTAGAACAGCTTGGAGCCAAACGGCTCGCTCCGCGCGTCGATTGCGACGTAGATTTCGCCGAGCCTGCGGCGGAATGGATGAAGCAGGTGCTTGAGTCTTTGCAAGCGAACACGACGGCAGCTTCGCCGTCCGTTGCCGGCATTTCGATTCCGGCAGCCGCAGCGGATGCCGAATCGGAATATTCAAGGTCGAATCCGTTCCAGGCCGAGGTGCTTGAAAATTTGAATTTGAACGGCCGCGGCTCCCGGCGGGAAACGAGACATCTCGAGCTGTCGCTCGCCGGCTCCAACCTGCAGTATGCACCGGGCGACAGTCTCGGCATTATTCCGGAGAACCATCCGGTTCTCGTCGACGAGCTGATCGCGGCGATGGGATGGAGTCCCGAAGAGCCGGTCGCCGTAAGCAAAAGCGGCGAAACGCGCCCGCTTCGCGAAGCGCTGCTTCGCGTGTTTGAAATTACGGTGCTGACCAAGCCGCTGCTGGAGCAGGCTGCGAAGCTGACCTCCGGCACCGAGCTGAAGGGGCTTGTAGCGGCCGGCCGCGAGCAGGAGCTGAAAAGCTATATCAACGGAAGGGATTTGCTCGATCTCGTGCAGGACTATTCTTTGCGAGGCGTGCCGGCGAACGAATTCGTCTCGATCCTTCGAAAAATTCCGCCGCGTCTGTACTCGATCGCAAGCAGCCCGAAGGCATATCCTGACGAGGTGCATATAACCGTACGGGCGGTTCGTTACGAATCGCAGGGAAGAAGCCGTTACGGAGTTTGCTCCGTGCAGCTGGCGGAGCGCGTGCAGGCCGGCGATGCGCTGCCCGTGTTCATACAACAGAACGACAATTTTAAGCTGCCGGAAAATCCGGACATTCCGATCATTATGATCGGGCCGGGGACGGGCGTCGCTCCGTTCAGAGCGTTCCTGGGCGAACGGGAGGAAACGGGTGCGGAAGGGAAGACGTGGCTGTTTTACGGAGATCAGCATTTTTCCACGGACTTCCTGTATCAGATCGAATGGCAGCGCTGGCTCAAGGACGGCGTGCTGACGCGTATGGACGTCGCCTTCTCGCGCGATACCGACAAGAAGGTGTACGTGCAGCATCGGATGCTCGAGAAAAGACGAGAGCTGTATCATTGGCTGCAAGAAGGAGCTTACGTCTACGTATGCGGCGATGAAAAGCATATGGCGCACGACGTCCATGCGGCGCTCGCTTCCATTATCGAGAACGAAGGCGGATTAAGCGCGGATGAAGCCGCGGAATATTTGGCCCGGATGCAGCAGCAGAAACGTTATCAAAGAGATGTTTATTAATCGATAAGTTTCCGTACTGGAAAGAGAGGAGATAAGCCGAATGTCGGATAACAATTTGCTCTCCCCGAACAGCGCGCCGCACAGCGACGTGGAGGAGATTAAGCGCCGAAGCAATTATTTGCGCGGTTCCCTCGCGGAAACGCTCGATGACCGGATTACCGGCTCCATACCGGAGGACGATAATCGGCTGATGAAATTTCACGGCAGCTACATGCAAGACGACCGGGATTTGCGCAACGAACGGCAGAAGCAGAAGCTGGAGCCTGCTTACCAGTTCATGGTGCGCGTTCGCGCGGCCGGAGGCGTCGTAACGCCGGAGCAGTGGCTCATGATGGACCGGATCGCGCAGCAGTTCGCGAACGGGACGATCCGCCTGACGACCCGGCAATCGTTCCAGCTGCACGGCGTGCTCAAATGGAATATGAAGCATCTGATCCGGGAAGTGAACGATGCGCTGCTCAGCACGTTGGCCGCTTGCGGCGACGTGAACCGGAACGTCATGTGCAACCCGAATCCGTACCAATCGGAAATTCACGGCGAAGTGTACGAGTGGGCAGGCCGCATCAGCGAGCATCTCAATCCGCGGACCCGAGCGTATCACGAAATTTGGCTCGACGGCGAGAAGGTGATCGACAGCCGGGATACGGCAGTGGAAGAGGAGCCGATTTACGGCCCCGTCTATTTGCCCCGTAAGTTCAAGATCGGCGTCGCCGTGCCTCCGTCCAACGACGTGGACGTGTTCTCCCAGGACTTGGGGTTCATTGCGATCGTCGAGGACGGGAAGCTGAAAGGCTTCAACGTTGCGGTCGGCGGCGGCATGGGGATGACGCACGGCGATCCGAACACGTACCCCCAAGTGGGGCAAGTGATCGGCTTCTGCACGCCGGAGCAGACGATTGACGTAGCGGAAAAAACGGTCACGATTCAGCGGGATTACGGCGACCGGGCGGTCCGGAAGCATGCGCGGTTCAAATATACGATCGACGACCGCGGCATCGATTGGTTTATCAATGAGCTTCATCAGCGTCTCGGCTGGAAGCTCGAGGATGCGCGGCCGTACCGTTTCGACCACAGCGGCGACCGCTACGGCTGGGTGAAGGGCAGCAACGGGAAATGGCATTTCAATTTATTCGTTCAGAACGGCCGGGTGAAGGACGAGGAAGACTATCCGCTCATGACCGGACTGAGAGAAATCGCCAAAGTCCATACGGGCGATTTCCGTCTCACGCCGAACCAGAACTTGATCATCGGCAGCGTCAGCAGCCAAAAGAAGAAAAAGATCGAGGAGCTGATCAAGCAATACGGCCTAAACGACGGAGCCCGGCATACGGCGCTGCGGAGAAATTCGATGGCGTGCGTGGCGCTGCCGACGTGCGGTCTTGCGATGGCGGAGTCGGAGCGCTATCTTCCTTCGCTGCTGGATAAAATCGAGCCGATGCTGGCTGAGGCAGGGTTGAGCGACGAAGACATCGTCATCCGGATGACGGGATGCCCGAACGGCTGCGCCCGACCGATGCTTGCGGAGCTTGCGTTCATCGGGAAAGCTCCCGGAAAGTACAACATGTATTTAGGCGGCGGATTTGCCGGAACGCGGCTGAATAAGCTGTATAAAGAAAATATCGGCGAGTCCGAAATATTGGAGTCGCTGGGACCGATTATTCGGCATTACGCGAAGGAGCGCCGCGAAGGCGAGCATTTCGGGGACTTTACGATTCGTGCCGGGTATGTGAAAGAAGTCCGGTCCGGGCAAGACTTCCATTCCTAATTCGATTGCGCGATGCGTGAAAGGGTCAGCCGTTTGACGGCTGGCTTTTTTCATTCGTTACGGCAGTCTAGAGATGTAAAGATCCTTCTTGTTTTCCATAACTTTCAAAGATAGTATAGGGAAAAGGGACTATAAGGAGGATAAACGCGATGAAAGCAAAGTGGACTAACTCCGCATTTGCATACGCTTTTGGAATGCTCGCCATGATGATTCCCGGACAAGCGTTCTTGTCGTTTCACAGCTATTATTTTGTCGATAAGCTCGGGCTCGCGGTCGCATTTGCAACCATCGCGAGGTCGATCTATTTAGTATGGGACGCGGTCAACGACCCGCTCGTCGGGTATTTATCCGACGGCACAAGATCGCGGTACGGCAGGCGGAGGCCGTGGATGCTTGCGGCGCTTCCCGTATATATGCTTTCGTTTATATTCATGTTTTCGGCTCCCGGCGGAATGAGCGATAACCAGCTGTTCGTTTGGTTCCTTCTTGCCCTTATTATTTTTGAGAGCGCTTCCGCCGTATTATGGGTCAATTACGGAGCGTTGTTCCCCGAGCTGTTCAAAGGGGATCGGGTCCGCGCCAGAGCGTCCGCAGTGAAACAAGGCTTTCAAATCGTGGCGATTTTGATCGGAACGGCGGCGACTCCGCTCATTTACGATGCTTACGGCTTCCAAGCGATGGCTATATTGTACGGCGTCTTGTTTGCCGTCTTTATGATGTTTTGCATATCCTCTGTCAGAGAGGACGAAGAAGCTCAGAAGGAGCCCCCGCTGCCGTTTAAAGAAGCATTCCGCGAAACGCTGAAAAATAAACCGTTTTGGATATTTAACATTGCGAACTCGTTCGCTCAAACGGTGAACGGTTTGCTTAGCTCGGCGATTCCTTTTTACGCGAAGTACGCTCTGAAAATTCCGGAGGCGCAAGTATCGATTTTGCTCGCATCGATCTTCGTGTCCGTCATACCGCTTGTTGCGGTATGGTATTGGATCGTCAATAAGACGGGGGTCAAACGAAGCTGGCGAATTTCGCTTGCCGTTTACGGCCTGTCCGTCATACCGTTGTGGTTTGCCGAAGGGCTGGCGGGCGGGGTGGCAGCCGGCATTATGGTCGGCTTCGGGCTATCCGGCTTCCTCGTTACGCCGCCCGTGCTCAGCAGCCAAATTATCGACCGGGATTACGAAAAAACGGGGCGCAGAAGAGAAGGGATCTACAGCTCGGTCGGCGGATTCATTACCCGTTCCAGCGGCTTGTTGTCCGCCGTTGCATTTTGGACCGCGAGCTACTTTTTCGGTTATATTAGCGGCAACGAACCCGGCGGCAACCCGGAGGCGGCGTTCCGTTACTTGATTTGTATCGTGCCGCTCGTCCTGATGGCAGTCTCTTTCTCCATTTCGCTTCTGCTGAAAGGATATGACGGGAACGGCAGCGCTCCGGCGGCGAACGGAAGCAGCGTACAACAAGCTTAACGAAGGAGAGGAGGATCGTAAGCATGGGCAAGTTTCTCATTATGAACTGCGACGATTTCGGGCAATCCCGTTCGGCGAACGAAGCGATCGTTCATTTGCTCGAGGAGCGGAAGGTTTCCTCCGCGACGATTATGGCCCCGGCGCTCGCCTTCGCAGAAGCGGCCGAATGGTGCCGGAAGCAGTCCGAACCGATGGTCGGCCTTCATTTAACGTTCACGAGCGAATATGACGGCTTTCGTTACAAAAGCCTGACGAACCGGGAATCGCTTCACGACGACAGCGGATATATGCCGAAGACGAATCTCGAGTTCGAGCGGAAAGCGAAACCGAAGGACGTCAGACGCGAGATGGCCGCGCAGTTCGAAGCGGTGCGCCGGGCGGGCATCCGCATTACGCATGCGGACAATCACATGGGGAGTTTATACGGGCTTGCCACCGGTCGCAGCTATCTACCGGACGTGTTTTGGCAATGCGCGAGGCGAGGGCTGCCTTTCCGAATTTTTCGAAACATATATGAGAAGGACGATTTCCTTGCATCGATCCCGAACGCAAAGCAAACTTTGGATAAGGTCGTAACGGTTGCCGACGTTCTCGGCGTCCCGATGCCGGATTACTTGCTGAGCCACCCATACGACGTCCAAAAGGGCGAAACGTACGGCAGCTTCAAAAGGATGATCATAGAGAAGCTTTACGAGCTGCCCGATGGGATCAGTGAAACGTATATTCATCCCGCCGTTGAATCCGCAGAGCTAAAGAAGCATGTGCCGTCTTGGCAAAAGCGCGTATGGGAATTCAAGCTTATGCTGGATGAAGATTATGCCTACGCGCTGAAGGACGCTAAAGTAACGCTGACCGATTACCGGTATGTTAAAGCACATCGGAGAAAACCGCGTTTGCCCGCCATCGTTAAGCTTCCGGGCCTATTGAAAAGCAAATAAGCCTAGTGTTGTTGAGTAAATGTCGTATCGTGTCTTCGGCGATCGCTTTCGGCGATCCCGGCGGCACTTTTTTTTTCGCCTTCCGATCTTTATGTCTCCATTTCTGCGTCCCGCACTTTTGGCAAAAGGATGTTTATAAAGTGTCGTCCGTTTTCCATAATGAAGCCGAAATTTCGCTGACTTCCGATATTATGGTGAAAGTGTGTTCATAATCGGCATTTTATACGACATGTTTTGAACAGCGGACTGCCATAAATAGATTCGCAACCAGTAATAACCTCTTCAGTTCGACCAAACCGCAACAGCTTATGAACAGCCTTTTTCCAAAACACCGATACAAAAAATCGTTAACAAAACAAAGTATATACTTTTAACGAAAAAGATTGAATCATGGACTATCAAAGTATATAATTACAAACAAAACGTATACGTAAAATTGTAATATATTGATGTCATGATAGGAGCGAAACACATGAATCATCTTTGGAACGCGAAATGGATTTGGGTCGATTTGCCGGAATATACGCCGAACGTTTACGCCGAGGCTCGGACCGTCTTTACGATCGATACGGCGGTCTCGGCTGCGTCGCTGCACATATCGGCCAATCAGGAATATAGGGTGTTTATCAACGGCGAGGAAGCCGGAAGGGGGCCGTCGCCGGCGGACAACGATTGGCAATATTACGACACGTACGACGCGGCGGAATATTTGATCGAAGGGAATAACTGTATTGCAATACTCGCTTACAACTTCGGAAGCAAAGAAATCGTCACCGGCCAGCGCCAAGGTCCGGGAGGAATCATCGCGCAGCTTGATGTCCGAACGGAAGAAGGGGAATTATGCGTCGGGACGGACGAAGCGTGGAAATGCAGACGCTCTCCCAGATGGGTGCAATCGGTATCCCGGATGCATCTGTGGAACGGCTTTAAAGAAATTTATTTGGCGCAGCGGGAGGACGGCTGGGAATGTGCCGGCTACGACGATTCGGCGTGGGAGAACGCCAAGATCGTCTGCGCCGCGGAGCAGACGGGTTCGCCTTGGCCTAGATTGCTGGCGCGGGAAATTCCGTTCCTGCATCGGGAACGGATCAGGCCGTCCTCGATCGTTCGTGTGGAAGAAAACTTCGGCTCCTTACAAGGAGAGAGGCTGTTTTTAGCAGATGTGGACGAGGATGAGGCGGCAACAACGATGACGATCGATGCCTCCGTCCCGGGATCGCTGCCGGGGGTAGTTTACGATTTTACCGCCGTGAAGGTCGGATATCCCGAAATCGTGCTTGATGCCCCGGAGGGCGGCGTGCTGCAGCTATTTTACGGCGAATCGCTCGAGCTGACGCTGCTGGATACGTTCGTGCTCGGGAAAGGCGAAAACCGCCTTACGCCGTTCGGACGGCGGGCGTTCCGTTATTTGATGCTGTCCGTTCAAGCGACGCCTGCGCCGATCCGTATCTACGATCTGAGCGTCACATTCGTGCATTACCCGTTCGCCGCGGAAGGTACGTTCGACTCCAGCGACCCGCTGCTTAACCGGATATGGGACGTAGGGCGCTACACGACGATGGTCAACAGCCAGGACCATTTGGAGGATTGCCCTTACCGCGAGCAGGCGCTATGGGTCGTCGACGCGGTCGTCATGTCCAAGGTCATTTACCATACGTTCGGCGA
The DNA here is from genome assembly GCF_028745515.1 of Paenibacillus thermotolerans. GTDB lineage: Bacteria > Bacillota > Bacilli > Paenibacillales > YIM-B00363 > Paenibacillus_AE > Paenibacillus_AE thermotolerans. Next base: position 156,390 of record NZ_JAQZSG010000003.1, on the reverse strand, counting down.
CAGCGCGCTGCTTCGCAAATGCCTCCTTCAAGGAGCTCGAATTCAAAATCCGGACGGCTCCATTCCCGGCACCGGACCCGAGCGCAATTCGTTCCTGCTTCCGGACTTCAACGCCTACTGGTTTTTAGGCGTATACGACTACTGGCGTTATTCCGGCGACGATCGGGCGATTACGGAGCTGTGGGGACCGATACAACGGTTGATTCGGTGGTTCCGCGATCAAGAGGACGAGAACGGTTTGTTTTCCCGCGCCGACCGTCCCGGATGGTGGTGCTTTGTCGATTGGGCCGAGTACATAGACAAAAGAGATAAAGTGACCGCTATCTCTTGTCTTCACTATAAACTGCTGCGCAAGGCAGCCGAGGTTGCCGGGAGAATCGGTGAGACCGGCTTCGCCATCGATTGCAATCAACGGGCGGACCGCTTGCGGGAGTCGATCCGGACGAATCTTAGGGTTCCCGAGAAACATGTGTTCGCGGACTGCTTAACGGAAGACGGATTGTCCCGGCAAATTACGTATCAGACGAATTTTATCGCGATTTGGTGCGGGGTGATGACCGAGGAGGAAGCGGAGCATTTCATTACGCAAGTGTTTATGAAAGGACAATGCCCCGAGCTGAAAGGCGCTTTCTTTTACCATATCGTGCTGGAGGTGCTGTTCGAACGCGGGTACGGGGAAGCGGCGCTCGACATCATCCGCACCTACTGGGGCGAGATGCTGGCCAGAGGCGCGACGACGTGGTGGGAAACGTTCGATCCTTCGACGCCGCACTGCACGATTCCCAGTCCGTTTCAGGGCAACACGCCGACCTATTTGGCGGATCATATTCCGGTCAGCCATTGTCACGGATGGGGAGCGTCGCCGACTTACCTGCTGACGCAGCGGGTGCTCGGGATCGACGTAAGCGGCTTGTCGGAGCGCATCGTTCACCTCACGCCGTACACAACAAATCTCGAATGGGCGAAGGGCACCGTGCCTACCCCTTACGGTCCGATATCGGCCGAATGGAAAAGAGGCGGCGGCTCGTCCGTCTTTACCGCCCGGCTTCCGCGGGAGCTTCAATGGAAATCCGACCGGCTTGAGCAAGTGATGGAGGTTGAGCAGGGAGACACCGTGATCGTCAGCGGTGTAATGATAGAGGCATAACTACAACGCTCCCTTGAAGGAGGGGATGCCGCGGCACAAGCACAAAAGCACACACTCGCAAGGTTGGATTCGCAAGGTAAGACACCTAACGAGCGCGCATACGGAACAAAAGTAAAGGAGGAGTACGATGAGAAAGAAAGCAAGGTTTCTTTCCGTTTTTGCAGCCGTCCTGCTTGTATGCCAAACGCTTTTGACCTCCGCGGCATCTGCGGCAGCTTACGATCCTGCACTGACGGAGAGCGGGCATGTACTGAAAGGAACTCATATTTATTCTTCGCTTATTATTAACGATTTTAACACGCCGGAGGATGTCGCCCTTTGGAAAGCCGGTGAAAATACGCGCAGCATAAGCTTCGCAACGTCCATTTTAAACGGGCCGGGAAACACGTACGAAGGCGCGGGAAGCTTGGAGCAGCGGCCGACTCAAGTAAAGGCGTACGAATGGCGGACGATTTACCGCGAATTTACACAGCCGCTCGATCTTTCCGAACACCGGTTTTTGGCGTTTGCCGGCAATAGCTGGGGCTTTCGCCCGGGCGATTATTTCATGAAGGTCCGGTTGTACAGCAACGATCAACTGTTTGAATCGAACGTGAAGCTCAAGCCCGATTCGTGGACGACCGCTTTTATCGATCTGGCCTCCTGGCCGAACCGGAATGCGATAACGAAGATGGACATCTCGTTCATGTTCAACTACGACCTGGAAGGCTTGCCGCCGGGATCGCCGGGGTACGACTACTGGGACGGAAGGTTCCAGATCGATTACATAACGGCGACCAACATCTTAGACTTCCGCTTCTCGCACGACGGCATTACGGAAGGCTTCGAAGCGTACCAAGGCAACGTCGGCGCCGCGCAAGGCGTGCTTCGGTATGCGCCGGCTGAGGCCGGCTCCTATCTGCTGTCCCCGATCATCAAGGAAAATATCGACGAGCGGAATACGCTGACGGTGAAGCTGAAGAACGGATCGCCGGCTGCGCAAGTGAAGCTCTCATGGATTACGGAACAGGATCAAGCTTGGGATGAGGAAAAATCGAAGGTGTTCGCCATTGCGCCAAACAGCGGCAGCAGCGTTACCTACGATTTGAATATGTCCGACAAGAGCGGTTGGTCCGGAAATTTGCGCCGCTTCAAGCTGGAACCGCTATTTCCGGACGAGGCGGGGGGAGTGCTCGAAATCGATGAGTTTGAGTTCAACATTTTGCCTGAATTGGTCGGAACGTTGTACGGCTCTATGAACGACGTTCGAATCGCAGACGGGCGTACCGTTCGTGTAGACGGCAGCGTGGATGCCGAAGCGGCCGCCGCACATCCGAACGCGGAGCTCGTGCTATATGAGTTACCTGCCTACGAAAGCTTCCAAAGCGGCGCGACGGAAGAACATGCGGTTGCGACAACACCGGTTGCGGAACGTTATTCCTTCGAGGTCGGGCTGAACGAAGGCGAGCGAACCCGTCTGTTCTCCAAATTTTTCGTCGCTATCAGGGACGGGGATGAGCTGCTTCCGGTCGATGTGCCGAAATATATCGTCAATCCGGATGCGCTTGCCGAAAGCCGGTTTCCGTTCCCGGAGCAGGACAGCATAAAGGGGTTGCAGGTGCAGTATACGGACGACGCGGAGGAGCTCGGCATTCGGCATGCGGCGCTGAACGTTTCGTACAACAGTTATTTGTACAAATCGAATAATCATCCAGACAACACCATTGTGTACCGGTTTAACGGAGAAAATTTTTACATTAAGAAAAATGAAATCGAACGGCTCGACCGCGATATTAAGAGCTTGTCGGACAACGACGTCGTCGTATCGCTCATTCTGATTATGTATCGGTCGCTGGACCCGGATACGCCGAATGACATTCTGCTGCATCCGGATTCGGAGCCGGGCGGCATCGTGTACGCCTTTAATACGAAAAATGCTCAGGGCGTCAAATATTTTACGGCGTTCACCAATTTCCTGGCGGAACGGTATTCGAGAGCCGACGAACGGTACGGCCGGGCGGTCAACTATATCGTCGGCAACGAAGTCGGCCAAAACAAAGTGTGGTACAACATGGGGCCGAAGCTCATCCATGACTACGTAGACGATTACGCCCGCACGCTTCGGTTGGTCAATACGGTTGTAAAGAGCCACTACGACGGCGCGAGAGTATACGTTTCGCTGGACCACTTCTGGGACGAGGATATTCCTTCCACTTCGCTATGGAAGTACGACAACCGGAAAATTATCGATTTGCTGTCGGAAAAAATTCGCAGCGAAGGCGATCTTCCGTGGAACGTCGCATTCCACCCGTATCCGGAAAACTTGTTCGACGCGAAATTTTGGGAGGACGAATCGCCGACGTACGATTTTGAGACGGACCGGATCACCTTCAAAAACCTTGAAGTGCTCGTCGATTACATGAAGCAGGACAATTTGCTGTACAACGGCGCGATGAGGCGCATTATTCTTTCCGAGCAAGGCTTCCACAGCGAAAACACGCCGGAAGGTCAGCTCGTCCAAGCGGCGGCTTACGCGTACGCGTATTACAAAATTAAATTTTTGGACGGCATCGATTCGTTCATCATGCACAGGCATGTGGATCATGCGCAAGAGGGCGGGCTCAATCTCGGCTTGTGGACGAATCTTGCAGGGCAGATCGCTACGCCGGACCAGCACAAGAAAATTTACGACGTGTTCAAGTATATCGACACGGAAAAATCGCTCGAGGCGACCGAGTTTGCCAAGGCTGTAATCGGGATCGGCGATTGGGCGGACGTGATCCCGGGCTTCGACCCGGTCCGGCTTACGGACAGGGAGCTGCCGGCGCAAGCGGGCTCGGAGCGCGTCGGCAAGCCCGTTCAGTTCGTCGAACTATCCGGATTTGAGGACGGAACGGACGGCTGGCAGCGGGCGGATAACAGCCAAAACGTCGAAAGAATTACGAGCGACGCGTTCAGCGGGTCCGCATCGCTTCAGGTGCGCTTCAATGAGCTGGCCAAAATGTGGCGCGGCGCCGACCTTCAGCTGTCCGAACCGATCGACGCCGCCGCCGTGCCGAATTTGTCGCTTGCATTAAAGCCGCTCGGGACCGAATCTAAAGATTCGTATTACGCAAAGGTGAAGGTGTACAGCGGTTCGAAGGTCATGGAAACGACCGCCCCGCTCAGCCAAGGGGAATGGAATCATATATCCTTGAATCTGGAAGGCTGGGATGGCATCGCTTCGATTGACCGCATCAAGGTATGGATGAATTCGCCGACTACGAGCCGCTGGAACGGTTCGATGCTGATCGACGCGGTCGGCTTTTCGAAACGGATTGCTCCGGACGGCGGACAGTCGAATGTCGATATCGCGGCAGAGCTTTTATCGGAGCGGCTGGAGCCGGGGGCGCAAGTGTCGGTCAAAGTAACGAATCTTGACGCTGCACGGCTGACGGGAGACATTGAAATTGCCGCGAGCGATACGATTTCTTTCTCCGAGAGCTCGCTGCATGTGAACAAAATCGCCCCCGGCGAGTCCAAGACGTTCACGCTTACCGTATCCGCCTATAACCCGGCCGCAAGCGGTGAGATCAAGGTCGCATTCTTGTATAAGGAAACGGTAATCGAGCAGGTGCTGGCGGTCGTTAAGGATACGGGCGAGGGCAATGTGCCTGTTAACGAGAAGCTGCTCTACAACTTTGAGAACGGAACGCAAGGCTGGCAAGCAGTTAGCAATATCGACAACGTCGGCACCGTCGAAAGCTTCCTGAACGGGCCGAACAAACCGATCCTCGGCAGCTTTGCATTCAGTGCCCGTTCCTCGATCGTAGCGGCGGACGCATGGAGGGTAGTAAGTGTCGTATTGGATCGGCCGCTGGATTTGACGGAAGCCCAAACGTTCTTCTACCACATCGATTCTTATGGCGGCGTTCCCGGGGCATCTTATGAAACTATGGTTACGCTGTATAGCGGCACCGACAGCATTGCTCAAACCGTAGCCATGGGTTCGGATCGGTGGAACCGGGTCAGCCTCGATCTAGAGGGCTGGGCGCTGAAAAACAACGTTACGAAAATCGAAATCGGCTTCCGTGCAGTAGGCAGCAGTATCGCGTGGAATCCGGAATTTCAACTGGATTACATCGGATACGCCAAGTAACTGAAATATGAGTTAACTCATCAGACCGCCGACACCTAGAAGCAACTATGGTTGCTTGCCGTATTGAAACGAAAAAAGTAATTCACATAGGGAAGGCGGTATATCCATGAAAATTACGAACGTCAAAGTGTACATTTCAGGACGGAAAAATCCGGCGGCAGCGCCGGAAACGAACAAGCAGCCGAAGAAGGGCTCCTGGTTGTCCGAGACGGTGATCGCGAACCCGATGTCGATGTATCCCGAATATTTCGACCGCAGGTCTTCCTGGCTCGGCATGGGGGGACGCACCATCGTCGTGCTGGAGACGGACGAAGGCATCTCCGGTATCGGCGAAACCGCCTCCGGCATGGCGACAGCGCCGATCATTAAACAGCACTTGAGCCGTTTCCTGATTGGGCAAAGCCCGTTTCAGGTGGAGCGGCTATGGGACATCATGTTCAAGTCGACGCTTCCGTACGGGCGGAAGGGGGCGCCGATCATGGCGATTTCCGCGGTGGACCTGGCGCTTTGGGACTTGATCGCGAAGGCGAGGAACGAGCCTCTCTATCAGACGCTTGGCGGGCCGGTGAAGGATAAGGTGCAGGCTTACTGCACCGGCAACGAGTTTGAGAAGACGAAAAACCGCGGCTTTCTCGGCCAGAAGCTGGCGATGCCGTACGGGCCTTCCTCCGGCTATGAAGGAATGCAAAAAAATGCGGAGCTGGTGCGACAAGCGAGGGAAGCGCTCGGACCGGACAAAGAAATTATGCTCGACTGTTACATGGCATGGAACGTCGAGTATACGGTGCGGATGGCCGAGCTTGTCGCGCCGTACCGCGTGAAGTGGATCGAAGAAACGCTGCCGCCGGACGATTACGAGGGTTACGGAATCATCAACCGGAAGGTGACGACGTCCGCGATTGCGACGGGGGAGTACGAGTATACCCGTTACGGCTTCCAACAGCTGCTCGATGCTAGGGCGGCGGAAATATTGCAGCCCGATATCGCGTGGTGCGGCGGTCTTACGGAAGCGAAAAAAATAAGCGCGATGGCTTCCGCCATGCACATTCCCGTCATACCGCACGCGGGCGGACTGCAGCCTTGGGCGCTTCATCTGATCTTTGCGGATTCGAACATTCCGATGGCGGAGTTCGCTTATGTGAACGGGGCGGACAAGGAAAATTACGATCCCGTGTTTTCGGGCATTCAGATGCCGAAGGACGGCTGGTTCTCGCTTCCGGAAGGAATCGGCGCGGGTATCGAGTTCAGAGAGAACGCGTTCGACCACATTGTCGAATTGGAATTGTAAAGGAGGCCGGAGCGGATGGGAGAAACGAAATCGGTCTACAGCGTGCGCTGTCTAAGAACGGCAACGCATACGGCCCCCGAACCGGTCTTCCTCTATATGAAGGGCTTTGACCGAACGGTCGACGTGTATTGTTATTTTTGGCTCATTCAAGGGAACGGGGCAACCGTATTGGTCGATACCGGGATGGGCGGCGATTATCCCGGCAAGCTGCAGGAAAGCGCGCGGGCGATCGAAAAGGGCTTTCCGGTGCCGCCGGGCGAAGATACGTTGTCACAGCTGGCGAAGCACGGACTGCGGCCGGCCGACATCGACATCGTCATCTTGTCGCACTTGCACTACGATCATATCGCCAACGTGCAGCTGTTCGACAAAGCCAAAATCGTCGTCAACAAGAAAGGCTGGGAAGCTGCGCAACTTCCGGTTCACCCGGTGTTCGACGTGTTTCCGAAGGACGTGCTCGGCTACATGACGTCCCGCATGGCTTCCCAGCTGCACCTTGCGGAAGACGAGGAAGAAGTTTTATCCGGGATCGACGTCCTATGGACCGAAGGGCACACACGCTGCTCTCAAGCCGTGAAAATTCATACCGCCAAGGGGAGATTGATTTTGACCGGAGATGTCGCTTATTTGTACGACAATATCGAGCTCGATCACCCGATCGGCCTAGGCGTCAGCCTGTACGAATCGGTCGAAGCGCTGCGAAGGCTGAAAGCGGAAGGCGATTTGCTGCTGCCCGGTCACGACAAGCGGATTCTGGAACGATACCCGGACGGAATTATCGCCTAAGAGGCGGAACAGATCAAGCGAGAGGGGCGCATCGCGGGAATGATGAAAGCATTGCTATGGACCGCGGCGGAACGGATGAATTACATTGACGTGCCGCAGCCGGAGCCGACTGAAGATGAAGTACTGATCAAGGTCGATACGGTGGGCATTTGCGGCAGCGAATTGGAAGGGTATTTGGGGCATAACAGCCTCAGAAAGCCGCTGCTGCTGATGGGGCACGAATTTGCGGGGACGATCGAGCGGACCGGCAGCGCGGCGGCGGGCTTCGTTCGCGGACAGCGGGTCGTCGTTAATCCGTTGTCGTCGTGCGGAACATGCGCCCAATGCCATAAAGGACTTTATCAGCTGTGCAGCGGACGGACAATCATCGGCATTCACCGGCCGGGAGCTTTTGCGGAATATGTGACGGCTCCGGCTGCAGGCGTATATGTGCTGCCCGAGCATCTTCCGTTTGAGACGGCCGTGCTGACCGAACCGCTCGCATGCTCGCTCCGCGCCGCACGCAGAGCGATGGAAGGCCATGCGTTCGCGAACGTCGCCGTTATCGGCGCCGGAGCGATCGGGCTGCTCACCGCGATGTCGGCCCGCATTCTGGGGGCGTCGCGGCTGTTTGTGCTCGACGTGAACGCGGCGCGGCTCGAAACGGTTCGGAAGCTTGAAGTGGGCATCCCGATCGACTCCTCCAAGCCGGACGCAGAAGAGGAGCTCAAGCGGCTAAGCGGGGATAAAGGCATCGACGTCATCATCGATGCGGCAGGTTTTCAGCAAACGCGGTCTCTGGCCGCGCGGCTCGTGAATTCCGGCGGCGACATTATGAATATCGGACTCGGCATCGACGGCACGGTCCTCCCGATCAATCAGTTCATTCGCGCCGAGGTGGATGTGAAAGGCTCCTTCTGCTATACCCGCCAGGATTTTCAGGATGCGCTCGACCTACTCTCCGCCGGGAAGGTAAGCGAAGCGGGTTGGACCGAAATCCGCCCGTTATCGGAAGGGCCGCGTTCCTTCCATGAGCTCGTGAACGGTCAGGTCGCCGCCGGGAAAATTATTTTGAAGCCGTAAACTCTACTGGAGGAAGACCTATGAAATTAGCGGATCGGGTAGCGTTGGTGACGGGCGGCAGCCGCGGCATCGGAGCGGGCATCTGCAAGGAGCTTGCCAAAGAAGGCGCCATTGTTGCGGTAAACTACACAAGCCATGCGGCGCAGGCGAACGAGGTGGCCGGCGCGCTGAGGAAAGAAGGCTATCTTGCGGCGCCGTTTCGTGCGGACGTGTCGAATAAACAAGAGGTCGACCGCATGATCGATGAGGTCGTTCAAACGTACGGCCGGATCGACATTTTGGTAAACAACGCCGGCATTTGTCCGTTTGCGGATTTTTTCGACATCGATGAAGCGACGTGGCGGAAGACGATCGACGTCAATTTGGCCGGAGCGTTCTTTTGCTCGCAAGCGGCGGGGCGTTACATGCGGGATCAAGGAAAAGGGACGATTATTCATATCGGCACGGTGACCGCTTTTCGCGGAGGCAAGGAGCAAGTGCACTACGCGGCCAGCAAAGGAGGGCTCAATTCGCTCACTTCCTCCATGGCCGTTGCGCTCGGGCCCTACGGCATCCGGGTGAACGGCATTCTATGCGGAGGCGTCCCGACCGATATCAATAAGCATCAGTTCGCTCCGGGGACGCATGTCCCGAAGGCGAAAATCCGAGCTCTGCCGGCGGGAAGAATCGGCGATCCGGAGGATTTGGGGAAAGCGGCCGTCTTTTTCTCCTCGGACGACAGCGAGTGGGTGACGGGAGCGCTGCTGGCGGTAGACGGCGGGGCGCTTGTGATGTAATGCAAGCCGGCATGACTTCCGGGGCGATCATAATGTAACTCCCGCACGGCGATTATATCCAATTCGTATGGAATTGCTCATTGCCGTCGCATAAAGTATACTTAAAGGCATGACGGGCGGGAGATGACGTTACCATGGATAAAACCGAGAAAACCCCATTGTACCAATATATAATCGACGATATTAAAGGAAAAATCGCACGCGAAGAGCTTCAGCCGGGAGATCCGCTGCCGACGCAAATCGATCTGGCGAAAATGTACAATATAAGCGAAATTACATCCAGACGCGCCCTTTCGGAATTGGTGAAGGAAGGATACATTTATCGGATTCGGGGCAAAGGCAGCTTCATTAAAGAAAAGAAACCGCAGCTCGACGACGACGTTTCGATCCGAACGATTTATTTCGTGCACAATCAAATTTCGATCGATAAATTCAATTTCCGGTTTTGGAACGATATGCTGGAAGGAATCAAAGAGGTTTGCGAGGAAAACGGGGTCGACTTTTATTTGTGGGATTCCGGCGATTCCGACCGGCTTCCGGACGACCCGAATGCGGCTTTCATATTGAACACCCGGCCCGATTTCCATTTGAAGACGCTCGAAACGTGGAGAAACGAAGGCCGTCGAATCGTGACCGTGCATTTCTATTATCCGTACTTACATATACCTTATGTGATCGTAGACAATTTAACCGGCGGATATTTGGCGACCCAGCATCTTATTTCCTTGGGACATCAACGGATCGGCATTATTTTGACAGGCAAATCGCTGATCGACTTGAACCAGGAGTTTTCATTGCGCTTGCAAGGGTACCGGCTTGCGCTTCAGCAGCACCGCATACCGTTCGAGTCCGAGCTCGTTTGCGTGATGGACGGTTCGTCCGAGAGCACGGAAATGGGGTACGAAGGGTTCAAAAAGCTGTTTTCCGCCGACCGGCCGCCGACCGCTGTATTTGCGACCAGCGATTATAAGGCGATCGGAGCCATGCAAGCGGCGCGGGAAATGGGGCTTTCCGTTCCCGAAGATGTGAGCCTGGTCGGTTACGACGACATGCCGGTCAGCCAATACACGCATCCGAATTTGACGACGATCAATCAAAATTCGATGCGAATGGGCCGAAGGGCGGCGGAAATATTGCTGCACGAGCTTCCGGGAAAGCCGCAATCGCTCGTAAAAGACGAAATCGTCCCGAAATTGGTCATTCGGGACAGTACGAGCGAGCTTCAAGGGGACTAAATCTGCAGGAAGGGAAAGCTGCCGCAGAACGTCCGCCGCATGCGACGTCATATAATGAATACGGTTGATACCATTTGCGAAGGGCGGCGGAACGTATGATGAAGCGCAAACCGGTAATCGGAGTGACCTCCAGCCTGATCGACGACCGGATTACCGTTCACAAAAGCAACATATACGCGATTTCGGATGCGGGAGGCGCGGCGTTCGTGCTGCCGAATAGTTCCGACCGCAGTACTGTCTTGCAATTGGCCTCGATGATGGACGGCCTGCTGCTGACGGGGGGAGGGGATATCGACCCGGATTTGTTCGGTGAAGAGCCGCACCCGATGCTAGGCGAAATTACGCCCGAACGGGACGCTTTTGAAACCGCAATGATTGAAGAAATGCTGCGGCTCGACAAACCGATTCTTGGGCTATGCCGCGGCTGCCAAATGTTGAATGTCGCCATCGGCGGCGACATGTATCAAGATATTTACAGCCAGCACGAAGGCAATCTGCTTCAGCATAAACAGAACGCACCCGTCCGGCACGGCAGCCATTGGATTGAGATCGAAGAACATTCGCTGCTGCACCGCATCATGAACGAAAGACGGATCAGAGTAAACAGCTTCCATCATCAAGCGGTCCGAAACATCGGCAGCGGATTTACGGCTTCCGCGGTTTCCGGCGACGGAATCATCGAGGCGATCGAGAGCAAGCGGCACCGGTTCGCGCTCGGCGTTCAATGGCACCCGGAGCACATGACAACATCAGACCCGCATTCGGGAAAGCTGTTTCAAGCTTTCGTCGATGCTTGCGGCAAGTAAACAAACGGGCCGCCCCGAGTCGCGAAAGACTCGGGGCGGCCCGCGAATTTATACGACTCGGCGTTCCACCGTCATTTCCCAGCCGTCCGGCGCTTCGGCGACAATGTCGACATGCTTCGGCGCCTCGATCCGAAGCGACAGCTTGCCTTCTTCAACGACTCGCCAAGCAACGTCGATGCGGCCGTCGTGCGGCAATGGAACGGAGCCGCTTGCCCACTGCAAGCCGCACGGCTGCGGGGAGACCCGTACGCTGGACCACCCCGGCGCAAGCCCCTGCACTCCAAGCACATACGCGCCAAGGAAGTAAGCGGGGCCGGCCGACCAAGCGTGGCAATGGCTGCGGGTCAACATGTTCGGATTCGTGACATGACCGCTCCACGGATACATTTCCCAGCAGCTCGTTGCGTCGTTTTCGATCATAAAGCCGTAATTTTGGCGCAGATCGTTCATAAGAATGTCGAGCCGTCCCAGCTTGGCCAGTGCTTCATAATAGAAGAAAGACATGAAGGGGCTTCCGACTTGAACGAACGATGCGGGAGGATTCACGACGTACTGCTCGACCTTGGTTTTCCGATCGCCGGCCGGAATGTCGCATAGATACGCTACGATCTGAGACTGCGCGCTTAGGGTGGCGGAAGGCTTGCCGTCCGCGTGAATGCAGTCCAGGTAAGCTTCGCGCGCCGGGTCCCAAAGATAAGTATCGATCGCCTCGCGCAGCTTTACGGCCGCGTCTGCAAATCGCTCCGCCTGCTCGGTGTCGCCGGCCAGCGCTCCGATTTCCGCGCCTTCCCGGAGCGCCTTCACGAAAAACATATTTTGCGGAGTGACGACGCCGCCCCACGGCTGTTCGAAAGGAGCCCAGTCCAGCAGGTTCCAGCCGTTATGCACGAAAAGCCCTTGTTCGTTCATTTTGCTCAAATATTGCGTTAGCGTAAGCTTCACGTGCGGCCAAATGTCCGCGATAAACGCCGGATTGCCGTTGTAGCGGTAATACTCGCGGCACGCGGAAACCCAGAAGAACGTCCAGTTCGGAATGACGCTATTCCAGCCGCTAGGCACCTGGTCCGCATATAACGGCGTTTGAAAGGAGGAGCCGGGCACCAGCTTTAGACAGCGCTCCACTATTTCCTGCGCGCCGAAGGCGTAATAGTTGACGAGCGCCTCGTTGCGCGCGTCTCCGACCCAGAACGCCTGCTCGTAAGCCGGGCAGTCGACGAACGTGTCCTCCATGCAAAGCCGCGCCGTATCGCGGCTGATGCTCCATATGTCGTTCAGCAGCGCATCGCTGGAGCGGAATTTGCCGACCTCCGCCACCGGATAATTGCTTTGCAGCAGCTTCACCTCGTACAGCTTTACGGGACGCTGCGCACTCCGAAATGTCAATGCAACGTAACGCAAGCCTCTCCTGACGAAGGACGTATACGATTGCCGGCCTTCGCGGCACGTGTACCGGAACGTATTGTCCAGTTCATACGTTTGCTGCCGCCAGCCGTCCTTCATATATTCGAAGCCGTATCCGTCCACAACCGTTCCGGCGGCCGCATCGAGTTCAAAGCTGACGTAGCCGGACAGCTCGCGACCGAAGTCGATGACGATTTCCGTATCCATGCCGTCGTACGCCGGAACCCAAGCACTGTCAGGCCCTGCAATGACGGCATGCTGCATTGAGGCAGGAACGGAGTGCGTCTGCTCCCGTACTTTCCACACGGAGGCGGTGAATACGTCGTTCCGATTGACAAACCGCGGTTCGATCGGCCGAATCCATGCTTCGAACGGCTGCAGCTGTTCGGCGGACGATACGCCGCGAATCCGTTCGAAATCGGAGTGAATGTCCGTAACGCCGCGACCGGGCCGATGATCGATAAATTCGGCCGTGCCGAACGGACCGATGGCCGTGAAAGGCGCGTCTCCGCCGTCAGGCGAGCTTACCTCGAACGGCTCGCTGCAGTCGAAGCCGATATGGAAGCCGTGACCGTGGCTGACGGCGGATACGTCGATCAGCAGAAAGTGTTCGCCTTCCTCCAGCGGCAACGTAACGAACCGTTCCGGATGCTCGCCGAAGAAGCTTTCCGCTTCGCACAGCCGTCCGTCGATATAAAGCTTATACGGTATTCTTCCGTTATCCGCGATTCCGATCGTAAACGAGGCGGACTTCTTAAGCCGCACATTCGCCGCCACGTATCCGATAAACTGCACGTTGTTCGCATGCTCCGCGCTTTCCGGCACCATGATGCCGCGCAAGTCGAGCACCGCGCTCCATACGGGCGGCTTCACCGCGCTTATGCTTTCGACGCGCGCCGGATAGACGGGCTCCTCCGTAAGATACGGGATGGGGCGCTTGATCAGCTTTGTCCACGGCTCCATGCCGGCGGGACCGATCGTTACGGCCTGTTCCCATCGGCTGTCGTCGTATCCGGCTTCCGTCCACGACCCGTCTCCGTTTCTTGCATCGACAACCTCCGTAAATCCGAGCTGGCAAGAGATGCGGGACGAGCTGGAATCGTACCACGGATGAACGGACGTTCTCCAACTCGAGTCCGTCGACAGCGTTAACGGATCGCCGTCATGCGCATCCAGCTGCAGCAGCAGCCCGCCCCGTCCCCGCACATATTGAAAGGTCGATATGCCGTAGTGCATCACGAGTACGGCAATGACCGTTTCTTTCCCCGGCTCGAGCAAATGTCCGACCTCGTACTCGTCGTAAGCCAATTCGAAGGGCCAAGAGCGCACGGGGCCGCGGCCGATTTGCTTGCCTCCTACAAACAGCACATAGCGGGAATCCGCCGTTATGCGAAGCGAGGCTTGTCCGATCTTCCCCTGCGGCGTAACGGCCCTGCGGAAGCAGCGCCATTCGTTTCTCGGACTTTGCGGTCCGCTTCCCCAAATCCATGATGCTTTCCATTCCGGCAATCCGATGCTCTCCATGACGAATATCTCCTTATTTCCATTATTTTCGCAGCAGTCATTTTCATTATATAGAAAGAACGCAAGGAAGGAAGGGGGAAATCGGACATGCAGCAGGGGGATACGGACAAGTTGCCGTGCGGATTAAGCTTGTCCTCGTCCCGTCGAAAAGGATATAATGTATTGCATAAATATTATCATTCGCGTTTCGTCGAAATCCAAGTTACTAAAGAAAGCGGGTAAAGCATGGGTCGTAAGTGGAACAACATTAAAGACAAGAAAGCTTCGAAAGACGCAAACAATAGCCGGATATACGCCAAGTTCGGGATCGAAATTTATGTGGCGGCCAAGAAGGGCGAGCCGAATCCCGAATCCAATCAAGCGTTGCGAGTGGTGCTGGAACGCGCCAAAACATACAATGTGCCGAAGGCGATCATCGACCGGGCGCTGGATAAGGCCAAAGGCAGTTCGGACGAGAAGTATGAGGATCTCCGTTATGAAGGCTTCGGGCCGAACGGGTCGATGGTTATCGTCGACGCGCTGACGAATAAGGTAAACCGCACGGTTTCCAACGTACGCGCCGCTTTCACCAAAAACGGCGGAAGCATGGGCGTCAGCGGATCCGTTTCCTATATGTTCGACCCGACGGCCGTAATCGGCGTCACGGGAAAATCGTCCGACGAGGTGCTCGAGCTGTTGATGGAAGCGGATGTGGACGTTCGGGACATCGCCGAAGAAGAGGAGGCGGTCATCGTCTATGCCGAGCCGGATCAGTTCCATGCGGTGCAGGAAGCGTTCAAGAACGCCGGCGTTACCGAATTCACGGTCGCGGAGCTGACGATGCTTCCTCAAAATTACGTTACGCTTCCGGAGGATGCGCAAGCGCAATTCGAAAAATTGATAGACGCTTTGGAAGATTTGGAGGACGTTCAACAGGTGTATCACAATGTTGAATTCGAAGACGAATAAATTTGAAATTATAGAACCGATCCGGCCGTTATTGCCGTACGGTTCTTTTTTTTCTGGTAAAATGGGTAACAAAGGCTTTCCGAGGGAGGGGAAGAAACATGAAGAAGCTGAGATGGGGAGTACTGGGCACGGGCAAAATCATTCAAAAAACCGGCGTAGCGATCCGAAGAACGACGAACGGCGTTTGGTTCGGCGTAGCCGGCCGGAACGTTGAGAACGGCAGGAAAGCGGC
Organism: Paenibacillus thermotolerans; assembly: GCF_028745515.1. Classification (GTDB taxonomy): domain Bacteria; phylum Bacillota; class Bacilli; order Paenibacillales; family YIM-B00363; genus Paenibacillus_AE; species Paenibacillus_AE thermotolerans. Next base: position 141,068 of record NZ_JAQZSG010000003.1, on the reverse strand, counting down.
GGAGGCCTTCGGAGTCGAAAGAGCCTATGACGGCTATCAAGCGCTCATTGACGATCCGGAGATCGACGCGGTTTACATCGCGCTGTTAAACCATCTTCACATGGAATGGGCCGTAAAGGCGGCTAACGCCGGCAAACACGTTTTGCTTGAAAAGCCGTTCGCTTTAAACATGCGTGAGGCGCTTGCCATCCGATCCGCCGCGGAGGGAAGCGGCGTTCAAATCGCCGAAGCGCATGCATGGCGCTACCATCCCGGTCACGCGGGCGTAAAGAAGATGGTGGAGGAGGGACGGATCGGGGAACTCACGATGATGCACGCCCACTTCTCCTTTGCGGCGGACGCAGCCAGCACAAGGCTGGTCAAGGAATGGGGCGGCGGCTCGCTGTATGATGTCGGGTGCTATCCGGTCGCTTGGAGCCGGTACTTCATGGGGGAAGAGCCGACGGAGGCGGAAGGAAAGGCGTTCTGGGACGAGCGGACCGGCGTGGACCGGCGGTTTGCGGGAGCTCTTTATTTCAGCGGAGGGAAAGTGTCGCACATCAGCTCCGCTCTCGATATGAAGCTCGGTTCTTTTTATTCGCTTCTGGGGAGCGAAGGGAAGATCGATGTCCGGTTCGACGTAACGCCGGATCAATTGACGATTCGTGCTCAAGGACCGTCACCGTCTGAGGAGCGGACTTGGGCGACGGACCGGATTCAGTTTTACACCGATCAAGCGGAGGAGTTCGCCGCTTGCGTGCTAAAGGGAGAAGCGCATCCGTACGGGATCGGCGACGCCATACATAATCAGAAAGCGATCGACGCGCTGTTTTTGTCGGATGCCGAAAATCAAAGAATCGTGTTATAGTTGCCGAAACAAACCACCCCCATGTTCTCAAAAGCGCGGAGCTAATGAGACAGGGAGGTGGTGGTTTTCGTCGTTATTTCGTATGCATCTTAAATTCCAGGAACAGCTCGTTATAGCGGACAAGCATTGTTTTGCCGAGATTTTCGTACACTTCGAGCTTCTCCGTAAGCTCCGGCGAAGGGTAGAAGCGCTCATCCTCGGCAATGTCCGGCGGCAGCAGCTTCAGCGCTTCCCGGTTCGGCGTGGCGTATCCGACATATTCGGCGTTCCGTGCGGCAATTTCGGGATCCAGCATGAAATTGATGAATGCGTGGGCGCCTTCCACATTGGCGGCCGATGCCGGGATCACCATATTGTCGAACCATACGTTGGAGCCTTCCTCCGGGATGACGTAATCGAGCTTTTCGTTCTCCCACATCATTTCCGCGGCGTCACCCGACCATACGACGCCGACAGCGGCTTCTTCGCCGGCCATCAGCATCTTGATTTCATCGCCGACGATGGCCTTCACGTTCGGCATCAATTCGTCAAGCTTGCGCTTGGCTTCCCGCAAACGGTCTTCGTTCGTTTCGTTTAATGAATACCCCAGGCTGTTTAAGCCCATCCCGATGACTTCCCGGGCTCCGTCAACGAGCAAGATTTGATTGCGCAACTCGCTGTCCCACAAATCGTTCCAGCTCGAGAACGTTTTGCCGCCGAGCAGCTCGGGGTTATACACAATGCCTACCGTTCCCCAGAAATAAGGGACGGAATACTCGTTTCCCGGATCGAACGGCAAGCCCATAAACCGGGGATCGATCGCCTTCAAATTCGGAAGCTTGCTGTGGTCGAGAGGGAGGAGCAGGCCGTCCTCCTTCATTTTGCTGACCGCATATTCCGAAGGCACCGCGACATCGAAGACGGCCCCGCCTTGAGCGAGCTTCGTCATCATCGCTTCATTGGAATCGAAGGTTTGATAGATGACCTTAAGTCCCGATTCTTCTTCGAATTCCGCTATTAAATCAGGATCGATATAATCGCCCCAATTGTATACGACCAGCGTGCTGCCTCCCGAATAACCTTCCGCCTCGTTCAAGTATGCGATCAAATATAATAACGCTGCGGAAGCGGCGAGAACGGCGATAAAGGCGCGAACGAGCGATTTCATCGTCCCACCCCCGATCGGCTTGCGCGCAGGCCGCGCCGCTGCATAAAGTAATATCCGATGACCAGCGCAATCGTTAACAGGAACAACAATGTCGACAAGGCGTTAATCGACAAGGAAATACCTTGGCGCGCGCGCGAATAAATTTCCACGGACAACGTGGAGTACCCGTTCCCGGTAACAAAGAACGTGACGGCGAAGTCATCCAGCGAGTAAGTTAACGCCATAAAAAATCCGGCGAATATACCCGGCTTCATATAGGGAAGAATGACCCTCGTCAATACATCCAGCCGGCTTGCGCCGAGGTCTCGCGCCGCATCGACCAGCGTCGGACTCATTTCCTGCAGCTTGGGCAAAATCATAAGCACGGCGATCGGTACGCTGAAGGCGATATGAGAAAGCAATACGGACGTAAATCCTAATCGAATGCCGATCAACGTAAACAGAATGAGGAACGACGCCCCGATCATGACGTCCGGGCTGACGATCAGCACGTTGTTGAGCGTCAGCAGCAACTTTTTCACTTGTCTTCGGCGGACATACAGAATGGCCAGCGCGCCGCAAATTCCAAGCAAGGTGGACGCCGCAGCCGACAGCAGGGCGATGACCAGCGTATTCAACACGATAATGATGAGGCGCGTATCTTGGAATACTTCCTTATACCAGTCGAAAGTAAAACCGTCGAAGCCGTGCATCGTTCCTCCGCTGTTAAACGAATACAACGTTAAATAAAATATCGGCGCATAAAGGATCATAAACACGACGGCTAAATACAGCTTGCCGGCGATTCCGCTCGTCTTCACGGCTGTCTCACCCGCTTTCCGCTGCCGGTTACGGCCATTATGACCGCCATCGCAGCAATGAGAAATACCGCAATGGTGGCGCCCATACCCCAATGCTGAGTTACTAAGAAGTGTTGTTCAATGGCCGTTCCAAGCGTAATGACCCGGTTTCCGGCGACAAGACGCGTAATCATAAAGAGCGACAACGCGGGAATGAATACCGCTTGGCAGCCCGACTTTACGCCGTCGATCGTGAGCGGGAAGATGACGCGCCGGAACGTCGTCCACGCCGAGGCGCCGAGATCCCGCGATGCGTCGACTAGCGCGGGGCTAAGCTCCTCCAGCGCATTGTAGATGGGCAAAATCATAAACGGTATAAAGATATAGACCGCAACGAACAGGAAGCTGAAGTCGGTAAACAATATTTGCTTCGCGCCGATGCCTGCGAATTCCAAAAATTGATTCACGGCGCCGTACGTTCCGAAAATACCGAGAAATGCATAAGCCTTCAATAATAAATTAATCCAGGTCGGCAAAATGATCAGCAGCAGCCAAAGCTGCTTATGCCTGGTCTTGGTAAGAAGGTACGCGGTCGGATAAGCGACGGCAAGAGAAAACACTGTAATGAGAAAAGCGTACCAGAACGAGCTTACGGCCATTTGCAAGTAAACGGGCTGAAAAAAAGCTTTATAATTGCTGATGGTGAAGTTGCCTTCAATGTCTAAAAAGGAATAGTAAACGATCAGCAGCACCGGAGCCGCCACAAAGAGCACAATCCACAACGCGTACGGAACTATGTATAAGTTTCTGCTGTTACCGCTCATGCCGCACCTCACCGTATGTGCCGAGCCTTTTATCGAATTCTTCCTCGGTTTCGCCGATCCGCATCACGTGAATCGCTTCCGGTTCGAAATGCAGGCCGATTCGTTCGCCGACGGTGACTCTTTTCGTGGAATGGACGAGCCATTCGTTCCCCGCATCGTCGAAGGAGCAAATTTCGTAATGAACGCCTCGGAACAGCTGCGAATCGACGCGAACCTGCAGCTTTCCTTCTCCTGCCGGGCGAATTTCCAAATCCTCCGGGCGAATGACAATTTCCACCGGCTCGTTCTTCGCCATTCCGCCGTCCATGCATCGGAACGTCTTGCCGGCAAATTCAACGACGAAATCGTCCGGCATTCTCCCAGGGACAATGTTCGACTCTCCGATAAAATCGGCGACGAACCGGTTGATCGGTTCATCGTAAATATCCGTCGGCGTTCCCGATTGCTGAATGACGCCTTTATGGAGGACGAATATTTCGTCCGACATCGCCAGCGCTTCTTCTTGGTCATGGGTGACGAAAATAAACGTGATGCCGAGTCTCCGCTGCAGCTCGCGAAGCTCGTACTGCATCTCCGTCCTTAGCTTCAGGTCCAGTGCGGACAGCGGCTCGTCCAACAGCAAAATTTCCGGTTCGTTCACAATAGCCCTTGCGATCGCCACTCTTTGACGCTGGCCGCCCGACATTTCATGAATCTCTCTGTTTTCGTAGCTTTCCAGATTGACGAACCGCAGCGCTTCTCTCACTTTGGTTTCGATATCCGCTTTTTTCAGCTTCTTCACGCGCAGCCCAAAAGCGACGTTCTCAAACACGTTCAAATGAGGAAACAACGCGTAATCCTGAAAGACGGTATTGACTTGCCGCTCGTTGGCGGGAGTGCGGTTAATCAGCTTGCCGTTGAAATAAATACGGCCGTCCGACGGCTCCATAAATCCTGCAATGAGCCGTAGGATCGTCGTCTTGCCGCAGCCTGACGGACCGAGCAAAGTATAGAACTTCCCGCGCTCTATTTCAAAGTTAACCTGCTTTAATACTGTCGTATCGTCGTATTTCATGCTTACATTTTCAAATCGTATAATCGGTTGGTCCTCCATAGCAGCCTCCTAAGATGCAAATCGTGGATTTTTCGAGCATATTATAACTCATTTCGACAAGCGGTTATATAATGTTTGGCAAAAATCCGTCAAAACGTTCGTTCAGCGCTGGGAAAGAAGCGAAATTATTTCCCGAGCAACCGCAGGAAGTATGCTATTTCGCTCGAATTCGACATTTTTGTATTTTTTCGTCTCAAATCGTTCATCCGCTTTATTATTAAAGCTGTTACAAATAAGCCGAGCTCTACATATGATAGCATCAATAGAGAAAGCTGGTAGAAATATAGGCGCGAGCAAGGAGGCGGTAACGGGGGATGAAAACGTTAGAGGTGGACGATCTTCTCCAATGTGTCGACGGCAGGCTGGTGCAAGGCCGCAAAGATCAGAAAGTATTTCGTGCGACCGCACGCCCGGCGGACATTCGCAGCCATACGGTTTACTTCCATCTTCGCAAAAAAAAATATGAAGCTTTCGACTGGGCATCGCTCCGGTTGCGAGGCGCCGTTATTATTACCGACCTTCCCGAACTCTTTATGAAGCATGCGGACCAACAGACCGCCATTATAGAAGTGAATGACAGAAGAAAAGCCTATTGGAGCTTTATCCGGTATTATCGCGGCTTATTCGACATCCCCATCATCGGCATTACCGGCACATCGGGGAAAACGACGACGACGGAGATGATAAGGCACATGTTGTCCGGTTCGGTTGAAGTCAGTTCAACGCGGGTCGGCAGAAACGCCCTTGCCAACAGCTTTAAATATTTGATGAGCATCGATGATCGCAAGGGGGCGGCCGTCTTTGAATTGGGCGTTATCCGTCCGGGCAATATTGCGACCAGCTGCGCTTACTTTAAACCTACGATAGGCGTCATTTTGAATATAGGAGCCTATCACCTGCAGTTTTGCAAGACGCTGGACAATTATATCAAGGCTAAAGCGGAAATCGTTGAAGGCATTGCAGAAGGCGGAACTTTAATTATTAATGCGGAAGACGAGAACATAAAGAAAATCAGCCTCGATTCGTTCAAAGGCCGGCTTGTAACGTTCGGATTTTCGGAGCGGGCGGATTTTTGGGCGGAGCAGCCGGCGTATACCGATCGCGGCATGGAATTTTTGCTAAGGTTTCGCGATGAAGCTTATCGCGTCGCCGTTCCGGGCTTTGGAACTCATACCGTAAGCAATGCGGTTGCGGCCATCGCCGCTGTATACAGCGCCGGAATCGGAATTCGGGAAGCGGCCGAACGATTATCTGCTTTTCGCCAGATTAAGCAGCACCTGCAATTTCGCAACGGACCCGGCGGATGCGTCATGATTGACGATACTTGGAACTGCACGCCCCTTTCGATGCAAGCCGCCCTGGAAGTTTTGAAAGCGACGGGCGGCATCAGAACGAAGGTGGCTTTGCTCGGCTTAATGCCGCAGCTCGGCGAAGAAGCGACGGGCGAATACGACCGAATGGGGCGCATTGCTGTGGAGCTGGGAATCGATCGCATCATCTTGCTCGGAGAAGCGAAAGCAATCGGAGAATCGGCGCTGCAACTCGGAATGAATCCGGAGCATGTTGTTTTTTGCGAAACCGCCGATGAAGTTTTCGAAGCGCTTCGACCGCATTTTCACCCGGATGCTCTCATTCTGCTGAAAATACCTTATAAATATGTTTATATTTATCGCTCGCCCTTCCGTAAACTGATGAGCGCACTATTTACGTAAAGCAAACCGATTCGTTGCCGCCGATCGAACGGATCGGTTATTTTGTGCGAATGACAGCGGCTATTTGTCTAAACAAGCATGGCTTCGGATTCATTAAATGGTTAATGAAAGGAGTTGGTCACGTGCCATGCCGAACCGATTGAAGCTTTCAGTCTATGAAGACGATGAGGAAAGCATTCTGCTAAGTAAAATAATCGGAGACGAGTATCCGGGCAAGGTTGAGGTCTGTTACGGCGTAAAAAAAATAGATTGCAAAGCGCTTTGGAAGGATGATGCGGCGATTGACGACGGCCCGATTCAATTCGGCATCTCAACCGCCCTTAATGAAAAGCTAAAAATTCCCGGCGACATTACGTTTCAATACAAGTGGGACGGAAAAAATATAACGATCGGCCCTACGATCGGACTTCTATTCGGCAGAAAGGCAAAAGATTATACTCCAGGCTTTATGGTTGAGCATTACAGCGAACGAATCGCCTCTTATCCGGAATACGAGGGACTTGTCATAGCGTACTCCATCAATTCGGTGCAATGGAACACTTCCACAGTCACCGGACTTTATTATAATCCGATACGGAAAGAATGGATTCCGTGCGAAACGACGATTCCAAAGACGACTTACCGAAGACATATAAGGCAGCTTAACTTAAGCAAGTTCCGCGAGAAGCTTTCCAGACGCGGCGGCATGATGTTCAATTCGATTCGATATTCCAAGTGGAGGGTTCATCAAATCGTTAGAGAGAGTCCGCTTCTACGAAAATATTTGCCGCCAACGATCCTTATGACCGATTCGAAAAGCTTGCTCGATTATGCGGAACGACATCGCTCGATCATCGTTAAACCGGTTGACAGCTCTCAGGGGAAAGGAATTGTATCGATTAAGAGGTTTCAAGAGGGCCGTTCCAATCCGCAATTTCAAGTTACGGAATACATGACGGAACGTCTGGTGCGAATAAACCAAGTGTACGATGGAAAAAAGATGCTGCGCTGGATCGAGTCGAAATTTATGAGACGAAGAAGAAGGCATGTCGTTCAAAGGATGCTCCCGATCGCCACAATTGACGGAGCGGTATTCGATATTCGGGTGATCATGCAAAAGTCCATAACGAACGAATGGTTCTGTGCGGGTATTGAATGCCGGCTCGCAGACCCGACGAAAGAAATCGCGAATTTGTCGGCCGGAGGCAGCGCTTTATCGTTGGAAGAAGCCGTCAACCGAATGGATCGGATTAGGATGGACCCGGACCGATTGAAGGATGAGATTTTATTTTTTTGCAAGGAGTTTTGCCGCTGGATGGATCAGCTGAGAGGACAAAGCTTTGCGGAGTACGGCTTGGACCTGGCATTGGACCGGAATGCGAAGCTATGGTTTATCGAAGCGAACTTCAGGCCGGGCTGCAAAGGCTTTAAAAGCTTCGATCCCGTCAAATACCATGAAATCAGTAAGCAGCCTCTTCGATATGCCGCCGCCGTTCAAGGATTTTCAGTACATTGAGCGGCGAAAGGGGCGATCTCCATTCATATTCAAGCGAAGAGAGGGCTCTTATCCAAGCTGCTCGTTCCCGAATCGCTTCTGGGTACGGATCGGCCCGGGCGATGCCGCGTTCTGCTTAAGATGGGAGCGTACGAGCGGGATATTCATGTTGAAGCTCATGCCGACGGAAACGAGGAGAAAATTTGCCTGCCGCAAGACATACTCCGCCATGTGAATTTACCGGCTTCTTTGCCTTATGAAGTCGCTTGGAACGGGAATCGGCTCCAGATCGGTCCGGTGCTCGGCTTGCTGGCGGCGACGAAGGATTCGCATTTGACCCCAAGGGCATTAGCCGGTTTATTCGACTATGTTGCAAAGTATGAGCGCATCAAGGGCGCCGTAATCGCATTTTCCTTGGAGGGGATGCTGGAGCAGGAGAAGATGGTGAGAGGCTACCTGTACGATCCCGAACATCATAGCTGGAAGTACGGCGTTTACGTGTTTCCGGACGCCGTTTATTTCCGAAGAGCTTTTGTAAGCCCTAGAATGCGGGGCAAGCTGAGTCAGTTGACCGGCAATCGGTTTTTTAATTCGCACATGTTTACCAAGTGGAGCTTGTACCGGTGGCTCAGCCGCTCGCCGGACGTTTCCGTTCATGTGCCCGAGACGGCGCTGTTATCCGATTCAAGCGCCGCCGCAAAGCTTGCGGAGCGGCACGAAAGAGTGTATGTAAAGCCGTACCGGGGGTACCGCGGACTTGGGATATATACGGCGGAGCGTACGAAGGACGGTTACTTTCTGAAGCTGCGCGAGCGCGGCAGGACGATCGGCAGGCGGTTTTCCGATTGGGATGAACTGTATCGGTCGCTGACAGCGGAATTGAATGCGGCAAAGTATATTATTCAACAAGGTTTGCATTTGTCGAACATAAACGGCCGCATCTTTGATTTCCGCGTGATTGCTCAGAAGGATCATACGGGGGAATGGACAATTCAGGGCATTCTCGCAAGAATTGGAGCGAGAAACAGCGTTGTCAGCAACGTTTCCAGAGGCGGAGCGGCAAAAATCGCAAATCGCATGCTGGCGAAATACTACAACGGAGAGGAGCGCGCCGAACAAACCGTAGAACGGATCGCCGAGCTGGCGTTGCGGCTGTGCGCGGAGCTTGATAAAACCGGTTATATTTATGGGAATATCGGGATGGATATAGCGCTTGACCGGTTCGATCGGCTATGGCTGATTGAAATCAACACCGTTTATCCCGATCATACGATTGCACTGGACGCCGGCGACCGCGAGCTGTATGAGAAGGTAATGGCCGCACCTTTGCTTTTCGCCAAATGGCTGGCAGGCTTTCAAGGGTAACAAAAAAAGGAGCGGGGAGCCCGTTCCTTTTTTTCGTTCAACCGTGAAAACCGGATATATATTTCGCAAATCGAAGCGGGTTCGTGACAATCGACTGGTACAGCCGCCGATCGTTGACATGAAGGGGGAAGCGGTGATACGTATCCAGCGTGTTTGCTTCTAAAATCCAAATGTGACCGGTTTCGTCCACCATCAGATCAATGCCGAGATCCCCGTAAAGGCCGTATGCGTCAAACACGTTGCCCAGATCCAGCGCGATTTGCTCTATATCGCATGCCATTCGCTCCGCATCAGCGTCGCCGATTCCGAAGAGCAGCCGAAGCGCTTTGTTTGCGGGCAGCAAATAGCCGGAGCTCGTAAAATTCGATATAATGCTGCCGGGTTTGCCGAACTTGGCAAAAATGGCCGTACAATCCCATCGGTTAAAATCGCTCTTTTGAACAATTGCCCGAAAATCGACGACGCGGTTTTCGTAGCGTTTCATCGTAATGGCTTGTTGTACAATGTAATCACTCTGCGACAACCCGTCGATCCATTCCGCAAAGCTGCCCGTATGCTCGAACCGGAGCTTGGAAACCGCCCTGCGTGTTTTTCCGCGAACCGGAGTAATGGCGCAATACCGGCCGTTCTCTTTCTCCAGCCGAACGACTCCTTGGGAGAGCGTCCCTCCGGCAGGCTTGAGGTAAACCTTCTCATGAAGCTGCAGCATCCGGTCGATCGTATGGATGTCCTTCAGCGGCTCGGTATGCGGAAGATGGGGGAGCAGCTCGGGGATCGGCGAAAGCCGTTCCCACAGCTCGCGCTTATTGAACGACCCTTCCGTATAAGGGTTGAAGATGCGTCCGCCGGACGACTCCTCGATTGCCTCGAATCGTTCTTTCGTCAGCACGGCCCGGTTATAAGCGGAGTCGGGGAAAGGAAATATACCGGGATGCCACTCACCGGTTCCGGTGCCGCCAAGATGATAGCAGAATCCTATGACGGTGCGGGAACGAACGTCTATCGAATCTTTGGCGCATATATATAATAATCCGTCACGCAGTTCCGAATGCCGGAAATAATCGCGAAGCCGGCTCAGCTTGCGCCCGTTAAGCTCTTGCCGAGTATAATTTACAAGAAGGGCGATGACGGGGCCAAGCCTAAGCTCGTTTCCGCGTTTTATGACTTGAAAGGTTAGCTGATTCGGGAACTCAAGAGGCGACCGGAGCTTCTGCGATATGCCGATTACATCCGGCGCACAGTCTTCGCAGACCGTTACCGCCGCTTTCCACGATTCGCCGCCCAGAGACACAGTTATCTTTTGTCCCTCTCGCAGATCAAATTTGTTCGCCGTATGCTCTGCAAGGCGAATATAGCTTTGTCGGTTGTCGTTTTCCAACCATTCAATGCGCATGCCTTTCGCCTCACCACCGAATATTTTTATTTATTTCTTACTTATTCACTGCGTCGGGGGCGGGTTTGGACGAAGGCGTTTATTTTTCTATGTTGTAACTCCCGCACTGCCGTTCGTTATGGTGATGTTCACCCCGGTAAACGTAGATGATAAGTCTCCCGTGTTTCCGCCGCCAGATCCGCTGATCGACTTGGAAACGGAAGCCGGTGCGATAAATAAGACGTTTCCTCTGTTTATGATTCCGGAATTCGTATTGATCCGAATAATCGGTATCAATGTCAGCGCCATATTCTTACCTCCTTTTGACAGAGAACCTGCTGTTATACCGTATGAATCGGAAACATGATCTGCTTGTTTCTTCTCCTATCTTTGAAAACTATTATTTAGGGCTCTTACCCTAAGATTTGGGATATAATAGGTACATTGCGGACAATATCTTCGAAAAGGGAAAGGGACGAGCAGATGAACAACCAAACAAACGGAAGCACCCGTATTGCCCCCTGGCTTACCGTAAGCGACGCGGAAAGAGCAATACTTTTTTACAAAGCGGCATTTGGCGTAACCGTTTTGTATTCGTTGGAAGAAAGCGGGAAAACGATCATTGCCGAGCTGGATGCCGGCGAAGCAAGCTTTTGGATTCAAGAGGACCCGTCCGTTTCACTCGATGCGTCCGGACAAGGTGCGGTTCGCTTCATTTGGACCGTTCCCGACCCGGATCTGGCGTTCGACCGGGCGCTTGCCGCAGGCGCATCGCCCATTGTTCCCGTCCATGAGGCGCACGGCTGGCGCATCGGCCGTCTGGTTGACCCGTTCGGCTATCATTGGGAAATCGGTAAGCGTCTTTCGTAGAACGTAATAAATTAACGATAAAAATGAAATGAATGGATTGGAAAGCGTTGTCAAATAGTGGCGCAATCGATTACAATGTTCGTGTAATCGATTGCGCTTTATTTATTTCCGAAAAAGGTGGTTGATGATGATGACCGTTGCCATTAAAAAATTTCCTTATCAAACGTTAACGGAGGTTCCGTTCACAAGCGTTTCCATCAACGACCGGTTTTGGAGCGCCCGCTTGCGGGCAGCACAAAAATCGACGCTCGCAGCCTGCATCGCGCAATGTGAAACTACGGGAAGGATTTCGAACTTCGCCAAATCTGCCGGCTTGATGGAGGGGGAATTCGAGGGCATTTTTTACAACGATTCGGATGTATACAAGGTGCTCGAAGGCGTTGCGTATTCGTTGCTGGTTGAACCGGATGCCGAGCTGGAAGCGCAAGCGGACCGGATTATCGAGCTCATTGCGGCCGCCCAGCAGGAGGACGGATATTTGCAGACGTTCTTTACGCTCAAGGAAGCGGAAAATAAATGGACGGATATGAACAAGCACGAGGAATATTGCGCCGGCCATCTGATCGAAGCCGCGATCGCTTACTACCAAGCGACCGGCAAACGGAAGCTGCTCGACACGGCCATTCGATTGGCGGACCATATCGAATCGTTATTCGGACCGGGCAAGCGCCACTGGGTGCCCGGCCATCAGGAAATCGAGCTTGCGCTGGTGAAGCTGTATGCTGAAACGAAGGACGAGCGGTATTGGAAGCTCGCATACTGGTTTTTGGAAGAGCGCGGGCATGGGCACGGCGTCGGATACAGCTGGGTAAGAGAAGGATGGGGCGCCGCTTATAACCAGGATGACGTTCCGGTGCGACACATCTCCAAAGTGACGGGACATGCGGTTCGCGCGATGTATATGTATGCGGGCATGACCGATATTGCCGCGCTGACGGGCGATCCGGAATACATCGGCGCGCTGGGCCGAATTTGGTCGAACGTGGTGGACCGCAACATGTACGTCACCGGCGGCATCGGTCCTTCCAAGCACAACGAAGGCTTCACGGACGACTACGACTTGCCGAACGATTCCGCGTATTGCGAAACGTGCGCTTCGGTCGGAATGGTGCTTTGGAACCATCGGATGAATCTTCTTCACGGCGACAGCAAATATGCGGATATCGTGGAACGGGCGATGTACAACGGCTCCATCTCCGGCGTGGCGCTTTCAGGCGATAAATTCTTTTATGTGAATCCGTTATATTCGGACGGAACCCATCACAGGGTCCCCTGGTATGACTGTTCTTGTTGTCCTACGCAAATCGCCCGATTCATCCCGTCGATCGGAAATTATGTTTACGCGGTAAAGAACAACGATATTTATATTAATCAATATATTGCCGGAGAAGGAACGCTCGGGCTAGAACAGCAGGTCGTAAAGCTTCGGCAGGTTACGGATTATCCGTGGGACGGCGACATATCCGTAGTGATCGACGATTGCAGGCCGACGGCATTCGGCATTCACGTCCGGATTCCCGGCTGGTGCAAAAGCTACGAGCTTCAAGTGAACGGTAAACCCGTCGTCTCGCCGATTCGGCGGCAAGGCTATGTGGTGCTCGAGAAGGAATGGGCGGCCGGAGATGAAATTCGGCTTCGCCTGACGATGCAAGTCGAGCGTGTACGTTCTCATCCGCACGTCAAGTCGAATGAAGGAAAGGCTGCATTGCAGCGCGGTCCGCTCGTGTATTGCGTCGAGGAAACGGATAACGCTCGTTTCGATGAAATAACGATCAGCTCGGCCACCAAGTTCCAAGCCGTATTTGAAGAAGATTTGCTTGAAGGGGTAGTAGCGGTGTACGGCTTCGACAAAGATTCGGAACTTGGGATCAAAGCCGTTCCTTATTACGCATGGGACAATCGCGAGGCCGGCAGGATGCAGGTGTGGATACCCGAACAGCTTGACGAATCGCTTTTATATCGCGATTGAGGAGATGATCCGAAAGTGACGGAGCAAAGCATCGGCTTATGCGGAAGCTGGGACGTACTCATCGACTTCGACGATCCGGCGGATGACGTGGAAACCGCGGCTGAGCGCGCACAATGGCGCGGCTGTCACGTGCCCGGCTGCTGGGAGCAGGTCGAGCCGAACAAACAGGCGGACGGGCCGGTATGGTATCGTAAACGATTCACCGTGCCGGAGACATGGAGCGGCGGCCCTGTCGCCCTTCAGTTTGACGGCGTGAATTATTATTGCGAAATATATGTTAACGGAGAGCTTGCCGGACGGCATGAGGGAGGCTGGAGCGGCTTCCAAGTCAGGGCGGAAAGCCTCCTGCGATTCGGCGAAGATGCCGACAATGAGCTTTTGGTAAAGGTTTATAAGCAAGGCGGGCTGTTCCCGCTGAGACAATGCTTGGCGGGATTTTTACCCGATGTCGGCGTCATATTCGGCGGCATTTGGAAGCCGGTTTTCGTCAAGAAGCTCCCTGAAATCGAGGTTCAGGAGCTGTTCGTCAAACCGAGAATCCGCCGAGCCGGCATCGAAATCGAATACACGCTTCGCTCCCCGGCGGAAGTGAAAGCTCCGTTCAAGCTTCTTATCGAAGTGCGGGATCCGTCCGGCCGGTTAACCGGAAGCAAACAGATCGTCCATGACGGATTTGCCGAGGGTGAAACCGTTGAAGCCGCTGAATTTATCGGAATCGAAGGACCCGGGCCGCTGCAGCTATGGAGTCCCGGCTCTCCCGCGCTGTACAGCGTCGAACTGAAGTTGTTTCAAGAAGATACTGCGGTACACGGCTTGACGAAACGGTTCGGCATGAAACAGGTGGAAATCCGAGGCGATCAGGTTTACCTGAACGACTCGCCGATTTACCTGCGGGGAGCGCTTCATTGGGGCTGGTACGGCGATCATATCGCTCCGATTCCAAGCAAGGATGAAATACGCGATGAGCTGGCGAAAGTAAAAGAAAGCGGCTTTAACCTCATCAAGCATTGTTTGTACGTACCGGTTCGGGAATATTTCGAGCTTGCCGACGAGATGGGCGTGCTGCTTTGGCAGGAGCTGCCGATGTGGCTGCCTGAGGTTACTCCGCAGTTCAAGCAACGCGTGTTTGCGCAGTATGAAGATATCATCCGCGAAATTCGCAATCATCCGTCGCTCATCGTCTGGACGCTCGGCTGCGAGCTCGATCAGTCGGCGGATTCCACATTTCTAAGCGAACTGTACGACTTGGCGAAGCGGCTGACGGACGGGGCGATTGTGCGCGACAACAGCGGTTCCGGCGAATGCTACGGCGGGCTTTTACAGGAATATGCGGATTTTTACGACTATCATTTTTATACGGACATCCATTTTTACTCCGACTTGCTCAGCCAGTTTGCCGGTTCGTGGCGCGAAAGCAAGCCGTGGTGGTTCGGCGAGTTTTGCGATTACGACGAATTCCGCGATTGGGACCGGACGATTGCTGCATGCGGCGGCCAGCCGCCTTGGTGGCTGGGCACCGACACGGCTGTCAATCCGGTCGCGGGCGATACCCGGTTTCAATATAGCAGGCAAAAGGAGAAGCTGGAGCGGATTGGCCTTCCGTTCAAAGACGAATATTTATGGCAAAATGCGAACAAAAGCGGCTACGTCTACCGCAAATCGGTGCTGGAGCTCGTCAGAACGTACCGAAAGGTGACGGGATATGTGCTTACTTCGATCAAGGATACGCCGATCGCGTCAAGCGCCGTGTTTGACGATTTGGGACAGCCGAAGCAGAAGCCGGAGCTGCTTAGACGCTTTAACGAAGACACTGTCATTACGCTGACTTGGGACCATCGGAGAAATTGGGTGAACGGGGGAGACCGGCTTATTCGATGGGACCCTTATAATTACGTGGCGAGGGAGTTTATACGTCCGCATTTCTTTGTATCCCATTACGATGCCGGAACGCCGATTCAGGGAGGACAGCTCCGATGGAGCGTGCATACGGCCGGAAGCGATGCGCCTTTGGCGCGCGGCGAATTCGCTTCGATCGAGCTGAATGCAGGCGAAGCGAAGGAAATCGGCGTAATCGAGGTCGCCGCCCCTGAGACGGATCAACCGACGACGGTCACGTTATTCGCAGAGCTGTCGTGGGGGAGCGAGCCGTCACAGCGCATATGCAACGAATGGACGTTCTGCGTATTCCCGCATCCGAAGCTTACAGCGGAGGAGCAAGCCGCCGTAGCGGTCGACGATCCGGCGGGGATATTCGCCGGCTTGGAGAAGCTGTACCCCGACATGAAGCGATCTTCCTCGCGTCACGCCTCCTTCGAAGGTGCTTGCGTCATCGTAACGACCTTCCTTCGGGAAGAGCACGAGCGCTTTATGAATGACGGCGGGCGGGTATTGTATGTGCAGCGCGGATCGAACGGATATTTCGACGTCAAGCCGATGCCGTTTTGGAGAGAGTCGCTGCAGCTTTATTACCGTCACCCCGTAATGGACGCTTATCCGCATCAGGATCATACTTCGCTGACGATGTTCGGCATCGCTTCGGACACGGTATTCGACCGGGAAAAGCTTCCGGCCCATATGCCGCTGATGGAGCGGCTCGACGCAAGGATGTTTGCGCTTGACAGCTACTTATTCGAAACGGAAGTCGGCGAAGGGAAGCTGCTGGCGACGACGCTGCGGTTCGAAGGCGGGCTGGGCAGCCAACCGTCCGGTATTGCGTACAATCCCGGCGGACGTTATTTGCTTGAAGCATGCTTGAAGCACTTGTTGGAGCGAAGCGGCAAGAAAGGCGGTGCGTCTTAATGGAAGGGCATGGGCGATTTACGGCAATCGGCAAGACGTTCGGCATCGGCGTGATCGGACTTGGAGAAGGCAAGGCGTTGGTGAAAGGGCTGCACGGACATCCGGAGCTTCGCGTGGTCGCCGTATGCGACGTTAACGAGACACTCGTCGCGCAAATCCAAAGCTTGTACGCCGTTCCATACGGCTATACTCGGCTGGAGGATATGGCGGCCCGGGAAGACATCGATATTATCGCCATCTACACGCCGGATCAGCTGCATCTGCAGCATATTCAAGCATGCATTGCCGCGGGGAAGCACGTATTGTGCACAAAGCCGCTTGTCAATTCGCTGGAGGAAGCGAAGGAAGTCATCCGGTTTACGGAAGCGAATCCCCGAACGAAGCTCATGGTAGGGCAAAGCTCCCGTTTTTTCGGTCCGATGCAGGAGCAGCGGAGAGCGTTCGAATCGGGAAAGCTCGGAGAGCTGAGCTTTGCGGAAACCCAGTATGTGCACGATATGCGCTGGTTTTATAACAATCGGCCTTGGGCGAGGGAGGGCGGCTTCGACTTGCTGTTCGCCTGCTGCTCCCACCCGGTCGACTTGATTCGGTGGTATATGGGAGACGCCGTAGAAGTATTCGCTTATGCAAGCCTTTCCTTAGCCGGAAAAGCGGCGAATTTTCAAGGATACGATACGTTTATCGTCAATATGAAGTTCAAGTCCGGCAAAATAGGCAGGGTGCTTGGCTTTTACGGGTTGGAGCAGCCGCATCAGCAGCGGCCTTGGATCGAGGTGGCCGCTTATGGCGAGAAAGGGACGTATATCGCTAAATATCCGCAACTGGAGTCCATTATTAAATACGAAGGCGAGCGGGAAAAGGTAGAAACATATTTCGAGGACATATACCATTACTTTCAATTTGAAGGCGTCAATCATCATGCGGGGGAGTTCGTAAACTATGCGGAGCATTTCGCCAGGTCGATAGCGGCAGGGAAGCACGCGTCCCCCGATGCGAGAGACGGTTACAATACGATCGCGACGCTGGAAGCCGTCCGCCGTTCGATCCGTGAAGGAAAACCGGTAAAGGTCGAGACGTTGTAGAGTTATAAATTTATACGAAATATTTTTGTGTAATCGATTGCAAAAGCGATATTCCGGTGTTACACTATCCCTAGAAATTGAAGAAACGAGAGAAAATGTTCATTTCGATCAAGTTTTATGGAATCGTTTACAGTATTTTGCAATCGATTGCGCGAACTGGGGGGCGGGTATGTAATGGCGCAGTTTCATGCAGCAAACCGGCAAATTGCCGAGCTTCCGGCCGGCCGCAAACGAACCCGGCTGGACAACTTCAAGAAAGAGTTTCATCGCGGAAAATACATTTATCTCATGCTGCTTCCCGTCGTCGTATATTATGTCATTTTTCATTACTTTCCGATGGTCGGCATCGTGATCGGCTTCCAAGACTATACGCCGGGACTCGGTTTTTTCGAGAGCAAATGGGTAGGCTTTAAGCATTTTATTAATTTCTTCGATAGCTATTATTTTTGGAGACTGATCCGCAATACGTTTTTGCTCAATTTTTGGCTGCTCGTATTCGGGTTCCCCGCTCCGATTTTGCTGGCGCTGCTGCTCAATGAAGTAAGGAAGAGCTGGTTCAAGAGAAGCGTGCAGACGATCACCTACATCCCGCATTTTATTTCGATGATCGTCATCGTCGGCATGATCAAAGATTTTTTGTCGAGCGACGGTCTGGTGAATCAATTGAGAGCTTTTATGGGATACGAGTCGATCTCGTTTCTGCAAGCCGCGGAATATTTCCGGACGATTTATGTTACAAGCGATATATGGCAGTCCATCGGATGGAGCTCGATCATTTATTTCGCCGCATTGTCTCATGTAAATCCGGATTTGTACGAAGCGTCCGAGATCGACGGGGCAGGCCGATTCAAGAAGATGTGGCACATTACGCTGCCCGCCATCCAGCCCACCATCGTCATCTTGCTGATTTTGACGATCGGCAATTTGCTCAGCTCGGGATTTGAAAAAATATTGCTGCTGTATCAACCGCTTACTTACGAAACGGCCGACGTCATCTCTACCTACGTGTACAGGAAAGGGATCGAAAGCTCCTCCTTCAGCTTTGCGACGGCAGTCGGGCTATTTAATACGATCGTGAACTTTACGCTGCTCATTGCCGCAAACCGCATCAGCAGAAAAGTATCCGAAACGAGTCTTTGGTAGAGAGGAGTCACAGGCTAATGCTATATAAACCGACGTTGGGCGACCGGCTGTTCGACTCTTTGATCTACGTTATATTGACGCTGTTAATGCTTTCTACGTTTTACCCGCTCTATTACATATTTGTCGTTTCTCTCAGCTCGATCGGGGAAATCGCCAAGCACGGCTCCGTCATGCTGCTCCCGAGAGGCTTTACGCTTGAGGCGTACGAAGCGGTCATACAAAACCCGAACATATTGAAGGGCTTCCGCAACTCCGTCTTCTACGTGGCGGTCGGCACCGCCATCAATATGGTACTGACAACGTTCGCCGCGTACGGCTTATCGAAGAGATGGCTGAAGGGCCGAAGAATCATCATGTTCATGATCGTGTTCACGATGTTTTTCAACGGCGGACTGATCCCGAGCTTCCTTGTCGTTCAGAAGCTGGGGCTGTACAACACCGTATGGGCGCTGCTGCTTCCCGGAGCGATGTCCGCTTGGAACATGATCATGATGCGAACTTATTTCATGGGTATATCGGAAAGCTTGGACGAGTCGGCGCGGATCGACGGAGGAAACGATTTTCAAATCTTATTTTGGGTGTACTTGCCGATCTCGCTGCCCATAATGGCCGTCATGGTTTTGTTCTATGCCGTCGGCCATTGGAATTCGTGGTTTGCCGCATCGATTTACTTGCAAAATCGGGACTTATACCCGCTGCAGCTTATTTTGCGGGAGATCCTGATCCAAGGAAGAATCGCCGATTTCGGCGGCGATACGACGAACGTAACGCAGCAGGTCGCGAAAAATTTGAAATACGCAACGATCATTGTGAGCACCGTTCCGATTTTAATCGTGTATCCGTTCATTCAGAAATATTTCGTAAAGGGGGTCATGCTCGGCTCGTTAAAGGAATAGCAAGTCGTGCTTTAGGATTTACGGTTTATTTCGCAGGTTCACTATTTTCAGCCCGACCGGGTAGAATGAAGGGGGATTTTGCATGAAAACGGCCAGTAAACTGTTAAGTATCGCACTGATTGTTGTTCTGGCATTTACCGTCGTTGCTTGCAGCGGCGGCAACGATTCCGCATCAACTCCGAACGATTCGTCATCGGACAATACCTCAGAGAAGACGCAAAATGATAACGGCGACGCGAAAAGCTCCGGAGACAAGCTTTCGAATTTCAGCATTTGGACGTGGCTGGGCACAGTAGAGGTTTGGGGAGGCAAAAGCTACGACGAGGTGCTTGCCTACCAAGAAATGGAGAAGCGGACGGGAGTGAAGGTGAATTACATACATCCGACGGGAGACGCGGTCGAAGCGTTTAACCTGATGATGACGTCCGGCGAAATGGCAGATGCGATTTGGTACAGCTGGAGGCCGGACCGAACGGCGCAATATTATGAAGCGAACCGGATCATCGATATTTATCCGTTAGTGAAAGAGCATGCGCCGAATTTGATGAATTTGATCGAGAACGATCCTCAGCTTAAGAAGCAGCTTATCGATCCGCAAGGCAGAATGTACTACATGCCTTGGATTACAAAGGACCGCTTTCTGGCGTTCGGCGAAGGGATGGTCATGCGGGAGGATTGGCTCAAGCAAATCGGCAAGGACGTTCCGAAGACGAACGAAGAGCTGTATGAAACGTTGAAAGCAATGAAGGCGGCCGGCGTAAGCGGCGGGAAGCCGTTCGTCGGATTGACGGGCTATCCGGGTCAAATGTACAAATTGTTCTACGGCTTCGGCGTGGCGGACGATTGGTTCCTGGAGGACGGCAAGGTCGTTTACGGGCCGACATCGCCTCGATATAAGGAAGCTTTGAAATGGTTCAAGAAAATGTATGACGAAGGCTTCATCGATAAAGATTACTTGACCAACGAGCAGGACATTTACTTCAAGCATCTGGTAGACGGCCAAAGCGCCGGCATTATCGACAACATCGAGGTTGCGGGCACCGTCATGAAGATGGCGGCCGACGCAGGCGCCGCTTTCAAGTTCATCGGCGTTCCGTATATGCAATACGAGGGGAAATCCGTATCCTTGAACTCGACCGCCAAACGCATCGCGCAGCCGTACGGCTTGGCTATTGCGAGCACGGCGAAGCATCCGGAGCAAATCGTCGAATATTTGGATTACGGCTACAGCGAGCCGGGACAAATATTGTTCAACTGGGGCATTGAGGGCGACACGTTCTTGGTAGCCGGCGGCAAAAAGACGTACACCGATAAAATTATGAAAGCGACGGAGTATGTTCCGGGCGTCGAAATGACGAAATACGCAAACCCGGCATGGCTTACGGTGACCGACCCGGACTATGCGAAAGCGCTGCTGGACGATGAAGGCTTGAAGATCAGGGAAATTTGGGCCGATGTGGACATTTCGAAGGCGTTCGAACCGATTCTTTACTTGACGAAGGCTGAGAACGAGATCGTTGCGAACACTTCGACGGATATCGCAACGTTCAAGAATGAAATGCGGGATTCGTTCATTACCGGCCAGAAGGATATCGATCAGGAATGGGATAAATATGTAGAAACGCTTAGATCCATGGGCATTGACGAATTACAGCAGGTTCAGCAATCGGCATACGACAGATTTATGAACCAATAAGAGGAAGCGGCAGGGACCCCTCTTGTCTCGGACGGAGGGGCATTCCTGTTTCGGCGATGTTGCTTCACAGGATGCAATCGATTACGATTGTGGTAAGACATGACTTTCAGTCATGAACAACCGGATCGGTAAGGTGAAACGATGGTCAGCATTTACGATATTGCCAAAGTAGCGAACGTATCCGCAGCAACCGTATCGCGCGCTATTGCAAACAACGAGAAAATCAGCTTGCAGGTGAGGGAGCATATTCAGAAAATCGCCGATGAAATGGGATATCGCCCGAATCTCGTCGCTAGAAATCTGAGACAAAAGTCTACTTCCATGATCGGCCTTATATTAGATGACGTTTCGGATGAACTGGGCGGTTTTATCGCGAAAGGCGTCGAGGATGAAGCGAGAAAATCGGGCCTGAGCGTTCTATTATGGAACATCCAGCACGAAGCTTCGAGCGAAAAGGCGGCGCTGGACTATTTTTCGAATTTGAAGCTCGACGGCGTCATCGTTGCGGAGACGACACTGAATTCCGTAGACGATTTTCCCGAGCTGCAAATGCCGATTGTTTTCATCAATCGTACCGGGACCGAGCAACAACCCGTTCACAGCGTAATGACCGACGATTTTGCCGGCGCATATGATGCAACCCGTTACTTGCTAGGACTCGACCATCGAAAAATAGGATATATTAACGGCCCGAAGGATTGGAATGCGAGCTCCACGAGGCTGGCGGGTTATCGGAAGGCGCTTGGCGAATACCGAATCGAACCGAACGACGAATATATCAAGCATGGGGACTGGTACGAGGAATCGGGCTACCGGCTGGCCAAAGAGCTGCTGCTTCCGGAGGACCGGCCAACCGCTATATTTGCTTCCAGCGATATGATGGCTTTCGGCGTGCTGGATGCGGCGCGCGAGCTCGGCATCGCGGTCCCGGACCAATTGTCCGTCATGGGCTACGACAATCGACGGATTTCCATGTATTCGCGGCCTCGGTTAACGACGATCTCGCTTCCGCTGTATGAGGTCGGATGTGCGGCCGTCAACATTTTAACCGATTGCATTTCGAACAAAGACAATCCTAACGAGCGTCACCAAAGTCTATTGATCAAAGGTAACGTAATAGAAAGGGAAACAACCGCGGTAATGAGAGGCCAAAAATGACGGTTGGGAGTTGACTCATATGACACACGTTGTGAAGCCTAAGGTGAAGCCGTACCCGGGGATGATCATTACGGAAAGCGTAACGTTCGAGCCCGGCGAATATTCGTTTACCGACGGACGCGGATTGATCGTGGCCGGCGACGGGATCGAGATCGACGGGAACGGAGCGGTCATCCGGGGCAGAGGGAAGGAAGGCAATAAATACAGCTACTGGGGAATCGGTCTGTTTGCGAACGGCCGAAGCCGCGTCACGGTTTCGAATTTGACGATCAGCGGCTTTCAAATCGGGATGAAAGTCATGAACGGTACCGAGTGGGCGATCGTCGGCAACGATCTTTCCCATAACTATACGGATCCGGATTTCGGCTGGGGAGACGGCGAGCCCTTCGGAGCATTGGTTTTGGAACATGTGTCGCACAGCCGGATTACGGGCAATAAAGGCAATAAAGTTTGGAACGGCTTGAACATGAAAGACTGCGATTATAACGTCGTTACAGATAATGAAATGGGACATTGCACGAACGTATGCTTGAAGCTTTGGAGATCGTCCCACAATGAAATAACGAATAACGTCATGAATTACGGCATTCGCATCTCCCCTGGAGAAGTGCATGCGAGAGACTCTTCGTCGGTGTTAATTGAGAACGGTTCCAATTACAATGTGTTCAAGCATAACGATTTTACTCACGGCGGAGACGGCGTGTTCATCCGGTCGTTGAACGGCTGGGTCAGCCGATTCAATATTTTTGAGGGCAACGATGCTTCCTATGCCCATAACAATGCTTGGGAAGTGTGGGATCCGGACAATACGTTCGTCAATAACAAGGGCAATTACTCCAGCTACGGGTTTTGGCTCGGCGGCTCCTGCCACGCGGTGCTGATCGGGAACGAGGCGGCTTATAACGGCACGAGAATCGCCAACGCGCCCGAGCCGTTCGGCAACGCCGGCATCGCCGTCGTGAACGGGTCGAGCAGCCATTTCGTCATGCGGAACAACTATGTCCACCATAATAAAAGCGCGGGAGTGGCCATCGGTTTCAAGGAAGGGTATGAAGCGTACCACTGGATTATCGAGCAAAATACGATCACGGATAACGCAACGTACGGCATCTTTTTGAAACACTCCAATTGGATACAAATATCGGGCAACACGTTTGAAAACAATGCGCTGGGCGATGTCCATCAGGACGTGAACGTATCGAATGTCATCCTGCGTCCGCTGCCGGCTAAAGAAGTTACGGGGACACCGCCGAAAGCGATCGCGAAGGTTACGACGCTCGAGCCGGCAGCCGGGCGGCCCGTGCGGATCGACGCCGGCATGAGCGAGAACCCGGACGGAGGAGAGCTGTCGTTCCGATGGGAAATGGGGGACGGTACCGTCCTGGAAGGAGCGGAGGCCGTCCATACGTATGCCGAATCAGGCTTTTACCGCGCCGGATTGACCGTAACGAACGGAAGCTTGTCCGATTTGACGTGGATCGATCTTTATGTCGTTCCGGACCGTTCTGCGGTTGTTCATACCGTGGATATCGGCTCTGCCGGCATTGCGGAAGATCATTGTACCCGCTTGCGGCTCGACGATCGGCACTGTGTGCAAAGCGGTCCTTCGGCACATATCGAATCGGTTTCTACGTTGTCCCGGGTGCGATTTCCTATTTCTTGCCCGCGACTTTCCGATGCGAAGATGCTTCAATTTTGGATGAGCTATCGGCATGAGGTGAGGGACGGCTTCGGTCACGGCATGCTGACGGTGCGTTTGGGGCAGGATGGCGACAACTATATCGAGTACATAAACAACGCCCCGATTTTCAACTGGGGAAAAATCGCTTCCGAAGCACGATACGGCTGGAGGCCCATGCAGATCCCGATTGCAGACCGGGGCACGGTTGAAAGCTGGTCCGTAAGCAGTAAGGGGGCTCCCGACCTCAATAAGCTTCAATATGTAGAAATACAGATCGGATCGCATGAAGGGCGATATCATATTTGGCTGGATGAAATTGCGTTTCTATAGTCACGAATCGATAGGCGAGGAAGACGTTCCATTACCCGTTAGGGGTGGGGCGTCTTTTTGCACCCCGGCCCCCGCGTTGGAGTCAAGGCGTTTTTAGCATCACTAGGAGTTGCTATCGGGCACTTTTTCAGCCGTTTGCAAATTCTAACACCACGTGGTGTTGCTATTTGAGATAAAATTGGCTTTTTTACACTAATTTCGTCTGCATAGTAACACCAAGTGATGCTATTTTTCCGGTGAACGGTAAAATGTCGCAATAACAACTTGTAGTGTTGTTACATCCGCGCTGTTCGACGGACAACAGTTCGGTAAAAAGCGAAAAGTCCCAAAACAATGGAATATAGTGGTATCATAGAGGAGTACTACTGACTCTGGTTGGAAAGGGAGAATGAGATGAACAACGGCGTACTCGGCAATCATTTTATTACCCAAATCGGCATTATCGTGCGGGATATCGAGAAAACATCCCAGGCTTATGCGGATTTCTTCGGAATCGAGAAGCCGCAGTGGTTTTGGACCGGGCCGCTTGAGGAAACGAACACGCGGTATAACGGCCAACCTACTGAGGCGAGAGCGAAGCTGGCATTTCTAAACATGGGGTCCTTGCAACTGGAGCTGATCGAGCCGGACGAACATCCGAGCACATGGAGAGAGTTTTTGGACAACTACGGCGAAGGCGTTCAGCATATCGCATTCGTTGTAGAAGGGATGCAAGACAAAATCGCCGCAATGGAAGCCAAAGGAATGCCGCTCATCCAGAAAGGCGATTATACAGGCGGGCGCTATGCGTACATGGATTCGATGAAGGAGCTTAAAGTCATTCTTGAACTGCTGGAGAACGATAAATAAATGTAAGTGTTGATAACGGGAGCGAATCGGGGGCCGGGCTTAAGTAGCGGCTTCAAGCAACGGAGCCGAGCCGGTTACATATCGTTGAGCTTGACGTTTCTCAAGAGGAAAGCGTTGCCAAGGCAGTAAATCAGTTTTAGATGGAGGCGGAAACATGAAATATCGCAAATTAGGCAAAACCGGGCTGAAGGTCAGCGAGATCAGCTTAGGCAGCTGGCTCACATACGGCGGCTACGTAGAGCAAGAGAACGCCGTAAATTCCATCCATAAAGCGTATGAGCTAGGCATTAATTTCTTCGATACGGCGAATGTGTACGAGCGCGGCAAAGCCGAAGAAGTCGTAGGCGAAGCGCTCAAAAGGTATCCGCGGGAATCTTATGTTCTCGCGACGAAAGTATTTGGAGTAATGGGAGACGGACCGAACGACCGCGGCTTGTCCCGAAAGCATATTACGGAGCAGTGCCACGCCAGCCTCAAGCGCTTGGATATGGATTACGTCGACATTTACTATTGCCACCGGTTCGATCCGGAAACGCCGATCGAAGAGACGCTTCGGGCGCTAGACGATCTTGTCAGACAAGGGAAGGTGCTTTATGTCGGCGTCAGCGAGTGGACCGCCGCACAAATGACGGAAGCGTTGGGGGTGGCCGATAAGTATTTGCTGGACCGCATCGTTGTCAATCAGCCGGTTTACAACCTGTTCAACCGGTATATCGAGAAGGAAGTCATTCCGTTAGGCGAAGCGAAGGGCATCGGCCAAGTTGTGTTTTCGCCGCTGGCGCAAGGCTTGTTGACCGGTAAGTATAAGTCGGTGTCGGACATCCCTGCAGAAAGCCGCGCCGCGAAGCTCGAATGGGTGAGAAAAGGAATTACGGAAGAGAAGATCGGCCAAGTGAACCGGTTAGCCGATATCGCGAGCGAGCTGAATATTACGGTCGGCCAGCTGGCGATCGCTTGGATTCTTCGCCAGCCGAACGTAGCAAGCGCACTCGTAGGCGCAAGCCGCCCTTCGCAAGTAGAGGAAAACGCGAACGCATCGGGCATTGAGTTGTCTCCGGAAATACTTGAGAGAATCGATACCGTATTGGCATAGAAACGACAGTGACGAGCCCCATACCTTAACTATGGGGCTCTCATGCTGTATTACCGACTACCTCGAACGGAACTTAATTCCGTTGCAACCTCCATACCGTCAAACTAGCTGCTTCCAACGCAACCCAGGGGTCCAAACCCAAAGAGCACGAACTAAGTCTGAAAACTTACGTGCCCATAGCTCTTTACTAGGGGCTCTATTACATGGGATTCGGACTTGTGATGAGTATGTTACACATTTTTCCTTGTTACACGTTTGTTCCATAAAGATTGGTAATTAGTTCGTCAAATGTCAATCGTATCATTTTATCGGATGACTGTATTGACTTTGGAATAAATAGGATACTATACTTTAAATTAAATAAAGCGCTTTCATTTCTTGTGAATCAATATGTAAATGTTAGCAGCATTGATGTAACCGTATGTAACGTTTTTCCATCCCCGACATCGTTGTTTCTTCAAAACAATATGTTCCGTATCCGACCTGCCAATCAACCCACTACTACTCACCACCGTTCATGCGATTCCTTTTCACTAACATTCATGTTACGATCCTACCCTTCTTTATATACGTAAGTGCTTACTATTGGATAACAACAAGATTTTACATACAAACATTACATAGAAGGAGGAGAAAAATGAAGTTAAGCAAAGACGAACTGGAAAGCGGGATGCTGCGGCCCGATACGCTCGAGCTTGCGGTGAATTTAGTCAAAGTCAACGGATTCGTGCTGTTTGAAGAGGCTATTTCAAGAGAAATAATCGATGACATGTATGCGAAATACCTAGACATTCTTAATCCTTATTTGGAAGCTCACGGGGATGAAATCTACAACCAGCAAACCGGATTTAACGCAGGAACGAATCACATTCGCCTTTTTTTACCGTTCATTCAACCGTTCATCGACTCCGTCATCATTGACAACCCGATCGCCATGGCTGTTATTGACCGAATTCTCGGGGACGATTGCATTCTCAATTATTTTGCAACGAACACGTCTTTACCCGGTGGAACGAAGTGTCAGCCGGTGCACTCCGATGCGGGCGCTATGTTCGGCAACCGCTGCTCGTTTAATTTGCCGGTCACCGACCTCGTGCTCAATGTGCCGCTTGTCGACGTGGACGAAAACAACGGCCCGCTCGAAATTTGGCCGGGTGGAACACATTTGCTTCCGGACTATACGAACGGTCCGAATCCGCCGTTCAACAAGGATGAGCTGGCGGTTCATATGCAGTCGCTCAAAGTATTTATGCCGGCCGGCTCGATCGTTATCCGGGATATGCGAACGTGGCACCGGGGGACGCCGAATCGCTCGAACGCGCCGCGCCCGAACATGGCTCTCGTATATTCCGCCGCTAACAGCAAGGTGAAAGGAAACATCCGAATTCCGCAAGAAACGTACGATTTATTGTCGGAGAAGGCGCAGCGGCTTCTGCGCTTTGAGAAGATCGGACACAATGTCATCGAACCGTACCATTAAAGCAAGCGGGAAAAGAACACAAACTATCCGGAATGAGAGGTCTTTAACATGAGACGATTATTGACTTTCCTATTCGTAGGCGTGTTTGTCTTTACTTTGGTCGGGTGCAGCGGAGGCAATGCGGGCAGCGGAGGTAAAGGAGCGGATTCCGGCAACGGCCAGAAGGATACCGCTTCTGCGGATAACGGCAAGAAGGAGGCGCCGCCCGCCAAGGACAGCAAAGTGGAAAAAAATAAAGACGGCGCCGTGCTGATCAAATTTCCGAGCTATAAAACAGGAAACAACGTAGGGGCGAAGTTTTTCCTCCCTCAGTTGGACCGATTCAATGAAAAGTATAAGGGCAAATACTTTATTGAAGTCGAAACGATCGTACAGGACGAATACCCCAACAAGCTGAAGCTTCTTTACCAGCAAGGCAAAATGCCGCCGCTCGTTGAAGTCAGCGGGGACAAAGAATTTATGCAAATCGTCCTCGACAACGGGGATCTGCTCGACTTAAAACCGTACATCGACAATGCGCCGGAAATCAAGAACGTGCTGATTGACGATTCGGTTGCGTTCAATACGGATAAAGACGGCAAAATATTGTCGCTGCCGCTCGCGTTTCAGCGTCCGATCGGTTTGTACTACAACAAGGAAATATTCGCAAACGCGGGGCTGAACGGCTTCCCGAAAACTTGGGACGAATTCTTCAGCGCACTGGATAAGCTGAAGGCGACGGGGAAGGTGCCGCTTTCTTTGATGACCGGCGAGAACGCGTGGACGACGATGCTGTTCGCTACCGCCATGATGGCTTCCGATCCGGAGGGCTACAAAATTCTGAATTCGAAAGAGATTGTGAAAGACTTTAACTCCAAAATTTGGATCGACACGTTCGCCAAGGTTCAACAGATGCTTCAGAAATATTCGTCGGAGACCGCCTTGGGCGCACCGTACGCCGTTGCGGCGAACGAGTTTTTGAGCGAGAACGCCGCGATCATCGCGAACGGGCCGTGGATGGTGTCCGACTTCAGCGATACCGACAAAACTTCCGAAGGCTTTAACAAAAAGGTAGGATCGGCCATTTATCCGGGAGGCATCGCGCTCGGATCGACCGACGGCTACTGGTATTCGATTCCGAAAAATACGCCGCAAGAAATCGTCGACGGATTGATCGAGTATTTCAAATTTATTTACTCGCCGGATGAGCTGAACGCGTTCTTGGTCGCTGAAGGCGGGTTCGCTCCGAAGGTTCCGATGCCGGACGAATACAAGCAGCAGCTGGACCCGATTCTGGCCGAGCTGAACGGGGCGCTCGAGTCCGATATGAAGCAGTTGTCCCGATTAATCTATGACATCGTTCCGCAATCCGTATCCGACTTGTTTGCCAAGAACTTGCCGTTGCTTGTCACGAACGATATGACGCCGGAGCAGTTCTGCCAAGCGATGACGGAAGCCGCACAAAAATTTCAGTAACAATAGATGAGAGAATGAGAACGGGTCTGGCAGCAGACCCTTCTCATTTTCGGCCATTGCGAGAGGGGTGTGCCCGTGCAAAAATACAATCGGCTGTGGATTTATTTGTTTATTTTGCCGACGCTCGTCGTATTCTTGTCTTTCTACCTCGTTCCGATCATCACGGTATTTACAACCGGCTTCACGGAATGGAACGGATTCAACGCGCCGCGGTTTATCGGCTTTGAAAATTACAAAAAAGTTTTTTATTACGACAATACGTTCTGGGTTTCGCTTACAAATTTATTTTGGTGGTCCGTTTATGCGGTGTTTGTCCATGTGCCCTTCGGCGCGCTTGTCGCTTTCATTCTTTACAAGCAGCCGTTCGGCTGGAGATTCGTCCGCGGCGTGTTTATGATTCCGAACGTCATCGCGATTTCCGCTTGGGCCATTATTTATCGGTTTATTTTCAACGATCAGGTCGGGCTGCTCAACAACTTTATCCGGAAGATCGGCTTTCCCGAATTTCATGTGAACTGGTTCTACAACGGAAGCTACGCATTTAGCGCCGTAACGTTGACTTGGGTGTTTTATGCGGTCATTGTGACGCTGCTGGTGTTAACCGATTTGATGGCAATCCCTAAGGAATTGCATGAAGCGGCCCGAATTGACGGCGCATCCGAATTGAAAATCAATTTGCTGGTCAATTTGCCGCTCGTTCGAGGGGCGATCGGCACGTCCATCATATTGTCCATCATTGCCAGAATTACGATGTTCGAAGCGATATTCCTTACGACGAAAGGCGGGCCGGGCAATACTACCTACAACATTTCGTTACTGCTGTACGAAGGAATTATTAATTACGAGAACGGCTATGCCAACGCGGTTGCGACGATCATGGTCATTCTGGGCGTCGGGGTCATGGTGCTCACCACCAAAGTGTTCAAAATGAATCGAAGCGCCTACAACTAGGGGGTGATGGAGATGAAGCTTGTAAACCGCACAGGGCATTTGATTGCCTGGACAGCAAATTACATCGTTCTATTGTTTACGGTGGTTGTTTCCATCGTTCCGATCGTTTGGATTATTGTCTCTTCCTTTAAATCGAATAAGGAAATTTTGGGCAATCCGTTCACGCTGCCTACGTCGATCAACTTTCAAGCGTACTACTCGGTGCTGAAAATGGCGGATTTTATGAAATATACGACAAACTCCGTCATCGTGGCGACCACTTCCACGTTAGTCGCTCTATTTTTTTATGCATTGGCCGCGTATGCGTTCGCGAAGTTCGAGTTTTGGGGGAAGCGGTCGTTTTTTATTTTGTTTTCCATGACGCTGCTCATACCCGGATTCGCCACCGCACAGCCTATTTTCTCGCTCATCAATTACTTGGGGATCTACGATACGAAATTGGCTCTGATCGTCGTGTATATTTCCGGCGGGCTCGCCATATCGCTGTTTATTTTACGGGCCACGTTCATGAACATCCCAAGGGAGCTTGACGAGGCGGCTTATATTGAGTCGGCGACATTTTGGCAAGTATTTTTCCATATTAATTTGCCTTTGGCGAAGTCCGGCTTGGCGACTGCGGGCATCCTTATGTTTCTGGGAAACTGGAACGAATTTTTCTACGGGTTCATGCTGACGACGTCGGCGGAAAATCGTACGCTTCCCGTGGCGCTGCAATTTTTCAACGAGCAATTTTCTTATAACTATACACAGCTGTTCGCCGCTTTGACGCTTGTAACGATGCCGAGCATAATCATTTACTTGCTTGCTCAGGAGCAGGTGCAGCAAAGCATGGTCAGCGGCGGGATCAAAGGATAACGTATGGCGACGATGCGCGATGTGGCCAAATTGGCTCAAGTTTCCGTAGCCACCGTTTCCCGGGTGTTGAATAAAAACGGTTATGTTCTGAAAGCGACCGAAGAGCGGGTTTACGAAGCGGTTCGGCTGCTCGGCTATGAGATGAACGGAACGCCGAAGGTGCTGGCAAGCGAAAGACCGGTCCGGGCGATCGCCTTGTTCGTCCCCGATATCGCCAATCCTTACTTCGCGGAAATGGCCAGAGCGATCGAGGACATCTCGCGCGCTAACGGCTATCATATCATTCTGTGCAATTCCGACGATCAAGGGCATAAAGAAAAGTCTTACCTCGAGACGTTGTCCAAAGGAAAAATAGAAGGGATCATCTTCATTTCCACTTCGCTTTCCCCAAACGACATGATCGAGGTGGAGAAATATCGAATCCCCTATGTGTTCATCGACCGGGCGCCGAACCATGAGCAGCGAACCGTTGTGCGCGTGAAGGATTATGAAGGCGCCAATATCGCCGTGCAGCATTTGCTGGATATCGGGTGCCGTAAAATCGCCCATATTTACGGCCCGCAAGAATACAGCTCGGCAAAAGAACGGTTAAAAGGGTATGAGGATGCGGTTTCCAAGCATCCGTGGTATTCCCCCAGTTTGCTGGTGCCTGGGTATTTCCGGTACGAAGGCGGCATGCGCGCGGTCGAGGTGCTGCTCGAGAGACATCCCGACGTCGACGGCATCTTTATTGCGAACGACATAATGGCGGTCGGCGCTTTGAAATCGCTTCATCAATTGGGCGTTAAAGTGCCGGAGCAAATTGCGGTTTGCGGCTTCGACGGCATCGCGATGACGGAGCTTGTAAGCCCGGACATTACAACGGTTGCCCAGCCGATCAAGCGAATCGGATGGTATGCCGCCGAGCTGCTGTTCAAAAAAATGAGCGGCGAGCTCGCCGAGGATCGGGTTCATGAGCTCGATGTCGAGCTTATATCCAGAAGGTCAACGTCCAGAATGCATGATCCGGGCAGCACTGCGGCAATCATGTAAAACGGAGAGGGGAGCAGGTAATGTCGAAGGAGCCCTCATTTTATTACTTTATGTGCAATCATTGGACGCAAGGCGGCATCGGTTTTGCATTTCCGTCGGGCTGGTACAACGACAACTATTATCGTCGGACATTTTCTTCCGTGTATACGATCGAAAAGATGCTGGATGCAGCGGATCAATATCCGGGGATGAAAGTGTCCATGGAGCTCGACGCCTACGCCTATGAAGAGGTGGAGAAGGAAGCGCCGGAATGCATCGCTAGGCTCAAGGAATACATAAAACAGGGCAAGGCCGGTATCGACGGCGGCACATACGGTCAGCCGTTCGGGCAAGATTACGGCTGGGAGCCGAACATCCGTCAATTGACGTACGGACGCAAGACGATTCGGCAAGTGCTTGATGTCGACGTCAGAACGTTCCTGGTAGAGGAGCAGTGGTTTCATCCGCAGCTTCCGCAGCTGTTAAAGAAAAGCGGGTTTTTGAACGCATCGTTGCAAAATCAAAATTCCGGCCAAGTGAAGCCGATGAACACGGCGATGATTCGCTGGAAGGGGATTGACGGCACGGCCGTTCCGGCGATCCCGGCGAACGATTTGATGGTTTCCTGCGTTCGTCAATATACGAGCTACGACGAATACAAGGAAAGATTGGAGCTGTACGAGAGGCCTCTGCTGTTCCAGTGGGTGGAAATATGGCCGCCGGGCATGGACTGGGGAGCGAGCGTTACGCCGTTCGAAAAAGCGATTCGCCAAGTGGAGCTATGGGGCGGCCAAGTTGTCCGCAGCTTGGACGAATATTTTGAGCGGGAGTCGGCCGGCAGAACCCTTGAGGAAGTTTATATTTCACTGGATGAATCGAATTACGCAAACAACTGGTATCAAGGGGGCGGATGGGGGTACGACGGCGACAAAGTGATCGTGTGGGATGTAAAGGCGGAGCAAGCTTTGCTCGCTTACGAAGCGTTGGCCGCTAGGCAGACCTTCTTCAAGCAGGAGTCCGCCTACCCTGAAGCCGTTCTGGATCGGTTATGGCGTAAATTATTAGTATTGCAAAATCACGATTTCTCGGTGGCGCGCAGCTATCGAGCCGTTACGGAAGACGGGCTCGTGACGGATGCGGGGTCGCTGGGAGTTGCCGAGTATCAAAAAATAGTTGCGGAGACGGAGCGTTCGGCGAAGCAAATCATTGCGGAGTCGGATCGGGCCGCGGACGGGAACGGGGAATTTGTAACCTTCGCAAACCTAACCGGAATCGAACATCGGCATACCGCCGCGTTCAAGCTGCTTCGGAATAAACCGGTAGCTTTCGTTCAAAATGGGAAACCGGTGCCGTTCGACATTACAGCTTCGGGCAACGGAACTTGCGAAGGGTATGTAACGGTTGATTTGCCGGCATTCGGGCTGGCTTCCGTACAAGTGTTAGTTCCGAAGGAGAATTCCGCCGTACCGGCCGCGACAAAGGTTCGAACCGGTCAAGATTGGATCGAAGACGATCGGATTCGCATCGAGTGGGTGCCGGGCTCTTGGGCTGTAAGGATCCGCCGCAAGCTAACCGGCGAATCCGTAGATTTTATCGGGTTTACGGGGCCGATCGGCAAAATGAACGAGCACGGCGGGCCGTTCCCGGCGCTCAGTCCCGCGCATGAAATTTTTACGTTCGCCTTTGACGGAACAACCCATTCCCCGGATCAATTGTCCGTATCGCGTGTGCAGGCGGCAGTAGTGCGGCACGGATCGGTAAAGTCGACGTTAGCATTAACGTGCAAGCTGCTGACGCTGCATACGACCGATACGCCGGTCGCTTTCGCGGAAGCTAAAGTTACGATCGATCATGCGACAGGTGCCGTCGAATGCGTTTCCCATCTGTATACCGGCGTCCATTTATCCGTGCAAAGCCACGCCGTCTTTCGACATAACCTTCCGGGAGCCCGTTATTTCAGAGATTTTCCTTTCGGCGAAGAGGAAGCGTTCGTGGAGCACATTTATCCGAATTCGTATACGAGAGTGACGGGGGACGAACAAGGGTTTACGCTGGTCCACCGCGGGACTCAAAGGGTGAAGCTCGTAAAGGCGGAAAGCGGCGGAGAAATTCGCCACTTGCTCGCGAGGGATCGCGTTCACGGCGATTACGAATGGAAGTTTTACCTGCGCTTCGGCCGGCATCAACCGTGGGAGAGCGCCCGGTATGCAAAGACGGACCGTGCGTCCACCCCCATGCTTGGAACGAAGGCGAACCTTTCGGAGCGGTTGTTGGACATATCGGATGCGCGGATTATATTATCCGCCTTCTATCAGGCGGAAGGTAAAACATATGTAAGGCTTGTGAATTACTCGGCAGAAACGGTCGACGCCGGCATTGCGATCCTTAGCGAGGCCGGGGCACTGCAAACCGTGAATTTTATGAACGAACCGATCCCCGGTAATTTCACCTGGAAAGCTGTCGATGGAGAAACTCGTATTACCGCTGCATTCGCCCCGTGGGAAATTGTAACGCTGCAAGTGACAGTCTGACAGATAAGATTGGAAAGGAGGTGAGCGGAGCGGCTTCAGGCTAACTGCAAGTTTACGTATCGATAACAATTTTTGAACGGGAGGGAAGTAAAGATGGCATGGCGGAAGCGGTTTGCAGCGATAATGGTCTTATGTCTCATTTTTTCTGTTTTTTCAGCTTCCAATAGGTTTGCGAACGTTTCGGAAGCATCCGATACGTACGTGTTTGATCTATCTCACGACAACCCCACCTCATGGGGCTTTACTTTAGGCACGAAGGACGAAATCAAACGCTGGCAAACGTTCACCGCGCTGCATGACGGAAGCTTGCAGCAAATCGGGTTGCTGCTCAGAGAAAAATTCGGAGAGGGAACGTTGACGCCGTTAATTGTCGAACTGTACGCAACGGAAGACGGCAAGCCGACCGGTTCCCCGCTTCGAACCGTAAGTGTTCCTCCCGAAGAAGTCGTGTTCGGCGAGGAGCTCAAAGTCGCTCTATCCTATGACGGTCTCATTCGGGGCACGCAGTATGCGGTCAGCTTGACGCAGGAGACGCTCTCGGACAACGGAGGGTTACATAATTATTCATGGCCGACGAGAGAGGTGAACGCCGGCGAAACATTCGGCAAATATGCCGCCGGCGGCTGGGTCGACGAATCGTTCTTGGGAGATGGATGCATGAAGGTGTACGCAAGCTATGAACGGTCCGCTTCCGTTCCTACTACGATTACGCTGTCGCCGAAATATTTGAACGTAAGTCCCGGCGAAACGGCGGAGCTTCAAGTGAGCGTTGCGGACCAGTACGGAACGGCGATGAACGATGTGCCGCTTGTTTGGAGCAGCGACGACGTTACGGTTGCCGAAGTCGTGTATGGCCGTGTAACGGCGGTCGGAGCCGGAACGGCAACGGTTACCGCGTCCGTTGACGGCGGCTTGTTCGCCGAAACGGTCGTCACCGTATCGGATGAAGAGGGCGTCGTTCCGGTCCCGGGCATGGTTATTACCGAAAATACGGTGCTGAAGCCCGGATTGTACGATTTCTCCTCGGGTGAAGGCATCACGATCGGCGCGGACGGAATCGTCCTTGACGGCAACGGCGCCGTACTGATCGGCCCAGGCAGTTTGGAGCAAGGCGCCGCAAGCTTTAAGGGGACGGGCATTCGAAGCGACGGGCACAGCGATGTCACTGTTAAGAACGTTGCCGTTAAAGGCTTCCAAACGGGCATGCATGTGAAGAACGGCAGCGGATTTACGATAACCGGCAACCGGTTGTCCGATAATTACACGAATCCGGATTACGGGTGGGGCGACGGAGAAATGTTCAGCGCGCTGCTGATGGAGTCCGTTCACGACAGCCTGATTGAAAACAACCGCGGGAACAACGTGTGGAACGGGCTGCATATGCGTCATAGCGATCATAATACGATTCGAAACAACGATTTCAGCCGCACGAGCAACGTAAGTCTCAAGATGTGGAACGCATCGGGCAATGTGATCAGCGACAACAACTTCAGCTACGGCATCCGCATTGCGCCGGGCGAAGTGCATGCGAGGGATTCGACAAGCATGCTTATGGAGTCCGGATCGAACGATAACCGATTGTACCGGAACGATTTTACGCACGGAGGGGACGGCATTTTTATTCGCGTGCTGAACGGATGGGTGTCGACCGGAAACTATTTTGAGGAAAACGACACCTCCTACGCAAACAACAACGCGATTGAAAGCTGGTCTCCGGGCAACACGTATGTCCGAAACATCGCGAACTACTCCAGCTACGGATTTTGGCTCGGAGGCTCGGACCATACGGTGCTCATCGGCAACACTGTGCGCTATAACGGAGGGTATGGCGGCGTCGGCCGAAACAATGCGCCGGAAGCGTTCGGAAATGCCGGAATTGCGGTCGTGAACGGAGCAAGCAGCCATTTTGTCATGAAGGATAACGATATTCAGTACAATAACGGGCCTGGGGTGGCGATCCGTTACAACGAGGACTATCCGGCTTATCACTGGGTCATTCAAAATAATACGATCAAGAACAACAAGAACGATCCGAGGGGCTATAAAGGATACGGCATCTATATCAAAAATGCGAAGTGGCTTGATATCGCAGGAAACGACATATCGGATAACGACGCGGAACCGATCAGTGTCGACACCGGCGTGTCCGACGTATTTATGCGGGAAGCGTCAATGACCGACGAAGAGCCTGTGGCGCATATGTCCGTTTCGAGCCCGACGGTTGCCGTCGGACAGCCGATCGTCTTTGACGCGAGCGGAAGCGCGGATCCTCAAGGCTTGATGCTGCATTATCGCTGGGATCTGGGAGACGGGACGATCGAAGGAGAGGAGGCGGTAACCCACACGTTCGAGAAGCCGGGCTTTTACCGGGTCGGCGTTACCGTCAATAACGGAAAGCTCGCAGAGCTTGCCTTTGCGGATGTATACGTTCACGATGCCCGCCCCGAAACGGGCACGGAGCATGGAACCTCGGAATGGGAGCTGATTAGTTCGGATCCGGCCGCGCAGCTTGGATTTGATGAAGTCAATCGCGTGCAGGGCGGTTCTTCGGTTTATGTGTCCGCACGGGACGGCGGCAATCATACGCTTGTGTACCCGCGAAAGAAAGATTGGAACGCCGATTTGACGAATGTCGATACGATGTCGTTCTGGTTGAAATACAATGCGGAGCATAGCAGCGATTCGAACAACAAAAAACCGGTCGTTCGCCTGCATCAGGACGCGTCGAACTATTACGAGTTTACGCCAAGCACCGCTTTCCTGGAGCAGCTGCTCGCGCCGGTCAGCGAACAGCGTTACGGCTGGAAGGAGATCCGGTTTGCGCTCGGCGGCGAGGATGACGTTTGGAGCCGCGCCGCGGTCGGCTCGCCGTCCATGAGCCATATCCAGTATATCGCCATCGTGGAAGGACCTAGCTCCGGCGGTCGCTCCGATTTTTGGCTGGACGGTCTTCAGCTGTACAAGGCGGACCGCCGTGTCGACCGGAGCGTGAACATGGCCCGAAATGCCGCACTGGAAACGGACGAATATCCGAGACCGATCGGCACGCCTTCGGATCCTCAGAAGCCGGAATCCGGCCTTTGGGCTCCGTTGAAAGGCACCTTCGAGTTTAAAGGCAGCAGCACGCCAAGGTGGATTCCCGTACTTGACGGCGCATCTTCGGAGGAGATTTGGTATGGTGTCGAGTTTTCGAGCCCGAGAATCATAGACCGTGCGGACGTTTATTTCTACCATAATCCAAGCGGAACACCTTCGACGGACACAGAGTGGAAGCCGGATTTATTCCGCATCGAATATTGGACCGGCAAGCATTGGAAGCCGGTGAAACCGGCCGATGGCGGCGGTGCGGTAAAACCGAATCGAAACACCGTTCGTTTCAGCTCCGTCGAAACTGCCAAGCTGCGGGTCGTCATAACGCCGCATCGTTCGGAGCAGAGGGTATTGGCGCCTTCGATCTACGGCTTCGCCGCTTATCATTCGGCGAACGTCGCAGGCAGCGCATTCGGCGACAGCGACACCTATATTACGGCGGTTTCTTCCGCGTCGCAGCCGGTAAACTTGAAAAAAATCGGCTTATGGATCAATCGGAAAGGCACGAATTTGTCCGATCCTTTGTTTGAAATTTACGAGGCTAGCGACGGGAAGCCTGCAGGCGAACCGCTGGCCATCGTATCGATCCCGAAGGAAGAGGTAAAAGCGGGAGCGGAAACGGTCGTCGACGTGAATGTCGGAGGACTAACGCCGGGCAAGCAATACGCCGTCGCATTCACGCAAACGGTGCTGGCGCCCGACGGTTCCGGCGACCATTGGCGCTGGCCGACCCGCAGCATCGGGCTGAACGAAAGGTTCGGCAAATATGCCAGAAGCAGCTGGGTGGACGAATCGTTCCTCGGAACCGGCTGGCTGAAGCTGTACACCGACAACGGAACGATCGATTATTCCCATCCGAATCCGAGCGGGGGAGGATACGGCGTCGGTCATTTGGACGAGGCGAAGCGCTGGCAGACGTTCACCTTGCCGGACGATAACGTGTGGGAAACGATCGACGGATCGATTCAAGACGGTAACGGCTGGGTGTCCGGCGAAGCCGGAAATAACGGCGAAGCATGGGTGGAGCTGCGGTTCGCGGAGATGCAGACGTTGAACAGCGCGAACATTTATGTAGGCGA
Organism: Paenibacillus thermotolerans; assembly: GCF_028745515.1. GTDB lineage: Bacteria > Bacillota > Bacilli > Paenibacillales > YIM-B00363 > Paenibacillus_AE > Paenibacillus_AE thermotolerans. The sequence goes on along the minus strand of NZ_JAQZSG010000003.1, from coordinate 102,437 downwards.
GAATGAGGAGGAAGGCATCGCTCTTCCTAAAGAGCTGCGCCTTCAGTACTGGAACGGTGAAGGATGGCAGGACATTAAGGAAACCGGCCCGAAGGTACGCATTATACAAGAGGGCTTCCATCATTACCGCTTCCAGCAAGTGCGGTCGGACCGGTTCCGCATACTCGTTCCGCTGGATGGCTCTCAGCAGGCGGAAATTCGAGAGATCGAGCTGTACAATTCTAAAACTTCCGGCGATGTGAACATATAATTTGTTGATTTCGCTCGCAAGACCCGACGCCTAGCGTATATCTTCACGCTAGGCGTTTTTTTCTACGACTGACGAATTCACATACAGAATGCTTCATGTTCCTGATTTGCTTTCACCGCTCATTTTCTTGATTACAAGAAATTCATTGACGCAATGTCAAGAGACTATATAATAAAGAGGCGGACAATTATTAAATTAAGTTAAATAATTAAGTTAAATAATTAGACAACCGATTCGAAAGGGGGTAAACATGAAGTCATTCCTCCCGAACAACATCAAAGACGAAAACCGGAAAATCATTTTTGACATCGTGATGCAGCATCCGGAGCTGGCTAAGGTTGAAATTACGGAAAAAACGGCGATGAGCTTCGTAACGGTCAGCAAAATCGTAAGCTTCTTCGAGAGCATCGGCCTGCTAATCGCAACGGGCGAAAGCCGTGAAGGGTCCGGCGGCCTCGGCAGAAAACGTACCGTCTACCGGTTCAACGAAAACAGCTACGCCGCTATCGGAATCCAAACGATCGGGAAAAAAATGACCGCCCTGCTTGTCAATTTGCACGGCAACATCATCGACTCGCATTCCATCGATACGCCGATACCGTTCTACAGCGATGAATTTGCCGCGGCGTTCGAGGAGATCGTCGCCCGGATGCGAAATAAAGCGCTGGAAACGGGAACCGCGATTTTAGGAGCCGGAATCGGCGTGGACGGTGCGATTAATATTCGCAAGAAAATGATCCGGATCAAGACGCAAGACCATCAAGAGCAGGATTACGATTACGAGCCGATTGTCGAACAGCTGCGAAACCGGGTGAACCTGCCGATCTTGCTGGAAAACGATGTGAACGCGTCCATATTGGCGGAATTCCGCAGCTTGGAGAACGCCGGAGAAGCGCCGAACGACCTCGTACTCATAGCGGCCGGCGACGGAATCGGAGCGGGCATTATTCTAGGCAAAGAGCTTCACCGGGGAATGAATGCAAGCGCCGGAGAATTGGAGTACATGTGCTTCGATCCGGAGTTCAAGAAGTCGCCGTCGTCCGTCGGATGGCTCGAAAGCACATTGGGTCTCGAAACGCTGCTCAAAACGTATGACCTAAGTTCGGAGCGGGAGCGGGAAGCGTGCGCGGACTTCGTTTCGCGCCGCTTGGCGATGGTGATCGCGAGCATTATCAGCCTGCTCGATATTCACAGGATCGTCATCAGCGGCAAAACGGCGGCTCTGTTTCCGGAGCAAATCTTAAGCGGAACAAGAGCTTACGTGGAGCAGTATACGGAGCTGACCCCGGTAATTACCGTCAGCGATTCCGCGTATTCGACCGCGATCGGCGCGGCTACACTCATATTGCAGCAGGAAATGCTTCGCGTCTTATCCGCCTAGAGAGGAGTTGTACTGCTCCATGATACGTATTTTTGAAAGCGAAGAAGCTTTGGCGCAAGCGATTGCGAATGAAATGCTTCATCGCTTGCGCCATGACGATACGCCGGTTTTTTGCCTGGCATCCGGCAGTACGCCGCAGAAGAGCTACCGGAAGTTTGCGGAAGCGGTCGAACGGGACAGCGCCATCGGGAAGCTCAGAATCGTAAGCCTCGACGAATGGGTCGGCGTTGGCCGAAGCTCGGAAGGCAGCTGCTACCAAATGCTGAATCAAGATTTGTTCTCGCTCGTGCCGCTGGACCGATCCCGCATTGAGTTTTTTGACGGAACGAAGGCGGATTTGCAGCAGGAATGCTTACGCATCGATCGTTACATCGAATCGCATCCGATCACGTTCAGCCTGATGGGCGTCGGAATGAACGGGCATATCGGATTGAACGAACCGGGGTATCCGGTACTGAACCATAGCGGCGTCGTCGATTTGTCCCTCACAACCAAGGAAGTCGCACAAAAATATTTTCACAAGCCGACCGTGTTGGAAAAAGGGATCACCCTCGGGCTAGGTCAAATCATCAAGAGCCGAAGAGTCGTTGTGGCGATTACCGGGGAACGAAAGTCCGGCATCGTCGCGGACATATTTAACCGTCCGGAAGCGAAGCTGCCGGCCCAGTCGCTGCTCGGCTACGAGCACATCGATTTCTTTCTGGATGCGCAGGCTGCGAAATATGTTGCCGACGACATCTTAAAGGAGCAGGGGGCATGAAAAGCAGCGTGATCGGTGTCGATATCGGCGGCACCAATATAAGGGTCGGACGGATCAACGACAAGCTGGAGCTCGTGCGGAAGGAAACGGCACTGACGGAACGGTTCCGAAGCGCCGGCGAGCTGTTTGCCGGCATTCGGCGGATGATCGACGACATCGATCAAGGCCGGGAAGCGGACATCATCGGAATGGCTCTTCCCGTGCCTTGGAGGAACGATGCCGAGCGGCTTGTCGATGTAACCAACATTCCGTATTTGGAGAATGCTTCGATTCAGGCGATTCGTTCCTATTTTCCGGAATATGACGTTTATTTTGAAAACGATGTGAACGTCATCGCCATGCTTGAATCGGAGCGGGGGGCGGCCCATGGCGTCGAGCACTCGATGTATATATCGGTGAGCACCGGGATCGGGAGCGGAATGATTGTGGGCAACGCCGTTTTCCATGGTGCGCACGGGTATGCAGGGGAAATCGGGAGTATGTTCATATCCGATAGCGGCACTTTGGAGGAGCTTTGCAGCGGGAAAGCGTTGACGGACGAAGCGATAAGACTTTTCGGGAACGAAGCCAAGGCGCAAACGTTGTTCGAGCGGTATCACGAGCGCGATGAACAAGCGATTGATGTCGTCGAGCTTTGGGTGGAACGCTTTTCAAGGGCGCTCGCTTCGCTCATGCATACGATCGACCCGGATCTGTTCGTGCTCGGCGGGGCTGTGATCGACAACAATCCGTGGCTCATTGACAAGGTTACGGTAAACGTCAAAACGAAAGTGTTCGAGCATTTGCGCGACAAGGTTCGCATCGCACGCCCCGCTTTCGGAGCCGAAGCCGGCATCATCGGTGCGGGGTACACGGCATACAAGCAATCTCGGCGCCTTCGCGGCAAAACATGAATTAGAGGAGAGACGAACATGAGAAAAATGAAAATCGCGTTAATCGGAGCAGGCAGCATATCGTTTGCGTTAGGAGCGTTAAACGACATCGTGCTGTCCCCGCGCTTGAAGTCCGAAACGGAGCTCGAAATCGCGCTGATGGACATCAGCGAAAAGCATGTGAACAAAACGTTTGCGTATGCGAAAGAATTGTTCGATACGTTCTCCCATTCTGCGAATATTTGGGCGACTACCGATCTGGAGAAGGCGCTAGCCGGCGCGGACTTTGCGATCGTCGCCATCGAGGTGAACCGTTACTTCTATTGGTCCCAAGATTTCCACATTCCGCGGCGCTACGGCAGCAAGCAAATATATGGCGAGAACGGCGGCCCGGGATCGATGTTCCACACGCTGCGCAATTTGGGGCCGATGCTGGAAATCGCACGAATGATGGAGAAGGTGTGCCCGAACGCATGGTTCATCAACTATACGAATCCGGAAGCGAAGCTGGTTGAGGCGATTTCGAAGCTGACCTCCATCAAAGTCGTCGGTTTGTGCCACGGCTTAGATATGGGGATTCATCAGCTGGCCGAGTTCCTCGAGATGAAGCCGGAAGAGCTCGAGGTCGAAGGCGGCGGCTTGAACCATTTCGGCTTCTTTACGAAGGTTCAAGAGAAAGCGACAGGCAAGGACTTGTACCCGTTATTCCGGGAAAAGGAGCAAAAGGCGAACCGGCTCGCGAACTTCGACCACATTGCGCTGTCCCGGACGATGTATCATATTTACGGCTATTATCCGTATCCCGGCACCAATCATATCGGGGAATACATTTCGTATGCGGAAGATTTCTACGCGGGCTTGCCGCTGCAATACCGGTACGATCCGATCCGGGAAACGCTTTGGGAGAAAGGCTCGAGAACGCCGGAATTCGTTTACTGCGCAGGCGGCTGGAGCTTGGACAAAAAGCTGTTCGAGCCGTCAATGACGCAAGAAGAATGGGCGGAGCAAGCATATGTGTTCAATAAAGAAAAGGTTTGCAAAAGCCAAGAGTATGCGATCCCGATTATCGAAGCGATTTTCTTCGACGATGAAATTCAAATCAACGCGGCGAACTTGCCGAATAACGGGGCCATTAAAGGCTTGCCCGACGATATGGTCGTAGAGACGCAAGCGATCGTAAACGGGAAAGGCATCGTCTTGCGGCCGATGACCGTTGAGCTGCCGACGGCTTTGATCGGAACGATTCATATTCAAGGCACGATTCATAAGCTGCTGCTGGAGGCGTTCGTAGAGAAGTCGAAAACTAAGCTGCTTCAGGCGATTTTGCTGGATCCGACCGCGCCTTCATATTATCAAGCTTGCGCGATGATCGACGAAATGTGCGAGCGTCAGAAGGACATTCTTCCTGCGCTGGAATGGAAGTAACCGAATAAGGGATGCGGCTTTTCGGGTGAAAAGGCGCATCCTTTTTTTTATGATTTTTCACGATTTTTTGTTTGAAAGGGATTACATTCGGCGGGATGAAAAGGTATGATTCAGGTATCCGGCGGCAAAAAACACGTTACAAATCGGAGGTATGATCGATGAGCCTGTTGACGAACGAAGACATTGCCTTTTACCGCGAGAACGGCTACTTGCTTTATCACAAGCCTTTATTTCCGAAGAACATGTTCGAGGAGCTTCAGCAAATCTTCGAGGAGCAGTTGGCGGCGAAGGGAAGCAAGCTTTCGGACGAGCTGGACACTCCCCACTTTCGGGAAAACCGGCTGTTGAAATTTTTGCTGAGCGATCATGTGCTCGATCTCGTAGAGCCGTTGATCGGACCGAACATTGCGCTTTGGTCGAGCCATTTCATTTCTAAGGACCCGTATAAAGGGAGAGCGACGCCTTGGCATGAGGATTCGGCTTATTGGAAAAACCGGCTCGGCAAATACGACAATATCGTTACCGTATGGCTCGCTATTGACCGAAGCACGAAGGAAAACGGCTGCATGCGCGTCATACCGGGCACGCATCACAACGGCTTTTCCGAATATGTCCCCGTAGATTCCTCCACCAATACGTTCGGCTCGCAAATTACGCAGGCGGATGAAAGCAAAGCCGTTTATTTCGAGCTGGAGCCGGGAGAATGCTCGTTGCACGACGGCCGCATCATTCACGGCGCCGCGCCGAATATGAGCCCGTATCGCCGCTGCGGGTATACGATGCGCTATTTTTCAACCGATACGTATGTAAATCCGGATAAAAATAAAGGGCATAACATTTGGCTCGCCCGCGGCAAAGATTTGGCAGGAAATCGTTACGCCAACGACGTATAGGAAAAAATCCCGATCGAAGGAAGTGAACCATGCATGTCGATCAACCGCTGTTTTTCGATTCCGTTAACCGTTCAAGGCTATGCCGATCAAGGCGCTTTGGTCACGGTGCGCAAGCTGTCGCAGATGAGGGATTTGTTTAGCGACCCGAAGGCTGTCGCCGATTTGCTGGAGCATGACGATCCGGTCATCTATGAGGTTTACGAGCTGCCTCACCCTAACGATGCGAGCGATCTGTTGGTGAATATTACGGTGCTTTATCCCGGATTTGTCGGCGGCGAACGCTATATGACGAAGGGGCACTTCCATCGAAACCCGGACACCGCGGAAGCCGTCATCGGGCTGGAGGGGGAAGGAGAGCTGATCGTTCAGCAGAGGGACGGAGTTCTTCAGCGTTTGCCGGTAGGACCGGGGCGCATCAGCTATGCCGGCGGAGGCTGGGGACACCGGGTGATCAATACGGGCGGGCAGAAGCTGGCCTTTCTATCCGTCAGCGGCGCCAATATCGAGCATGATTATGAGACGTCGGCAATATTAAATTTTAAACCGCAGTAAGCCAAAGCAAGCAGAGTGCATCGGCATTTTGCTTGCTTTTTTCTCCAAGCTTCATAAACGATGGGAAAAAGTATATCATTGGGTTATAATATCCTATAAAAATTATATCATTTACGTTTCATTTCCTTGTTTGCATAGTTTGCATGCATGATACGTACTGGAGGTCATTTCACCATGAGCGAGATTTCTCGTAATGCCCGTTTCCAAGAAGAGGAAGCCTTAAACGACGTATGGCGCGAGTATGTTGAAACCGTGAAGAGGGACGAGCAGCGGAAGGAACAATTGATCGGCAAAAAAATGAGCTATAACGGCAAGGAGATGATTTACGATTATTTCGTGATCGGCGAAAAGCCCGAGGGCGGGTATCCTTTGTATATTGCGCTTCACGGCGGAGGCTCCGTGCCGAAGGAATTTAACGACCGGCAATGGGAGCGGATGAAGAGCTACTACCGCGACAGCGTAGATCAAGGAATATATGTCGCTGCTCGAGGCATTGAAGATGTATATAACACGCACTCGTTGCCGGAGTCGTTTCCACTCTATGACCGTCTGATCGAAAACATGATCGCGCTCATGGATGCCGATCCGAACCGAGTTTATATTGTCGGGTTTTCGGCGGGGGGAGACGGCGTTTATCAAATTGCGCCAAGAATGGCCGACCGGTTTGCCGCGGCCAATATGTCGGCGGGACATCATAACGGCATATCGCCGAGAAATTTGTATAATCTTCCTTTTTTGCTGCAGATGGGCGAGAACGATACCGCTTATAACCGCCATCTCGAAGCTCCCAGATTTGCCGGAGAGCTGGATCGTTTGCAGCGGGAAGCAGGCGGCGGGTACCCGCACGACATCTTTTTGCACAAGGACATGCCGCACAATTTTCCGGACAATGACGCCGAGCGCAAACGTAACGCCGTGCTTGAAAGCCCGGCCGAGTGGCTGAAGGGCAATGCAAGCGGCACGGTGTTAAAAAATACGAATGCCGTCGATTTTCTGAAGCTGCACGCTCGAGACCCGTATCCGGCTAAAGTCGTTTGGGATGTTTCGACGCGGGCCGAATTACGGAGCGTGAAGTCGTGGTATTGGCTTAGAAAAGAGACGCAAGCCGAAACCGGAAGCATCGTTGCCGGCTATGATCGCTCCGGCAACCGGATTACGATTGAAAGCGCCGTTCCCGGCGGGTTTACTGTTCTGCTGAACGGGCATATGGTCGATCTTTCAAAGCCCGTAATCGTAGATGTCATGGGCGAGGAACATGTTATTGCAATCCGACCTTCTACCGACATCATGAAGGAAACGGCTTACGAGCGCGGTGACCCGAATTACATTTTTTCCGCAGGGATTACGGTCGCCAGTCAAGATGGTAAGTGGGTCGTCGAGTCTTTATAATATGTATCATTCAAAAAAAGCAGCTGCCGAACATTGCGTTCGACGGCTGCTTTTTTGTGTCGCTCTGGGTTCCCTAGCGACACCCGGGATGAAAGCGGTAATTTTCCGGATTCATTGCGGTTTTTCGGTCCGAAACGGAAGTAGCGACGCAACGGCGAAAAATAAAACGATTCGATTTGATGAAATCACCCAAGCATTCAATTTCCAGAGTACATACAGTATTTTAGATTTCCGGAAAGGAGGGTCGGGAAAAACCGTTTCGCAGCGTTCAACGGTCATAGGCAAATAGGCTTCAATTCAGAAAGGAGCATGAGCATGAAAGTATCGTTTCAAGGCAAAGTCAAGCTGCAAGGCCAAGTGAAGATGGATCGCAAAGCCAAGTCAACCGCAAAGACACCGGCGAAAGCGAAGCCGGCGCCGAAACCGGCTTCGAAACCGGCTCAGAAGCCTTCTCTGCAGGCAATTCGCCGGGCGGTTCGTCTCGAGATGAACAGAGGCATCCATCGAATGGAGCGAAACCTGCGTGCATTGCGGGTCGGCATTCGCCGGGACGTTCGTAGAGAATTGTATTCCCCGAGATTTGCAAATATGATTCGTGACGCGGTAAACGGCTTCGATGAGCTCAGAGAACAAGCCAACCGATATTTGAATCAAAACGTCATCATTACGACGACGGCCGGTCCGATATCCGGTACTCTCATTCGCGTCGGCGCTAGCTTCATGGTCGTTCGGGAAACGGACTCTACGCTGCTGATCGTTCCGTTCGGAAGCACGGCGTCGATTCGCCCACAATAAAGAAGTCAGGAGGAATGCGTTTATGTTTGACAATGAATTGCGGCAATATGTCGGCATGCAAGTTCAAGTCGTGACACCTGGAGATTCCATCACCGGCATGCTCCTCTCCGTATCGGACGGGGCAGTCCAGGTCAGAACCGCGCAATATCCCGGCTATGGCGGAGCGGAGGACGTAACGGTTGTCATCGGAACGATTTCTTACGTCAGAGTATTCGAATGATGTCCGATCGTTCCCGGATTTCCGTCATCATCCCTGCAAGAAACGAAGGGAAACAAATTCGCAGCGTGGTCCGGGAAGCGAAGAGGCTGCAGCCTCTTGAAATCGTCATTGTATTGAACGGTTCTACGGATGAAACGAAATCCGTGTGCCGTCAGGAGGGCTGCAGAATTATCGAATACGAACGCTCGCTCGGGAACGATGTAGGGAGAGCGGTCGGCGCCTATTATGCTCAAGGGGACGTTCTTCTCTTCCTCGACGGCGATATCCCTATTGAGCATCATCGGTTGTCGTTATTCGTAAAAACGATTGAACAAGGACATGACGTAGCGCTGAACAATTTGTCGTGGTCTCTTACGTTAACCAAAGTTCCTCATGTAACTGCAGCAGCGAAATATGTGACGAACCGACTGATAGACAGACAGGATCTTACCGTCAATTCGTTGATCGCCATTCCGCATGCGATGAGCCGCAAGGCCGTGCAACAGATCGGGTGGCGCAATTTGGCAAACCCCGTGTTAGCGCAATGTATTGCCGTAGAAAAACGTCTATCCATTGCCGCACCCGTTTCGATAAATGTCATCTCCTCCAATCGGCCGCGGCCCGATCACAGCAAGTATTCCGACAACGCAGTGTTTCCCGATTCGACTACCCGCATCTTGGGAGATCACTTAGCCGCGTTATCCCACGTCATACAGCTTAAAGGGGAACGTGGAGGATTTCCCGAAGGAGCCCGCAATCGCGGGTTCCTTCAATCCTACAAGCCCGTTACACCGGCGGCAAAAGCGAAAAGAAGCGCAATCATCCCCGTCGGGCAGGAGGGAGATACGATTCAAGACGTCATCCGCTCCGTTCGAAGAGCGGGGGTGGACGAAATTATCGTTGTAGCCAACGGTTCCGATTCAAAGACCATTCATCAAGCGCAGCAAACCGGAGCCAAAGTTTTCGTCTTTCGCCACGCGCTCGGACACAATGTCGGAAGAGCGATCGGCGCGGCGTGCAGCACCGGCGATATATGCGTGTTCGTCGACGGAGATTTCGTTATCCCGCCGGAGGATATTAAACCGTTTATAGATGCCGTCGAGAACGGAACCGATATCGCGCTGAACAAGCTGGATATGTTGTTCGAGCGGTTTCAGCCGGCGGATCCGATCAGCGCAGTGAAATACTTTGTCAACATCTGCATGAAGCAGCCGCAGCTGCTCAATGCATCGATGACTGCGGTGCCGCATGCGGTACACCGCAGGGTGATCGATCGTATCGGTTGGCGGTCCTTGATGATTCCGCCACTTGCCCAAGTGAAGGCCGCAACGGGCGGCGCTCGAATCAGGCCGGTTCATTATGTGGATGTGATCGCCCCGAACCGTCCGAGATCGGACCATATGCCGGTGAACGGACGAATTGAGGCATTCGACCGAATTTATGGCGACCACATGGAAGCTATTGCTTATTTGATTCGTAAGAACGGTCCTCGCGGAGGATTCGCAGACTTTCGCCATTATGAAATCATGAAACGCCTGAGAGGATGAGACGACTGTATGAACAACGATCTTCAGGTTGCCGTCATCGGCTTAGGGTATGTAGGCCTGCCGCTTGCCGTGCACATGGCAAAAAAAGGCTTCAAGGTTATAGGCTTCGATAAAGACTTGATTAAAATAAAAAAGCTGAATTCCGGCAGAAGCTACATCCCGGATGTAGCCTCCGATGAAATATACGAATTGATCAATCGGTCGAAGCTGCAGGTTCTGTTGCCTTGCAGCGCGATTAAGAAGGCGGAATACGTCGTCGTAGCGGTACCGACTCCGCTGCATCGCAACGAGCCGAATCTCGGCGCCGTCAAATCGGCCGCCAAATTTATTGCAAGAAATCTGCAGCGGGGTCAAACGATCGTCTTCGAGAGCTCGACGTATCCGGGCACGTTAGAGGAAGAAATCGTGCCGATCTTGGCGGAGTCGGGCCTGAAAGAGGGCGAAGACTATTATGTAGGATATTCCCCGGAACGGATCGATTCCGGAAGCCGCTTCGAGATGGAGCAAATTCCGAAGGTGGTCAGCGGGTTGACGGAGCGATGCCGTGAAAAAATCGAGCGCTTATACGGGAAGCTGTTTACACAAACGGTGCCCGTAAGTACGCCGAGGGTGGCGGAGATGTGCAAGCTGTTTGAAAATATACAGCGGCTTGTGAACATTTCTTTAGTGAATGAGATGGAAATGCTTTGCACCGGATTAAATATCGATTTCCGCGAATGCTTGGACGCCGCCGCTACGAAGCCGTTCGGATTCACTGTTTATTGGCCGGGTCCGGGGATCGGAGGCCACTGCATCCCGGTCGATCCTCTCTATTTCCAATGGAAGGCCAAACGGCACGGCATGAAGAGCAGCCTGATCGAGGCCGCCAGCCGAATCAACCGGCAAATGCCGTACGAAATCGTCGATCGGATCGTTGCATCGATGCCGGATGGTGCGGACGAAGCGGAGCAGACGATCTTGATCATAGGGGTTGCTTACAAGAAAGACGTAAACGATACCCGCGAATCATCGGCGGTTGAAATTATTCGTTTACTAGGAAAGCGCCCGTACCGGATTTACTACCATGACCCATTCGTACCGGATCTGAAGGTGTCCGGGAAAAAATACGTTTCGAATTCGCTGACTCCGGATTTGATCAAGAAAGCGAACGCAGTCGTTATTTTAACGGATCATTCCGGCATTGACTGGAGCATTGTTAAGAAGCACGCGCGCAACATTGTCGATACCCGAGGCGTGATCCGAACCGTGCAAACCGTGAAAACAGGGGGGACGAACGAGTGAACAATCGTTGCCTCATTACGGGCGGTGCCGGGTTTATCGGTTCGCATCTCGCGGAAGCGCTCAAGGAAGCCGGCTATCGAGTGACCGTCTTGGATTGCGTTGAGCCTCCTGCAACGGTATGTTTAGGCTACGGCTTTGTTAAAGGCAGCGTCCTGCAGAAGGAGCTGGTTGAAGAGCTGGTTGCGGACCACCACTATGTATTTCATCTGGCGGCGCTGCTGGGCGTCAAACGTTCGATGTCGGATCCGGTAGGGATGATCGAAAACAATGTGCTCGGAACGATGAACGTGCTTCAGGCTGCGGTAAAATCCGGAAGCAAGGTCATATTCGCATCTACGTCAGAGGTTTACGGAAAAGCGGAACCGCCTTTCCGCGAGACGGACGATCTTGTGTATGGCCCTACCACCAAGCTTCGCTGGAGCTATGCGATCTCCAAGTCGCTGGAAGAATCGCTGTGCCTAGGTTACGGGCTGAAGGGACTTCCCGTGACCGTCGTGAGATATTTTAACGTATACGGTCCTCGGCAAAAGGAAGGGGCTTACGGCGGCGTCGTCCCGAGATTTATCAAGGCGGCTTTGACCGGTGAAGACATTACCGTATACGGCGACGGGACACAGACGAGAAGCTTTACTTTCATTGACGATGCGGTTCGGGCTACGATCGCGGCGATGGATCCGAAAGCAAATCAAACCATCGTCAACATCGGCAATTCTTACGAGATGAAGATCAGTCAATTGGCTTTATTAGTCAAAAATTTAGCCGGTTCGCGATCGTCCATCATATATGTTCCGTTCCAACAAGTATATCCCCGCGGCTTTGAGGAAATCCCGCGGCGGCTTCCGGATTTGGCTCTCAGTTACGAATTATTACATGTTCAGCCTTCCGTTCCGCTATTCGCAGGGCTGTCCCGAACGATCGCATGGTATCGGGAGAGAATGGACCAAAGCGCATCGGGGGGCGGCCGGCTATGGTGACAAGCGCCGCAAAGAAGCTGTCAATTGTAATACCTGCCAGGAACGAAGCGGAAACGCTGCCCGAAGTGCTGGCTTCATGCCGAAAGATGAGCCCGTATGAAATTATCGTCGTCGCAAACGGATGCCGCGACGATTCGATACGAATCGCCGGACGTATGGGTTGTAAAGTGATAGTAGAGAAAGATCCTCTAGGCAACGATGTAGGCCGGGCGATCGGCGCCTCGGCCGCATCCGGGGATCTCATACTGTTTTTGGATGCGGATTTCGCGATTCCTGCGGAGCGGCTTATCTCATTTGTCCGGCCCGCGGCAACGGGCCGGGCCGACGTTGTGCTTAACGATCTTGACGAGCTGTTTGTCGAGAAGAAGAGTCCGCATTCGACAACCGTTTGGCGGCAAGTATTCAATGCGCTCATAAGAAGAGAAGATTTAAATATAGATTCGCTGTTGTCGGTGCCGCACGTATTGACGCAAAGAGCGCTTCGGCTGGTCGGCGCCGCCGCTTTGGCAAATCCGATCGCCGCACATGCGAAGCTTATCGCAAGCGGGCTTCGCATTTGTCACGACGATCGTATCGACGTCATTCGGCCGAACCGGTTTCGCCCCGAGGAACACAACGGTTCTCCTTTGATATTATCCCCGTCGGAAAAACGCATCATCGGCGATCATTTGGCGGCTTTCGCCGAGCATGTCCGGGATCGGCGCGCCGGGTTTACGGACGGCGGCAGACGAAGAGACATCGTCGATCGGATAAGCGGCGGGCAAATCCGAATGCCGATCGTATCCGCGGGGTGGGGCAAACCGGATAGCTCACTATACAAGGGGAAGCGGTTATCCGTCATCATCCCCGCGCAAAATGAGGAAAAGACATTGGTCCAAGTCATTCGGGAGGCTCGTAAAATCGAACCGCTGGAAATTATCGTCGTCGTTAACGGTTCTTCCGATTCGACCGCGAAGCTTGCGATCCGCGAAGGAGCCAAGACGATTTATTTCAACGAGGCGCTCGGCAACGATACGGGCAGAGCGATCGGCGCCATGGCTTCGCAGGGCGATATTTTATTGTTCATCGATGCGGATTTCGCTATAGAGGCACCCGACTTGTACCCTTACGCGAAAGCGGTCGCGGAAGGCGTCGACGTAGCCCTCAACGATTTAAACCATTATTTATTTTTGCGGTTTCCTTTAAATGTAGTGACTTCATTTAAATATGCGGTGAATTTGGCTTTGGACCGGAAAGGGCTTGGCGTCGGCTCGATGGTCGCCGTCCCCCATGCGGTAAGCCGCAAGGCGTTAATCTGCGCCGGCTCCCGAATGCTCGTTTCGCCGGTTGCCGCCCAAGCGAATGCGATTCTGCACGGATGTACGGCGGAATGCGTATATCGCACGGAAGTGGATAAGATGAACAAAATTCGTCCCGATCAACACTTTTCGCTTACCGGGTATTCGCCCGCCGTAGCTAGAATTATGGGGGATCACGCCGAGGCATTGGTTCAGATCGTTGAAACAAAAGGGCCGCGCGGTCCGTTCCCGGACTTCGCACGGCGGTTGGATAAACTTCAAGGGATTCGCTGAACGCGAGTCCCTTGAAATATGATGGACGGGTCGCAAATAAATTCGTCGAGCGTATGAACGACCGCGGGCACATTGAAGCTTCGGGCAAGCTTGTCGAAGCCGTTCTTTCGATGCTCGGTAATCGTCAAAAATAAGATGATCGGCCGGTGTTCCGAATAATGCTCGGAATACAGCCTAAGGTAATGCTCCATCTTCGTTTCTTTAATGTATGCCATGCTCTCCGTTTCCCGGTCGACCTCCAGAAATATTTCAATAGGAAGGCTTTCCCCGTTCAGCAGGTACACCGCATAAGCGTCGGGAATACATTGGTAAACCTTTTTGTTCAATCGGAAATTGCAAAGCGTCCCGATCGCGGCGGTTTTCAGTCTGGCATATACTTCCGACACAAAAATTTGATGCAGCGTTTTTTCGTTCTTCCGGTACGTCTGAATATCGTCGCAGCCAAGCCGGTACTCGATTTCTCTGGCGCCCGCCTTCGTTAAATAATAAATTTTTTGGTCATACTTGCTGGGCTGCCAGGAACGGATCCAGCCCTTCGCCTCCAAATCGCAAAGCTTTCTTCTGGTTACTTTTATACCATACGTTCCGTCATAGCCATGGACTAGGTGAATTTGCGAAGTGGTCATAAATCGTATGTGAGCCAGCGTGCTCAAAATGCCGGCGTCACGATCGGTCAATATTTGAAGCATTGGGCTTTTCCCCCCGAACGGACTAGTAATATAGAGGGACTATGTGCTTTTCAGCGGCCAGTCTTATTAGTTAGTAACGTTAAATTTCTGACTAGTAACCACATTATGCGGCCGTCGCCCGCGTTATTAACAAAAAACGTCAGGCATTGCGGGAAAATTTGAAATATATACATAACAAGTGGGGGGGAGAATGAGAAGAGGAAAGAAGGAGAGGGGAGATGAACCATATTCATGGCTTTTACTTATGACACTCATTTAGTTGTTCTATCGCTTGCCGTTTCTTTTCTTTCTGCATACACCGGAGTCAGGCTTCTGCGCTTCATCCATCAGATTCACGATTCCTCACGCAACAAATGGATCGTCGTATTTAGCGCCGTTATGGGCATCGGTATTTCGTCCGTACACTATATCGGCATGATCGGCTCTCATGTCGGAGGAATGATCGTCAATTACAATCCGGCCATGATCATCGTTTCATTATTAACGCCTATGTTATCGACGTACATTGCTTTTCATGGAATGAACCCAGACAAGATCGGCAGAGTTGCCGTTGGCGTAAGTTCACTGGTGTTGTCCGTCGGGATTTGCGGAATGCACTTTACCGGCATGTCTGCGTTGGAGATGGAAGGGAGCCTTCATTATCATTTCGGCTTGCTGTCGGTTGCCTTTCTATTATGCTTCGGAATGACCTTTATCGCATTTGACGCGTTCTTCTACGCAAAAAAGAAAGCGTCCGATTTGTTGACGATGTTACTGTTCGGAGGCTCGATTTTCGTTCTGCATTACGGCGCCATGCTGGCGACTACAGTGAATATTCCGAAGTATGACGCACATTCGTCATGGAATTATTACAGTATGGCCATGTTCATCGGATGGGGCACCATGCTTATGTCTATCATCGTCATCTTTCTTCTGGTTATTAACAAACGATTGCTGATGCAAATGAAACATTTGTCTGAAATGAAAACGATGATGTTCGATTTTTTCGAGCAGACGGACGACTGTATTTTCATCATAAATACGGATGATGAAAGATACATGATTACGGGGGCGAACCGTGCCGCGTCGAAGCGGCTGGGCTATTCCAAGGAGGAGCTTCAAGCAAAGTCGCTGTTAGATATTACGGCGGAAGAGCAGGTCGATGTCGTTAAACAAGTGCTGGACCGATTAAGTGCCGGCGATCACGATTCGAATAACCTGGAGATCGTAATCGTCACTAAGAACGGCGAGAAAACGGTGAACCAGCTTATTTTCCCGTATAAGCTGGAAGCATTTCGAAGAAGCGTCGTCTATTTGAAAGACATCACGGTCAATAAACGCTTGGAGTCGCTGCTGCTCAAGGAAAAGTCGGTGCTTGAGCTCATTGCGAGAGACGCGCCGCTGCCCGATGTGCTGGAGAGCATATCCGCCAATGTCGAAGAGCAGCTGAGAGGCTCGAAATGCGCGATTCTTCTGCTGGATGAGTCGAAACAAGTTTTGCGGCACGGCTCATCCAAAGGATTTCCGCAACAATATCTCGAAGCGACGGACGGTTTGCGGGTCGGAGAAAACGAAGGCTCATGCGGAACCGCGGCTTATCGCAATGAAACCGTTATCGTATCGGACATATCCACGAGCCCGCTTTGGGAGAAGTATCGGCCGATCGCTCTGAAATATCAGCTGCTGGCTTGCTTCTCTGCGCCGATCAATAGAGCTGACGGCACCGTTGCGGGAACCTTTGCGATCTATTTCGATCATTGCCGGGAGCCTTCTTCCTACGACTTGAAAGTTCTTGAGAAAATGGTGCATTTGACGGCTCTTTGCATTGAATATAAGCGTCAAAAACAAGCGATCGAACAAAAAAACGAAGAAAAGTTCAATTTGATCGTCAGCAATATTTCAAATTTAATATGGCTCGTTGACGATACCGGGCTGATTCATTATGCGTCGCCGTCAAACGGCAGGCTTCTGGGCATACAGCCGGAGGAGATGGTTGGCGGGCACTTGTGGAGATACATCGATGTTCAGGATATCGTTCCTGTACAGGATACGATTTCAACGGTCAAGAGCATAGGCAAAGAGCTTACGATCGAGTTTAGGATCGGCAACCGGAGCGGCGAGACGCTTACTATGTACGCAAGCATTAATCCGCTCAAAGAGACGGAATGCGGACAGGAAAGCTACCTGATCGTCGCCAAAGACATTACCGCAAAGAAGCTCGCCCAGCGGCTCCGGGAGGAAAGCGAGCAAAGATACCGCTCATTGTTCACTTATCATCCGGCGGCCGTTTTCTCATTCGATAAGGAAGGGCATTTTATTGACGGGAATGAAGCGGTAGTACGCGTCACAGGCTACGAGCTGCAAGAGATCGTCAACAAACCGTTTGATATTATGGTGATGGAGGAAGAACAGGCTAGAACGCGGGAGCACTTTCAACTGGCCGCATTGGGGTTCCCCCAATCCTATGAAAGCACGGTGCGGCACAAAAACGGCCATCCCGTATATCTTTCCATAACCAATTTACCGATTATTGTGGACGGGCAAATTGTCGGCGTCCACGGCGTCGCTCATGACATAACGGAAGAAAAGCAGATGCAGGAAGAACTGGCGCGGCTGGCAGCCGACCTGGAAGAGGTGGTCCAGCAACAGAACGGGTTATTATTTAAATTAAAAAAGGCAGGAGACCGTTTTATTTATACGATGGTCAGAGGCAGTTTATTGAACCGTCTCGGCTATCGTTATGAGGAGATCGTAGGCAGCGAATGGCACAGCTTCTTGCAGCAGGAGCCAAGCATGAGTTCTTTCGAGCCGTATGTTCGATATTATGAGGAGGTGTGGAACGGAAAGGAGCGGGCCGCATTTTACATTGAGATTGCCGGCGGGATTTATATCATCTCGCTGAGGCCGATTCGAAAAAGCGGCAAAATCGCCGAGATCGTCGGATTTTGTTTAAAATATGACGAGTTGTATCCGACCGAAGGATCGCCAAAACTGTTTATGAGCGAGGCGTCTACAGCGCAAAATTTGGCCCTTATTCCCAAACGATGCGAGCTGACGAGCATTCTCGAGAACATGATCTCTTCGATCGACGGTTCGGAACAAAGAATCGTATTGCGTGCGAACGATGTGAATCTTTGGCTGCTCGGCGAACGGGAGAAGCTTGAATTTGCTTTCAGCACCATTGTTCAGCGAATGATCGGCGCGCATCCCGGCAAGCTCGTCATCGACATCGAGAGGGAAAAGGGGAATGTAACCACCTTGTTTTATTTCGACTCGATGGACGACAGCGTGCGGTCACAAACGGATTGGTCGTCCCCCGGACCCCAATTTCCGCTGGAGCTGGCGATCAGCCGGATCAATATTGAAGAGGTCGGAGGACAGCTGCTGTTGTACCACCATGCCCGGTTGGAAATGGCCAAAGTCGTTTTACCCGATATACCGGCGGGTTCGACGGAGAAGCAGCCGGTTTCGCCGCGTCTGGATAAATTAACGAGGAGAGAGCAAGAAGTATTCAATCTCGTAGGAGTCGGCAAAACGAACAAGGAAATTGCCGCCGAGCTGTCCATCAGCGAAAATACGGTAAAAAACCATATTGCGAATATTTTTAACAAATTGGACATTTACGATCGAATGCAAGTCATCGGGTTTTTCGGCAGTGCCGCGGACCAATAACCGCCGGCATTTCAGCGCCTTTGTACAGGGCGCTTTTTTCTTTTTTACGCTCTAGTTTTTATATTCATTCGACACTGTTTTCACACTTTTCTAACAATTTATCAGAAACGTTCATAATGTTCATACTTCGATAACAATAATCTTTAAACGGTTACATTATTTAATAGTTAGGAAACAGACAAACCGACAATATATCTCTTAAAATGACAGCAAGGACTTTCCAATTCAGCCTCCTGCAAAATACGGATTGATAGAAAACGGAGGTAAAAGGATGCATAGAACGTCGAAAAAACTCGTCAATCTCGGCCTCATCATCGTTGTCGGCGTGTCGGCTGCCGCATATTTTCTATGGCCCGTGTCGGCAAAGGTAGAAAGCGCGAAAACTTCGGAAGGAACACATGTCAAATTCAGAGCCGCGGGCGCAAACATGGAAGTATACGACGATCAAGCGTGGAAGCCTTATTTTGCAAAAGGGGTTAATATGGGCGCCACCGTTCCGGGACATTTTCCGGGCGAACTGGCCGTTACCAAAGCCGATTATTTGAGATGGTTCGGGATGATCCGGGAGATGGGCGCTAACGTAATCCGGGTATATACCATATTGAAGCCGGAGTTTTACGAAGCATTGGTTGCATTTAACGCCAAGCATCCGGATGATCCGTTGTTTTTCATTCAAGGCATCTGGAGCCCCGAGGAGCAATTGATCGAAGGGCAGGATGCGTACGACCCGGAAATTACCGCTCGTTTCGAACAGGAGATCAAAGATGCGGTGTCCGCCGTCTACGGCGAGGCGAAGCTCGAAGCGGAACCGAATTCCGGTAAAGCGAGCGGCAATTATATATTCAATGCAGGTCCCTATCTGATGGGATGGATCGTGGGAACGGAATGGGATCCAAAGATGGTGGATCGGACCAACAAGAAGCATGCGGACGCTCCGGACTATAACGGCGCCCATTTTCGAAGCAAACCCGGAGCAAGCGCGTTTGAGAAATGGCTGGCCAAGATGCTGGATACTGCGGCGCAATCGGAGCTGGAGCAAGGCTGGCAGCATCCGATCGCCTTCTCCAACTGGGTTACGACGGATCCGCTTGAGCACCCGGGCGAGCCGTTAGTTGAAGAGGATTTGGTAAGCGTCGATCCGCTGAAGCTGGAGCCGGTTCATTGGGAGGCGGGTTATTTCGCTTCGTATCACGTGTATCCGTATTATCCGGACTTTTTCACCTTCGATAAAAGCTTCCAAACGATGACGGGCGAAGGCGGAGAGGCGGACAGCTATAAGACGTACTTACATCGGTTAAAAGAGTACCACGCCGAGCTGCCGATCATGATTACCGAGTACGGCGTTCCGGCGTCGATCGGGGTCGCGCATACCGGACTTTTAGGACGAAATCAGGGAGGTCATGACGAGAAGCGCCAAGGGGAAATCGACGCGGAGCTGTTCCGGCAAATTCATCAAGCGGGTTATTCCGGCGCCATCTTGTTCACATGGCAGGACGAATGGTTTAAGAAGACGTGGAACACGATGCAGTATGACGTGCCGGACCGCAGAGCGTATTGGTATAACGCGCTTACGAACGAATCGTTCTTCGGCGTACTGGGAATGTTCCCAAGCAAGGACGGCAAAATCCTGATCGACGGAGATGCTTCCGATTGGGATCGGCTGACCGATAAGAAAAAGCTGGACATGCATGCAGACGGGTTTGAAGAAATTACCGTCACCCATGACGAGGGGTACTTGTACTTATTCATGAAATTATCGAAGCCGTTCGATCCGTCGCAGCAATCGATATATATCGGAACGGACACATTGCGGGGCGGGAACCGGCATGCGCCGGAGCTCCACGGAAAGACGCTGGACGAAGGCTTGGAAACGCTGGTGGAATTGTCGAACGAGCAGGAAGGGCGCATCACAATCGCTTCCAATTACGACTTTCATAGTCGTTTATACAGCGAAGCCGGAATGGCCCCGATCGACCCTGAGGCGTTCTCGGACGATTCGGGAATATTTCATCCTTGGAAGCTGGTCGTGAACTATGAATTAGGGTATCCCGACTCCCGATTCGACCATCCGTTCACCGATATCGAGGTCGGAACGCTGCAAAGAGGCTTCAGCGATCCGTCGAATCCGGAGTACAACTCCAAAGCGACGTGGCAGGCGAGCGGCAGCGTGCTGGAAATGCGAATTCCATGGATGCTGCTCGGGTTCAGCGATCCAAGCTCGTTATCTGCGATCAATTATGAAAAGCCGAAGCAAAGGAAGCTTCAGAGGAGCATCGTGGAAGGGATTCGATTCGTTCCATGGATCGTAGACAAAGCATCGGGCAGCGTTACCGGACTGGACGTTGCGGGGGACGGGCCGTATCCCGTATCAAAGCTTCCTCTTTATACGTGGGAGGGCTGGGAAGATGTCGATGTGAACTATGTGGAACGCCCTAAACAAAGCTATTACACGATGCGGAAAGCGATGCAAGAAATAGATTCCGAATAATATTTAAAACAATCGAAGCAGCGAAAGGAGCCCAATCATGTGTTTACGCTTATGAACACAGCTATCTATTTCTTGTATGTTTTGATTGCGGTCAATATCGGGTTTGCCGTCGTCATCTACGGAATCAAGCTGAAAAATATAAGGAAGCGCAAAATGTACGAACGGTTTCATCGGAGATTCAAGGAGTATTTGATTTATATTCAAGCCAATCTGGACAGCGACGAGCCGCTCCGGGAGCCGCCGGTCTCTATGAATCCATACGAGAAGCAGGCGCTGCAGGAGAAGCTGATCGATATGATCGAATCGTTCGCGGGGGTTCATCGGGACAAGCTGATCGAGCTGTGCGGAAGGCTGGGCTTCATAGAAGCCCATATTGAAAAGCTGAACGGCAAATCTTACCGCGCGAAAATCGATGCGGCATACCATCTGGGCTGCATGAGAGTGCGCCAAGCCGTACCGGCTTTGCTGGAGCTGCTCCGCCGCCACCCGCTGGATTCGTCCCTCTTTGTCGTCGCGCGCGCGATCGCCAAATGCGCACGAAACGTCAAAGACGTGAAGGAAATGGTAAGAATCATGCTGGCGCATAACACAAGCTTTCCCGAGTTGATCGCGGACATGATCGAAGAAGCTCCCGTCAATCAGGCGGCGCTGTTCGCCGATTTCATTCAAGACGATCAGCCTGGGATCATCCGAATCGGGCTCGCCGGACTCAAAGAGTACAATAGCCCGAAAATCGCGGCGGCCGTTTACCGGTTAATGGATTCAAGCTTGGAAGATATCCAAAGAAAAGCAATACAAATTTATTTGAAATCGTCCGCAATATTGCCGAGGAACGTCGTAAGCCGGTTGATCGGGCATCCGAACGCGGACGTTCGCCTGATGACCGTTCAAGCGTTGTCGGAGCTGAACAATACGTTCTACTTGCCTGAGCTGCAGAAGGGGCTGGAGGACCGCGATCAACGCGTCGTTTATGCCAGCGCGATGAGCCTGATTCGGAACGGAGAGGAAGGAATATCCGCCTTCTGCCGTGCCGCGAGAGATGATCGGGACCGAAGCGGCGACACGTTCCTGCAGGACATTATCGAGGAAGAGCTGCGGCTGCTGTCGACGAAGCTGCATGCGCTGGATCAGCTGAAGCTGTACAACTCGCTGCTGTATGCGTATGAAAAGACGTTCGGCAAAAACAAGCATTTGTATCGCGTCGTATAGCGGTGCATGAGAAGGGGGGGACATGATGGGTAAAGATATAGTCAGAGTTATTGCCTACTATTTGGAAAAGAGCTCATGGCTCGATGGCGTGCGGCAGTTTTTGCTCGGATACGGCATGTTCGCCATGTTTTACGTGATCGCGATTACGTTTATCTATTATCTTATTTTCGGTCTGTCGATCCGCAAATCGTTCGCTCTCAGGAGAGGAATTCGATATAACCGGATCAACAAATTGTCAGGCTCCGGCCATGTGCCGCCGGTGTCCTTATTGGTTCCGGCTTACAACGAGGAATTGACCATCATCGAGAATGTAAGGTCGCTGCTGTCGCTCAACTATCCGGAGTACGAGGTCATTGTCGTCAACGACGGTTCGAAGGACGATACTTTCCAATCGATGATCGACGAGTTTCGTCTCGAACGGATCAATCCGATCCTGGGAAACCGGATCAAGACGGGCAAGATCAGAGGGATTTACCACAATCCCGAATACCCGAACCTGTACTTCATCGATAAAGAAAACGGCGGGAAGGCGGATTCGTTAAACGCGGGAATCAATTTGTCCCACTATCCGTTAATTTCGACAATCGATGCGGATTCGCTGCTTGAGAAAGACGCCTTGACACGAATCGCGCGGGTGTACATGGAAAATCCCGAAGACACGGTGGCGGTCGGCGGCAACGTGAGGATCGTCAACAGCTGTACCGTTGAAGGCGGCATTGTGAAAAATATTACGTTCCCCAAAAAGCTTTTCCCGGCATTGCAAAACGTGGAGTACATTAAAGCTTTCCTGGGGGGACGCATCGGATGGAGCTCCATTAACGGATTGATTATCGTCTCCGGCGCGTTCGGAGTGTTCCAGAAGGATAAGGTCATCGCCGTGGGCGGCTACAGAGGCGGATATCCCGGGGAAGACATGAACATCGTCATTAAGCTTCACCGTTATTGCTTGGAGAACAACATTCCTTATCGGGTCGCCTTTTGCCCGGATGCGGTATGTTGGACGCAGGCGCCCGATACGTACCGGATTCTTAGCAGCCAACGGAAACGGTGGGGCCGCGGCAATCTGAAAAATATGATCGAAGAAGGCATCCATATGGCGTTCCGCCCCAAATATAAAATTTTCGGGCTGCTGACGCTGCCTTACAACATTATTTTTGAAACGCTGAACCCATATATACGCATTTCCGGTTTGATCGCCATTTTGGGTTATTGGCTGTTAAGCATGACGGACTGGACGACGCTGGCCATTTTCGCCCTCGTGAACTTTTTCTCATGCTTCGTGCTAAGTCTAGGCGCTTTATTTATCGAAGAATTCACCTTCAGCCGATATCCGAAAGTCGGCGATCTCAATAAAATGCTGCTGTTTTCCGTATTTATGTTTCTTGGGTACAGGCAGCTGGGGGTATGGTGGAGATTAATGGGTCACATCGAGTTTCTCCGGAACAACAATTCTTGGGGAACGATGGTCCGAACAAACTTTAACAAGTGATGCCAATAAGGAGAGGAAGAGGAGAGCATGACCGTATTTGTACGAGACCCGATTCAGCATTTTACCCGGCAGCTATTGGTAATGACACAGGCTTCCTATGTGAAGAGCAGCGCGTGCGGTTTGATCGTGGCCAAATGTACGAACGACAATCCGAGGTTTTTGGTTCAGCTGCAATCCTATTTAACGAAGAACGAGCCGGAGCTTGTAACCGAATGTTATTATGACGATCAATCCCGGGTACTGGGCGTCGTATTGGAAGACCGCAGGTTGGCGGGAACCCATTATTCGTCACTCGTTTGCAAAGAATTTCTGGAGCGGCACGGGCTGCTGGACGGTCAAATGTTTGTCGCAAGCTTTCCCGAAAGCGGCGAACCGTCCGAGCGAATCATTTCCCGGTTGTTCACTGCCGTAGCTCACGATCACGGGGAGAGCAAGGATATCAATCTGTATGCGGACAGAACGGAATCAGCCGGCGTTTCTTCCATACTGATTGCGGATACGGAGGAGACGAGCCGACAATTCATTAAATTGCGGCTTGAAATGAAGGGCTATGAAGTATTCGAAGCGAAAGACGGCTCCGAAGCGCTGGAAAAGTTCACACAGCATACACCCGATTTGGTCATTACCGAGCTCAATTTGCCGGTAATCGACGGATATCAATTGATTCATCGAATAAAAGAAGAGCATGACAGCGACGGCAAAGTCATCGTGCTCACGGATAAGCATTTGACGAAGGATATGAACCGCGCGTTCGAGCTCGGGGTAACCGATTATGTGACGAAACCGTTCTCGATCTCGGAGCTGGAGTGGAGGATCAGAAAGCTGCAGTTTTCTTAAATAAAACCATATTTACGGAAGGGGAAATGTTTATGTCTTATTTTACCGGATTGAAGGAGAAATTGCAGAACAAATCGGCCAAGGTAGGGGTGATCGGCCTCGGTTATGTAGGTTTGCCGTTGAGCATGGAGATGGTGAAGGGCGGCTTTACCGTGTACGGAATCGATCTCGACGATCGGAAGGTGGAGTCGCTGCGCGAAGGGAAGTCGTACATACAAGACGTTCCGAGCGCCATGGTTGCCGACGCGGTTCATGCCAATATGTTTCTTCCGACGACCGATTACAGCGCCATTCGCATGCTGGATGCGATCAGCATCTGTGTGCCCACTCCGTTAAGCGAAAATCAAGATCCGGATACTTCTTATATCGAAAGCGTAGTCGTCCAAATTAAAAAGTATTTGAAAAAAGGCGCGCTGATCATACTTGAAAGCACCACTTACCCGGGCACCACCGAAGAACTGATCCAATATGAGCTTGAGGCGCAAGGGTTGGAGGTCGGCAAACACTTTTTCCTTTGCTTCTCGCCCGAGCGCGTGGATCCGGGCAATAAAAACTTCAGCACCTACAATACTCCGAAGGTGCTCGGCGGCACGACCGAGGCTTGCAAAGAGCTGGGGGTTCTTCTATACAACCATGTCGTGAAAACCGTCGTTCCCGTTTCTTCCCCCAAGGTGGCGGAAATGTCCAAATTGCTCGAAAACACGTTCAGAAGCGTGAACATCGCTTTCGTCAACGAGCTGGCGATGATGTGCGACCGGATGGAAATCGACGTATGGGAAGTCATTCGCGCCGCCTCTACGAAGCCTTTCGGATTTATGCCGTTCTACCCGGGTCCGGGAATCGGAGGACACTGCATACCGCTCGACCCGATGTATTTATCATGGAAGGCGAAGGAATTCCGGTTTTACAGCAAATTTATCGATCTCGCCCAATCCATTAATGAAAATATGCCGGAATACGTCATTCATAACGCTTCCCAAGTGCTGAACATGTACGCGAAGTCGATTCGGAATTCGAAAGTGCTGATCTTGGGCATGTCCTATAAGCCGGATGTCGACGACCTTCGCGAATCGCCCGGACTTGAAGTGTACAAGCTGTTCAAAGACAACGGGGCTTATGTGGATTACTACGACCCATACGCGACCAATTTCAAAGATGAGCGGGGCCAAACCGTTCACTCCGTTACCTACGATACGGCCGCCTTCTCCCGATACGATTGCATGGTGTTGATTACGAATCATCGCTGCTTCAGCTATCATGAGCTGGCCGCGCTGGGCGTGCCGATCATCGATACCCGCAACGCATTCGCGGAGGTTCAATCGGACAATATTTATAAGCTTGGGACGGGCATCAAAAAAGCGGAAGTGAAAGTGGCTGTCGGGATATAAAAGCATACCGGTCGATCGTAATCGGCTTGACCGTTATACTTGTTTTTCTTTTACTATGGTCCGCGATAGCCGCCAAGCGTTCCGGTCCGATGCTTAAGGGGACGTGGATTTGGGACACGCCTTCCATTGTTACGTTTAAGGATTCGATTTTGGACTTCTCCAAGACGAATGGAGTGACCCATATTTACTTGTACGTCGACCGCAAACGGGTTTCGCCGAACGATTATTCGCGCTTTATCAAAGCGGCGGCCGATCAAGGAATACGGGTCGAGGCATTGGGAGGAGAGCCGGCCTGGGGATTGAAACAGAACAGACGGCAGCTGCAGGATTTCATCGAATGGGTTGCAAGCTACAATACGAACGTTAGCGAGGGCGAACGTTTCAGCGGCATTCATCTGGATATCGAACCGTATTTGCTGCCGGAGTGGAGCGCCGAGAAAATCCGCGTCATCGAAGAGTGGCTTTCGAATATGGATTTCGCCGCGAATGAAGTCAAACGGTTAGGAAACGGCATCGGCGTAGCGTTGGACGTACCGTTCTGGATCCAATCGATCGAAGTTCCGGGCTACGATCAGCTTCGCGTCGGCACGTGGATGTTAAAGCGATTCGACACGCTGGTCCTGATGAATTATCGGGATGCCGCAGACGGACGCGACGGCATTGTATCGAACGCGATTCCGATGCTGGAAGAGGCGACTTCAAGCGGCAAAGCGGTCGTTGTAGGTGTGGAAACCGCACCGAGCCGCGAAGGGAGCAAAACGACTTTTTATGAGGAAGGGTACGAAATTATGGAGCGGGAGCTGAACAAATCACAAGCTCATTTCGAAGCCTACGGCGGCTTCAAAGGCTTCGCGATTCACGGCTTTCCGCACTGGTTTCGTTCAGCGAAGGGGGAGTAGGCTTACATGAACACATATGCCATTATACTGGCGGCGGGGAAAGGCACCCGCATGCAATCGAACATTCCTAAAGTGCTGCACCGTGTAGGCGGCATACCGATGATCGAGCATCTCGTTTCCAAGCTGGAATCGATGAATGTGGACGAAATATTCGTCGTGATCGGGTACAAAGGAGACATGGTGAAAGCTTATCTCGGTTCGCGCGTCACGTACGTCGAACAACCGAAGCAGCTCGGTACCGCGCATGCGGTAAGCCAAGTGTCTCCGTTATTGAAGGACAAACAGGGTGCGACTCTAGTGCTTGTCGGCGACACGCCGTTGATTAAGCAGTGGACGATGGAACGGTTAATCCAAGTCCAGCGCGCCAAACAATGCGCCGGCGTCGTGCTTACCGCCTTGATCGACAATCCCGGGGGGTACGGAAGAATTCTTCGGGACAAGCTTACCGGGGAAGTGCTGGGCATTGTGGAAGATAAAGACGCAACCATCCATCAGCGCCTCATCCGCGAAATCAATACGGGCATCTTCTGCTTCGACAACGGCAGTTTGTTCCAGGCGCTGCCGAACATCAAAGACGACAACGCCCAACGGGAATTTTATTTGACGGATATTATTCCTTATATGCGCTTGGCGGGAACGATTGCAGGACAACCGGGCTTTGAAGCGGTCACTTTGCCGGATGCGTCCGAAGTAGCCGGCATCAACAACCGGGAGCAGCTCGCTGCCGTCGAATCGTTCCTGCAAGTAAGAACTCAAGCTGTTCTGTAAAGGGGGGGGGGATTATGGGTAAATATTTCGGAACGGACGGTATACGAGGCGTTGCGAACACGGAGCTAAGCCCGGAGCTCGCTTTCCGGTTAGGACGTTTAGGCGGGTACGCGCTCGTTCGCAACAACAACGGCAACCGTCCGAAGGTCGTGATCGGCCGGGACACCCGCATCTCGGGAGAGATGCTGGAATCGGCGCTTGTCGCCGGTTTGCTGTCCATCGGTGCAGTGGTCCTTCGCTTAGGCGTCCTGCCGACTCCGGGAGTCGCCTTCGCGACGAAGGCGCTTGGAGCGGATGCGGGAGTTATGATTTCCGCGTCGCACAATCCGCTGGAGGATAACGGAATTAAGTTTTTCGGCGCGGACGGATATAAGCTGTCGGATCAGCTGGAGGCCGTTATTGAATCGCTGCTGGATATGAAGCAAGAGACGGAGCAGGCGATTGAACCGGCGCCTCGGCCGACCGGCTCGGGAATCGGAACGGCGCAGACGATTTCTAACTTCGGCGATCGCTATGCCGCTTATTTGAAATCGACGATCGAGCAGCCGTTGAACGGGCTTAAGGTAGTGCTCGATTGCGCGAACGGGGCGGCTTCGTTCTTGGCGTCCCGAATATTCGCAGACTTGGGCGCGGAGACCGTCGTACTCGCAAATACCCCGAACGGGCTGAACATTAATGAGAAGTGCGGCTCCACGCATCCCGAGCATATCCAGAAAGCCGTTATCGAGCATAACGCGGATCTCGGACTTTCCTTCGACGGGGACGCCGATCGGCTGATCGCCGTGGATGAGAAAGGAAACATCGTCGACGGAGATCAAATTTTGTATGTACTGGCGGGGTATATGTCCGATCGCGGCCGTTTAAATCACGATACGGTCGTTACGACGGTAATGAGCAATCTCGGTTTCTCCCATGCGATGAAAAACATGGGCGTTGAAGTCATCCAAAGCAAGGTCGGCGACCGGTATGTGATGGAGCGAATGATCGAAGGCGGATACAACCTCGGCGGAGAGCAGTCCGGCCATATTATCATGCTGGATTACGCGACGACCGGGGACGGCATGTTAACGGCCGTGCAGCTGGCGAATATTATGAAGGCCGAATCGAAGCCGTTATCCGCTCTGACCTTAGGCATGAAGAAGTACCCGCAGCTATTGGTAAACGTGCGGGTGGACAATAAACATTTGCTCAAAGGAAACAAAAAAGTCCAAGAAGCGGTCCGCATGGCGGAACAACGAATGGGCGGCACAGGAAGAATTTTAATTCGTCCTTCCGGTACCGAACCGCTGATCCGGGTTATGGTGGAAGGACCGAACGAACGGGAGCTGCCTGAGCTGGCGGATTCCATCAAGGAAGCCATTATATCGGAGCTTTCGTACAGTTTGGTGTAAGGAGAATATGCGATGAACAAATTCGGAATCGCCGTTTCTTTAACAATCGGACTCGTAACCGGAATGATCGGCGGAATGGCCTATGCTTCCGCCGGGCAAGACAAAGCGTCGGTGAAGGAGGCTGCATTCGCGGCATCCTCTTTACCCGGCGGAGGACTGAGGGTACCCCATAATGAAAGACTGCATTTGTCAACGGATCGGAAGTGGATATTTTCCGAGGGGCATTTGTCGGACCTCATTCGATTGCAATGGACGGCAGACCGCGCAAAACCGGCACTTGCATGGGCGGACGAAAAGGGCATGGATAAAGCGGCCATTATCGCCCATGCGAAAGCGAACAATCCGGAGCAAGCCGATCATAACCATATTTCGATCGAGACGACGATGTCGCCGGAAGGGGAGCAGGCGAATCAGCTGTTTACGCGGCTGGAAATACCGTTCGATCAAGACGTAGCGGAAATTCGGACGCACTCCTCCAATTTTAACGTTGTGGACGGGATTCTTAGAGTCGCCGGCTCGGACGGCGTAAATCGCGATTTGCAGTTCGCCGAAACGAAGGAGGGGAATGTCGTTACCCCGCGATGGGCGATGCGGGCCGACACGACGAAGGAAACCGGATCGGAAGAGGGTTCGGATTTGCGAGTTATTCGCTACGACGATTCGGGGGAAGTCGTCGATACTTCGCTGTTCATTGACAGAAGCAGCGGCAATGTCGGGATCGGCAATACGGATGCGACGGCGAAGCTGGATGTGAACGGCGACCGCATTCGCATTCGGAATTCCATGACGCCCGCCTCTTCGTCCGCTGAGGGGAACGTCGGCGACATTGCGTGGGATGACGGTTATCTTTACATTTGCGTAGCGGAGAACACTTGGAAACGAGCGGCGTTGGAATCGTGGTAAGCCGTTATTAAAAAAAGTCTAAAGCTTGGGCATCAAGCTTTAGACTTTTTCTTTTTTGATGTACGACAGAAACGTGTTGTAAACGATATTGATCAAATCTTCCCTTGTAATTTCATTCTTGTAATCGTCGCGGCGATCGACCAGCTTAGCGTCGACCATCGCCTTCACCCAGCCGCGCGCCCAAACGGAAGCGCCTTGTACGTCCGTTCCGTCCGCTTCGGAAAGGCCGATCATCTTCGCCATTACAATCAATGTTTCTTCGACGGTAATATTCGCATTCGGAATAAACTGACCGCCGCCCTTGCCGTTCATAACACCCAAGCTATAGGCGGTTTCCACCCATCCGTAGTGCCAAGCGTCGGGCGGAACGTCCTTAAAATGCGCCGTGTTCGGTGTAACCAAATTGTTATCGCTGTAGCCGCCGATTCTTGCCGCAACCGCTGCAATTTCCGCTCGGGTCGCATTCCGGCCGTAGCGCGCGCTGCCGTCCGCATAGCCATTGAATATCCCGGCCGCTTTCAATACGTTGAATTGATTATCCAAATTTTGCAGCATCGCTTTAAATGAATCGTACGTATGTAAGGCAACGCCCGCAAAGCCGGGGTGATTCGAATAATGGCGTCGGATCGCTTCCATTTGTTCCGTCAAGTAATTGATTTTTTTATTATTGTATGTAATTGTTTCCGGAATCGAGTTTCCGTTCGCCGGCATCGTCTCAACTCCGATATAAGCTTTCTTTCCGGCGGTCGAAGCATAATCGACATCGGCCGCCGACAGCTTGATTTGACCGGCGGCGTTGTCCCGATAAGCCATAATCGAAACGGAATCGACGAGATCGAGAATATGGTGGCTTAGCGGCTTTCTTTGCTTTTTATATTCGATCGTCAGCGGCTTTTGTCCGCTTGTATACCAGAACGGGACTGCCGCGTTCAGTTCAAAGCTTTCACGGACATCTGCCGGTATTTTGTTCGCCGCAGCTTCGAGCAATCTCAACATTTGCATGCCGATCGATCCGGCATTGTCTTTAAAATCGGGTAACGTATAGGGCTCGATATCGTACTGCAGCCCGTCAAACCCGTCAGACGTCTCCGACGAAAGATCCTCATTAAAATCTAAAACCTGGTTCAGTTGATCCAAAGCATACGAATGATTGTCCTGCAGAGCCCAAGAGGCGTTCCCCGCAAGCGCGAAAACTTTGATTCTATGCTTGTGCGCTTCCCGAATCAACTCGGCGTAATCGTCCGGCCGGTCCTTTAACGTATTTCTCGTCCCGACAAACAGCAAGCCGATATTGTTTTTCAATGAAAAGTCGATGAGCTCTTGTCTTTGCGCATCGGTCGACATCGATGTATAGAAGTCCCAAACCCACATCGCATTGACAGGATTGCTTTGTGCTTGGGCCGGGGCGCCGTAAAGACATGTCAGAAGCGATACGACGCATGCAAGCCTGACGAATGTTTTCATCTTTCATCTCCTATTGCACGGCATTAACAGTGACTTAGACGATTGTATCGAAAAAAGGTTTCGCGCCTTCCAATAATCGGGAGAAAAGGCCCGGTATTCACAGCGATAATAAAGGAAAATCGTAGCACGACCAGAATATATTCCTAAGAAACGCATTGGAAAGGGATGTATAGTTGATGAACATTGCGGACAAAGAAGCACGCCGCCAAGAGCTGTACGGTTTGTTGGGGGACCTTCCGGACCGAAACGTCATTACGGCGAACAAAATCGACGAAGAAGTGCATGAAAGCTACACGCTGGAGCGATTGCAGCTCGATCTGAACGGAATGGAGACGGTTCCGGCGTACTTCGCGAAGCCGCGGCGGGCGGAAGGTCCGACTCCCGTCGTTCTGTTCAATCATTCCCATGGCGGCAACTATCAGCTGGGGAAGGACGAGCTGATCAAGAGCAACGTGTATATGTACAAAAAGCCGTATGCTGAAGAGCTTGCCGCGCTGGGCTTCGCTTCTTTTTGCATCGATATGTGGGGCTTCGGGGAAAGAAGAGGCAGAACGGAGAGCGAAATTTTTAAGGAAATGCTCTGGAACGGCCGGGTTATGTGGGGAATGATGGTTTATGACAATCTAAGGGCGATCGATTATTTGGCATCCCGAGACGATGTGATCGCGGACCGGATTGCGACGCTCGGCATGTCGATGGGAAGCACGATGGCTTGGTGGACGGCCGCGCTCGATCCGAGAGTGAAGGTTTGCGTCGACATTTGCTGTCTTACCGATTTTCATTCGTTAATCGAGTCGCGCGGCTTGGACGGACACGGCATTTATTACTATGTACCCGCTTTACTGAAACACTTTACGACCTCCGAAATTAACGCGTTAATTTCACCAAGATGCCACTTAAGCACGGCAGGCAACTATGATTTGCTGACGCCGCCCGCCGGATTGGATATCGTCGACAAGCAGCTTCAAGAAGTTTACCTTCGCGACGGAGCGCCGGACAACTGGAAGCTGCTGCGCTATAACGTCGCCCACTTGGAAACCGCGGAAATGCGCAACGAGATCGTTCGGTTTCTTGCCGAACGTTTATAATCAAACGAACAAGACGGGGAACGTCCCTTGCCCTTGCGCATGGGACGTTCTTTGCGTTCATCAAAACTAATAAACATACGTCGGATTCTTTTGAATAAACATTTACTAAAACTGCGGCAATCGAACGTAAAGAAATTACGAAACGAAGGAGCGGCAATGTCAAAAAAGTTGAATAAATCTACGATAAAACAAATTGCAGAATTTACCGGATACTCCGTTTCCACCGTCTCGCTGGCCTTGAATCAGAAAGGGTCGCTGTCCGAACAGACGAGAGCGAAAATTTTGGCGGCGGCCGAAAAGCTTCAGTACATACCCCCTGTAAACAATGACGTTCAATTTATTCGGCTGTTGATTGAGGAATCGTCCGAATCGGTGTTTGCGGATCCGTTTAACGGCGCGATTATACGCGCGATCGAGCAGGAATGCCGCGGGCTCGGCTATGAACTTGTCTTAACGTTCGTAAGCGAGAAAAATAACCCGGACGCGTGGACGGTCGGGGCGTCGGGTTTGCTGCTTTTAGGCAGCGGATTAATTACCGATGAATTGCTGCTTAAGCTGAAAAAATCGCCCGTCCCGGTCATCCTGGTCGATAACTACTTGCATTGCGGCGGGTTTATCAGCATTTACGCGGATCACTACGGCGCCGGCTACATCGCAACGCAATATTTGATCGAGCAAGGTCACCGAAGCATCGGGTTTATTTCCGGTCCGTCAAAGTACAAAACGTTAACGGACCGGTTCGCCGGGTATTGTTCCGCCTTGATTGAGCACGGCATTCCGCTGAATATGGAGTTTATTTCTCCGAACTTCGATAAGCAAGAGAAGAAGGGCTACCTGGAAATGAAGCATTTGCTGAATCGCCCGGAGCGGCCGACGGCTGTTTTCGCTTGCAGCGACAAGGCTGCGCTCGGCGCGTACAAAGCTTTGGACGAAATGGGGTTGAAGGCTGGGGAAGATATTGAATTAGTCGGCTGCGATAATATCGAAAGCTTGCGAAATTTGCCCGTCCCGATCGCGACAGTCGACATACCGAAGTCGCAGGTCGGCAAACAAGCGGTTCGGACGCTGCTTGAGGCAATCAACGGGAACGACTATATTCGAAAGATTGTGATTCCGCCCAGCTTAGTTTTTCATGGATGAATGAAAGCCCGGCAGGAAAAAAATCAGTTTCGGAGGGATGAGTATGAGTGACGACAAACAAATGTCCAGAAGAGAATTTCTTGGATGGCTCGGTAAAGCCGGGCTTGTCATCGGGTTCGGCGCATCGGGACTATTAGCCGCTTGCACTTCCAAATCGTCAGGGGGTTCTTCGGGAGGAAAAGCGAAGCTTGTTTTCGCCCGATGGGGGAACGGCAACGATAAGGAGGAATGGGATAAAGTTTTGGACGGCTTCCGCAGCGAAAACCCGGAGATTGAGGTGGAGCTGCTGTACGTGCCGGGAGACAGTTGGGGAGGGTATTTCAATAAATTGTCCACCATGATTGCGGGAGGGCAGCCGCCGGACGTGGCTCACATCGCTATTGAAGGCACGCAGCTGTTCGTCGCGAAAGATATGGCTCTCGATTTGACGCCTTTCATGGAATCGGACCCGGTAAACGATCTCGATGACATTCATCCGAAAATTCAAGAAGCGTTTATCGTAAATAAGAAATATTATGCTCTAACCTTTGCATGGAATAATATGGTCACCTATATGAACACCAAGATGTTAAGCGAAGCCGGACTGCCGGTACCGAAGCCCGATTGGTCCGGGGACGACTTTTTGAATTATTGCAAAGCGCTGACAAGGGAAAAAGACGGAGAGAAGGTGTTCGGCTTTATCGTTCCGAGCGGCTGGTTTCTCATTGAAGCCTGGCTGTTTAACAACGGCTCCGCCATTCTAAGCGACGATATGACCAAGTGTACTTTAAATGACC
Organism: Paenibacillus thermotolerans; assembly: GCF_028745515.1. Lineage (GTDB taxonomy): Bacteria > Bacillota > Bacilli > Paenibacillales > YIM-B00363 > Paenibacillus_AE > Paenibacillus_AE thermotolerans. Next base: position 68,368 of record NZ_JAQZSG010000003.1, on the reverse strand, counting down.
CGGCTAACATCGAGATGTTCCAATTTTTCCACGATTTAATATACAAACATAAGTACTCTCCGTCGCCTTCCGAAACCGGAACGATGGGCGACGCCTTCCTTCAGCAGCATGTCGCGATGCACAGCGCGGGAAGATGGCCTGTCAAAGGATATCTCGATCAAAATTTCCGCGATTTCGACATTCAATACATTCCTAAATTCAAAACGCAGCAGACGATCTACGGGGTGGACGGATTCCCGATCTTAAAGGCGAGCAAGCATCCGAACGAAGCCTGGAAGCTTATCAAATATTTAAATGGCGTCGGCCCGCAAAAGACGTTGGCGTCCACTTGGTCGATTCCTTCCCGCAAGGCGGTGGCCGATGAGGTCATCCCTAAGGTTCCGCCGGCAAACGGAGGCATTTACTACGAAAGCGCCAATACGGCTCGACCGGTGCAAGCACCGCCGACCTTCAACAAGCTGGACTCCATTTTCAATCGATATGTAAGCGCTATCTGGGCCAACGAAATGAAAGTAGAGCAAGCGCTGAACGATGCGACGAAAGAAATGCAGGCCGCACTCGATGAAGGGATATAAAAGGTGCTGCGTATGGCGAGTTACTTGTTAAAAAAAGAAAAGTCAAGGGAAATAGCGGCGGCTTATTTGTTCATAGCACCCAGCATTATCGGGTTTTTGGCTTTCATCGGCATTCCTGTAATCGCTGCGGTCGCATTAAGCTTTACGAGATATGACATTTTGACACCCGCCCGATTCGTATGGTTTGACAATTTTACGGCTCTGTTGTCGGATAAGCGGTTATTTATTTCTTATCTCAACACCGTCAAATTTTTATTTTTGCTCATCCCCATCAATATCGTGCTTGGACTACTGTTAGCCCTTGGCGTACACCGGGTGCTGTCCAATAAGCTTAAGTACTTGTTTCGAACCGTGTTCTTCTTTCCGACGATGGTCACGACCGCCTCTGTGGCGCTGGCTTGGGGTTATCTCTTAAACAAAGATTACGGCGTCTTGAACTTTTATTTCGGAAAGCTCGGCATCGAACCGATTCCCTGGCTTAACTCGGCGGTGTGGAGCATACCTGCGATCGTGCTGTTCAGCGTCTGGAAAGGAGTAGGAAGTTCGTTCATCTTCTTTCTCGTCGGCTTGCAAAGCATCCCCCGGGACTATTTCGAGGCTGCGGAAATCGACGGTGGGAACAGCCGGACCGTATTTTGGAAAATTACGCTGCCGCTGCTTACGCCTACGATATTTTTCATCACGACGATGGGACTCATCGGAGGCTTTCAAATTTTCGACGAACCTTTCCTGATCACCAAAGGCGGACCCGGCGACAGCTCGCGGACGATCAACATGTATATTTATGAGCACGCGTTTCAATTTTTTGAGATGGGATACGCATCGGCGGTGTCGCTCACCTTGTTTGTCATCATTCTCGTGTTAACGATGATTCAATTTAGGCTCGGGAACCGCTGGGTGCATTATCAATAAAGGGGAGGGGAACCGCATATGACGAGAGCGGCGCCGTCTAAAAGCATCGGACAATTGGCAATATCGATCATTCTTATCGCTGCGGGCTTTTTGATGATTTTCCCCTTCCTATGGATTTTTTCGACCTCTTTACGTCCGGCGATGGAATCGTTTAAGCTGCCCCCGGCCCTATTCCCGACGCGATACGATTGGAAAAATTACGCATACGTTTTTGAAGCTGTGCCGTTTTTTCACTTTTTCCTCAACAGCTTGAAAATAGCGCTTTTTATTACCGCGGGGCAATTGGTCACATGCGCGACGGCAGCGTACGCATTCGCAAGGTTGCAATTTCCGGGGAGAACGGCGCTGTTTCTCCTCCTGTTATCCGGTCTCATGATTCCGTCGCAGGTGACCATCATTCCGCTGTTCATCACGATCAAAAACCTCGGCTGGATGGACACGCACGCATCGCTCATTGTTCCTGCGCTTGTGAATCCGTTCGGCATCTTCTTATTGCGGCAGTATATGATGACGATCCCGAAAGAACTGGAGGAGGCGGCAAGGGTGGACGGAGCGAGCCGATTTCGCATCTTTTGGAATATTATGATGCCGATTGCAGCCCCGGCGGCAGCCGTCGTAGCCGTGTTTACATTTATCGGTTCGTGGAACAATTTCTTCGGTCCTCTGCTTTTCTTAAATACATACGAAAAAATGACGCTCCCGCTAGGCCTTACGATATTGCAAGGGTATATGGGCAACGGAAATCCTTCCGCCATATTAGCGGGGGTCATGATGTCCATCGTGCCGGTTCTCCTGTTTTACATCTTCAGCCAAAAATATTTGATTGAAGGAACGACGCTGGGAAGCATCAAGGGTTAGATTATCGAAAACTTGAAGGAAATTAAAACGCTTACAGAGAACAATGAAGATGGAATTGGACTTGATATTGAGAAAGTTAAATACGGATAAGGGCGGAGGGGTAACTATGGTTTTTTCAAAGGAAGAGCTGTACGATTTCGGATCTCAAAGGACGTTCACGGGTGAAGCGGACGAAGCGGCGTTTCTGCTAGGCGGGATCGGAGCGGGCAACGTATCTCTCGGCAGCCGCGGCGAGCTGAGAGACTGGGAAATATTCAACAAGCCGGGAAAAGGCAGCAAGCTGGCGAACACGTACTTTGCGATTTGGGCGAAGCCGGAAGGCCGCGATCCGGTCGTGAAAGTGCTGGAATCCAAGCTGAATCCTCCGCATGCGCTCTCGCACGGGTACCATCCGAACACCGGGGCGGGGCTGCCGCGCATGGATAAATCGGTTTTGCGCGGGGAATATCCGATTGCCTGGATCGATTTCGAGGACGCCGACCTGCCCGTTCATGTCAGTTTGGAAGCTTATACTCCCTTGATTCCGCTGAATGAGGAGGATTCCGGCATTCCAGGCGCAATCTTTACTTATCGGGTAACGAACCGGACGGACCGCCCCGTTGACGTAACGATTGCAGGCTCGATCATTAATCCAATCGGAGGCATCGAATTCGACCGGTTCGGAAATTTGAACTTATCGAATGCGGGGCAAAACGTCAACGACTTTAGGCAGGAAGGAAGCTTATCCGGTCTGTTTCTGCATTCGCATAAATATGCGGAGAACGATTTGAGCTTCGGTAACGTATCATTAGTTACCGCGAACGCAAACGTAACGTTCAAACGGGCATGGCTTCGCGGGGCATGGTTCGATTACCTTCAGGAATTTTGGGACGATTTGTCGGATGACGGCCGATTGCAGGATTTGGGGTATGAAACGCCGTCGGAAGACCATAAGACGGATACCGGCACGCTGGGCATATGCGAGCGGCTTTCACCCGGTGAAACGAAACAAATCCGGTTTATGTTAACCTGGTATTTTCCGAACCGGGTGAACGGCTGGAACGAGCATGTCCGGGTGAAGGAGCCCGGGCGCGAGATCACGCAAAATTACTATGTAAATAGGTTTGACAGCTCCTGGGCGGTTGCGGTTTATTTGGAAAACAATCTGGAGAGGCTGAGAGCGCAAACGTTTGGTTTTCATGACGCGCTTTTTGAAGGAACGCTGCCGAATTATGTCATTGACGCGTTGGCCGGCAACATGCCGGTGCTGCGCAGTACGTCTTGCTTTTGGTTAAAGGACGGGAGATTTTTAGGGTATGAAGGCTGCTTCGACGATGCGGGCTGCTGCGACGGAACATGTACGCACGTTTGGAATTATGCGCAGACGTTAGCGTTTCTCTTCCCGAGTCTTGAGCGAAATATGCGGCGCACGGAGCTGCTGGAAGAGGTGAACGGCGATGGGAAGATGAATTTCCGCGCCTTCAAAATGTTCGATTCCGAATGGATGTGGCACGGCAAATCCGCGCCGGCTGCCGCTGACGGGCAAATGGGCACCGTGATGCGCGTATACCGGGAATGGAAGCTTTCGGGCGACGACGAGTTTTTGAAAGAGCTTTGGCCGAATGTAAAAAAGACGATCAAATACGCATTCATCAACTGGGATGTCGATGGGGATTTCGTGCTGGACGGTGAGCAGCACAACACGTACGATATTGAGTTTTACGGACCGAATCCGTTAACGGGCATTTATTTGCTCGGCGCGCTGCGCGCAGGCGAAGAGATGGCGCTGTATTTGGGGGAGACGGACACGGCCGGCCAATACCGAGACGGATTTGAACGAAGCGCGAAGCGGCTTGACGAGCTGCTCTGGAACGGCGAGTATTACGTTCAGCGCCTCGATGACGTAAATCAGTACAAATACCAGCACGGGTTGGGCTGCCTTTCGGATCAGCTGCTTGGCCAGCAGCTGGCGCACCTGTACGGGTTAGGCTACCTGCTGCCGAAAGAACGGGTGGCGCAGGCGATCCGTTCGGTTTATAAGTACAACTTCAAAACCGATTTTACCAATCACGTGAACTGCCAAAGAACCTATGTTCTAAACGATGAGCAAGGCTTGCTGCTATGCTCATGGCCGAACGGGGGAAGACCGCGGCTTCCGTTTGTATACTCCGATGAAGTTTGGACCGGAATCGAGTACCATGTAGCTACACACTTGATTTACGAAGGTTTTATCGAAGAAGGATTGACGATCGTAAAGGCTGTGCGAGACAGGCACGACGGCATTCGGCGCAATCCTTGGAATGAAGTGGAGTGCGGACACCATTATGCCCGTTCCATGTCAAGCTGGGGGCTACTTGTGGCGCTGAGCGGTTTCGAGTATGACATGGCTCGAGGGACGATGAAATTCGATCCCGTGCTTTCCAAGGACAATTTCTCGACGTTCTGGAGCACCGGTAAGGCGTGGGGCACTTATTCACAGAAGAAAAATGACGACAGCGGCGAGGTTGAAGCCGAAGTGAATGTGTTGTACGGCGATATAAGCGGCGTAACGGTTTATGCATGCGGACGGGAGCTGAGGTTGTGAAACAAACGGCGCTTGTTTTGCTAAGCGGTTTTTTGGGAGCAGGAAAAACGACCTTGATGCTGTCCGCAGCAGAGCTGCTGCGATCAAGAGGCAGTCGAGTCGCCTGCGTGACCAACGATCAAGGCTCGCAGCTGGTCGACTCGAAAATGGTGTTAAAAAAGGAAATACCTCTGCAACAAATCGAAGGGGGGTGCTTTTGCTGCCGGTTTGACGAATTGGTCGATTCGATCAATGAAATCATTACGCGGCATCGACCTGATGTTATTTTGGCGGAAGCGGTGGGCAGCTGCACCGATCTTGCGGCTACCGTTGTCAAACCTTTGCAATCGTTCCACGGCGACCTGCTGAAGGTGTTGCCGCTGACGGCCGTGGCGGACCCTATACGGTTGTCGGAGCATTTGTCGCAAACATCGCATTTCAGTCCCGAAATCTCATATGTGTTTCAAAAACAGCTCGAAGAAGCGCGTTACATCGTGCTTAATAAATCGGATACGCTTTCGGATCATGAGGTGAATCATTTATGCGATCAATTAGGTAACACATATCACAATTCAGATCCGATCCCCTTATCGGCCTTAACCGCTAATGGGGTGGAGCGATGGATACAGAAGCTCTTTATTGAGGATGTATTCCGGCCGGTTCACGTGCTGGACATCGATTACGATACGTACGCCGAAGGGGAATCTCATCTCGGCTGGTTGAACGCCGGCGTTACGATTGAAGGCAAGATCGATCATGCGGATGAACTTTGCCTTGCGATGTTCGGTGCTTTGGTTACAGGGTTGTCGGAACGCGGTGCTCAGATCGCTCATTGCAAGCTTTGGGCACAGGATGATAGGATGGAGTTTAAGGTTAGCGCCGTTAACAATCATGCGATTACAGTGGACCGAAGTCCCGCCGAGGCTTGGTCGTCCGAACGGCTTACCCTTTGGCTGAATGCGCGCGTTTATTCCGTGCCCGAGCAGCTTCTTCATGTTTTTGAAGAAACGATGCGCGGCATTAAGGAACGTTATGCGGTCAGGGTAGACGTTAAGCAAGCGGATTGTTTTGCGCCATCGCGCCCGGTGCCTACATACCGAATCGTTTAACGCAGTATGAATCAACGAATGATTTCCGACAAATAAGGTGAAACGGATGCAGAACATTAACGTGAAACGAATTTATGAGGATGCCGAAAGCGGGGACGGTGCGCGAATTTTAGTGGACCGCATTTGGCCTAGGGGAATCTCGAAAGAGAAGGCCCGGCTAACGGCATGGATGAAGGAAATCGCCCCCAGCACGGAATTGCGAACTTGGTTTCATCACACGGCGGAGGGAATGCCGGATCGATTCGAAGCGTTCAAAGAACGTTACATGGTGGAATTATCGGATGCGGAGCACCAGGAAGCTCTGCAGAGGCTTCGCGATTTGGCCGCACGGGAGACGGTCACGCTGTTGTATGCCGCGAGGAACGAACAGCTGAACCATGCAACGATCCTAAAACAATATTTGGAGAATCAAGAAGCCTGAAGGGACACTTCAGGCTTCTTGAATGTACATACAACCTTGTTGTGTTATAATCGAAACCAACGATGAAAACATTCTGGGGTGTACGATGAACGACAGACAACCGCCGAAATATATGCAGCTTAAACAGGAGATCTTATCTTGGCTAACCTCCGGACAGTTGAAGCCTAACGATCAAATGCCGTCCGAGCATGAAATCGCGGGACGGTTCGGAATGAGCAGACAGACGGTCCGCCAAACACTCAGCGAGCTGGAGAAGGATGGATGGCTGTACCGCCTTCAAGGTAAGGGCACGTTCGTAGCGCAGCCAAATACCGGAAGTGCTCAGGAAACGCAAACGATCGGTATGATTACGACGTATATTTCGGATTATATTTTCCCGCATATCGTGCGCGGCGCGGAAGGTGCGTTAAGACGCCGCGGCTTCGGCCTTACGCTGTCGAGCACCGATAACGACAAGCAAAAGGAAAGGGAGAATCTCCAATTTTTTCTTTCCCACCGCACGCGCGGTCTCATTATCGAGCCGACCAAAAGCGCGCAAGGCAACCCGAATCTGGACTTATATTTATCGCTGCACGTTCAAGGAATTCCGTTCCTCATGATTAACGAGCGGTATCCGGAGCTGCATTGCCCTTGTCTCAAAATGGACGATGAAGCGGGCGGATATGCGGCGACCAAGCATTTGTTCGATTTGGGCCACAAGCATATTGCCGGTTTCTTCAAGACGGACGATCTTCAAGGCGCAAATCGGTTGAAAGGGTTCATCAGAGCGCATATTGAGCGCGGTCATCCGCTGCAGCGCAGCTCGGTGACCCAATATACGACGGAAACGAAATCGACGCTTCCCTACGAATCCGCCTTATCGATGCTTCAGCTCGAGGAACGGCCGACCGCATTCGTATGCTACAACGACGAGCTTGCGGTCCGGCTGCTTGAAGCGGTTAGACGGACCGGTTTATCGGTACCGGAGGATTTGTCGATCGTCGGGTTTGACGATTCGTCGCTGTCGACCGCGACCGAGGTGAAGCTTACTACGATCGTCCATCCGAAGACGGAAATGGGAGAGGCGGCGGCCGAAATGCTGCTTAGCATGATGGAGGGCAAACCGGGCGATACCGTGAAAGACATCATATATGTGCCGGAGCTCGTCGTCCGGGATTCTACGAGACCGATATAATAATACTATACATAAGCCTGTACACTTGTATGTACAGGCTTATTTGTTTTGTAATATTTTTATAGCCAAGTTGTACGTACAATTGTATAATTGGTGTTGTGAATGTCAGATGGGCGGGGAGGGCGGATCGCAGTTGTTGGAACAATTGAAGCAAGAGGTGCTTGAAGCGAACTTAGACTTGCCGAAGTACAAAATGGTTACGTTTACGTGGGGGAATGTAAGCGGAATCGACCGGAATGCGGGGCTCGTCGTCATTAAACCGAGCGGGGTCCCATACGAAGAGCTGAAGCGGGACGATATGGTCGTCGTAGACTTGGAGGGCAATTTCGTAGAAGGCCGTTACAAACCGTCGTCCGACACTCCGACGCACCTGGTTCTATACAAAGCTTTCGATCGGATCGGAGGCATCGTGCACACCCATTCCCCGTGGGCTACGAGCTGGGCTCAGTCGGGCCGCGGCATTCCGGCGCTCGGCACGACGCATGCGGACTATTTCTACGGCGAAATCCCTTGCACCCGGCCGATGACGGAAGCTGAAATTGAAGGCGCTTACGAGCAGGAAACGGGCAACGTGATTGTAGAAACGTTCCGAACAATCGATCCGAACGCCGTTCCCGGAGTGCTCGTTCATTGCCATGCGCCGTTTACGTGGGGCAACGATGCGCACGATGCGGTACATCACGCGGTCGTGCTGGAAGAGGTGGCCAAAATCGCGCATCGAACGGTTCATTTGAATCCGGGCGTGCAGCCGATGGATCAAACGCTGCTCGATCGCCATTATTTGCGCAAGCACGGCAGCAATGCGTATTACGGACAAACGAACCGGTAAAGGAGTTGGAGAAGAGCATGGGTAAAAAATATGCCATCGGCATCGATTACGGCACGCAATCCGGACGCGCGGTGCTGGTCGACTTGGAGAACGGGGCGGAGGTTGCCGATCACGTCACCCCTTACCCGCACCTTGTAATTGACGAAACGCTGCCCGGGTCGGGCCTAAAGCTGGAGGATGATTGGGCGCTGCAGCATCCTGCGGATTACATCAAAGTGTTGACCGAATCCGTTCCGGCCGTCATTCGTCTGTCGGGCGTCGATCCCGCGGACGTGATCGGCATCGGCATCGATTTCACGGCTTGTACGATGCTTCCGGTGAACGAAGACGGCGAGGCTCTTTGTTTGCTGCCTGAGTTCAAGAACCACCCGCACAGCTGGGTTAAGCTTTGGAAGCATCATGCCGCACAGGACGAAGCGAACCTCTTGAACGAAATTGCCGCCGCCCGCGGCGAGAAGTGGCTGCCGCGGTACGGAGGAAAAATTTCCTCGGAGTGGATGATCGCCAAAGTATGGCAAATTTTGAACGAGGCGCCGGAAATCTACGAAGCGACGGACCGGTTTTTGGAGGCGACGGATTGGGTCGTATCGAAAATGACGGGAAATATCGTCCGGAACAGCTGTACGGCCGGATATAAATCGATATGGCATAAACAAGAGGGATACCCTAGCGGCGATTTCTTCAAATCGCTCGATCCGCGGCTCGAACGGTTGGCGGAAACGAAGCTTCGCGGGGAAATCGTGACGCTCGGCACGAAGGCCGGGGAGCTAACCGCCGACATGGCGGAGCGGATGGGTTTGCATGCGGGTACGGCGGTAGCCGTAGGCAATGTCGACGCGCACGCGGCCGTTCCGGGCGTCGGCGTCGTTACGCCGGGCATGCTTGTGATGGCGATGGGGACGTCGATCTGCCATATGCTGCTCGGAACCGAAGAGAAGGAAGTCGAAGGAATGTGCGGTGTCGTCGAAGACGGCATTATTCCCGGGTATCTCGGTTATGAGGCGGGGCAGTCGGCGGTGGGCGACATTTTCGAATGGTTTGTGGAGCAAGCGGTTCCGGCTTACGTCAAAGAAGCGGCGGAACAAGAAAGCGTTTCCGTTCATGAATGGCTGGAGCGGCGGGCCGCCGCATATCGACCGGGCGAAACCGGGCTGCTGGCGCTCGATTGGTGGAACGGCAACAGGTCCGTATTGGTGGACACCGATTTGACGGGCTTGATCGTCGGCATGACGCTGCTGACGAAGCCGGAAGAAATGTACCGTGCGCTGCTCGAAGCGACGGCATTCGGAACGCGCAAAATCGTCGATGCATTCCATAACAACGGAGTAGAGGTTAATGAGCTGTACGCCTGCGGCGGACTGCCGCAAAAAAATCGATTGCTGATGCAAATCTATGCCGATGTGACGAACCGCGAAATTAAAGTCGCCGCCTCGAAGCAAACGCCGGCGCTCGGTGCGGCTATGTTCGGCGCGGTTGCGGCGGGGAAAGACAAAGGCGGCTACGATTCGATCGTCGATGCGGCGCAGCGAATGGCGCGCGTACAGGAAGAAACGTATAAACCGATTCCCGAGCATGTGGCGGTTTACGACAAGCTTTATAAAGAATATTCGAAGCTTCACGATTATTTCGGACGCGGCGAGAACGATGTGATGAAACGTTTGAAAGAAATGAAAGAGCACTCCAAAACCTATAATCGTTCGACACTCGAGGAGGATGTTTTGCAATGCTGACGGTGAAGCCTTATCAATTTTGGTTCGTGACGGGAAGCCAGCACTTGTACGGACCGGAAACGTTGCAGCAAGTGGAGGAGCATTCGAGGAACATTACTTCCGGCTTGGACCGGGATGACGCAATCCCGTTCAAGCTGGTGTTTCAGCCGGTGCTGACAACGCCGGACGCCATTCGACGGTTAATGATCGAGGCGAACACGGACGACAATTGCGCCGGAATTATTACGTGGATGCATACGTTTTCGCCCGCAAAGATGTGGATTTCCGGGCTGTCCCAGCTGCAGAAGCCGCTGCTTCACCTGGCGACGCAGTACAACCGCGACATTCCGTGGGACACGATCGATATGGACTTTATGAACCTGAATCAGGCGGCGCACGGCGACCGCGAGTACGGCTTTATCGGCGCCCGCATGGGCATCTCCCGCAAAGTCGCTGTCGGCTATTGGGAAGATCCTGCGGTTCGCCGGCGTGTAGGCGATTGGATGCGTACCGCGGTTGCTTGCGCGGAGAGCCGCGCGCTTAAGGTCGCGCGTTTCGGCGACAATATGCGGCAAGTCGCCGTAACCGAAGGCGATAAGGTCGAGGCGCAAATTCAATTCGGCTGGTCCGTCAACGGTTACGGTGTAGGCGATTTGGCGCAGCGCGTCAACGCGGTTGAAGAGAGCGCGGTGAACCGTTTGATGGATGAGTATGCCCAGCTTTATGACATTGCGCCGGAAGGGCGGAAGGACGGGGCGGTTCGCGATGCGATTCGTTATCAAGCGCGAATCGAGTTGGGACTGAAAGCGTTCCTTGAAGAAGGCGGATTTACGGCGTTTACGACAACGTTCGAGGATTTGCACGGCTTAAGGCAGCTCCCCGGACTGGCGGTACAACGCTTAATGGAGCAAGGCTACGGCTTCGGAGGGGAAGGCGACTGGAAGACGGCCGCGCTTGTCCGTTTGATGAAAATTATGGCGGGCAACGAGGGCACGTCCTTCATGGAAGATTATACGTATCACTTGGATCCGGCGAATGAGCTCGTGTTAGGCGCGCACATGCTGGAAATTTGCCCGACGATCGCCGCAGATAAGCCTAAGCTCGAGGTGCATCCGCTCGGCATCGGGGGCAAAGAGGATCCCGCCCGCATGGTGTTCAACGGCAGATCGGGTCCGGCCATCAATGCTTCGATTATCGACATGGGCAACCGGTTCCGCTTGCTCGTGAATGAAGTGGAAGCGGTGCGGCCTGACCAAGCGATGCCGAAGCTTCCTGTCGCCCGCGTGCTTTGGAAGGTGCTGCCGAACCTTAAGGAAGGCGTCGAATGTTGGATTATGGCGGGCGGCGCCCATCATACCGGATTTTCTTACCGTGTAACGGCGGAGCATATGTCCGACTTTGCGGAAATGACAGGCATCGAGTGCGTCATTATTGGAAAGAACACAGCCCCTTATGCGCTGCGCAATGAATTGAGATTGAACGATATGGCGTGGCGTCTCCGGTAGCTTTACCGTCAGAACACGGGAGGTGCGTCAATGGCTCACATATTGGAAGTTATTAAAGAAGCGGCCGCGCTTGCGAACGAACCGACGGACCACGTCGCGTTCCCGGAAGTTGTTTTGCTTAAGCCCGGCGCGGTCGCCGATGCGGCAAACTATATGGCGGAAGCGATGTACGGGCGAATTTCGCTCGTCGCCGATGCCGATACGTACGAAGCGGCGGGAAGAGCACTTCGCAACCATCTGCTGGCGAGAAGGGTTTCGGTCGAGTTGACGATCGTTAAGCCGAACCCGCTCGGCGATGTTGTAGCGGATGAAGCGTCCGTCGTCCAAGTGCTGCTTGACGTACAGCGCTCGAAGGCCGAGGCGATCGCGGTTGCCGGGGCGGGAACGCTGCACGATATCGCCCGTTATGCCGCATTTACCGCCGGTCTTCCGTTCGTGTCCGTCCCGACGGCTCCGTCCGTTGACGGGTTTACTTCTAAGGGGGCGCCGCTGATCGTTCGCGGGGACAAAATAACGGTCCCGGCCGTCGGCCCCGCCGCCATCTTCGCGGATACGGACATTTTGCAATCGGCTCCTCCCGTCATGGCCGCCGCCGGCTTCGGCGATATGCTCGGTAAATATACTTCGCTATTCGATTGGAAGTTCGGCAGCCTATGCGCCGGAGAGCCTTATTCGCCTTTGGCGGCCGGCATCACGGAGCAAGCGCTGCATGCTTGCGTCACTCATGCCGCGGAAATCGGCAGGGGTACGGAGGAAGGAATCTCCGTGCTTACCAAAGCGCTGATCGAATCCGGAATCGCCATGCTTATTTTAGGGCAGTCCCATCCCGCGTCGGGAGCGGAGCACCATCTGTCCCATTATTGGGAGATGGATTATATTCGAACCGGCAAGAGACAGCTGCTGCACGGTGCGAAGGTCGGCGTAGCTTGCACGCTGATCTCCGATTTATACCGCCGAATTGCGGAAGATGGGCTTGAAGAGATCGCGCATGAAAACTGCGAAGCCGTTCGCCGGCTCATCCGCGATTCGATTCCCGAGCCGGATGAGCTTCGAGCGCTCCTGACGGCAGTCGGGGGACCCGCGACGCTGGAGCAGCTCGGCGTGGCTCCCGAGCTCGCGGCAAATAGTCTTCGTCATGCTCATCTCGTGCGGCCGAACCGAAGCACATTATTAAAAATGTACAATGAGAGGTTATCTTAGCAACGTTAAAAAGAGAATTAAAAACAGTATATTTAACCCCATTCCTGTTAAGGTTTGGGTATTTTTATAGCCGATTTCGTTAGGTCTAAATAAGTATATTAATGAAATAATTATTTTGTCATGTATCGCAGTAACTTTATGTAAGCGGTTAAATATTTGTTGTTGACAAGAAAATTGACGCTTAGGTATCATGTTAAGGTAAATATTATTATTTAATACACTTATTAATAATAATTCAACAAATCGGAAAGCGGGGCTGCCGGCATGACGAACCGAGTTACGATAAATACCGACATGACGAAGGGAAAATTAGCCGACATATTTACGGACATTTCTCGGAGCATTTGGGCCGTTGCGTTTACGAGGGCTTATGAGTGTTAGAAGCTGAAACTTCGTCCGATGTCCGTTACCGTGCTCAAGGTTGAGAAAAGCGTAATGACGGGAGCAAAGCTCCTAGCTTCTGCATCGTTCAAAAGCGCATGTTTAAGCTCTTGAAAGGAGGGATGCCGAGTATTTCCAGTCAGCAAGAGGATTGCCGGACAGCAAAATCTATTTTTGTAAGGGCATACAATTGAGGAGGGTTCGAATGAAAAGGATGATCAGCAGCGCAATCATGTTATTGTTGGTTCTTTCTTTAATGCTTTCCGCTTGCGGCGGCAATACTGCGGCACCGCCGGACTCGACGGATCCGGGGACGGCCGAACCGGCCGATACGACGGAGACGGCGGGCGAAGAGACTCCGGCCGATGTAGTCGTTGAAGAGGAAGTGAGCGTCAACGATCTTATGAGCGGCAAAGAAGCTTCCGGAGAAGTCACGGTTTGGACGTTCGTGGCGGAAACCGAAGAAATCGCCAAAGCTTTCATGGAACAATATCCGAATATTAAGGTCAACGTCGTTAATGCAGGCTGGGAAGTTCACGACAAGCTCGCGACAACGCTGGCGGCCGGCACCGGAGCTCCGGACATCGCGATGGTCGAACAAGGGCAGTTCCCGAGATATGTAACGGGAGACGTACTGGAAGATTTGCTCATGCCGCCGTTCGAGGCCGGACGCTATGAAGAATTCGTATCCGAATACAACTGGAACCGCTGGAAGTCCATTGACGGCGCCAAGCTGTACGGAATGCCGTGGGACGTAACGCCCGGGGTGCTTTACTACCGGTCGGATATTTATGAGCAGCTTGGGCTTCCGAGCGATCCGATCGAATTGTCGCAATATATGACCGACCCCGAAAACATTCTCGCGATCGCACAGACGTTAAAAGCCGACGGCAAGTACTTCATGGAATGGGGTGACGGACCGGTTCATTGGGGCGGCGACGAAGTCGGCTACTTCGATACGCAAATGAAATGGACTCGCAATACCGACCGGCTCGTCGAATTGCTCGATGTGACCAAGCGCGGCGAACAGCTTCAGTGGTCGCCTTATGTGTCGGCATTATGGAGCGATGAAGGAAAAGCGATGGTGAAGAAGGGCGAGCTGACGGGAATCGTGCTCGGTTCCTGGGGTGCCCGTGAAATCGAAAGAACTTGGCCGGAGCAAAAAGGCAAATGGCGAGCGACGACGATGCCGCTCGGAATTCATGCGGGCCTCGGCGGATCCACGTTCATCGTGCCGAAGCAGGCTAAAAACAAAGAGGCGGCTTGGGCGTTCATCCAATGGGCGACCATTTCCGAAGACGCGTGGAAAATTTGGACGAAATATTCGGTTCAGCCGGGCTGGAAGCACATTCAGGAGCTTGACTGGTACATTAACCACACCAATGAATTTTTGGGAGGCCAAGAAGACTACAGGTTCTACCAAGAGGTCGAGAAAAATATTCCGGCGAGAACCTTGAATCCGCTTGACGGTAAAGCTTGGGAGATTTGGCTGGAAGGCGTTCAAAGGGCGATCAAAAACAACCTCGATTCCAAAGCGATCATTCAGGAAATCGATGAGAACGCGCAAAAGCAGCTGAAGCCGGACATAGACAAAATCTTGAAAGAAGAATTCGGTCAATAAACAAATCGGTCGATTCGCCCCCTTAGCGGGGGCGAATCGAGTTATACGCAGTGTTATGAAGGCTATGATTTAAACCCGTAAAGAAATGGGGGGAGCTTCACGTGGTGCGGTTGCTGCGAAAGTACCTGGTCAGCATCATTGTAGTGCTTGTCCTGGCAGTCTCGTTTATACTGTGGAACCATTCCAGAGCATTCGACGATACCGTTATGGCGAGTATCCCGAAGTACACGGATGTAGACGTTGAATCGATATTGGCCGAAGACGATATCAGAAATAAATTGGAGCCGTCCTATTTCAAATATGTTGAAGCATTGTCCTCGGGAGGCGCCAAAGATACCGACGGGTTTGAACTTACGATCCCCTCCGCGGAATACGCCGCGATCAGCAGCAACGGGACGCGCTTGGAATCCGGGTTAGGCGATAAACAAGGCGCCGTCTTGGCTTTGATTGAAGAAAACAGCTGGGCGGAATATACCGTTGAAGTACCCGAAGACGGATTTTATCAGCTCGGAATGACCTTTTATACGATGCCGGGCAAGAGGTCTTCCATCGTAAGAAGCGTACAGGTTGACGGAGAATATCCCTTCTTTCAGGCAAAAAAAATTGAATTCCAACGAATGTGGCGAGAAGCCGGAGAGACGTGGCATGACAATCAAGGGAATGAATTCAATCCTCGCCGGGAAGAAGTTTACGGCTGGCAATATAAAGATTTTCGGGATGCGGAAGGAAAAGTCGGCGAGCCGCTTCGTTTCTACATGACAAAAGGAAAGCACACGATCCGGATCAACGCGATTCGCGAACCGGCGGCGATCGGACAATTGAAGGTGTTCTCGCCGATCCGATTGCCGTCCTATGAAGAGGTTCTTAAACAATACGAAGAAAAAGGGTATACACCGGTTTCGAATCGGGTGATAAAGGTTCAGGCTGAACAAGCCTCGCTCCGTTCGGACCCGACGCTGAAACGAATCGAAGACCGCGAGCCGATTACGGAGCCGTTCAACAGCAATGCGGTCGTATTAAACAGCTTCGGCGGCAGCGGCTGGCGCAACGGCGGGCAGTGGGCGGAGTGGGAATTTGAAGTGCCGGAAAGCGGCCTGTACCATATCGGGATGCGTTTCGGTCAGTGGTTTTTGAACGGCATTCCGGTGCAGCGGACGGTAACGATCGACGGTAAAGTGCCTTTTAAAGAAATGAATGAAGTGCTGTTTAAATATGTCCCGGAATGGCAAATCAAAAAGCTCGGCGATGAGACGCCTTACTTATTTTACTTGGAAGAAGGCAAGCATACGATCCGGTTGGAGGTGCAGGTCGGCTCGCTCGGACCGATCCTGGAGTCGATCATCGATACGACCCATAAGATTTCCTTGCTCAGCCGGGAAGTCATACATATTACCGGCACGAACCCGGATCCGAATGCGGATTGGGAGCTGGAGCGAAATATTCCGAATCTCATTCCGAGACTTCATATGATGGCGCAGGATTTGGATGACGCGATTCAAGCGCTCTATGAGCTTGGCGTACCGCAAGGCAGCTCCGAAGTCAGCACGTTATACGAGGCGCGCGACCAAATTTTAAGCCTGGCGAAGGACACTACGACAATTCCCGGCAGACTGCAGGCGATTACGGATCTTCAATCGGCATTGGGACTGTGGGTAAACGGCTTGAGCAAACAAAGCCTTGTCCTGGACTACTTGATCGTTCAATCCCCGGACCGTCCTTGGCCGAAGGCGGCCGCTCCTTGGTATATAAGATTAGGAACGAGTGTTAACGATTTGATTCGCTCCTTCACGAAAGATTACGGCGGCGTAGGGAACATTTACGCGGAGGAAGAGGCGCTCGACGTTTGGGTTGCCCGGGGAAGAGACTGGGTCGACATTACCAAACAAATGATCGATGAAGAATTTACGCCGGAAACCGGAATTAAAGTCAATGTGAACGTCATTCCGGCGCAACAGATGCAGCTGCTGCTGCTTGCGAGTACGGCGGGCCTTGCTCCCGACGTCGCTCTTGGAGTAGAGGGCGAGGTTCCGATCGATTTTGCCGTGCGCAACGCATTGGTAAATTTAAACGAGTTTCCGGATTATGAGGAAGTAGCCGCACGGTTCCGTCCGGGAGCGTTAATTCCGTATAAGTACGACGGCGGCGATTTCGCACTGCCGGAAAATCAAAATTTCTATATGCTTTTCTATCGAAAAGACATCATGGAACAGCTTGGGATCGCCGAAGAAAACATTCCGCAAACGTGGCAGGAAGTGATGGACTTGATTCCGCTGCTTCAGCAAAACGGAATGGACTTCTTTTATCCGCATGCTCCGAATAACCCGAACAGTGCGATCAACGAATTCGCTCCGTTCTTGTTCCAGCATGGAGGAAACTTCTATAACGAGGATGGTAGAACGTCCGCATTGGACTCTCCGGAGTCATTGGAAGCGATGGAAATGTGGACCGGTTTGTTTACGAATTACAAGATCCAAAAGCAAGCCGATTTCTACAATCGGTTCCGTTCCGGCGAAATGCCGATCGGCGTTGCGGACTATTCCACTTATGTCTTGCTGTCTACGGCCGCTCCGGAACTGACCGGCTGGTGGGGAATGCAGCCGATGCCCGGCATGAAGCAGGCGGACGGTCAAATTAACCGTTCCACGGGCGGACTTGCGCAAACCGGCATCATTTTCAAGAGCTCCGACAAGAAAGAAGAAGCTTGGCAATTTTTGAAATGGTGGACCGGAGCGGATGCCCAGGAACGATTCGGCTCCGAGCTCGAAACGTTGCTGGGCGTCGAAGCAAGGTGGAATACGGCGAACATCGAGGCGCTCAACCGATTGCCTTGGAATAAAGAAGATATCGACGCCATCATGAAGCAATGGGAATGGTTTAGGGAGCGCGAGGTTGTTCTTGGCGGTTACTATACGACCCGCTATATCGGGAACATGTGGAACGAAATCGTGCTGAACGGAAAGCTGCCGCGCGAAGCCGTCGAAGACGGGGTAAGAGAAATCAACAAGGAGCTGCGCAAAAAGCGGGAAGAGTTCGGCTTGAACGACGGGCCGTCCGTCCGGGCGGGCTTGGAACAGGAGGCGGCGAAACGATGAGCACCCAAAAGAATGCGATCGCTGCGAATCAAAGTCCGGCGAGAGCGCTTGAACCGGGGAAGTTGGCCTTATTGTGGTCCGAAGTGAAACGGAACAGGGTCTCCTATTATTTCCTTGCCCCGTTCCTTATCTTGTTTACGTTCTTTACGATTGTTCCGATCGTCACTTCGGTCGGTTTGAGCTTCACGTACTATAACATATTGGAATCTCCCCGGTTTATCGGGATGTCGAACTACAAATTATTGTTCGTCGACGACGACATCTTTCTGAAAGCGATCGGCATTACGCTCAAATTCGCATTTGTAACGGGGCCGCTCGGTTATATTTTGGCGTTTCTGCTGGCGTGGTTAATCAGCCAAATCCCGATTAAATACCGATTTTTTTACACGCTGTGCTTTTATACGCCTTCCATTACAAGCGCGGTCGCCATGTCCGTCGTCTGGCTTTATTTGTTCGCCGGCGACCGGAAAGGGCTTCTCAACTATTTCTTGATGGATCTCGGCATTTTGGACGAACCGTATTTGTTTCTTCAGAATGTCGACTCCATCGTGCCGGTCATCATTATCGTCTCGCTATGGATGAGCATGGGAGTAGGCTTTCTCGCCTTCTTGGCGGGGCTGCAGAACGTGCCCAAAGATCTTTACGAAGCGGGAGCGATTGACGGGGTGAAGTACCGTTGGCAGCAGTTGTTTTATATAACGATCCCTTCCGTTAAGCCGCAGCTGTTGTTCGGCGCGGTCATGCAGGTGGTGTTTTCGTTGCAGGTGTTCGATGTCAGCGTGCAGCTGGTCGGTTTGCCAAGCCCGCTGTATGCCGGCCATACGATTCTTGCCCATCTGTTCGATTACGCGTTCATTCGGTTCGAAATGGGCTACGCTTCCGCAATCGCGGTCGTACTGTTTATTTTGATGCTCGGATTAAACCGCCTCATTTTCAAATGGCTCGGGAGGGATTAGCAGATGGATGGCATGGTCAAAGGTAGAAGAGTGGACTGGGGCGGCGTCTTTCTATATACATTTCTGACGGGCTTCGGTTTACTGATGCTTGCTCCATTGGTATACATGGCTTCAACCGCCCTAAAGCCGATCAGCGAACTGTTTTTGTTTCCGCCTCGATTTTTCGTCGTCAATCCGACATTGCTTAACTTTCGCGACTTGCTGCTCATTACGGGCACTTCGTTCGTCCCGTTCTCAAGATTTATTCTTAACAGCGTCGTCGTTACCTCCGGGATCGTGTTTTTCGGGGTCGTCATTTCCGCGATGGCGGCATACCCGCTTGCCAAACACGAGATGCCCTTCAAGAAAGAAATATTCGGCATGATTGTAACGGCTCTCATGTTTTCGCCGATGGTATTGCAAATCCCTCAATATTTGCTCATCAGCAAAAGCGGCTTGATGAATACGTATTTCGCCATGATATTGCCTTACTTGGCGGCGCCGATCGGCATGTTTTTAATGACGCAGTTTCTGAGGCAAATACCGGATGCGCTGCTTGAAGCGGCCCGCATGGACGGGGCGTCGGAGTGGAAAGTGTTTTGGACGGTCATTATGCCGCTCTTGAAGCCGGCGATCGCGACTTTCGCCTTGTTCAGCTTTATCCAGGCATGGAACGATCCTTACCCTGCGATGGTGTATACAACCAAAGAGGACATGAAATCGCTCCCGCTGGCGATTCAGACGATCAGCGGCGGCGCCGGAGTCATCGCGCGGGTCGGCACGTTGGCGGCCGCAAGCTTCTTGATGATCATTCCGACCATCGTGGTGTTTATTATCACGCAGCGCATGGTTCTACAAACAATGGCCCACTCGGGACTGAAAGAGTAGGGGGGACCGATTTGAGACGCGTAGTAACCAAAATGCGGTCTTCGGTATGTACTGGCGCGCTGGCCGCTCTGCTCGCGCTGCTGGCTCCGGCACAGGCATGGGCGGAAACCCCTTACGAAGGCTATACGTGGAATAACCAAGGGGAAGCCGTTCATTCCGTTAACGGATATATGTATGTGGATTCGATCGAGGGCACCGATTTGCCGACGGGAGCGTTCAACAATCCGGAAGATATTTTTATCGCTTCGGATGAGACGCTGTACATTGCGGATACGGGAAACAGCCGGGTCATTCATATGGACGCGAACACTCGGCAGGTGATTAAGGTAATCGGCACGGAGGAAGGACCAGGCATGCTTTCCGAGCCGAAAGGGGTATACGTCAAGAACGACGGAACGATTTACGTTGCCGATACGAAAAATCATCGAGTGGCCGTATTTGACAGCGACGGAAAGTTTACGAAGCAATTCACGGTTCCTAAAAGCGCCCTTCTAGGGCCGAACTTTGCGTACTCCCCCTCAAAAATCATATTGGATAAACGAGATTATATGTTCGTCATCAGCGACGGAAACACCCAAGGGCTTATGCAAATCGATCAAAAGGGCGAATTTAAAGGGTTTTACGGTGCCAACCATGTAGGCTTCAGCTGGAAACGGCTGTTCATCAAGCTTGTGGCGACGAAGGAACAGAAGCAGCGGTTGTCCACGGTAAAGCCGCTCGCTTTCTCCAACGTAGACCAGGATCGGTCGGGTTTTATTTATACGACGACGTTCGGCGAACCGTTCAATCAAGTGAAGCGATTATCTCCGGTCGGAGTCGACACGCTGAATCCGTCTCCGAAAAGATACGGCGACAGGTTTGACGTCGGCCCCTTTATGACGGCGCAATTTGCGGATATTACCGTAAGCGGGGACGGACTCATCAGCGCATTGGATTTACAAACAAGCAAAGTGTTCCAATATGACAAGCTGGGGAATTTGCTGTTTGCCTTCGGCGGAACCGGAGACCAGAACGGATTGTTTGTAACGCCTTCGAGCGTGGACCAGACGTCGGACGGAACGATCTATGTCGCGGACAAAGGGCGCAACCGGATCGACCGCTTCCGCACGACGCCTTTCGCCGATTTGGTTCACGAAGCGTCCCGATATTATGTGGACGGACGATACCAGGAGGCGGAATCGTTGTGGCTTCGCATTCTTGAATTGAATGCCAATTACGATATGGCCTATTTCGCGATCGGAAAGTCGCTTTATAAATCGGAGCGTTATAAAGAAGCGATGGAATATTTCCAATTGGCGCATGCCAAAGGAGATTATTCGGCAGCCTTCCGCGAATACAGGAAGGAGTTCACAAGAGAGCATTTCACTGAGATTGCCGCCGGAATCGTCCTTCTGATCCTATTGCTTCGTTACGCTGTTCCGAACGTATTCCGGGCCGCAAGAAAAGGCTGGAGGAAGCCGGGCATCGTCAAAGCGCCGGAAGTCGGGGAAGGGGATGTCCAATGAATACCGTGCTGATGATGCGAAAGGTACTGTTGCATCCGTATGAATTTTATTATGAAATTCAGGAGCCCGGCCGTTTGAAATGGTCTCAAGGAATCATACTGGTGCTGCTGGCTTTCGTAGCGAGAATGCTTTCGCTTGTCGTTACAAGCTACCCGTTTCAAACGAAAGAGCCTTATGAAATTTCCTATATTTATGAGTTCATCTGGATCGTCGTTCCATTCGTAACGTGGACCGTCGCCAACTGGGGAATCAGCGCAATTCTTGACGGCGAAGGGAAATTCAAGGAAGTGTTTGTCGGCGGCGCATTCGCGCTGGTGCCTTATATTTTATTTATCGTGCCGATTGCGTTCTTTACCAACCTGTTGTCGTACAGCGAACAATCGGTGTACACCTTCCTTACGGCCGCGGTATATTGCTGGGTAAGCTGGCTCATTCTTGCAAAGGTAAAAATCGTGCACGATTTTGAGATCAGCAAATTAATTCTGATTACGCTGATCAGCCTCGTCGGCATGGCCGTCATTTGGTTCATAGGGATACTTATGTACGGGCTCGCGAATCAGTTCATCAATTTCGGGATCGACCTGATCAAAGAGATAAGGTTCCGCATGTAGGAGGGGAAGTATGAACAAACGACATCACAAAGTTTGGATTGCGAGCGTAGTTTTAGCACTGGCTCTCAGCATGATATACCCTTATGCCGGAATTGCCGAGGAGAACGATCAGGCCGAGCGGCAGCAGCCCGCCCAAGAGGAGCCGGAGCAAGCGGGAGCGGCGGAAGCCAAGCCTGCGCCGAAGCTTCAATTGAAGCTGAAGCTTCCTCCGAAAGAGCCCGCAGTCATGACGAAGGCTGCTGAAAACAGCCGGTTCGAGCTCTTGATCGATGCCGAGTCGGGAAGCATTAAGGTTGTCGATAAAAAGACAAAGAAGGAATGGACCAACACGCCGCAGGCGGAAGGGATTTTGCCGAACAACCAAAGCTTCATCGATTCGCCTGTTCATATCAAATATACCGAGGGCGCGGACATTTCCCAAACGTACACCTTAAAGCCCGATGCGAAGACAAAGCTGACCGTTCAAAACATCGATCAAGGCGTAAGAGCCGAGTTTGAGCTTGAAGCGTTGAAGCTGTCGTTTCATATCGAATATCGTTTGCTCGATGACGGGCTGGAGGTGACGATCCCGTATTCGTCGATCAAGGAAGGCGGGACGGCGAGGTTGATCGGGCTCGAGGTGCTCCCGTTCTTTAACGCAGGAAGCGAGACCGAGGAGGGAGCGTTATTTATTCCGGACGGCTCCGGCGCGCTCATGATTTTCCGAGAAAACCATCCGAAATATTACAGCGGGTACTCCGAGCCTGTTTACGGTCCCGACTTGGCGTTCAAAACGCAGTCGTATACCGACATTACGCAGATGTGGCGCAGGGAGAAGCCTCCTAAGGAGTCCATCGCTTTGCCGGTATTCGGCACTTACCGGAATGGAACGGGGTTTTTAGGAATTATTACGGAAGGCGATAAGGATGCCTTGATCAACGGCATTCCCGCGGGAATTCGCAACATTCCGTTGTACCGGACGTCGGCCGAATTCATATACCGGAAATTCGACGTCATCTTTATCGGAAGCTCCGGACAAATTCCGTTGTTCCAAGGAGCCAAGACGGAAGGCGACCGGAAGGTGCGTTACGTCCTTCTTGAAGGCGAGGATGCGAATTATGTCGGGATGGCCAAAGCATACCGGGACTATTTAATGAAAGAACAGGGCGTCAAACCGGCGGTTCCGGAAACTATGCCGATGAACGTCCGTTTGCTCGGCGGAATTTTACGCGACGAAATCATCGGATCCACCTTTATAAAGATGACCACCTTCGATCAAGCGAAATCGATCATCGACGAATACGCCGCCAAAGGCGTAAACAACCTGCAGCTTACGCTCACCGGTTGGTCCAAGGGCGGATTATACGGCAATCAACCGGATCATTTCCCCGTCGAGAAAAAGCTCGGAGGCGCGAAGGGGTTGAAGGAGCTTACGAAATATGCCCAGGCTAAAGGCGGTTCCGTCTATCTTCAAGCGAACTATGTGAAGCCGTACCAGGAAAGCAAAGGCTTTTCCGCAAGGAAGGATACGATTCGGGGAATCGACCGCGAAGCGATGGAGGTTTTCAATACGTTCGCTAACAGCGGAGTTACCGATCGCCGCGAGAAGTTTTATTTGATCAAGCCCGGCCAAGTGAGTGAAAGAAGAGCGGAGCATGAACTGGACGAATTTGCGGGTATAGGGGCGGCGGGAGTTTCGCTGAAATATATGGGGGACACGTTGTATTCCGATGTCGATCCGAAAACGCCGCTAAGCCGCCGCCAAACGGCGGACGCTTGGGTGAGCGTGTTGGATAAGTTTAAGAAAAAGGTCGGCCATACTGCAGTTGATTACGGTTTTGCCTATACGCTGGGCCATGTGGATCGAATCGATAACGCGCCGCTTGATTCCAGCCGCTTCGTTTATACCGACCTTACAGTGCCGTTCTTCCAGATTGCACTTCACGGACTAGTGCTTTATGCGGCGGAACCTTCGAATTTGCGCGACGACTCCCGGGTGCAGTTTTTACGGGCCATTGAATACGGCGCAACTCCAAGCTTTGAATTGACCTATGAACCGACCAGCAAATTGCAAAGAACGATGGAGGACCGTTTGCTCAGCTCCGGCTTCTCGCACTGGCTCGAGCCTTCCGTCGCCGAATACCGGGAATTTGCGAAGCTATATGATTTGGTCGGGGATCGGCAAATCGTGAATCATGAACGATTGAGCGAACAGGTGTATCGAACGACGTATGCGGGCGGAACGCAAATTATCGTCAATTACGGCGCCGAGGCGGCAACAATCGGCGGCATATCCGTAAAGGGGCTTGATTACGCAGTAACGGAAGGAGGGAGTTAGAGGTGAACAGTCGCTTTCGATTGTCGATGAGAATCCGGCACATCTTTGAGGGATACGCGTTTATCTCTCTTTGGATCGTAGGTTTCCTCTTATTTATGGCGATCCCTCTTGCAAGATCGTTTTATTATTCTTTGCACGTACTGAAGCCTTCGCCGAACGGACTCATCGCGAACTACGTCGGTTTGACGCACTACCGCGGCGCTTTCACGACGGACATTCATTTTGTGCCGCTGCTGCAGCAGACGTTAACGAGCATGCTGACACAGGTGCCGCTGATTTTGATCTTCGCCATGTTCAGCGCCTTGCTGCTAAACCGCAAGGCTTACGGGAGAATTTTTTTCCGCGGCGTGTTTTTCCTTCCGGTCATTATCGCCTCGGGCGCCGTTCTCCGCAAGCTATTGCAGCAAGGAGCGGTAAACCTTCCGATCTTCTATCAATACGATCTGTTCGGACAATTGAGGCCGTTCATTCCTGCGAGCATTTTGGAGCCGCTGCTGAAGTATGCCGATTCGCTGACGCTAGTCATGTGGGATTCCGGGGTACAAATATTAATTTTTCTTGCCGGCCTCCAAACGATATCGCCTCAGCTTTATGAAGCGGCGCATTGCGACGGCGCAACGAAATGGGAAAGCTTCTGGAAAATTACATTTCCGATGATTATGCCGATGATCTTCGTCAACACGTTGTTCAGCATTGTCAATTCGTTTACGAAGCCGGACAATCAAATCATGAATCACCTTCTGAACGTTGTGTTCCGATCGAACGATTACGGTTACGGCTCCGCCATCGGCTGGCTTTATTTCATCTTCATATTCATTGTTCTTGGAATCGTATTTTCCTTATTCAAAAAAGGCTTGGCCGCTACGGACGGGAGGATATAGAAGATGAACACGACAGTCATCCGATCCATAAGGCAAGCCGTCGACAAGAATATAAACCGAAAGACGGCCGTTGTAAGGCGAGTGAAGCAAGCGTTCGGAAATATTGTTTTCTATTTGTTTTTATTAAGCTTGTCTTTCGTTTTCCTTTACCCGCTGCTCTACATGATATCGCAATCGTTAATGAGAGTTCAGGACGTTTCCGACGCGACCGTTCAATGGATCCCTAGAGCGCCCACTTTCCAAAACTATGTGATTGCGTTCAACGCGATCAAATATTGGCAGGGCTTCACGAACAGCGCCATCATTTCGTTCGGAAGCGCAGTTCTTCAAATTATTAGCTGCTCGATCGTCGGCTACGGCTTTGCCAGGTACCGGTTTCCCGGACACTCGTTTTGGCTGGCGCTCGTCGTATTTACGTTCCTCGTTCCGCCGCAAACGATCGTTGTGCCGTTGTACATCTTTTTCAGCGATTTGCATTGGATCAACACGCATTTGCCGTTTATATTCCCGTCCTTGTTCGGTCACGGCTTGAAGGGCGCGCTGTTCGTGCTTATATTTATCCAGTTTTACCGGAGGCTGCCGGCCGTGCTCGAAGAAGCGGCCAGAATCGACGGAGCGGGGGCGTTCCGAACCTATTGGACGATTATGTTTCCGCTCGCGAAGCCGGCTATGCTTGTCGTCTTCCTGTTTTCCGTCGTCTGGCATTGGAACGATTTATTCGAGCCGAACACGTATTTAATGATTCCGCAATACTTCAACCTTGCGCAAAATATGTCGGTTTTTAACGGAAACGCCAATGCGGGGTTGAATACGATGGCGCAGTCAATGTCGGCAACCGATGCGCTCGGGATGGCGCCGACCATATTAAATCAAATTATGGCGGCCGTGCTGATGTCGATTTTGCCGATCTTAATTTTGTACTTGTTCGTTCAGCGGCATTTCGTCGAAAGCGTCGAACGGGCAGGAATCGCAGGGGAATAATTTCCATTATTCATACATTCATTCAAGTAAAGGGAGAGAAGCTCAATGACACAACAAATGAAAGCGAAGATGATTTTGGATCGGGAGTTTCGCATTGCGGAAGTCGACAAGCGTATTTACGGCTCGTTCATCGAGCACCTCGGCAGGGCGGTTTACGGCGGTATTTACGAGCCAGGGCATCCGACCGCCGACGAGCACGGATTTCGGCGCGATGTGATGGAGCTGGTGAAGGAGCTTCAAGTGCCGATCATTCGATATCCGGGCGGCAATTTCGTATCGGGCTATAACTGGGAAGACGGAGTCGGACCGGTCGAAGAGCGTCCGCGCAGGCTGGAGCTGGCGTGGAGAACCGTCGAGCCGAACGAAATCGGCACCAATGAATTTGCGGCGTGGGCAAAGAAGGCGAACTCCGAAGTTATGATGGCGGTGAACCTCGGCACGCGGGGAATCGACGCAGCCAGAAACTTGGTCGAATACTGCAACCATCCGGGGGGCTCTTATTGGAGCGACTTGCGCAAGAAGCACGGCTACGAACAGCCGCACGGCATAAAAACGTGGTGCCTCGGCAACGAAATGGACGGTCCTTGGCAGATCGGACATAAGACGGCTGAGGAGTACGGGCGACTTGCCGTCGAAACCGCCAAAGCGATGAAGTGGGTCGACCCTGCCATCGAGCTCGTCGCTTGCGGCAGCTCCAGTGCCCAGATGCAGACGTTCCCGCAATGGGAAGCTACTACGCTGGAACATACTTATAACGCGGTCGATTATATTTCTCTGCATCAATACTACGGAAACCGCGACAACGATACGCCGGATTACTTGGCTCTGACGCTCGATATGGACCATTTTATCAAGACGGTCATTTCCACCTGCGATTTCATCAAAGCGAAAAAGCGCAGTAACAAGACGATCAACCTGAGCTTCGACGAATGGAACGTATGGTACCACTCCAACGAGGCGGACCGGAAAATCGAGCCGTGGTCCGTTGCGCCTCCGCAGCTGGAGGACGTGTATAATTTCGAAGACGCGCTGCTCGTAGGCAGCATGCTGATCACGTTCCTGAAGCACGCGGACCGCGTCAAGATCGCTTGCATGGCTCAGCTTGTCAACGTCATCGCGCCGATTATGACGGATAACGGCGGCAAAGCTTGGAGACAGACGATTTTTTACCCGTATATGCATGCGTCGGTGTACGGCCGCGGCGTATCGCTGCAGCCGGTCGTATCCTCTCCGAAATACGACAGCAAGCGGTTTACCGATGTGCCGTATTTGGAGACGGCGGCGGTATTCAATGAAGAGCGGGAAGAGCTGACCGTCTTTGCGGTGAACCGGCATTTGGAACAGTCGCTGCCGCTGTCATGCGATGTTCGCAGCTTTGAAGGGTATCGGGTAGTAGAGCATATCGTGCTGGAGAACGACGATTTGAAAGCCGTCAACACGGCGGAATCGGAGGCGGTGAAGCCGCATACGGGCGGAGACGCGCGCATGGCGGACGGCGGAGTCGTCGAGGCGGTATTGCCGAAAGCGTCCTGGAACGTCATACGTTTAGCGAAGCAATAATCAATTACGGACTGCCGTTCCTTGTGAACGGCTGTCCGTTTGTCCTTCACTCCGGGTGCTCGCCGGACGAGTAGTACAACTGAAACACGATGTCCTGATTGTAGTTTCCGAAGCCTGACCCGAAAATCGTAACCCCGCCGATATGTTTCGTGTCGTCCATGCACGATATTCGAAACGTCCATTGTTTCTTGCGGATCTGTATGTCACCCAGCGTCACGTTGGAAATTTTATTGCCGTCAATAAACGTTCCGTTGTGCGTAATTCGCAAATGCTTAAGCAATCCGTATTGATTGATGACGTCCGGCCACCAGACGGGAGTATATTTCCCGCGGTTGTCGCCGAAATCGCCGGGGCTCGTCCACGTCCCGAGCTCGGCTCCGTTCAGCAGGAACGTAATGTCGGAAGGCCAATTATTGTTCGTATTGGGCGCTTCCGAAGCGAGCTCCATCGATATGACCAATTCTTCAGGGTTTTGACTGGGCAGCAAAAAATTCGGAACCTTATATTCGATATACCCTTTGCCGAACCATAATATTTTCGCGTTGACGCGGTCGGCATCCCAGAAGTATCTCGGTTCGTCGAATTCGCCGATCAGCCTTTCGGTCGTGGCCAAACCGCAGGTCGGATGAATTTCGAAATCGGTATAATGTCCGACCGACAGCTCCGTACGATGGTATTCCCGATTGATTTCTTCTTTTTGAGGAAACTCGATTTCTATTTTATCTACGCAAAGAATGCATAGTTTTTGAATGCCGCCTTTTCCCCGAACCATTTCCGTCCGAATAATGCCCGCTTTCTCCAGCTTCTTCGTATGCATCGTCATAATGGCGCTGCTCAAACCAGCCGCTTCCGCAAGCTCCTTAACGTTCATCGGCTCTCTCGCCAACAATTGAATCATGCCAAGACGAACGTCGCTTGCCAAAGCTTCGTAAACGGGCAATGAGCCTTCCGATATGTCCAGTTTCATGTTATACCCCCGGTGACCAGCTGTTAAAAAACGTTTGCCGTCAGAATTGATTAATATAAATGTTATACAAATAATATACAACTTTATAACCTTGACCACAATATCTCAACGCCATCATACCATTCAAGTGCAACACCCCGAAAGCGGCCGGCCAATCCGAATAGTATAGAAAAAGATAAAAGGGATTTGGTCATTATGAAGCTGAAGGTTGTGGCATGGGGGATCGTATTCGTCATCGCCTTTGTTATGATTGCAGGGATCGGTGGCGCAGGTTATGCCGCTACATTGGACGTGAGCGAGCTGTCACAGCCGATGAGCCGGCCGACGATCGTGCTGGATCGGAACGGGGAAAAAGTATACTCGTTATCGGTAGTAAAGTCGCAGCCCATTTCGATATCGGAAATGCCGGACGTGCTCCTTGAGGCGATTGTCGCGGTGGAGGACAAGCGGTTTTACGAGCACTCCGGGGTGGACATAAACTCGATCGTTCGCGCGTTATATAGAGATTTGAAGGAAGGCGAATATGTCGAGGGCGGGAGCACCATTACGATGCAGCTCGCCAAAAACGCCTTTTTATCTTCGGACAAA
Organism: Paenibacillus thermotolerans; assembly: GCF_028745515.1. Lineage (GTDB taxonomy): Bacteria > Bacillota > Bacilli > Paenibacillales > YIM-B00363 > Paenibacillus_AE > Paenibacillus_AE thermotolerans. Next base: position 39,207 of record NZ_JAQZSG010000003.1, on the reverse strand, counting down.
AGCATCAAGCGGAAGCTGAAGCAAGCGGCTTACGCGTTAAAAATCGATATGAGCTACAACAAAGATCAAATTTTGGAGCGTTATTTAAATACGATTTATTTCGGGGAAGGCGCTTGGGGCGTTCAAGCCGCAAGCAGAAAATATTTCGGGAAGGACGCGAAGCAGCTGACGCTCGAGGAAGCGGCTCTGATTGCAGGGCTGCCGAAGGCGCCGAGCAAATATTCGCCGGTTCGAAATCCGGAAGGAGCGTTCGAACGGAGAAATCTTGTATTGAAGCTGATGCTGGAACAAGGAAAAATCAGCGTGCAGGAGTTCAACGAAGCGTCCAAGAAACAAATCGTGCTGCAGCCCGATGAAGAAGAGAAGAAGCAAGCAAAATATGCATCGTATGTCGATGCCGTCATCGAAGAAGCGATTCGCGAGTACGGCATCTCGGAGAAGGAAATTATGTCCGGAGGGTGGACGATCGTGACGGAGATGGATCGGCGCGCTCAGGAAATAGCGGCGGATGTATATTCCGATGCGAGCAAGTTCCCGGAATCGGAGAACGGCCAGCTGCTGCAGAGCGGCTCCGTCTTTCTGGACCAGCATTCGGGAGGCATCGTCGCGCTTGTCGGCTACCGGGGAACGGATGCGACTTACCGCGCGTTTAACCGGGCTACACAGCTGAAGCGGCAGCCGGGCTCCGCTTTTAAACCGATTGCGGTGTACGGACCGTCGCTCGAGGAAGGCTACCATCCTTACTCCGTTTTGTTTGACGGTCCGCTTGACGTAAACGGTTATCGTCCGCGCAACTGGGACCGGCAATATCACGAGGAAGTGACAATGGCGGAAGCGATCCGACAGTCTTGGAACATTCCGGCGGTTTGGCTGTTGAATGAAATCGGCGTCGAGAAGGGGCTCCGTTTCGCCGAGAAGCTGGGGATCCCGCTGACGAAGGAGGACCGCAATCTCGGTCTCGCACTTGGCGGTTTGTCCGAAGGCGTGTCGCCGATGCAGATGGCGCAAGCGTTCTCCGCCTTCGCAAACAACGGAACGATGCACGACGCCCACACCATTCGGCTGATCAAATCGCCGGACGGAACGGTCGCAGGAGAATACAACCGGCAGCCGAACCAAGTGATGGAGCCGAATCACGCATACACGATGACACTGCTGCTGCAACACGCGGTGGCGGAGGGGACCGGCAAGAAGGCGGCAGTCGCCGGGCGGCCGACGGCGGGAAAGACGGGAACGACGCAGCTGCCGGATACGAAGGAATTCCAAGGAATCGCCGGAGGGGTGAAGGATGCTTGGTTTGTCGGTTATACGCCGGAGCTTACCGGTGCGGTGTGGATCGGCTACGATCGAACCGACCGCGAGCATTACGTAAAGACCGGAAGCGGAGCGGCAGCCTCGGTATTTCGGGAAATTATGAGCGCGATCGTTGCGGGGAAGGCGCCGTCCGAATTTACCGTGCCGGAAGGCTTCCAGAGCTATATGGCGAGCTGGAAGAGCAACGGATATACGAAGGGCAATAAGGACGATCAAGAAAAGAAGCCGAAAGAGGGCAAAAAGAAAAAGGACAAAAAGAAAAAGGAGAAAAAGAAGGAACGGGGAAAAGAGAAAAAGAAGGAGCGCGACGATTAACGAGCCGGCCGTCAATAACGACGGCCGTTTGTTTTTGTATGAGGCGGCGGGTGGGGAAGGTTTATCCGTTATAACGGTTCGCGGGGTATTTATTTGCCGGAAATAAGGCGGTGGTGTGGAAGTAGCTGATCGGAACGTATTTATTTGAGTGCGGCAGGCGTATCTTGAAGTAATGTTGGCGGATATAACGGATCGCGAGGTACTTATTGCTGAAAATGCGGCGGCGGTGCGGGGAATAGCGGATCAGAAGGTATTTATTTGGGTGCGGCGGGCGTCTCTTGAGGTGATGTTGGCGGATAAAACGGATCGCAAGGTACTTATTGCTGAAAATGCGGCGGCGGTGCGGTGGATAACGGATTGGCTGGTATTTATTTGAGTGCGGCAGGTGTATCTTGAGGTGATGTTGGCGGATATAACGGATCGCGAGGTACTTATGTGTTGAAAATGCGGCGGCGGTGCGGGGAATAGCGGATCGGAAGGTATTTATTTGGGTGCGGCGGTCGTATCTTGAGGCAATGTGAGCGGATATAACGGATCGCGAGGTACTTATGTGTTGAAAATGCGGCGGCGGTGCGGGGACTAGCGGATCGGAAGGTATTTATTTGGGTGCGGCGGACGTATCTTGAGGCAATGTGAGCGGATAAAACGGATCGGGAGGTACTTATGTGTTGAAAATGCGGCGGTGGTGCGGGGAATAGCGGATCGGAAGGTATTTATTTGGGTGCGGCGGACGTATCTTGAGGCAATGTGAGCGGATAAAACGGATCGGGAGGTACTTATGTGTTGAAAATGCGGCGGTGGTGCGGGGAATAGCGGATCGGAAGGTATTTATTTGGGTGCGGCGGACGTATCTTGAGGCAATGTTGGCGCATATAACGGATCGCAAGGTACTTATGTGCTGAAAATGCGGCGGCGGTGCGGGGGATAACGGATCGGAAGGCATTTATTTATAGGAAAGTATGCTATATGGGTGCGGCCGTCAAAAATGACGGCCGTTTCGTAATTTAAGTGGAAGAATTTCCAATCTTGTTTAAGCAGCCCATATACAAAATGATCAATAAAATGGTCGTATATCCATTCGGATTGCCGAACTAAACCTTCATTGGTAAAGCCTAATTTTTCAGGGATGGCCCTGCTTTTTATCATTATTCCGTTCCCTTGATACGGTTCTCCCAACCAATAGCCTATACTGGTCTTCTTGTTTGCCCAATCAATCGAATGATGTCCGATACAGCCCGCAATTTTTCCTCTATACCATATTCCTGCGTTGAAACCGTAATTAAATGCATATAGTTTCTGACAATAATCAATAAACGACCTCGTATTCTCTACTTCTTTCGTGCCGTCAACCCAAGGGAGCCGCTCGCGAATATAATGCCTGGAACGATCCGTAAGCAGAAATAAGCTCTCGGCATCACTCGGCTCTAGTAATTTGAGAACAATATATCTGTCTACCTTCAGAAACATAATCATTTATCACCTTCTCCCGCTGTTGAATTTATTATAAACAACAATCTTGTTCGAAAAAGGAATAACCGGCATATCCGCGAATAAAGCATAAACAAGAATTGAGGCGATATTGACAGTTGAAAGGGGAGATTGAAGTTGCTGCACGATCCGATGGTATTGAGCCGGGACAAAATCGAATTTTACCGGGAGAACGGATTTGTACAAGTGGATAACGTCATTACCAAGGATGAAGTGGAGGAGCTGCGCAGCTATTTGTTTGAAGTGATGAACGGCGGCGCCGCCCGTTCCGTCCAAACGGACCGGGAGGAAGGCGCGTATTACAAGGTGCTGAACCAACGGGTAAACACATGGAGAGATCACGGCGGAATCGCGAAATTTGTACTAAGCCGCCGATTTGCGGACCTGGGGAAGCAACTGACCGGCGCCGAAGGAATTCGTTTGTTCCACGACCATGCGCTATACAAAATGCCGGGAGACTCCAAGCCGACGCCGTGGCACCAGGACTGGCCTTACTGGCCGATGAACGAAACGGGCGCCTTCTCCATGTGGCTTGCCCTCGACGATGTGGACGAAACGAACGGCTGCATGATGTTCGTCCCCAAAAGTCAAAAAATTAAAAACTTGAAGGGCATCAGCCTCGTGACCCCCGAGGATATTTTCGCATTGGAGGGTGCGAGGGAGGCGGACCGCAACACCGCGGCAATCGTACGGATGAAGGCGGGCAGCTGTACGTTTCATGACGGACTCACGTTTCACTATGCCCATGCGAACCGAACGGACCGGCCGCGCAGGGCGCTTGCCGTCATTTATATGCCGGACGGTACGACCTACAGCGGGGCGCCGCACATTTGCACGGACGGACAACATTTGCAAAGCGGCGATCCGATCCGGGGCGGTCTGTTCCCGAAGCTTGCATAGCTTCCGCATACCTGCTCAATCAACTTCATACCTTTATTCGTTTCAGCCCGTTTCAACCTCGCGTTGGCGGGCTTTTTCAATACAAACGAAGAGAAACATAAACCTCGATTTTTGAAAACCAACATTTTCAAAAATAATCCAACAGCTTCGACACGACCCGAGGAATTTTTTAAAAATTTGGCGACTATAATATTCCCAACTCCATTGAAAGGGCTTACAAGTTCTTTTATCCATTGGGGGTGGACGCATTGGAAAAGCTAATGCTCAGAAATTACTTGGAGGAGCCGCATTGCATTCCTTTCTGGATCCGCCGCACGATTCATACGAAGGATAATGCTCCGAGCATGCACGTTCACGATTTTGTAGAGCTGGTCTACATTGTGAGCGGAAACGGAAAGCATATGTTCGAGAATGACAGCTACGACATTCGCGGTGGCGACGTTCTCTTCATCAACCCCGGCGAAGCCCATACGTACCAATTGTCGGAAGGCGAATCGCTGGAAATCGTCAATTGCCTCTTCGTTCCGGACCTCGTTCAACACACTTGTTTACACGGCTTGGGTATTTCCGATTCGGCGGACTTTTGCTATATGAAGCCGTTCCTAAGCACTCATCAGCACTTCAACCATCGCCTCCAATTAGACGGAGAAGGCGCTTCAAGAGTATTGCATTTGTTGGACGACATGATCCGCGAGTATGAAAAGCACGAGTCCGGTTATTCGACGATGCTGCGGATCAAGCTGTTGGAGCTGCTTGTGCTTCTGTCGCGCTATTTTACAAAAAAAACGAGCCTTAACCCGAGAAGCAACGGAAAGAAGCTGTTGATTCAGCGAATCATCGGGTATTTAAACCGCAACTACGAGAAGAAGCTTTCCATCAATTTGCTGAGCGATTTGTTCAATCTTAGTCCGAGGCAGCTGAATCGCGTGTTTAAGGAAGAGACGGGCATGACCATTTTTGAAATGATCCATAACATTCGCGTGGAGAAAGCGAAGCAGCTTTTGTCGGAATCCGACGAAAAGGTGATAACGATCGCCGGAAATATCGGGTATGAAGACCCCGCTTTCTTTAACCGCCTGTTTCAGCGCAAAGTAGGTTGTCCCCCTGGAAAGTACCGCGAAATTGCGCAGAAGGAATATCGAATACCTTAGCGCGGAATCCGGAAATCGGGATGTCTATATAAGCTATGATTTTTGCGATATCCGCAATGAAAGGCCGGAAAAGCGTGTGTTACTGTGATTGTAGCTTTGAATTTCCATACCAAGAACAGGAGGCTCTCCATGAAAAGGGTGTTCACGGTATTACTCATGCTATCGTTAATACTCCTCAGCTTGGCCGGTTGCTTTGGCGGTTCTGAAAGCGGTTCCAACACCGGCGATCCGGGCACGCAAACAAACGATCCGGCGGATGAGGGGACAGATCCGGTAGGCAGCGGAGGAGGGGGAGGCGAAGAACCGCAGGTAGACCTCGGTTCGATCGAGTTCCATCAAGCGCCGATGCTTGACTCTATGGGCCTGCCTCCGGTAAAGGACCGTCTTCCGAAAAATCCGAAGCTGACGAACGAAATGCCGCTTACGATGCTCGATTACGAGATCGGCACCTACGGCGGGACGCTTCGGACCGTAACCTCGGCGATCGATTGGGATGCAGACGTATTCGTGATGAACAACGAACCGCTGCTGAACACGCCGGGCATTCTGGGCGAGGAAATTACCGGAAACGTACTGGAAGGGTACGAGGTCAACGATCAGCAAACGGAATTCACGTTCCACATGCGCGAAGGGCTCAGATGGTCCGACGGCGAACCGGTGACGGTCGAGGATGTCCGCTTTACGGTCGAGGATTTCTTAATGAACGAGGAGCTTACGCCCGTATTCCCGGTATGGCTTAGAGACGGAGGCGAAGCGTCCGGCAAGCCTTTCCAGTTTGAAATTGTGGACGATTTCACGTTCAAGCTCAAGTTCAATTCGCCGTACGGCGGTTTGCCGATTCGGTTTGCGATCCAAGGGTGGCGCGGCTATACCGAGCTGATCAAACCGGCTCACTATTTAAAGCAGTTCCACAAAAAGTATGCGGACCCGGATGTGCTTGCAGCGGAAATCAAGAAAGCCGGGTTCGAGCCGGAGGAATGGCCGGCGTTCTTCAACGATAAAGACATTACGAACTGGGATTTGACGAACCCGAAGGCACAAGGCTTCCCGGTGCTTTATCCTTGGGTATTTAAGCAAAAAACGGAAACGACGGCGATTTTCGAGCGCAATCCGTACTACTTCAAGCTCGATGCGCAGGGCAACCAGCTTCCTTACATCGACCGAATCGAGAGCACGCTGGTGCAGGATATCGAAATCGTAACGTTGAAGGCGATTGCCGGAGAAGTGGATTTTATGCGCGAATCGGCAGCGCTCGTCAAGATGCCGCTCTATAAGGAGAACGAGGAAAAAGGCGGATATACGACATTGATGGCGAAGATGCACGTAACGCCTACCGATATTTTCCTAAACTTGACGTATAACGACGATACATGGAAGAGCGTCGTCCAAGACAAACGGTTCCGTCAGGCGCTGAATTACGCGATCGATCGGGACGAAATTATCGATTCCATCTATTACGGCTTTGCGGAGCCTTCGCTCATCCTCGACAACACATTCGATCTGGATGCGGGCAATAAGCTGCTCGACGAAATGGGCATGAAAAAGGGTACGGACGGCTTCCGGACGGCGCCGAACGGCAATCCGTTCTCGATCCCGTTCGAGGTCGGCGCACAGGCGCCGGACATCGTACCGCTGACGGAGCTCATTGTTGAAATGTGGCAGCAGCTCGGCTTGAAGGTGACGATGAAGACGATCGACCAGGCGCTTTGGAGCACGAGGAATAACGCCAACGAGCTGCAGGCGACCATGATATGGACACATACCCCGTTATGGTACATGGGAGACTGGGGCCAAGGAAACTGGGGCCGCCTCTGGCTCGATTTCCGGGACAGCGCCGGAACGAAGGGCGAACAGCCTCCGAAAGACGTACAAAAGCTGTACGATTTGATGACGAAAGTGTCAACCGCCCCGCCGGAAGAAGGCAAAGCGGCCATCGACGAGCTGAAGCAAGAAATCAAGAACAATGTTTGGTACTTCCCTCATATCGGCAACGTGACGCAGCCGATCATCATCAACAAAAATTTGGGCAACGTCTCCGATAAAGGGTTTGCCATTGCCGCCAACTTCAGCGGAGAGCAGTTCTTCTTCAAAAAATAACACCGGTGAGACGGTATAGGCAGCTCGTCTGCCTATACCTTCGCACTTTTACAACGGTTCAGTTCCTAAGGAGCGTGAGGGGATGTTATCGTATATCGGACATCGTGTGCTGCAGCTCATACCGCTGCTGATCGCCATCACCATCATCGTGTTTATGATTATCCAGCTGCCGCCCGGCGATTATTTGACGACTTACATCTCGCAATTGGAGCAATCGGGCTCCGACGTGGACGAGAGCATGGTGCTTCGGTTAAAACAGCAATACGGGCTGGATAAATCGATGCCTGAGCAATATTTCATCTGGATGAAAAACATCGTTACCAAGGGGGATTTCGGCCGCTCCTTCCAGTGGAATCAGCCGGTGTCGGAGGTGATCGGGGACCGGCTGGCCATGACGATGGCGGTATCGTTGTTTACGCTGCTGTTTATGTGGCTGATCGCGGTGCCGATAGGCATTTACTCCGCCACGCATCAGTATTCGCCGGCGGATTACTTGTTTACGTTCCTTGCCTTTATCGGCTTGGCCGTACCGGGATTTTTGCTGGCGCTGCTGTTCCTATATTTCATCTTTGTGAATACGGGGGCTGTGCTAACCGGCCTGTTCAGCCCCCAGTTCCAGGACGCGCCGTGGACGATGGCGAAATTTCTCGACTTTTTAAACCACCTATGGCTCCCGATCTTTGTGATCGGCAGCGGCGGTATGGCCGGATTAATGCGGATTACGAGAGGAATGCTGCTTGACGAGCTGCAGAAGCAATATGTCATTACGGCGCGCGCCAAAGGCTTGGGCGAGAAGCGGCTGCTGTTTAAATACCCGGTGCGCATGGCATTCAACCCGCTCATCAGTACGATCGGCTGGATGCTCCCGGCGATCGTTTCGGGGGAAGCGATCGTATCGATTGTCTTGAATATGCCGACGATCGGTCCGATCATGCTGCGGGCGCTCATGTTCCAAGACATGTACCTGGCGGGAAGCTTCTTGCTCATCGTCAGTGTGCTGACGGTTATCGGAACGCTGATATCCGATCTGCTGCTTGCCGTTATCGATCCTAGAATCCGGTTTGGAGGGGTGCAGGAATGAACACCGTTCCGGGACGTTCCAATAATCTTTTTTCTCGGTTTCGCAAATCGAATAAACCGAAGGCAGGCGACAATCAGCAGCAATACGAGGTTGCTTCGCAATGGCAGCTCATGTGGTGGAAGTTTAAAAAGCATCGGCTCGCCATGATCGCGGGCGTTTGTCTCATCCTGCTATATTTGCTCGCCGTCTTTTGCGAATTTTTGGCTCCCACGGTTCCGCTCGCGAGATATACCAATTATAAGGAGGCGCCTCCGGCCAGAATTCATTTTTACAGCAAGGAGGACGGCTTTAGCCTGCGACCCTTTGTGTACGACATGAAAAGAGAAGTGGACAAAAAGACGTTCCGGCGCACGTTCGTGGAGGACACCTCCAAAAAATACCCGATTCGTTTTTTTGTAAAAGGAGAGCCGTATAAGTTTTGGGGGCTGTTCAACACCGATATTCACCTGTTCGGAACCGGCATCAAGGACGCTCCCTTGTTCCTGATGGGGACCGATGAGCTCGGCCGCGACTTGTTCAGCCGGGTATTGTACGGGTCGCGGATTTCTCTGTCCTTCGGCTTGCTCGGCATTACGCTGACGTTAATACTCGGCCTGCTGCTGGGAGGTATATCCGGTTATTTGGGAGGCATTACCGATACGGTCATTCAACGGCTGATCGACCTGATGATCTGCATTCCGACGATTCCGCTTTGGATGGCGCTCGCTGCGGCGCTGCCGAGAGACTGGTCGTCGCTGCAAATCTATTTCGGAATGATCTTGATTTTCTCCGTCATCGGATGGACCGATCTGGCGCGCGTAACCAGAGGCAAGATTTTATCGCTTCGCGAAGAAGACTTCACGATGGCCGCCAGGCTGTCGGGTGCGAGCGATTTCCGGATTATTCGCAAGCATCTGCTGCCGTCGTTTGCCAGTTATATCATCGTCAGCGTTACGATTACGATCCCCGGGACGATATTGGGAGAAACGTCGCTAAGCTTTCTCGGCCTCGGCCTTCAGCCGCCGGTAGTCAGCTGGGGCGTCCTGCTGCAGGATGCGCAAAACATACAAGCGCTGGCGCACCATCCGTGGCTGCTGTGGCCCGCGGCTTTCATCGTAGCAACGGTGCTTTTTTTCAACTTCTTGGGCGACGGACTTCGCGATGCGGCGGATCCTTATAAATAACGGAGGACGGTGAGGCTCACATGCAGCGTTCCGAACAAACGATATTGGAAATCCGGAATTTAAAAACGCACTTTCAATTGGATGAAGGTTTGCTTAAAGCGGTCGACGGGGTGGACCTTACGCTCGACCAAGGGAAAACGCTCGGGATTGTGGGGGAGAGCGGCTGCGGAAAGAGCGTGACCTCTCACTCTATTCTCCGGATCGTACCGAAGACTGCCAAAGTGGAAGGGGAAATATTGCTTCACCGAAAGAAGGGGCAAGGAACGGTCGATCTGGCTAAGCTGAACCCGATGGGCAAAGAAATCCGAGACATTCGCGGCGGGGAAATTTCGATGATTTTTCAGGAGCCGATGAAGGCGTTCTCGCCGATTCATACGATCGGCAATCAAATCATGGAATCGATCATGCTCCACAACGACAAGGACAAAAAGCAAGCGAGGGAAATCGCTTTAGATATGCTGCGGAAGGTCGGCATGTCCAATCCGGAGCAGCGCTTGAACGAATACCCGCATCAGCTGTCGGGGGGCATGCGGCAGCGCGCGATGATCGCCATGGCGCTATGCTGCAACCCGTCCATCTTAATAGCCGACGAGCCGACGACCGCGCTGGACGTTACCGTCCAAGCCCAAGTGCTCTCGTTGATTAACGAGCTGAAGGCTACGATTCAAACCTCCGTCATCTTCATCACGCACGACCTCGGCGTCATTGCCCAAATGTCGGATGAGGTGGCGGTGATGTACCTAGGCGAGGTTGTCGAATATACCGATGTGGATACGCTGTTCCACGGCGCGCGCCATCCGTATACGTCCGCGCTGCTTAAATCGATTCCTTCCGTCAGCAACCGGGACCGAAAACTGGAATCCATCGAAGGGACAGTCCCGATCCCGATCAACAAACCGGCGGGGTGCGGCTTTTACTCGCGATGCAAGAAGGCGCAGGACGGCGTCTGCAACGCGGCGCCGATTCCGATGAAGAGGCTTGGGGACCGCCATTACGTACGCTGCTTGTTTGCGGAAACGAATTAACAAGGGGGCACAAGCATGGATACCAAGCAACCCATCTTGGAAGTCAAATCGATGAAAAAGTATTTCCCGATCAAAAAAGGCTTCTTGAAACAAACGGTCGGTTACGTAAAAGCGGTCGACGACGTCAGCTTTCAAATGTACGAAGGCGAAAACCTCGGGCTGGTCGGCGAGTCGGGCTGCGGCAAGACGACGCTCGGCAGAGCGATCCTTAGGGCGATTGAGCCTACCGATGGAGAGGTGTTGTTCAAGACGAAATCCGGAAACGTCGTCGATGTAACGAGGCTGGACAACCGGAAGCTTCGAGCCATCCGGAGAGACGTCCAAATGATCTTTCAAGACCCGTACTCCTCGTTAAACCCGCGGATGACCGTACTCAATATTGTCGGAGAGCCGCTCATCTGCAACAACATCATGAAGGGCGAGCCGCTAAAGGACCGCGTCCGCGAGCTGATGGAGACGGTCGGACTCGACAGCCGGCACCTGGAGCGCTACCCGCATGCGTTCAGCGGCGGCCAGCGGCAGCGGATCGGGATCGCCCGGGCGCTTGCGACAAATCCGCGGCTGATCGTCTGCGATGAAGCGGTGTCCGCGCTGGACGTTTCCGTGCAAGGGCAAATTATTAATTTGCTGCAAGATTTGCAGGAGCGGTTCGGGCTTAGCTACATCTTCATATCGCACGATTTGGGTGTCATCCAGCACGTATCCGACCGGGTCGGAGTCATGTACGTAGGAAAGATGGTCGAACTGGCCGAGACGGAGCGGTTGTTCGGCAAGCCGAAGCATCCGTATACGGAAGCGCTGCTCTCCGCGAGGCCGATTCCGGATCCGCGCAAGAAAGCTGCCCCCATTCTGCTTAAGGGGGAGGTGGCGAACCCGGCCAAGCCACCGTCGGGCTGCTATTTTCACCCGCGGTGCCGGTATGCGACGGAGCTGTGCAAGAAGGAGGCGCCCGAATTTCAAGAGGTGGAGCCCGGACATTTCGCCGCATGCCACCATGCGAAAGAGCTCGATTTGCAAGGAGCCGCGGAAATATGATCGGAACCGTCCTTTTATTGTCGCTGCTGTTTATCGTCACGCTGGTATGCGGCACCGTGCTGCTGATGAAGCTGTACATTGCGCAAACGATCGGCAAGAAGCATAAAGAATTGGAATCGATTTTAGATACGAGGGACGTGCCGGAGTCATGGCTTCGAAAGGAGAAAGGGGCTTCGTTAATTCACGACCGGCTGGAGAAGCTGGAGCGATATGTCCGCAAAACCCGTCTGGTCGACGGCGAAGAGACGCGATCCTATTTGCTGAGCGAATTGTCGTCAATCAAAGAGGAGTGGATGCGGCGTCATGACATCGAATTTGCAAGAAGCGAATAGAAGAACGCTTTACATCTACAAGGTTGTTTCCCTGGTGCTCACCGCGGGCATCGGGGCGCTCGGATTGCTGATTTGGTTTTACGTGCGGGAATGCGTCATGACGATGCTGATGGTGTTCGGGGCGGACCCATTTTCCTGGAGGGCTGTCGATAACTTCTCTACCATACTGCTCGGTATGCTGTGGCTCACTCTCGTGTTGATCAGTCCGCACCTCATGTTGAAAGGCGGCGCCGGCATCCGGTTCTGGAAACATGCCGCGCTGCTCTTCGGCGTTCTGCTTGCGGTGTTGCTGGTAAGCCAGCTTATTCCTTGGGCTTTAGGCGCTGCCGATCCATCTGCCGGGTCGCTGCTGCTCATGGCGGCGGAAGCCGCCGGCGGTTTGCTGCTGACCGTGTTTTATTTTATAGGGAAATCGGATGGATAGAAATGTCGGATTGGATGCGGCTAGGGCGGCGGCGATCATGCTTGTCTTAATCACCCATGCGTCAACCTTTTTTTTCTTGGATCATTTTGACGTGCTGGCGTTCAGCTATGTGACCGGCTATTACGGAGTGGAACTGTTTTTCGTGCTCAGCGGCTTTTTGATCGGCAACATCCTAATGAAGGAAGTGGTTGAAGGAGGCTCGTGGAAATCGCTGCTACGCTTTTACGTCAGGCGCTGGCTCCGGACGCTTCCGCTTTATTTATTCGTGCTGCTCGTGACGTGGCTGCTGCTGCATAGACCGTTTCACTGGGCTTATCTAGTGTTTCTGCAAAACTTCCACGAATCTGCGCTGAACACGTTTATGCCCGTATCTTGGAGCTTGACGATCGAGGAATGGTTTTATTTTGTCGTTCCGCTTCTGCTGCTTCTGCTTTGCGCCCGGTATTCGGGAAACAAAGGGACGCTGCTGATCGGCTTCTGCCTGTTCATCATGCTCTTAGAGGTTTCGGCCCGTATGTGGGTTGTTATGTCGGACAATCCGGTTTGGGACTACGGAGTGCGGAAAAGTATTCCGCTTCGGATCGACAGCTTGGTTACGGGCGTATTGCTGGCAGCTTTCCAGAGGTATTACCGAAACGTCTATGAGCGCGCGCTGTCAGGCCGGGCGGCGCGGGTTGCAGCAGCAGCCGCCTTAGTGTCGTGCGGTATTATTGTTTTTACCCACATCAAAGCGGGTACGATGGATCAGTCGTTTTTTGCGCGGACGTGGCTGTTCACGATCGTATCCGCTTCGTTTGCGGTATGCATCGCCGGTATGGAGCGCAGCGGCTTCGGCTCCATCGTTAAAGGACGCACGGTAAAAGCCGTAACGTTCCTTAGCGTGACATCGTACGCAGCCTACTTGACGCATTGGGAAATATTTATTTATTATAAGTCGCTAGTGGAGAAGCCTTCGCTTTTATCCAGCGTCTTTTTGTGCGCTTTTGCGCTGGTTGTCGTGTTCGCGGCGTCCTTTTTGCTTCATAAGCTGCTTGAGCTGCCTTTCATGAATGCGAGGGAGCGGCTTCCCGGATTTTTGTCCGGGTCCGCGCGCGGCGAATCGAATCAAGCAAACCGGAATACGGCGCTATAAAAAAGAAAGGGGTACCCGCGAGCCAACGGCGAATACCCCTTCTTTTTATCCTTTCGAATATACGACCGGGAAATGGGCTCCTTGCAAAATTTCGCCTTTGCTCACCTCGACGAACCGGTGCATCGGGTGATTCGCGGTCGGCTCATAACGGGTATGCCCCGGCATATAATGGACCGCGATCGCTCTTCGTTTCAGCTGGGAGCGATTGTGCGGAGAGCCGTGCCATGTGAGACAGTGGTGGTAGCCGACTTGACCTTTCTTGATTTCAAAAGGGACCGCTTCCACCGCGGCGTCATCCGGAAGCAGCTCGGGCTGTTTGTGTATCGGTTTAAAGTCAGCGTCCCACGACAAATACCGTTGCTGGTTGCCCCACTTATGGCTTCCCGGCACCATCCACATGCAGCCGTTCTCGATGACCGCGTCGTCGAGGGCGACCCAGGCGCTGACGAGGTCGGCAGGCTGAATGATCGGCCAAAGCGGATGGTCCTGATGCCAGCCCGTAGGCCCGCCCGAAACCGGCGGCTTGTATTGCACTTGATCATGCCAGATGCGGAGCGTATCCGTCTTGCTGAGCTGCGAAATTTCCTCGCAGATGACGGGATGCTGGGCATGCCGGTAAAATGCGTCGCTCGCCATCCAAATGTTGACGATTTGAACGACCTTTTCCGTCACCGTCATCTTCATATTATCGTAGAGCGAGTCGCTGCCGCCTTCCAGCATATTGCGGTTAAGGACGGGCTTTTTTACCGACTTTCCTTCCATGACCAGATCCAACTCGGCTCGAAGCTCCTCCACTTCTTCGTCGCTTAGCACGACGTCGCCTTTTAAAAATCCGTTTTTTTCGAATTCATTCAGCTGAGCTTGTGTTAACATAGGTTTATCACTCCCTTGAACCAGTTCGGTTGTTGTTGACATCATCTTACAAAAAAGCTGAGACCGGCGTATTTAGACATATTCAAAACAAAATTACAATTTTTCCAGATCGGAAGACAGGCTTTGCCGCCGGGAGGGATTGCCTTGAAAGTAGGGACGCTGACGGATTTGACGCCCGCTTTGAATTTCGCCAGCCGGGCATTCGCGAGGCCGGGCGACCATTGGGGGCCGCGGATCATTCCCGACTGCCAGTTTTTTTATGTCATATCCGGCGAAGCGACGCTCCGGCTCGGACCGGACCATTACCGGGTACTGCCGGGGGAGTGCGTATTTTACGGGCGAAGAAGCCCTCATGTGCTGCGGACTCCTTTGTTTACCGAATATTTCAGCATTCACTTCTCATGGCATGAACCGTCCGCCGCTTCCGTTCATCCCGCTTACGGCCTCCAGGAGGTGGGGGAAGATGAGCTGCAAAACCGCTCTGAGACCTATGTGCTGGAAATTCCGGGGCACGGGACCGTTGCGCTTCCGAACCATTTTTCGCTGCCGGGAATGGAGCCGTTAATGATGCGGATCGTCAAAGAGTATCAGCAGGAATCGCTCGGTTCTCCGTTCTTGCTGAGGGGGCTGTTGATGGAGCTGCTCGCGTCGGTTTTGCGGCAGGTAACGAGGCAGCCTTCAGCCGGTACGGCGGCAAGCAAAATCGAGCCTGCGCTTCATGCGATGAGAGAGCAGCTCGCCAAAAACTGGACCGTATCGGAGCTGGCCAAGCTGTGCGGTTACCATCCCAGCTATTTCACGCAGCTGTTTTTTCAAGAGCTGGGCATCAATCCGAAGCAGTATTTGATCACGGAGCGGATCCGTCTTGCCAAGCAAGCGCTGCTTCGCGGAGAACCGATCGAAACCGTCGCCGAGCGGCTCGGGTACGGGAGCGTTCACTATTTCAGCAACAACTTTAAGAAAGAAACAGGCTTGACGCCGGGCGAATTCAGGCAGACGCCCGTTCATTCCCGGGACCGTTCGGAAGAAAAAGGGTAATGAGCGGGTTATCGTGAATACATATTTGTGAAGTTAAAAAGTTGAAAACACATTGCGAAGGGGAGAGGTACAATGGCGAAAGTAATCGGCAGCGGCAGTTACGTGTATGAGATGAATACGGAATGGGCGCAAGTCCCAAGCTCCGTCAAGCTGGGATACACTCACGGCATCGTCGTCGATGCGGAGGACAATGTTTACGTATTTCATACCAATGAACAGGCGGTGCTGAAATTCGACGAGAACGGCCGCTTCGTATCGTCCTGGGGAGACGAGTTCGCAGGCGGAGCCCACGGTTTTTATTTGCATAAGGAAGGCGATCAAGAGTTTCTTTACATAACGGACACGGCCAGAGGATTGCTTGTCAAAGCGACGACGGGCGGGGAAAAGGCGCTCGAGCTTGGCGCCCCGGATTTGCCGGACGTCTATGACGAACAGCGAAAATACGTACCGACCGATGCGGCGGTTGCCCCGAACGGGGATATTTATGTCACGGACGGCTACGGGCAAAACTGGATTCACCGCTACCGCGCGGACGGAACGTACATCGGTTCGTTCGGCGGAACCGGGAGCGAGCCCGGGAAGCTGGCATGTCCGCATGGCATTTCCTTCGATGTTAGGCGCGGCGAGCCCGAGCTGTATGTGGCGGACCGAAGCAATCACCGCATACAGGTGTTCACGCCGGAGGGCGAGCACAAGCGGTTTATCGACGAAAATATGGATATGCCGTGCAGCTTTTATTTTCACGGGGATGAAATGTACTTCCCCGATCTGCACAGCCGCATTACGATTTTCGATAAAGAAGACCGCTTGATCACACACCTGGGGGAAGACCAGCAAGCATATAAACAGCAGGGCTGGCCGAATCTTCCGCCCGCCTATTTCCGCGGCAACCGGTTCAGCTCTCCGCACGGCGTTTGCGTAGATTCGAAAGGCAACATATATGTGGCGGAGTGGACGGTAAACGGAAGAATTACAAAGCTGACAAAAAAATAACGATCTCAAACAAAAGCGTCCGGACAGCATGAAAAGCTGTTTTCGGGCGCTTCTTTTTTTGAAACTGTCCGAATCGAATATGCAGATGTCCCGATCAACCATGAAGCGCCGGACGCAACTGTTTATCATGTCAGTAGGGAACGTTTCCAAGCAAGCTGCTTTGAATTAAGGAAGAGAGGTGCGGAATGAGGACCCGAATGAACGTAGGCATTCTCGGATTCGCGCACGGTCATGTAAACGGTTACTGCGAGGAATGGGCGAACCGTCCCGAAGACGGCATATCGGTCGTTGCCGGATGGGATCACGATCCGAAGCGGCTTACGGACGCATGCCGCAAATTCGGCTTGGACGCCTGCGATGACGCCGCCTCGCTGCTGGACCGCGCCGACGTCCAAGCGGTCGTTATCGCTTCCGAAACGTCGCTGCATGCGGAATTGGTCGAGCTTGCCGCTTCCAAAGGCAAGGCGATCGTGCTGCAGAAGCCGATTGCGTTGACCGATGCGGAAGCGGAACGGATCGTCGCGGCAGTTAGGCGGTACGGGGTACCGTTCACCATGGCTTGGCAGATGAGGGTGGATCCGCAAAATGCGCAAATGAAGGAGCTGCTTGAAGGCGGCGAGTTCGGCAAGGTGTTCTCCGTTCGCAGAAGGCACGGGCTAGGCGTCGGATTAAGCGCTGATTTTTCTCAGTCTTGGCATGTGGACCCGAAGTACAATCGGGACATTTGGGCGGACGATTCGTCGCACCCGATCGATTTCCTGCATTGGCTGCTCGGCGTGCCGGAAAGCGTGACCGCGGAGGTGGAGTCGTTGTACAATCCGGACATTCCGATGGACAACGGCATCGCCATATTCCGCTACCCGGGAGGACCGTTAGCCGAAGTGAACTGCTCCTTCACCTGCACGGCCGCCGAAAACTCGACGGAAATCGTATGCGAACGCGGAACGATCGTTCAAAATTACGGCGATGCGGTCAGCTGCAATGCGCCGAGGCCGGAAGGAGCGCCGGGGCTCAAATGGTATTTGGCGGGAACCGGGCAATGGACCGCAAGCTCCATAACTACGCCGGACAATCACTTCATGCGCATTAAAGGATTGGCAAAGCCGCTTGCGGATTTTCTGCACGGCGACCGCGAACCGATCGCGACGGCGGAGGAAGGGCGCACCTCGCTCCGAATGGTGCTCGCTACATATGTTTCGTCGAGAGAAGGGCGCAGAGTTTCGTTGAATGATCCGGCGATATCTGAAGTTTGATCATTACAAACCTTAACCCGAAAGGAAGGGCTTATTCATGGCTTTGAAAATCGGAATTGTCGGCATGGGGGGGATCGGCAACCTCCATGCATCCATTTGGAAAAAAGATGAGCTGGCCGATTTGGTCGCCGTTTGCGACGTTGTAAAGGATAAAGCCGATCAGGCGGCGGAACGGTTCGGCGTAAAGGCGTACTACAGCTTGAAAGACATGATCGAAAGCGAACCGGATTTGCAAATCGTCGACGTGACGACAGGCGGCATCGATAACGGAAGCTGGCATTATGAGCCGGCCATGGAGGCGGTCGGTTACGGCAAGCATGTGCTCGTCGAAAAGCCGCTATGCCACGACATCCAAGAGGCGAGGGAGCTTTACGCGCTGGCCGAGAAAAAGAAAGTGTATCTGGGCTGCAACCTGAACCACTATTTCACGGAGCCGGCGCAGAAGGCGAAACAGCTGATGGATAACGGGGAAATCGGAGAGCTCGTATACTGCTTGGCGAAGATGGGCTTCAACGGCGGGGAAGCCGGCTACGGCCTGGCGGGTTCGCCGAAAATCAAAGGCCATCCTTACTTCCATATGAAGGCGTTCCTGACACATCCGTTCAGCGTGATGCGCCACTTCTGCGGCGACATTACGCACATTCAGACGTTCTCCGATACGCCGGGCTTCCGCAGAAACAAAGGCGACGTGATGGTATCGATCAACAGCATCCACGTGAAATTCGCGAACGGCGGTACCGGATACTTGCTCAGCCAGCGCGGCGACGCCGTGTACGGGCTTGGCGGATGGTGGAGTCTTGAGGTCGGCGGCTCGAAGGGGACGTTCACTATCGAAAACTGCGTGGAGAAGCTTTCCTACTGGAAGGCGGAGAAAGGCATCCCGGCGATCAGCGTGCAGCCGGAACCCGAAGTAACCGATTACGGGACGAACGACTTCAACAGCACGTTCGGCAACCGGCTTCATGCATTCCTGGAGGATATTACGAACGGCGTGCCGCGGGAAAATCTTCGTGCCAATGGCAGAGACGCGCTTGCCGTGCTGGAGTATACGTTTGCGGTCATCGAGTCTTACGAGCGCGGCGGCGAGACGGTCCGTCCGCATCGGCTTCCGCCGCTGCACGGCGACCCGTACACGATGCTGTAAGCCGAACGCGTCATGAATTGCGAAACGAGGAGCAAAGGGGAGATACCGTTTGATTAAATTAGGGGTCAACACCGTTCTGTTCAGGCAGTTCGATTTCGCCGCTGCGGCGCGGCATATTGCCCGCTGCGGGTATGACGGCGTCGAAATATCCGCCATTCAAGGCATGTGCGAGCATCTGGATTTGAGCCGCTGGAAGGAACAGAAGAACGAGCTGCGGCAAATCGTGCAGGACAACGGGCTCGAGTTTTTATCGACCGAGGTCGCTTCGTTGAACGAGGAAAGGCTGCTTGTCGCTTTCGAGGCGGCGGCGGAGATCGGCATTCCGATCGTCAACGTAGGACCCGGCGGCAAGAGCGGGGTCGAGGAGGATGTGGCGGCATCGATCGACAACCTTTCGAGATTGGCGGAAAAAGCCGCATCGTTCGGCGTTACGCTATGCGCGAAGGCACACGTCGGCAACGCGATTTACAATACGCCGACGACGCTTCGCGCCATGGAGAGCATATCGTCGCCTGCGTTCGGGATCGATATGGACCCGAGCCATATTCACCGCGCGGGCGAGAACGCCGAAGAGGCGCTTCCCGCCGTGCTGAGCAGAGTGAAGCATATTCACATCCGCGATTGCAAAGGCCGCGAGCAAGGGCCGGGGCCGATCGAACGGCAGGCGTGCGGGCGCGGCGACATCGACTTGTTCGGTTACTGCAAGGCGATGGTCGACGGCGGCTACAACGGTCCGGTCGTGCTTGAAGTGATCGGCGCTTCGGCGGAACATTCGCTTGCGGATGTGTCGATCGTTGCTGCAGAATCTTACGGCTATTTGAATTCGATCTTGAAGCAATTAAACGCCCGATAAGAACAGGAGGAGAACGTTTGCTATGGGACAGAAGAAACCGAACCTGATCGTATTTGGAATCGACAGCCTAAGACGCGACCATATGAGCGCTTACGGCTATCACCGGTTAACGACGCCTCATTTGGACCGATTCGCGAAGCAGGGCGTGCTGTTCGAGCAGCATTTCAGCCCGAGCATTCCGACGACGCCGGCTTACGCGTCCATGCTGACCGGCATGGACACGTTCGGCACCGATGTCGTCGCGCTGCGGCACGCCGGTCCGCTGGGCCCGCATGTCAAGACACTCCCCGAGGTGCTCGGCGAAGAAGGGTATAACACGACATGCATCGGGTTTACGGGCAATCCTTCTTCACGCGGCTTCCAAAAATATATCGATTACGAATCGTGGCAGCCGGACCCGGAAACCGGGCGGTCGCCGAAAGCGCAAAATTTGAACGAGAAAGCGGTGCCCGAGCTCGAAAGATTGGCTGCGGACGACAAGCCGTTCTTCCTGTTTTTGCGCCATATGGACCCGCACTCGCCGTATTTGCCGCCGGTACCGTATGAGCGGATGTTTTACGGCAGCGACGAGAAGGATCCGGACAACAAATCGATGGAGCCGGTGTACAACTTTAAGCCGTTCGCGGACTTCTTAAAGTCGTGGATTCCGGAAGGCGTCACCGACCATGAATATGTAACCGCCCAATACGACGGCGCGGTGGCGTATATGGACGCTTGCATCCAGACGCTGCTCAGCAAGCTGGAGGCGCTCGGCTTGGAAGAAGACACCGTCGTTGTCGTTACCGCCGACCATGGAGAGACGCTCTATGAACACGACTGCTATTTCGATCATCACGGGCTTTACGACTGCACGCTCGTCGTGCCGCTGATCGTCCGCTACCCGGGACGATTGCCGGCGGGTACGCGCGTATCCGACGTTTCTTTAATTCAAGACATTATGCCGACCGTGCTCGAATTGCTCGGCATATCGCCGGAGATCGCATTCGACGGAAGCAGCCTCCTTCCGGCAATCGACGGAAAGCGTGAGAAAATCAGCGAATTTTATATAACGGAGTGCACATGGATGCGCAAGCACGGCTGGCGGACGCCGGAATGGAAGCTGATCTGCGCGCTTGAGCCGGATTTTCACTTTAAGCCGGAGGTGGAACTGTACAATCTCATCAGCGACCCGGGTGAGAACGTCAATCTCGCGGAGCGGGAGCCGGAAGTCGTGAAGCTGCTGCAGCAGCGGATGGAGGATTATATCGCCAAGCGGGAGTCGCAAACCGGCCGGCGCAACCCGATCTATACGAATACGAATTGGCACGGGACCGGGAAAATTTTTACGTCTTCGCAAGAGGCATACGATTCGTTGTACATCGGCTCCATCATTAATGCCCGCTCTCTTCAGCAAAAGGAGAAAAAAGAGGAGCAGGCCAGCAAGTAACAACGTGCGGGGGTTGATGCCGGGACCCGGAGCCTTCGGTTCCCGGGAACCCGGCTTCTTCAAGCCCGCGGGAAGGAGGAGCCGCGATGATTAAAGTCGCCGTCGTCGGCGTCAACAATATCGGAAAAATTCATTGCCGCAGCTATGTGCAGCATCCGGATACGGAGCTCGCCGCGGTATGCGACCTTCTTGACGAACGCGCGAACTCCGCCGGCCGGGAATTCGGGGTTCCCGCTTATACGGATCTTAGGGAAATGCTGGGCAAGGAGGAGATCGACGTCGTTGCGGTCGCAACGGCCGGAGTAGAGAACGGCAGTCATCATTTCGAACCGGTCATGACTGCCATCGAGGCCGGAAAGGACGTGCTGGTCGAGAAGCCGATCTCGAACAGGCTCGAAGAAGCGAAGCGGATGGTGGCCTATGCCCGCGAGAAAGGAGTCCGCCTCGCTTGCAATTTGAACCACCGCTTCACTCCCGCCGCGTTCCGGGCGAAGGAGCTCGTGTCCGAGGGCAAGCTCGGCCATTTGCTGTTCGTCAATATGCGCCTGACGATTCAAAACCCGAACGACGCCACTCCATGGCTGCATATGCGGGCGCTGCATCCGCATTCGATCGACGTCATGCGATATTTCGCCGGCGACGTTCGGCGCGTGCAAGCGTTTATGACGAAGGCGCCGGGACGAAGCTCGTGGTCGACCGCGTCGGTCAACATGGAGTTCGCTTCCGGGGCCGTCGGCCATTTGACGGGCAGCTACGACATGTCCATGCGTCATCCGATCGAATATTGCGAGGTCGCCGGTACGGACGGACGTTTCGTCATCGATAACGTATATGAGAGCATGACGTATTATCCTCATCAATCGAACGATTTGCTCGTATTGAAAAACCCGCTTTTCGGCGGGATGCAGGGCTTTAACGATACGTTTACCAGACGGATCGCCCGGTTTATCGAACAGGTGAAGGAAGGTGCGCCGCCGGAACACATCGATGGCTCCGGAGCGGATGCGCTTGCGGCGCAAGCGGTGATCGAGGCGGCAATACAGTCGCACATGCAAGGCGGATTTCCGGTCGACGTGGACGGATAAACATATTTCCAGCAAAGGAGCCGGAACGAATGGGGGCTAGCGAAGGAAAGGTGCTTTGGTTTACGGGCTTGTCAGGCTCGGGGAAAACGACGACCGCAAAGCGGGTAGCTGCCGATTTGCTTCATCAAGGCGTGCGTGCCGAGCTGCTCGACGGCGATGAGCTTCGCGAAACGATTTGCAAGGGGCTCGGCTTTCGGCGGGAGGATCGAATCGAAAACATTAAACGGATCGCCTATGTTTCCAAGCTGCTTTCCCGAAACGGAGTTACCGTTCTAGTTTCCGCCATTACGCCTTATCGGGAAATGAGAGATTTGCTGCGGACATCCGTCCCGGGATACGTGGAAATTTACGTCAAGTGCCCTGTGGAAGAGTGCGAGAAACGCGAGGTGAAAGGGTTGTACGCAAGGGCAAGAAGGGGAGAAGTTTCATCCTTCACCGGCATTTCCGACCCGTACGACGTGCCGGCTTGTCCGGATCTCGTCATCGACACCCAAACGAACACGGTGGAGCAAAATGCGGCGGACATCCTTGCCTGGCTGGAACAACAAACCGCCCGCGCGTCCGTCCCGGCGGTCGGAGAGGAGGAGAGAACGGTATGAACATTATCCTTGTTTCTCTCGACACGCTAAGGGCTTCCAGACTTAGCTGCTACGGATACGGGAAGCCGACAAGCCCTTATCTCGACGCCATCGCTTCTCAAGGCGTCTTGTTCGAGCGAGCCTATGCGGCCGATATTCCGACGGAAGTAGCGCATACCGGCATTTTCACCGGCAAGGTCGGTCTCACGACAGGCGTCGTGTCGCACGGCTCGGAGCTGACGCGGCTGCCTAAATCCACTCCATGGCTGCCGGCCATGCTTCGCTCCGCAGGATTTACAACGGCGGCGGTGGACAATTTGTACCATCTGAAGGAATGGTTTGCGAGAGGGTACCGTTATTACATCAACAGCTCGGGCAAAACGCGCTGGATCGACGGGAAAACCGTCAATGGGCTCGCATTGCCCTGGATCGAGCAGCATAAGGACGAACCGTTTTTTCTATTTCTTCACTATTGGGATCCGCATACGCCTTACTTGCCGCCGGAGCCGTACGCGGCGCAATTTTACGATTCTGGTAAAAATCCGTACGACCCGGACAACCGCAGCATGGAACGAGCCTACAATCATCTCGCGTATCCTTTTTTTAAACACCATCATTACGATTTGATCGGTCCGGTCACGGACAGCGCCTATTACGACGCGCTATACGACGCGGAAATTCGTTATTTGGACGACCGGCTGCAGGAGCTGGATCTGCATCTGGAGAAGCTGGGCATCCGGGAAGATACGCTGCTCGTTCTGTTCGGAGATCACGGCGAAAGCTTGACGGAGCACGACATTTATTGGGACCATTGCGGGCTATACGAGCCTACTGTGCACGTTCCGATCATCATGCGATGGCCGGGGCAGATCCCGGAAGGGCGGAGAGTTACGGGGCTCGTGCAGCAGGTCGACCTGCTCCCGACCTTATTGGAGGCCGCTCGCGCCGCCGCTCCGGAAACAATCGAAATATCCGAGCTGGCGGAGCCGGAAAGCCTCGACGGCCGCAGCTTGTGGCCCGCCATTCGCGGGGAAGCCGAACGCACGCACAAGGAAGTTTATTTAAGCGAGTGCGCATGGCAAGCGGCTAGAGGAATTCGCACCGAGCGTTATAAGTTTATACGTACGTACGACTCCGGCCTGTTTCATAGACCGGAGCAGGAGCTGTACGATCTCGCAGCGGATCCGGAGGAGAAGGTCAATATTGCGGCCGAACAGCCGGAACTTGCGGGCGAATTGGGGCGGCGGTTGGAACGATGGATCGATGACAAGCTGGCCGGCCGTAACGATCCAATGACGATTCAATTGAAAGAGGCCGGGCTGCCGTTTCGCAGACGGATCGAGCAAATTTTGAACGGTGTCGGTATGACCTGGGAGCAATGGTACAGCGATCCGCGCAGAGAACGATTCGACGAGGCGCAGCGGATCGCAAGGTCAAGGCAAGCGAAGCAGGAAGACGGGCGGTGAGATGTGTGAATAAGCTGATCAGCAGCCAGTTCATGAACGAAGATTTTCCTTTCTGGATTACGCGAACGATCCACTCTTCGATTCAAGAGCACAGCCATGAATTTATAGAGCTTGTTTATGTAGTCGGCGGCAACGGAATGCATTGCTTCGAAGGGACGCTCTACGAAATAAAAGCAGGAGACGTGTTTATTATTAACCCGGGGGAAACGCACTCGTACGCATTGGAAGCCGGAGACAAAATCGAAATCATCAATTGCTTGTTTATGCCTTCCTTCATTCCCGACACCTTGCTTCGGGAGCTGGAAATAACGGGTTCGATGGACTATTTTTACGTTCATCCGTTTCTTTCGGACGACATCCGGTTTAATCACCGCTTGAACGTAAGCGGACGGGAAGCCGCTCACGTGTTAGCGCTGCTGGAGGATATGATCCGCGAAATCGGAAGCGCCGGCATGGGGCATAAGACGATCATCCGTTTGAAGCTGATCGAGCTGCTGGTTCTGCTGTCCCGTTATTACAACCATATGGGAATGCAGCAGAAGGTACTGCCGCTGCGCAAGCAGGAGAGTCAAATGACGGCGCGGCGCATCCACGGTTACATGGAGCGCAACTACGATAAAAAAATATCGCTGCAGTCGCTATCCGAGCTGTTCAACATCAGCACCCGCCAGCTGAACCGGCTCGTTCGGCGGGAATACGGCCGAAGCGTAATCGAAATATTGCATGACATTCGCATCGGCCGCGCCCGGCATTTGCTGCTCGACACGGAGGAGAAGGTGATCGCGATCGCGGCGATGGTGGGGTATGACGATCCTTCCTTCTTCAGCCGTCTGTTTCAACGGCTCACAGGCTGCTCTCCGAGCCAATATCGAGTGGAAGGGCAGAACGGAGGCGCATCCCGCGAATATATCGGATAATTCATCGCGGACATACGGCACGGAAGGAAGGGAAGAAACCATGAGAAAGGATACGCCTCCGAACTTGTTGATCATTACGGCGGATCAGCTGCGTTACGATTGCATCGGCGCAAGCGGCTTCCATCCGGTTCATACGCCGAACCTTGACGCGTTATCCAAGGAAGGCGTTACATTCAGCAGCGCCTATTCCCATTTCCCGGTTTGCTGTCCGGCCCGACAGTCGCTGCTGAACGGGAGACGTCCGGAAGCGTTCGGCGCTCTTTGGAACTTCAACGGCGCTCTTCCGACAGGCTCCTTGCAGCCTTCGGATTTTACTTGGACGCGCACGCTGGCCGAGAACGGATACGATTTAGCGTATTTGGGCAAGTGGGGTGTGCATCCGCAGCTGGATGCGACGGCGTTCGGCTTCGATCAGGTGATCGGGGAAGAACGATACCGGGAGTTCCGCAAGCAGCGTTACCCGCACGTCGCGTACACGAGCGGATTTTTCGGGGAACCGAACCCGATTCCCGTGGAAGACAGCTCTACGCATTGGTTCGCCGGGCAAGCGTCGGAGCAGCTGCGAAGGCTGCAGAGCGGCGGCCGTCCGTGGCATATGGCGCTTCATTTTTCCGAGCCGCATTTGCCGTGCCGTCCTTCGGGGAAATTTGCAACGATGTACGACCCCGCTTCCATTCGGGAATGGCCGAGCTTTCGCGAGACGTTCGCGGGGAAGCCGTATATTCAGAGGCAGCAGCTGTATAACTGGGGAATCGAGAGCTTATCTTGGGAGGACTGGTCACCCGTCGTCGCAAGGTACTTCGGCATTATATCGCAATTGGACGAAGCGATCGGCATCGTGCTGCGAACGCTTGAGGAGACGGGCGCGGCGGAGCATACGATTGTCGTGTTCACGGCCGATCACGGGGATATGTGCGGCTCGCATCGAATGATGGACAAACATTACGTGCTTTACGACGATGTGGTTCGCGTGCCGCTGATTGTCCGATTGCCGGGTTTCGGTGCGGCAGGCGCAAGGAACGACGAATTCGTATACAGCTTGTTGGATATGGCCCCGACTGTACTGGAGCTGCTCGGGTTGGAAGGACCCGCACCCGGATACTTTCACGGGGCGTCGTTCGCTCCGCTGTTAACCGGCGGCAGGAACAGCCAGCCTCCGAGGAACGCGGTCGTGTCCGCCTACAACGGACAGCAATTCGGGCTGTACACGCAGCGAATGATCCGGACGAGACGATGGAAGTACATCTGGAATACGACGGACGTCGACGAGCTTTACGATTTGGAGCGCGATCCCGCCGAGCTGATGAATGTAGCGGCCGACGAGCGTTGTTCCGCGACGCTTCGGGAGCTGCGCTTATCGTTATACGAGCGTCTGCAGGCGGACGGAGATCCTCTTGTCGCCAACGAGTGGATGCGAAGACAGCTGACGGAAGAACGGAAGCTGAGCCGCTTATCCTGAGGACTTGTCGGAATTCGCCTCCAATATGGCGCTATGAACCATGACCCGCCGCCGCTCGGTTTTATACAATGAATTCAACCGGAGAGATAGAGAGGAGTGACGAGAGTTGCCGACCGTTCGGCGAAGAAGCGCCGTCGTTTATTTGAAAGCGTTCCTATTTTTGACGCCGATCTTTATTTCTATGATTTTGTTTAAATATATTCCGCTCTTCTCAGCGTTCGTGAAATCGATGTACGAATGGAACGGAGCGAACGTCAACCGGTTCGTCGGCATGAGCAACTTCTCCAGGCTGTTCTCGGATCCGATTTTTTATGAAGCGATGGGTAACATTGCATGGTATACCGGAAGCTTCGCATTGATACAAATTACGCTTCCGCTGCTTGGGGCGCTTCTTGTGCACCATGTAGCCAAGCGGAAGCTGCAAAACGCGTATAAATTTATGTTTTTGCTGCCGCTCGTCGTACCGTCCATCATCATTTTTTTATTGTGGCGATGGATTTATATGGGTAACGGCATCATCAACACATTCCTGGAATCGGCGGGGCTGGGCTCCTGGACGCAAGCCTGGCTCGGTGACAGCGGCACCGCGCTGTGGGCCATCGTGTTCGTCAATTTCCCGTGGGTCGGAGGCATTTCGTTCCTCATCTTTCTGGCGGGACTCGTCGCCATTCCCCGCGAGCTGTACGAAGCAGGCTATATCGATGGGATGGGAGTCGGTCAAAGGTTCGCCTATTTGGAGCTGCCGCAGCTTGTCACGCAAATTCGTCTTGTGCTTCTGCTTGCTTGCATAAACCAATTTCAAAGCTTTGAAAATGTTCTCGTACTGACAAACGGCGGTCCGGGGTACACGACGCTCACTCCGGCGCTTTATTTATATAAAAGAGGGTTTGAATATAACGAATTAGGGTTTGCCTCCGCGATCGGAGTCGTGCTCTTCTTGACCATGCTCCTCTTTACGCTGGCGGTTAACCGTTCGTTCCGCCGAAGATCGTAAGGAAGACACCGAAGATTCCGTTACAAGGAGGGGTTCCCCCTGCAAAGGCCGATGCTCAAATCGTCCGCGCATCATCTTGCATTGCTGTTCCTGCTCGCGCTTACGCTGCTGCCGTTCTATATGCTGCTGATCTCCTCGTTGAAATATAAGGATCAGATGGTACACAGCTTCTGGCGGCCGGCTATGCCTTTACACCTTGATAATTATGGGGAAGCGTTCCGTCAATTGTGGCCGTTCCTCGGCAATTCGATCGTCATCACTTCAGGCATCATCGCATGCGTGCTTATTAATTCCACTTTGGCGGCCTATGCGTTCGCCCGGTATTCATTTCACGGCAAAGAGCTGCTCTATTATTTCGTTCTCCTGTTAATGATGGTTCCAAGCTTCTTGCTGCTGATCCCGCAATTTGTTTTATTTAAGCATCTCGGATTGATTAACACGTATTGGGCGCAAATATTCGGACCGATGGCCGGCGCGTCCTCCACGGCCACCATGCTCATTCGGGCGTTTTTCGAGGATTTATCGGATGCTTATATGGAAGCGGCGGAAATGGAAGGCGCGGGCGACTTGACGATCCTCACGCGGATCATGCTCCCGTTATCCTTGCCGATCTTGGCCACCGTATCGATCATGAACGCGCTGCTCGGCTGGAACAACTATATTTGGCCGCTCGTCATCACGTCGGGCGACCGCGTAAAGCCGGTCATTCTTGCCATCAGCAGCGTCACCGGCCCGCTCGACCAGGTGCAGGGCATTCAATTTGCCGGCTTCGTCATTGCTTCCATACCGCTGCTCGCATTGTTTATCGCTTCGGGCAAGTCGTTCGTAGAAGGATTTACGGCAGGTGCAGTCAAAGGATAAAGAAAAGAGGGAGTCGCATTGGGGAAGAAACATACCGGAAAAGGTAAGCTACCGGCAGCCGTCGCCGCAATAATCGCAATGGCCGCATGTATTTCATTGACCGCTTGCAGCGGAGGCAGGGAGAACGCTGAGTCGTCCGGCTCTACCGTGGAATTGAACGTTACGGTCATGATGGAAAGCCAGGGAGACCAGGATGAAATCAAGGCTTGGGAGGAAATCGTTTCCGCATATCAGGATATGAATCCGGACGTAACGATCAACCTTGACACGCAGTTTTTCCCGGGAGTGGAGCAGCACCGCACATGGGTGACGACGCAGCTGATCGGAGGCACGGCTCCGGATATTTTTACGACGCGTTATATTTGGGACCAAGAGGATTTGAAAAAGGATTTACTGCTCGATTTAACGCCGTATATGAAAGAGAAGAACAAATATGCGGACGATCAAGTCTGGGATGCCATGTTTCCGCAAACGGTGCTGAAGCAGCTCGTAGGCGCCGACGGGACGTATGCCAGCGTTCCGACCTTCGTCAATGTCGTGCGGGTGCTGTATAACAAGGATTTATTCAAAAAGGCGGGCATCGCCGCCCCGCCGAAAACGTGGAGCGAATTTATGGACGCGCATGAAAAGCTGAAAGCGATCGGGGTCGTTCCGTTTGCGTTCCCGAATTCGAAGCCGGGCGACTACAATTACAGCTGGTCGATCCGGATATTAACCGAGGAGCTGGTAGCGGGAGATTACGGGGTCATGGACGCGGACGGAAACGGAAATATCGAAGTAAACGAATATGTGAGGGCCGTCGATCAAGGGATTATCGATTTGGAGAAGTCCCCGTACCGCGACGTATTCTCGATCGTGAAGGAATGGAGCGGCTATTGGCCGAAGGGGTTCAACGGGCTCGATTTCGACTCGTCCTCCGATATGTTCCTTCAAGGAAAAGCGGCCATGGTCATGAGGACGTCGGGCCAAAGCAAGCCGTTATTCCAATCGGAAGCGCGAAAGTTTGAAATCGGCGCGTTCCCGCTTCCGTATTTGACTAAGGATAACCATCCGAGCGCTTCAGGCAAATTGATGGAAATCGGCGGCGTGCCGGCGGGCAATCTCGCCGTACCGAAAACGATTGCACCCGAAAAATTGCCCGCGGCTATGGACTTTCTGAAGTATGCAACCTCTCCCAAGGTACAGGGGATTTTAGCCGAAAGGCTGTTTAGGACACCGATTATCGAGAAGGCGGACCTGCCGGAGCAGATGAAGGGCTTTGCGTTTGTCGGCGACCGTATGCTGCTCAACATTTACAGCGGCGAAGTGGATAAGAACGTAACGGAAAACAATCAAAAGCTCGGCCAGCTTTATTTGGAAGGGAGTTTGTCGCTTGACGATTACGTCAAACAGCTGAAGGAGATCATGCAAAGCGGCGTGAAAGAGAAAATGCAAACGAATCAGTGGGGACCGGATAACGATTACGGGCGAAAGCAATAGAATATAGCTTTTGGAACCGGGAGTGAAAGCGCAATGCATAACCCGAAGAGAAGAAGAGGTACATTATGCTGATTGCTGAACGCTATGAGAAAATCGTGCAATTGGTCAATGACAAGGGAAGCATTCGGGTAAGCGAATTAAGCGAATTGTGCGACGTTACGGAAGAAACGATTCGCCGGGATTTGGACCGGCTGGAGCAGGCGGGAAGACTTCGGCGTTCCCACGGCGGAGCGGTGAGCGTGAAGGACAGTCATCCGGAAACGCCTTATTTCGAGCGTGAAATTATACATGCGGAGGAAAAAAAGCGGATCGCCGAAGAAGCCGTCAAACGGATCGAGCCGCGCGAGCGCATATTGCTGGACGCCAGCACGACAGCCTGGTATATGGCGAAGCTCGTTCCGGATATCCCGCTTACGGTGCTGACAAACTCCATTAAAGTGGCAATTGAGCTCAGCGGCAAAGAAAGGATCGAGGTGCTTTCCGCCGGCGGCCTGCTCGCTTCCCGCTCTCTGTCCTTTGTCGGCCCGCTGGCGGAGCGGTCGTTGGATTCGTATCACGTAAATAAAGCGTTTCTGTCCTGTAAGGGCATTCATCCCGAGCGGGGGATCAGCGAATCGAATGAGCTCCAGGCCAGGGTGAAGCAAAAAATGGTCGGTATGGCGGATGAAACGATATTGCTGGCCGATTCGAGCAAATTCGGCGTGCAGGCGTTTACGCAGTTTGCGGAGTTGGCTGACATCGACACGATCATTTCCGACCGTTCATTATCCGATGAGATGCTGCAAATGTTTGCGAGCCGGGGAATATCGGTCATTACGGTTTGAGAATAGGTGAGGAAGCCTCCTTTTCGATCGGAAAGGGGGTATTCCTTGTTACATAGCAAAAAAAGGAAACGGCCGCATCTAAATCGAATTATGAAATAAAAGATGAGTAAGGGGTTGTTTCCATGCAAGTATTTAGGTACGAGGAATTTGTACAATTCGTAGAGAAACATAAGATTTTGCCTTTCTCGGAGTTCGTTCCCGAATATCCGTCGCTGACGGCGGCGGCGGCCAATAACGATTGGCATTCCGGTACGGATACGGATCCTTGGCTATGGCGGATTCGAATCGTTCATGACGGCGTCGCCGCTTACGGTAAATTTTTCGGCGCTAAAGCCTGTTTTATTCATAAAGATTTATTCCCTGCGGTCAGGACCGTCTTAACGAACGGCAAATCGGTCGATCAAA
Organism: Paenibacillus thermotolerans; assembly: GCF_028745515.1. Classification (GTDB taxonomy): domain Bacteria; phylum Bacillota; class Bacilli; order Paenibacillales; family YIM-B00363; genus Paenibacillus_AE; species Paenibacillus_AE thermotolerans. The sequence continues at coordinate 8,102 of NZ_JAQZSG010000003.1, read as the reverse complement.
GATATGAGGACGGACTTCTTTCAAGAACGGCTTATCGGATGTATCAAGTCTTGACGGAGGAAGGAAATATCGATTCAAGAAATTTACGAAAAAAGACGGGGCTTCAAGCAAGAGAGTATAAAAAAGAGTATGAAAAATCGCTTGTAGAGCTTCAAAACTTTGGCGACGCAGTCATTACCGGAGCGTCAAAACAGAGTGAAACCGATTCGGGCTGGAGCAGCATGTGTTACGAACCGTCGGACATGTGGGTGAAGTCCGTTCAAGGGGATGACATCGAGCTTTCCGTTGAAGCTGCGAAAAAGCGGCTGACCGCGGTATTATCCGAAACGTGCTCCCCAAAATCGTTTGCATTTTTCGCTAAAAAATTGAAAGTTAAAATAATGGAATAGTGAAAATTGTTGCTAGATTAATTTTTAATTGGCGAACTTGTGGAAGAAGATTGATAGGTTTATCATTATTCTAACTTCGTAACATTATCCAATGAATAGATGGGGATAATACGATAAGTGAGTACCAATGGAGGCTTTGAACAAGCCCGAGCGTTAACTAAAGGATGTGACAGCATGAATCTTGGCATCGTCGTCATTGAAGTATGCGAACGAAATGAAATCGCTCTTCAACCGTTAGAGGAGTTCGAGGATAAATATATTGAGGTTGCCGTCCAACGAACCGATTGCTTAAATATGTGCAATTTGTGCCGGGCAAGACCATACGCTTTAATTAACGGGGATCGGGTATATGCAACAACGCCGGAAGAGTGTTTGCAAATGATCGATAAAGCCGTCAAGGAACAAATCGATCTTTTTTATAATCCGCAATGACCCCTTGTGAGATAAATTTTGTCCGACCTGGAGGAATCGAATTGAATATCGAACTGAAACCGGTTAACCGGCATAATTGGTCGTCTGCGCTTTCCCTTCGCATTATGGAACATCAGCAATCGTTCGTTCCGGCCGTCGCCGTGTCCCTTGCGAAAGTATATATTAAACCGGACGGCGATGACGTGGAGTATATTCCTTTTGCGATCTATGACAAGGAAAAGATGGTAGGGTTTATTATGCTTGCCTATGAAGAAAATACAAGCGACATGTATTGGGTTAACGGGTTTCTTATCGATTCCGCGGAACAGGGAAAGGGCTACGGCGGAGCCGCACTCCGGCAAATGATCTCCTGGATTTCTGATAAGTTCCCGCAATGCAGGGAAATCCGCCTAACCGTACATAAGGATAACGCTTCGGCGAAAAGGTTTTATAAAAACAGGGGATTTACGGAAACCGGGGGATGGTTCGGCGAAGAAGAAGTGCTTAAGCTTGATGTGAAGTAACGATTTCGGGAATGAATATGATTCGGAAAGAGAGTCGGATGCGATGATCAAAATAGACAAGCCGAAAGTAGAATCCGAGCTTAGGAGCTTTATAGGGAGTAACGCCTATATTCACAGCGAAGCGACTTCTTTCATGTTCGTCCGCAATTATAAGGTTAGCGTTACTCATGCTTTTATAGCGGGAGATGGCCCGTATCGTGCCGCGCTGCGATTCGACGGTCACGGCTGGCTTCGAATGGAGGCGCTTACACATTATGAGGCGGCTGGGGACGGCAGGCTTTTGCTGGCCGGATTCGACGATAAAGGCCGAATGCATACCGCATTACACTTAGGAAAGGAGCCGTTTCCGGAATGAACAACAGCGAAAGAGCTTCAAAGCGCAAGCTTCTTGCGGTATTCGCTCATCCCGACGACGAAACGTTTATATGCGGAGGAACGCTTGCCAAATACGCAAGTGAGGGCGCCGAAATAACGCTGGTAAGCGCCACCCGGGGAGAAATGGGACGACGCATGGGAAATCCGCCTTATTTACATCGGGAATCGATCGGGGCGGCACGCGAACAGGAGCTGCGGCAAGCTTGCGAGAGCTTGGGAATTCAACAGCTCATTTTCTTTGATATCCGCGATAAGACAGTTGAATTTGTCGATGAAATGAGCTTGATCGTGAGAATCGAGGCTCTTATGGCGGAATTGGATCCCGACGTTGTGCTGACGTTCCATGAAAGGCTGGGCGGACACCCGGATCATTGTGCGATCGGTAAGGCAACGACGGCCGCTTTTCGCAAAGCGATGCGCAAAGGCTCTTTATATTTCATTACGTTCGGCGACGCGATGGAACGCCCTGAAATATATGGTTATACTGCTGCGGACGTCGTCAAGATTGACGTTCATGCTCACCGGGAAGCGAAGCTTGCGGCATTCCGCGCTCATCGATGTCAGACCGAAATCGATGAATGGGTATGGTTGCCCGACCAAGAGGCGCTGGAGAGGTTCGGGAAATATGAATACTTTTTAAAAGGGAATCGGGAGCAACCGGTACGGGATTCATGCGATTTATTCTAATGATGGAGAGGTGATTTTATGGCTGTTTATGAATGGAAGCCGGACAAATATTGGAATACGATCGGCTCGCATGAACCGGTGCTGATCATTGAAGACGGCGATCGGGTAATCACATCAACAGTAGATGCACGCGGTTGGGACCGGGCCGGCGAGCAGGCGGCGCCGAGAGGGAATCCGATGACCGGACCGTTCTATGTGAAAGGCGCGGAGCCCGGCGACACGCTTGCCGTCCGCTTCGAATCGATTATACCGAACCGCGGATGGGCATGGGCTACGGACGTGCTCGCTTCGAACGTCGTCGACCCGACGTATGCAGCAAACCTTCCGAAAGAGCAAATTAAGAGATGGGCGATCGATGAGGACCGCTGGACGGCAAGTCCCGAACAGGAAAGCGGCGCTCTAGCCGGGCTGCGGCTTCCGCTTGCGCCTTTTTTCGGTTGCTTCGGCGTGGCTCCGCCCCGAGGGCAAGCGATCTCCACTGCAACCTCCGGACCATACGGCGGAAATATGGATTATAGAGGATTTGGAGCAGGCGTTACCGTCTATTTGCCGGTGTTTGCCGAAGGCGCGCTGTTTTTCCTCGGTGACGGGCATGCGCTCCAAGGGGACGGAGAAATTGTCGGTACAGGCCTCGAAATTTCGATGGATACGACGTTCACGGTTTCATTGCTAAAGGGGCGTTCGATCGAATGGCCGCGCGGGGAAACGGACGATTCGATCTTTACGGTAGGCAATACCAGGCCGCTCGATGAAGCTCTTCAACAAGCGACGACGGAGATGCTTCGCTGGCTGACTTCGGAGGACGATTATAAACTAAGTATTCAAGAAGCGAGCCAGTTGATGGGACATTGCGTGGAGTACGAGATCGGCAATGTGTTTAACCCTGCCTATACGATGGTTTGTAAAATGAAAAAAAATCGGCTCCCGGCCAAAACGAATCAATAAATCATATTCAATTACAAACTCACCGCTGCTATTCCATAAGAGAAAAAGGTGGGTTTTGATTTATTAGGTTCATTAATTAAATTATATTTATATCATTAATTAAAAGATTTATCTTATTAATTATTAGCAATCTATTAACATGCGGAAGGAGTTGTGCCTTTGATTGCAGACCGATTGGGAGTATTGACGGACGAAGTGTCCGAGCGTTACGAAGAAGCGCTTGACTGGGCCGCGGAGCAAGGACTAGCGCATGTAGAAGTTAGAATCGTCAACGGGCGGAATGCCGCACAGCTAAGCGATGAGCAAGCGCACGAGGTGCGACGGCTGGCAGAAGCCAGAGGACTGTATATTTCCGCCATCGCATCGCCCCTGTTCAAGTGCGCATTGGACCCTTCCAGACCGGTTGCTTCTGGCGACACGTTCGGGCAGCCGGAGGAAAGCGTTGAAGCTCATCACGAAAAGCTCAGCAGAGTTATTGCTATCGCCAAAATACTCGGCACCGAACGGATCCGAATATTTTCGTTTTGGCGGGAAGAGCATCCGGAGCTGCACCGTGAAGAAATCGTTCGTCACCTGAGCTTGGCGGCAAAAGTAGCGGAAGAGGAAGGAGTGAAGCTTCTGCTGGAGAACGAGCCGTCCTGCAACGGCGGAGTCGCAGAGGAAGTGGCTGACCTTGTCCGTTCGGTCGATTCGCCCGCATTGCGTGCCTTGTGGGACCCGGGCAACGAAGCTTATGCGGGCAAAGAAGCGTATCCGGCCGGGTACGGCGCAGTGAAAGAGCTGATCGGCCATGTCCACCTGAAGGATGCCCATTTCGGGCGAAACGGTGAGGCACGGTGCGTACCGCTCGGATCCGGCGACGTTCCGGTCATCGCTCAGCTGCGGGCGTTGGCGGCGGACGGATACGACGGATTGTATACGATCGAAACGCATTTCATCCCCGCATGCGGAAGCCGGATGACCGGCACGCGCATGACGCTTGAAGCGCTAAAAGCGCTTCTGAAGGAGGTGTAAGTTTACAGATGCCGCAGAAGCCTATTAAAGCTGAAACGGTAGATCGTTTGAAAGTTCGCATTTATGAAAGCCGCAAAGAGATGGGTGAGGCGGCGGGCGAGGAAGCTGCCGCGAAAATCAAAGAGCTCTTATCGAAGCAACAGTCGGTTCGAATTATTTTCGCCGCTGCTCCTTCGCAGAATCAATTGCTGGATCGGCTCGCTGCGGACCCGGACATCGAATGGCGGCGCATTACCGCTTTTCATATGGACGAATATATCGGCTTGCCGGAGGGAGCTCCCCAAGCGTTCAGCCGTTATTTGCGCGAGCGGTTATTCGATCGGGTGAAGCCCGGCATCGTCCACTTGATCGACGGCGCGAACACCGCAGAGGAGGAATGCGCCCGCTACGAGTCGCTTCTGAAGGAAGCGCCGATCGATATCGTATGTTTAGGCATCGGGGAGAACGGACATATCGCCTTCAACGATCCGCCTGTTGCTGATTTTAACGACCCTGTTCTTATGAAGGCAGTCGAATTGGACGACGTTTGCCGGCAGCAGCAGGTGAACGACGGCTGTTTCCGGACGTTCGACGAAGTTCCGACTCATGCGCTGACGCTGACGATCCCGGCGCTGCTTACCGCCGCTAATCTGTTCTGCGTCGTTCCCGGTCCGACGAAACGGCAAGCCGTTGCGCGCACGCTGCGAGACCCCGTCTCGACGCATTGTCCGTCGACCATTCTAAGAACCCACGCCGACTGCACGTTATACGTAGATATCGACTCTTATGGAGAACCGCGGCCATGAGACTGAATGCGCTTCACTATCGGACCGGACAACCGATTGCGATTGAAATCGAGCATGGAACGATTGCGCGTATATTGCAGGCCGATGCTGAGACTGAGCAAGTAAACCGTGGCGCGCTTCCTTTTGCCGCACCGGGGTTAATCGATCTGCAAATCAACGGATACGCCGGATTCGACTTCAATGTCAACCCGTTAGAGCCCGAACGTATAGGGAATACGGTTCGGAAGCTATGGAAAGAGGGGATTACAAGTTTCTATCCGACGGTGATTACAAACCGGCCGGATTCGATATATGCCTCGATGAAAGCCATTGCGCAAGCTTGCGAGCTCGATGAAACGGCCGCCGGCGGAATTGCCGGAATTCATCTGGAAGGGCCGTTTCTTTCGCCGGAAGACGGAGCGCGGGGAGCCCATCCGAAGGAATATGTAAGGGCACCGGATTGGGATCTGTTTTGCCGCTGGCAGGAGGCGTCCGGCGGCCGCATCGCCATCATCACGCTATCCCCCGAATGGGAGGGGAGCGGCGATTTTATCCGCAAATGCACGGAACATAACATTACGGTTTCGATCGGCCACACATCGGCGACCTCGGAACAAATTAAGGAAGCGGTTGCATGCGGGGCGCGCATGTCGACGCACTTAGGGAACGGCGCCCACTTGACGCTTCCCCGGCATCCGAATTACATATGGGAGCAGCTTGCCCAAGATGAGCTGTGGAGCTGCGTCATCGCGGACGGCTTTCACCTTCCGGAACAGGTGCTGAAGGTCGTCCTGAAGGTAAAGGGACCGAGAGCGATGCTGGTCAGCGATGCCGTTTCATTATGCGGCTTGCCTCCCGGCGAATATACAACGCATGTCGGCGGACGGGTCGTCTTAACGGCTGAGGGCCGGCTGCACCTCGCGGAGCAGAAAGAGCTGCTGGCCGGTTCGGTGCAGATGCCGCTTCAGGGAATCGGCCGTTTGTTAAACAGCGGGCTTGCGTCATTGCCGGAAGCGTGGGACATGGCGTCGGTCAGGCCGGCAAATTTCATGGGCTTGCCGGCATCGGCCGGATTGACCGAGGGAGCGCCTGCCGACATCGTTCTATTCCGGGTTGATAACGGAACGTTGAAAGCAGAAAGAACCTATAAATCGGGAAAACTCGTTTATTCATCGACAATTCAATAAGGAAAGAGGACTGCCTAATGAGCTCAAACCCAATAAAGGTCGGCATTATCGGCCAAGGCCGGAGCGGCCGCGACATTCACGGCCATCTGCTTGTTCAGCTTCCGGAGCATTATCGTATCGTCGCGATCGCGGACTCTATTCCCGAACGCCAAGAACGCGCGCGGAACGAATACCCAGGCTGCAGCGCCTACGCTGCGTGGGAGGAGATGGTCGAACACGAGCGGCTCGATCTGATCGTCAACGCGTCGCCCAGCCATCTCCATTTCCCGATATCGCTTGAATTGTTGAACCGCGGCTTTCACGTTCTGTGCGAGAAGCCGCTTGCCAAATCGCCGGAGGAGGTCGACGAGCTGATTGCGGCTTCGAAGCGTTCGGGCAAGGTACTCGCCGTGTTCCAGCAATCTCGCTATCATCCTGCATTCGTACAAATCCGCAAAGTGATCGAATCCGGCGTATTAGGCCGCATCGTACAGGCGGATATTAGCATGAACGGATTTTCGCGCCGATGGGATTGGCAGACGCTCCAAAGCAACAACGGCGGAAGCCTGATGAATACCGGACCGCATCCGTTGGATCAAGCGCTTCAGCTATTCGGCACCGATGCGATGCCGCAAATTACTTGTATTATGGACCGCGCCAATACGTTCGGGGATGCGGAGGATTATGTAAAGCTCATTATGAGAGGCGCCGGGCGGCCGACCATCGACATCGAAATTTCATCCTGCTGCGCATATCCTCAAGACGCGTTCAATATCCAGGGGACGAACGGCGGACTTCGCGGCAGCGCCGATCGTCTGGAGTGGAAATATTTCAAGCCGGAGGAGGCGCCGTTCCAGCAGTTGATTAAGGAGCCGCTGTTTACAAGCGACGGTTTGCCCGCTTATTGCAGCGAAACGCTGCTATGGCATTCCGACAGTTGGACGATGTCGTTGCCGGAAGGCCGCAGCTTGTTCGAATATATGACCGAAGCTTTGTACCGCATGCTCTACAACACGTTGACAACGGGAACCGAACTCGAAATTACGCCGGAGCAGGTTCGTCAGCAGCTGCGGGTGATGGAAGAGTGCAGGCGCCAAAACCCGCATATTTACAATATTTGATGACAAAAGAAAAAGCTTTTATCCGGCAATACACCGGATAAAAGTTTTTATTTTCTGCGGCCTTTGCGGGAAAGCCTGCGGCAGCGGGAAGGTTTGCAATGACATTTGGCCCCGTCGATAAAATGCAATGTTTTGAGCACTTTCGGCGCTTCTGCCACGAGTTTTTTCAATATCCGGATCGGACGGCCGTACTTTGCGTAATCATAGTCTTGCTTATCCGGCTTTAAAAACGCGTCAGGCAGCTCTTCGGGCAAAAGATAACCGTAGGTTAAGCCTTTATATTGGCACAAGAAGGTAACCGGAGAGTCTTTAAAATAACGCTCCCAGGCATTCCCCGTCAATTTCGAGATGTCGATCGTAAAGATCGGGTCGTATATTTTGCCCTTATATCGGAATCGAAACGAAAGAAACCTTTCCTGCGGTTTTCCGTAGATTTTCCGGTCCACCACGGTATAAGACTTCCACCAACGCGGAATGACGATGGCAAAGCCGAACTTCCGATTCCGGTAAACAATCGGTTTTGTCAGCCTCGGCTTCCTGTTCACGGTGTTCACCTATTTTCTATGGGTTTTTCCCCAATATATGTAAAGGCGGCGGAAACGTGCAGCCCGCATATGTTACAAATAATGAAAAACCGTCCCCAGCTAAGCTAATGGGACGGTTTTTTTTCTACAACTGACCAATTAACGTACAAAACTTAGTTTCA
>NZ_JAQZSG010000029.1 GCF_028745515.1 Paenibacillus thermotolerans | reverse complement strand
CAGGAAATTCCTGTTAGTTATTCATGCCGTCGTAGAAAAAAAAGCGAACCCGTTAAAAATTATGCAGCAATCCGACGCAGGTGTCAAATTCAAGAAGCACCCGCGCCGTGCCACCATATTGTAAACAGCTGTTCCGCCCATTGTGCCGGGGGAAGCTGCAGCCAGTTAGGAATCTCGATCGAATGGAAAAAAACGGCGGCGATAACGGGAAGCGGAACATCTTTTTTCAATGCGCCTTCCGTTTGTGCCCGTTCCAGCAGCTGAATCAGGATCGATTTGATTTTGTTGTGGCCGTCTTCAATAAATTGCCGGTCGCGACGGGCGCGTTCGGACGATGTTTCGTCGATTTTTTTGGCGGCTTCGATCAGCTTGTGAAGATGCTCTTGGCTGAGGAATACGTACAGCAGCTTCTTGATAGCGGTTACCGTGTCGAGGCCCTCAAGCCCTTCGCAGGAGGAGAGCGTTCTTTCCATCGTTCTGCGCATGCAGGCGGCGACGATTTCATCCTTATTGGAATAATATTCGTAAATCGTGCTTCTGGCACCGTTCAGCGCCTCGGACAACGCCTTCAGATGGAAGCCTTCGTATCCGCGTTCGATGATCAGCGCCTCCGTCGCATCCAGCAGCTCTTCTTTTGTAAACGCTCGTTGTCTGGCCACCCTAGGATCTCCCTTCAAAAATAAAATAACCCCTGCTAAGGAAATACCTCGGCAGGGGATAGGGTTTACTTTATTGACGCAGCGGTTTCAACGCGCTGCTCCAAGCCTCGACTTCAGAAAGCATCGCATTCACATTGTCTTTGTGCAATTCGGCCGGCTTGAATGTTGTATAGTTTTCAAAATCCATAAATAAGGACAACGTCGGGTGCGTGCGAACGTCGGCGATTTTCAATTCGCCGCAAATGCCGCGCAAATGCTCGGCTGCGCGTGCCCCGCCGGTCGATCCGTAGCTGACAATCCCTGCCGCCTTATTGTTCCACTCTTCGCGCGCTAAATCAAGTGCATTTTTCAATGCGCCAGTAATGCTGTGGTTGTATTCCGCAACAATAAATACGAAGCCGTCCAAGCTTTTCAGCTTCTCGGACCAAGCTTTGATTCCCGGCTCTTGGCCGTCGGTTTCGCCTAGAAACGGCAATTTATATTCAGCGATGTCGACAATTTCATAATCCGCGTCACCGCGTTGATCCGCGATTTCTTTCACCCATTTGCCGACTTGCGGACTTACCCGTCCCTGACGTGTGCTGCCTAGAATAATGCCGATTTTTAGTTTTGTCATAGGTGTATTCTGTTCCTCCTTAGTTGTAGAAAAGAGTTTACTTAGGATGCCCATTTCGTTCACCTCTCTTGTTGTAATTATTATTTGTTCTATTGTTACTTTTCGTAAGTAATTATATAAATACAAACAACTGTAGTCAAGTAACATAAATTTACATGATGCTTATGAATAAAGCCGTTATTCCGTCGGGATGCTACCATGGATAAAGGATTTGAGCCTATTCGGAAGGAATGAGTATAGAGGGAATTTACAGCCACTCATAATTTTCGTTGCGGATCAGGTGATATGGTTGAACTTCAAATATTTGCACACGTTCGTCAATGTCGTCGAACATCAAGGATTTACGGAAGTATCGCAAGCGATGGGCCTCACCCAATCCGGCGTAAGCAGACAAATCAAAGCGCTGGAGGAAGAAATCGGCCTGCAGCTGCTTTCGCGAACCTCGTCTTCCGTCAAGCCGACCTTAGCCGGCGAAACGGTATATCGTAAAGCGAAGCAGCTGCTTGCGGAGTGGGATCTTCTGCTGGCGGAATGTCACGCTCTGAAGAACGAATGGACCGGACAAATAAAAATCGGCGCCAGCACGATTCCCGCCAGTTATATGCTGCCGGACATAGTAAGGAGGATTCGGGAAAAGCATCCGAAAATCGAATTCGCCATTCGTGCCGAAGACTCGGAAGACGTGCTGACAATGCTGCTGAAGCGCCAAATCGACCTGGCCTTCGTAGGACATCGCATCGAACATGAAGAGCTGACGGGGGAGTATGTCGCTGCGGACATGCTCGTTCTGATCGGGCGCGACGGTCATAAGCCGCTGAGCTCGTTGAAGGACGTTCGGGACGTTCCAATTATTGTACGGGAAAAAGGCTCCGGAACACGCAGGGCGGTGGAGGAGATATTGAACAAATCGGGGTTTTCCTTGGAAACGTTAACGGTTGCGGCCGAAGTCAACAGTACGGAAGCTACGCTTGCCATGGCGGAAGCGGGCGTCGGCTATGCATTCGTCTCCCATTGGTCGATACGGGATGCGTATCGTCCGGGCATTCGCGTGTTCCTCGAGATCCCGACAGACCGCGGCTTTTATTTATACGTACATAAGTCGAGACACTCCCATCCGTTGATCGGACTATTTATGGAAGAAGCGCTGCGCCGGTTCAAATCATAAATTCCCACTTTACAAGCAATCGACCGTAGTGATAAGTTCGTAAAGATGACTTTTTCTCATATAGTGAATGAGAAATAATCATAACGAACCAAATCATTATAGTTAGGGTGATCCGAATGAATCAGGAGCTCGCATCTTCGAAACCTCTCGGAACGGTGCGTCCGAATAAAAAATCCGTTATTTCAATTGCCATATTCCTCATTATTCTTATAGCGGGTTTAGCGTACGTCAAATGGGTGCCTTACTTTCACAAAGCGTTTACGGCGGCGGATACGCATTCGATCGGCGCATCCATCGTGTCCGGCACGGCAGCTACCGCGCCGGCTCCTTCCTGGGAAGCGGCATGGTCTTACGCCGCAGCGTATTACAAGTCGGTTTGGAAAGCCGCGGTTTTAGGTATTTTGCTTGGATCGTTAGTGCAGGTGCTGATTCCGAAGCAATGGCTGATGCGCGTGCTGGGGAAAGCGACCTTCGGCAGTACGGCCATTGCCGGCGCTGCCTCAATTCCAGGCATGATGTGCACCTGCTGCGCCGCGCCGATTGCCGTCGGCTTGCGGAAAAGAAACGTTTCCGTGGGGGCGGCTTTGGCGTTTTGGCTCGGAAATCCGGCCATTAATCCGGCCACGCTCATTTTTATGATGTTCGTGCTCGGATGGAAGTTTACGGCGCTGCGGTTGATTTTCGGGCTGCTGCTCGTATTCGGCGTGAGCTACTTGGCGAATCGCTTAGCGTCGGATGCTGCAATACCTGAGGAAATCGAGAAATCGCAATCCGGCGGTGCGGAAGAAGACCGTCCGATTTGGCGGCGCTGGCTGAGCAGCGTGTGGAAGCTGACGCTGGCGATCGTGCCGGCCTATATCATTGCCGTTCTACTGCTCGGGGCATTCCGGGCTTGGCTGCTGCCGGCCGTCGGCGAAACGGCGTCCTACGGCATTCTTACGATTATCGCGCTTTCGATTGCGGGGATGCTGTTCGTAATCCCGACCGCCGCGGAAATACCGATCGTCCAAACGATGATGTCGTTCGGCATGGGAGCGGGTCCGGCCGCAGCGTTATTGATCACGCTGCCTTCCGTGAGCTTGCCTTCTCTGTTGATGATCAAGAAAGCATTCCCGGCTCGCGTGCTTGTTTTCGTAGCGTCTTCCGTAGTCATTCTGGGAGTCTTGTGCGGCATTGTCGGTTCGTGGGTGTTGTAATCCAGAGGCATCGGTAAAAAAGGACAGCACAATCCTTTCGGGTTCCGCTGTCCTTTTGTTTTGTCCGATTAGTTGAGATGCTCCGCGGGGAGAAGGCCAAGCTCCTTGGCTTTCGTTACTGCGTCAAGTCTTGTTTTTACGTTCAGTTTTTTGAAAATATTCGTGATATTGTATTCCACCGTACGTTGGCTCATCAGCAATTTTTTGGAGATGTCCTTGCTCGGTAAGCCCTTCGATAACGCGAGCAGCACTTCATTTTCTTTCTCCGTCAGGACGATTCTCTCGGCGAAGTGACTCGAACCTTCCGCTACGACTCCGATTCTCCTCAATTGCCTGACAAGGGAAACGGGAAGCAGCATGTCGTTGCGCATTGCGCACCTGATCGAAGTGATCAATTGGTCTTTTGTCCCCGTTTTGGACACGAAGCCTGCCACGCCGGTTTCGATCAGCATGTTAAAATGGGGAGCGATATCGAAGCCGGAGTAAATGACGATCCGCGCTTCCGGCTGTATCGATAATATTTTCTTGGAAAGCTCGACTCCATTCATCGCCGGCATATATAAATCCAATAAAAAGAGATCGTACTTATGGAACTGAATCCGATGAAGCACCTCGAACGGGTCGGTTTCCATTTCGACTATCATATCGTTTTCTTGTTCGATTAGCGCTTTCGTGCCTTCCGCGACCGTCGAATGATCGTCTATCAACAACACTTTAATCAATGAAGGCAGCCACCATTCTCGATAATTTTACAGGTATTTTGATTTTTACGGAAACGCCGCAATCCAATGAGGAGGAAAACTGAACGCTGCCTTCCAAGCTTTGCACCCTCTTTTGGATCCCCGATATCCCCAGATGGCGTAGAGGAGCTTTCAGTCTTTCCAGTTCAAAGCCTTTCCCGTTATCGCTGTACTCGATCGCCATATAGTCTTCTTTTTCTTTTCTTATATGAAAGCGCACCAATGAAGCGTCCGAATGCTTCATTGTATTGTTAAGAAGCTCCTGGACGATTCTATAGATGCCCAGCATCTGTTCTTCGTTTAGTTCATAGTCGTTCTCTTCCGATTGAAAGGATATTTCAAAGTTTCCGTTAAATTGAGTGACGTGATCGAACAAATTTCGAAGCACCTCGATAATTCCGGTTTCCCGGAAGAAGGGAGGCCGAACCTCATTGCATATATTGCGGATTTGGTGGATGCAGTCCAATAACCCTTCCGATATTTGGACAAGGTCTTCCGTAACGCCGCTTGGCTCGGTTGGCTCCGACATATTTTCCAGCTTGCGATACCAATGTATGAGCGTTTGCAGCACGGAATCATGCAAGTCGCCGGAAAGCTGAAAACGTTCCTTCTCCGACAGGTTGAATAATAATCTTAACACCCATACCGGCGTTTCTTTCGTTTCTGCAATGGCTTGAAGCTGCTCGATCAGCTGTTCGATCTGCTGTAAATTGTCGTACAAAATACGGACGTAATGAATGATCGTTTCTAACCACAGCCTGTCGTCCTCGCTTATTTGCGGAGTAAGCAGTGTAAAGCCTAGAAAAAACGAACGGTCGATCGTTTCCCCGATTTTCACAAAGTACTGATTACGGATATTTAGCAGCGTACCGATCGAGATATCGTTCTGGAGCTTGGAAATAATTTGATAGTCTGCAAGAACACCGCTGCCTGCTTCGGCTACGACGGTATTCGTTTCTTTCGAGATGTGAAAAATTCGTGCGGCTTGCGCGTCCATTACTTCCATCACTTCCAGAAGCAAGCGCCGCTCCAAATCGGCGCTTTTCATAATTTTCGTAAGGTCGCCGGAAAAGTGATTCAGGCTCGATTGCAGCACTTTATATCTTTGCTCGCTCTTCCGCAACGCGATTTCCGTCTGTTTCCGATCGGTTATATCTCTAAGAACGACTACGGCCAAAGTAATTTCTCCATCCTCGTCCGGTACAGGCATGGCTTTGGCTTCCATAAATACGACACTGCCGTTTCTATGATAAGCCCTGTAATCGCACAAAATCGAGGACTTGGAGTTTACCACTTCCTTATGCAAGTTTTCGACCAAGGCTTGGTCATCGACATGAATGTGGTTGAACGCGGTTTTCCCTAAAAACTCACTCTCATCATAGCCCATCGTCTTCTTGATGCTTGGGGTGACATAAGACACAATCCCGTTGTTCTCGACAAAAAGAATAATATCCGTCGTATTCTCCGCTATGATTTTCAGTACGTCCACATGCTTCAGATTAGAGAAACCCATCGGTTATCGTCACCTCAGAACAGTTGTCTTAACTCCGTATTCAGTTTCCCTAAATTTTCGGACAACGTATTAATTTCCTCGATGGCTTCAAATTGCTCGTCTATCGTTCCTGTTACGCTTTGAATATTGGAGGCTGTCGTTCTCGAAATATTCATCATTTCCACTACCGAGGCCGCAATCTGTTCCGCTCCGGCAGATATTTGTTCCGAAACCGCCGATATCTCGTGAATTTGGACAGCTACGTGTCTGGAGGCGCCCACAATAGCGGAGAACGTATGGCTCGTTTGCTCGACTCGTTCCAGCCCGACCTGCACCTGCTTCAAGACTTCCTCCATCGATTGAATGGAAAGCTGCACTTGATGTTGAATTTCTTTAATAATAACAGAGATTTCTTTCGCGGAGTCGGACGATTGCTCGGCGAGCTTCTTTACTTCCGTTGCGACAACGGAAAATCCTCTTCCGTGCTCTCCCGCGCGAGCCGCTTCAATCGCTGCATTCAAAGCAAGCAAATTCGTTTGGGAAGCAATATCGGCAATCGTTGTCACGATCTTGCCGATATTGGCGGAATGATCGCCGAGCGTCTGGATGACCTCCGAGGAGCGATTGGCGGAATGATGAATATAGCCCATCTGTTCGGTTACCAGCTCCAACGATTGCGTCCCCTTTGCCGCTTCGTCCGAGGACTTCAGCGAGAATTCGTGCACCGTCGTCGCCGATTCGGCAATTCGTTGAATCCCTTGAGCCATCTCTTCCATAGCGCGAGCGGATTGTTCGGTGGAGGCGGAAAGCTGGATGGCTCCTTGAGATATGACTTCGTTGGCCTCCTTGATGTTCGTAATTCCGTCTTTGCTGGCAAAGGCCATAGCCTCCAAAAGTTCGGAGTAGGAGGAGATCTGATCCATTTGTCGATGCAGCTCCGTTAGGATCGGGTTTTTCTCCGGCGGAGCAACCGCGGCTGTGTCCCGATTCCGTGAAAATGTCGCAAGCCATTTAGTTATCATGTAAGACGCCACCCCGTATATAATTCCGATTAAACTGTTCCAATTCCATCGGCTTTCCGAACAAGTATCCTTGCATCAAACGACAATCGATCTGCTGCAAAATTTCCTTCTCGCTTTCATCTTCTACACCTTCTACGATGACGGAAATGTTTAATTGCTTGGCGAGCGATAGGATCGATTTGATGATTTCCCTCGACGTTCTCGATTGAATGTCCCTCACAAAGGAACGGTCGATTTTAATATATTGGCAATGCATCTGTGTCAAATATCCTACGGACGCGTAACCGACCCCAAAATCGTCGATGGACAGCTTTACGCCGAAATCGGACAATTCTCTTAATGCCGCGAAAGCGTTGCCGTAATGAAATAGATTTTCCGTCTCCGTAATTTCAAGCACTAAATCGCCCGGCTCTATATTTGCTTGCCTCAGCGCTTTGTATACTTTGTCGGTATACTGCAAATCCTCCAGCTGCATGGGCGATACATTGACGGCTGCCGTTATGCGTAATCCTTGCGCGTGCCATCGGTTTACCTGCATGCACGTTTTTGTCAATACCCATTCTCCCAAAGGAACGATGAGTTCCCATGTTTCGGCGATCTTGATGACCTCCGCAGCAGGAATGTTGCCGAGAGTGCGGTGGTTCCAGCGAATTAACGCTTCGGCGCTTACGATTTTCTGCGTGTAACAATCGATGATGGGTTGATAGAATATGGTAAGCAACTCTTGTTCGAGGTCTTCCTTAAGTTGCCGTGCAAGATTCCGCAAACATTTCCTCCCCTTGTTGGTAACCTGATTTGAAAAAAGGCGCCTTTCAACGGCCGTTGAAAGAACGCCTTACCGCGCACCTCAGCTTATATGGAATCCAGGAATCGATCGGCCTCTTCCACCGAAGCGAATGTGTCCGTATTCAGATTGTCTCCTTTTAATTTCTGCGATACGAGCGATTTCATCAGCATTTTATTGACGACCGTTACCACGCGCTTAGGGGAGCGATTCGCAAGATATTGACGAAGCTCGCCCAATTTATCGTTTACGTCGGCAGGCGAAGCTTCTCCTTGGGAATAGTCCATTACGACTGTAAACCCGGGTTTTGCCTGGTCAATCACTCTCTTGCCGCCCTCGATGAATTCGTCCGTATGCTCCATCCGCATCATGCCGATCACGGACGTGTAGATTCGATTCTTGCCGGAGTCGTACTTATGTGTGCCGGAATACATGTCTTTGTCACCTTTTCTATCATGATTTTAAGCTTGCGTTCGCTGGATTCATTATATCGAATCGGCACTTGGTCCGAACCGTAAATGTGCTGTACGCCGCCCGCCGATTTTTTGCGGTTTTCCCGCAAGCCGATTGCACTAGAAAGCATACGAGGCCGCTAGGTCGATGACCTGCAGCCTCGAATATTCAGACTCGATTTACTTTCCGACAAGTTCGCAGACTACTTCTACATGCGACGTGTGGGGGAACATGTCGACGGGCTGGATGGAGGCGATTGTGTAGCCTCCGTCCAGCAGCACCTTGGCGTCTTTGGCCAAGGTGGCGGGGTTGCACGAAACGTAGACGATCCGTTTCGGCTTCGTGCGCGTGAGCGCGTCGAGCAGCCGCCGGTCGCAGCCGGAGCGCGGCGGGTCGACGACGGCCACGTCGGGCTTGTACCCCGCTTGGGCCCATTGCGGGAGCAGCTCCTCCGCGAGGCCGGCGTAGAACGCGGCGTTCGCGACGTTGTTGCGCTGCGCGTTGCGGCGCGCGTCCGTTACGGCATCGGCGACGGCCTCGATGCCGCGCACCTCCTTGGCGGCGTCCGCCAGCCATAGGGAGATGGTTCCGACGCCGCAGTAGGCGTCGACTACGCTTTCGGCGCCGGTCAGCGCCGCGGCCTTCTTCGCCGCGTCGTACAGCCGAACCGTCTGCGACGGGTTCAGCTGGAAGAACGCGCGCGGGGACAGCTCGAACGTCAGGCGTCCGAGACGTTCCTCCATGCGCTCGTCGCCCCAGACGACGCGCGTATGGTCGCCGAACACGAGCGGCGTGTCGGCGGGGTTGACGTTGTGCGCGATCGACACAACGTCGGGGAGGCGCGTGCGCACTTCGCGCACGAGCGCGCGCTCCGACGGCAGCTCGCTGCCCGTCGTGACGAACGTGAGCTGCATCGCTCCCGTCGCAAACGACGCCCGCGCCACGATCGTGCGCAGCGCGGAAGCGGCCGTCTTCGGCGCGGCCGCATGTCTCGCCGCGGGCTTGCCGCCCGCCGCAGCCGTGCGCGCCGCGCTCGCGCGGACCGCGTACTCGCCGTCCTCCGGCTCGGCGGCGGAAGCGCCGCGGTACCGCGCAGGGTCCGCCACCGGAAGCTTCAGCGCCGCGACGATTGTCTTCACCGTGCGCAGCGTATCGTTCACCTTGCCGTGCTGCACCGGGCAGCCGGTAATGTCGATCAATCGCCGGGAGCCCGGCGAGTACAACCCGGCCAGCACGTCGCCGCCCGACATGCCGATTTGCAGCTGCGCCTTGTTCCGGTAGCCGGAAGGCTCCTCCATGCCGATGATCGGAAGGAGGGGGAGCGTCTCGCCCGCAATGCCCGCATACCGGTAGAACGCCTCCCGGACGATTTCTTCCTTCTCCTTCAGCTGTCCTTGATACGCCATATGCTGAAGCTGGCAGCCTCCGCATTGTTCGTACATCGGGCAGAACGGAGTCGTCCGGTGCTCCGACGGCCGCTCGATTTGGAGCGTCGTCGCGTACAGCAGCTTCGGCTCCGCCCGCGTAATTTTCGCCTTCACGACCTCCCCGGGAAGCGCCCCTTCCACAAATATCGTCTTGCGCTTGTAATAACCGACGCCTTCTCCGTTGATGCCGAGCCGTTTGATCGTCACCGCAACGGTATCGCCCGGCTGTAACCGGTCCGCTTCCGCCGCCGTTATTTTCGCACTCGCCGGTCCCGCTTTTTGTTTCGGTTTCCCTTTATTGCCGTATTCTTCACGTTTGCCGCGCTTGTCCACTTCGCCACTTCTCCGATCTTTGATGGCCTGTCATGTCTCACTTTATCACAAATTGCTTCACTTCTAAAAATATCGTATTATAAGATATAATCGTCAGAAACGAAGGTGTTGCATTAGATGGATCGAGTGCCGGAAATCGCTAAGCATTTTGCGCAAATTTATTACTATACCCATCGACCGCATGAGGAGGCGCTGCCGCACCAAGCCGTGCGCCTTCTTCAGCATCTGGAAATGCGCGGCGCTCTGACGGTGGGGGAGCTCGCCGGGCTGCTCGGCGTGAACCATAATACGGCGTCGGAGCATGTGAAACGGCTGCAAAAGGATTCGCTGCTCACGAAAGAGCGGGATCGAAGCGACGAGCGCAAAGTGTTCGTCAAGCTGACCGAGGAGGGGCTGGCGAAGCTGCATCGGCATTCCAGGCCGGATGAGGAGCGGCTTAAGGCGGTATTGGAACGGATGAAGACGGAGGAACGGGAAGCGGTTGCGCGTGCGTTCGCTAGGATTGCAGAGGAGGCGCAGGAATGTTTTTCTTCATAAAAATCGCATCGTCCGCACTCGTGATCGGATTGATCACGGAGCTGGCGCGCAAGCTGCGGAAGGTCGGAGGAATCGTGGCGGCCATGCCGCTCATTACGATCATCAGCTTGTTTTGGTTATGGAAGCAGGGGCAAGGGCCGGAAGAGCTGGGGCGGTTCGCCGGCGGGGTGCTGTACGGCATGCCGGCGACGCTGGCTTTTTTGGGGGCGGCGGCGTTCGCGCTGCACCGGTCGCTGCCGCTGTACGTCGCGTTGATTGCCGGAGCGGCGGCATGGGGGCTATGGCTGCTCGTTCAATCGTTCTTGGTCAAATGGTGAGATACGGCAAGGGGGCGCATAAGCGGCGTCTCCTTTTTTGATGGAAGACAAGAAAAAACGGTTGACGAAACGGGCATATGGCTTTATTATTTGAATGGTTATGATAATCATTCTCAGTGCAATTGAAAGGGAGATTTTTTTGATCACTCCGACCATTCGATGGAAAATAACGGCCGCCCTGCTTTCTTGCGGATTGCTGCTGGCGGCCTGCGGAAATAACGGCGCTCCCGACGCCCAATCGGCAGGAGCGGATGCGCCATCGGAAGCCGGGCAGCAACCAGGCTCCGAAGGGACGGGCTCTTCCGAGCCGGACAGCGAAGCGATCGAGCTGTACCATCAATACGTCATTGACCAAACGGATCAATTCGTGAAAGATACGCAAGCCTTCGCAGACGCCGTGAAGGCGGGGGAGATCGAGCGGGCGAAAGCACTTTACGCTCCGGCGCGCATGTATTTCGAACGGATCGAGCCGATCGCCGAGTCGCTCGGCGATTTCGATCCTTGGATCGACGCCAGAGAAGGCGACGTGCCGGACAGCGAATGGAGAGGGTTCCATCGCCTGGAGAAGGCGCTTTGGGCAGACAACTCTACCGAAGGCATGGAGGCGGTGGCGGATCAGCTGCTCCAAGACGTGAAGCAGCTCCGCGTGAAGGTGGAAGGCGTGGAGATCGATACGTCCATGCTCGTGGTCGGCGCCGTCGAGCTGCTGAACGAGGTTTCTTCCAGCAAGGTAACCGGCGAAGAAGAACGTTATTCCCATACGGATCTATACGACTTCGCGGCGAATGTGGAAGGGGCGCACGAAATTTTTAAAGTGCTGCAATCTTCCGTAGAAGCGCAGGACCAGGAGCTGTCGGCGGAGATCGCCAAGCGTTTCGACGAGCTTGAAGCGGCGCTTGCGCCGTATCGTCAAGGTGACGGCTACGTCGCCTACACGGAGCTGAAGGAAGATGAGGTCAAGAAGCTGAGCCAAGCCATCGACGCTCTGGCTGAGCCGCTGTCGCAAATCGGCGCGGTTGTGGGGGGATAACGCTTGAAAGCATCCGAGAATAACGTCGGCGGAAAGCCGGCGATCAATAGACGCCAATTTCTAAAAATGAGCGCTGCCGGTGGCCTAGGGTTGCTTCTAGGCGCCGGAGGCATGAAGGGGCTGGACATGATCGGCGGCGGCAGCCCGTCGGCATCGGCATCTGCATCGGTTTCGCAGGACCCCGATGCCGTGATTCCGTTCTATGGGCCGCACCAAGCCGGCATCGTAACACCCATGCAGGATTTCGTCTGCATGGGTGCCTTTGATTTGACGGCGGGCGATCTCGCCGAGGTGAGAAAGCTGTTTCAGGCTTGGACGGCCGCTTGCGCAAGGCTCTCCTCCGGGGAGGGCGTCGGCGAGGAAAGCGGCCATATGCTCGTTCCGCCTGCCGACACGGGGGAGACGATGGGCTTGCGCCCGATGCGCACCACCGTCACCTTCGGGGTCGGCCCGTCCTTTTTCGATCATCGCTTCGGACTGTCCGCCAGTCGGCCTTCCAAGCTGATCGACATACCGCCGTTCAAACGCGACGAGCTTCGGGACGAATGGTCCCACGGGGACGTAATCGTTCAGGTTTGCGCCGACGATCAGCAGGTTGCATTTCACGCGCTTCGCAACTTGGCGCGCATTGCCCGCGGCAAAGCCGTGCTTCGATGGATGCAGCAGGGCTTCCAACGAACGGCCGGCTCCGGTCCGAGCGGCGCGACCCCCCGGAACTTGTTCGGGTTCAAAGACGGCACGAACAATCCGAACGTTGCGGACGAGCAAACGGCCAAGGACGTGATTTGGGCGGAAGCCGGAGACGGCACGCCGTGGATGGACCAAGGGACGTATATGGTCGTACGGCGCATTCGCATGAGAATTGAAGTATGGGACAGGACCACCCTCGGCGAGCAGGAGGCGACGTTCGGCCGGCACCGGGACACCGGGGCGCCGCTCGGCAAGGCGAATGAATTCGATCCCGCGGATTTTTCGATGACGGGCGATAAAGGCAAGCCGGTCATCCCTGCCAATTCCCATATGGCCATAGCGCACATGGGCGGCAAGGTGAAAATTCATCGCAGAGGCTATTCGTATTCCAACGGCATCGACTTCAAAACCGGGCAGCTGGATGCGGGGCTGCTGTTCATTTGCTATAACCGGGATCCGGCGAACCAATTCGTGCCGATCCAAACGAAGCTGGCGGAAAGCGATAAGCTGAACGAATATACAGAGCATGTGGGCAGCGGAATTTATGCTTGTTTCCCGGGTGCGAAGCAAGGCGGTTACATCGGTGATACGTTATTTTAAAAGCCGAAAGTGGGAAACCAAATGAAACGAATAGCCATCATCCTTTGTACCATTGTATTGGTTCTGCTTCCTGCAGCCGCCATTTGTTCGGCGGAGCCCGGGGAAACTGCGCAAGCGGTTCATAACGAGCTGATTTCTTTGTCCAGCGACGCGCTGATCAGCGCCGGAGACGCCGATTGGCCGAAGGCGGAAGAAGCGGTGGCAGGCTTGGAGGCGGCGTTCCTGCGGCTCGGCGGCGCTGCCGATTCGGAGCTTGCCGAGCGCGTGAACGCCGCTTTGACGGAGGCGGAAGCGAAGCTGGCCGCGGCGGACAGCGATCCGAAGGCGGCCTATAAGGCGGTTTCGGCGCTTGTCAAGGCGGTCGACGCCTATGTGTCGGCGGACGGTCAAGGCAATGAGGCAGGGCAAATTCATGAAAATATAAAGCCGCTCCTTGCGGCGTTGAACGATACGTTATCGTTCGTTCAAGACGGCGACTGGTCCGGAGCGAAAAGCAGCTACGACGAATTTGTATCCGCCTGGGGGAAAGCGGAGGGCGCGATTCGCAGCGAGGATTCCAAGCTGTACGGCTTGATTGAAGTGAAGCTGAGCGGAGTGCGCATCGCGCTGCAGTCGGAATCCCCCGACGGAACGAAAACGGAAGAGAAGCTGACGGAGCTGATCTCCGTTTTGGATGACTATGCCGAAGGCCGGGCGGTTACGGCTGCGGTTGCTGCGAATTCGGCAGGCGCCGCTGGGAAGGCGGGCTCCATAGCCGAACTGATTGCGTTAGTTCAATCGGTGCAGGGCGACATCGAGCAAGGGGAAGCCGGAGCAGCCTATTCGAAAATGGAGACGTTCATCTCCTCTTGGCCTGACCTCGAGGGAGAGGTGCGCACCCGCTCGGCGCAAGCCTATACCAACGTTGAAAGCGAAATGATCGCATTATCGAGCTTGCTCGCCTCGGATACGCCGGATGCTGAGAAGGCGAACGGCGCGGCGGAGCGGCTCATTCAAGAGCTCGAGCCTTACGCTGCAGCTTCGGCTTATACGGCGTGGGATGCTTTCGCGATTTTGTTTCGTGAAGGGTTGGAATCGATTCTCATCGTCGCGGCGCTGCTGGCGCTGCTGAAGCGTTCCGGCCACGAGGACAAACGCGGCTGGATTTGGTCCGGCGCCGCTGCGGGCATTGTCGTCTCCGCAATCTTTGCCATGGTTTTGACGACGGTTTTGTCGAACTTGTCTACGGGAAGCTCCCGCGAGCTGGCGGAGGGGGCGTTCAGCCTGATCGCCGTTCTGTTTATGGTCACGGTCGGCGCATGGCTGCACGGCAAATCCAATTTGAAAAATTGGAATCGTTTCGTGGAACGGACGATCGGGGCGTCGCTGGCCGGCGGGGCGCTTTGGTCGCTGGCGATTACCGCTTTCTTGACCGTGATGCGGGAAGGGGCGGAGACGATCATTTTTTATATCGGCATGGCCCCGTCGATCGCGCTGAAGGATTTGTTGGTCGGCATCGGAGCCGCTGCGCTTGTTTTGGCCGCGATCGCCTTCGCCGTCTTGAAATTAAGCGTGCGGATTCCGATCTCGCCGTTCTTCCGCATTGCAGGCCTGCTTATGTACTATATGGCGTTCAAATTTACGGGAGTGGGCGTCCATGCGCTGCAGGTGTCCGGAACGGTTCCGGCTCATAAGGCGGCATGGCTGCCCGAGGTTCCGTCACTGGGTGTTTATCCTACGTGGGAGAGCGCGGTCCCGCAGTTGATTGTACTGCTTATCGTCATCGGCACGATCGTACGCGTAGAATGGGCGAAAGCCGGCCGCGGGGAAGCCGTTTCCGGCGATGCGCCTGCATAGGCGGTTAATAACTTTATTTGCTGCGGCTAAAAAGAGCTCGTAAATGCGGGCTCTTTTTTCTATATTAGGGGTAGTCTCAATGTAATATTAGCCGGAAAGCGGTGAACATGATGCTTAGCATGCTGGTAGTGGACGACGATACATTCGAACGGGAGGGCGTGAAGTTTCTAGTTTCTAAATACGATCTTCCTCTGAACCTTGCGGAAGCGGACAGCAGCGAGAAGGCATTGCAGTATATTGCGAGCCATAAGATCGACATCCTGCTGACCGATATTCGTATGAACGGAATGGACGGCCTTGACCTGGCCCGGAAGGCGCGGGAGCGGGACGAGACGATCAAAGTCATTATCATGAGCGCATACGGAGAATTCGAGTATGCCCAGCGGGCGATCGATGTGCAGGCGATCCGGTATATTTTAAAGCCTGTCGAGGTCAACGAATTTCTGAAGGTCATGTCGCAGGTCATTCAGTTATGCGAGGAAGAACGGAATGCGATGGATCAGTATAGGATGCTCGAAGAAGGATATCGGAAAAGCGTCAAATACGAGAAGCAAAAACGGGTGACAGACTTGCTTCATGGAAATGCGGTTGAAAAGACTTACGAGTTGTTTTTGCCGATGCTTCCGTCGAAGGGCTGCCATAGCGTAAGGCTTGTCCTGCTGGATACGAAAAGCCGCTTCTTCGACCTGTTTGAGCTTGATTTCGAGAAGGCTCTTGCGCAAGTGATCCGGGATCGATTTGACCTCGTGCATTTAAATCCGTTCCAAAGCTTGCTGTTCGTCGATGCAAGCAAGGAGAAGTCCGAGGATTTGCAACTGTTCGGCGAGACAATCGCCCGATGGTTCAAACAAACCTACGATCGCGATGTAAACATTGTGATTGGCGGTCTATTGGACGATGCGGAACAGTTTCATGCCGTTTTTAACGAAATAGAGGCGGTCCTCGAAAAGAAGTTTTTTTATCATGAGGGAGCCGTGCTGTTTGTTAACCCGTTCCCCTTGCAAGGAGAGCAGGCTTTTTCCATTGACGAGGCTTTGGCGGGTTTGTTGTCACTGATTCAACGGCGGCAGTTTGATATGGCGAAAATTCATTTTGAACAATTCATAGATGTGCTTCACGGCAGTGACCGCTTCTCGGCGGTTTATATTAAATATCTTTGCGCGGAAATTGTGAAGGCGGTGTTCGAGCTGTCGGCGCGCAAGGAGGTCGAAGCGTTCGAACTGTGCCTCGAGCAAATATATAAGACGGAAACCTTGAACGGCCTCAAAGGGTGGATGCAGTCGTTTTTTGAACAAAACGAACCGTCCCGGGCACGATCCACGGAAGCGATGCGCAAAGTAATTGAGGATGTTGTCGCGATGATCGAGAATGAATACGGCTCGGACCTGTCGCTTGAGTCCCTTGCGGAACGCGTATACCTTAGCCCCAGTTACCTAAGCCATTTGTTTAAAAAATCGAAGGGCATCAGCATCAACAAGTATATTACGTTATTCCGCATGGAGCGGGCGCGGCACTTGCTGCTTACGACGAATCAGAAAATTATACATATCAGTCAATCCGTCGGTTATGCAAATGTCCCCTATTTCAGCTCCTTGTTCAAAACCCATTTCGGCAAGACCCCGTCCCAATTCAGAGAGGAGATTGGGTCATGAGGCGCTTGGTCGACAAGCTGTTCAACCGGCTGCGGTTTAACCAGAAGCTGTTCCTCTCCTACCTGACGGTCATCATTATTCCGATTCTGGTGCTCGGCATGTATGCGTACCGCCAGTCGTTGGAAATGCTGGAGTTTCAAGAACGGCAGGCTGTTGCAAGAAGCGTCGACACATTATCGGAAAGCATGAACAGCAAGCTGGAGCAGTACAATTACACGATTCAATCGATGGCGTATAACCGAACGTTCCAAAGAATTGTCGCCAACGATTATTTGGACCTCGTCAATTTGTCGCGGGATTTGAACGAGTATTTAACGCCTTATTTCAACATGATGATGATGATGGACAAGCAAATTAAAAAAATTACCTTCTATACCCAAAGCGACGTGCCCGAATACGGAGATTCGGTGTACTCCTATGAGCGCGTGAAGGACGAGGTTTGGTATGCGGAAACCGTCTCGGGCGAGGGGAGCGGATGGTATTTTGTCGACGATGATGTGATTGTGGTCAAGCGATTTCCCCGCTTTTTCTCGGATCCTTACACGAATGTAGTGGCGGTCCGTATTCGCAATGAGAGCTTATTCCGGAACATGCCGGATGTCATGAACGAATACGGCGTCATGTTGTCCGATGGCCACAACCGCCTCTTATACGCAAATCGAAACGCTGCCGGCTACGGACCTCCCGAAACGTTGGAGGCGCTTCTTCGGATGGAAGGGAAGGCGTTGATCAACGGCACGGATATGATGATTGTAAAGAAGGCGATTCCGGAGACCGGCTGGATGATCCATAGCTTCGTGCCCGATCGTCATAGCTCGCGGCAAGCGGGTTCAATCATTAATGCAACGTTCATTGTGATCGCTTCGTGTATCGTTTTTTTGCTCGTCATCATCTCGATTTTCTCCCGAACGATGATCCGGCGCATTCATAGGCTGAACTCGTTGATGAAACGGGTGGAGAACGGCGATTTGAAGCTTCATGTGAAAAGCAGCTCAAGAGATGAGATCGGGGAATTAACGAACCGATTCGGCAATATGATTATTCGCCTCAACGAACTGATTGAGGAATCGTATGCCGGCAAAATCATTCAGAAGGAAGCGGAGCTTAAAGCGCTGCAATCGCAAATCAGGCCGCATTTTTTATACAATACGTTATCGTTCATGAATTGGGAGGCGGTGAAAAGCGGGCAGCGCGTCATCAGTCATGTCGCCACGACGCTCGCCAAATTTTACAGAACGTCGCTGAATAAGGGGGACAACGTTATCCCGATCAGGGACGAGCTGGACAATGTGAAGTCGTACCTCGATATTATTTTGGTCATGAACGGATACAGCTTTGACGTGCGGTATGACATTGACGACGAGGTATATTCCTATTCGATGTTAAACCTTATTCTTCAGCCGCTTGCGGAGAATGCCGTCATCCACGGGGTAAATAAAAAGGAAAGCGGCAGAGGCATGCTTCAACTAAGCGCCAAGCTTGCGGATCGAAGGATCGAATTTACGATTGCGGACAACGGGCCGGGGATGGACGAGGAGACTCGCAATCAGCTGTTGTCCAGACAGTCCAACGGGTACGGGTTAAAGAACGTCCATAAACGGCTTCAGCTGTTTTTCGGCGCCGAATACGGAATCGAGGTTCGGAGCGAATCGGGGAGCGGGACGACGATGAAGGTATCGATTCCTCAATATATCGAAACACCGTAAAATATTGAACGATTTCGAAAATATTTGATAATTTCAGGCCTGAAGGAGCCTGCTATAGTAATAGTAACAATTGAAAGCGCATACAAAAGGGGTGGTTTAGAGGGATGAATCATACGGCTTCACCGGTCCGATCCGAGATCGGCGCGCCGCAGCAAGCGGGACGTTGGAAGCGATGGAAGAGGTATCGGTCACTGCTTATCATGCTGATTCCCGGCATGCTATATTACGTCATTTTTCACTATCTTCCGATGTACGGTGTCGTGCTTGCGTTTAAGGATTTCAAAATAACGCAAGGCATTCTTGGGAGCCCCTGGGTTGGCCTCCATTGGTTCGAGAAGGTGTTTTCGGATTCCTATTTCTTCACCGTATTAAAAAATACGATGATCATCAGTCTTTACAAGCTGATCTTCGGCTTCCCGGTTCCGATCTTGTTTGCCTTGCTGCTCGGCGAAATTTCAAACGTGAAATTTAAAAAGGCGGTCCAAACCGTCTCCTATCTTCCGCATTTTATTTCGTGGGTCGTTTTGGCAGGCATTTTTTTCACAATCTTTTCTATGGAAGGCCCGATTAACATGATACTGGGCTGGTTCGACGTCAATCCGATGCTGTTTTTAGCGGATGACCGTTATTTCCGTTCGATTCTGGTCCTTACGAGCATCTATCAAGGCTTCGGCTGGGGCTCGATCATTTACTTCGCCGCGATATCGAACATCGACCCTCAATTATATGAAGCCGCTGTGATCGACGGGGCCGGCCGCTTTAAACGAATGTTCTATATCTCCATACCGATGCTGGTTCCTGTAATCGCGATTATGCTCATTTTGTCCATGTCCGGCATTCTGGACGCGGGCTTCGACCAAATCTTCAACATGTACAATCCGAGGGTAATGAACGTCTCCGATATTATTGACACGTATGTGTATCGGCGAGGGCTGGTGGAGATGGATTACAGCTATGCGACCGCGGTGGGATTGTTTAAGGCGGTTGTAGCTCTCATCCTCATACTTACCGTCAATCGGATCGTGAAGTGGATCGGCGGAAAGGACCATGCGTTATGGTAATGCGCACATGGGGAGGCCGCTCGCATGCTTAACATCAAAAAATCGTTCGGCGACAAAGTGTTCGATGTGTTTCTCTACTTCGCCCTATTGTTTATCGCGTTTATTACGATTTATCCGTTCTGGACGCAGGCGGTCATATCGCTCGACGGCGCCGGCGCCGACAGTGCCGCTTACTCTTCAGGCTTGATCCTCTTCCCGACGGAGCTGACCTTCGAAAGCTACAAACTGGCGATGAAGTTCGACGCGCTCTGGTCCGGATACACAAATACGCTGCTCCGTACCTGCATCGGAGTCGCGCTGTCCATCTTCTTCACGGCGCTTACGGCTTATCCGCTGGCCAAGCAGGATTTGCCGATGAACCGGATCTTTACGGCGATCATCCTCTTTACGATGCTGTTCGGCGGAGGAACGATCCCCAATTACTTGCTGATTAAAGAGCTGGGATTATTCAATACGGTATGGGCGTTAGTGCTTCCCGGAATGGTCTCCGCGTTCAACGTACTGATTATGCGCAACTTCTTTCGCGCCATACCGGAGGAGCTGGAGGAATCGGCGAGGGTGGACGGAGCCGGCTATGCCCGGATTTTCACTCAAATCGTCATCCCGCTGTCAAAGCCTGTGCTCGCCACGGTGGCGTTATGGGTGGGAGTCGGACACTGGAACGCCTGGTTCGACAGCATGATTTATATTACGGATCCGAACAAACAGGTGCTGCAGGTTGTGCTTCGCAAAATTATTATTCAGAACAATATGACCGACATCAATTCCGTAATTCAAAACCTGGGTACGAAGACCGTGTTTTCGGGCAGACAGCTGCAAGCGACTGTCATTATGTTTTCGGTCATACCGATGCTGATCGTGTACCCGTTTATCCAGAAGTACTTTGTGAAAGGCGTTATGATCGGCGCTATTAAGGGATAGCTCCCTTTAATAGAAAACTTGACGGGGAAAGGATGATTGGGTTGAAAAAGGGGACGTATTGGCGGTTAGGAATCATTTCTCTCGTGCTGGTTGTCTTATTGGCCGGCTGTTCGCAGGGGGGGAACCAGGCGGGCGGCGAGGAAGAAAAGCAGAATGACAGTCAGACCTCGGAAGCGGCGAACGGGGACGGTGCAGGCGGAACAAGCGAGCCGAAAGAAACGACGGTGCTGAAGTTTTGGAATCTCGACGGCAACGCGCTTGACGGTTCGTACGGCGTGAAGGCCGTAGAAGAAAAGTTCGGGGTCGAAGTCGAATTCGTCCCCGCGGCGAGAGACACGTTTTCGGAAACGTTAAATCTTCAGATCGCCTCCGGCGACATTCCGGACTGGTGGAAGGAGCCGTCTTTCCCCGACTACGACAAGTTTCTGCAGCAGGGCGTCGCGGCGGAAATTCCGCAGGAATATATCGAGGAGCACATGCCGAAGTACGTTTCCTGGCTGAAGCGGTATCTGGGGGACGACCCGTACAAATATGTAAGAAGGGACGGCAAAATATACGCTTTGCCCGTGCTTTGGGATATCGGCATTGACGGACTTCAGCTCGGCTTCCGCGAGGACTGGCTGAAGAAGGTGGGCATCAATGAAACGCCGGATACGCTGGAGGAGACGGAAGCGGCGCTCACGGCGTTCCGGAACGAAGACCCGGACGGGAACGGAAATAAGGACACATACGGCATTACGGGCTCCGCCGGAAACGTTGAGTCTATGTTCAGCTCGGTATTCGGCGCTTTCGATGCCTATCCGAACATATTCCAAGAAAGAGACGGCAAAATCGTCCGCGGCGAAATCGAGCCGGGCGCCAAGCAGGCGCTGGAGGTGCTGAAGCGCTGGTACGACAACGAGCTGATCGATCCGGAATTTGTCGTCAACAAGGGCAACAACGTCGAAGACAAAGTATTGACGGACAAAGTCGGAGCCGTGGAGTATTATTGGTGGTCGTTCCTTCCGGGAAGCGCGTTCCTTGGGGGAGAGTCGTGGTACGACAAGATGAAGGCGAAACATCCTGACTTTAACTGGGCGACCGTAGGCGGTGTGAAAGGACCCGATGGGAAATACGGCATTTCCCAATATCATCCGAGCTTCGCTTCCGGCGTCATGTTCGGCAAGCATCTCAACGAGGATCACGACAAGCTGATTAAATACTTGCAAGTATTTGAAGCGTCCATGTTCGAGCCGGAAATCTACGAGAAGCTGCAGTTCGGCGAGAAGGATAAGACTTGGAAATTCAATGACAAAGGTCTTGTTGAATTTATCCCTCCTTATGACGACGAGCAAGAGAGAAAGAAGGCAGGCATTGGCGGTTATTCCATGCCGGGATCGTTCAACGACTACGATTTCCAAACGTCCTACACGTCGGAGGAAAGCTTGCGCGAACTGGCGAAGGAAACGAGAGCGAAGGGCGCGAGAGTGATCGATATTTTGGCTCCGTTCAACAAGCCGGTTTATAACGAATACCAGGATAAATTGGAGCAATTTACGCTGCAAACGTTCGTAGACTTTATTACCGGACGGAAATCGCTCAACGACTTCGACAAGTTTGTGGATGAGTGGAAACGGATGGGCGGGGACAAAGTGATGGAAGAGGCTCAGAAAATTTACGAGGAAAGCTATAAGTAATTCATTACTTCAAGCAAGGAGTATACGAATCTATGAAGCGTTTGCGTACGAAGCACTTCGAGCTTCAACTGAACGGCGACGGAATGTTCACGGGGCTGCAATCCGCAGACACCGGGAAGGATTATTCGTATTCGTCCGGAGCCGGCACCTTCCCGTTGATCCGCATCGTAAGGAACGAAACGGTGGAGGAGCCCTCCTCGTGCGGCTATAACGAAAACCTTCGCCTGTTCTCGTTCGAGTTTAAGGGCAGCGGCACGCAAATAGAGGTTAAGGCCGAAGAAAAGCTCTTGTATATCACATTTGAGATCGGGAGTATTTCCGGAGAGGCCCCAGATGCTTTATTATGGGGCCCTTTCGCCACCTCTATAGCGGGCTCTGTCGGCGAGTCGGTAGGCGTCGTGCATGACGGCGAGTTTGCGGCGGGCATTCAAGTGTTGAACGAGAAAACGATCGGCGGGTTCCCGAGCGACGTTCCGCAGCCGCACATGGTACCATACCCCGATGCAAAGATGGAATATTGCGGCTGTGCCGCTTGGCCGCTGGAGAACGGCAGCATGCTGCAGGCTTACGTTAGAAACCGGACGAAGCCGTCAAGGCGAACGGTATGGAACGTGCCTGACGCAGCGGTATCGCCGATGGCCGGGTTCGATGCGGAAATCGAAGGCTCGAAAATTGCGCTGTTCGGTTGTCCGGTCGCAAATGTGCTTGAGATCATCGAGGCGATCGAGCTCGGGGAAGGCTTGCCGCATCCGACAATCGAAGGCGTATGGGGCAAAACGTCGCCGGCGGCCAATCAATCGTACTTGATCACGGATTTTTCGGAACGGACGATTAATACTGCGGTGGAATATGCCAAAAAAGCCGAGCTGCGGTATGTTTACCACCCCGACCCTTTCGCCAACTGGGGACACTTTCAATTGAAACCGGACTTTTTCCCGAACGGCGATGACAGTCTGAAAGCTTGCGTAGAAGCTGCGGAGCGGGAAGGGGTTCATGTAGGGGTTCACACGCTGTCCAATTTTACGACATTGAACGACCCTTATGTGACTCCTGTGCCTGACGAGAGGCTGCAGCGGGTAGGCGTGTCCCGGTTGGCCGCTGCGGCGGAGGCGGGGGACACGGAAATCACGGTGGACGACCCGCAGCCGTTCCTCGTTAATTTGTATCGACGAACCGCCGTCATCGGCGGCGAGCTGATCGAATACGACAGCGTGTCCGAAGGCGCCCCGTGGAAGCTTCAAGGGTGCAGACGGGGCGTTAACGGCACAGCCCCGATGGCTCATGCTGCCGGCGAAGAGATCGGCAGACTGTGGGATCATCCGTATGATGTGTTTTTTCCGAATTTGGATATGCAGGATGAGTATTGTGACCGAATCGTAGAGCTGTTTCGCGGCACCGGAGTGCGGCAAATATCGTTCGACGGGCTGGAGGGCGTTTATGCCACGGGCCATGAGGATTACGCGGTCAGCCGTTTCGTAAAGCGGTGCTTCGACGGGTGGAAGCAAGAAGTAATCAACGATGCCAGCCTCGTTGTAACAAACTATTTATGGCATGTGCACACACGTTTTAATTGGGGCGAGCCGTGGGGAGCGGCGACACGGGAAGGGCAGCTAAGCTGGCGTTTGCACAATCAGCGGTATTTCGCCCGAAACTTTATTCCGCGCATGCTGGGCTGGTTCCTCATTCGGTCCGCTTCGGACAAATTCGAGGCGACGACGCCGGATGAAATCGAATGGGTTTTGTCCAAGGCGGCCGGGTTCGACGCGGGGTTCGCTTTAGTCGCCGATCTGGCGGTGCTGCAGCGCAACGGCAACGCGGATGCGCTGCTTGGCTTAGTGCGCGAATGGGAAACGGCGCGTCGGCGGGGAGCGTTTACTAAGGAGCAGCGGGAACGGATGGAGGATCCGAAGAGCGATTGGCATCTGGAGCCGGCCGGAGAGGGACGCTGGAGTTTGTGGCCGATCGAGATCTCGAACCCGCTTGTCTGTAACCCTGAAGAGCTGCAGCCGGGGCAGCCGGGAGGAGCCGACTGGGCATTCTACAACAAGTACGGCGAGCAGCCCTTAAGGTTTTGCTTGAAAGTGATTCCGTCCTACGGGAATGAAGAGGCTTGGGTCAGCCGGCCGACGTTTCAAGCGAGCGGGGAATATATCACCTTCGAGACGGACGTGCACGCGGGTCAATATCTCGTGTGCGATGGCGACGGTATCGGCAAAGTATACGATAATAACTGGAACCTTGTGAAGACAGTTGCGGCGACTGCAGACGCGCCAACGCTCAAAAGCGGCGGGCAGACGATTTCGTTCAGCTGCAGGTTTGGAGGAAACCCGAAGCCTTCGGTTTCTGTGAAGCTGTTTACCCGGGGAGAGCCGGAAAACGTAGGTGGATGACTTAGGTAAGCAAGTCAGGTGCGGATATATGGAGCGGGGGCCATTCTTCGCCATATATCCGCATTTTGTTACAATATTATGGGATAACGGCGAGTTATTGCGTGCGTATAAGCCCCAAATCATTTACTTGGTCATGAAATAGGGGACTAACGGGAGAGAAGGTTCCGTTGTTTCTTGCACGCTCGAAATAATCCCTCTTGAAATCGCTTTCGCAGTCGTATATACTAAGCACTAATTAATGAAATCGATTTCCAATAAGGCGGTAAGATGGCATGGACGTAAAAATTCGAGATGTGGCGCTGCGGGCGAACGTGTCTCCGACAACGGTTTCCAGAGTGCTGAACGGGAATCCTCGCGTCAAAACCAGCACGCGGGAAAAGGTGCTGAACGTGATCGAGCAGATGAATTATGTTCCCAATGCAGCCGCCAAAAACTTGCGCTCCCAGCGGACGATGACGCTCGGGGTGATCGTGCCCGACGTTCGCGTTTCCTTCTTCGGCGAAATATTGAAGGGCATCGAAATACGCGCTTACTCCGAGAAATATAAGGTCGTCATTTGCGATACTCAGAACGACCCGAACCGGGAAGCGGAGTATTTGGGGCTGCTCAGCGACCGAAGCGTCGACGGAATGATTCTTATCGTCCCGATGCTGGACGCGGTCGATTTAGGCCCTTATTTGGACCGGGGGTATACGATCGGGATTATCGGCAGCGCGCCGGAGCACGAAAACCTGCTCAACGTGCACACCGACAATATGAAGGCGGCTTGCGAGGCTGTCTGCCATTTGATCGAGACGGGGCACAAGGATATCGCGTACATCAGCGGTCATCCGAACGCCTCGGACAGCTACGACCGGCTGGAGGGCTACATTCGGGCGCTTCGCGAGCATGCGATTCCGTTTCGCCCGGAGCTGCTCGATGCCGGAGGGTTTTCGGAGGAAGGCGGGTATGAAGCTTTCTATAAGCTGATCGAAAGGAACATCCCGTTTACGGCCGTTTTTTGCGCGAACGACGAAATGGCGCTCGGCGTATATAAAGCATGCGCGGAGCTGAATTTGCGCATTCCGGAGGACGTCGCTGTCGTAGGCTTCGATAACGACAGGGTTACCGGGTATTTATCGCCGGCGCTGACGACCGTGCATCAGCCGAAAATCGAGATGGGCGAAGAAATTGCCGCAATGATGATCCGCTTGCTGCACGACGAAAAAATCGAATCGAGAGTGAAAAGGCTGGATTCCGTACTGATCAAACGGGATTCGACCAAGCTGTCCGAAACGCCGGAAAACCGGTGACCGCATCGTTTTTGCACAAATTGAAATCGATTTCCTACATACGATGCGAGAGGACAGGCCTAATGATTGCTCCGGCTCCCATCTGCCGGCAAAGGAGATATGCTGATGAATCAGGAACAACAAAACCTGCATGAAAGAACGGCAGCCGTCACATTGCGGCTGCAGACGGTGAACGGTCTAACCGTTCCGTTTCAGAACGGGATTCCGGTCCCGTCCTTCGAGCCGCAAAACCGGCTGAAGCTCGATCTGGGCGGAGAGTGGAGGAAGAAGCGGTTTGACGCCGACCACGGCCTGTCGCTCGCACCGAGAGACGAAGCCTGGTTTAAGCGCGTGCAAGAGGCGGAGGGACCGCTTTGGCAAGCCCAATTTCCCGACGAGTCATGGGACACCCGCACGCTTCCTCTTCCGGAAAACAGGCTGCTTGCCAAAGAGGAGGCGAATTCCTCGGAGACGTATGAGAACGGGGTATGGTACCGCAGAACGTTCCGGCCGGACGAAGCGTTCCGCAATAAGGCGCTGACGCTTCACGCTTTAGGTGTCAGCTACGTATGCGACGTATGGGTGAACGGATCCTACGCCGGCATGCACGAGGGCGGCTTTACGCCGTTTGCGATGGACATCACTCCCCATGTGCGCATCGGCGAGCCGAATACGATCGCCATCCGCGTCGACAACCCGCCGTGGGGCAGCCGAGACGACGTGATTCCGGCTCAGCCGGGGACCGACTTCTTCAATTACACCGGCGTCATCCACGACCTATATATCGAAGCGGCATCACCGGTACATATCGCGCGCGCCGACGTGGTCCCGCTCGATCCGAACGGACGGTTCCGGGTGTCCGTCGCCGTCGAAAACCGGTCGTCCCAGCGTAAAGACGTCGTCGTCGACGGAACCGTCTATGAGGCTGACACCGAAAGCCCGGCGTTCAAGACGTCGCCTCGAGCCGACTTGATCAAAGGCGACGAAGCGCAAGTACAAGGCGAAATACGCCGCAGTCTAACGCTTCAGCCGAACGAAACGGCCGCATTCGTCGTAGAGGCGTCGATCGGCCAACCGAAGCTGTGGTCCGTATATGAGCCGAATCTGTACGTGCTGGAGCTGCAATTGAAAGAGGCGCACAAAGACGCGGGCGCCGATTCGATCGATACGTACGCGACTCAGTTCGGCATACGAACCGTGCGCACCGAGGGAAGGTACATACTGCTGAACGAAAAACCGGTCTTTCTCGCGGGAATTGCCCGTCATGAGGAGTGGCCGGATACCGGAAGGACCGCGCGCTGGGACCGAATTTGGTCCGATATGGAGCACATTGCCGCAATGCATGCGAACTTTGTCCGTACGGCGCACTATCCGAACCATATATATACGTCGATCGTTACGGACCGGCTCGGCTTACTGACCGTAAGCGAAATTCCGCTGTGGCAGTTCGAGACGAAGCACTTCGAAAAGCAGGAGGAGCGCAGGCTGTCGGACCAAATGTGGCGGGAAATGGTGTTTTCCCAGTATAACCGTCCTTCGGTGCTGATGTGGAGCACGCAGAACGAGTCGTCCGAGGTGCCGCTGCGCAAAATCTACAACGAGCGGCTCGTTAACGACCTGAGAAGCAACTATAACGACGGCAGGCTGCTGACTCAGAGCGCGGCGGCCGACCAGCCCGGCTATTGGGACGATTCGATGGAACCGCTTGACGCAGCCGGCTGGACGATGTATTTCGGCATTTTTCACGGCAGCACCTATTACGAAGGGACTCGCAAATTTCTGGAGGATGCGGGGCGAAGGTGGCCTGACAAGCCGATCTGGAATACGGAATTCGGCCATTGGAGCGGCCAGGCGGACAGCGAAGCGCACCATCAAGTGGAAACGTACCGCGAAACGTTCCGGGCGCTCATGGAGAGAGCGACGCTGTCGGCGGACGGAACGCTCAACGAGCATGGCATGTTAGCGGGTATCGACTTTTGGATTATGTATGACTGGTACGTGAACCACAACCAATGGATCGATACGTTCGGGATGTTCCACATGGACCGTAAAACCGAAAAGCCGGTAACCCCGATCATCCGTGAAGACTACCGCAAAATAACGGGCATAAACAAAGGTTTTCCCAAGGAATGACCGGTATTCTTTAAGGGTCTTACGCAATGAAAATTCACCGGATGATTTACATAATGAAAACGCGAAAAAAGTTGTTGAAATCGATTTCGTATTTTGGTACTTTGGTTGTAGGCAAAGTGAAAACGGATTCATTCCCTTTTTATGAAAGCTTTTACATAGGCGGATATGTTCATTTGTATTGCGAGTTCCCAACGGAAAAGTCCGACGCCGCCGCTCAAATCGGAATGTTTCAACGTTTAGTGAAATCGTTTTCCAATCATTTCTTCGGCGCTGCTGCTGCGGATACATTACACATGGTGTATCAATATAAATGAATCGGGGGATGCAGGTTGAAAAGCAACAAAGTATTTTTGCTGTTTTTGGTTTTCGCTTTGGCATTCGTGATGTTGGCAGGCTGCTCCGGCGGGTCGAAAGGCTCCGAATCCGAACAGCCGGATACGACGCAAACGACAAACACCGACCAGCCGGCGGACGATCGGGAAGAGCCTGCGGCTGAGAAGCCGGCATGGCAGACGGAACCGATCACCTTGAAATTTGCAAGCTGGGAAGATCCGAACATGGAAGCGGCGATGATGAAGGCTTTCATGGAGAAGTATCCGAACATTACCGTCGTGAAGGATGAGTCGATCAACTGGCCGTGGACCGACGCATTGGCGAACGCCGCAAGCGCAGGCACTTTGCCGGACGTGTTCTGGATG
The DNA here is from genome assembly GCF_028745515.1 of Paenibacillus thermotolerans. GTDB lineage: Bacteria > Bacillota > Bacilli > Paenibacillales > YIM-B00363 > Paenibacillus_AE > Paenibacillus_AE thermotolerans. The sequence goes on along the minus strand of NZ_JAQZSG010000029.1, from coordinate 37,106 downwards.
GAGAACGCGGCGGTCGCGGCAAACAACGAATGGCTGCTTGATATGCAGCCGTACTGGGAAGCCGACCCGGAAACGCAAACGCTGTTCCCGAACATCGCGAAGCAAGGCGTTTACAATGGCAAAAGGCTCGCACATCCGACATTCCAGTTTTTATTCGGCGTATTTTTGAACAAAACACTGTTCGAGAAAAGCAACTTGCCGCTTCCGTCCTATAACTGGACGATCGACGAAATGCTCGAAGCTGCGAAAGCGCTCGCAAAGCCTGACGAGCACATCTACGGCATCGCAGGCGCTTGGGGCAGCTTGATGTTCGAAGAGCACTTCCCGATGGCTAACGATAAATCGATCGGATACAACACGTGGGACGGAGAGAAGTTCCATTTCACGAACCAACAATGGATCGACGCGTACAATACGAGACTTGAGCTTAGAAGATTGAAAGTAGAAGAGCAAATGACAGGCGAGGAAAAGAAGGAAGTATTCGGCGACGAGGGCGCATGGCCGTTCATGAAAGGTAATGTAGCGATGCAAATCGACGGTTCCTGGAACCTCACCTGGCTGCCGGCCGAGATGGAGAAGGCAGGCGCCGGTCAAATCGACTTCTATCCGTACCCTGCAGGCGCAGCGGGTCAAAGAATGCCTGCCGTCCTTGACTTTATCGGTATTTCCGCCGGAACGGAGCATCCCGAAGCGGCTTACGAGCTGATGAAGTTTATGTCTTGGAGCAAAGAAGGCTGGACGAAGCGTCTTGAGCTTTACAAAGAGCTTGGCATTGCGGTAGACAAATTCCCGGTTGCCGACCAGCCTGAAATTTGGGATGCGCTCGGCGGCATGATGCCGACGGAAGGCGTCAAGGCGGCGTTCGCGCTTATGAAGGACGCAGTTCCGGACTTCAATAAGGCGCTTGCCGGCTGGTCCGAATACAAGCAATGGGAAGCCGACCAGAAGATCGGCGAGAAGATTTTCAACGGCGAGCTTACGCCTGCGGACGCGGCGAAGCAAATGGAAGACAAAGCGAACGAAATCGTAGGCCAGGCAATGGCGACGGTAGGCAAGTAATTATAAACCGCATAAGTGCGAAGGGCCTCTAGCGAGGCTCTTCGCACTTATAGCATTACAGAGTAGGCAGGGAGACCATGAAAAAAACGGCTAAAGTTTTCATTTCGTTTGTTTTGCTCGCCTCGCTGACTTGCGGTCAAGCGGCCGGGCCTCTCGCGCTCTTCCAAAGCGGCAAGGCGAGCGCTGCCGGCGAAACGAAGGCCGCGGAGATCGGAGCCGGACTTCTGGAAGAGAACTATTCTGTTGTACTGCAAGAGTGGGGGAAGCTTCCCGCCGTTTCCGGCGTAAACGTACCGGCTCGTCCTGTCGAAGGGGCCGCCCAAGGCCGTACCGTGCCGAAAGCGGACAGCTTCGGCTATCATGCGGATCCGATTCGCTGGGATGAAGGCAGCGAAATCAACTTTGAAGTGAATGTGGCTCAGACGGGGCTTTATCGCATTTCATTCGATTATTACATTTTGGACAAAAGCATTTTGCCGACCGAAGGATATGTCAAAATTAACGGAGAGTATCCGTACTATGAATCGCGGCGCATCGTGTTCCGCAATTTGTGGAAAAACCGGACCGACAATTTGAAGCTGGACCGGTACGGCAACGAGCTCATTCCCAGACCGGAGAAGGCGGACGGCTGGCAAAAAACGTACGCCTATGACGCAAGCTTCTTTCATATGGAACCGCTTTTATTTAAGCTGGAAGCGGGCAAAAACATCATTACGTTAGTCAATACACGGGGCGGCATGTTGCTTGGCGATGTCGCCGTCGAGTCCCCGTTGCAAATAAATACTTATGAGCAATACCTTAAGAAGCAAGGCATCCCGCCTTCCGGCGAGGAAGAGAAGAGCTTCATTGTCATCGAGGGCGAAGATTTCGTCTACAAGAACGATTCCTCCATCCGGCCGGTATCGGAAACGGAAAGCGCCTTAACTCCCTACGATACGCAGAAGAAGCTGCTGAATATTATAGACGGCGCATCGTGGGCGAAAGGCGGCCAATCGGTTACGTGGGAGCTCGATATCCCCAAGTCGGGCTATTATCATATCGGATTTAAGTATAAGCAGGACGAGAAGTACGATTTGCCGGTGTTCCGGATGATCGAGATCGACGGCAAGGTGCCGTTCGCCGAAGTGGAAAACTATCCGTTCGCTTACGGGAAGAAGTGGCGGAACGAAACGCTCGGCAGCAGAAAGGAAGCGTACCGGTTCTATCTCGAGCAAGGGAAGCACACGCTTACGGCAACCGTCAATTTGTCGAACCTGCGGCCGCTGGCGGAGGCGATGTCTTCGACGATGAAGGACATCAACTCCCTTACGCTGCAAATTCAGAAGCTGACCGGCAACAAGAAGGATGCTTATCGGGACTGGTCTTTGTCGGAATATATTCCGGATTTGGAGAAGACGTTGATCGGCTGGGCGGAGCGTCTGGAGCAGCAGCATGAAGCAATGGATCGGTTCAACCCGAACGTAAGCTCGATCGGCGAAATCAGCAACTTGACGGTCGCGGCGAAGCAGCTGCGCAAGCTGGCGAAGGAGCCGGATGAGCTGCCGAATCGGCTGAACCTGCTTTCCCAAGGCTCAAGCTCGGTGTCGCAGCTGTTAGGCGACTTGCTGCAGCGCGTCTCGGAATCGCCGATGTCGGTAGACAAAGTGTATGTGTATCAAAACTATGAGCTGCCTTCGGCGAACGCCGGATTTTTCAAACAGCTCGGCGAGAGCGTGAAACGGTTTTTCCTGTCGTTCGGACAGAAGCAGTATTCGATTAAAAATGCGGACGACGCGGAGCTGCAAGTTTGGGTGAACCGTCCGCGCCAATTCGTCGAACTGATGCAGAAGATGATCGACGAGCAGTATACGCCGGAAACGGGCGTTCAAGTGCAGCTGTCGGTCATGCCGGACGAGAACAAGCTCATCTTGGCCAACTCCTCCGGGGACGCGCCGGACGTCGCGCTCGGCGTCAACAACTGGATCCCCTACGAGCTCGCCATCCGAGGCGCCGTTATGGATTTGCGGAAGTTTGACGATTTCCCCGAAGTGATGGACAACTTCGCCAAAGGCGCGATCATTCCGTTCGCCTTCGAAGACGGAGTATACGCGATCCCCGAGACGCAAAATTTCTGGGTGCTGTTTTACCGCAAGGACATTATGGAATCGCTGAAGCTTCCCGTTCCGAGTACGTGGGACGACGTAGTCGACATTCTACCGGAGCTGCAGCGGCTGGGCATGAATTTTTACGAGCCGAACGCGCTGTTCCGCGGCTTCAAGCCGTTCGTATCCACCACGCCGTTCATCTATCAATTCGGCGGGGAGCTGTTTGCGGAGGACGGCATGTCCACCGCGATCGACAGCGAAGAAGCGCTTGAAGGCATTCGCTTCATGACGGATTTGTACACGATATACAACTTGCCGCAGGACGTGCCGAACTTTTACCACCATTTCCGTTACGGGACGATGCCGATCGGAATTTCCGACTTTGCGACGTATATCCAGCTGCGGACGGCGGCGCCGGAAATCGCGAACTGGTGGAGCATCGCGCTGCATCCGGGTGTCGAGAAGAACGGCGAGGTGGCCCGTTGGGCGCCTGGCGGAGGGCAGACCGGCATGATTTTCGACAGCAGCGACCGCAAAGAAGAAGGCTGGTCGTTCTTGAAATGGTGGATGTCCACAAACGTTCAAATCGAGTACGCAAATATGCTGCAAACGACGTTCGGCGAAACGTACATGTGGAATACCGCCAACCTGAACGCGTTCGAACAGCTGCCGTGGCCGGAAGAAGACAAGAAAGTCATTCTGGAGCAAATCAAGTGGATGAGAGAGCCGTCCCGCGTACCGGGAGCTTACATGGTCGAGCGCGAGATCAGCAACGTATGGAACAAGGTCGTATTCGACGGAGACAACCCGCGAACGACGATCGACGATTCCGTCATCAAGACGAACCGGGAGATCAAGCGGAAGATGGAAGAGTTCGACTACTATTCCGAAGGCAAAATCTTAAAGCCTTATCCGGTTCCGACTATACAATCGATAGATAAGTGGGTTGAGTGACATGAAGTTGCCGAAAAGAAATGAAGCGGATCTGTTGTTAACCCCTTCTGTCCGTCCATTAGGCGAGCCCAGGCGGCGGAAATGGAACGAAGCGTATTTGTTTCTGACCCCTTACGTCCTGATGTTCTTCGCGTTCATCGTCATTCCGGTGTCCGTCGCGATTCTACTGTCGCTCACGTACTTCAACACGGTGGAGACACCGGAATGGATCGGATTTAAAAACTACGTCGATATATTTACGCACGATGAAGTGTTCATGCAGAACGTTCTGCCGAATACGATCAAGTTCGCGCTCATCGTAGGCCCGGGAGGCTATGCGATCTCCTTTCTGCTTGCGTGGATGCTGGCGCAAATTCCGCACAAGCCGAGAACGATTCTGGCGCTGATCATCTACTCGCCGTCCATGACGTTCGGCGTCGCGATGGCCGTCGTATGGACGATTATCTTCAGCGGCGACCAGACCGGCTATTTAAACAGCATGCTGATGAATTACGGATTCATTCACGAGCCGATCCAGTGGCTCCAATCGCCGGATTACTTAATGACGATCATGATCATCGTGTCGCTCTGGAGCAGCATGGGCGTAGGCTTTTTGGCCATGCTGGCGGGGGTGCTGAACATCGACCAGTCGGTGTATGAAGCGGCTTATATCGACGGCATCAAAAATCGCTTTCAAGAAATTTTCTACATTACGATTCCGTCCATGAAGCCGCAAATGCTGTTCGGCGCCGTCATGGCGGTCGTCAACACGTTCCAGGCGGGGGACATCGGGGTGCAGCTCTCCGGAGCGAACCCGACGCCGCAGAACGCCGGGCAATTGATGGTGAACCATATTGCCGATTTCGGCTTTATCCGATACGAGATGGGCTATGCCGCCGCTTTGTCCGTCATATTGCTGGTCGGTATTTACGGTCTTTCCAAGCTATCTTGGAAGCTGTTCGGCGAAAAAGACTGACGGGGGGCTCGCGCATATGTCATACCAAGGTACAAAAATCAATCCGACGCGGTATCATAAAAGCCAATTTAAGTTTTTCGCGGTTCTCGTTCCGCTGGCCGTCTTCATGATGCTGCCGATCGTGTTCATCGTCTCTCACGCCTTCAAACCGATCGACGAGCTGTTCGCGTTTCCGCCGAGATTTTTCGTGGAGAAGCCGACGCTGGACAACTTCGAGCAGCTGTTTAAACAAACGTCGACCTCGGGCGTGCCGCTTAGCCGGTATTTGTTCAACAGCTTGATCGTAACGGCGGCCGTTATGTTTTTCTCCGTCTTTATGAGCGCGCTGGCGGGCTATGCGCTATCCAAGATGAAGTTCAAGCTCAAGGCGGCGATGTTTGAAATCAATACGCTGGCGCTCATGTTCGTTCCGATCGCGGTCGCCATTCCGAGATACTTGGTTATTGAGCGAGCCGGGATGATCGACACATACTGGGCGCACATCCTGCCGCTGCTCGCAATGCCGATCGGGCTGTTTCTGCTGAAGCAGTTCATCGACCAAATCCCGGAGGAACTGAAGGAGGCGGCGCTGATGGACGGCGCCGGCGAGTTCACCATCTTCCGCAAGGTCATTTTGCCGCTTATTATGCCGGCGCTGGCAACGGTTGCGATACTTTCGTTCCAAGCCGTGTGGAACAATATGGAAACGTCGTCCATGTACGTGAACGACGAAAGCTTGAAGACAATTCCGTTCTTTATGAACACAATGGTCGGGCTTCAAGGCAACACGGTCGCCGGTCAAGGGATGTCGGCCGCCGCTTCGCTCATTATGTTCCTGCCGAACCTGATCATCTTCATTCTGCTGCAGAGCAAGGTCATGAACACGATGGCCCATTCCGGATTGAAATAACAGGAGGCAAGCGATGAGAAACGTTAGCGTCAAATTAGTCATGAGCCTCCTGACCGTTGTGATCTGGCTCGGCTCATTCCCGCCTTCCGCCCTTGCGGATGCGCCTTATAAGACGTACACCTTAGACCACAACGGACGTTATGTGCGTACGCAGGATGCCTATTTCCCGCTGCAATCGATCGAGAAGGTCGGCGACCTTGAATTTAAAGCGCCGTCGGACCTGCATATCGACGCTGCGGATCGCATCTACGTTGCGGATACCGGAAATAAGCGCATCGTCGTCATCCAGCCCGACGGCACGCAGGCGGCCGCGTTCGGACAAGACGTGCTGAACGCTCCAACGGGGGTGTACGCCGACGGCCGCGGCTCGATCTTCGTAGCCGACGGCGGTGCGGGCTTCGTATTCCAGTTCGACGAGCAGGGACAGCTGAAGGCCAAGTTCGGAAGGCCCGATTCGCCGCTTTACGGGAAAAACAGCCCGTTCAAGCCGATGAAGGTGACGGTCGACAAGCGCGGCAACATCTACATTGTCAGCGAAGGCACGACGAACGGCGTCGTGCAGCTCAGCCCGTACGGCGATTTTCTCGGCTACTTCGGAAGCAACGATTCCGATGTGAACTTGAAAATCATGCTCCAGCGGATGTTGTTTACGAAGGAGCAGCGCATGAAGCTGTTCAAAAACATTCCGCCGACGCCCGTCAACATATCGATCGACGCGAAAGGCTTGATTTACACCGTTACGCCCGGGGATAAAGGGGCATCCATCAAAAAATTCAATATTTCCGGTTACAACCTCCTCGATACCGACATGATCTTCGACCCGTTCTTTACCGACCTCTTCATCGCCAAGAGCGGAAACATGTACGCCGTCGGACAGAAAGGGATTATCAAAGAGTACGATACCGAGGGAAATTTGCTGTTTTCCTTCGGCGCGCCGGACGACGGCAAATCTCGAATCGGCATGTTCTTGAATGCATCCGGCATTGCGGTGGATTCGAAGGAACAAATTTTCGTGCTGGATAAAGAGCGAAACAACATTCAAATTTTCGAGCCAACCGAGTTTACGCAGCAGGTGCATCAAGCATTGGAGCTTTACAAAGAAGGCTTTTACGTGAAAAGCCAGGAGCCTTGGAATCAAGTGCTTCGCAAAAACAACTTGTTCGACCTTGCGCATAGAGGACTCGGCGACGCTTATTACAAGCAGCAAATGTACGAGGCTGCGCTTGACGAGTATAAGATCGCGAACGATAAGGAGGGGTATTCCGACGCCTACTGGGAAATCCGTAACCGCTGGCTGCAGGAAAACCTGCTAACTTCATTTTTCACCCTTGCAGGCATTTACGTATTGTGGCGTCTGCTCAAGTGGATCCACAGAAGAACGGGGCTGTTCCGCCCGGTCGTATTCGTGAAGAACAAGATTACCGGACTTACGCTCGTGAAGCAGCTGTTATTTTTGTTTTATTTCATTAAAAATCCGATCGACGCGTATTACGGCATTAAGGAAGAAAAGAAGGCGTCGGTGCTTTCCGCGTCGATCCTATATATCGTTTTCTTCGCTGAATATTTACTCTCTCTCTATTATACGGGCTTTATATTTAATTCCGTCGACTTTTCCGAGATGCAGCTTTCAAGGGAGATCGCCGTCTTCTTCGTGCCGCTGGCGTTCTGGGTCATCTCCAATTATTTGATCAGCACGATCAACGACGGGGAAGGAAAGTTCAAGGACGTATACATCGGAACGATCTACGCGCTGACGCCGTATTTGGTATTCAAACCGATCGTCATCGTCGCATCGAATGTGCTGACCATTAACGACGCGTTTCTGTTCAGCTTTTCAAACACGATTATTTTCGCATGGTCGGGCTTGCTGTTGTTCTTGATGGTAAAAGAGCTTCACGATTATACGATCAGAGAGACGATTATCAATATTTTGATTACGCTGTTCGGCATGCTGATTCTCTCGCTAGTGCTCTTTATCGTGTACGTCCTTCTCGATCAAGTATTCGACTTTGTTTACTCTGTCATAAGGGAGGCTGCTGTCCGTGCGGAGCATTAACGCAAAACTGAAGCCGGTCGTCATCCTTGCGGCGGTCGCCGCCCTATTGCTCGCAGCTTTTGTTTGGGTAAACAACGGGCGGCCCGCAGCCGGAGACGGCCTGCAAGAAGAGGCGCCGGCCGGGCAAGATACGGCGGCTGCGGAAGAGACCCAAAGCCGGCCGCTTTCCGGCGAATACAAGAAGGTCGCGGAGAACGACCGCCTCATCTTGTTTCTGAAAGAGGAAAATCTCGCGATTCAGGTTCAGGAGAAGCAGTCCGGTTACGTATGGTCGTCGGTTGTGGAGGAAGGGGAGGATTCCAAGAACAACGCGGCTTGGAAAAACTTCATGGCCTCGGGGCTCGCCATCGAATATTTCAAGCAGGATATCCCGAAGCCTTCCCGGACCGATTTGCTCAGCGAAAAAAACAAATCGATCAACATCGAGCCGACGGATAACGGTTTTAAGGCGAAAGTTTATTTCGCCGATTTGAAGATCGGTCTCGAGCTGACCGTTGCGCTTGAAGGCGATCAGCTGGTCGTCGGCGTCGATAACGAAAGCATTCGCGAGACGCAGCAGTTCCAGCTCGCTTCCGTTTACGCTTACCCGTTCCTAGGCGCAACGCTTGCGGGACAAACGCCGGGCTATATGTTCATCCCGGACGGCTCGGGGGCGCTCATCTCGCTCGCAGACAACAAAGGGAAATACAAGTTCCCGTATGAGCAAAAGATTTACGGCGCGAATGAGGGACTGGAGGGCGTCAGCCGCGAAATTTTCACGAACGATCCGTATTCGATCGTGTTCCCGATCTTCGGCATTGTACACGGAGAAGGACGGCACGGTCTGCTCGGCGTCGTGGAGAAGGGCCGGTACAACGCCAAGATCGTCGCGTACCCGAACGGCGTGAACACGCAGTATAACTGGATTACGGCGCAATTTTTGTCCCGGGAATCTTATCTTCAGCCGACAAGCCGCTCTTTGGGAGGCGTCGTCGTACACGAGAAGGAAAGAAACCCGGAGGATTTGCAGACGCGGTACTTCTTCTTGAAGGATCAGGATGCCGATTACGTCGGCATGGCCAAGACGTACCGGAACTATCTCGAAGGCAAAGGCATGCTTACGCGGAAAGCCGAATCCGACGCCGATATTCCGATTCAGCTTGAGTTTCTCGGAGCGGAAACGGAGAACGGTTTGTTTACAAAGCAGTTCGTGCCGATGACGACCGTAAAACAGCTTCGCGACATTGTCGACGATGCGAGAAGCAGCGGGGTGGCGAACCCGCTTGTCGTGTACAAGGGATGGAACAAGGGCGGATTAACGGGAACGAGCCCTTCGAACGTTCAATTCGAGAGAAAGCTCGGCTCCGCCGGCGAGTTTTCCGATTTGATCGCCTATATGAAGGAGCAGCGCGTCCCGCTCTACTTCTACGACGATTACACGACCGCTTATGAGGAGTCCGGCCGGTTTGCGCCGCGTTCCGACGCGGTCAAGAAGGTCGACAAAACGATTCTCTCCGTTCCGACCTTTAAAAACGTGTATCCGGCCTACTATTTCCTCTCCGCCGACCGGGCGAAGGAAGTGGCCGAAAGCAATGCCGCGAAGTATAAGGCAAAGGGGATCGCGGGAGTCGCGGTCGGAAAGACGGGCTCTACGCTATTCTCCGAATGGGACGGCGGCAAGGTGCGGCACCGCGCGGAAACCGCAGGCACGTACGCGGTCATGATGGAGAGCCTCAAGGGAAGCGTCGAATCGGTGCTGATGTATGCTCCGAACGACTACATGCTGAAATATGCGGACCGCATTTTGAACGCGCCGATGCATTCGTCGAAGTTTATTTATACGAGCGAGACGGTTCCGTTCGTTCAGCTCGTGCTTAAGGGCTACAAGGACTACTTCGCGCCTTATGCGAATTTCAATGCGAACTCGGCCGAGGATCTGCTCCGGATGGTGGAGTACGGGGCGTATCCGTCTTACTTTTTGACGAGCGAATCGTCTTATAAGCTGAAATTTACGAATTCGGACGACGTGTACACTTCCTCGTACAAGGACTGGAAGGCGGACATCGTCTCCGTGTATCAAACCGTTAACAGCGCGCTTAAGCCGGTGCAGAACGCGACGGTTGAAGAGCGCAACGTTCTGAGCAAGGACGTCGTCGAGGTCGTGTACTCCAACGGAAAGGCGATTGTCGTCAATTACGGGGCGACCGATGCGAACGTGAACGGCACGGCAGTTCCCGCCAAAGGGTTTAAAGTAATCGAGGTGAATCGCTGATGGCAAAGCTGCGGGTATCGAATCGAAACAGACTGGCGTTGACCGGGTTAGCGTTCATCTCGCCTTGGATTGCGGGGTATTTGATATTCACCTTATGGCCGATGCTGTACTCGTTGTTCTTAAGCTTCCAGAGGGTGAAAATTACGCCGAAGGGCGTAAAAACCGAGTATGTGCAGTTCGACAATTACAAGGCGCTGTTTATATCCGATCCGGCATTCGTCGAGCGAGTGGTCGTTTATTTGAAATCGATGGTGCTCAACGTGCCGATTATCGTCGTGTTTTCGTTAATCATCGCGCTGCTGATCAACCAAAAAATCGTATTCAAGGGCGCGTTCCGGACGATCTTCTTCCTGCCGGTCATCATTACAAGCGGCCCGGTCATCAACGAATTGCTCGCCCAAGGGGCGACGACCATTCCGGGCATCGAAAATTACGGCGTGTTTTCCATGATCGAAAGCAGCTTCTCGCCGGCGATCGCCGAACCGATCACGTATTTGTTCAAGGAGATCATTATGATTCTTTGGTTCTCCGGCGTGCAAATTTTAATTTTCCTTGCCGGTCTGCAGAAGGTCGATACAGCGCTGTATGAAGCGGCCCGCATCGACGGCGCTTCGCCCTGGGAGTCGTTCTGGAAGGTAACGCTTCCGATGCTGATGCCGCTCGTCCTTGTCAACATCATCTATTCGATCGTAAACGTATCGACGTTCGCATTGAACGAGATCATCCTGCTGGTGAAGCAAAATATGTTCAGCACGATCACCGGCTTCGGTTACGCGACCGCCATGGCATGGACGTACTTCGTCATCATATCGGTCATTATGGCGATTTGGGCCGGACTGCTCAACATGAGACGAAGCTGAAGAGGGGGCGAGCGAATGGATAAAAAAGTAAGCATAGAGCGGTCGAGCGTGAAATTTAATGCGGGAGCGGGTTTGCAGAAAATACGGAAGCTTCTGTTCGGCATCGGCGAGAACGACGGGTTCATATTTAAAACCGTCGTATACCTGCTCTTGATCGGGATCGGGTTCGTGTATTTGTATCCGGTGCTGTTCATGCTCGTGAACAGCTTCATGAGCTTGGACGATCTCGTGAACGCGATGGTGAAATGGATTCCTACGACGCTGTACTTGGAGAACTATGAAAAAGCGATCGTCGTGCTGAAGTACGGCAGTACGCTTATGAAGACGCTGGCTGCGGCGGGCATTCCCGCCGTTCTGCAGACGGTCGCCTGCGGCGTGATCGGCTACGGCTTTGCAAGATTCGAGTTTCCGTTCAAAAAGACGTTCTTCGTGCTGATGCTGGCGACGTTCGTCATTCCTCCGCAAATTACGATGATGCCGACGTATTTGATGTTCAAAAATTACGGCTTGCTCGGCTCCTTGGAGACGTTCATTTACCCGGCATTACTGGGTCAAGGGATGAAGAGCGCATTGTTTATTTTGATCTATTACCAGTTTTTCCGCAGGCTGCCGCAGGCTCTGGTAGAGGCGGCGGAGCTCGACGGGGCGGGGCATCTCAAAATTTTTTACAAGATTGCGGTTCCGACCGCAGGGCCGGCCATCATCATCGTCTTCTTGTTTTCTTTCGTATGGTACTGGAACGAAACGTACTTAGCCGGCTTGTATTTCGGCAATTCGTTTACGATGCTGCCGCTTGAGCTGCAGCAATTCGTGGACAGCTACGAGAAAGCGTTCCCGCAGCAGGGTCAGGCGAGCAAGATCAACGAAGGCATCAAGCTGGCGGGCACGATGCTTACGATCGCTCCGCTGCTGGTCGTTTATTTCGTTCTGCAGCGTTGGTTTGTCGAGGGAATCGACCGTTCCGGCATTACCGGGGAGTGACGGCTTTATGCTTAGGAGGGCGCTGCGCGTGCGAAAGCAAGTTGTTGTGAGTGCGGGATTGTTGAGTGCGGTCGTTTTACTACATCTATTATTAGCGGGGTGCGCAATGGGGAACAAGACGAATAGCGGGGAACAGGTAAAAATGACGGCGGATAACGGCTGGAAATTAGTATGGAACGACGAGTTTGACGGCGGGGAAATCGACCGGAGCAAGTGGGATTACGACATCGGCGGACACGGCTTCGGGAATAACGAGTCGCAGTATTATACGACGGAGAAGCGAAACGCCTATATCGAGGACGGCAAGCTCGTCATCCAGGCGATTGAAGAGGAGTACGGCGGCAAGCCGTATTCGTCCGCGAAGCTGATTACGCGCGGCAAGGCGGATTGGACGTACGGCCGCTTCGAGTTCCGCGCCAAGCTGCCCGAGGGGCAAGGCATTTGGCCGGCGATTTGGATGATGCCGACGGATATGCAGAAGTACGGCGGCTGGCCGACCTGCGGTGAAATCGACATTATGGAGATGGTCGGGCACGAGCCGAACAAGGTGTACGGAACGCTGCATATGGGCAATCCGCATTACTATTTCGGCGGCAATTACACGCTCAAAGAAGGCAAATTTTCCGACGACTTCCACGTGTTCGCGCTCGATTGGACGCCGGAGGAGATGCGCTGGTATATCGACGGCGAAATGTATTACAGCACGAGCGATTGGTATACGAGGAAGAACGAGTCGTCCGAGAAGGAGCCGTTCCCCGCGCCGTTCGACCGGGCGTTCTATTTGCAGCTGAACTTGGCGGTAGGGGGCAATTGGCCGGGATATCCGAACGATTCGACCGTGTTCCCCCAAACGTTCGAGCTGGATTATGTACGGGTGTACCAACCGGAGGACGGCGATTACACGAAGAAGTAGGCGCGTTGGGTCGCGGAAGGGGACGGTTCTATGAAATATCAGGTGTTCGGCGCGAACGAATGGCTGTACCCGGATAGCGTTGTTGAGGAGGGCGGGCGCCGGTCAATCGAGCTGGCGTCTGCTAGAGGAAGCTATGCGGCGTGCCAAGTGCTGTTGAATGAGGTGCCGGCGGGAATACCGATCGAGTGCAAGTTTGTCGGGGGCGGGCTGCCGGAGCCTGAATTGTACCAGTTGACCGATATTTTCGTCGAGCAAAATACGGGTCCGGTAAGCCACCTGGTGAAGGAAGGCGAATCGGCGGAGGCGTATGCGACGCGGAAGGCGCCGTTCCGGGTGTACGATGCGTTAAAACCGTTCGCGGAGGGCGTCGTGACACGGGCGGAGACGGATGCGCTGTATGTTTGCTGGCGGATCGAGGAGCGGCTCGTTCCCGGCACATATGGCGGGACGTTGACGATGAAAGTCGGCGAGCAAGAATGCGTCATTCCGGTGACCGTTGAAGTGTTCTCGGCTGTTGTGCCCGCGCAGGGGACGCTGTCCATCGTCAATTGGTTCCTATTGGACCGGATGGCTACGAGATATGGCCTCGAGCTTTGGTCCGAAGAGCACTGGGCGAACATCCGCAAATACGGCGAGCTGATGAGACGGGGGCGCCAGACGCACTTTTGGGTGCCGCCGAACGTTACGGTCGATGTGACGGAAACGTCGGAGGGCGTGTACGGCTTTACTTTTGATCGTGCCAAACGATTGATTCGCTTGTTTTTTGATTTGGGCTTCACCCATATCGAAGGCGGATTGATTGCCGGAAGGAACGATTTTTGGGATTCGACCTTCGTCATCTGGCTGAAGGACAAGACGCTGAAGGCAATTTCCGCAGAGGGCTATGCGTATATTGCTCAGTATTTGAAGGCTTGGAGGGCGTTTCTGGAGAAGAACGGCTGGCTGGACCGTCTTGTGCAGCACGTCGCCGACGAGCCGACCGAGAACAGCGTTCAGGAATACCGCATATTATCGGGGATGGTGCGCAAGTTTATGCCGGGCATCCCGATCATCGAGGCGGTCGAGACGTATGATATAGCGGGTGCCGTCGATATATTGGTTCCGAAGAACTCTTATTATCAGGACCAACGGGACGAATTCGAGAAGCTGCGGTCGATCGGCGACAGGCTGTGGTTTTACACGTGCTGCTTCCCGGGCGGCCATTATATGAACCGGCTGTGGGACATGCCGCTGCTTCGCACCCGGTATTTGCACTGGGGCAATTACAAGTACGATCTGGAGGGCTATCTGCATTGGGGCTTCAACTGGTGCGATGAGGACAAGGATCCGTTCAATCAGACCGAGCTGTTTTTCCCGCCGGGCGATACGCATATTTCGTACCCCGGCCCGAACGGCCCGTGGGGCAGTATGAGGCTGGAGGCGATGCGGGCGGGGATCGAGGATTACGAGCTGCTGAAGCAGCTCGCGGCAAAGGATAGGCCGTTAGCCGATGAGATTGCCGCCTCCTGCTTCGTCAGCTTCAATGAGGCGAATCAGGATCCGGAGCATTTTGCCGCCGCACACCGCAGGCTGCTTCATGCGGTATCGGAATTAGCGGAAGCGTAACAAAAGGTACGGCATTGGACTGTAAGTTGAAGGTTCAATGCCGTTTTTCATCGGGGAGGTTAGGTTATGAGCCTTTTTAAAACGAGATGCGTTCATTCACTCGTGAAGGTATTTGCGGATGCGGATTTGGCGGCTCCATCGTATGTACGGGGTACTGCGCTGTTGGGGGAACATTTTTCATTCCAGGTTGCGTATTGGTCTGATGTGAATCGGAAACAGATCCGGGTGACGGCGGAATCGGGGCTGCCCGGCGGCATCTCGCTGCGGAGCGTTGGTTTGGCGCCTTCGGAGCTGCCGAATTACGGCGATCATGACGATTACTTGCTGCGTATGACGCCGGGGTTGTACCCCGATCCGCTGTTTCCGCCGGAGGACGGTACGGTGCACTTGCTGCCCGGACAGTGGCGGTCCTTGTGGGTGGATGTGTATGCGGACAATGCGGCCGCCGCCGGTTTGCATGAGATTCTCATTCGGTTTACGGATGAAACGGGCAAGGAGCTTGGCGGGGAAACGTTCGTGCTCGAGGTGATCGGGGCGCGATTGCCCGAGCAAAAGCTCATTCGCACCGAATGGTTTTATTTGGATTGTTTGGCGACTTGGTATGGGGTCGAGACGTTCTCGGAAGAGCACTGGGATTTGATTGACGCTTATGTGACTCATTATGTCGAGTACGGCATGAATATGATTTTGACCCCGCTGTTTACGCCGCCGCTGGAGATGCTGCCGGGCAACGAACGGCCTACCGTGCAATTGGTGGGGGTGTCGCTCGTTGAGAACGGCGGGGGCTATGCTTTTGATTTTTCGCGTCTTGAGCGGTGGATTGAGCTGTGCCGGCGGAAAGGCGTACAGTATTTCGAATTCTCGCATTTGTATACGCAGTGGGGAGCTAAGCATGCGCCGAAAATTGTTGCGGAGTGCGGCGGGGAAGAGCGGCGTATATTCGGCTGGGAAAGCGCGGCGTCTGGAGAGGCTTATGTCGGCTTTTTGAGGGAATTTGTGCCTGCTTTGTTAGAGGTTATTCGTTCTTGCGGGTTGGAGAGCCGCTCGTATTTTCATATTTCCGACGAGCCGCATATTAACGATCTTGAGCATTACCGGAGCGCGAGCGAGCTGATGCGGTCTTTATTGGGAGACGATTATCCGATTATCGATGCGCTGTCGGACTACGAATTTTACAAGACCGGCCTGCTGTCGCATCCGGTTTGCTCTACCGAGCATATCCATACGTTTATTGATCATGGCGTGAACAACCTGTGGGCGTATTATTGCTGCTGCGAATATCGCGACGGTTTGTCCAATCGGTTTTTTAACATGCCGTCATTGCGGACTCGCGTGATCGGGCTGCAGCTGTATAAATATGACATTGCCGGGTTTTTGCATTGGGGCTACAACCATTGGTATTCGCAGAAGTCTTTGAAGCGGATTAATCCGTACTTGGTGACGGATGCGGATCACGGCTTTCCGTCCGGCGATGCGTTCCTCGTATACCCGGGGGAGGACGGGCGTCCGGTCGGCTCGATTCGCGCGGCGCTGCTGCGGGAGGCGATGCAGGACGTGCGGGCGCTGCAGCTGCTTGAGGAGCTGGTCGGCAGGGAGCGGACGCTTGCGGTGTTGGAGGAAGGGTTGATCGAGCCGCTTACTTTTACGCGCTATGAGAAGGACGAGATGTGGCTGCTTGGCTTGCGGGAGAGAGTGAACCGGATGATTCAAGCGGCTTTGTCGTCTTCAGAGGAGAAAGGAGCTTTGTCATGCTGAAGTCGGCGGAGTGGCGGGAGACGATGCTTGTTCATCCGGTGCAGAGCTGCGGGCCGATTCCGACCGTTGCCGACGAGGACGGCATTTACCCGTACCCGAGCTTTGCGGAGACGGCGCGCAGGCCGCAGCTTCGGTCGCTGCGGATGATCTCTGTCGAGAACGAATGGATGAAGGTGACCGTTTGTCCGGATTTGGGCGGGAAGGTGCAATCGATTTTCGACAAGGCGTGCGGGAAGGAAGTGCTGTTCGACTCGGGCACGGTGCGTCCGGTGCGGATTTTGCCGCGCATGGCGTTCATCAGCGGCGGCATCGAGGTCAGCTTTCCGATCGCGCATACGCCGGTGCAGCTCGAAGCCGTCCATGCGTCCGTGGAGCGGATCGGGGATCGGCTCTATGTGTGGTGCGGGGAGCGGGAAATCCGGTACGGCATGCACTGGACGGTGGAGTATTCGCTCGGCGAGGACGATTGGTATTTGACGCAGCGGACGTTGTTTGTAAATCCCGGTTTTTCGGGGACACACGCGTGGATGTCGTGGTCCAATGCGGCGCTGCCGGCGCGGCCCGATTCGCTGTTCCACTTTCCTTCCGGCCGGGTGCTTCGGCATGCGGATGTGCTGGAGGAGGTCGCGTGGGAGCGGGAGCGGGAATACCGGCTTTCGGATTTTGACCGGATGCAAGGATTTTTCTGGAGGTCCGCGGACTGTAACGCCTTCGGGATGTTTACGCCGAGCTTAGGAAGCGGGCTGTACCATATCGCCGAACCGGCGGAGGCGCCGGGGATCAAGCTATGGCTCTACGGGCTGGGCCGGCATGAGGAGTGGGCGTGGGCGACAGCCGCGCGGCGGGAGAGCTACGCGGAAATTCAGGCAGGCCCGCTGCTGGAGCAGGCGGACAATAACACGCTTGCGCCGGG
Organism: Paenibacillus thermotolerans; assembly: GCF_028745515.1. Taxonomy (GTDB): domain Bacteria; phylum Bacillota; class Bacilli; order Paenibacillales; family YIM-B00363; genus Paenibacillus_AE; species Paenibacillus_AE thermotolerans. The sequence continues at coordinate 19,831 of NZ_JAQZSG010000029.1, read as the reverse complement.
TGAGCGGCATATGCATACGGAATTTTGGATTCCGAGCGGAAGGCCGCTTGATATTGCCGCGCTGCGGCTTCCGAAGCCGAAGCTGGTCGCTGGGGAGCGCATTCCGCTATTCGGCTGGGCGCCGCGGGAGAGTTTGGCCGTTTGGATACGGCTGGAGGAAGCGTATGCGGCCGGTGATCCCGAGGAGCTTGCGGTGCTTGAGGCACCCTCGGTCGAGGATTGCAACTGGCCGCCGTCCGGGATGGAACGGCTCGGAGATGCGCTGCAATGGGCGGAGCGTGTTTGGGTCGAGAGCGGCAACGAGAGCGAGCGGCTGTTGTGGCGCTACTATTACGGCGTCTGGCTGGCTGGGCGCGGAGAGCTTGAGGCGGCCATCGGCGTGCTGGAAACGGTAGACGCCGATTGGAGCTTCGCACTGTTAGGCCGGTTGTACCGGGCGGTGAGAGGAGATCATGAGGCGTCTTTGGCCGCGTATCGGCGTATTCGGTCGGCTGCGTGGAGCCTTCACCCGCAAGTGTTTGCGGAGCGGGATGTGACGCTGAGCTTTTTTGGCGCCGCCGCGTTCGCGGAACGGGCGGACTGGTTCGAGCGGGTGGCGTCGCTGCAGGACGATGTACTGGCGGAGCGGCGGGCATACTTCCTGTTCGAGAAAGGGGATGTGCTCGAAGCGAAGGCGCTGCTGGAGCGGACCCCGTTCGAGAAGGTGCATCAGCGGTACGCGCGCTCCGGGCTGTGGCGGCGCATTGCCGACGCGCTTGGCGATGCAGGTGCGCAGGGCGATGCGGATGGTACCGCTGTCGTTCCGGCCCATTTGGGCGAGGACGATCTGGCCGTATACGGGGCGTATCGAGTGACAGACGCGAAACAGGCGCATGAGTAAATGCACATGCGCCTCAGTTTGCTTTGCACTGGTATTGTTTTGCAACCGTTGAGACTACTCCTGTAACGGCATACCTTTTTCGTCAAAAAAAGCAACATTTCGGAAAATAACGCGATCAAGCTTCTCTAATTGCTGGACTCAACAGAACGGTGGATGAGCTAACTTCTCCGATCATGAATCCCGTGGACTCGATTATGAAATCCGGTGTTCACTCATTATGGCAAAAGTCTACTCACAAAGTGCAGTCGTTTTTCTATAATCTCGTTGTTTTTTGCGTCAATTTTTCCGTTATGGCAAACCACTGTTCATAACTTGTTGCGCTCGCTGCAATTTATGGACATACTTTTTCCATAATTTCAGAAACCTTGTTCCATTCGCCAAATTTATAGCATTTGCACAACATGTTGTAAACACACTTTTGCCATAATGATAATCCATGACTTCAATTCCCAACAATAAAAAGGGAGGGCGGCGATGACACGACGATAAGAATCATCGCCCTTGCAGCATCTCGCCTTTGATCCTGCGACATTCCCGCTTCCCGATCGAAACTCTCGCCACGTAAGGACTTATCAAATCAGCCAACTTGGATTAACGTCTTGAAATACGGTCCCAGCCGCTTTCCAAATTCTTGATTGGCAGTAGCAAATACGATGGTGCGGTGAGCATCGGGACTAGAGAACGGTACCGTTATCAAGTCCGGTTCTCCAAGTCGTTTAGCGGTAGACTCAGGAAGCACTGTAATACCGGCTTTCGCGGCCACCATACCTGCAATGAATCCTCCAAAGCCTACCTCGTTCGTAATCGTCGGCTCACACCCATGCTGCCTCATTGCATTGATAACCCATCTTCGAATACCGCAGCCCGAAGGGTACAAAATAAGCTGTTGTCCGTCTAAATCAAGAGGTTGAACGGATTGAAACTTAGTAAACGGATGCTCCTTGTGCACTACGGTAACAAACGGTTCTTCAAACAAGACTTTCGTAAAAAAAAGATGATTCTCAGGGGCCATTTCCGCTAAAATTCCATCCAAACTGCCCAACTTCAAACTTTCCCAAAGTTCATCCGATGTCTGCATGATTCGAACCTGGCAATCCGTTCCGCTTAATTTCATAGCCAATACGCGATCCGGTAAATACGAAGCGGCCAAGCTTGGGAGTGAACCTATGACGTACTTTGCAGGCTCCCGGTACACGCGAAGTTCATTTCGTATGGATTCAAATTCGGCTAATAAGTCAGTAACTCGGTTAATCAAATGCATTCCTGCTTCAGTAGGGGTAACCCCGCTTGATGTCCGCTTAAGGAGTTGAACACCATAAAAAGCTTCAAGACTCCGAATCTGTTTGCCAAGAGCCGTGTGAGAGATATGAAGCATCTCGCTTGCCTTTGAAATACTGCCAAGTCTTGCGGCTTCAATTAATGCCTCCAAGTCCTGAAATCGCATGATGGACAACCCCTTAACATGAACCAGCGTTAACCTGAGTGTACCAAACACAAAAAAAGCAGACAAGAAATGGCTGAAACGTCAGGTTTCAGCCCTGCAACCGATTGATTGTTCATCCTCATTGGTGTTGGTGATAAGCTACGGATCAATGAGAGAGGGGATGAATGAAATGAGAGTAAGCGTATTAGGGACAGGAAGAATGGGAAAAGGCCTAGTAAGTGTTTTAAGCAAACAAATGCCTTTATTATGGGGGTCGCGAACGCCTGAAAAAGCGAAAAAAATAATTCGGGAGAACGGTATTGAAAATACGAAGGCCGTTTCGTACGATGAGGCCCTTGCTTCAGATGTTATTTTTCACACGATGTGGTTTAGGGATCTGATTCCATGGGCCGAAGCAAATCGAGAACAGCTAACCGGTAAAATCGTTATCGACCCGGCGAATCCGTTCACGGCGGACTTTTCCGATTTTGAGCTTCCATGGGGAATGTCGGCAGCAGAAGAGCTTCAGCGTGTATTGCCGGAATCTAACATTGTAGGGGCGTTTAAAAATACGTACTTTAAAGTATTGGAGCAGCCTGTCCATAACGGTTTAATGAGCGATGTATATGTAACAAGCGACTATGAGGATGCCAAACGTATTGTTATTAACTTATTCGATCGGTTGCCTTTCCGGGTCATCGATGGAGGGGCGTTAGCCAATAATCGGACAATCGAACGGATGACGCTCTTCGAGCGGGAGGTGGCGCTGCGCGAGGGTCATTACCCGTATGTGTCATTCCGCCTGTTCGGTTCGGAACAATAATATAGATCTTATTGTAATGGAATAGAGGAGTGAACATATGGAGGAAGTCTCTCTGCAACAACCTAGGGAAACTGTAAAGGATATTTTTAAGAAAATGAAGACGAATGCGCGTTCACCGCTGAAGGTTGTCCCGCGGAATGCTTTGTTCGGCTTTATCGGAGGATTTATGAGTATCGGCACATTAGCCTTGTTGACCGGATGGACTTCCTCATTATGGCTTATGGCGCCCTTCGGAGCCAGCTGCGTGCTCGCATTCGGCGTTTGGGACGCTCCGTTGTCGCAACCCAGAAATATAGTGGGCGGCCATCTAGTATCCACTTTTGTCGGACTATTCATGTATCATGTATTCGGACAAGCCGCTTGGGTTCTTGCGCTTGCTGTCGGACTCTCGATATTGGCCACGATGCTGACGAAGACAACCCATCCGCCGGCGGGGGCGGACCCGATCGTTGTTATTTTGGCGGGAAGCGGGTGGATATTTCTTATTGCGCCTGTTTTGCTGGGATCGATCTTGATCGTGCTAATAGCTCTGATCGTGAACAATTTAGATGTGAAAAGAAAGTATCCGACCTTTTGGATATAGCCCTAAATGGAGATAGGGGGAGAGTATGCACTTACTAGCATATCTATTCATGTGTCTGGTGTTTGGAACAACGTTTATGGCCATAAAAATCGGTCTGAACGAAGGGGTGCCGCCGCTGTGGATGGCCGCTTTGCGATTTTTAATAGCGAGTCTTGCCATTCTCGCATACCTTTCCATTCGAGGAGCGGCGTTTCCAAACAGTTTGAAGACGTATGCCAACATTGCGTTTCTTGGATTGTTGATGACGACAATTCCGTTTGCGGCGCTCAAGCAATGATGTAACACCTGACGATATATGCTGCTCTCCCCAAAATTCATCGGCGCCGGCCTTTGTCGCGATCTTCAGCAGACTCAAAGTACTCCAATGGGTCGGACTCCTGCTTTCACTGATTGGATTGGGCCTAGTTTTGTTCCCCGATATTAACGGTCTATCTGGTGGGGGACAGAGCTTTTGGGCTAACATATTTATTCTCCTTAGCGAATTCGGGTTCGCCTATGGGGCGGTTCGATCAAAGAAAGTGCTGGGGGGCAGCATGTCGCCGTCGTTGTTTAACGGCTTGCAAATGGGGTTCGCCAGCGGGTTCTTATTGCTGCTTTCATTGCTTTTGGAGCACGGCAGTATTTCTTTACATCAGTCGTTCGCAGCATGGACAAGCATTATTTATCTCGGCATCGTCGCCTCCATACTGGCATCCAACGTCTATTATTGGTTAATCCGCGAGTCGGATGCGTTATTTCCAAGCACATGGACGATCATAAGCCCAATCATTGCCTCTATGGCCGGCGTAATGTTCTTGGGTGAACGGTTTACTATGTACGTTCTTATAGGAGCTTTGTTTTCGATTACCGGGCTGCTAATCATGAACGCTAATATGTTTCGCGGCGTCTATGGCCGATCGTCGTTGGCTCGGAGGGCTGAAGAGTTATAGTTAAACCGACGATGTTCAAATCATTCGATAGGGCGGTTGATGGGATGAAGATAAGTAAAAGCAATGCCGAACATTATACATGGGGAGAACGATGTGACGGGTGGCATTTAGTGAAACACCAGGGTTTAAGCATTATTCATGAAAGAATGCCGGCCAATACCTCGGAAGTTAAACATTATCATCAGGACGCACGGCAATTTTTCTTTGTCTTATCGGGTATCGCAACGATGGAGGTAGATGGCGAGGAGGTTATTTTACATGAACAAGAGGGAATAGAAATTCCTCCTTTCGTCGGGCACCAAATGTTTAACAAGACGAATCATCCTATTGAGTTTTTGGTGATTTCTCACCCGAATAGCAGAGGGGATAGAGTTGTAATGGGTTAGGTAATTAACGATTTGGATCGCCTGGGCAGGATTCCTCGATATAGCGAGGTGACAAACACTCTGGAACTTGTTCGTACTTTCCGGTGTAAACGCCCCGTGGCCGCCGGGAGTTAACGGAACGAAATGTCCGCTAAAAACCGCCTCATCCCTAAAAGCTGCGACTTAACGGAACAAGGTGTCCGCTAATCGCCCGAAAACGGCCAATTGCCGGCGATTCAAGCGAATTAGCGGACATTCGGTTCCGCTAATAGGCCCTTTTACCCGGTTTCGACAAAATTAGCGGACATCCGGTTCCGTTAGCACCGAAGCGATTCGCGTCAGTTTTGGAAGCGGCGGTAACCGGCGATACCGGCAGGACTGGCGATACCGGCAGCATCGGCAGTATCGGAAGCACCGACAGTACAGCCAAAAATCGGACTTTTCATACCTGGTGGTGTCCGCAAGGACATGAGAGTTTTTGGTGCTAACTCGGTCATGCGGCGGGCTTGAGGTAGGGTTAGTACCAACTTTTGGTGCTAACAGTCTCAGGCTGATGCGATCGGGTTAACGCCACATTTCGGTGCTAACCCGATTCATCGTCGTTGTGCTAGTTCAGCGTGCTCGGCCACAGGACGATCGAGCCGCGGTCGCGCTCCGCGCCGCGATCGAGCAAGGCGGCCATATCCGCCGAATCGACCGCCTTACGGCCGTTCCACGTATCGATCACGATGCGCTTCAAGCCTTGGCGGCGCAGCAAGCGGCGGAACACCGGCACCAAGCCGTCGACCGGTTCGTTGTCGTCGGAGAGGCGCACGATGTGCTTGCCGTTCGACTCGAACCAATACACCGGCCGGCTGCCGCGCAGAATGAGCTGATTGCCGCTCTTGCGGGCAAACTTCGCTTGAGGATGCTCCGGCCAAGGCAGCGCAATGCCGTAAGGATTCGCAGGATCGACGGCATTGACGATGATCAGCTCGTCATCGGCAAGCTGCAGACCCTGCGAATCCCCGGCGTCTTTGCGCAGGGCGTCGACCGCATCGTGCTCCATGAATTGCAGCGCAGCGGCGCCTTCTATAAACAAGCCGCGCGTAAGCATGCCCCATTCCTCCAGACGCTTCAGCACCGGAAGCAGCTCTTCCCACGAATAGGGGGCGTACTGCGCGACGATGTCTTTCGTCAGCATGCCGTGGCAGTGCAGCAGCTGCTTCGCCCAAGCGAGCGCACACTCCTCGGCGGGCACATGATTCGGGGAGCGGTCAATCGCGTACCATCGGCCGAGCCCCGATCCGAGCTTCGGATTCAGCTTGCCCTTGGCCAGCAAATAGTTGCGGATCGGGGCGAAGCTGTCGTTCGCGACGCGGCCTTCCCAGACGAGGTCGACCAGCTTCGGCAGCAGCTCCGACGGCGGGAGGCCCGAGTCGGACGACAGGCGCGTCAAGAATGACGCGCCGCGCTCTTGCAGCAGCGCAAGCAGCTCCGGCTGGGCGGTCTCCCCCGAAGCAGCAGGAAGACCGCCGAGCAGCGCCGTATTCTCCGCGAAGAAGAAAGCGATCCGGCCCTCCTTCTCTCCGGCGGAACGCTGACCGACCCATACGACTTCGCCGGATGAACACAAGTAGTCGAGGTCTTCCTTGCGGTAGCCGGGAATCCGGGCAGGGAAGACGATGCTTTCCCAATGTGACACGGGTAAAAACAGCCCTTGAAGCAACTCGAGCACTCTCCTCAGCTCGGGTGAAGGTGTGGCCGAGCCCGAGCCCGCCTCCGCAGCCATACCGTGCCGCGCGAGCAGCCGCCGCGTCCAACGGTCCGCGCGGACGGGCGCCCCGGCTTCGCGTATGGCCGACAACGACAGCCGCACGATGCGGGAGGACACCTTGGCGCTGGACCACAGCGTCGTCTCCCCCGGCTCCGCGAACGGAGCGGGGACGATCCGCTGCTCGCTCCTCCACCGGCGCATCTGCTCCTCCGCGAAGTCCTCGCTCAGCGCATACCGCTCCTGGAGCTCTTGCCGCGTGAACGCAATCTGCCGGTCGATCCACCGCAGCAGCACAAAAGCCGCCGCCGTCCCGTCGTCCGGAAACCGCGCGTACGTATCCGTCTCGTCGCTGACGATCCAGCGCTCCTCGCCGGCGATGACTACCGGCGAGATTCGGCCGGCGGCAGCCATCTCCGCGACCCAGCCGGCGGCAGCGTCGCCGCCCCAAGCGGCGATTTGCCGCATGGTCAGGTCGCCGCGCCGCTTCAGCAGCGCGATCAGATCGTCCGCCTTCCCGCCGTCCACGCCGGCTTGCTCGAGCCGCTTCCGCTCCGCCTCCACGACGGCAGGCTCAATGCCGCCCCGAGGCACGGCGCCGAACACGCCGCCCGCCAGCTCGCGGCTGACGCTCAGCAGCTGGCGCTGTAAATCTTCGCTCGGCGCATCTCCTTCATAGATCATCTGCCCGACATAATCCATCGTAAACTGCGCCGCGAGCGGGGAAGGGACGTCGCTTTCCGTCACGACAACGGAAATATCCCCCGCATGCAAACGAACAAGCACCGACTCCAAATTTGCCGCATCCAGGTGCTCGTTCAGACATTCGTCGAGCGCGGCCTGAAACAACGGAAACTCTCCGGCAAAAGGCAGCGACTCCCGCAGCAGCTCCTCGCCCCGGATGCGCTTCTGCCATGAGGGGACTCGCGCGAAGCCGCGCTGCAGCAGCAGCGCCGTCTCCGCCATGCGGCGAAACGACATCGCAAACATCGCGGCCCCCGGCGTCGCCTCGATCAGTGCGGCTCTCGCTTTGTCCGCCGTCACATTCCATAACCGATGAATCCAAGACGACTCCCACTCCTGAAAAATGATCTCAATCCCGTTATCCTTCGCATTCCCGTAAGGGACATAAGGGAGAAACGCCGACCACTCGTGCTGCAGCGCAATCAGCCAAGCTTGGTTCACTCGCCGCCCCCAATAATTGTGGATCACGAGATGCGCTTGGTTCGTTATGTCCCGAAACACCTCAGCAACGATCGTCCGGCGGGTGGGCATTCGGGAAACCGTATTTTGTCTGCGGACAAGGTCGACGATTTCCTCGGCCGCAACGGCGTCCAAGCCGTAATCGTCCCTCAGCCACTCGAACGTGAACTCATCCGGCGCTTCGGCCTCGATCCTCATCTGAAGAAGCTCGACAAACCGCCCGATTTCCTCCCCGAGGGCGAAGGAGCGGCCGCCGTTATCCCCCCGCCAAAACGGGATCTCGCTGAACCGGTTCCGCGCCTCTCCAACGACAACACGGTCGTGTTTGATCTCCTTGATCATCCAAGAGTGAGCGCCGAGCTGAAACACGTCGCCGACTCTCGATTCGTGCACGAATTCCTCCTCCAAATCGCCGAGCTGGATGCGGGTGTCGGCATGGTACACGGGATAGTTCGCGCTGGACGGAATCGTCCCGGTGCCCATTAACGCCGCCATCCGCGTATTGCTGCGTGCTCTCATGACTCCCGCTGCGCGATCCCAATCCAGAAGAGGGCGAACAAAAGGATAATAGCCCGACAGCATGCCGAGCAGCCGTTCCAGCTTCTCCCGCGGCACCTCATGATAAACGGCGCTGCGGCGAAGGAGCGCTTCAAGATGCCCAAGGTCAACAGCCTGCCCCGGCACGGAAGCCGCATATGCGGTCAGCTGCTGGCACAGCACATCCTGCGGCGCGTCCGGCAGCCGGATCGTCTCGATGTCCCGCGTCCGGATTTGCCGCGACAGCACCGCGGTCTCCGGCAGCTGGCTCCGTCCGCGCACGATGATGCGGCCGACGCTGACGTCGCCGACGCCGTGCCCGGCCCGCCCGATCCGCTGAATGCCGGAGGCGGCGCTGCCGGGCGAGTCGATCTGCAGCACGACGCCGATATGCCCGACGTCGATGCCGAGCTCGAGCGACGAGGTGGCCACCAGGCACCGCAGCTCGCCCGCCTTGAGCAGCCGCTCCGCCTCAAGCCGCCGCTCCCGCGATACGCTCCCGTGATGGGCGCGCGCAAACCCGTCGCCGTACCGGTCGTTGAGCCGCAGCACAAGCCGCTCGCTCATTCGACGGTTATTGACGAAAATTAACCCTGTACGAGCGTTCCCGAGCAGCTGCATAATGCGTTCGGTCAGCGACTGCCAGACGGCGTCGCGGTCCTTCCCCGGAACCGTCGGGTCGGGCATCGTGACTTTCACGTCGAACGTTTTGTCCATAGCGCTTTCCACGATCACGGTCTTCCGCGGCTCACCGGCATCGTTCCAGCCCGCAAGAAACAACGCGGCCGTCTCGAGCGGCTTCTGCGTGGCGGAAACCCCGATCCGCTGCGGTCCCGAATCGCCCGTACCGCCGATACCTCGGTCCTCGGCACACAGCTCGCTCAGCCGCTCCAGCGAGAGACTTAGATGCGCTCCCCGCTTATCGGGCGCCAAATCGTGAATTTCATCCACGATCACATGGGTGACCGTGCGCAAAATCGCCCTGCTCTTCTCGGACAGCAGCAGTAAATAAAGCGACTCCGGCGTCGTCACGAGCAGGTCGGGCGGGCGCTTCAGCATCGAAGCCCGCGTGCTCTGCGGCGTATCGCCCGTCCGCACCGCCGTCGTAATACCGGGCCAATCCCCGCTTGACGCACCGGCAAACGCCGCGCCCGACGCCCCGGCGGATGCCCCGTCCGCTTCCGCGGCGATGTCCTCCAGCATGGAAGCAAACCCGGCAACATGATGATGGATATCGTTGTTCAATGCCTTCAGCGGTGTGATGTAGAGCACACGAACCCCTGCAGGACGGGCGGAATCCCGTCCCCGGAGCTTGTCCTTCACAATCGCATCCAGGCCCGGAAGCAGCGCAGCCAGCGTCTTGCCGGAGCCGGTCGGGGCGGCGATCAGCGTGTGGGCTCCCGAACGAATCGCTTTCCATGCCTGTGTCTGCACATCGGTAGGCTGTCCGAACGAGCGGCGGAACCAGCGCTCGATCACCGGATGGAACGTTTGCAGCATCCATATCTCTCCAATTCGTACACAATCTATTATGCTGATCGTAGATGTTCCGCGCGCCATTTGCAACGGGAACACTCCGGACTGCCATCATTATTTTTTGTAAGGGGGCGGCGGTTTCGGTACAATAGGAGGGAAGTCATGATGAGAAAGGTAGAAGCATTTTATAATGAAAACGGTTCTTGCAACCCTTAATGCGAAATATATCCACATGTCGCTCGCCCTTCGCTATTTGAAGGCGTTCAGCGGCGGCAAATTCGATATCGAAATCGCGGAATATACGATCAAGGATCCGGCGATGAACGTGGTGACGGACTTGTTCCGCCGCAATCCCGACGTGATCGGTTTTTCCTGTTACATTTGGAACATCGAAGAGACGATTCCGATTATCCAAATGCTGAAGAAGATTCGTCCGGACATCAAGATCGTGCTCGGCGGTCCGGAAGTGTCCTACGATACGGAATATTGGATGGAGCGCATCCCGGAGGCCGATTTTATCGTGGTCGGCGAAGGGGAGGAGACGTTCGATCATTTGCTGCAGGAGCTGTCGCCGGAGGGCGGCGGCAAATTTCATCTGGTGTTCGGCCTTGCGTACCGGGATAAAGAAGGGAAAACCGTCATCATGCCCGGACGTCCGAAGCTGAAGCTCGACGATATTCCGTCGCCGCATTACTTCTCTGAGGACACGGCCTCGCTGCCGACGCGGGTCGTCTATTTCGAAACGAGCAGAGGCTGCCCGTTTTCTTGTCAGTTCTGTTTATCCAGCATTGAGGTAGGGGTTCGGTATTTCGATATCGAGCGTTCGAAGCGGGATTTGCTGCATTTGATCCGCTCCGGGGCGAAGCTCATTAAGTTCGTAGACCGGACGTTCAATATTAAACGGGATTATGCGATGGACATTTTTCAATTTCTGATTGAAAATCACGGCGGCTGCACGTTCCAGTTCGAAATTACCGCCGACATCATGCGGCCGGAGGTGCTCGATTATTTGTCGGAGCACGCGCCGCCGGGCATTTTCCGCTTTGAAATCGGCGTGCAGTCGACGAACGAAGAGACGAATGAAATCATTCAGCGCAGGCAAAATTTCACGAAGCTCACGCGCACGGTGACGAAAATCAAAGAGAGCGGCAAAATCGACCAGCATCTCGATTTAATCGCCGGACTGCCCGAGGAAAATTACGAATCGTTCCGGACAACGTTTAACGACGTGTTCGCGTTACGGCCCGAGGAGCTGCAATTGGGCTTTCTGAAAATGCTGCGGGGAACCGGGGTGCGAGCGAGAGCGGCGGACCACGGCTATATTTACATGGACCGGGCGCCTTACGAAATTTTGGGCAACGACGTGCTGCCGTTCAGCGACATCGTCCGCATCAAGCAGGTCGAGGACGTGCTCGAAAAATATTGGAACGCGCACCGGATGAACGAGACCGTTCAATATTTGATCGAGCGCGAGTTTCCGTCGGCGTTCGACTTCTTTCAGGAGTTCGGAGCGTATTGGGAGGAACGGGGCTGGGAGCGGATCGGGCATCAGCTGGAGGATTTGTTTACGCGGCTTCGGCAGTTTTTGGCGGCGCGGGGAACACAAGCTCCCGATGCTGTCGAAGGCCTGATGAAATACGATTATTTCAAGCAGCATAAGTATAAACCGCGCAAAATTTGGTGGGACATGCTCCTGTCCGAAGAGGAGCATTCCGGTTGGATGCGCCGCTTGGCCGAAGAGCCGGGAATCGTTTCGCCGGCGTTCGCCGCGCTGGGACTGGCCGAACGGGAGCTCCGCAAGCAGGTGATGCTGGAGAAGGTTCCGTTCGATTTGGATGCGGCGCTTCGTACCGGCGTGCTCGACCGGTCGAGGGAGACGCTGCTCATAGCGCGGTTTGCGCCGGATGCCGGCACATACGCGGAAATGTATACTTTGGCAATGGAAAGGGCCGTCGTCTCCTGACGAACGGCCCTTTTCTTACGCCATGATGTGCATCGCTTGGTTTGCGTAAGAGGGAAGCTTGACGGTGACGGTCGTGCCCTGATTCGCGGCGCTCGTAATTTGCATTTCGCCGTTGTGCTGCTGAACGATTCGATTGCACAGCGTCAGGCCGAGGCCGATGCCGTTCGTCTTCGTCGAATAAAACAGCTCGCCGAGCTTCTGGACGATGTTCTCGGGCATCCCTTTGCCGTTGTCCTGAATGGAGAGCAGGACGCTGTCATCTTCCGCGTGCTCCTCCAGGGAAATGGACACGACACCGTCCTCCTCCAGCGAATCCAGCGAATTCCGGATCAAGTGGAGCACGAGCTGGGCGAGCCGTTCCGCATCGCCGTAAACGGACAAGCCTTCTCTTGTGTAATCGAAGCGGATTTCCGTCCTTTGCAGGGCTGCATGGGAGCTTGCCGATTCGATGGATTCCCGGATGCAATCGACCAATTTCACTTCCTGCAGCTGTAGCTCGTATGGCTTTGAAACGACCAGCAGCTCCCGGATGACGAAATCGATCTGGTCGAGCTCGCGCCGCATCGTCTCGTAATGGTTCGGATCCAGCTTGCTTCTGCTGAGCTGGAGAAACCCTTTGAGCGTCGTAAGCGGATTGCGGATTTCGTGGGCGATGCCTTCCACCGTATTGCCGATCACGTCCATGCGGTCCGCTTTGCGTGTGAGCTCCTGCATCTTTTTGCGCTCCGTAATGTCGATAAAGGTGACCACCGCGCCTTGTACGCGGCCGTTTTCGATCATGGGGCTGCAAATGTATTCTACGGAGAGCGGTGGATCATTTTTACGGTATAGGGGTGCGTCCAGCTGATGGCGGAGAACGCCGTCGCGCAGCGTACGTTCGATCGGGCAGTTAACGGGGACGCTGTCGTCGTTCCCCTGCGCATTGACCGCCGCATATTTCGAAAACAGCAGCCGGATATGCTTCCCCACGAGCTCGTCCTGCTTGTATCCGGTAATTCGTACCGCGGCCGGATTGGCGAACGTGACGTATCCGGCATGGTCCAAGCCGCAAATGCCGTCGCCGGACGCCTCGAGAATCGATTCGTAATGATTTTTGAAGAAGTCGCGCTCCTGCTCCAGCTGCGTGCGGTCGACGAACGGGGCGACGTCGTCGTAAAAGCAGTACCGGTTTTTCCCTTGCCGCTTCGCCACGAACAGCGCCTCCTCGGCTTGCTGGATGAGCGTGGACAAGTCGTTCGCCGGGCCGCTGACGCCGATCGACACGGTAAGCTTGCCGTACGGCTGCTTGTCCCCTCCGGAGAAGGAAGTTTTCTCGATGTCGGAACGGACCCATTCCGCGATCGAACAAGCCGTCTCCTTGGAGTCCACCGGAAGCGCGGCTATAAATTCTTCGCCGCCGTATCGGGCGACGAAGCCTCTGCTGCCGATCGACTGCTTGACGGCGAGTCCGAAATGAGTGAGCAGGCCGTCGCCGATAATGTGACCGTTGGAGTCGTTGTAATGCTTGAAATAGTCGATGTCGATCATCAGCAAGAAAATCGGCTGCTGCGCAGCCAGCGCGGCAGCCCGTTCGTGGAAGAAGCGAATATTGGGAAGTCCGGTCTTGGAGTCGTAGTTGGCGAGCTTTTCGTACTCTTTTTTGATGAAGCGGTTTCGGTTCGCATCGTTAAATACCCACGTCATAATGATGACGGATATGTTGCCGAACGCCGACATGATCAGGGCGGTTTCCGTCCATTCGCGCAGCGGCAAATCAGTGAAAACGATTCCACTGACCCAGAAACCGATAAGATAAAGATTCGAAGAAACGAGGATGTCGATCCACCGGTATACCGTATATTCCGAAACGGCGGATTTATTGTGAAACAGCGCGCCGAAAAAGACAGGAAGCACGATCGTGCTGAAGCTGGCCTCAGGGGCGGCGTCTCCTCCCAGAGCAAGGCGGTAGACGATCGGCAGCAAGCAGGCCGTTAATCCGGCCTTCCATCCTTTAGCATAGGCATATAACAAAAGAGGAATGAAGCGCAGGTCAAAATATAAATGATCTCTCTCGAAGGTTTGCATCATGACAAGCACGGACAACAAGCCGACGGAAAGCGACGAAATCCATTCCTTACCTAACACGGGCCTATCGGCGATAATATCTCTGGCTTTCAGCCAGATGAGGGTGATAGCGACGTAAAACGCTAAATCTACTATTAAAGTAGCTATCACATGACAAAATCCTCTCGTTGTGAGTTGGTAACTCCATTGTAAACGGTAGGACGGGTCTAGTAAATGAAACATCCTATCTTTTTCTGGAAAAAAACAAAACACACAACCGGCTGCCGACGCGGGCGGCCGATTATGTGTTTTAACGTGTAATGTGCGAAAAAGGTTACGGGACGAGGCTTCTCAGCACGGTTGCGTTTCCGGTTAAAGCATACTGCCCGAGATTCGCCGGGAGCAAATAGCAATCGCCCGGTTTCAAGGCGGCTTCTCCTTCCGCCCAGCGGATCGAACCGCTGCCTTCGCAGCAAATTAAAATTTGGAAGCTGTCGGGAGTCGTCGAGAGGCTCCATTCGCCGTGAGCGCGGCCCTTCTCCACCTTGAAGTAGGGGGAGGAGGCGAGCTCGAGCCACTCGTTATCGCCGGCCAGCTCGGTCGTTCCGCGCGAAGCGCCGGATCCGTCGTACGCGATCACGTTAAGCGAATCCTCGATATGCAGCTCCCGCGGCTTTCCGTCGAGTCCCGGACGGTTGTAATCGTAAAGCCGGTACGTCGTGTCGGAGTTTTGCTGAATTTCGGCCACTAGCACTCCCGCGCCCAGGGCATGGACTGTGCCTGCCGGAATGTAGAATGTGTCTCCGGCGCGGACCGGAACCTCCTGCAAGCAATCCAAGATGCGGTCTTGTTCTATAGCCGCAGCCAGTTTTTCCCGGTCAACCCCTTCACGGAGGCCGTAAATGATGTTCGCGCCCGGTTTGGCGTCCAGTACGTACCACATTTCGGTTTTGCCCAGCTCACCGGGGCCTAGCCGCTCATAATCGTCGTTCGGATGCACCTGCACCGACAAATCGTCGCTGCAGTCCAGCAGCTTGATCAGCAGCGGAAACCGGCCAGTCTTCGGCGAAATGCCGCGCGTGCCGAACCACTCCGTGCCGAGCCGTTCGCGGATTGCGTCCAAGCTTTCGCCGGCCAGCGGCCCGTTCGCGGCGACGGTCGTGCCGTTCGGATGCTCGCCGATCATCCATGCCTCTCCGATGTTTCCTTCCGGCATCTGAAAGCCGAAGCGTTCTAACTCTCTCGCGCCCCAGACGCGTTCTTTAAATTCAGGGCGAAACTGCAACGGGTACGGCTGTAAAGACATGATTGATGATTCCTCCCACAAGCGATCTGTTTTTAGTTTAAAATGTTACAGCCATTAGCCGCGTTTTTCAACCGCAATCACATACGGCGGGGCGTTGCGCTGGTTCATGAACCGATACTGCAGCGATTGATAACGGTCCTGCGGCAGAGCGGCGGCCCAATTGGCCACAGCCTCGGCTTCTTCGCCGCCTCCGGGGTGACCGGGGTAAACGACTGCCGTAATGACGCCGCCGGGGCGAAGCGTTCCGATCGCCGCCGTTAACGCGGTGATTGTCGTATCGGCGGCCGTGACGGTCCCGTGGTCGCCGCCGGGCAAATAGCCGAGATTGAACATGACGGCCGCAACCGAGCCGTGCACCTGCGGGGGGAGCAGCTCGCTCAAGCGCGCGTGGTCGGCCTGCCACAACGTAAAGCGGCTTTCCTCGATCCCTCCGGATTGCAGCCGTGCGCGCGTGTTTGCGACCGCTTCCGGTTGAATATCGGTGCCGTATACATGCCCTGCGACGCCTGTGAGGCGGCAAAGGAAAAGCGTATCATGGCCGTTGCCGATCGTTGCGTCGACGGCCGTGTCGCCGGGGCACAGACGCTCCTTCACAAGCTGATGCGCGAATGAAATGATCGATAGAAATCCGATGGTTATTCACCTTCCCCGCCAAAACTTGCCTTGCCACGTATCCCGCCGAAGCAGCTCGGCGTCGATCGCGTTAAGCACTTCCCATTTGCGCAGACTCCACATCGGGCCGATCAGCAGCTCGCGCGGCGCATCGCCCGTCACCCGATGGACGATCATTTCCGGCGGGAGCTTCTCGAGCGTGTCGACGACGAGCCCGACGTACTCGTCCTTCTCCAGGAAACGAACCAAGCCGGCTTCGTA
This sequence comes from Paenibacillus thermotolerans, assembly GCF_028745515.1. GTDB lineage: Bacteria > Bacillota > Bacilli > Paenibacillales > YIM-B00363 > Paenibacillus_AE > Paenibacillus_AE thermotolerans. The sequence goes on along the minus strand of NZ_JAQZSG010000029.1, from coordinate 3,674 downwards.
TTGCTTCACCATGGGCGTCTTTTTCATCAGGTGGAGGAGATGGATCTTAATGCCTTGCACATCCATTTGCCCTGCGGCTTGGCCGGTTTCGAGCATCATCTCGTGCGTCTCCTGCGGCAAGCCGTAAATGATGTGGGTGCACACCCGGATGCCGTGCTTCCGCAGCTTATCCACGGCTTTATAGTACGTCTCCGTGTCGTGCGCGCGGTTTACGAGCTCCGAGGTGCGTTCGTGAATCGTCTGGAGTCCCATCTCCACCCACAAATAGGTGCGCTCGTTCAATTCCGCCAAATACTCTACGACATCGTCGGGCAGGCAATCGGGACGCGTGGCGATGGAGAGGCCGACGACGCCCGGCTGCTCCAGAATCGGCTCAAAGCATTCCTTGAGCTCTCCGACAGGTGCGTACGTGTTGGTATAAGCTTGAAAGTATCCGATATATCGGGCGTTCGGCCATTTCTGATGCTGTCTGTCGCGCACTTCGTTAAACTGGGTCACCAGATCGTGCCGCCGGCTCCCGGCGAAGTCGCCCGAGCCGCGCGCGCTGCAGAACGTGCAGCCGCCGATCGCAATGCGGCCGTCGCGGTTCGGGCATGTGAAGCCGGCGTCCAGCATGACCTTGAACACCTTCGTCCCGAACTGCTCGCGCATCTCGTAATTCCATGTATGAAACCGCTTGTCGCCCCAAAGGAGGGGCTGTGCGGCTGACGTTTCGGTAATTTGCGCCATTTTAGCTGATTGCTCCTTCGTATTGATGCAAAAAATCGTTGCTATCATTGTACCCAAATTGAAAGCGGAAGGGTAGGTTTGCGCTTGAATCGGAATAAAGGGCCTCCGGGGCCTGCCGGGCTGGGGATGTTTGGCTTGGCATTTTGGGCATACTGGGCATAGGCAAGCCGTGCCTAAAACATACAAAAAAAGCGTTTTCAAACTTGACAAACCTAACATGTCGTGTTAAATTGTAAATGTGTTGCAGCAACGAAAAAACCTAATTCCTACCAGTATTTTTTCAGTTCGTGCGGGGGCTTTGAGAACGACGCTTGCTTGCGTCCCCGAATTATGCCAAGAAGAGGTGAACGGACATGAAAGAAGCTCTTGCGGTGCCGCGCGGCGACGAGAAGGTCACGATCGAGTTGACGGTGAAGGAAGCGATCGCTTTGACGGGCGTTCGGTTTAACGAGCAGCCGGAATTGCTGACGAACGCGAAGAAGAAGCTGAAGCAGTCGGTCGATACTAAGGTTTTGGAGCACTGAATATATAGGATGGCGGTCGAACCTCCCCGCGCGGGGGGTTCTTTTGTTTTGTCTTGCTTTACGGTTTCCGTTTGGGCACAATATACATGGCTGATTTTTGGAGACAAGCGGGAAAGGATTATAGAAGATGACGAGATTAAGAAGAAGAACGGGAACGAAAGAACTGCTGCATACATTGGAAAATTTGGTCGTCATGCAGCCGAAGAAGCTGCGCGGAAGATGGAGCGAAGCGTTCGGCAACGACCGGCCGATTCATGTGGAGCTCGGGATGGGCAAGGGGCGGTTTATTAGCCAGATGAGCCTGCAGCATCCGCATATTAATTTTATCGGGATCGATATGTACGACGAGCTGATCCGCAAAGGCAGCGAGAAGGCGGAAGAGGCTCGAAGCGAGCATGAGGCGGCCGGGGGAGAGACGACAGACAATTTGCGTCTCGCGCTCGGGAACATCGAATATATCGAGGAAATGTTCGCGCCGGGCGAGATCGAGCGCATCTATTTGAACTTCAGCGATCCTTGGCCGAAGACGAGGCATGCGCACCGCCGGCTGACGTATATGACGTTCCTTCAGAAATATAAGGAAATTTTGAATCGCGACGGCGAAATCCATATGAAGACCGATTCGCGTTCGCTGTTCGAGTTTTCGCTGAACTCGTTCGCGGAGATGGAGATGATGGTGCGCAACATCTCCCTCGATATGCACGGGGCCGGACCCGTGCCGAACAATGTGATGACCGAGTATGAGATGAAGTTTGCAAGTCAAGGCATTAACATTCATCGGGTCGAGGTCATCGTAGGGGAGCGCGCCGTGGAGCGCCGGAAAGCGGAGCTTGCCGAGCTGCGGGAGCGGCGCGGGAAGCAGGCGCAGGAGCGTGCGCGGGCGGCTCTTGCGGCGGCGCGGTCGGGCGAGGATGCAGACGCGGGGGTCGGCGCCGGTGCGGATGATGCGCCTGCAATGGCGGCGGATGCTCGTGATCGTGCGTTTGCGAACGCGGCGAGAGCTGGGGCTGCGCACGCGGACGCGGAGCTGGCGGAGGAGCTGGCGCCGCCTCGCAAGGGCATCGGTGCGGGGGCCGGTGCGCGGAAGCGGGCCGGCAGCATTTTGCGCGTTGACGGCTCGCCGTCGCGGCGTTAGTTGGCGTTCCACTTAGGCTGCGAGTCCGCCCACTTGTAGCCGACGATCCGCTTGTTGCTTTTCATGGGCTCGAGGTTCCCATCTTGAACGAGCCGGCGCAGCCAATAGACGGCCGTTCGGCGGTTAATGCCGAACTCCGCGGCGACGTCCGCCGGCTTAATCATGCGCGGATGCTTGTCGGCGAGCAGCTTGACGGCCGTCTTGCGGTAAGACCATATATCGCCGATTTCCAGCGGCAGTTGGCCGGTTGCGGTTGCATAACACCGGCCTATTGCTTGCATAAGCTGCCTTCGGCACAGCATCGGCTTCTTCTGGATCATATTAGCCGTAAACCGCAAAAGCAGATAACCTCCCGAGAGGATAAGATCGTTCTGCCGTTCCTGATGGTCGTCGAATTCTTCATCGGATATATGGGTCACGTGCCAAGTACGGCCGTCGATTTCGATGATGATTTTGATCGGACCTTTGCAATATAGAAAGTCGGCGAACCGGTTCCCGTCCCTATAATCTTTGAAAGGGAATTGCGGCTCCAATCCGCTAAAATCATAATTCATCTCCGGACCGAACACCTCGCTCAGAAACATGACTTCGATATGGTTCATTTTGAATCGTTTTTTCCCCGTTCGGCGGGCTTCCGCCTATACCTTCTCGATAAACCTTGCTACGGCAGCGTGCATTTTTTTATCCTCCTTGCTTTTTCAAATAAAAAAAGCACACATCTCTAAGGCTCACGCCCGAAATGTGTGCTTCACTATGTCCCATTATAGTGCGGACTCGCCTATCTGTCCACCATGTTCCAATTATAGAAGTAATGTGTCTATAATCTGTTGCGGTTTGGTCATAATTTCGGGGAATTTTCTTTTGTGGAGGTGGTTTTGGCAATAGTGTGTTCAAAACATGTCGTCACCACTACCGAATATGAACACACTTTTTCCGTAATGTCAGATACGGAGGTGATTTCGGCGAAATTATGGAAAACGAACGACACTTTTTAAACACACTCTTGCCATAATAATGCGCAAGGGAAGATATGACGTGATTTCACCGACTCTCGCCATCCCTTTCTCGAACATGNTTATGGAAAACGAACGACACTTTTTAAACACACTCTTGCCATAATAATGCGCAAGGGAAGATATGACGTGATTTCACCGACTCTCGCCATCCCTTTCTCGAACATGGAAAAGGTATGTCCATAATCTGTTGCGGTTTGGTCATAAATCCGGAGTAATTTCCGTTGCTGGAGGTCGTTTTGGCAATGGCGTGTTCAGAACCTGTTGTCTCCA
>NZ_JAQZSG010000028.1 GCF_028745515.1 Paenibacillus thermotolerans | reverse complement strand
ACTTTCACCCTAGAGATGACGCCCATGCTGGGCGTACATAACAAAGAACCTGGCAACCGCTGCCAGGTTCTTTGTGCTAACGGACGCCACAGACGTTATATCGTCAATTTGCCCGCCGCCATTTCGCTTACGGACACCACAGACGCTAAACCCCGATTTTTGACGCTGATCGCCGCTTTTTCGAGGGAATAACTGCTGTGGTGTCCGTTAAAACTGAAAACTCGATTCAGAACGCTAAATAACTGCATCCATGTCCGTTAGAACGATTGCCGTCGTTCAGGAATAACCCCCTAAGGCTTTTACCGCTTCGGAAGCCCGTACGCTTCTCGAACGAGTGTAAAATATTGGTCCGCTCTGACGGCCTCGAACTCCTGCCCAAGCGACTCGTTGAGCCTGAGAACATCCGACGGGGTCATACTCCAAGCCAGCAATCCCAAAGAAACGAACAACGGCGATTGTCCGTCCCAATTCGCCTTCGCATTGTCCAGGATTCTCTTTCCGTCCTCCACGGTGCTGATCCCATGAATGACGGAAACCGGAAGCCCGTTCTCCAGCACTTCGATGCCATGCCGGTTTTCCCAGCTCAAGAACAGCCCCGGAGCATGATACTGATCCTTGTAAGCGTCCGCTTTCGCTTTGCTCAGCGGCACGTTCCCGCCGTCAATTCGGTTCAGGACGTAAGGAATCGTCATGCCTGTTTTCTCCAAATACGGATACGTGCGTTGCAAGAACTTGGAGAACGAATCCTCCGGCCAAACGTTCGGATAAAAATAACCTGCGCCCGAAGGTCCGGCAATGATTTGGTCGTTATCCGTCGCCGTCTTGAAATAATAATTCAAGAAGGCCGGAGCCCCGTCGTAAAGCAGCGGACTGGACGTCCAATTGATCGGAACCTTTCCCCGGTTCGGATCGTCCCAGAGAATCCGCAATCGATGCTGATTGTATTGGAAGTTGTCGCCTTCGCTGAACGTGTAAGTAACGTAAATCTTATTTTCGAGCTCCGGCGCCTTCACCGCCGCTTTCGGAGCAGGCTCGGTCAGCTTCGTTCCCGAGAACACCGACATATTGCTGAACCAATCGGCTGCGAGAACGTATACGCCGTAGCTGGAGGCGATCTCGACACCGCTGAACTCGCCCTCTACGTCGTTGCTGAACCAACCCAAATACGGCGTACCCGGCTGGACGGAGGACAAAATTTTCTCGAACAGCGCCTTCTGCTCCGGAACGTTCGACTCCAGCCAGAACACCATCGCTCTGTTCGCTACCGCATAATCGCGAAGGTAGCCGTACGGCTCCTTCAGCTCGGAAGAAGGCGGCTGCACGTTGCCGGCGGAAACCTTGAACTGGTTCCACATGTCTACGGAAGCGATGAGCTGTTTTGTCCCGGACGGCGGAGTAAATTGATATACGAAATAACGGCCGTTGTCGGCAAAACGGTGTCCGCCGCTGCCCGACGAAAGCTGAGAGCTTTGACGGTCGTACAAGAACGGCTCTTCCTCCGGCGTGCCGGGAATGAATTGCGCAATGACCTGCCCGTCGGCCTTCACGGTCACCTCATGAACGGCAGGCCCCCAACCGTCCTGCGGAAATGCATCGTCGAAACGAAGATACACGGACGGTTTGCCCAAAAACTCGGACAAATCGAGGTCGTACGTCTTCCGGTTTTTGGCGCCGCGCTCTTGCGTCGTCTCCTCGGCAATGACTCGGAAGGAGGCGGGAAGGCCCGGCGGTATTTTTACGGATACGTTAGGACTTAGTCCTACCAGCATGCGGTGGCTCGTCTCGCTCCAAAGATGCTCGAACTGCCAAGTATAAGCATCGATCCGATCTTTGAATTTGCCCCGCAGGTCTTCGACCACCGTCATATCGTATGGGGAAGCGGTCAATATTTCGGCGACTTCCGGGCTTGTGGCGACGGCATCCTTTACCCCTGCGAGTGTTGTCGCCACGTTGATGGAATCCGGAACCGACGGATCGTAAACGACGACGCCTTTCACTTCGTCCTTGAACATGGCGACGAGATCCCAATAATCTTCGTGTACGGTGTACGGGACATTCAAATCGTTCAGCCAAGTATACTTGCCTTCCTCCGCGTTTTCGATCAAATACATGCGAGGCTCTTCGCGGTTAACGATCCCTTGAAGGGTGGCCAGAAGCAGCTTGATGTCGCCCGGCGCGTCAACCATTTCGGCAACTTGCAGCTGTTTAGGCTTCGCAAAGCTTGGCAAAGCTTGCCCGGTCGGCCACGTAACGGAGCCCAACCGCACATCTGAAGCGGATTCGGCGGAAACGCCGGACATAATCAATGTAGTGCAAACGAAAGCAAGGCAAACGGATGTCATCTTTCGAAACATAACGGATCACCCCATTTTCTTTTATATTTAAGGAATTATCGTTTTTAACCTCTCAAGCTCCCCCCTCCCTTCCGGGCATTCTCAAAAACGATACCTCCTTAAACTCAGAGAAGATATGTTACTTTTGGTGTTCCCGGACCCATTTGTCCTTCAGGAGCTTGATATAAATCCCTCCTACGACGCTCCGATGCTGAAATCCGACCTGACGGGCCGTCTTCGTATCGTACCAATCCGTGAAAGGGACTCGATCATGCGTTTCATTCAGCGCATCCCACAACGGCTCGATCAATCTTATAAATTGATCTTGTTCGGATGCCAGAGTTGCCGCCCATACCAACCAATCGGCTTTCGTATATGCAGCTCTGCTGTCCAGAGGAATTCCGAATTCGTTGCCTTTTGCCAAGTACCATGCGACTTCCTTCTGCGCAACGGCTTCATCGAATAGATGCGTGCCGAAAATATAGTCCCAAACCAGGTTGTACTTTAAGCTCCAAGTTCCCGCCCGTTCGAAGGCAAGCACATAATGGTCCCGGTCATCAGCCATGCCGCTCCACTTGATCGCCATTTCCTTGGCCGCCTTGGAGTAGCGTTCCGCTTCGTCGGTGCGCCCCATCCGGTCCAGCAGAAGCGAACAGCTTGCTATACCCATGATCGCCTTAATCGATAAATTGGCGTTTCTCGCCAAATGGCCGGCAAAATCATCCGTGCAAAGCTGGTTCTCGGGATCCATACCGTGCTCAAGCAAATAGTTCGCCCAGCGGGACAAGAGCTCCCAGTGCTCTTGCGCGAAATCGGAGCTGTTTTCCGCCAAGGCGACCGCCGCCGCCATAACGAGCATGTTCCCGCATTCCTCGACGGGCATTTGCCCTTCCCTAGCGTTATTGGCGTACACTTGCCCGTTCGCGAGCGGATATTGTCCGACATCGTGCGGAGCGAATTCGAACGGCCAGGCGTCGCTTGCCGCATACTTAAAGATCGGTCTCATCATGCCCTTGACCAGCTCGGGATTATAAAGCAGAAACAAAGGGACGGACGGGTAGCTCACATCGACGGTGGCGATGCAGCCGTTGCTGAAGCATTCCTTGGACATAAACAAAATGTTCCCGTCCCGGTCCGTAACCAGCTTGTGCGCGGCGATCGCTTGCCGGTACGCGAGCGCAAGAAGCTCCGCGTACTTCTCCCCGCCCGCGCGAACTCCTTCTTCACGCAGCTGCCGGTCGAAAGCGTCGCAGCGCGCCATAATGCCGGCATATTCCGCGAAAGCGGCCGACAACATGTCTGCAGCCGACATCCCGTTTCTTTTCCAGTACGCCTGAAGCTTATCGCCGAAATATTCGATGGCATATTCATCGTCATACGCCAAGACGGCTGTATTCGACACCGGGTCGGCCCAAAGCTCGCCGCAATCCCAAACGAGGGCCATAACCGGATAGCGCTGCCGCACCGCTTGAGGCATATCGATCCGATCGGACGAAGCAATGTCGCCTTTCCTTACAAATTGTTTTCTGATATCCGCCGTATCAATAAACGTTCGGATTTCGGGTGAACGGTTTACCGCCAAATAAAACTGTCCCCAATCGATTCTCAAATCGTCTCCCGAACGGTTCAAATAAGCTTGCTCTTCATGACTCATTCGAAGCGCGTCCAGCCCCCGGATCTCCTCCTTCTGCGAAACTACCTTCTGATCGGAGGAGTTGACGCACCATTCGCCGGTAACGTCAAAATATATTTGCACGCGATGCGGCCTGGCGTCGATCGAACGGACCGAAAACCGAACGTAGGATGCGGGTCTGGACAAAACATCCAAATCATCTAACAGCAAAGGCGTTGTAAAGCTTACGTCCAAGCCGACTCCGGCCGCTTCAAACCGATACACGGTCGTCAAAGGCGTTACGTTAACTTCTTGCTGCGTCATCGGCTTCGGTTCGGCATAATAATTTTCCGGGTTCGGCTCAACTTTGCCGGCAAATCTCCACGGAACGCCGTCGATCATAATCAATCCGGTCATTGCATGGCGTTTGCCGGTCCAATGTCTTGTAAAATCGTCGGTCAATCGGTCCGTCATGGACCATACGCTAAAGTACGGATCAACCGTCACTAACGGTACTGCAGGCGGACGAATGAAAGTCATACTCCATCTTCTCCTATCTTTTATTTCATAAAATGATTGCGAACGGCAGAGGTTTGACAACGCTTACATTTCCATATAGTAACAAGCCCCGGTTCCGGAAAGGGATCGCATGCCGCACGCCGCATGCCCGCCCATCCGGCTATTGTCAATATACCGGGCTTCGCTGTTCCCCATTGCTGCTAATACAGAAAAAGGCGCCGTTCCTCTGTACCGTTTTTCATTCCACTTATTGACATGATAGACATATTGATTATATTAGTCAATACGATTTTTTACAGGTCCCGTCGAACGGCGCTCAATGAATTCCGGTTTCAAAATGACTTTACGGTATCTTTGATCTTGCTCGGAACGATCCTCAAGCAAACGTAACAACATGTTGGCCGCCTCTTCGCCCATCATTCCTTCCGACTGGCTGATGTGCGAGAAATAGCCGAACTCGTCCAGCTCGGGAGACGGATCGTCGAACGTAAGGACGGAAACATCTTCCGGAACGCGGATTCCAAGCTGTCTGCAAATCGCATGGATATGCAATCCAAGCCTGCCGTTGAGCGTAATAAAAGCAGTAGCCATCCCGTTCTTGATAAATCTATACAAGGGGTGCTCTGCGTCGATTCCGTTATAATCGACGGTAAAATCGGTAAGGATTAAGGCAGGGTTGATCATGGCTTGCTGCTGCTTTAAACCTTCCATATATCCGTTGATCCGGTCCTCCACCGTAATCGTCGGAAGCGGAGAATCCGCGCAAATCGCGATATCCCGATGTCCCAGGCTCCAAAGATAGTCCACGGCGAGCTTTCCTCCGATAAAACCGTCGCTGCGCACAATGTTCGTCTCGACGCCGGGAAAATATCTGTCGATCAGTACGAACGGATATCCTTTCAGCTTCAGCGCTAAAATTTCTTCATTGTACGTCTCTGCGTCGGAAGGAAAAATGATTAATCCGGACGCACCCATTTCGATAAAATCGATGATCGCCTCTTTTTCCCGTTCGATCGAGTTGTAAGTTTGTACAATTTGCAGGCGATAGGGACTTCCTTCTATCACTCTGTTGATCCCGCTGATTAAGCGTAAAGCAAAGTAATCGACAAGAACGGGCATAATGAGTCCGATTATCTTCCTGCGTTCCTTACGGACCGAATCGACTGCCGCTCCTTTTCCCAAGCGCATCTCGGTTGCACCGGTTATCGTGTGATGCGCCGCGGCGGTGGCCGCTTGATGATGCGGGCCCGATTCCTTCCGAACGTTAAGGTCGGACAACCTGTCACCGATTCCCTCGCTCACGAAACTGCCCCGTCCCGGAATCCGGTTGATCCAGCCCTCCTTCGCCAATTGGATCAATGCATTGGCAACCGTAATCCGGCTGACTTCGAACTGCTCCATCAGCTCTTTTTCCGAAGGAATTTTATCGTTTTCCTTTAATTCGCCTTTAAGAATAAGGTCTTTAAAATGCTCCTGTATTTTCATGTATAACGGCTGCCTATCGTTGCTCATACATCGATCTCCTATCTATTCATGAATCACATTAATAATATGTCATTTATGTCATTAGGTCAATTCGTCTCAATGGTCCATTGCTCCTATCCGACAAAAAAAGAGAAGTACAAGAATCGATTTCCGATCTTGTACTTCTCTTCTCTCTCTCCTCGTTGCAATTTTCGATCTATTCGAATATCACGGCATATACTGCCGTCTTCTTGCCGTCCTCCGAGCGGGCGATCACCCGCGCCTTCATCCGCCCTCCGGCGGCCGGCACGGGCGGCACAACGGTAACGGCGGCATGCTCTCCGCCGATCGCATCAAGCGCCGGCGGCTCGCCCGGAACGTCAAGCGTAACGACGCATTCGTACCCGGCGCTTACTTTCTGAAAGCTATGAAGGATGCTTCGGCCGCCGAGCGTAATGTCGGCAACGTTCGGCTCTCCGTAAGCCTTCGCCCGCTTGTCGAACACCTTCAGCTCGGTTACGGCAATTCCTTTCCCCGGCTTCGCAGTCATATCGACCCGAATAGCCGAGGTTCGTACCCGTTCGAACGTGTACATGCACGGTTGCCCGGCTGCCGGAACCTCGGGATTGCCGCTAAGCCCGTCGACGGGTTTCCATTCGTCGCCCGACCGATATTGAACGGATACGCCGGAAGGAGGGGACAGCCGGCCGTTCTCGACCCAATGAATCTCCACTTCGTCCACCTCATGCTCGACAGGGCCGAAATCTCCGAACGTCACCGCAACCCAATCGTTCAAACGCGGTACGTCATGAAGGTTGGACCATCGGTTATGGGGATGCTCCCCGTAGGAAATAACGTCGTCGTGAATCGCGGCGACGGTATCCTCCGAACCGGGGTCGGCGCACGTATACGAAGCTTCCGCCTTCGGGTAATCGTACCCGTTCTTTGCCCTGCTGATGTTGTGGGCGATGCCGACCTCATCGGTAACCCGCACAACGGCTTCAGCGGCGAGCTCCCCTCCTTCTATCGTGCCTGCTACGCGCAGCACGCTGCCGGGACGAAGCTCCGCCTCAGCGGCGACCGCCTCCCAGCGGACCGGCCGCTTCTGTTCCGTTCCGTCGCTAAAATAGACAGTTACCGTCTCGGGCAGCGCCGGACGCTGCTTGCTCAACACGGCCGCGCTGACCTTCTCGATCGCAATCGCGCCCTTCACGATCACCAAAGCTTCGGCTTGCGCGCCGGTTCCTTCGACATCGCCCCGCACGGTGAACGCGCCGGGCCGCTCCAGCAGCGCCTCGTCCACAGTATCCCACAGCACGGCCCGATCCTCCGGCGCGCCTGCGTTAAACCGCACCTGCACGGCAGCCGGAAGCTTCGGCGCTTCCCCTTTGTTCACGACGACGCGCACGGCATCGAAGGCGACAACCGTCTTCACTGCCGACGCGCTCCATATCCGCAGGCGAAGCTCCGGCGTCTCCACGGTAACTCCCTCGTACGTAACGGTCGCCGACACGCGCGCATCACCCTCACGCAGCGCAGCCAGCGTTCCGCCGCCGATTCGCAGCAGCTCGCCGTCATAACGGTAAACCGCCGACGCCCCCGGAAGCCGCACAAGCTCGCCGGAATCAAGCATGCCGGTAACTGCAAGCTCGACGCTTTCGCCGGCAAGCAAGCTGTCGTGGCTCACCGTCAGCTCCGCGGCGATCAGCTTGGCGCTTCGCGCAGGCGCCGCGGAGCCGATGCGGATCGCATCGCCGGCAAGCCCTTCGGAGCTTGCGCGCAGCACGATCTCGCCCGGCTGCCGAAGCGCCTGCACGATCGCCAGCGCTTTACCGTGAAACGCCTTCCGCCGGTTCGCCTTGTACGGCTCGACGCTGGCGGCATCTCCGTTGTCGACGCCGGCGAGCTCTCCGCAGCCCTCCGCTTCGAAACGAATCAAATGGCCCGCCGTCGGCACGACGCGGCCGGCAGCATCCACGATTTCGGCCGTAACGAACGCCAGGTCCTTCCCGTCCGCGAGCACCGTGGAACGATCGGCCGTAAGCCGAACGGCGGCCGGCGCCCCCGCCGTTTCCGCTAAGTCCGTACCGACAACCGCGCCGTTCTCGTCCTTCGCCACCGCCATGAGAGTACCCGGCCGGAACGGAACGGCCCACTCCAAGTACGTTTTGCCGTCTTCGGTTTCCAGGTAAGGCGCTCCCCATGACGTACGCTTCGCCTCGAAGCTTCGCTCTCCGAGCGACTCGCCGTTCAGCAGCAGCTCCGCCTTCCGCGCGTTCGTATACACAAGCACGCGAACGGTTTCTCCTTCGCTCCAGTTCCAATGCGGCAGCAGACGAACCATCGGCTTGTCGCTCCACTGGCTTTGATAGTAGTAATAAATATCTTTCGGAAACCCTGCCGTATCCACCGCCCCGAAATAGGAGCTCTTGGACGGGAACGCGTTATAGTAAGGCGTAGGCTCTCCGATATAATCGAAGCCCGTCCATATGAACTGCCCCGCGATGTGCTTCAGATCGCGCTCCCTTTTCCACGCATCCTCCGCCGTTCTGCCCCAAGCGACGTAATCGTTGTCGTAGGACGACTGCTGCGCATCCGCGTACGTCTTGCTCATATTGTAATCGTACGGATGCGTATAAACCCCTCTCGAGCGCGTTGCGGAAGACGTTTCCGAGCCGTACAGCTTCCATTCCGGATGCAGCTCATGGTAGCCTTGATAATTGTTTTCGGAGTAATTCAACCCGACCACATCGACCGTGTTGAAAATTTCCTCGATATATTCGTTCAAAGCCGTAACGGTGACTTTGTCGCCTCTCGTCTTATCCTCGCCGATCGTCGTCGGCCGGGTCGGATCGGCCTCCTTGACCCATCTCACCAGCTTGCGCGCGATCTCCAAGCCTCCCGGACCGGTCGTGTCGTATATTTCGTTGCCGATCGACCACATGATGACCGACGGCTCGTTCTTGTGCCTGTGTACCATTTCCTTGATGTCATGCTCCGCCCAAGCGGCGAAAAACCGGCCGTAATCGTACTCCTTCTTGGAAATGTTCCAGGTGTCGAACGCTTCCTCCACGACAAGCAGCCCGATCCGGTTGCACGCCTCGATCAGCTCGTCGCAGGCGGGATTGTGCGTCACCCGAATGGCGTTCACGCCCATCTCCTTCATGATCTGCATTTGCCGTTCTACCGCCCGTGCGTTCACCGCCGCTCCGAGCGCCCCCAGATCGTGGTGCATGCAGACGCCGTGCAGCTTCATATGCCGCCCGTTCAGCGAAAACCCTTCGTCCGCGTCGAACGAAAAGTACCGGAGCCCGAACGGCGTTTCGCACACATCCGTCGTCTGCCCGTTCACCAGCACCTCCGTTACAAGCTTATAACGAACGGGGCGCTCCAAGCTCCAAAGCCGAGGCTGCTCAATGACGGCATCAACCGATAACCGCCCGACGACTCCGCTCTCCACTGTCGTCTCCTTAGACCGAACCGTTGCGGCAACCGTACCTTCCTCATCCAAAATGACCGAGCATACCGCAACACTCGCCGGTTCCCCGGAGTCGTTTTTCACTTTCGTTTCAATGTGTACGCCCGCCCGACCTTTCTTCACGTCCGCCTCCAAATCGGGCGTCGTCACGAAGACGCCGTGCCGGTCCGCATGAACGGGATGCCGCACCGTCAAGTAAACGTTTCTGTAAATTCCGCTACCGGAGTACCACCGGCTGCTCGGCTGAGTATTGTTCACTCTTACGGCGAGCACGTTTTCCGTTCCGTCCGTATGCGCTTTGCCGCTCATATCGATGCTGAACCCGTTATAGCCGTACGGATACGCGCCGAGCAGCTCCCCGTTCAAATAAACGGCGCTGTCCATATATACGCCGTCGAAATCGATCGACAGCCGCTTGTCCGCCAGCGCGCGCGGCAGCGTAAACGCCTTCCGGTACCATGCGACGCCGCCGTCCAAATAACCGCCTTCGTGAGTTGCGGGGGAGCCTTGATTAAATTCGAGCTCAATGCTCCAGTCGTGCGGCACGTTGAGTTCGCGCCATGCCGAGTCGTCATACCCGGCCTGCTCCGCCCCGGCAAGCGGGCCGTTCGTTTCGAGTTGAAACCGCCAATTGTCGTTAAATGGAATTTTGCTGCCCATAGGTTATAACGTTCCTCTCCGATTTCGTCAAATCATGTATAATGGCATTACAAGAATTGTCAGTTAGGGAATGATGAAAGCCGCGATGACGCAGACGACTCCGCAAGAGCAATTTTGGAAAAAGCAAATCGGCAACGTAAAGCTGGATTTGTCCGTAGCCACCTATACGAAAGTCCCGATCACATGGAACGAGGACAATTATGTGCCCGAGTTCAATAAACTGTACTTTGTAATGGAAGGCGAAGGCTACGTGAAGGTCGGCGACCGTACGTATTACCCGAAGCCCGGACAGCTTTGCCTGCTGCCCGCTAAAGCCCTTCAATCGTATGGAACGATCGGCGGCGACACCTTCGGCAAATATTGGTGCCATTTCACCGCCGACATCGGCGAATATCCGCTGTTTCGCATCGTAGAGACGCAAACGGTGGTCGACATCGACGATCCCGAGCATATGAAGCGCTTGTTCGAGCGGCTGATCCGCTGCGCGCAAGATTCGGGTGTAACCGCGAATATTCGCGTCCACTCGGTCCTGCTCGAAATCATCGCACTGTTTATTGAAAGCGGCGAGTCCGTCAAGCTGAACACGCAAGCGGCCAATTCGATGGGCAAAATGAACCTCGTGCTGCAATATATCGACGAACACCTGGCCGAGTCGCTGTCCGTGGAGCAGCTGGCGCAGCTCGCCCACTTTCATCCGAACTACTTCATTAAAATTTTTAAAGAAACGACCGGCTATTCGCCGATTCAATATTTGAACCGGCAGCGGATCGAGAAGGCGAAGCGGCTGCTTACGTTCACGAACGCGACAATTTCCGCGGTCGCGGACGCCGTAGGCATGGAAGTGTCCTACTTCTCCAGAACGTTCAAGGAGCATACCGGCTTTGCGCCTTCCGAGTACCGCGTCATGCTGCCGTAAATAAAAGCATCCTGCCGCTTTATCCGCGGCAAGATGCTTCATTTTTTTATGCTAGAACGTGCTGGCCGGCGTAGTGGACGGGCACCAGCGGGCATTAAACAGCTCTTTGATCAGCAGGTTTTTCGCTTCTTCCGTTCCGATGTATCGGAGCGCTTCCAGTGCGTGCCCCCGGACGTACCGGTTCTCGTCGTCGAGCGCCTTCGCCAGCGCCGGCACCGCCGGTGCGGCAGCCGCGCCGAGACGCGAGAGCGCCAGCCCCGACATGAAGCGAACCTGCACGTCTTCATCCGCGAGGCCGCGGATCAAGCCGGATACCGCTGCGTCTGCAGCCGCGTCGGACGTGCCTAGCATGCCGAGCGCGTCGACCGCCGTACGCCTTACGACCTCCGAAGGATGATCGAGCAAAGCCGCGATGTTCGGCAGCGCCTCGGCGGCAAGATGCCGCAGCTCCCCGAGCGCGAACGCTGCGCGGTTGACCGTCTCGGCGTTCGGATCGTTCAACGCTTCGATCAAACCTTTCACCGCTCCTTCGCCCGCAGCCGCCAATCCGTATGCGGCCGTGCGGATGACGATGGCGTTCTCGTGCCGCAGCGCTTGCAACAGCGCCTGCGTTCCTTTAGCCCCTCTGCAGGCCAGCTCGTAGGCCGCATTGATCGCATTCGGCTCGAACGAATCCTCCAGCTGCTTTGCGAGCGCTTGAATGGCGGCTTCGTCCTCCGGCAGCGTGCCTGCAAGGCTGCCGATTTTGCCCGACATCCAGTTCCAGGTTTCCTCCCACATGAGGTCATGCCGGGCGATCGGCACGTTCAAATCGTTCGGCGCTTTCCACGACGTCTCCCGATTGTCCCAGCTCGGCGCAGCGGGAGCAACCGTTCGCATGAACTCGAACTTCAGCATGTAGCGCGGCGTGCCAAGCTTGTTAGACGTCGAACGGTGCCAAATGTCGTAATGGATGAGCGCGAACGTGCCGGCTTCGCCGCTTGCCAGCGCTTCGCCGGGATGCTCGTCGGATTCGAACGTGCGCGTCGCGTAATTTTGCGTGCCGGGCATGACGCTCGTCGGTCCGAGCTCCACAGGCGTATCCTGCGGGAAATACATGACCATCGCCCACCACGGATGATGGTTGCGCGCCCTGCTGTAGCCCCAATAGCTGTCCTTATGCCAGCCGCCCGGCTTCGGTTCGGCGTTGTAATGGCCGTGCCGGTGCGTATGCAGCATATAGTTCGGTCCGAGCACGCTGGTAAGCGCTCCCGTAATGACCGGATGGTCGAACACCTTCTGCAGCTCCCGAATGCGCGGCAGCAAGTTGTTGCCCGGATTGCCTTCCTCGGTGTACACCTTCTTCAATTGCTCGAACAGCGAATCGTGGAATCCCTTGGAAAAATCCGTTTGTAAAATCAAAAAGCCTTCCGCAATAAATTTCCTCATCTGTTCGTCGGTTAGAAGCAACGGTTTGTTTTCCGCCATCGTAACTGAGCCCTCCCGTTTCAATTACCCAAATTATAAGAAAACCTCTTTCGATGCCAATCCACAGAAGCAACACCGCGATTAGCGGAAGGTTTTCTTGCGATTAAAGAATTGTTGTTCATTTCATGAAAACAATTCTTCTTTAATCTTAAAATGCAGGCGGGAAAAGTCCCACTGAGGATTCTAAGGCACTTTTGCACAAAATTAACCTCATTGCGGCGAATGTTCTACAGCTCAGGGGCATCCGTCAAAACAACCGTATCGTGCGCCGTATTTCCGTGCAGCTCGAACACGATAATTTCATTCTCTCCCTTGCGAAGCAGCGGCGCCGGGACGTATAAAGTTTTCTGCGGCCCGACATTCCAATATCGCCCGAGGTTGAAGCCGTTCACATAGACGACGCCCTTCGTCCAGCCGTCAAGACGGATAAACGTATCGGCCGTTTCGTCAATGCCGATCGTTCCTTTGTAGAACGCCGGCTTTGCGCCCACGGCCGTATATTGCCCGCCGTCCTCCGCCGCCGAAAATTGCAGACCGCCAAGGTCCGTCAGCGGCAGCGGGTAAATCGTCCAATCAAACAGAAATTGATTGTTCAGCCTTACGCCTTCCGTAATTCCCTTATAGTCCTTGAGATAAGGACCGTAATTGACCCGTCCCATGTTCTCGACGAGGATGTCGAGCCTTGCGCCTCCCGCCGGAATTTTGACCGTGAGCGGCTGCGGCTTCCATCGCTCTACCGTTCCGATATACGCCCCATCGATAAATACAAGCGCCCGGTCGTGAACGTCCTGCAGCGTCAGCTGAGCTCCGCCCCTCGGACCGGAAACATGGGTGGAATACAATATGAAGCCGTAGTTTTGCCCGACCTTCTCCATCGGCTCCGGGCACGTTCTCCGCACCGGATTCGACAGCCGGTCAAGCTGGTCGAATAAGCCGGCCGATTGAGCCAGCTTTACGTCGCCGTACCGCTTGATCGGAATCGGCTGCGGCAGCTCGGTATGGCCGATGTCGGCGTACCGGGCCATCACCTCGCGGACGAGAGTGAATTTCTGCGTCGGCGTCCCCCATTCGGTCAGCAGACAGTCGTAATCGTAGCTCGTAACGGTCGGCTCATAGCGTTCTCCGTGATTCGCTCCGTTGTAAAAGCCGAAATTCGTTCCGCCGTGGAACATAAAGAAGTTGACGGACGCGCCGGCTTTCAGCATGTCCTCGAACACGTTCGCGACATCTTGGGCGTCTCGGGTATGATGCTGCTCCATCCAATGATCGAACCAGCCGTTCCAGAATTCCATGCATACCAGCGGATCGTCTGAACGGTATTGTCTCAGCTTCATGAACGCATCGTCCGCCCGTGAACCGAAGTTTACGGTCGCCGTTACATCCGGCAGCGTCCCGCCTTGGAGCATCGAGTCTTCCGGACCGTCCGAAGTAAACAGCAGTACGTCGACGCCTCTTTCGATCAAGCCGTTCTTGAGATGCTCCAAATAGTTGCTGTCGTTGCCGTAGCTGCCGTATTCATTCTCGATCTGCACCGCGATAATCGGTCCGCCGTTCGTGCTGAGCAGCGGCACTAGAATCGGAATCAGCACGTCGTAATAGGCGTCGACCTTTTCTAAGAATAAGGGGTCGCAGCAGCGCAGACGAATGTTGGAGTCTTTGAGCAGCCAGGCCGGCAATCCGCCGAACTCCCATTCCGCGCAAATGTAAGGGCTCGGCCGCACGATGACGTGAAGCCCGAGCTCCCCCGCCAAGCGAATGAAGCCGGCCACGTCCGCCATATGGTCGAAGCGGAACTTGCCCTCCTCCGGTTCATGAAAATTCCAGGCAATATACGTTTCCACCGTGTTAAAGCCGCACGCCTTCAGCTTCAGCAGCCGGTCCTTCCAATACTCGGGTACGACGCGAAAATAATGGATTGCCCCCGACAAGATGTGCAGCGGCTCACCGTCCAAGTAAAACTGCTTGTCTTTCACTGTAAGCAAACTCATCTCTCATCCCTCGCTCGTAACAAAATGAATTCCATATCCAATTACAGCTGCCTGACCGTTAAAGCCGGCTGCTCCGCATCGGACAGCTCAATGACGTATGACGCTCCCGCGCAAGTGCCGAATACGATGCTTGAACCCGCGTAATCGACGGCGCACCTTCTTCCGTTGGATGAAGTGACCGTGCAGCGCAGCAGCTTCCCGTGCCGCCACTGTATGTCGACCTCGAAGCCGCCGCGCGCCCGGAGACCTTTCACTTCGCCTTCGCTCCACGCCTTCGGAAGTGCCGGCAGCAGCTCCAGCTTCCCGGCATGGCTCTGCAGAAGCATCTCCGCTATGCCCGCCGTCGCCCCGAAGTTGCCGTCGATTTGGAACGGCGGATGGTTGTCGAACAAATTCGGAAGAATCGACTGCGCGAGCAGCAGCTCCAAATTGCGGCGAGCCTGCTCCGCATCCTTGAGCCGGGACCAGAAGTTGACGATCCAGGCGCGGCTCCAGCCGGTATGTCCGCCGCCGTGCCCCAGCCGGTATTCAAGCGATCGGCGCGCCGCCTCCATCATGTCCGGAGCGGAAGCGTACGTATACTGCGCTCCCGGATGCAAGCCGTATAAATGAGAAATATGTCGGTGACCCGGCTCCGCCTCCACGAGCTCCTCGCACCATTCCATGAGGCGGCCGTCGCGGCCGATCCCCGGCAAGGCGAGGCGGCTTCGGACTTCCTCCACCCGGGCCGAAAACTCATCCCGTTCGCCCAGCTCCTCCGCCGCTTCCAAGACGTTCGTGAACACGTCCCAAATGATTTGCTGGTCCATGGCCGGCGCCATGCACAAGCTCGCCGTGCCTCCGTCGGGCGTCACGTACGAGTTTTCAGGAGATACGGAAGGACCCGACACCAACTGTCCGGTTTCCGGATGCTCGACCAGCCAATCCAGGTAGAACGCCGCCGCTTCCTTCAAGATCGGGAAGGCCCGGCTGCGCAAAAATTCGCGGTCCCCCGTAAACCGGTAATATTCCATGAAATCTCTGACGCACCAGCCCGCCCCCATCGGCCACATGCCGTATACGATGCCTCCGAGCGGGGCCGTAAACAGCCAAGCGTCGGTCGTATAATGCGCCACAAAGCCTCGGCAGCCGTATACTTCCCGCGCCGTTTCCCTTCCGGCGGGCACAAGGCCTTCGACCAGATCGAAATACGGCAGGTGGCATTCCGCAAGATTCCCAACCTGCGAAGGCCAATAATTCATTTGAAGATTAATATTGATATGATAATCGCTGTCCCAAGGCGCCTTCATGTGCGGGTTCCAGATGCCCTGCAAGTTGGCGGGCATGCACCCCGGCCTGCTCGAGGAGATGAGCAAATACCTTCCGAACTGAAATAACAACGGGATGAGGCCGGCATCTTCCTCGCCCCGGCGGACCGCTTCCAATCGTTGATCCGTCGGCCGGGAATCCTGCAGCTGACGTGCCGCCTCCTCCGTGCCGCTCACCAGACGCAGCTCGACCCGCCGGAACATGCTGCCGTATTCCGCGATATGGTCTTGCTTTAGCTGTTCGTATGTTTTGCGCAGCGCCTGTTCCAGATCGGCCTCGCACTGTGCGGCCAAGTCGCCCTCCAGCGGCCGAAACGGATCGGAGAACCGGTAATCGGTGCGGACGGCCAGCAGCAACGTCACCGCGTCTGCACCGCGAACGGCGATGCCCCCTTCCTCGGGCGCGACCGAACCTCCCTCAACGCCGACATGCAGGACGCCCGCGAACTTGACGCCGGGATGCGCGCCCTCGTGCGATGCTTGTCCGGCGAGAACGATGCGGTTCGTACCTTTAACCGAAGCCGAAGCGTCCGCTTCGCGCGACAAGTCGACGCGTGTATGAAGCTTTCCCTCGCCCTCCGCCTCCAATCTAATGACGAGCACCTGATCGACCGCGCTGGAGAACGCTTCCCGGCGGTACCGAACCCCGTCTTGAACGTACGACACGGAAGCAATCGCCGTATCCAGGCACAGCTCCCGCTCGTACTGTTCGGCACGAAATCCCGGTGAGGCGTCCAATGCGTGAAGCGTTATATCTCCGAACGGCTGATAGCTGCGCGGTCCGGTGTGCGGGTGAAGCACCTTCTCTCGGACGACCCGCTCCGCTTCCGCAACGTTGCCCGCAAACAGCAGCTCCCTGGCCCGGCGAACGGCTTCGCCCGCCCCTTTCCTATTTCCGGGCAGCGGAGGCCCGGCCCAAATCGATTGCTCGTTAACCTGCAGCCGCTCGTCCGGCCAATCCCCGTACACCATCGCGCCCAGGCGGCCGTTACCGATCGGCAGCGCCCGGTTCCAGCTTTCAAGACCGCCCGCCTCCGAAACCGTCGAAGGACGGTCATACCACAGCCTCATGCTTTCACTCCCCTCGGACAGGATTGTTCCCCATGACTGACGCACAATCTGTACATCCATTATAGATGTGATATACTACTGCTTTATAGAAACCAAAACAGACAAAATACCGTACAAAACGGACATTTTCCGCAGAGGTGGATTCCTCGTGAAGCTGCTGCCGCTCAGAGCCAACCGCCGCCGCACGGCGGAACAACATATCCCCGTAACGGTGTACACCGTCGGGACCGAGCTTCAGCCGCCGACTACGCGGCTGAACGGTTTTTCCGCAGATCAGCTGTTTATAACGTTCTCCGGCACGGGCGTATTCAAGCGCCGCGGGCAGGACCAATGGGACATCATCGAGCCTGATTCGTTTTTTTATATTCCGGCCGGCGTGCCGCACGAATATTTGCCGCAAGGCGAGGAGCCTTGGTTTATCGGTTACGTCAGCTTCGACGAGCATCGTCCCGGATTGCTGGAAAGCTTCGGATTCGGCGGGGAGCCTTTTCATCAAGCGGTAAAGCATACGGGTAGGCTATATGAGCTTCTGGAGCAAATATGGGCGCAAGCCGGCCCGGATTCGGAAGGTTGGCGCTCCGCCGAGCTGTTCCTTTCGTTCTGTCTGGAGCTGAACAAGCAAACCGTCCCCCGCGGCGCCGGCAGCATGCAGGCGACCGCCCGGCCGGTCCGCTATCCCGATTCGCTCGTGGAAAGCGTCGTACTGTTTTTGCACGACTTCTTGCAGCGCGATGTAACGATGGCCGAGCTTTCCTCGCATTTCGGTTATTCGTCCAAACAGCTTTCCCGCCTGTTCCAACAGAAGCACGGGACGACGCCGCTTCAATATTTGCAGCGCCTCCGGCTGCAAACCGCCGCCCAGATGCTGGCGGAAAACCCGAGTATGACGGTCCGTCAGGCAGCCGCCCATATCGGCATGGAGCCGGTCTACTTCGCCCGGCTGTTCCGCAGAAGCTTCGGAATCGTGCCTTCGGAGCACCAAGCGCGATTTAAGTAGATTACGTCTCCCTCTCGTAAACGCGAACATAATCTACCTCTAATCGTGCGGGAAGCGCCGCGTTCTTAATATTTCCGGCCCAGTCGCCGACCTCTGCGGTTATTTTCATATAAGCCGGCACTTGGGAGACACCGCCTGCGTTCGTTCGCCAAGTTTCTTGATCGTCAATGTAAAATATATATTCATCCGCATTCCACTCCAGCGCGAACGTATGGTAGCCTTCGTAAATGCCCGGCACATAAGCCTCCTTGCCGGCGCTCTTATGATCTTGCTCGTATCCGTCCCAATGCAAGGCGTGCTGAATATAATCCCCCTTCTTGGCGAAAGGCGACTCGAATATATCGATCTCCGTCCCGTCTCTGCCCCCGTCCCCAACGTTGCCTACCGTATCGGACATAAGCCAGAACGCGGTCCAGAAGCCTTCCTCTTTCGGAATTTTCGCGCGAATTTCGTAATAGCCGTATGCCTGCTCAAACAGCCCCCTCGTTCGAACCGCGCCGGAATAGTACTTGCCGTCTCTTTCGCTGATTTGAATAATCAACTGCCCTTTTCCGTCCAAAAACGCTTCCTCGTTCGACCATTGTCCGTCTTTGCGCACCCATTCCGGCGCGTGAGCCCACTTGGCCGCATCCAGCGTCTCCCCGTCAAACTGATCCTCAAACGTCAGCCTCCAGCCTTCCTTTTTCACGCCCATCGTTTCCTCCTTTATATCCCCATCGTCCCTGCCGCATGCCGCAACCCAAACACCGATCGCCAGCAACAGCGTTAGAACTAGACCTGTGGACATAACCGTACCTTTTTTCATGTTCGTATACGCAACCCTTCGCTCGGCATCATGTCTACATCTTCCGGGGACATCTCCTTCAGTAACACTTCACGAACGAGCCCTTCCCCTTCTAAAACGTTCCCGCGAACCCTCACCTCGCTGCAAGCACGTAAGCTTAACACCGGTTGGGATTGTTTCATGTCGGCCGCGCATTCGATCCGGTTCCCGATCAAATCCAGCCCCCTTATGCTTTTCGCCGATACGGCGCTCACCTCCGGCTGTTCGCCTGAGTTCGGCTTCGCTCCGAATTCGGTTACGCGTAATATTACAGTCTCCATTGGACGTTAGTCCCCTTCCCGGATGAGAAACGGCTTGATGATTTCCACCCATGCCATATACCCTTGACCGGACAAGTGGCACCCGTCCACGGTATACTTTTCATCCATCTCGCCGCCCTTCAGAACCTTCGAAAACAGATCGATAAACACGACCTGATTGATCTCCGCAAGCTCGGCAAGCTTATCGTTCATCCTTTTCACATCATCATTGTTCACCGGGTGGCCGTACACGCTATGATTCACGGGAAGCAAGCTTTGAATGAATAGCTTTGCTCCGGGCAATTCCGTCTTTATTCGGCGTATGATCGTCTCGTAGTTTGTTAGAATGTGGTTCGGATCTCTCCGATCGTAAACATCATTAATACCGATCATTAAAAATAGGCTCGCAGGCTTCAACGCAATGATTTGATCGAGCCGGCGCAGCACACCGAGTGAACGGTCGCTATCAATCCCTCGGTTCAGCACCGCTAGGCCGGGAAAAAATTCATGCCACTGGTTGCGCTGCGTTAAGCTGTCACCTACAAAAACAGTTGCTCCCTCAGAGGCGGGCAACGCTTCGAACAAGCTCATACGGCTCATGTACATCGGAAAAGATAAAAAATCCAAATTGTCATTCATTTTCCAGGCCCCTTCGTTAGTCCTACTCCCACGAGCAGCACAAAAAACCCAATAAGCGGATACTCCGTCATTGGGGTTTTTCGTCACTTAAGCATCGTCCGTTTCCGTCAGCTTTGCGATACGCATTCCGCTATGGCGCGGTTCACCCGCTCCCGTATCGCAAGGAGCCGCTCCTGCTCTCTCGGATACTCCGAGAACGTGATCGGCCGCTCAAGCCCTTGCTCAAGCACGGCGATCGCCCGTTCTTTGCCGGCGAGCTCCTCCAGCAGCTGCAGCGCCCGCAAATCCTGAAGCGCTTCGTAGAGCACCTCGCTGCGAATCGAATCGATCGGACCGTCCGCCCCCGGATAGACAAGGAACGCGTCGCCGGAGGCGAACGCTCCGCCCGCATCCGTCTCGGCGAACGGATTGAGCGGTCGAATCGAATATTGGGAGTTGTAGAAGTTATAGCCCCAATGCAAAAATCCGGCGATGTCGAATTTGTACAGCTGCAGGCCGAGAATCCGGTTGCGCGCCGACGGGAAGGAGAAAAACCGGTTCGACACCTTCTGGGTTTGCGCGCAGCAATAATACGTCCACAGCGGACTCACGCCGCCGGCCAAGAACGGTTCGATATGATCGTTCGCCGGAATCGGAACCTTAACGAGTCCCTTCTCATAAAATTCGTAATTCGACAAGGCGTCGATCACCGGAAAATCGGACAGATGGGCGCCGACGATTCGGCTCGCCGTCTCGTACGATTCGAGCTGATCCAAACTCGGCTCGTCCGAAATATGGAAGTACACCCGCTTCGCGAGTCCGCTCTCGCGGATCCAATCGGCCAGCTGCGGTAGAAACTGATGAAGAAAGCCGCTGTATTCGGCACCGCCCGCATCCGTTTCCCAGCCGAAAATACGCTTCGATTCTCCGTTCACCGCGGCGATAATTTTCGGAGCGTGCTTGGCGCCCCACTGGGTAAACAGATGCGACATTTCAAAATATTCCACGCCGCAGCGATCGCACAGCTCCACCCACCGCTTCAGCCGTTCAAAACCGAACCGGTACGTATCGCCCGACTTTTCGACATCGATCAATTGTACGGTTAACCGTTCGCCGCCTACCTGCGTGTCGAGCGGAGGCGTAAAGAGCGGCGTCAGGATCATGTTGATGCCGTGGTTCACCGCGGTTCGTACGAAAGCCTCGATCAGCTGCCAATGCTCTTCGCTCCATACCTCGACATTGTAGTAGTGAGACAGGCAATCTACATGGAACCACTGGGTGTGAACGAGCCGCTGCTTCGGCAAGGACGCCGGAATGACGTGGAGCCGGAACGTTTCGCGGCCGAGCTCCGTTCCGTCCGTCGTCTCGAGCACGATGCCGATGTCATGCGGCCCCGGCGCAATATCCTCTTGCAGCCTTACGGTCACCCAGAGCGATCGCCATTGCTCGGGGTAGACGCGAAACGGTTCGCCGCCGAGCTCATACAGCGGGTCGGGAAACAGCCCCGCCTTCGAGCGGAGAATGTACCCGTCATGATCATGATGCTGAATCGGCAAGTTGGACGGAGCGAGACCGACGGCGCGCACTGTCACCCTGCCGCCAAAATCGCCCTCCACTCTTGCGCGAACCGCCTCCAAGCGGCGTTCCGACCGATACGCAACCTGGAACGAAAACACCTCGTTCGCCAGCGCGGACGCTTCGGAGAACGGCGCGTCCCTCAGCTCCGCATCCGCGAACACCTTCGATAAAGAACTTAAGCATCTTGTCTCAAAACGAAATTCCAGCGGCATCCTTCATACCTCCTCAGCGGTTTTATGCTGCTTGCTTATGCAGATAGAATGATATTATCGATTTTCTCGAGCCCCCGCAGCCCCAAATCGCCTTGCAGGCGCCGTACAACGACGGTGCCTTTGATCCGGCCGCTGACGCCCGCCGGGGATTTACCGAAGCCCCTTGTAGATCGCATCCAGCAAATTGCCGGTTTTGTCGCACTTATATTCCCAAAACATCACGCCGGCAAGCGCTTCCTTCTTAACGTATTCGCATTTGTGAGCCAGCGACTCCTCGTCGTCATACGTAATGAACGTGCTGCCGTCAAACAAGAACGGCGCCTTCGCTTCATCGTCCCAGTAACGGATAAATCCGTTTTTACCGATATAGTCGGAAGCGAGTCCGGAGTAATCGGGGCCGTAACCGCCGGAGCTCGTCGTCATTTGCAGGAAGCCGTTGTTTCGGTCCGGAACGTTCTTCCACATCCGGGAGTAGAACGCGGCGCCGATGACGATTTTTTCAAGCGGAACGCCTGCCTTGTGGAACATGCGCACCGATGCGTCCACGCTGATCCGGAACAAGTCTCCCGTCGGCGTGTACAGGTTCGTGTGATGGCCCGTAAGCGTTTGGAAGCCGCCACGCATATCGTAGGTCATCAGCTGGACGAAATCCAAATATTTTTGAACCTCGCTCATTTCCGTTCCGTCGATATAATATTGGTCTGCCCCCGCCGCGATCGTAAGCAAATAATGGCGTCCGTCCCGCTCCCCTTGACGGTCCAGCGCCTCTCTCATGTCCTTTAACAAAAGCGTGAAATTTTCCTTATCGTCGGGCGACGACCCGATCCCGGCTTCTCCGTAGCAAGGATACTCCCAATCGAGGTCGATGCCGTCGAACGGATGCGCTT
This sequence comes from Paenibacillus thermotolerans, assembly GCF_028745515.1. Classification (GTDB taxonomy): domain Bacteria; phylum Bacillota; class Bacilli; order Paenibacillales; family YIM-B00363; genus Paenibacillus_AE; species Paenibacillus_AE thermotolerans. The sequence goes on along the minus strand of NZ_JAQZSG010000028.1, from coordinate 50,078 downwards.
TCAAAACATCCAGCGCGGTGCGGGCCATAGCGCTTCTTCCTGCTTCGGTCGACGCCGCCTCGGAGAAGCCTCCGGCGCTCCAGCCGCCGATCGACAGCAAAATAATCAAGCTCGGATTGATCTCCTTCAGCCGGTGCAGCTCGTTCAGATGCTTCAAATGGTCAAATCGGATTTCGTCGTTGCGAACGTGCCCGAAAGCGACATTCAAGTGCGTCAGCTTCTTTGCATCCTCCGCGGTGATGCCCGGCAGCGAGCCGTCTCCGGCATACCCCGCGACAATATATTCCCGTGCAGTCATCGTTTCGCTTCCTCTCATTCCTGTTAAATATATTATATGAGTGCATTTCCCCTCATTATGATATACCAACTGTCTTGATTTTTCCATCATTATTCCATGATAGAATATACCAAATAAGAAAACGCCTTCGTCGTCCTTTTATTACGAGCATCATCGGACTTATCCAATTCGGATGGCCGGCGGATCGCTCTAACGTAACGGACATAGACGCAGTTATTCGGCGTTTTGGATCGTGTTGACGGTTTTAACGGACACCACTGCAGTTATTGCCTCGAAAATGCACGGATAAGCGCCAAAAATCGGGGGTTAGCGGCCGTGACGTCCGTTAGCTGTTTGGCGACGGGCAAATGGGCGATTTAGCGTCCGTGATGTCCGTTATTTTGAAGTTACAGCTCCAAAATCATCCCGTCGTAAGCGACGATAATCCCGTGAGGATGGAATATCGCCTGCAAATCCTCATGCAGCAGCCCGGCGTTGTGCGAAAAATGGGTGACGGCGATTTTGCCGCCCGGGTTCATTACGCCCGCTTCCTCAAACCAAGCTTTCGTTTCAAGCACGGCATCGATATTCATGTGCGAGGTCCGGTGCGGGCTTTTGCCGACCGTACATTCCAGGATCGCCAAGTCGAGCCGCCTGCCCTTCAACCATTCGATCGTCGATTCCGGAAACCAGCCGCTGTCGTGCCCGTACAAAATCGTCTTGCCTTCTTTCTCAATATAGTACAGCAAGCAAGTCTCCAGCGGGGCGTGGCTGGCGGGCAGCGGCACGATCGCGGCGGAGGTGCCCTGCAGCACCGTCCGCTCGAACGGCTGAACGCGGTGGAACGCGAATTTGCCCGCCGCGCCGCCTTCCAGCTGCAGCATGCGAGCGCTGCTCGTCAGCGGCAGGTCGTGCCCGTACATATGGATCGTATGCTCGGCGGATTGGGCGTACCCGGGCAGACGGGCGACCAAGTCTTCGGGGTACAAGTGATCGGAATGCGAGTGAGTCAAGATCAAATCCTTTACGTTCTCCAAATCGAGCCCGTCGCGCAGCATGTGCAGGTACGTGTCGGGCGGGAAGTCGATTTTCAGCTTATCGTCGATTTGCACCGACGTCCTCGTGCGAATATTCGGACCTCCCAGCTGCTTGGCCTTGCGGCACAATTCGCATCGGCAAAATAATGACGGTATTCCTTCGAAAGCAGCCGTTCCTAAAAAATGCACCTTCATCTCATCATTCCTCCCGTTACATACGTTTCAGCCGCGCATGGCAAGCACATGATCGAGCACCGGCTTTGCCTTTCTTCCCGCAAAGAGCCGCCGTCCGTCGCTGTAGCCTTCTTCCCGCCCGTTCAGCTCGGCAATGAGCCGGCTTCGCCAAGCGTCGAGCCGCCGGGCGTGCTCGGGCGACTGCGCCAAATCGACAAGCTCGTTCGGGTCGGCCGCCAAATCGAACAGCTGCTCCGCGCCCGTCTGAGAAAACCATATATATTTGTCTTTTCCGTCCGTCAAGTAGTGGTTCGATTGATGTCCCGCAAGATGCTCGCCGTGAATATATTCCCGCCAGGCAGCCGCCTCTCCGCGCGAAATCGGCAGCAGGCTCGCGCCTTCGACGGTGTCCGGAATCGGCACTCCCGCGGCGTCCAGCAGCGTCGGCATAATGTCCCGCAGCTCGACGACGCGGTCGACCACAGAGCCCCGCTTCAGTCCGAGCCGGTTGCCGGGGTCCGCAACAATGAACGGAACGTTCGCGCTGCCTTCGTACGGGAGCGATTTCCGAAACAGGTTATGATCCCCGAGTAGCTCGCCGTGATCGGAAACGAACAGTATGATCGTATTGCCGGTCAAGCCGTATTCGTCCAGCAGCTGCAGGAACCGGCCGATCTGATGGTCTACGTGTGTAATCAAAGCGTAGTAAGCGGCCATCGCCTTCTTCAGCCTCTTCGAAGGCACGATGCCTGACGCCGTAATCGGATCCAGTCCGCTGCGGTTCGGATCAAGCGTTTCGGCCCACTCTCCGACGATCGGGTCCGGAATGTCCGCCTCGTCGTACAAATCGAGATACGCTTGCGGCGGATCGAACGGCGGATGAGGGCGCACGAACGACATCCACAGGAAGAACGGCGACGTAGGGTCTCTGCGGCGCAAAAACTCCGCCGATTGCGCAACGGTCCAATTCGTCGGATGAAGCGCTTCCGGAAGATGCCACGGGCGCGCCATCGTCGACGCGTTGCAGTCGAGCCCGAGGTCCAGCAAATCCGCCGCGCTCCCCGCACGCTCCCGCAGCCACGGCACATAGTCGTCGACGCTGTCGTAATGCTCCGCGGCGGACGTTCGCGACCGGTTCCGGTTGTAATGCAAATACCCGTCGTGCAGGACGACGTTGTCGAAGCCGCAGCGGTTTCTTGCCGGATACACGTGCATCTTGCCGACGCATTGCGTCTGATACCCGGCTTTGGTCAGCTCGCCGGGCAGCGTATGCTCGTAGTTCCACGGCACCTTGTCCTGATATCCGACGCGTCCGTGACGAGCCGGGCTCATTCCCGTGAAGATCGCGGCTCGGGCCGGAATGCAGCTTGGGGCCGAAGTGTACGCCCGGCGAAACAGCACGCCGCTGCGCGACAGCTGATCGAGGTTCGGCGTCTGCACGATCGGATGATCGAGGACACTTAGGCAATCGCCGCGCATTTGGTCTACAGAAATCAATAGAAGGTTAGGCCGCTCGCTCATGCTCTCTCGCTCCTTTTTTTTAAGTGGATAGTAATTCTACTTACATTTCTTCCACTTCATGCCGTTCTCCTTTCGGAGAAACTTTCGTTTAAGAAGTATATTTTAAAATCATTATTTATCCATTATGATATACCATAGTAGACGTTTGTCTAAAGAAAAACTTCAATAGATTATACCAAACGAGGACGTGATGACGATCAGAAGCGCAGTTCCGGAACCGAATATGAAAGCGTATAACCCGAACCGATACGTTTGCAAAAAATCGGCGCAGCCGCTTGGCGAGCTTGACGGACGGCTGGATAAGCCGTTCTGGGAACAGGCCGGCTGGACCGAACCATTCGTAGATATCGAAGGCGACTTGAAGCCCGCTCCCGCGAAGCGGACGCGTGTAAAGATGCTTTGGGACGACGAGTTTCTGTATTTCGGCGCTTTGCTGGAAGACGATGAAATATGGGCGACGCTGACCGAGAGAGATTCGGTCATATTTCACGACAACGACTTTGAAATTTTTATCGACCCGGACGGAGACACCCATAACTACTACGAGTTCGAAATGAACGCCTTAAATACCGTTTGGGACCTTCTGCTCGTCAAGCCGTACCGCGATAACGGCCCTCCGATCAACGGGTGGGATATCCGCGGCATTCGCACGGCGGTGCATATCGACGGCAAGCTGAACGATCCTTCCGCCGACAACCGCGCATGGAGCGTAGAAGTCGCTATGCCGTGGGAAGCGCTTAAAGAGTGCGCGCCCGGAGGCCGCCCCCCGAAGCCCGGCGAATTTTGGCGGATCAATTTTTCCCGCGTTCAATGGCAAGTGGAGATCAAAGACGGGAAGTACGTGAAGAAGCTCGATCCCCGCACAGGCAAACCGTATCCTGAGGACAACTGGGTCTGGTCGCCGCAAGGCATTATCAATATGCATTATCCCGAGCTTTGGGGCTACGTCTTTTTCGCGGACGGGAACGCTCCGGCCCAAGATGCGCCGCCGATTCCCGAGGACGAAGCGATCAAATGGGGGCTTCGCAAGCTGTACTACCGACAGCGGCAGTATGCGGCGGAGCACGGACGCTTCCACGGAGATCCCGGCGCATTGCTGAAAGAGAATGAGCTGCCTCAAGGAACGAAGCTGGAAATTACTTCGCGGACGTTCCTGGCATCGGCTCCGGCCAAGGATGGAACGTCGACGATCTATATTCGGGAAGACGGAAAAGTATGGAGGGAATGACAAGATGATTACGAATGATACGAAGCGGCTGGCGCTGGACGAGCAAACGATGCGCCTGATTGAGGAAAAGTTCGAGTTCAAACGCCGGATCGGCGCGGCGAGAGAGCGGGAGCTGTTCGGCATTTTTGACGAGGCGCTGACCGACGACGAGAGACTGGCGCTGAAATATTTGTACGCGTACATGCCGCTGAACGACATGGCCGATTACGACGGCTCCTTGTTTTTGTCGCACGTAAGGCACGCCCTGCGCATCCGCAGCACGGTTCCTTGGGGTTCCCAAATACCCGATTCGGTATTTTTCCATTTCGTTCTGCCGTACCGCGTTAATAACGAAAATATCGAGGACTTCCGCGGACTTCTGTTCGACGAAATTTACCCGAGAGTCAAACATATGTCCATGCAAGACGCCGTTCTCGAAACGAATCATTGGTGCCACGAGAAGGCGAACTATATCGGTTGCGATCCGCGCACGGTTTCCCCGCTTACCTTAATGCGCACGGCACTCGGCCGCTGCGGGGAGCATTCGACGCTTGCGGTCGCCGCGCTGCGCAGCATCGGCATTCCGGCCAGACAAGTATATACGCCCCGCTGGGCGCACTGCGACTCGAACCATGCTTGGGTGGAGGCTTGGGCGGACGGAACGTGGCATTTCCTCGGCGCCTGCGAGCCGGAGCCGAGATTGAACCAAGGGTGGTTCCGCAGGCCGGCCCGCAGAGCGATGCTCGTCCATACCCGTGTGGCTGCCAACTACCCGGGCCCTGAGGAAGTGACGCTTGCGCGCCCATGGTACTCCGAGCTCAATCTGATGAAGCTTTACACCGAACCGAGAACGCTCACCGTTCGCGTCATCGACGCCGCGGGCCGGCCCGCGCAGGCGAAGGTCGATTTCCAGGTGTACAATTTCGCCGAGCTGTCGACGATCGTTCCGATGAGCACGAATGAAGACGGCGAAGTTTCCGTCACGTTGGGCCTGGGCGATGTGTACATCTCCGCCTGCGGCAGCGATGGCTGGGGCTTTGCCAAGTGCACCGTGGGACAAACGGACGAGGTCACGGTCCGCTTGACGAAGGAAATCGCATCGGAAGGCGTCGTCGAGTTCGATATGGCGCCGCCGCCGGATTTGCCCGACGCGGAGAGCGAATCGATCACGGAGCAGGAGAAGGCCGCGAACGATATTCGGGTCAAGCAAGGCGCGAAAATCCGATCGGACTATGAGGCGACGTTCCTCACCGAAGAGGATGCGAACGCCGTAGCATTCGAGTGCAACCTCGATCCGGCAAGAGTTTGGAGCGTGCTGAAAAAGGCGCGCGGCAACAGCCGCGAGATCGCCTCCTTCCTCCGGGAGCAATCCCCGGTATACGGCGAGTGGAGCTTGCGCCTGCTTGAGGTGCTGAACGATAAAGATTTGAACGATACGTTCCGGGACACGCTGCAGGAGCATCTGGTTTATGCGATGGAAGCGAAGAAGCGTCTGGACGGCACCGTTAGCGACGAGCTGTTCGCCTCCTGCATTTTGCGGCCGCGCGCCGATTACGAAATGATTACCGAATATCGGGCTTTTTTCCGCGGCGAATTCGGCGAGGATCGCATCCGTGCGTTCGCGGAAAACCCGCTGCGCCTTGTCGAGTATATCGATCGGCACGTAGAGATCGTCGAGGACCTCACCCATTACAAAGGGGCGGCAACGCCGGCGGGAACGTTCCGCCTGAAGAAAGGCGACCGGCAGTCGCGCAATATTTTATTCGTCGCGGCCGCGCGCAGCGCAGGCATTCCGGCTCGGCTCGAGCCGAGCGACAAGCGCCCGCAATATTGGAGCCGAGGCTCGTGGCACGACGTCCGCTTCGGCGGAACGAAAGCGACGCCGGATGAGGCTCCCGCCAACATCGAAACGGGCAGCGTCGTCTGGCTGAAGGACGAAGAGTCCGAGGAGCAGGCGAAATATTTCGGCAGCTTCACGGTAGCCCGGTTCGAAGAAGGCTCCTACAAGACGCTTGACTTCGGCTTCGGGAAAACCGACGTGTTCGGCGAGCCGTTCGTCATGCCTGCCGGCCATTACCGGCTGACAACCGGGACAAGGCTCGAAGACGGCACGGCGCTCGTGACGTTCCGATACTTCCGTGTGCTTCCCGGCGAGCAAATTTCCGTACCGCTTACGTTCAGAAAGCGCAAAGCGGAAGTTCCGGTGTTCGGCGCGGCAAGCCTCGACCATGACGCCGAGTCGTTCGCAGGCGCCAAACAGCCGCTCTCCTCGCTTGCCGGCCGGCAAGGCACCCTCTTTGCTTGGATCGAGCCGGACCGCGAGCCGTCGAAGCATCTGCTTCGCGAACTGCGCGAGATGAAGGCCGAGTGGGAATCGCTCGGCGTGAGCATCGTATTGCTCGTCGGCGAGCCCAAGTGGAACGGCGCCGCCGCGCTTGCCTCCGACTCCGAGCTTCCGAACAACGTCTGGCTCGGCAAGGAAAGCTCAACCTTCGAAGCGCTTGCCGCCGTCGGCGGCGAGGCGCTCGGCGAAGCCGCAAGGGAGTTCCCGGTCGTACTCGCGGTCGACCCGCAGCGGCGCATCCGGTACCGATGGACGGGGTATAAGCTGGGCATCGCCAAGGAAGTCGCCGGCACCTTCAAAGCGATCGCACCATAGCACGGCTTAGAAACAGGCTCCTTCGCCTAGACGAAGGAGCCTGTTTGACGTCGGCGGCTATTTAAGAACCCCTGTGCTCGTTAATTTCACATGGGTGTGTACATCAAACTTAATGCCGGGATAAATTCCTTGCCATTCCTTCCACACTCGTTCCTCCGGGCCGAAATGCCGCGCGCGGTACCGAAGTCCGAAGCCGATCGGATCGACGCCCTCCTTCTGCAGCTTGACCAAAAAAGCCTCGACCCGTTGATTGACGGTTTTCTCCGTCATCTTCTCCAGCCTGCCTAAGTCGTTTTCATTGATATTCATGTTCGTTTCTTCAATAACGCCGTTGATTCGCATATTCACTTTGATGTAGTTTTGCCCCCCTCTTTTTTCAAACGTGTACTTCCCGGTCACGTCGTCGGCCGATATGACGAAAAATTTGTTTTCGCCGCCGGGAATTTTAATGTCGTATTTGCCGCTGTTGACATGGAACGAGTTGAATATTTTTGTCTCACGGGGCGATAGCGTAAGCTTGGCGCGCTTTTTGTCCAGAAGCATGACCCTGTCGATGGTAAACTGCTCTTCCTCCCGCAGCTTGATGATCGGCAAAATCGGATCCAAGCCGCGCTCCTTCAGCCTTCTGCGGAAATCGAACAAATACTCCGATACGATATAAGCCGTTTCCGTTCCGGTCTGGCCGAAGGACAGGAAGATCATATTGGAAGGAAGCCGTTCGGTCGGCGGGTTGACGTTTAAGATCGAAAAGCTGTCCGGATCGCCCGCCGCCACCCAAGCGACCTTCTGAATATCCCTCCGGCGAATAAACCAATCGATCACCTGCCCCATATCCTCTGTCTCCACCAGCTCCTTGCCGAAAAGAATCGCTTTCGCGTGGCCGAAATCCAGCTCCTTATCGACCTTAGCCTTAGCAATGCGGACCGCCTCCGCAATCGAATCGTTTTCTTCGACAACGAGCGTATATTTATTGGAGCCGAATCGTTCCTGGGGGCTCGGTATAGCCAGCTTCAACGTGATTTTGTATTTTTTGTTCCCGTCCTCGGGTTTATCGATTCCGATCCCGACCACAATGAACCGCTTGTCGATATCCTTAAACCCGCACCCGCTAAGCAACGTAACGATTGCCAGCACCGCGGCAAACAAAATAAACATTTTTTTTCTCATGACCGCAACCGCCTCCTGAACGCGGCGAAAGCCGCAATCGCAACGAGCGCAATTTCGCTTCCGAATCGGATGTCGATCCAGTGAAAGCTTATATCAAACAACAAAGACTCGGTGAAGTTTAACGAGACGCTGATCGTCATCCCCGCAAATAAAGCCAAAATACCCCACTCGGACCAAAACGCCAGCTTCTTCTTTTTTTGCAGCGAAGGGAAAACGCTTTTGATCAGCTCCATAGCGACATGCACATACATAATGAAGCTCGCGCAGGCTGCCCCCGAGTAGAGCAAAAAAATGACGTACAGCACGCGCTCGATAAAGCCCAGTTCAATTTGCATCGAATCCGCCGTGGTGATCCACGGGAACGAGTAATCCGCCACTCCGTCCGCGCCTTGCATTCCGACGGGTACTACCAGTGCCGTGATCATTACGAATAAGCCCATAATCGGCAGCAGCCAAATCCACTTCCTGGTAACGGGCCGGTGAAACACCCGGTTAAAGATGACCATGTGCGTAAAGCCCGAAAACACGAACGTCGATCCGGCCAATACTCGCCAAGTCGGCAGCTCGTAAATATGGGTGCCCAGCACCATTATGGCGTCGAAATTTAAATTTCGGGTCGTATACGATTTGAAAATAACGAACACGATCAACGGCAGTACGATAATGACAATGATTTCCAGAAAATACAGCAGCTTTTCCGAGCTTAATCTGGAAATCGCGCATGCGGTCACTAAAAACAAGAAAATACCGCTAATAAACGGCGTTTCAGGGCTTATGTATTTTACGCTGATTTCAGCGGCAACCAAGATGGAGATTCCTCCAGCCGCGAACCACAGCAGCGCGTAATAAAGGTTGATCGGCACGGAAATCCATTTCGGTAAGCCGGCTTCATCCAACATCTCGGGCATTCCCCGCCCCGGAAACCGCGACAGCGCCCATAGAAGCATATAAATCATCACGGTTCCGATCGGCACGGCAAACAGGAAGGACATCACCGATCCGCCGAATCGATGAGCCGTTAATATACTGGGCACGAAGGTAATGATATTGACCAGCATATTGACAATAACCATGTAGAAAAAATATCGTTTCAATCGCCCGGACCCCTTTATTCCATTCTTCTGACTTGCCGCTCGTTGTTCGGATTTTCCCGAAACAGCTTCAAATACGGCTGTCCGAAGCTATCCAAGTGCACCAGATAAGCAACTAATAAAATGAAGGAAACAAGAAGCCCAACAAAGCCGAAAACGGTCGTCACTGCCAAAATGAAATATTTGGCCACCCGCATACTGGCTGACATCTCGTTGATCGGTACGACGAAGCTGGAAATCGCCACCGTCGCCACCACGATGATCATAATGTTGCTGACAAGTCCGGCCTGGGAGGCCGCTTGCCCCAATATCAAACCGCCTACGGTCGTCGCTGTGGACCCGATCGCCCGCGGCAGCCGAATGCTCGCTTCCACCAGCAGCTCTACGATCAGCAGCATAAATAATACTTCGATGTAGGACGGATAAGGGACCGGCGCTCGGCTCCCCGCAATCGACAATGCCAGCTGCACGCGCAGAAAATCCGGATTGTAGGACGTTACGGCCACATAAAGCGCCGAGAGCGTTAAGCTAATGAGCAATGCGGCATATCGAATGATCAGAAGAAACCGGCTTACCCAAAAATGCTCGTACATGTCGTCCACCGCCGACATAAAATCGTAGAATACGGCGGGCATAATCACGGCAAACGGCGATCCGTCGAGCAGCAGCAGCACTTTTCCCTGCGACAAATTGAATACCGAACGGTCCGGTCTTTCCGTAATCATTTGCGTCGGAAACAAAGTTCTTTTTCTCGGCGCGATATCCCGCTGCAGCTGCGAGCCCGATTGGATCAGCCCGGTTTTCACGGTCTTCAGCGATTCCTTCACTTCTTCCAACACGCGTTCCTCAACAAGCTCCCGATCGAAAATAAGAGCCACCGGCGTTTTCACCAAAGTGCCGACCGTTGTCGTTTCAACGGTAAGGGAAGAAAGCGGGTATCGGGTGCGAATGATGTTTACGTTTACCTCCAAATTTTCCCCGAACGCTTTCTTTGTGCCGAGAATCGAGTTTTCTACGCTCGTATCGCCTACGGAATTGTTAACGTTCTTTTTGACGTCGATCAAAAACAGACTGTTATGGACAAGAACGATCAGCGTCCCCTGCATGATGCTCTGGAGCAAATCCTGCTCGCTCTTGACGCTCTTCTGTTTCGCGATCGAGTCCACATATGCGGCGAAATGCTCCGGACTTACAATATTTTCGTAAAACGGCTGGACGATTAATTTTCGAATTCTTTCCTCATCGCAGATGCTTTTAAAATAAACCAGATGGACGATGGCTTCGCCGTGCTTCAGCTCCTGCGATATAAAATCCGCCGAAGCGGACAGGTGCTCCTCCAACCAACGCTTCAAGCGCTGCGAAAGCTGTTCCGCCATGCTTTTCCCCTCCCTGGGCAGCAAACGCGCCAAGTTTGTTATAGGGTTAATTTTGGTAGAAGCCCCATGCTTTATACATAAGATAACCGCCTGACGGTTCGCTTTAAGGGACACGGGTGCAGTTATTCGGCGTTATGAACGGAGTTCGCAGTTGTAACGGACACCACTGCAGTTATTGCCTCGATAAATCAGGGATCAGCGTCAAAAATCGGGTTTTAGCGTCTGTGGTGTCCGTTACCGAATTGACAGCAGGCAAATTGGCGATATAGCGGCTATGGTGTCCGTTATTTTGAAGCTGTGGTTCAAAATTTGCTTCTGGAGAAAAAAACTCCCCCTCTCGCAGAGGGGGAGCGGTTGTAGTTCTTATTTCAGGCGACTTTCGCTTCGGCGCCATTGGCCGATTCTCCGACAGGTCGATCTTATGCCAACAGCTTCAGCATTGTGCCGATATTGCCGGCATGACCCGCTTCATGCTGCAGCACGCCCACCAGCAGCTCTTCTACCGTTTCGGCCTTCAAGAAATTTTCTTTCGTTATCGGCTCGTTCATTTTGCCTTGGAAGGCGGTTCGAATATGGCCCGGCTGTTCCTTCAGCAGAGCGGTCACCGTCTCCCATGAAGGAACGTCTCCCGTCCAATCGGCCGGCTTCGTCCCGTTGCCGAAATAGCCCTTGAATTCGTTCGGCACTTTGCCCGTTTGCCCCGTATAACCGAACAGGATGGAATCCGTAACCGATAAGATGTGCCCGAGATGCCAATGAATATTGTTATTGCACCCGGCCGGAACGACTCCCCGCTTATCCTCGGGACAATGTTCTACTTTTTGCAGCAGCTGAGCCCACGATTTCTCGAATCTTTCGAACAAATACGCTTCTCTCATAGCGTCCTCCCCGTTTTGGAAACAATTTTGATCATGATCATTGTGATTCAACCGGGCCTAAAAATCAAGGCAAAACGGCGCCGCAGAAAATAGCAACTTCTCGAGTTGCTATTAGGCGCTTTTGGAGGCTCGTCCGGAAATTAGCAACACCTGGAGTTGCTATTGGGGCCAAATCAGTGATTTGGAGCCGGTTTTGTCGTCGTTAGCAACTCCTCGTGATGCTATTTTTCTAGCGAGAGCAAATAAAGGCACAATAGCAACTCATAGTGTTGTTACAATTTTCTGTGGGACACCAGGCTGCTTTTCCGTACGCACAAACTGCGTCACACCTCAGCTGCTTCACCGTTTGCCCCTTACATACCATATACCACTCCAGCTACTTTACCGTTCGCCCACCCATCTCACTCCAGCTACTTTACACGTTCGCCCGCTCCATCTCATTCCAGCTACTTTAACGCTCCCCCCGCACATATCACATTTTCTCGCTCCCCGACACACACCACCGACACTTCGCCTACTTTTTCGATCACCAAATCAAATCCCCCGCTACACTTTCAGCTACCTTACCGCCCCCCAACCAGCAACACTACCGTTCACCCGCCTCATTCCAATCCAGCTTCTTAACGCTCGCCCACCACATCCACACTTTCACCGCCCCCCGGCACACTACCGGCACTTCAGCTGCTTTACCGATCCAGACGTACGTTCAAACTCCAGCATTTTTCCAATCCCCACCGCCGCAAGGCCAAAACAAAAAAAGGCCGCCGAAGCAAGCCCGGCAACCCTATATCAATCACTCCGCCGCATCTTCCGCGCCTTCGTTTCCTTCCGCCCCCGACGTTGTCTCCTGCGCGGGCACGATCGTCGCCGACGCCTCATCCTTCACGTACTGATCCTGATCGCTTCCCCACACCCAGTCGTAATTCGTAATCGACGGACGAACGTCCTGTTTGCCGTTTTTGTTATCCAACCGCTGCCACATCCTTTTTTTCGGAAAGTATGCGGCAACGCCCCTGTATTTATGCATAAGCGCCGTTAACCTGCAGACTCCTCGGGCTTCCCTTCCGGCTTAATCACCCAGGCAAAATGAAACTGCATCAGCGAAGCGGCAACGATCACCGCGCCAAGCCACCTGCTGTATATGTCCGCCGACAGCATGATCAAAAACAGCAGCCCCAGCACCCGGCCCGCATTAATGAACGATTCGCGCGCCACGATCGTCTCGATCCGCAAATTTCCTTTCAAGGGCAGCTGGCCCACCAACCGGTAATGATAGGCGGAGAACGAATTGACCAATAACGGCGTAAAGCCGAAAAACGATACCGCGAACAGCAGCACCGACCACACATGAACCCCGAATACGAGCAAAATAAGAGCGCCGGAAGTAAAGCTGACGGCTGCAACCATAATGTAACGCTTCGCCAGCTCTCCCCGTCCGAACCGGGACAACAAATAGCTCGTCGTCACGGTCAAAGCGAGCAGAAGTCCGCCCGCATAGCCGACCAAATCCTCCTTCTCCAACACGGCGTAAAGCAAAATATTCGGCAAAAACAGCATCAGCCCTTGATACATGCCGATAAACAGCCAGCCGTACAACCCGTGGCGAAACGGCTTGTTTTTCCGATAAAGCAACGGCAGCATCCGCAAATAGTACGATTTATGATGCGTTCCGACCGACTTCAGACGGAAGCTGCCGACCGTTGTAAGCAAAAACATGAAGAAGGCCAGCGTAAACACGATCATATAACCCTGCAAACCGCCGCTTCTGCTGATCAGAAAGCCCGCGAAAGCCGGCCCGATCAAGCCCGCCAGGTTAAAGGCGATCGAATTCAAGCCTAGATACCGAATGCGGTTGTCGTCAGTAGATACGTCATACATCAGCGTCAAATAGCCTAACCAGTAAAATCCGGCGGATATGCCCGAAAGCAGCGCGAACAAGTAAAAGTAATCGACGACCCGCTCTCCCGCAACGATCACGAAAAAATAAAACAGCGCCGTCGAACCGATCCCGAGCCGATACGTGAACAACCGGTCCCGCGTCTTCGCGAACTTCCCGGCAAATGCGAAGGCGAAAGGGCCGATCACGTAGGTAAGCAACGTGTATAACCCGTTTATAAACAAGCTTTCCGTCAGCCGCCATAAGTATAAATTCAGAAAGACGCCCGACATGGAAGCGCCCAGCTGATAGCAGCTGTGAATGGCGATCGTCGTCGCCGCTTCCTTCGACAGCCGTTTCTCCGGCGGTATGCGTACTCCTCCCGGGGTCGGTCGTTTCCACTGGATGATATGCGGGAGGCCCACAGGCTTCTCACCTCTTTGAGTAGTTGTGAATCACCTCATTGTATTCGCGCGTCCCCTTCGTTAATCCTGCAAACATAAAAAGCATCCCTGCCGCCGTTATACAATAACGGGGAAGGGATGCTTCTGCACAGTACGTTATTCGCTTTTCGGAACGGCACAGATCGTTACGATTTCGCTGCCCTTAACGGAGAACGTTGCGCTTCCTTCCGTCGCAGGGATCGGGCTCTTTCTGCGCTCCAGCACGTCGCTGTGAAGCAGCGCCTCAACCGGGAAGCCCGGCTTCACGCTTACTTCCGCCGCCTCCGGCGCCATATTGAACCAACGGACGACGATATCGCCGCTCGATTCGGCCGCTTTCAGCGTAGACAATGCAAGCGTGTCCGCTTTCCACTGCAGCCACGAGTGCGAAGCCGGCAGGCTGCCTTCATGAACGTCCGCTTGCACGGCCGCCCAAGGCACTTGGAACTGATAGGCGGCGGCGAACGATGCGTAGCGGTCTTCGCCGTGCGGAATGATCATGTATTCCATCGTATGAACGCCTTTGCATTGCGCCTCCGGCGTCGGGAATACGCCCCAGTCGCCGAGCTCTCCGACCGCGCGGAGCAGCGTCACGGCGATCGTCCCGCGCCCGTCGCGCAGCACCTCGTACTCGTTCAAGCCCTTGTTGGCGATCGTAAGTCCCGCCTTGCCGTCGTTCAAGTTGACGAACGCTTGCTGATGATGGCAATAGCTCGGATTTTTCCACTCCGGTGCAGGCTCGTTGTCCCGCTTCGCCACTTCGAAGATGGAATCGGCGTAATGCACGGCGCCGTCGATTCCCGTCGGGAACAGCACGCGAAGCCTGTGATCCTCGGCTTGATTGTCGAACGTAGTGCTGATCTTGACGCCTTCCGCATGCTTCTCCAGCGTAACGAGCGTCTTAATGGCGAGCGTAACCGTCTCGGCGACGCGCTGCGCCTTGCGGGCGTTAAACCAAACAATCTCATCGCGCTCTTGCTTCAGCAGTTCGTCGGCCCGCTTCGGCACGTTCAGCATAAGAACGGTTTCGAACGTCGCGCGGTACGGCGTATCCTCCACCAAGCGGATATCCGCTTGGAGCGCTTCCGTCGTAATCGGAGCTTCGCCAGGAGGCTGCATATACATATATTCGTTGCCGATATCGCCGGTATTTTCATATACCCCAAGGCCGGCAAACGTACGGCCGCTGCGCTTATCCGTCACTTCGAGCGTACCGTTATCCGCGATGCGGACGCGCAGCAGCTCGTTCTCCATCGTTCGTTCCGATACGACCAAGCTGCCCGAAGCGGCGGCGGACTGCGCACCCTCGACCCAAGCGTACGTTTGATAGCCGACGGAAGGCACGTTCACGGCTTCGAATTCCAGCTCCACCGTTCTTGCGAAATACGGCTGGCGGAATTTGTCGTTCGGCAAATCATAGCCGAATTGAATGCCCAGATCCTTCACCGTGCACGGCACGGCGTTGCCTTGTGCGTCGACAAGCGTGCGCTCGCCGAGCGGCAGCTCCTTCACCATGCTGCGCATTTGCTCGAAATTGTAGCCCTCGCGGAAGTATACGCGTTTGACATCGAGCTTCACGCGCACCGTTCCGCTGCGCGACCAGCCGGTCGTGTTCCATACGATGAGCGGCCGCGCCGATTCGCCATAGTGCTTGAACGCGCTCGTGTCGATCAGCTTTTCCAAATATTCCGTGCTCTGATCGACGATCGATTCCGCAACATGGCGGCTTTTCTCAAATCGGGTCATCATTTCCCGATGCACCTCATCCACGCTGCAGCCGCAAATGCTGTCGTGCGGATGGTTTTGCATCAACGTTTTCCACGCATACGTAAACAAGTGCTTCGGCGCTTCCTTGCCTTGCAATTGCGCCACGGCCGCCAGCGGCTCCGCTACTTTCTCAAGCAGCGTTTGGCCGCGCTCATTGGCCTGCTTGATATATACGCGGGAGGAAGCGGTGTTGACGAGCGTTCCCCAGCCGTCCGTCCGCTGGCTGCGGAGCTCGCCTTTCACGACTTGCAGCTCCTCCGGCAAGCTTTCGCGTACGGCAGCGATATAATCATCGAAGTTGGAATGGACGAAGTTTACGTCCGGGAACTGCTTTCTTGCGTCGGCCAGCGCCTGCGACAAATTCTTCTGAACCGGCTGGTGATCGCAGCCGTTCATGAACAGCAGATGCTTCGTCGAGGCGAATTTTTCGGCTGCCGTAATGCGGCTGTCCCAATACTTCTTAGCCGCTTCCTCGCCTGCAGCCACTTCATTGCCGTTGCTGTACCAGTTCGCAAACAATATGCCGAGCACCTGCGAGCCGTCCGGAGACTGCCATACCATCTCCGAATACGGGGATTCGTAATTGGCGTTATGATCGACCGTATTGTTGAAGCCGGTCGGCGTTACGCCTCTGCCGAACACCGCCGTATCGATATCGGCCTGCTTCAAAATTTGCGGCGCCTGCCCCATATTCCCGAACGAATCGGGGAAATAGCCCAGCTTGGAGATCGAGCCCCAGCCCGCGGCGTCCTTATGTCCGATCAGCAGGTTGCGGATGTTCGCCTCGCTGCTCGTCAGGAACTCGTCCTGCAATATATACCATGGGCCGATTTGAATGCGCCCTTCGCGGATGAGCTTCTCGAGCTGCAGACGCTTTTCCGGGCGAACCTGCAAATAATCTTCCAAAATAATCGTTTGACCGTCGAGATGGAAATACCGGTATTCCGGATCGTTCTCCATCAGCTCGATCAAGTCGTCCATCAGCTCAACTAAACGGACGTGATGCTTTTCGTACGGTAAATACCACTCTCTATCCCAATGCGTGTGGGAAATGATGTGCGCTGTCTTTTTGTGCCCCATAATGTTCTGTCATCCCTCGTTTCAAGTAGGCGGCTTCTATTGTAGATGAAATACCGCTTTGCTGCTTCCCACTACGATGCTTGCGTCGTTTCTTATCTCCCTTTGCGAGAGCCGATACATACGTTCGATCGTCTCTTTGTTGTCGTAATTGATCTGTTCCAGAATGGACGCAATGATTAACGGCCACTCGTCCTCGGAGCCGTCCAGCACCTTCAGCGCGAACGCGATGCGCTCCTTCCGCAGCGCAAACCCGTAGATGCCCTTGGCTCCGCCCTTGGCCGAGATGTTCGGGTCCTTGAGCAAATTCGAGCAAATGAACCACGGTGCGGACACGTAATCGTGATTCTCGTTCATAAGCCGGGAAACCTCGGAGGCGGCTTTGCGCAGCTCCGGCTGCTCCAGCAAATCCGGGCAGGCAAGCTTTAGGAACATGTTTGCAATATTCCGCAGCGGCAGCGCAAAAACCGGAAAGCCGCAGCCGTCGATGCCGAGCGTAATCTCGTCGGCGGACAGCCCGGAGAACGCCGAAACGGCCTCCAAAATTTCCTTCTGCGCCGGATGATCCTTGTCCGCGTATCCGTCGGTGCCGTAACCCATCGCTTTGCAGAGCGCCAACACGCCCAGATGCTTGCCGGAGCAATTATGGTATAAGCGCCGCTGAGGCTTGCCTTCAACGACCAGCAAATCCCGAAACTTCGGGCTTAACGGATACGTCGAGGCGCAAACGAGCGCGCTTTCGTCGATTCCGATTTTGCCGAGCATCGACTCGAGCGCCTTCATATGGTGCGGCTCGGCGCGATGCGAAGCGGTAAGCATCGTCAACTCCTCATCGGTAAGCCCGAACTTGGCGCCGATGCCGTGCACGAAGGACGGAATCGCCTGAAACGGCTTGGCGGCCGAGCGCATATAGGAAACCCATTCCGGGTCTCCTGCGCTGTAAATGACACGGCCTGTTTCATCGACCCCGCAAATATGTCCGTGATGCACGTTTTCCAGCGCGCCGCCGCGATGCTCTTCAACCAAAACCTCCGCCATGGTTCATCCCTCCGAGAACGTTTCCCGCTCATTGCCGGGAACGAATTATGTTCGAATCGAAATCCGGAATGTCTTAATTTCGTACGGCTTGATAAAGAAACGAATCGGTTCGCCGCGAACCGGCTCGCCTTCCGGCCGTTCCATCAGGTCGCATTCCTGCCAGCTTTCGACGGAAAGCCCGCTGCGAATTTCGACTTTCTTTCTCGCGCCGGCGTATTCATGCACCCGCAGCACGATCGCCTCGCCGTCCTCCGATTGCTTCACCGCATCGACCATAATATGGTCGCCGGCGATGCTGAAAGTGGATAGCTCCGGCTGTGCCGCCGCGCCGCGGATCCACGTAAGCGGCTGGTTCAGATGCCATGCCTCCTGCGCGGTCTCGCCGTCGATCCAGCTGCCGGAGTGCGGCAGCAGCGCGTACGTAAACAGATGATAGCCGCGGTCCGCGTTCGGATCCGGATGCGTCGCCGACTTGATGAGCGACAAGCGGATCGTATGATCTTTAATGTCGTAGCCGTATTTGCAATCGTTTAGCAGGCTGACGCCGTATCCTTGCTCGGAAAGATCCGCCCATTGCTGACCGACCGTCTCGAATCTCGCATAGTCCCAGCTCGTATTCCAGTGTGTCGGCCGCTTGACGTTGCCGAACTGCACGTCGTAGGTCGCTTCCGTGGAGCGGACCGCGACCGGGAACGCCGCTTTAAGCAGCTGCTTAGGCTCCTGCCAATCCGCCTCCGTCTTAAAGTCGATCCGGCGGCTTCCGGCATATACGATCATGTCCTGTTTCACGACGGAATCCATGTATTTCCACTCGAAGCGAACAACCGCGCGCACCGGGCCCGACTCGACCAAGCGCACCGATTGCAGCTCCGTAATTTCTCTCGACTTTTCCTGATAGAATAAATCGATGTCCCAAGCCTCGTGAGCAAGCGGCTTGTCTTCAAACACTTGCAGCACGTTGCCGCGGGCTCCCTCCGCCAATACTTCCCGCTCTTCGGCGAGATCGAAGATCGATGAGAGCTGACCGTGCTCGTTCCATTCGATGCTGTAATGCGGCGTACGGATGCCGTTCGGCCGCGATTCGAACGGAGCGGCTGCCGGCTTCGAGACGGCGGCGCCGGCTTCGAACGTAAGCGTGCTCCAGCCCATCGACGGGAGCGCGCCGGTCTTAACGACCCATTCGGAGCCGTTATGCTGCGCCTCCAGCTCGTTGCCGCGGGCGTCGAGCCAAGCGCCTTTCCCGCTACCGTCCGCAGGGACGACCAGTACGTCTTCTCTCGTCCAAGGCGCTGAGTTGAACACCGTCACTTGCTTCGCGTTCGGCTCGGCGGAAAGTCCGTTCGCCGCTTGGCTCCACGCGTCAACCGCAAGCTTCTCCGCCTCGGCGTATTCCGCCCGGCTGTCCTCGTATACCTCTTGAATCGAAGACCCCGGAATAATGTCGTGGAACTGGTTGCGGAGAATGATTTTCCATCCTTCGTTCAATTCCTTCGCCGGATAAACGGACTTGCCTCCGCTCAACTGCTCGCTTACCGCGGACAGCCACTCCGTTTCGCGGTACAGCAGCTCGAGCTTGCGGTTCATTCGCTTGTTGTAGGCTTGGCTTGTGTAAGTCCCGCGGTGATACTCCAAGTACAGCTCGCCGTCCCACGTATGCACGTAGCTGTCCGTGGAAGCCACCGTATCCTGCAGCTTGCGGAAATATTCGCCCGCCGTCAGCGTCTTTACATGCGGCAAGCCCGGAATGCGGTCAAGCCGTCTGCGCATTTCCAGCATCTCGCGGTTGACCCCGCCGCCGCCGTCGCCGTAACCGTACGAAAGCAGCAGCTCTTGGTTTACTTCTTTATCCCGGTACGCGTCCCATATTCCTTTAACCGTCTTGGCCATAATTCTGCCGTTATACGTGTAGAACCAGGAGCCCGGCTGCGACCAAGGCTCCGGGGTCGTGATGAAGTGCGTGAGCACCTCGGTGCCGTCTATGCCGCGCCACTTGAACGTATCGTGCGGCATGCGGTTATACTGGTTCCAGCTGATTTTCGTCGTCATAAACGTATCGATGCCGGATTTTTTCAAAATTTGCGGGAGCGCCCAGCTGTAGCCGAATACGTCCGGAAGCCACAAATAATCGCATTCCACGCCGAACTCGTCGCGCAAAAACTTCGTGCCGTACAAAATTTGCCGCACTAGCGATTCGCCGGAGGTCAGGTTGCAGTCGGCCTCAAGCCACATACCTCCCGCCGCTTCCCAGCGCCCTTCCGCCACCCGTTTGCGGATGTTCTCGTATATTTCCGGGTAATCGCGCTTTATATATTCATACAGCTGAGGCTGTGTCTGCAAGAAAATATATTCGGGGAAAAGCTCCATTAGACGCAGCACCGTCGAGAAGGAACGGGCTCCTTTTTCCCTCGTATGCTTCAATCTCCAAAGCCAGGCGACGTCGATATGCGTATGGCCGATCGCGTACACCGTTACATTGTGATGCTTCTCAAGCCGGTTCAGCTCATCCTCCAGGAATTGTCTGGCAGCATAAACCGAATCGTAAAACGCGCCGGAGCCCGGACGAGACCAGTCGATGAGGCGGAACGAGCCGTCGAGCGCCTTCAGCAGCAGCGCGCGTTCGCTCTGATTCGCGTCCAAATTTTTAACCGTATCGAATACGGCCCAAGCGGTGTAAAAGAAATCGTCCGCCGTCTCGTCAAGCCAGCAAATCTCCGACATACGGATCGCGTGCTCCTGATCTCTCGGGACGCCGCCGCCCTCAAGGCCCGACCATAGCCGGAACGTGAACGATACCGTTCGGCCTGCAGTCTCCGCGGGAAGAAATACTTCCTTATGATTGGAGTCGACTCCTTGATACGGCTTGCCTTCCAGGAACAACAGCGATTCGAAGCCGGAATTGTTTCCGCCGCCCGTATCGCCGAAATCAAACCGCCCGAGCACCCGCTTGCCGGCCCATTCCGCCGGAACATCCACATCGGCGTCAAGCCACAAATATAGGTCGCGTCCCTTCCAGCGGTCCCCGACCTTCATCGCTTTCCATTCGCCGTCCTTCGTCGGATACGCTCCGATTTCACCGGCTTCGTCTACTTTGCTTCTCCACTCGGAAATCGTACGGGCGTCTCGATATCTATAACCCGACAGCTCTCGGAGTCTGGCTTCCAATTTCGATTCGGTCAAAAACATAAGCTGCTGCCTCCCTGTATGCTGATCACTGTTGCTCTCGCACAGCCATTTCGAACGCCCGCTTCGCCTCGGCGACAAGCGCTTCCGATATCGGTTCAAGATAGCTTCCTTGGTTGCGTACCCCTGAACCGAGGTGAACCTCCGTTACTCCGCTTGCTTTCACAAAGCCGTAAAGCGAACTCGTTTCAAGACCCGAACCGGCCATTACGGCGGGACCGGCGGACTTGCGGCGCAACGAGGCCAGCTCGCCGAGCTCGCGAACCGCATCCGGCGCTTTCGGCTTGCCGCCGGACGTAAGAATGCGATGCACGCCCGGATAACGGGCAAGCGTGTTGTAAGCGTCACGCAAATTCGACGCTTCATCGAACGCCCGATGGAACGTCACGCCGACGCCCTCCGCTTCCTCCAGCCACTCGGCGAGAGCCGCCGTATCGACCGCTCCGCCACGGGTCAAGCCGCCGACGACGATGCCGGCGGCGCCAAGCTCCCGGATGACGCGAATGTCCCGGCGCATCAGCCGGATCTCGTCCGCATCGTAGCAGAACGAACGGCTGTGCGGGCGAACCATGACGTTCACCGGTATGCTCACGGACCCGACGACCTGCTCGATCATGCCGAAGCTCGGCGTCAGACCGCCTTCCGAGATGGCGCTTACCAGCTCGATCCGATCCGCGCCGCCCGCTTCTGCGGCTCTCGCATCGGCCGCGCTCGTCGCAATAATTTCTAACATATATTTCATATCCGTCATATCGCACACTCACAGCAAAAAGTTGTTATATCTAATAAACTAAATACGTATTAATTATATGTTTTACTAGGTATCGTGTAAACAGTTGATATATTTTATTTCTTTCCTAAAAGCCGCTAGGCCCGTTTACGAACCTTACGGCTTGCACCGTTTCCCCGGCATATTCCAAACCCGTTCCTCTTTAGCGTGCCTGTTTATTGGCTACAATCTTTTGCTCATAAATAGAGCATATCAGATTGGTTAGTTTCAAAAATTTAGCTTATTGGCTTTCTTCAAGTGAGTTCTGTGGGTTTAAGATCATTTTTTGAGCGTATGAGCAACAGACGCCGTACTTTAGGGTAACAGCTAGTGGAATAGTATCAATTTTTGAGTCTAGAGCTTCCACTAAGCTCAAAGTTTGATACGATCACGAAGTCGAAGTTTAAAAAGGGGTGCCCGTATCCGAAAAATTTATGCTTACTAATATACCAGAAAGGGGAACCTCACGGTCCCCCTCCCGACATAGCCCGGCTACAGTCGCCGTCTGCCTTATAACTATACTTCGTTCCAAATTCGGCGAAGATTGTCCATACCGATTTTGGAGCCGACTTTGCAGTCTTCCATCCCTTCGAACTCAACGGTAATATATCCGTCATAGCCGGACTTCTTTATCAGCTTGACGATCTCGACGATTTCAATGTCGCCTTGCCCGACGATCGCGCCGCGCAAATAGTTGCCGTGCGTCGTGCGGAACCAATCCCCGCCGCCCGGATTGCTGTAATACGGCCGAATGTAAAAATCTTTGAAGTGAATCACGTTCGCGTACGGCAGGTTGTTCATTACGCCGATAATCGGCTGCTCATCCACGCACAGGAAATTGCCTACGTCAAGCGTCGTCTTGAAGTTGCTTCGGTTCACCGCCCGAAGCACCCGCTGCACGCGCTCGCTGGACTGCACCGAGAAGCCGTGGTTTTCAATCGTAGTCGTTATCCCGAACCCGGCGGCATAATCGGCAATGCGGCGGCTTCCTTCCACGATTTGCCCGAACGAATTCTCGAAATATTCCAGCGTCTGCTTTTCCGGCGGAAGCGTAAACGCCGTCACATCGTGGCGCATGCTCGGGATACCCATTCGGTGAAGCAAATCGACATGCGTCTTGAGCCGCTCCACCTCCGCCTCGAACGCCTCCTCCGTCTCCTGTACGAAGTTCGCCGGCAAGCTGTAGTTGGACAGCTCGATCCCCGCTTCATCCGCCTTTGCCCGGAGCGCGTCGGCAAGCTCCGGATTGTCTACGAGCGTGTAACCGTAGGGAACGAGCTCCAGATGCTCTCCGCCGTTTTCTTTAATCCACTGAGGAATATCCAGCACATGCATGGAACCGTCTTTTAACGCTGCAAGCAAGCTGTAAGAGCTCAAACCGATTTTCACACGCAACCTCTCCCGTCATTTATTCATTTTAAAGACATTGTACCGCAAGAAAGCTTCATTAAGGTACTAGTCGTTCAAATTGTTCGCTTCCGGGCCGGGACCGGCCGATTCCCTGAGAATCCACGAAACAGGGACGTCTACGCGTTCATGTTGACGGGTTCCGGATTCCAATTGAGAGACGATCAGCATGGCGGCCCTTTTGCCGATTTCCACGTAATCTTGTTCGACCGTCGTGATCGGAACGTCCGCGTGAAGCGCAAACTCTTGGTTGTTGTCAAAGCCTACGATCGAAAGCTGACCGGGAATGCTTATTCCGAGCTCGATTGCCGCCTTAATGACATCGAAGGCAACCATATCGTGTTCCGCCTGTATTGCCGTTACTTGCAGGTCGAGCATTTGGGTAAGCACCGTTTTGTAGAAAGCTTTTCGGCTCATAGGACTCGTTTCGGCCTCCGGAGGCATTTGGCTGAATATAAGATCGGGATCCAGCGTTATGCCTTTGTCGGAGAGCGCTTTGCAATAGCCGAAAAACCGGTCCCGTACGGTAGAACGGTACTGAATGTCGATGGTGGACAAGAAAGCGATACGCTTATGTCCCAGTTCGACCAGCTTGCCGGTTGCCATATAGCACCCGTTATAATTGTCCGAAACAACGCTCCCCATAGTCAGAGAGCTGTAATACTGATCGATGGTCACAATCGGATAGCCGTTCGAATGAAGGGAATGAACAAGATCCAAATTGCGCTCCGTGCTGACCGGATAAAGAATAATTCCCGACGTTCCCCGCTTGGGCAATGACCGCAGCAGGTCGCGTTCCTGCTCGCTGCTCCAATCGCTGTTGTGAATGCTGAGATAGTACCCCTTTTGTTCCAAATAAGCGGAAAGCCCCGGAATATATCCCAGCATATTGTTTGAGGCCACATACGGGATGATCATCGAAACAATCTGGCCCGTAGGGATTCCCGGTTGCTCTCCCGCGGCAAACTTTCGGCTTTCCTCCCGGTTCTTGACGAAGCTTCCGCTGCCCCTTCGGCGGTAGATCAACCCGACGCGCTCAAGCTCGATTAATGCCCGCTTCGACGTGATCCGGCTGACGTTGAATTGTTCGGCAAGCTCTACTTCAGTCGGCAGCTGCTGATCGGCGGTATATTCGCCGCGAACAATCCGGCTGCGCAATATTTCGAAAATTTGACTGTACAATGGCTTCTCGCCATTCAACAATGAATTCACATCCCGTCCCTCATTAACCCGTAATTCCGGTTCTTTCCACACTTTCAACAAAGTGCCGTTGTACGAATAGATAGAGAATAATGAGCGGGATCATCATCAGGAATACGCCTGTATTCATCAGCATAAGCTGATAGATCGGATCCGGCTCCTTCAAGTTCATGCCCATACCCATTAGCTCGGTAGACAATACTTTCACGCGGCTCAGGAACAGCGAAACATAATAGCTGTCGTTCCATTGCCATACGAAAGAGAACAGCGCCACCGTGATGAACGCCGGAGCCGCGTTAGGCACCACAATGCGAGCGAACGTGCGGAGCATGCCGCTGCCGTCCACGAGAGCCGCTTCCTCCAGCTCCTTCGGAATGCCGCGGAAAAATTGCCGGAAAATATAAATATACAATCCGTTCTTCAGGCCCATCGCGGTGCCGGAAGAAATAAAGAACGGCCAGAACGTATCGATCAGATTGAAGCTTTTATGACCTGTCAGCAACGGAACAAGACCGAACAAATCGAAATAGCGATACGTCATGTAAACCGGAATCATGATCGTTTGCGGCGGTACGACAATGGTGAACACGACGAGCGCAAACAACAGACCGCTGCCTCGAAACTTTAATTTCGCGAACGCGTATGCCGCGAGCGAGCAAGAAATCAACTGAACGAGCGTCGTTCCTCCCGAAATCAGCACTGTATTCAACAGAGCGGTCGGATAATCGATCCCTTCGATCGCGAGCCTGATGTTATCCCATGTGAAATGCCTAGGAATCCAAAGCACCGTCGGGTCATAAATATCCGCCTTGTCTCGGAACGCGACGGAAAGCCGTAAAAACAGCGGGAACAAAATAATAAAACAGAAACCCGCGATCATGACCGTCCGCGCGATGATCCATAACCAGTGCTTTGCTTTCTCGATCGGCTGGTGCTGCTCCACGATCCGATTAAGTTGTGCTGCAGGCAGTTTCATTCCGCTTTCCCCCCTTAATCGTAATAGAACACTTTTCTAGAGATGAGTCCGACCGAGACGGACAAAATAATGGCGACCACAAGGAAGAACACCCAGGACATCGCCGCGCTCAGACCGAAGTTGAACTGCGAGAATGCCGCCCTGCGAATCAACTCGTTCACCGGGCTTAAGCTGAACGAATCGATAATGGAATAAACGACGTTCGTAAGAATGAGCGGGGACACCATCGGGAACGTTACTTTCCAAAAAATTTCATACCCGGTCGCTCCCTCGATTTTCGATGCCTCATACAGCGCAGGGGAAATCGACTGCAAACCGGCCAGGAAGATCAATATTTGGACGCCGGAGGCGCTGATAATGTCGTAAATCCGATCGACCGCTCCGGTTAAATAAAACACAATGCTCGGCGGGAAGCCCGAATCCAAGAGCATCTTCCGCAGCTCAAAGCTTTTCATAATGCTTTCCTGCCCGGCGCCGGGGTCTCCGCCCATCCCCCCCATCGTCATGCCGCCGACGAAGAAGCTGATGCTGATCCCTGCAATCGCACTGGATGTCAAAATAACCGGGAGGAAAAATACGGACCTCGCAAACGCCCGCCCTCTAAAGTTCTGATTCAGCAGCACCGCCACGAACAAGCTGAAGATGACGATGATCGGCACGTTGACAACCATGTTGACGATGGATTCCGTCAGCATCCTCGGATAATCCGGGTTCGTGGTGAACAGGCTCGTATAGTGCCCGAATCCTTTATAGACGACTTCAAAGCCGCCTTCCTTCAATTGAATGGTGCTAAGGCTGTATCTTAGCGATTGAATCAGCGGCAGTACAAATAACAGGATCATACCGATGATAAGCGGGGTTGAGAACAGGACGCCCATCCAGGCTCTCTTCTGTTCGAGAGTCAGCCGTTTCTTCATCATATTCACTCCCCACCTTTCGCTAAATCGCGGTTAACCTGCGTACTGTAGCTTTGCGGGTCGATGGTAACCCCGCCGACCGTGACCGCCTTCTGATTGTAATTCACCGTAACCGTTTGACCGCCCGCAAAAACCGTCATATAGACTCCGTCCGCAAGCTTGCGGTGTCCGACGATCGGCTGATTGCCGACGCTGCCGAGCACCTTGTCCGCTTCCTGATAAATGCTCACCGCTTCATCGAACCAATCTTTATAGTACAAGGCGTATAGCCCGTTGAAATCGGTGTCCTTCACGACGGACGGCTCATTGAAAAACCATTGGTAATATACGTTCGAGCCGGTCTCGAGCGCCTTAAGCATCGACAGACGCGGATTTTGGTCGCCCGCCATGTTGAACGGTTCGCCCGCCAATTGGAAGTAACCGTGCAGCGCAATTTGATAGAACGGCACATCTTCGTCCACCAGATTCATGCCCGAGCTGCGCGTCGGCGCATGCACGACCCACTTCGCGTACGGCAGCGAGTAGGCGTTGCCTGTGCTGACCATTACGGAATTCGTCGCGTTGTTGATGGAATAGAGCTCGCCTTCAATCGTTTCCAGTGCCGACTGGCGGTCGACCGGATGGGATGGCGTATAGTCGGAGTTCACCTCGCCGCCGAGATCTCTCAGCGACAAGCCGCCGATGCCAAGCTTCTTGTAATCGTTCAAGAACCCGTCGACAATGCCGGAAAGCTTGGCTGTCGAGACGATATAATGCGAAAACTTCTCCATGTCCTGCGTATGCATAATCGGATCGTATTCATACACTTTCGCTTTGTTGCGGTTCAAAAACTCCGCGGCGGTTTTCGTATTTTTGTAGGCTTGAAGGAACGCGGTATCCGGAAACAGCTCGACCCCGTTGTTCTTCGCATAATCGGCCAGCTGCTTCAATCCCTTCGTTCCGCCGAGCACGCCGGAAGGATTGATGTCTGCAGGCGAGTCATGCCTGATGCCGCCGTTAAACCAGCCGACATAGCGGAGCGCGACCCGGCTTACGTCATTGTTTCGGAGCAGATCAAGCAGCTGCTTCGTCTCGTCGAACGTCGTCAACGCTTCCGTTGACTGATACGGAACGCCGAGGAACGACTTTTGCTTACGAAACGCTCCTGCAACCTCCAACACGAACGGAGACTTTTCCTCTTCAGATAAAGGTTTTAAATCGTATTTTTGGACCAGGTAGCTCCGATACAGCGTCGCCATGCCGACGTAATCGGCGGCAGCGCCATCCGCGAATGCGTAACGGATTTGAATATTGCCGCTATACGGCTGTTTCTGGAACATCGGAACGGAGCTGCTGCGAGTTCCCGAAGTCAACGTATAATAGTCCATCGTGATCAGTTGATAATCGGTGCCGATGCTGTTGTACGATCCGTAACGCCCGCTTATGTCTGCTGTGATCGACGCCAGCGCATCGCCGTCCTCAATGATCCCGATGAAAGCACGATCATTCTGTTTCATCCCGAAGACCGGCAATCTCGAAACCTCGTTTTCCTGTACCTTCTCTTTTACAACATACGTACCGTCGGGGCCATAGATCGGCAGCGTAAGTGGTTCCGCGGCAAGCTTGCCGTTGTTCAGACGAATGAGCGCCCCCGAGCCGTCCGGAACGAGCATGTAGCCTTGTTTATCCCCTCCCGCCGAACCGAAATATTTCAGAACGCCGATCGAAGCGATCGGG
Organism: Paenibacillus thermotolerans; assembly: GCF_028745515.1. Classification (GTDB taxonomy): domain Bacteria; phylum Bacillota; class Bacilli; order Paenibacillales; family YIM-B00363; genus Paenibacillus_AE; species Paenibacillus_AE thermotolerans. Next base: position 22,325 of record NZ_JAQZSG010000028.1, on the reverse strand, counting down.
AACGATTTCGGATACTTCACTTCTCCAAGCGGAACGGAAACGACGACCTGATCGTCTTGAAGAGAGTAATGAAGCGGAACGGTGAACTGGACTGCTTCAACGGCATCTCCCGCGCCACCGAGACCGTTCTCCTCGTTGTCCCAAGCGGCATCTTCCTTCGTATAGCCCGCCTTCTCAAGTATGAGAGCAACTTCCTCCGCGACATGGTTATTCATCGTCCGAGCCGTGTACAACTGCTTCTTCTCATCGTACCTGTACTTATAGAGCAGCGACTTCTTCATCTCTTCGTCGTCTAGCCTGCTAAGGATTTTCTCCTCCATCCGCTGCTTGGATATCGCCTTAGGAATGCCTTCTGTCGGAGCTGCGACCTTGCCGATCACGTACTCGATATTGATCCCGTCCGGAGTCTGGCTGATCGTAAACTGTTTTTTCCTAACGCTCTCATCATAGCTGTTGAAGGTGGACAATTGTCCCTTGCTATTGTAGTAGGTCACCGTCAGCTGCGATGCCATCTCCGACTTGAAAAGCGGAGAGGCGATTGCGTCGTTCTCCTTGCCGACCGGATTGGAAAACCAGACATAGCCGTCCTTCTTTTGCCGAACCGCTATTTCGGCCGTTTCCCGGTTAACGTAGAGCGCTAAATCGTTATTTTCCGCAGCTTTCTCCATGTTCGCAAGCGCCGCCAGCTCCTCTGCGGAGTTGGGAGAAGCTTTCCCCTGTACGGGAGGAGAAAGCGGACCAACAGCCTTAGCCGGGCCGGCCGCCGCAACGACGGGTGCCGCGCTGTCGCCGCCCAAGCCGCGAAACCCGAAGTAAACGCCGGCGGTTGCGATCAACACACATAAAATTCCGATCAACCATTTCTTTGTCGTCGTCATATCCTCCCCCCCTTTACAATCTGAAGCCGATTTCATGATAGAGTGATATGACAAAGCTGACCATCTGCTGAATCATGCTGAAGAACAGCAAGCCAAGGAAGAGGATAATGCCAATCACTACGAGCGTCAGCAGCATCGTGACGACGGTTTTGCCGGGCGTATATTGATGCACGGTCATCGTCCCGACGAATAGCAGCCAGACGGACCATACATATGCGATCGTCTCCAGCAAATGATAGAATGAGCCCTCGTCAATCGTAATGATGTTGCTGTATAACGTCTGAGGCAGCGCGACGATTACCATCGGCATCAAGGCATAGCCGGTGGCCATGATGATTTCCTTGAATTTCCCTTCCCCTTCCATCAGGGTGGTAATCGACCAGTTCGCGATAACCCATAGAACAAACGGCAGCAAAACAAACTTAAATTCATTCAAGCTGTTAAAATCTGCCAAGTTGTTGTAGTTCACAACGAAACCGCTGAATTGCCGCTTGATGATCGAGAACAGTGCGAGCAGCAGCAGGATCAAGAAGGCGACTTTTACCCGGCCTTTCTGCTCGAACTTCATTTCCCAGAACCCTTTATACGGATGAAGCATCGTATAGAAAGGATTTTTCAGCACCCCTACCTCCTGGTAGAAGGCGCCCGCCGTGCGGCGCTTCGCAAGCTTTAACGCACCATAGATCAGGACGACGATCAAGATCACGCCCCCTGCAATGTAACCGAAGTTATCGAATACGACCTCTTGGCGGTACCGTTTGAAAGCTTCGGAGTAATATTCGCGGTTGTTGCCCAGCTTGAAATACTTCATCGCTTCTTTGTTGTCGCCCTGCTTCAGCAGCGATTTGCCGATGCCGATATAAGCGACTTCAAAGTTGCTGTTCATCTTAAGCACTTGCTTCCAAGCAGCCGTAGATTGATCGGCTTTGCCCGCCTCGATATTCCGAACGGCGCTTCGGAGCTGAAGACCGTATTCCGTCGGACGGAACACGGTCAAACGGGCTAAATCCCGATCGAGAATAAGCGTGCGTTCGCCGAGCATGCCGATCGCGACAGGCGTCCGGAATAGCCCTTGCTGGCTCCCCAAGCCGCCGAAAACGTACAGCAGGTTGCCGTCCTTATCGTAAGTAAAGATGCGGCCGCGTTTGGAATCGAGCGCGCTGTACATGCCCGCTTCATCCGGCGCTACATCTACGAAGATGGAGCTGCCCGGACGGCTGCCTTTCATGGAAAATTTAACGTCCCCTCTCGGGTCGAAATAACCTTTGCTCCTCAAAACATCAATGCCTGAAATATTAAGCCGCTTGATCGGATTGCTGTCCATCTCTTCCGAAGTGGTCGTATACATAAACCCGTTGGGCTCGATTGCGACGTTGTTGAATTCGGTCGGAATAAACTGCGCCATTTGTTCGCGCTGCGCTTTTGTAGAAATCCGTTTCCACAACAGATCGATCGGATCGAATTTCACCCGGTTCGTCCCTATAAAGCCTTGGAAGATGCCGTCCGAATCGAATTCCATGATCCCTTCGTACGATCCGCGGCTAATGACGTAAACCTGGCCGGCTTTATCCGCTACCACCTTCGTCGGCGTGTACTGGAATACGGACCGAATCAAAGGCGATTCGGTCAGCCCGAATTGCCTGATCAGACGGCCTTCCGCCGTCAGCACGACGATTCTCCGGTTTTGCGTGTCTGCAACATAGATGTCGCCGTTCGGGGCTGCGAATACGCCCTCCGGCTGATTAAACGAGTCTTGCTTCCCGTTGTTGTCAAATTCCCGCAATACGGCTTGCATACGGAATTGATCGTCCATTACGACGATTCGGTTGTTTCCCGTATCCGCCAAATACATTTTTCCGTCGGCTGCCACGTATAAATCCTGCGGAGAAGAGAGCTTGCCTGCTCCTATGTCCTCTCCATATAACGTCTTGTCAACCACATATGCTGCGGGTGCCGGATTCGGCTCGCCCCAGAACGAATAATTGTAACCGGGAGCCTGCTCCGCTAACGCGAAAGGCGCCATGGATAACATGAGAGCGGCGGCGAACAGCGTTGCTAGTATTTTTTTCAAGGTCAAGACCGTCACCCCCGCTATTCTTTCATGCCCGATGTGGACATCGTCTGGATCACGTTACTTTGCGTAACGATAAACACTGTGATCGGCACGAGCATCATCAGGAAGGTTACGGCCGCGACCGGTCCTGTACGCGCGATGCCGCCGGCAGCGATTTGGCCGAAGACATAGTCGATCGTCTTCAGCTGTTCGCTATAGATGAATCGATGGCTCACCGAGCTGCTGGACCATAACCCCTGCATCGAAAAGATAATGAGCGTCAGCCAAGCCGGCTTAACGATCGGCATGACCAGCTGCCAGAAAATACGATATTCGCTGGCGCCGTCGATCTTGCCGGCTTCGATCAATTCGTCCGGAAGTTGCTCCATGAACTGCTTCATGAGATAAAGTCCGAGCGTAGAGCCGAATGCCGGCAGAAGGATCGCCCAATACGTGTTCAACATGCCAAGCCACGAAATCGTCATATAGTTCGGAACGGCCGTGACATAGGACGTAAACATCAAGGACAGCACGACGATGTGAAACAGTATGTTGCGTCCCGGAAATTTCAGCTTGGCGAGCGGATAGGCGGCGGCCGACGCAATGATGACGTGACCCGCCGTACCGACAATAGCGATAAAGAACGTATTGAATACATATCTGGAAAACGGTACCCAAGAATCCGCAACAATGTCCGGCAACACCTTAAAGTTATACAGCGTTGGATTACGGACAAAAAATCTGGGCGGGAACGCGAAAATTTCGTCCAACGGCTTAAACGCGTTGCTGATCGCAAACACGAGCGGCAGCGCCATAAAAGCGGCCACGCTGGCTAGGAGGAGGAAAAGAAGAATATCGACCGACCAAGAGCGATTTAATCTTTTCCTAAAAATCGCCTTCATTCTTCTAGTCACCCACCTTCCGCAAAAGCTTCTGTGTAATCAAGTTGGTGCCGAGCATGAGCGCAAACAAAATCGTCGCAATCGCCGAGGAATACCCCAGGTTATAGCGGATTGTGCCGTAGTCGATCAAGTGAGTCACGATCGTATGCCCTGCGTAATCGACGCTCGGGAAACCGACGAGGTTAATCGAAATATCCGCAACCGCGAATGCGCCGGAAATTTGAATCACCGCACCGAACATCAACTGCGGGCGCATCGCCGGCAGCGTTATAAACCATAGCTCCTGCCAACGGTTTCGGATGCCGTCGATGGCCCCCGCCTCGTACAAGCTCTTGTTAACGGTCTGCAGCCCGGCGATAAACGCCAGGAACGATGTGCCGAGACTGAGCCAAAGCTGCACGACAATCAGAATGCCAAGGATATAGTGGGAATCCTTCAGCCATTGAACAGGCTCCAGCATAAAGCCCCAGTTGATCAGGAAGGAGTTGATATATCCGTAAGCGTCGCCCGAGAACATCAGCGCCCAGATCAGAAAGGCGTTGCCGGAAATCGACGGAGCATAAAGCACCAGCGTCAGGAACGCTCTCAGCTTAGGCGGCAGCTCGTTGATGAGCCATGCAAACAAGAAGCAGGCCATATAGCTGATCGGTCCTGTAATAGCAGCGAACAGCAGCGTATTCTTGACCGCGATCAGGAACACATCGTCCTTAACCGCCAGGCGGGCATAATTTTCAAACCCGGCCCAGGTGGGAGGTTCCAACATATTAAAATGGGTAAAACTAAGTAAGAAGGACATGAGAACGGGACCGACCGTAAAAACGAAGAAGATAAGAAAATATGGTGCCAGCAGCACATAAGCATGCTTATTTTTCTTCATTTCCCCGAACGTGCGGGAGGGTACTTTCCGTACCCCCGCTCCGGGAAGGCGCACCGCTTCCTGTACCTGTTGTTTCATGGTGACACCCTCATTTCTTATAAGGAAGATGGAATTCCTTGCGTTTCATCGTAATCTCGTCGTTGATATACTTAATATAGTAGTCGAGCGATTCGCGCGGATCGTCGCCTTGGTTGATCACTCTGCGGAAGGCGTTGTCCAGATGGCGTCCGGTGAAATAGCCGCCCGGGACTTCCGGAATACCTTTCAGCCATTCCAACTGCTCCTGCAATGTGCGGTATGTGCGAGTCGGCCACGGCAGCTGGGCCAGCGCTTCCAAGTTGGCGGTCGGATATCGGCCCGAAATCCCGAGGCGGGTTTCAATTTGGCGCCCGAACGTTATTTGCGTTTCCTTACTCGTCCACCAATCAAGGAACTGCCATGCGGCGTCTTTGTTTTTCGTCTTCTCGAACATTACCGCCGCGGAGCCGGAGCCGGCCACTTCGCGGTGAAGAGAACCGTCGGCCGACACAACGCCCGGAACAAGCGCGAAATCCCATAAGCCTTTAATTTCCGGCGCAAATACGCTCAGCTTGTTGAATTCCGTATAATCGGCGATCGCAATCGGCATTTCTCCCGTGCGGAAACGATTGGCGAAATCAAACTCAACCGGCGTTTTATAATAAACGTAGAAATCGGTCCATTGCTTGAACGTCTGAATGGCCGTCTCGTTGTCCAAAGCGCTTGCCATCTGGTCATCGGTATAGAACGTTCCGCCGTTCTGCATCAGCATCATGCTGTAAGCAGGGTTCGGCGGCATCGCGGATGCGCCTGCCGGCAAAGCCAAGCCCGCGAAGCCGAACTGCAAATTATGCTTCATCAACGTCGGCAATATTCCATAAAGTTCGTCCCACGTTTCCGGAACCTTCAAATGCAGCTCATCCTCGATAATGTCCTTCCGGTAAAACAGCACCGGGAACGTCTGCTCGTTCGGCAGCGCATAAATTCCGCCGTCGTACTGATACGGCACGAACGATTCCGCGTTAAACCGCTTGGCTACGTCCTGGAAGCCGGGATATTTCGACAAATCCTCCAGCGCGCTGCGGCTTGCAAAGTTGACCGGCAAATCGTTCGTCACCGGCAGCGCGACGTCGGGCCCCGCCCCTGCAATCGTGGCGGAAAGCAGCACGTCGCTGGAAACCAGTTTCATGTCTACGTGAATGCCGGTCTTGGCCGTGAACGATCCGTCGATCAGACGCTTAATAATTTGCGCCTGGTCGCGTCCGGAGGTGACCCAGACGGAAATGGAGTTATCATCGCTCGAATCCGAGCTGTAATCGTCGTATTTCTCATAGAACGATGCGAAGAACGCTTGAATCGAGCTCTTCACATCCTGAAACCAGGTTGCTTCCGGGTTCGGAAGCTTCGCGTTCGGCGAGCTGACAATGACATAGTCGATCGTCAGCGGCTGCTCGTTCGTCGTCAGAAGCCATGCGCCGAGCGCACCGACATTGTCTTTGAATTGCTTTAGGCGCGACGGCACCGTATCGGGGCGTTCCGCCATATCCTTCAGCTGCCACGCGAACGAATTCAGCACCGCCGTCCGGTCGCTGCTCTTGCCGCCCGGTCCGTCAATATAAGCCGCGACTTTATATAGCTGCGCGCTCTGCTCGGCGAATACCTCCGACATGTCCGGTATGCGATCTTCAAGATGATAGTCCCGGAACGTATCCGGACTCGAACCGGTAAAGCTGATAATTTTCCGGTACATGCCGTTCAAATCCAGAATGCTGGATTGCACCGACCGCAGCACGTTCGCAAGGTCGCCTAATGCCACTTCCAGACGAATTCGATGCGTTCCTTTCGTCAAATAGAAGTTATACGGATTTTCTGCATCTTTACCCAGCACTGTCATTTGCCAAGGGCTTCCGTATGCAAATCCGATCTGCTTCGCTTCCTCGAAAGGCAGCTCGCCGTCGATCGTCAGCGTGCGCAAAGCGGAGAAGCCGCGCAAATAGTTTTGCCTGTTTTTGAACGCAATCTGGTACAGGCCGTCTTCGGGCACGTCGACTTCCCATTCGATCCATTGGCCCGGAATGCGCCAGCCGTATCCGCCCATTGCATTGTTGCGGATTTTCGACACATGAAACGGTTCCAACGCCGGGCTTGAGCGGTCGTTGTACGGTTGAAGCGACGGAGACGATTTGAACGTCGCGTCCTCGCCTTGAACCTTCACCATGACGTCTTTGGCAGGTTCGTAGCCTTTTTCCTTATATGTGTTCGCCAGCTCATCGTAAGTAGGCGGCGCGCTTGGCTTCTTTAACGTAATCGAATCGATTGCCAAGGGCTCCCTTACGGATGTCAGCTGAATCGTATGTTTTCCTTTAGAAAAATAAAAAAGATACGGATCAAGATTATATCCGCTGTCATCTTTCAACAGAACGTCCTGCCACATGCGGACTTCCACCTGATCGGGCGGCAGATCGTTCCCCCGTTCGTCCCGCATTACCTCATCCGAAGCGTTCTTCCAAATTCTGTGGAACACAAGGGATTTGGCTTCCGAGAACGGGGAGGCGCCGTCAATCGAGAGCTCGCGCTCGATATCGGCATCTTTTCCTGTTACGTTGTAGATGTGCAGACCGATCTCATACAATCCTTCTTGTTCGACATCGAAGCTCCACGCAACGGACCCGCTTTCTTCCGTTCGGATCGCCTTGCCCTGCAAACCTTCATAGTTATCTAGGACGGTTACGTTCATGCCTTCGGCTTTGCTGAAGGCTTCCCCTTCGATCACGATATCGCGGGTTGCCTTTGGCTCGTCTTGATACTGAGACAAGTATTCGGCATAGCTGCCTTTGATGAGCGGGCTGTCCAATTTGGCGGTCGCGCCGCCGGCGGTCTGCCCCTCGGCAAAGCTCGTTCCGACCATCAGGTCCGTACCGGCAACCGAAAAGGCAAGGGCTGCAGCCGTTAGCATAGAAATCAATTTGGGCGACGGACGCCACATAGGACCTACTCCTTTCAAACAATACCCCCAATCCTTATCTTTAGGGATCAGGGGCATTGTTCTGTTTACATTACTTGGATGCGTTCAATTCTGCGATCTTGCCTTCGAATTGACCTTTCACTTTGTCGACTGCAGTAGAAGGTGCTATTTTACCCTTCGTAATATCGTCGATGACTTGAGAGAACAATGTGCCGCCGTCCGGTACGGACAAGTAGTCGCCGGAGTACTGAACGGTGTCGTACATTTGAGAGCGCGTGTCGACCATGTCCATTGTCGGGTAGCCTTGCTTCCAATTTTCAAGCGCCATCTCTTTGAGCTTGGATTTCAAGCTGATTTCATCATAAATTTTCATAGCGATATCGGCATGCTTCGATTGCTTCACGACGAAGAACATGTTGCCGTACGGCGTGAACGTCGTGTAACCGTTTGCTTGCGGAGCCTTCGGGAAAAATACGTAGCCGAGCTCTTGATCCGGCATGTTCGTAACCAAATCGCCGATGTTCCAGTTGAAGCCGGCAACCATAACGCCGTTCTGCGATGTGAATTCCTTGAACGGATCCGATCCTTCCGGCGGCGTTTGAACGGTCTTGTCAACATTGTAGATATCGCTTACAAACGAAAGCGCTTCGATCGAGTTCGGGCTGTCAAGATTAAATTTAACCTGGCCGTTCTCTTCTTTCGTAACGGCGCCTTGGTTCGCATAGAGGAAGTTTTCAGTGATGCGCGCCAAGCCGTCCCAACCGCCTGTCAAGCCCCATACGTCGGTTTTGCCGTCGCCATTCGTGTCTTTCGTTGCATCTTTCATGAACTGGCGGAATTTTTCCCAAGTCCATTCGCCGCTCTTTTGCAGCTCGTACGGATCAGGCAAGCCGAGCTTTTGAACGAGCGTCTTGTTGTAAATCAAACCGAACGGAGAAGGAGTGCCGTCATAGTAGCCGTATTGATGACCTTGGAACGTGCCGGCCGATCTCAACCAATCCGTATATTCTGTCTTGTCGGATACGTCGACCTGGTCGTCAATCGGCGCCAGGAAGCCTTGATTCACAAGCGTCGGGAAAGACCAGAACAACTCAAGCGCGACAATGTCTGCAAACGGTTCGCCGGACAATGCGGTAGTCGTCAGGTTTTCAACGTATTTACCGTAATCGCCGAACTTAACGAATTCGATCTTTACGTTGTATTTCTTCTCAGTGTCGTTGATCAATTGAATCGCCAATTCGTCAGACGGGCCGCGATCTGCCTCTGCGATTTGACGCGGATCCATGCCGTCCCACCAGGAGCCGATCTTGATCGTGTCGCCGCCAAGGTCAGGAATATTATCAACCGTCTCAGCCGGTTCATCCGTTGTAGCCGTGTTATCCTCTGGCGTAGTTGTTTCTTGCTGATCGCTGGAAGTGTTATCTTCCGACCCGCTGTTGGATTTCCCGCAACCGATAACGGACAAAACAAGCATAATTGCCAAAGCTACGATCAAGAAATTGCGCAGTTTCAAATGACGCATGCGTTGAATCCTCCCCCTGATTTTAGAAGAAAATGAATAAATTGCCGCCTTGCCAAGGATAAACGGCTTCACATCCTCTTAGGACGGTAACCGCTTTCCAAATGGCGACCTCAGGTGTTATATCTTCAGGATATAAGAACTGAGTCGCTTAAAAAGCCTTCCGCTTGAAAAGGCCTCGGCCCCCTCCTCTCGCCACAATCGATCCATGTTCACCCAAATTGATATACCATAAAATTCATGGGTTGGTATATCTTCATGCTTGGTTACGTTTTCATTTTATATCTCATTCTCGACTTTGTAAATAGTGAATATATCTTCTTCACGTCATTTTTCTATTTTTTTCGACATTTTATTGATTTGACAGCAAAAACAGTTGAAAAGAATATAAAACAACCGCGCATATGGTATAACTTATCCACCAAATATAAACGCGATTGTCAGCGCTTAACATATATCAAAATTACATATTTCTTTAATTTTCCGGTTGGGAGATAGATTGCCGTTCCATCCATTCCACATCAATCTCGGTCTTCGCCTGCGCCGCCCCCCAGCCCCGTTCAATCAAATTCACGATCGATTCGGCGGCCATCCTGCCGATCTTGTAAAAATTTTGGCTGATCGTCGTAATCGGCACCTCGACGCTCGAGGAAATTTCATGATTATCGAACCCTACGATCGAAAGCTGCTCCGGTACTCTCACGTTACGCTCGAGCGCCGCCCGCAGCAAATCGACCGCCAGGTGATCATGCTCCGATTGAATCGCGGTAACCCCTTTCGCTTGCAGCTCCATGATCAGCGGCTGGATAAAGTCCTGTTTGTTCCTGATTTCATATTTATCAATGAAATCATGAACGATGATTTCCGCGTCAACTTCAATGCCGGCATCCTTCAGCGCTTTGCAATATCCGTAAAACCGGTCGCGAACCGAGCTCCTGTACTCGATCCCGATGCTGGAGACGAAAGCGATTCGCTTGTGTCCAAGCTCAAGGAGCTTCGAGCATGCGAGATAGCCGCCCTTGAAATTATCCGATACAACGCTTCCAACCGGAACGTTATCGTAATACTGGTCGATCGTCACGATCGGAAACTGATTCATATGAAGCGCATAAACCGTTTCCAAGTTTTTCAGCGTGCTGACAGGGTAAAGCAATATGCCGGCTACTCCCTTGCGGGGAAGACTGTTCAGAAATTCTTTCTCCCGATCCTTGCTCCAGTTGCTGGAATGAATCGTCAAGTAATACCCTTTGCTGTCCAGAAAATCCGTCGCTCCTTGAATGTAACCGAGCAAGCCGTTAGCCGCGACATACGGTAAAATCATCGAAATGATCTTACCGCTGAGCGCGGGAGGCGCAGCTTGCTGGCCCAGCTTCTTGACGAAGCTGCCGCTGCCTCGTTTCCGGTAAATCAAACCTTCTCTTTCCAGCTCGATTAACGCCCGCTTTGAAGTAATTCTGCTTACGCCATGCATTTCCGCGAGTTCAATTTCCGTCGGCAGCTGCTGCTCTTCGGCATATTCCCCGGATTCGATTTTATTTTTCAATTCTTCAAATATTTTGCTGTAGAGCGGTCTGCCGCCGTTTGCCATAAAGTTCCTCATTTCCCCTAATAATCGCATCATTATTGTTAACTGTAAAAAAAGTATAACAAATTATTTATGTGCTTTATAGGTATTTCGAAGTAGCATCATATTCCTGTTTGCCGATACACGCCGAAGGCTGAGAGCGTCGGAAACCATCTCGATTCGGCGACGGTCAGCCGCAAAGCTTTCGCCGTCACATCTTCAAAACAGCATATCCGCTTATAGCCGACAACCGTTCCTTCGTATATTTTTTTCCATTCGCCGTCCGACTTGCATTCCAGCACAAAGCTTTCGATCCGTTGCCCCGAGCGAATATGCTCCATGAGTACGACGCGGTTGAACGTCTGCGCCTCGGTCAATTCGACTTCAATCGACGCTTGTTCCGTTTCATCTTTTGGCCGCCAAAACGTTTCGCGATTCCCATCCAGCACTGCATTAGCGCCATGTCCGTCCGCCGCCTCTTCCGCCGCGCGAGCCGTCGCATCCTCGGACAAATTCGTGCCGAACGTATTTCGGAGCACATCGCCCAGCTGCTTTAGACGCTCTACATCGTTCTCGTGAATGAGACCGCGGCGGTCCGGCGGGAGATTGAGAAGGAACGAAGCGTTGCCTCCGACCGAGCCGTAATAAATGTTGAGCAGCTGCTCAAGCGGCTTGACCTTGTCATCTTCGGAGGGATGGTAAAACCAGCCCGGGCGAATGGAGGTGTTTACCTCCGCGGGATACCACACAAGCTCCCGCGCGCCGAGAATTCGCTCTCTGCTCCCAAGGTCGCTGTCGCCGGAATTGATCCGCTTCGCAAACTCCCCGTCGTCCGCCTTCTGCGATTGCTCGCTGATTTTCTCATTATCGCGAAGCGAGGCGGGAACGACGCTCCACTCCGACTTCCGCGTATGACCCGCTTCGTTCCCGCACCAGCGGACGTCCGGACCGCATACCGAAATGACGGCGTTCGGCTGCAGCTTGCGAATTAATTCGTAATAGCCGTCCCAATCGTACGCCTGCCGCTTGCCGTTCGGTCCTTCGCCGCACGCTCCGTCGAACCAAACGCAAAAAATATCGCCGTATTCGGTCAGCAGCTCCGTTAACTGATTTTTGAAAAACTCGTTATAAACCGGCGAATCGCCGTACGTTTGCTCGTGGCGATCCCATGGAGATACGTAGATTCCGAATTTGATCCCCCCGCGGCGGCACGCGTCGGCCACCTCTCGCACGATATCTCCTTTCCCTTCCTTCCAAGGACTGCTCTTCACCGAATGCTCCGTATACCGGCTCGGCCATAAGCAAAACCCGTCATGGTGCTTACAGGTCAAGATCAGACCTTTCATCCCCGCCGACTTCACGGCGTCGACCCATTGGTCCGCATCGAATTCGGTCGGATTGAAGATCCGGGGGTCTTCGCTGCCGAGTCCCCATTCCATATCCGTGAACGTATTGACCGTAAAATGAATGAACGCGTAAAACTCCAGCTCCTGCCACTCGATTTGCCGCTGAGACGGTGTAACCTGCGCAGCTGCCTTAATGGATTCCGCCGATAATGGCATAATGTCTCCGCCCCTTTTTTTATAAATGTGTGCCCATCCTGCATCTTGAAATTGGTATACTTAATTCTATTCGTATAGTAACACAACTCTAGCACGTTCCAATAGGAGGTAGATTGTCATCACATTGCGCGTAGCTTTTCATGGACAAATGGACGGGCTTACCGAAGGAATTCGCGAGCTTACCCGCATATTGAAGGTTGAAACGGGGGATCAAGGCATTCCGCTGGAGGTGATCCGGAGGCCGGGGCCGCTTGAAGTGTCGCTGGAGAACGGCATAGGGCGCATCCAATATGAAGAGAAAATTCATTTCTTCCGCGGGCTCGGACTGTTTGTCGAGCATGCCTCCGGCGGACGGCCGTTTGCGATCAACGAACGGCCTCGCTTTACGTTCCACGGCGCCATGCTGGACGTGTCCAGAAATGCGGTGCCGACGACGGATACCGTCAGGCATTTTCTTCGCATCATGGCGCTGATGGGTCTAAACGGGCTGATGCTGTACGCGGAGGATACGTACGAAATCGAGAACCGGCCGTATTTCGGCTATATGAGGGGACGATATACCGCCCGGGAATTAATGGCATGCGACGACTATGCGGACTTGTTCGGCATCGAGATCGTCCCGTGTATCCAGACGTTGTCGCATATGGCCCAGGTGCTTAAATGGGACGAGTTTGCGCCGGTTCGGGACGGCCGCGATACGCTGCTGCCGGGCGAGCCGGAGACGTACCGGCTAATCGAGGACATGATTGCCGCCGCCTCCGCGCCTTTCCGCTCGAAACGGATCCATATCGGGATGGACGAGGCGTTCGGCGTCGGGTTGGGACGATACTTGGCGAAGCATGGGTACAAACCTCGGTTTTCCGTCATGATGGAGCACTTGGAGCAAGTATTGCGCATTACCCGGCGAAACCAGCTTCAGCCGATGATTTGGAGCGATATGATTTTTCACTTTTTATCCGATAACGAATTCGGCTTCCATTATGATTTAAACGCCGACTTTTCTTCCGAAAAGCTCGCTCTTCTTCCTAAAGACGTTCAATTTGTATATTGGGATTACGGCCAAAGAGATCAGAGCGTGTATGAAAGGTGTATCGACAAGCACAGGGAGCTCGGCTCGACCCCGCTGTTTGCGGGCGGCATCCATGCTTGGGGAAGCATGAGTCCGAATAACGGGAAGACGTGGATGATAACGAATCCTGCTTTATTAGCCTGCAAAAAGAGCGGCGTTAAAGAGGTTATCGCAACGGTATGGGGAGATAACGGGCAGGAAACGAACCATTTCGCCGTCTTGCCCGGCTTGCAGCTGTTTGCCGAGCACGGGTATGCGGACGATTGCAGCGACGAATCGCTTCGCCGCCGCTTTCTCACCTGCACCGGCACCGATTTGTTCGACGACATGATCGACCTTAAACGGATGGACGAGGTGCCCGGCGTCGAGCCCGGAAATCATTTCATGGCGAACCCTTCCAAGTATTTGCTGTGGCAGGATCCGCTTCTCGGACTATTCGACAAGCATGTCGAGGGGGCGGCCGAGCAGAAGCTGCCGAACCATTATGCCGCTCTGCGCCAACGATGGAGCGCCGTCAAAGAAGCTGCGCCCTTTTTACCGCTGTATCTGTTATTCGAGCAGTATGAGGCGCTGAGCGCGGTGCTGTCCGTGAAATCGACCGTCGGGCTCGATATTGCGCGTTTGTATAAGGCGGGCGACAAGAGCGGTCTGCGCACCATCGCGTCGTCTCGCTTGCCGGAGCTGCAGCGGTTAACGGAAGCGCTTCGAGCGGCTCATCGCCGGCTGTGGATGGCGACGTACAAGCCGTTCGGTTGGGAGGTGCTGGACATCCGGTATGGGGGGTTGTCCGCCCGCATTTCCTCGGCAATCGAGCGCATATTCGACTACGTCGAAGGACGCGCCGACAAGCTTGAGGAGCTGGAAGCCGAGCGGCTCCCGTTCGGCGATACGCCGCCGGACAGTCCGGTCACGATCAACAGCCCGTTATACCATCGGATCGTAACGGCATCCTGCTTCTCGGAATAATCATAATTGAACACCCCGGACGAGCGCACGCCTTCAGTCGACTTCAGACGCTCATTCGGGGTGTTTCCGTTATTTATCCTTCAGCTTCAACAGCCGCAGGCTGTTCAGCACGACCAGTATCGTTGCGCCCATATCGGCGATAATGGCGATCCACAGCGTAAGCCAGCCGGGGATGACAAGCAGCAAAGCGGCGAGCTTCATGGCGAGCGCGAACGATATATTTTGCTTGATGATTTGCAGCGTCTTCCGGCTAAGCCGGATCGTAAACGGCAACTTGCTCAAATCGTCCGCCATGAGCGCGATATCGGCGGTTTCCAGCGCCGTATCGGTCCCGGCTCCGCCCATCGCGATGCCGACGGTTGCCGCGGCGAGAGCGGGCGCATCGTTGACGCCGTCGCCGATCATGGCGACTTTGCCGTATGATTTCTGAAGCTGTTTCACGGCTTCCAGCTTATCCTGCGGCAGTAATTCCGCCCTCACCTCGCCGATTCCGACCTGCCGTCCGATCGCCTCCGCCGTCGAACGGTTGTCGCCCGTCAGCATCACGGTTTTGGCAATGCCGAGCTCATGAAGCTTTCGAACGACGGCGGCGCTATGCTCCCGAACCTGGTCGGCCACAGCGATGAGAGCGGCAATGTCTTGGGCCGTTCCGTTGCCGAGCAGCATGCCGCGCCGATGATAGCGACGGTCATCAGCGTATCCATGTCAAATCGGAACCGGACGAGATTTCGGATTCCCTGCAGGAATAACGAATAGCCGCCCGCCGCCATGGACATTCCGTATAAAATAGTCGGCAGCGCGCTATGCTCGCCGTATTGCGCCGCACAAGCGAGTCCTGCCGCCAATAGAAGCAGCGAAACGGCGGATTGAACGGTTGATTTTTTGTTCCAGAACGTTTTTTTTAGAGTTGCGGTCTTTTCTTTTTCGGGATATACCTTAATGCCGTCGAATGCTCCTGCCTTTTCAAGCTGCTGTACGGTAGCTTCGCCGTAGACGGTAAGCTTCGCCGCGCCGAAGTTGACTTGCGCGTCCTTCACGCCTTCGATTTCTTTCACGTTGCGTTCGAACTTGGCCGAGCAATTCGTGCACGTAAGGCCTTGCAGGCGGTAAACCTGCTTGGCTTCTTCCCTAGTTTGCGTCGTCTCCACCGTCTCTCTCCTCCTCTACGTGCGTCAATGCCAACAGAATCAATTGTCTGACATGCTCGTCCTCCAAGGAGTAAAATACGAGTTTCCCTTCTTTCCGGTATTTGGCCAGCCCTAGGCCGTTCAGCAGCCGTAAATGATGAGACGCCGTAGCCAGCGTCGAGCCGACGATATTCGCTACGTCGCACACGCAAAGCTCATCCTCTTGGGTCAGCGCATACGCGATCTTCATTCGCGTCTCGTCTGCGATCGCCTTAAACAGGCGGGCCGCTTTCGCGATGCTCGGCGCGTCGATCAACGGCTGGAGACGATTTACCTTCACTTCGTCAAAACAAAAAATGTCGCAGGCCGGCGCTTTCGTCATGGTTGATTCTCCTCTAATAATCAAATCTATATTTGAATGATATCTCGAACTTACCGTCTTAGTCAAATGGACATTTGATTGTTTTGCGATTCAGTCCGGCACCTCTTTCGGTGGCGTTAGCACCAGCTTTTGGAGCTAACGCCGGCTCACGCAAAGTATATTTAATAGCCATATGACCACTAATCATAACTTGGTTCCAAAAAGTAAAGTGTGCTACAATTTAGCATGTCTTAGCATGTCCCATTACAGCTAGAGAAAGGTTGATCGTTGATGAAAATCGCCGCGCTTGTCGGAAGTCTGCGGAAGGAATCGTTGAATCGGCAGCTGGCCGAAACGATAAAGGACCGCTTCAACGGAACATTCGATTTGGAGATTGTCGATCTCGCGCCCTTGCCCATGTACAATCAGGATGAAGAGCACAATCCTCCCGAACCGGTTCATGAATTGAAAGAGAAAATTCGCGAAGCCGACGGAGTGCTGATCATAACGCCGGAATATAACTGGTCCGTCCCGGGAGTGCTGAAGAATGCGCTGGATTGGCTGTCTCGCGAGGACAGGGTCTTAATCGGCAAACCGGTCATGATTGCGGGCGTGTCCGTGGGGATGTTGGGTACCGTTCGTGCGCAGCTCCACTTGCGTCAAATATTGTCCAGCCCGGGGCTTCAAGCCGACATGCTGCCTGCGGCCGGAAATGAAATACTTGTAAATGCTGCCGCAACGAAATTCAGCAAAGGAAAATTGACGGATGAATCGACGCTTTCGGTTGTCGATCAAGTCGTGAACCGGTTCGTCGATTTTGCTTCAAAGAAAGCCCGGAATTAACTCCCGGGCTTTCCTATCTCCGCTCTTAATTGCTCCGTCATCCGTTCGACCAGCTCGGGTCTCCCATGAAACTGTGCGGGCGTATTTTGAAAGAGCGCAATTTTCCAATTTTCGTTCTTATGTACGACAATTAAAGTATGATGCGTGTTTACCGCCGGATTAATATCGGTCTTTCCGCGGGGAATCATTCCGGCAATAGCGCGAAGCATAAACGCATCCGGCGCCAACAACCGTACGGCCCTTACTTTGCTTACAAATCGTGCGGTCGGATGATCGCGAAATATTGGCTCAAGATGTGAAAAAATTTCATCCGGCCCGGTCGCTTCGCTCCCGTCGTATCCGATCATCTCGCCTTCCTCCGCAAACAGCTCGGCCATCCCGCGTGCGCTTTGGTTGTTCCAAGCATCCAGCAGCCGGCTATAGATGGCTCGCACCTCATTCATCGCATCCAAGCTTCATTCCTCCTTATAAAAAAGCGATGGATCCGATCCCATCGCTTCCCTTCACTATGTCGTCCGTTTACGATCTGCAATTATCGATTCCAAGTACCGCATTTGCAGGGCAATAACGGGTTGCGCCGGTTACGATCGGAGCTAATCCAAGAAGCCCCCACCATTTTTTATAATAAAGCCCTGCCATGACAATACTAGCTCCGACGGCGATACGAAGCGCTTGCTCGGTTTTGCCGACATTGCATTCCAATGTTCCCCCTCCCTTCCATGTAGAAGTCGTAAGACCTAAAAAGGATTCCGCATCCATACTATTTGTGGTCTTACTCATTCCCATGCGCGGGGGCTAAAACCATATCCATCCGTTAATGCAAGCCTCAGAAGAGAGGCTTTCAAGTCGGCAATGTTAAGCTTGCTGAGCTACCGGTTCGGGCTGAGCTTGCTCCGGAGCTTTCTGGTTTAATATCGAGATCATGACCAATGCGCCGATAAGAAATAAGAAGCCCGCTCCCGTGTAGATCGAAACCAGCGAAAACGTATCTTTTATTACGCCGGCTAAAGACATGGAAATGACCATCATGCCGACGAACATCGGGTTCAGCACCCCATTCACGCGGCCTACAATGGATGAATGCGACCATTTCAGAATCATGGTACTGATTCCGATATGGATGCACGGGAATACGAGTCCGTTCACAAACTGCACGACCAACGTTAACGGAACGCTTGTGGAATACCCGACAATGACGGTACAGACGGCGCCCACAAACATTCCGATTGCGAGCAGAAGCTGCGGCGCAACACGCTTTGCGAATGCGGCTACGATACCGCCGCCGATCAGCATGGCGACGCCGTTCACCATCAGAAGGTACTGCAAAAATTCTTTTTCCTTGCCAAGCCGCTCCGTGACGACGAACAGGTTAAGCGCTTGGGCAATACCCACGGCAAGACCTGCCAAAATGAATGTCAGGCCAAGCATACGCAGCACTTGACTTTGCCATACATAACGGAAGCCTTCGATAAATTCTTTGCGGAAATCCCCTTTTTCTTCCGTTGACTTCGATTCCACCATATCGGCAGGCAACCGGAACAATACAAGCGCGGAAAGCAGGAACACGACCCCCATGACCGAAATCGACGTTTCCAGACCGAACCGGCTGTAGGCGAATGTGCCCAGCATCGGACCGAGTACCATGAAGATAGCCATCAAAGATTGGAACAGCGCCATCCCTTGTTGCAGCTGCTCTTCCGGTACGTGCTGCTTAAACAACCGCATGCCGGAAGGCTGTGAGAACTGCGAAAGGATTGCCGAAATAAACGCGACGAGATAGACGGATTCCCAGGATCCGAAATGAACGGCCAGCAGCACGACAAATACGGATACGGCGGATAACGAGTCGCACCAAATCATCGTTCGCTTCGGCCGCCAGCGGTCGGCAAACGTTCCCCCGATGAACGAAAATACGAAAATAGGCGCGAATTCCGCAACGCTGATCAGTGAAATCGCGTACGGGTCATTATTTGTCTTTTCCGCAACAAAGAGCAAAATCGCGAAGTTGCGCACCCAAATGCCGATTTGCAGCAGCACGTTGGATAACAGAATCGTCTGCAAAAACCGGCTGCTTAGAAGACTCGGGGGTTGGTCTTTGGTTAATTGACTTTCCAGATTTCTCATCCTCCTATAACTTGACTCCCTTTATGATTTCTGCTCTGCAGTAACCATCCACATTATACCGTATTTGTCGGTAAGTTCTCCATAATATAGGCCAAAAGGCTGCCATTCGAACGGATGCTTGATTTTTCCTCCCGCCGCAAGCTTCGCGAATGCGCTGCCGGCTTCCTCCACCGTTGGGTACTCTACCGCCAAAGCAATGCCGGTGCCTTGATGAATCGGTTCGATGGCGTCCGCCATGAAAATCGGATTTTCCCCGGCCACAAAGATGCACATATGCATGACTTTGTCTTTGAATTCATTATTTACTCCCATGGCTTGGCCGTGCGTAATGACGGACATCATCTCCCCGCCGAGCGATTGCATATAGAACTCGGCTTGACTTCGAGCATCCTCCGAAATGATATAAGGCTTTACTTTCCCCATAGTCGAACATCCTTTCCCGTCTTCGATCGATAGTTTTTCACAAGCTATAATGTATCACTGCGGGAGACGGCGCGTTTCTTACGGATTGCTATTTTCAATTTAACCGTAAAGGGGTTTTATTCCTTGGCAATTTATGTTAAACTACAAACGAACATTTGTTCCGCACAAATACGCTTGGAGGTTAGTGACCGGTGACGACCCGATACCCGGAAATCGACGAAGTGATCGAATACATAAGCCGGAATTTGTATGACCCGCTGCCGTTGTCACGGTTAGCCGGTCACGTATCATACAGCCCGTATCATTTTGCCCGGATCTTTAAAGAGCGAATGGGGCTGCCGCCTTTATATTACGTCTCCGCGCTCCGGCTTCAGAAGGCGAAGGAGCTGCTGCTTCATACGAATTTAAGCGTTCGGGATATCGCGCTTGAGGTCGGGCAGCAAAGTCTAGGGACTTTCACAACCCGCTTTGCCGAGAAGGTAGGCATCCCCCCGTCCCAGTTCCGCAGTCAGGCGAACGAAGCGGACGGACATTTCCAGTCGCTGCGGGAGCTGTCAGATTGGCGGGATTCGATCCCTTCTTTTTCCAAAGATGCGACAATCGAAGGGACGTTGGAGGCGGAGGTTCCTTTCGAGGGGATCGTCTTGATCGGTTTGTTCGCAAAGCCGATTCCGGAAGGGCTTCCCCTTCGCGGAACGCTTGTTTCCTCGCTCGGGCCGTTCCGATTGACGGGAATCAAGCCCGGCACCTATTATTTAATGGCCACATCCGTTTCTTGGGGTACGAAAGCGGCGGATATGATGCTTCCTCAGGCGACGCTTCGCACCCGCTCAAGAGAGCCGATCGTCGTCGGGCCGTATGAAACCGTACTTCGGCGGGTCAAGCTTTATCTTCCGCGTCCCGACGATCCGCCCATTCTTATTTCCTTGCCCCTGCTCATGGAGCGTTTCTTGCACAGGAACAGCCAACATCATCGGCAGGAAATGTAGACAGCCGCATAGGTCCGCTCCCGGCTCGGATTATGTCACACTCGCCGAAGAGCGGTACCCCCGCTGCCGTACCGTTTCGTATAACAACACGGTAGCCGCCATCGCCACGTTTAGAGATTCCGCGCGGCCAGGGATCGGAATAATAATCGTCTCGTCGGCAAGAGCGAGCAGCTCAGCCGATACGCCCGCCCCTTCGTTTCCAAGCAGGAAGCATGTCGGACCGGTGAAGTCCGCTTCAAAACACGTATTGTTTGCCGCCAGCGAGGTGGCCGCGATTTTGATCCCGCACTCCTTCATCCGCGGGAACGCTTCTGCCAAGTCGCAGGAAACGATCGGAATATGAAAAAGCGACCCCATCGTGGAACGAACGGTCTTCGGATTATACATATCGACCGTTCCTTTGCCGAGCAATACGGCCGTTGCGCCTACCGCATCCGCCGAGCGGACGATCGTCCCCAAATTCCCGGGGTCTTGAACGGCGTCGACGGCTACGAATACTCCAAGCCGGTACGTTAGCAGCTTACCAAGGTCGGGCGCAGGCAGCTTCATAACCGCAGCAACGCCCTGCGGCGTCTGCGCTTCCGTAATTTTATCCATGACCGCCTCGGATACGGATATCCAGCGCGGTCCTGTGGTGTTATGCTCGGGCACGAATCCGAGAAGCTCAAGCTCTTTCACTGCGGCAGTTCCGGGAACGTACAGTACGGCCTCAGCCGCCGCCCCGCTTCTGAGCGCCTCCGCCACCAGATGCGCGCCTTCGACGAGATAAGCACCCGACCTCTCCCGCCCTTTCCTAGTCTGCAATGAGGACCAAAGCTTTACTTGGTCGTTATGTATCGATCGAATTTGCTCTTCCATCCCATTTGCCCTTTCTTCCCGCATTCCGCATGAAACCGGCTGCGATTGATCATACTACTTTAGAATGCACAGATTGCGGAGGTTTTCTACATGTCCATGCTACTCGATTTACGCCAAGCCATTTATAGAAAGATCGAAAATCAAACCGAAACCGAATTGTATCAAACGATCGAAGACTCCATCGGAAACGACGAACGGGCATTGCCGGGAATCGGCGTTTTGTTCGAGGTGATTTGGCGGCATAGCGATGAAGACACGCGAAACAAACTGACCAGCACGTTAAGGGAGCATCTCCCGAAGCAAACGAATCCAAAAGCATAATTCACATGACGGTACGGTCCTACCCAAGCGCTTGGCGCCTAAGAGGGCCGTCATTTCATTATACAAGAAAAAACGCACCTTCATCGGTGCGCAACATCGGCATTATGTAATAAGGATTACACGTTCACTTCTCTATGCTTCATTCCGTTGCCCTTAATCCGCTTAAGCACTTCCCGGATATGGGCGGATGCCGACTGGACCAATTCCTTGCGAATAAGCTTTTGCTTGATCAGAGCGACTGTGGCATATTTGTCCCGCGAGGTTGCCGGTTCCGTGAAATACACCTTTCCTTGACTTTCGTCGAAGGAAGCGACCCTGTTCAAATTGACGAGATTCGTCTTGTCCAGCATATCAAAGCCCGCTTCGGACAAATGCTCTTCGAGCTCCGAAAGTGTAGTGATATGCCTAAACTTCTGTGTGTCCGTGTGGTATACTATTTTCCGCCCTTCAATTTCCATATAATCTACTTCCGCCAAACTGATACAAGCTAGTTCTTCCGTCCCATCCGGATTAATCCGCAAAACCGTCATCATCATCATTGCTCACTCTTTTCATATGAAACTTTTGAAAAGGCTTATTGTTAACAGTATACCATATAGTTCCATACTATGAAAATAGCAGATTTTATATTTTTTCACCACAAATTATAGTTCTATAGTCCTATTCCCGAAACTGAAACTTTTTCCAGTTATTCCATAAGAGCGAGCGCTATCCCCTCTCGGATGGCTGGCGGCTTGCGCTAACGGCAGGAGTGCAGTTATACGGCGTTATAAATGGAGTTTTCAGTTTTAACGGACACCACTGCGGTTATAGCCTCGAAAAAGCAAGGATAAATGCCAAAAATCAGGGTTTAGCGACTGTATGAGTTAGACTAAAAAGTGGACACTCCGAATTAGTACCTTCATA
>NZ_JAQZSG010000027.1 GCF_028745515.1 Paenibacillus thermotolerans | reverse complement strand
CGTGCTCGTTGTTCAGTTTTCAAGGAGCAAGCTTTGTTGCTTTGCCGCTTCAAACCAGCGACTTTTATATCCTACCACATTCGAACCGTTAATGCAACACTGAAGTTTTTACCAGATGGTGTCTCGCATTCACGTTCGAAGCAGCAAGAGATAATCTATCACGAAACGCCGGTCCGTGTCAACATAAAACATGCTGCCGAATATAACCATCCGGCAGCATGACCTTTAATTCGATATGACTTCCTGAATGAAATAAGTCCGCTCTTGAGCTAGATTAATAATTTTGCCGTTCACATTAACCATGGGTCGGGTGGGATTGTGGCGATCCGTAAAGACGATTTCTCCGATCGCATTGTTATTCAGCCTAACTACCGTACCGTTATGGAATTCGGTCACCTTTTGTATAAATGTTTGGACGATGCCCGGATCAAGCTTCCCGAACGCTTCCTTCATCAGTTCTTCCAGAACGAGATAGGGGGAGGAGGCTTTCTTATATTGGCGGTGTGTAGTCATTGCATGAAACATGTCAGTGACGGCGATCGTTTTGGCATAAACGTGCACCTTATCGCCCTTCACGCCAAGCGGGTACCCCGAACCGTCTTCGCGCTCATGGTGCTGCAGCGAGCACAGCTTCACGCCCTCATTGATCCCGGCAACGTTCTTCAAAAGGTTGTAGCCGATAATCGTATGCTTCTTAAGTTCTTCATATTCAGCTTGAGTCAGCCGGTTCGGTTTGTAAAGAATCGTGTCGTCGATCCGGGTATTTCCGATATCGTGCAGAAGTCCGGCCATGGCGATCGGAATAAGGTCCTTCTGCGGAAATTGGCACCAGCGCGCCAATTGATAGGAGGACAATGCCACCAGGATGCTGTTGTGAATCAAATAATCCTGAACGCTCGTCCGGCGCGGGGAGAAGGTCAGCAGGTTGTAAAACGGAACTTGAGCAAGCAGCTTCTCCAGCTGGTTTCTCATATCCAAAATCGGCAATGTTCCGCCCGTTGTTGCCAAGGCAAACACCCGCTTCAACACTTTGTACATGCCTTCGTATTCTTTATAAAACGCAAGAATGTCGTTATTCGTTTCAACGGCGGCAGTCGTCTCTTGTCCCGTTTCCACTTCGACCGGTTTATTCTCAAGAATGACATGCCGCACCATAAAGGCGCGCAATATTTCGAGATCTCTTGGAGACAGCACGCGGTTCTTTTCGAACAGCAAGCCGCCGAGGGGCGTGTGCACATCCTCTATAATGCGTTCGCCCGATTTCAACATGGAGACCGCTACCGTCGCCATAGCGTACATCACCTTTTTCGCTGTCTATAACAAGTATTGTAAAACAAAAAGGATTGGCGTTAAAGACCAATCCCTTAAGTTTTTTATTCGGTTGCATCCGAGCCGTCTACGGACTCTCCGAGTTGTTCATCCGGCGTTTCGGGCTCTTCCTCGTTTTTCTCCACCTGCGTGACCGTGGCTACCTCATCGTCGTCGCGAATATGAATCAATCGGACGCCTTGCGTATTGCGGCCCATCTCCGAAATTCCGTCCATGCTGGTCCGAATTACGGTACCCGAGGCCGTAATGATCATCAAATCCTCATCCTCGCGAACAACTTTAAGTCCCACAACATGACCGTTTTTCGGCGTTAAATTGAGCGTCTTAATTCCTTTGCCGCCGCGGGACTGAATGCGATATTCGGACATTGGGGTCCTTTTGCCGTAGCCCTTGGAAGTCACGATCAGCACGTCGTCATCCTCATCTACGACATCCATGTCGATCACTTCGTCGCCTTCGGACAAATGAATGCCTTTAACGCCGGTAGATGCGCGTCCCATGGAGCGAACTTCCTCTTCAGGGAAACGAATCGACATGCCCTGCTTCGAGCCCATAACGATTTGCCGGTTGCCGTCCGTCAGACGGACGCCGACGAGCTCGTCGTCATCGCGCAAAAGAAGGGCGATCAAGCCGACCTTGCGGATGTTGCCGAAATCGCGAAGCGGCGTTTTCTTCACGACGCCTTGTCGGGTCGCAAAGAATAAATATTTATCGTCATCCATATCCGGAATCGGGATGACTGCGCTGATGTGCTCGCCTTGCTCAATCTGAATCAAATTGATGACAGGCGTTCCGCGTGCGGTGCGGCCGAGCTCCGGAACCTCGTACCCCTTGATCCGGTATGCTTTCCCCTTATTAGTAATGAACAGCAAATAATTATGTGTGTTCGTTACGAAGAGGTGCTCGACAAAGTCGCTTTCCTTCGTTTCCATACCGATGATCCCGCGACCTCCGCGGCGTTGGCTGCGGTACGTAGCGACGGGAATCCGCTTGATATAACCGGTATGGGAAATCGTGATCAGTACCTCTTCCTGAGGAATAAGATCCTCGTCAAGAATCGCTTCCTCGCCGATCGTAATTTCCGTACGGCGCTCATCGCCGAATTTGTCTTTAATTTCCTTCAGCTCATCGCTGATGATATTAAGAACGAGCTGCTCATCCGCGAGAATAGCCTCGTACTCGGCGATTTTTTGCATCAATTCCGCGTATTCGTTCTCGATTTTTTCGCGCTCCAAACCGGTCAAGCGTTGGAGACGCATATCGAGAATCGCTTGCGCCTGTTCTTCCGACAGGTTGAATTGGGTCATAAGCCCTTCGCGGGCAATTTCCGTCGTGCGCGAAGAACGAATCAAAGCTATTACGGCATCCAAATTGTCGAGCGCAATGCGCAAGCCTTCGAGTATATGCGCCCGTGCGCGCGCTTTTTTCAAGTCAAACTCGGTGCGGCGGCGAATAACCTCGATTTGATGCTGCAGATAATAGTACAGCATGTCGCGCAGGTTCAGCACTTTCGGCTCGCCGTTCACAAGGGCGAGCATATTGATGCCGAAGTTCAACTGCATGGTCGTATGCTTGTATAAATTGTTCAGCACGACGCTCGGATTGACGTCTCTGCGCAGCTCGATGACGATGTGCATGCCGTTGCGGTCGGATTCGTCGCGCAAATCGGTGATGCCTTCGATTCGTTTCTCGCGCACGAGCTCGGCGATCTTCTCGATCAATTTCGCCTTAATGACCTGATAAGGAAGCTCGGTGACGACAATGCGCGCCTTGCCGTTGACTTCTTGAATTTCGGCGCGAGCCCGCATCGTTACGGAGCCGCGGCCCGTCGAATACGCTTGGCGGATTCCTTCTCTGCCGAGAATAAAACCGGCGGTCGGGAAGTCCGGGCCCTTAATGACGTTCATCAGTTCAGCGACCGTCGCGTCGGGATTCTGAATGAGCATCAGCGCTCCGTCAATGACCTCGCCCAAGTTATGCGGCGGTATGTTGGTCGCCATGCCGACCGCGATCCCCGAAACACCGTTTACCAGCAGGTTCGGAAAGCGCGCAGGAAGAACGACCGGCTCTTGCTCTTCTCCGTCGTAGTTCGGCTGGAAGTCGATCGTCTCTTTGTTGATGTCGCGAAGAAGCTCCATCGCAATTTTCGACAATCTCGCTTCCGTATAACGCATGGCCGCAGCAGAGTCGCCGTCAATCGAACCGAAGTTTCCGTGACCGTCCACCAGCATGTAACGCAGCGAAAAATCCTGCGCCATACGAACCATGGTCTCATACACCGCGGAGTCGCCGTGCGGGTGATACTTACCGATGACTTCGCCGACGATTCTTGCCGATTTCTTAAACGGCTTGTCCGGCGCCATCCCAAGCTCTGACATGGCATACAAAATTCTTCTATGCACCGGCTTCAAACCGTCTCTAACGTCAGGCAGGGCACGGCTAACGATAATGCTCATCGCATAATCCATGAAGGACTGTCGCATTTCGCTGCCAATATCTCTCTCTTGTATACTCTGAACTCTCTCGTCCGGCATGTCGTACCTCCTGACAAGTGCTTGTTTGATCTCTTGTCATCAACCTTATTATTATAACATTACAAGGGATAAATTTCGAATATTTAAAATTACGCTTCTAATATTTCAATGGAATTATCTTCCTAAGCGGTCGGGCTTTGTTGCACTTTAAATCAATAAAAAATTGCCTTGGAGTCACTATCTCATTTCTTTCACAAAACGCCTCCGAATAAACGGGGGAGAGGTAAGCGATGGAATAATGTCCTTCTTACCCGTTCATCGGCAGGGGAGTGAGGTGCTCGTGGCGAACCTTCCAGCTTCCGTCGATATTAACGCAAACGTTAGTTCCTTTGCCTTCGCCTTCGACGATTTCGCCTTTATATATTCCTCGCCAGTTGTATCGATAAATGCATACCGCCGTTTTCTCATCTGCAGCAATCCATTCCACATCGCTAATCGTATACACTTCTTCTTGAATCGTATTCCAGGTGTTCTCGAAATAGCTTCTGATCTCTGCCTTGCCCTTATGGGAAGAGCTCGTAAACCAGAACACGGCGTCATCCGTTATCAGCTTCTCAACCTCTTCGAACGAATGACTGTTTGTAGCATCCTCATAACGTTGCATAAACTCCTTGTAGCTCAAGCGCATACCTCCGTTAAAAAAATACCCTGTCTTTACACGAATAAAGACAGGGTATCATGACGCGCATTATATATCCAGATTTTTCACATATTTCGCATGCTGTTGAATAAAGTCGCGACGCGGTTCGACATTGTCTCCCATGAGCGTGTCGAAAATTTCATCCGCATGCGCGGCGTCTTGAATCGAAACCTGAAGCAGCGTCCGGCTCGCCGGATCCATGGTGGTCTCCCACAGCTGACCCGGGTTCATCTCGCCGAGACCTTTGTAACGCTGTACGTTCGGTTTGGCGCCTTCGCCGAATTCCGCCATTATTTGATCCTTCTGCTTATCGTTGTAAGCGTAGCGGATCACCTTGTTCCGCTCGATCTTGTACAGCGGCGGCTGAGCGATATACACGTAGCCGTGATCGATAATTTGCCGCATGTACCGATAGAAGAACGTTAACAGGAGGGTGCGGATATGCGCGCCGTCAACGTCGGCGTCGGTCATAATGATGATTTTGTGATATCTCGCCTTCGCAATGTCGAAATCTTCGCCGATGCCGGTGCCGAGCGCCGTAATGATCGCCCGAATTTCGGCATTGCTCAAAATTTTATCGAGACGCGCCTTTTCAACGTTCAAAATTTTCCCGCGAAGAGGGAGGATCGCCTGAAAGTGCCGATCCCGGCCTTGTTTCGCCGAACCGCCCGCGGAGTCGCCTTCGACGATATATACTTCGGATATCGAAGCGTCTTTGGAAGAGCAGTCGGCCAATTTCCCCGGCAATGAACTTACCTCAAGAGCGCTCTTACGGCGAGTCAACTCGCGCGCTTTCCGAGCAGCCTCCCGGGCCCGTGCCGCTTGAAGGGATTTCTCGATAACCTTCTTGGCTGTCGCCGGATTTTCGTTCAAAAATTCCTGGAACTTTTCCGCGAACATCGATTCGACGATTCCGCGCACTTCGCTGTTGCCGAGCTTCGTCTTCGTTTGACCCTCGAACTGCGGCTCCGGAATTTTGACCGAGATGATCGCCGTTAACCCTTCCCGCACGTCTTCGCCGGTCAAGTTGGACTCGTTTTCCTTCATCTGGCCGGTACGGCGGGCATACTCGTTAATGATCCGCGTCAACGCGCTCTTGAAGCCGGATTCGTGAGTGCCGCCTTCATGCGTATGAATGTTGTTCGCGAACGAGTAAATATTTTCCGTATAGCTGTCGTTATATTGAATCGCGATTTCGACGCTTGTTACATCTTTGCGGCCTTCGATATAGATCGGCGGCTCATGAATACGCTCCTTGTTGCGGTTGAGCCACTCTACGAACGAGCGGATGCCGCCTTCGTATTTGAACGTATTTTCGGTGTCCGTGCGCTCGTCTTTCAAAGAAATCTCGAGACCCGCGTTCAGGAATGCAAGCTCGCGCAAACGAGATTGCAAAATATCGTACTCAAATTCCGTCGTTTCCGTAAAAATTTCCGGATCCGGCAGGAATGTTACCGTCGTGCCGGTTTCTTCGGTTTCTCCGATTACCTGAATTTCGTATTGAGGCACGCCGCGGCGGAATTCCATGCGATGAATTTTCCCTTTGAGACGGACCGTCACCGTCACATGCTCCGACAAGGCGTTAACAACCGAGACGCCTACACCGTGAAGGCCCCCGGATACCTTATAGCCTTCTCCGCCGAATTTGCCGCCGGCATGAAGCACCGTCATGACAACCTCGAGGGTCGACTTCTTCATCTTCGGGTGTTCGCCGACCGGGATGCCGCGGCCGTTGTCTATTACCGTAACGGAATTGTTTTTGTGAACAATGACGCTAATTTTAGTGCAGTAGCCTGCCAAAGCTTCGTCAATACTGTTGTCGACGACTTCCCAAACGAGGTGATGCAATCCGCGTCCGCTTGTGGAGCCGATGTACATTCCCGGGCGCTTTCTAACCGCTTCAAGACCCTCAAGCACCTGTATTTGGCTTTCATCGTACGCCTGCTGGTTGACTGACATGATCATCACTCCATCGTCAATTGCTGAATATCAATATTGCGTCTACGGCCGGATTTAAAGCGCCAACGGCTGCTGGGCACGCTTCTTCAACGTCGTTGAAGAAATAGGGGAATAGTATACTTTGTTTATGGTGACGACGACCGATTTCGGTTCTTCTTCGCCGATCGTTTCCGTCATCTTTTCTTTTGAGGCGTTCGCAATAAAACTCTTGGAGATTTTGGAAGAGGCCTCAATCGATACGTCGAATATCGCGATCAGCTCGGCCGCACGAATAATTTTCTCTCCGCCAAGATGAATAAACATAAGGAATTCGTCCTCCTTGCGTCACATCGGTTGTTCCGCCACAGTGCCTTCCCTGACATAAAACAAACGCACATCGTCCAGAGACTCCAGCCGGATTCCTTCGACCCCGGTCGTCGTAATGAACGTCTGCACCTTGGAACGGAACGTATCGATGAGCTGCGTCTGCCGGTGGCGGTCCAGCTCGGACAGCACATCGTCCAGAAGCAGAATCGGATATTCGTTCGTCTCCTCGTGAATCAGCTCGATCTCTGCAAGCTTAAGCGACAAAGCCGTCGTGCGCTGCTGCCCTTGCGATCCGAAGCTATACGCGTCTTTTCCGTTGATAGAAAACGAAAGGTCGTCCCGATGGGGACCGACCAGCGTCGCTCCCCTCCGCAGTTCCTGTTCTTTAGCCTGTGATAACTTTACCATAAAACGTTCAAATAAGACAGTTTCATCTTGGCAGTCGGCGGCGTCCACAGACGGCAAGTAACCGATTTCAAGCCGTTCCGCCCCGGCGGTAATGCCGCTGTGTATGGACTCCGCCCACGTTTGCAGCTTTGTTATGAAGCTTTGACGTTTTTGCATAATTTTAGAACCGTACTGTGCAAGCTGCTCATTCCATACGGAAAGAAGCGCATCGCTCGAACCCTTGTGCGCTTCTCCGCTTTTCAAGAAATTATTTCTTTGTACCAGCACCTTCTGATATTGCGTAAGAGAGTGGAGATAGGAGGGGTGGACCTGAGCAATTTCCATGTCCAGAAATCTTCGTCTCACTCCCGGCGAGCCTTTCACAATCTCCAAATCTTCCGGTGCAAAAAGGACCACGTTCAGCGTCCCGACATAATTGCTAAGCTTCTTTTGTTCAAGACCGTTAATTTTTGCCTTCTTGCCGGCGCTCGTCAGATCGAGCTGCAGCCTGCAGTCCCCGTACTTGCGCTCGATCGACGCAGCCAGCTGGGCATGGTCCTGATTCCAGCGGATGAGCTCCTTATCTTTGCCTGTCCGATGCGATTTCGTGAGTGCAATCATATAGATCGCTTCAAGCAAATTCGTTTTGCCCTGAGCGTTCTGGCCGAGAAACACGTTTACCCGGTGCTTCGTTTCCAAATCGACCTGCTCGTAATTCCGATAATTACGAAGCTGAAGCTGCGTCACGTTCATACAATCTCGAATGCTCCGTGGCCTGCGACTTCAATCCGATCGCCCCGATACAGCTTCCGTCCGCGCCGGTTTTCGGGCTCGCCGTTGACGGTAATCTTCGTTTCCGCCAGGAACGGCTTCGCTGCGCCGCCCGTGCTGATGCAATCGGATAATTTAAGCATTTGTCCGAGCGTAACGTACTCGGTATGAATCTGAACCTGTTTCATGGCTGGCATGTTCCTTTCGGCAACGGGCAAATTAATTGACGGTCCGGTACGGCAATATCAAATGCAGCACGCCGTCCTCATCGACAGGGCGCAATACCATCGGCTTCATAGCTCCTGCAAAACCGATTCGGATCGCTTCCTCGTCGGTTACCTTGAGCACATCCAAAAAATATTTGGAGTTAAACGAAATTTTAAGCGGTTCGCCGGAAACGTATTGAACGGGCAAGTTTTCGGTTACCCGCCCGAGCTCCGACGAGCTGGATGAAATCTCCACCGTACCGCCGCCTTCGGCGACCATTTTTACGATATTCGTTTTTTCCTCACGGGACAGCAAATAGGCGCGGTCGATCGCTTCCGACAGCGGCCGCGACGCAAACGTAATTTCCGTAACGTAGGTCGTTGGAATAATTCTCGACGTATCCGGATAAGTGCCGTCTAATATTCTTGTATAAAACAGAACATTACCCGCTCTGAACAACACTTGATTGTCCGCGACGACAATATCGATCAATGTGTTTTGTTCAGGCATAATTTTGCTGAGCTCGGATAAATTTTTCCCTGAAATCACAATATTATGAAATCGAAGCTCCGGCGAGCAGTCGATCGGACGCTCGATGCTTGCCAACCGGTGGCGGTCGGTCGCGACCATCTTGAGTCTCCCGTTCTCGAGGCTCCATAAAACACCGGTCAAAATCGGCGTCGATTCATTCGTCGTTACGGCATATACGACTTGCCGAATCATGGAACGAAGCACTTCGCTCGGCATTGTAACGGTTTGATTTTCGGAAAGGCGCGGAAGCAGCGGGAACTCCTCCGGATCGAGGCCGGCAAGCTGAATTTCCGTCGTTCCGGATTGAATGCCGATTTGGTGGTTTTCGGCAACTTCGATGTTAACTTCCGACGACGGCAGCTTTCGAACGATTTCCACGAAAAATTTGGCGGGAACGACCACGCTGCCCGTGCGTTCCATTCGGATAATCGGTTCTCCGTCGATCTCGGCGGGTATAAAGCTTTGGATGGAAATATCGGTATCGCTGGCTACTAACGTCAACCCGGCCGCGGAAGCCTCAATCTTAATCCCGCTTAAAATCGGAATCGTCGTTCGGCTGGAGATCGCTTTATTTACATGTTGGATGGATTCGTTTAAGAAGGATTTCAAAATGCTGAATTTCAAGTTCTATCACACTCCGCATCGGCATATAGTAATAATTATATCTTAAAAACTCGTAGTCATAGTAGTAGGGAAGGAGAAATAGTGGATAACTCCCGTTAAAACGGAAAGAGAAGCCTATCCACATGTGAATAAGTTGTGCATAGACTTCCCTGAATGCGTTAAGTTATCAACTGTGTATAAAGTGCTGAATGGTTGTCTCTCGTATGCTGTTCATTACGAGGGATTTTTTATTTTGTCGCGAATCGTTTGAATGATTTTGAACAGCTCTTGGTCTTGCTGGATGGAAGCGGAGATCTTTTCATGAGCGTGGATGACCGTCGTGTGGTCTCTTCCGCCGAACGCTTCGCCGATTTTCGGAAGCGAATGATCGGTCAGTTCCCTGGACAAATACATGGCGATTTGCCGTGGGAATGCGACGGCCTTCGTCCGTTTGCGTGCTTTGAAATCTTCCGGCTTCATACCGTAATATTCCCCGACCCGCTGTTGAATGTCTTGGATCGTGATGACGCGGTTTCGCGAATTCGGAATGATGTCCTTCAGCGCCTCCGCCGCCAAATGCGTCGTAATATCCTGGTTAACGAGCGAAGAGTAGGCGACGACGCGAATGAGCGCGCCTTCCAGCTCCCGGATGTTCGTGTCGATCTGATTGGCGATGTACATCATCGCTTCGTTCGGTATATCGAGGTTTTCGGCTTTGGCTTTCTTGCGCAAAATCGCGATCCGCGTCTCTAAATCCGGCGGCTGAATATCGGTGATCAAGCCCCATTCGAACCGGGAACGGAGCCGCTCCTCGAGCGTTGGAATTTCCTTCGGCGGCCGGTCGCTCGAAATGACGATTTGCTTCCCTTGCTCGTGCAGGGAGTTGAATGTATGGAAAAATTCTTCCTGCGTTTGTTCTTTGCCGGCCAAAAACTGAATATCGTCTATAAGAAGAATGTCGATATTCCGGTATTTATTTCGAAAGCTTTCGCCGCGGTTGTCGCGGATGGCGTTAATAAACTCGTTCGTAAATTTTTCGGAAGACAAATAAAGCACCCTCGCGCTCGGATTATGTTCGATGATGTAGTGGCCGATCGCATGCATTAAGTGTGTTTTGCCGAGCCCGACACCGCCGTATAAAAACAACGGATTGTACGCCTTCGCGGGCGATTCGGCGATCGCTAGAGACGCGGCGTGCGCAAACCGGTTGTTGGCGCCGATGACGAACGTCTCAAATTTATATTTCGGATTCAGCATCGAAGCGCCGGCGTTCGCCGCAGGCTCCGCTGGAGCGACGCGTTTGGGCTGCTGAGGCGCGGCGTTTCCGGCGGGAACGTCCCGATCCTCCTCGGTAACGACCTTAACCTCGACTTCAAATCCGGTAACTTCCAGAACAGCGTTCTCGATTAATCGGGTATATCTCGTCTCAAGCCATTCCCTTGCGAAGTTGTTAGGCGCGCAAATCACAAGCGCAGTTTCATTAATTTGGTCCGCACGCGTCGATTTCAGCCAAGTGTCGAAGCTCGGCCGGCTCACTTTGGTCTGCAGCACCTGAAGCACATTTTGCCAGATCTCTTGGGGATGGTTGTCCACAATGCGTTCACTCCTTAGAAAACCGTCGCGGCCGGTCGCCCAAGCCGCGTCATTCGTTCGAAATATGTAAATCAGTCCGGAAATATGTCGAAGTTTCTCCTATATATGCACAATCGGGGAATGCGAATTATCCGGAAACAGGGGAAATTGTTCACAATGTTATCCACAAGCTGTTGATAAATCAGAGGATAATTAAAATTATTCACAACGAAAACATAACCAATATAGCAAAATAAATGGCGTATTTCAATGAGGTTTGGCGGGTTATCCACATTTTCACTATTTTCATTTACAAAGTGTCAACATAACTGCTTATTGTGAGCATGTTGTTCACAACTCGACAAATTGCGATTTGTTTCGCAAAATTTATTCACATGTGGATAGCCTGTGGTTGTGGAGATCGCTTTTCCTTGACAATTTGACGTCCTGATGGTTTAATGGAAAAAGCGCTGTTTTTAGTTGCAAGACAATGTAGGGGGTGTCAAACGATGGGACCGACTTTTAAACCGAATACGAATAAACGCAAAAAGGTACACGGCTTCCGCAAGCGGATGAGCACGAAGAATGGCCGTAAGGTCATTGCTGCGCGCCGCCAAAAGGGAAGAAAAGTATTGACTGCTTAAATCGCAGACCAAGACCACGAAACGTGGTCTTTTTTGTTATATATCTATATCGCGGTCGCTCATCTTTTGTAATTTACTTCGATTGAAGTTTTACTTATATACATAGGTAATTCTGTTAACCCTATTGAAATTAAGGTTATTGGGGTCGGTTTCGTGCAAAAGAGGCTTAGGTTACGGAAGAGAGAAGATTTTTCGAGAGTTTTCAAACATGGCAAGGCTGCCGCAAACCATCAACTGGTCGTATATGTGAAGCCTTCGAAAGATGCGGAATCGTTCCGCGTCGGCATTTCGGCCAGTAAAAAAATCGGCAACGCCGTTGTGCGCAATAAAATGAGACGCCGTTTAAAGGAAATTTTGCGGGGGATGGAAACCCGCATCGCAAAAAACGTCGATATCGTGGTGATCGTACGCAAACCCGCGGTCGAATTGGAGTTCTCCGATCTGAAGCGAAGCGTTCACCATGTATTAAAGAGAGCGGGGGTTCTTTCGCCTCCTCCGAGGGATGAGCGTTAGTTTTCTTCCCTTCAATAATATGGTATAGTTTACGTTAGGCTTTTCTTGCACAAGGCTAAACATCAACTATCAGCAGATTGGACCTCGAATGAGGTTTGTGGGAGGTTTTAGGTGTTGTCTCTTTCTCGTCGTTTGAAGTGGGCAGCTTTATTACCGTTACTTTTATTAGCGGGCTGCGGTACCCCGAACAGAAATTACACCATCGATCGTTCAGGCTTTTGGAATGGTTACATTGTAGGCCCGCTTTCGGACGCGTTGGACTGGCTGGCGCACACATTATTTAATCAATACGGTTTGGCGATTCTCGTGATTACCGTTATTGTGCGTCTTGCGATTTTGCCGCTGACGCTGAAGCAATATAAATCCTCTAAGCAGATGCAGGCGATTCAGCCCGAGCTGCAAAAGATTCGTGAGAAATACAGCACCGATCCGAAGAAGCAGCAGGAAGAGACGATGAAGCTGTTCCAGCAGAACGGCGTCAATCCTATGGCCGGCTGTTTCCCGCTCTTGATCCAGATGCCGGTGTTGATTGCGCTCTATAACTCTATCCTCGGTAACCCGTATATTCGGGAGCATACGTTTTTATGGCTTCAATTAGGGGAGAAGGATCCTTATTATATTCTTCCGATTTTAGCGGCCATTACGACATTCTTGCAGCAGAAGATGATGCAATCGCAGATGCCGTCGAATATGCAGGCGATGATGATGATTTTCCCGATATTGATCTTGGTCATGTCGCTGCAGTTCCCTTCGGCCCTTGTTCTGTACTGGTTTTACAGCAACGTGTTTACGATTGTTCAATCGTACTTCATTTATAAACCTCAATTAAAAGGTAAGGGTGAGCCTCGAAATGACAAAGCGGGTCTTTACGGGGAAAACCGTCCAAGAGGCGGTAAGAAGAGGTCTTGAGCAACTGGGAGTTACGGAAGATCATGTAAGGGTGACGGTACTTGAGCAGCCCAAGAAGGCGCTGCTCGGATTAATCGGCGGCAGAGACGCTGAGGTCCAGCTTGAGGTAATAGAAGCGGCCGAACCGTCTCCGGAAGCTGCGATTTCGGAAGCGCCGGCGGCTGCGGCAGAGCCTTCGACGGATCCGATTGAGGATACCGTTGCCTATCTTGGCGAGCTGCTCCGAGCCATGGGGCTCGAAGCCGGAGTGTCGAATCGCAAGGATAAGGAAGGCAATGTCATTCTGGATGTTGCGGGCAAAGATTTGGGCATCATTATCGGACGCCGCGGCCAAACGTTGGACGCGCTTCAGCTCATTCTTAATGTTTATGCGAACCGTTACTCCGATGGCCATGTGCGGATCATTCTCGATGCGGAGCAATTCCGGGAGCGCCGGAAGAAGACGCTTGAGGATTTGTCGCTGCGGCTGGCCAATCAAGTTGTTCGAACGAGAAGAGAGGTTGTGCTCGAGCCGATGACCGCTCAGGAACGGCGGATCATTCATTATCAGCTTCAGAATCACCCGAAGGTTCAAACCTACAGCAAGGGCGAGGAACCGAATCGCCGTATCGTAATCGCTTTAAAATAAATTTCGGCGGCAATGGCTCACTTAAGCAAATTAAGTAGTCATTGCTTTTTATTTAGGAAATAAGAAAAAATTGTATTTGTAAATACTAATCGGGACTGGCACATACTGAGGTGATCAACGATGAATGAGGATACTATTGCCGCCATAGCTACGCCGCTTGGAGAAAGCAGCATTGCCGTCATTCGGGTAAGCGGGCCCGAGTCGGCACAAGTAGTGGATAAAGTGTTTCGTTCCAAGACGAAGTTAACCGAGGCGGCTTCACATACGGTTCATTACGGCCATATCGTTCACCCGGCAACCGGGGAACGAATCGAAGAAGTTCTGGTCACGCTGATGAAGGGTCCACGTTCGTTTACGGCTGAGGATGTCGTGGAGGTAAGCTGTCACGGCGGAATCGTTTCCGTAAAGAGAGTGCTTGATCTTCTGTTGGAGTACGGCGCTCGATTGGCAGAGCCGGGCGAATTTACGAAGCGGGCGTTCCTGAACGGGCGAATCGACTTATCGCAAGCGGAAGCGGTTATGGATTTGATTCGTTCCAAATCGGACCGCGCTTTCTCCGTTGCGATGAAGCAATCGGAGGGCGCGTTATCCCGCGAGGTGAAGAAGTTAAGGCAGACGCTCGTGGAGACGATGGCTCACATCGAGGTGAATATCGACTATCCGGAGCATGACGTCGAGGAATTGACCAACGCGTTTATTAGGGACAAATGCATGTACGCGCGGGAATCGATTGCCGAAATGCTGCGTACGGCAGAACGAGGCAAGCTGCTTCGCGAAGGGATCGAAACGGCCATTATAGGCAAGCCGAATGTCGGGAAGTCCTCATTGCTTAACGCTTTAACGCAGGAAAATCGGGCAATCGTTACCGATATTCCGGGTACGACGCGCGATGTAATCGAGGAATATGTTACAATCGGCGGTATTCCGCTAAAGCTGCTGGACACCGCCGGCATTCGCGAAACGGAGGATGTCGTTGAACGCATCGGCGTTGAGCGGTCACAAGCCGCTCTTGCTTCCGCCGATCTGATTTTGTTCGTGGTGAACGCGAACGAGCCGTTAACCGATGCGGAGAAACAAATGATGGAATCGCTCGGGGACAGGCAAACGATCGTCATCATCAATAAAATCGATCTGCCGGTAAAGACGGATGAACAATATATCGGGCAGCTGTTTCCGCAAGAGAAGATCGTGAGGCTGTCCGCCAAGGAAAATGAAGGGATCAACAGGCTGGAAAAGGCGGTAACCGCGATTTTCTTCAGCGGGAATTTGGATTCCGGCGACATGACTTATGTCAGCAACGCAAGGCATATTCATTTGCTGAAGAAGGCAAGTCATGCGCTGGATGAAGCACTTCAAGGCGTCGAAATGAAGGTGCCGATCGATATGATTCAAATCGATATCCGGAACGCTTGGGAGCAGCTGGGCGAAATTATCGGTGATGCAGTGAGCGATTCGTTGATCGATCAAATTTTTTCACAGTTTTGTTTAGGGAAATGACGAATCAGAGGGAGGGACATTCAAACAAATGAGCTATGTAGCTGGAGAATATGATGTCATTGTGATCGGCGCGGGACATGCGGGCTGCGAGGCGGCTTTGGCGGCGGCAAGAATGGGGTGCGAAACGCTCCTTTTGACGATTAATTTGGATATGGTTGCATTCATGCCTTGCAATCCGTCCATCGGCGGCCCGGCGAAGGGGCATGTCGTTCGCGAAATCGATGCTTTGGGCGGGGAAATGGGACGCAACATCGACAAGACGTTCATTCAAATGAGAATGTTAAACACCGGCAAAGGGCCGGCGGTGCATGCGCTGCGAGCGCAAGCGGATAAGTTCTTGTATCAGCAAACGATGAAGGAGACGATCGAGCAAACGCCGAACCTGACGCTTCGCCAGGGGATGGTGGAGGAGCTGATCGTTGAGGACGGCGTCTGCAAAGGAGCCGTTACGAAAACCGGCGCGCAATATTTGGCGAAATCCGTCGTATTGACGACAGGAACGTACCTGCGCGGCAAAATCATTATGGGCGAACTGATGTATGAAAGCGGACCGAACAATCAGCAGCCATCCGTCAAGCTTTCCGAAAATTTGCGGGAGCTCGGGCTGAAATTGGTTCGCTTTAAAACGGGTACGCCGCCGCGCGTTCATAAGGATACGATCGATTTCGACAAAATGGAAATTCAGCCGGGGGATCCTGAGCCGCAATTTTTTTCCTACGAAACGAAGGAAGGACCGACGGCGGAACAGCTCCCATGCTGGCTGACCTACACATCGCCGGAGACGCATGAGGTCATTAATTCGAATTTGCACCGGGCTCCTATGTTTTCAGGAGCGATTGAAGGTACGGGGCCGCGGTATTGTCCGTCCATCGAGGACAAAATCGTGAGATTTGCCGATAAGCCGAAGCATCAGTTGTTCCTCGAGCCTGAGGGCCGCAGTACGAAAGAATATTATGTGCAAGGTCTTTCCACAAGCATGCCTGAGGATATTCAGCTTCGCATGCTTCGATCGGTGCCCGGTCTGGAGCGAGTGGAAATGATGCGCACCGGTTATGCGATCGAGTATGATGCGGTCGTTCCGACGCAGCTGTGGCCTTCGCTCGAGACGAAGCTGATTTCCGGCTTGTTTACGGCAGGGCAAATTAACGGCACCTCGGGTTATGAGGAAGCGGCGGCGCAAGGGATTATGGCCGGTATTAATGCCGCTCGCAAGGTGAAAGGCGAGGAGCCGGTCATTCTCGGCAGATCCGACGCTTATATAGGCGTGCTGATTGACGATCTTGTCACGAAAGGGACGAGCGAGCCGTACCGGCTGCTTACTTCCCGGGCTGAATATCGCCTGTTGCTGCGCCATGATAATGCCGATCTTCGTCTTACTCCAATCGGACATGATATAGGTCTTGTTCCCGAGGAACGTTATCAGCGCTTCTTGCACAAGAAATCGATGATTGAGCAAGAGGTGGAGCGGCTTCAGAAGACGAAGCTGCGTCCGGAAGAGCACGTTCAGGCCGTTCTTGCTGAAGCCGGATCCGTGCTTCTGAACAATTCCGTGGACGCCGCGTCGATCCTTCGCCGTCCGGAAATCACATATGCGCATATGGAACGGATGCTCCCTTCTCCGTTTGAACTGGATAAAGAGATGAAGGAGCAAGTTGAAATTCAGATTAAGTATACCGGATATATCGAAAAGCAGCTGGCGCAAGTCGAAAGACTCAAGAAGATGGATCAGAAGCGGATTCCCGATACGATCGATTATAACGACATTCATGGCATCGCAACGGAAGCGAGGCAGAAGCTTACGAAGATTCGTCCGATTTCGATCGGCCAGGCGTCGCGGATTTCCGGCGTTTCTCCCGCCGACATTTCCATTCTTCTGGTGTATTTAGAGCATTTCAACCGAAAAACGGCGGAAGCCCATGCAAAGCAGGTATAAGTCCATGAGCGATATCGCTTTGACTTTCGTACAATTGATGGCGAAGCGCGGCATCGACGTTTCGCCTCGTCAATCGGAGCAATTTGAGACGTATTTCCGCGAGCTCGTCGACTGGAACGAGCGCATGAATTTAACGGCGATCACGGATAGGGAACAGGTGTACGTAAAGCATTTTTACGATTCGGCTTCCCTTTCTTTCGTCGTTCCGCTGCAGGAGATCAACACGCTTGCAGATGTAGGGGCGGGAGCGGGCTTTCCGAGCATACCGTTAAAAATTTTGTTCCCTCATTTATCCGTCACCATCATCGATTCGCTTCAGAAGCGGATCGGTTTTCTGACATCGTTAACGAAGTCGCTTGGCTTGCAAGATGTGCATTGCGTACACGGGAGGGCGGAGGATGTCGGCCGCGACCGGGCACACAGAGAAACGTATGACATGGTTACGGCGCGAGCGGTGGCGAGGTTGAGTGTGCTTGCGGAGTTCTGTATGCCGCTTGTTAAGGTGGGCGGAATATTTTCCGCAATGAAAGGCGCCGATCCGCAGGAGGAGCTGAAAGAAGCGCAATTTGCGATTCGGCAGCTCGGCGGGAAGGTTCGGGAGGAGCATTCGCTTGAGCTTCCGGAGGATGGCTCGAAACGGCATATCATTATTATCGACAAGCATAAAAATACGCCGAAAGCTTATCCGCGCAAGGCCGGGACGCCGTTGAAGTCACCCTTGCTCCAGCCTTGATCTTTGTCCTTAGATTCGGCAATATGTTCCACGTGGAACATAAATTCTTTCGAAATATATTGCAGGAAAATGACGATTGTTATCGAATTATATTTAGGAACAGCAAAAAGCTTCTAAAGAAAAACTTCTTTTGCAGTACATTCGAGGATGAGCAACCGCGATGAAGAAGAGGTTTTTCTTGGTATGGGATAGGTGACCGCTTTATAATTAGAGCGAACATATTCTATATCGTTAAAAAGCCCACTTGTCTCCGCAGAATCGGTTTTTTGCGGAGGTTTGTTTTGCTCATGGGACGTAATGTTGCTCATAAGACCACGAAATAAGGTCAGAGTGAAAGCAGGGTGTTGCACAACATGATGAAGGACCAGTTTAGCCGCTTTTTTGGTATGGCGGAGAAACAAACGAATGAAGAAGTAAAGCAAATTCCCGTTCATGAAATCGTTCCGAGCCCCTATCAGCCGAGAAGTGTGTTCGATGACGAAAAAATCGAGGAATTATGCCAAACGATTAAAACGCATGGCGTGATTCAACCGATTGTCGTTCGAGTCAGGGACGGAAAGTTTGAATTGATTGCCGGGGAGCGCCGTTGGCGTGCCGTTTCAAAGCTGGGTTGGGATACGATCCCTGCCATAGTCCGTGAATTCAACGACTCTCAAGCAGCCTCGATATCTTTGATCGAGAACTTGCAGCGAGAAGGGCTTACTTCTATTGAAGAAGCTATTGCCTATCAGAAGCTGATAGAAATTCATCAGTTGACGCAAGAGAGTCTTGCTCAGAGATTAGGGAAAAGCCAATCCACCATCGCCAATAAAATTCGTCTGCTGCAGCTTTGCGATACGGTAAAAATGGCTTTAATGGAGCGGAGAATTACCGAAAGGCATGCTCGGGCTATGCTATCGTTGCCTTCGGAAGAGCTGCAACTGAAAATTTTAGAAGATATTTTGACGAAAGAGTTGAATGTGAAGCAAACCGAGAACCGGATTGCATTCCTGTTGGAATCGATTCAGCAGTCCAAGGAAAAGAAACCGAGAAGGTTTTCGTTCTCGAAGGATGTTCGGCTTGCCGTTAACACGATTCGTCAGTCGGTAGATATGGTGCTGGGCTCCGGTATGCAAATTGTAACCGACGAACAGGATTATGAGGATCGATATGAAATCGTAATCAAAATCCCTAAAAAATAAATGCGGTATCGTCTCTTTTCGGCGGCGAAAGCCGCTTTTTTTGCCGACATCTTACTGTGATTCTAGTGATTTTTTTACGTTATAATATTTATAAGTATAAAGCCTGTCAATAAATTGTTTACCAAGAAAAACCGTCCTCTATTCGCGGTCCGCTTTTTGATTGGGCTTCGAAAGAGGTTTTCTTGTAGAAATGTATAAGTAGGGCGGCAGGTCGGAAGAATGTACTTTCCGCCATGAATTTTTAAAGCTTTGGGGTGAACGAGTTGTCTAAAATCATTGCCATAACGAATCAAAAGGGCGGAGTCGGTAAAACGACAACCTCCGTAAATTTAGGAGCGTCCCTTGCTTCGTTAGGGAAAAATGTACTGTTGGTTGACATCGATCCGCAAGGGAATTCTACAAGCGGGATCGGAGTCAATAAGGCGGATGTTGCACATTGTATTTATGATGTATTAATTAATGACGTACATCCGAAAGAAGCGATCGTTGATACGATAATTCCGAATCTTAAGGTGCTTCCGGCGACCATTCAATTGGCCGGTGCCGAGATTGAGCTTGTTCCGACGATTTCTCGGGAGGTTAGGCTGAAGAAGTCGCTGAATCTCGTTCGCCACATGTATGATTATATTTTGATCGATTGCCCGCCTTCGCTAGGTATGCTTACCGTCAACTCGCTCACGGCCGCAGATTCCGTTATAATTCCGATTCAATGCGAATATTACGCTTTAGAAGGCTTGAGTCAATTGTTGAATACGATTCGGCTTGTCCAGAAGCATTTAAATACGGGATTGCAGATCGAAGGTGTTCTTTTGACGATGCTGGATGCCCGTACGAATTTAGGAATTCAGGTCATAGAGGAAGTAAAAAAGTATTTTCAGCATAAAGTGTACCAAACGATAATTCCCCGCAACGTTCGACTTAGCGAAGCACCGAGCCATGGACAGTCGATCATTACTTATGATCCAAGATCCAAAGGCGCAGAAGTATATTTGGAGCTTGCGAAGGAAGTGATCTCGGTTGAATAAACGGCTGGGAAAAGGATTAGACGCGTTGATTCCGGCGCTTAGCATTAAAGACGACGATAAAGTAGTGGAAATTGCGGTATCGCAATTAAGGGCGAATCCGTATCAACCAAGAAAGCACTTTGACGATGACGGTATTGCGGAGTTAGCCTCCTCGATTAAAGAGCATGGCGTCATTCAGCCGATTATCGTTCGTTCCGTATTAAAGGGCTATGAAATTATCGCCGGCGAACGCAGATGGAGAGCATCGCAAAAAGCGGGTATGGCTACCATTCCTGCGGTCGTACGAAGCTTCACCGATCAACAGGTGATGGAGATCGCGTTGATCGAGAATTTGCAACGCGAGGACTTGAATGCGATGGAGGTAGCCACTGCGTATCAAAATTTAATCGATACGTTTTCGCTAACGCAAGAGGAGCTTTCCGTGAAGGTCGGGAAATCCAGGTCGCACATTGCGAATTTTCTCCGCCTGCTGCAGCTTCCCTCTAAAGTGAAAAATTATGTTTCACGTGGAACATTATCGATGGGTCATGCTAGAGCGATCGCGGGCCTTAAGGATGAGAAATCGATCCTGGAGCTGACAGAGTTGACGATCGCGAAGGAATGGAGCGTCCGTGAGCTGGAAGAGGAGATTCGCAGAAGAGAGGACCCTCAGCAAAAGAAAGCCGCTTTAGCGAAAAAAGTAAAACGGGATCCGTATATTCACGAGCTGGAAGAAAGCTTGCGCGAGATGCTAAGAACGACCGTGAAAATTAAAGCGAACAAGGATAAAGGGAAAATTGAAATCTCGTATTACTCGGCCGACGATTTGCAACGATTGCTTGATATCATGCAAGGAACACATACGGGATAATTTAATGGCATACCGCAAGCCCGGCTTGGGTTT
Organism: Paenibacillus thermotolerans; assembly: GCF_028745515.1. Lineage (GTDB taxonomy): Bacteria > Bacillota > Bacilli > Paenibacillales > YIM-B00363 > Paenibacillus_AE > Paenibacillus_AE thermotolerans. The sequence goes on along the minus strand of NZ_JAQZSG010000027.1, from coordinate 51,757 downwards.
GAGGTATGCTGTTTTCTTCTGACGACGGAAGGGAGGGGTAGTATAATGAATCAAACCAATGGGTTCATTTACTTCGATAACGCGGCATCTTCATGGCCGAAGCCGCCGTCTGTCATTGAGGCGGTAAGCCGAACGCTTACCGAGTGCGGTGCAAATCCGGGGCGAGGGAGCCACGCGATGGCGGTTGAGGCAAGCAGGGTGTTGTTTCAAACGCGGAAGAAGCTTGCGAAATTGTTCGGTGTCCGAAATCCGAATGATATCGCTTATTGCTTAAATACGACGCATGCTTTGAATGTTGCGATTCAAGGGTTCGTCGGAGAGGGAGATCACGTTGTATGTACAGCAATTGAGCATAATTCGGTTCGAAGGCCGCTTGAGTATTTAAAGCGGGTAAAGGGAGTTCGTGTCACTTATGTGAAGACATCTGAAAAAGGCGAACTGCCGGCGTCGAAAGTGGTTGAAGCAATGACAGAGCGTACCAAGCTGGTCGTTGTAAATCACAGCTCAAATTTGCTTGGTAGCATTGTCCCGCTTGCGGAAATCGCAGTTGCCGTGAAACAACGAGGGGCGAAGCTCCTAGTCGATGCTGCACAGACGGCAGGTGTGCTTGATATCGATGTAGGCGCAATGGGAATCGATTTGCTCGCTTTTCCGGGTCATAAAGGCTTATATGGACCACAAGGTACCGGGGGGCTGTATATCGCCCCGGATATAGAGCTGGCACCGATGATCCATGGGGGAACGGGCAGTCAATCCGAGGCGGTTGAGCAGCCGTCGGTCAGACCGGACAGGTATGAGGCGGGCACGCAAAACACACCGGGAATCGCTGGATTGGGCGCCGGCGTGGACTTCGTACTGCATGAGACGCCCGCGAAAATCCATACTAAAGAATGGGCGCTCACACAGCGGATGATGGAAGGGCTGCTTTCGATACCGGAAATCGCGATTCTTGGGCCGGATGTCGGAGAACAACGAACCGGAATTGTTGCGTTTGCGATCAAACAAGCCGATCCGTCAGAGGTTGCATACATTCTCGATCAACATTATCGAATCGCGGTCAGGTCCGGTTTCCACTGTACGCCGCTCGCGCATGAGATGGCGGGAACGACAGCGACGGGAGCGGTACGCGCGAGTGCAGGATATTTTAATACGGATGGAGAGGTCGATGATTTCATAAGAGCCATTGCGGAAATCGCCGATTCTTACCGACTGAAATAAGGCATACTGCTTGGGGGCGTCATCATGAATGAGCTGAACGTATTTGAGCTTCCGCTGGAAGCTTGTATTTCGGCATTTGTACTTCTATTATTTATTATGCTTATTCTATATATTACCGCGTTGATAAAGATTGGCAGACTTAGAAGAAGACTGAACCGGTTCGTGAACGGATCGAGTGTTGACGGACTGGAAGGGGTAATTCAAGAAATCCACGTTCAGTTTGAAAAGCTGCAAAGCATGGGGAAGGCGAACGAATCGGCGATTGCCGAGCTTCAAAGAAAGACGGCCGCATTAAAAGGCAATTTGGCCGTCATGAGATACAACGCATTCGCGGAACGAGGAAGCGATCTTAGCTTTTCCATCGCGCTTTTGGATGCCTCAGGCGACGGTGCGGTTATTACAACGATTCATAATCGCGGAGAAAGCGTTGTTTATGCTAAACCGGTCAAGAACGGAAATTCCAATTATGCGCTGACGCCTGAAGAAAAGGAAGTTATCCATCAAGCAACTGAGCAGAAGAAGCGGTAAGGCCGCCGGATGCGGCAACACAGATCGATTCGGAAATGACGTCCGCCATATTCATAACGAGGCTCAATCGGGTGTTTTGCAAGACAAAGTATTCCATAAAGCCGCCTACATTCACAATCCCGGTAACGTGATAATCGCCGACAGGGGGGAGTTCTTTGTTCACCCCGGCGCCAGGCTTTACCGGGCCTTCTGCGGCTTGTATGCAACCGACGCTGGATAATTGACCTAAACAAGCGTCAATGGCGACGATATAAGGATTGCGGTACATATTGGCTACGGAATCGAGCCGCTCCGTCATGTTCATCGCGTGCACAGGCTCGTCTAACGTCCCGAACACAGGTAGGGCGGAACGCTTGCTCAGCTTTGTCCCGACAAGCGGCCCTAACGCGTCGCCTGTGGAGCGGTCGGTTCCGACGCAAACAATGACGAGCGTCCTGTCATCGGGAATGCTGTTAAATACATTGCGGAGAGTGGCGCCCAGCTGATTAACGGCGTCAGGTTCGGAATGCGACAGCTTGAAGGGAGCCGATTGCTGCTTCTTCGGAGCTAAAGAGAACGAGCCGATAGAAAAGTTCATAGATTACCCGCCTGTCGTTACGCATTTTTTCGTACTAACAGTATACGGACGGCGATATTTTTTTATACGTTGGAGCGATAAAAATCAATAGATTTTTAAGAGGCGGGGGGAGAAGGGGTATGCCGGAGCAATACTTGATTGCATTCGATTCGACGCAGCAGGCGCTCCGTGCGGAGATGCTGCTTGAATATGCGGATATCGAAATCGATCTCAGGCCGACGCCGAAGGAGATCACCGCCGGCTGCGCGCTTACGATCGGTTTTGAAGGTCGATTTTTGACACAGGTGAAAGAGATTATTATAGAAGAAAAGGTGGAGATTAAGGGAATATTTTTAAAAAACGGCGATCAGTATGTTAACATATATGAATAGGAAGAGGGATTATCGTGCTCGGAAAAGAGTGGTTGACGGGTAACGGATTGGATCTCGCGGCATTTTACAAAGAAACGATGGAAGCTGTAATCGAACCCGCTTTCTGGCTAGGAATTGTCTGGATCATAGTGAAAATAGCCGTTTACTTGATTGCGGGGAAGATTGTGATCGGCATAGCGAGCCGCGCAGTGGGGCATATGATGATTGACCGAAAAAGAGGAGGCCCGGTCAGAATCGACCCCCGGCGTTCGCAAACGATCGGCCGCCTTGTAAACAACGTGCTTTCGTATACGATTAATTTTATCGTTATTTTATTGATTTTGGCGGAGCTTGGCGTAGAGCTTGCGCCTTTGCTTGCCGGTGCCGGCGTGTTGGGGCTTGCGATCGGCTTCGGAGCACAGAGCTTGGTGAAGGATGTAATTACGGGGTTTTTTATTATCTTTGAAGATCAGTTTGCGGTAGGGGACGTTATAAAGACCGGCAGCTTCGAAGGGGAAGTGGTGGAAATCGGGCTTCGCGTCACCCGGATTAAAAGCTGGACGGGAGAAATGCACATCATCCCGAACGGGTCGATCATGCAAGTGACGAATTATTCGGCTAACAATTCCGTAGGTGTTATGGACATATCCATACCTTATGCTGCGGATATCGATAAAGCGATGCGGGTGATCCAAGAAGCTGCGCTGCGCGTATATGAGCCTAATGAGAACATCGTGAAAGAACCGGAAGTGCTCGGCGTGCAAAAGCTTGGAGCTTCGGATGTGACGATTCGCGTTACAATGGAATGTAAACCGAACACTCAGCAAGAGGCAGCGCGTATTATGAATGTTGAAATCAAAAAGGCGCTTGATGCCGAAGGAATTAAAATATCGTAAGGTGCGAAGAACGGAGAGGTCGGAGCCATGACGGAAGCGAAAAAGTTCGATCTTGGAGACGTTGTCATGATGAAGAAGCCGCACCCGTGCGGAACGAACGAAATGGAAATTATCCGTATGGGGATGGACATACGGATCAAGTGCCGCGGCTGTCAGCACAGTGTGCTGATTCCGCGGGCGAAATTCGAGAAGAGTATGAAGAAGGTGCTGATCGCGGCGCCGAAAAAAGAGGACTAAATAAAATCCCCCGGAAATGTTTCCCGGGGGATTGCGCTGTTGTTCAAGCTGTGGTAATATACTCTTTGTCGCGTTATTTATAGATGTGGAAAGGTACCCAAGAGGCCCAAGGGGGTTGACTCGAAATCAACTAGGCGTCGCGAGGCGTGCGTGGGTTCGAATCCCACCCTTTCCGCCATACATACGAATTAACGACCCGCGTGGGTCGTTTTTTTATGCTCGGAAAGGAGCGGGATGAGAACCTAAGAAGCGGGTTCGTCGGAGCATAAGCTTCGCGAGGAATCGCTTCGCAGTCTCCTTCGGCCGGATGGGTCGGCAGGAGGAGTATCCCACCCTTTCCGTCATACATACAAAAATTAACGACCCGATGGGGTCGTTTTTTTGTGCTTTCACATCGTCTCGTTGAAACGGGTCAAGCATTTGGTCATGGAGCGGCGATAAAAAAGCTGGGATAGAACAATCAACCCGGCCATAACAAGTAAGGAATAGACCCCGATCTGAAGATCGCCGATTTGTCCCGATGTAATGTTTAAGACGCTGATATCCGTATTTCCGACCGGTTGTGCGGTGATGAAGTTATACGCCGCATGCGGAATTGATGCGGCAAGAACGGAACCCGTCTTAATAAAGACGTACATAAAGGTCATGCCCATCAGCAGCAGAAACGTCGTATAGAACGGATCCAAACCTTTAAACGCATGTAAAATCATAAACAGGATACTGGAGTAAACATATAGCTTGATGGGGGACAGATGCTTGAAGTTGGCCACAAAATAAGCCCGATCCAACAGCTCTTCGTTAAAGGCCGCTAAAAACCATGCAAAGCCGACAGACAAAAACATAGGAACCGCATGCGCATTCGCAAAGAAATTGCGGTTCAACGAAACATCAATCATCCCGCCGACGGAAAGCGCCCAGCAATAAACGAGATATGCACCCACAATGAAGGCGGAGGAAACGACCGAAAAGATGACATGCTTGCGGTTGAAGCCGAACCGCAGTCCGCGAAGCGGTTGATTGTCGACGTATTTGTAAAATAACAAGGTAAGCAAGATAGCCGGCACACTGCCCGCCCCGGCGGCTAACGCAAACATGTAAAGATTATTGCTTGTCGGATCGACAAATTCCTTCGCTCCGATCCCGACAAATAACAGGACCAATAGCGCGAATTGAAGTAGATTCAAGGCAACAATGCGTACATAACGGTTTTTCATGAAGACGTCCTTCTTTCCGGTTGATGTGATGTACTCATCTTAACTTCGTACAGTCATACCGGTAAGTGACGATCGTCAACGAGTAGTCATAGCCTGAATCATAAAAAAAGTCATAATAAGAGAAGTCAGGAGCCTCAAGTGAGTATCAATCGGCGGACAAACCGGAAGTATTCATCAGTACGATGCGCCAGCCGTCCGGATCCTCGACGGTTACGCTCTTGCCGCGCCAATAAGGGTTTTCCGGTTCTACCTCGGGAAAGCCCATTGCCGCGAGACGGGACGCAATGCTTTGAATCGCCGTTCGGTCGGGGATGTAAAACACAAGCAAATTATCCTTGGAGGGGGCGGGGCAAGGACTGCCTTCCGCATGACGGGTAAACTCCAGATGGTACCGGACGTCGGGCAATCCGATCATGACGCCGTCGTATCCGTCATGGTCCTCGAAAGAGCTTACAATCGGCAATCCCAATCCGTCATGGTAAAAAGATACGACCTCCTGAAGCCGGTCCGTCGGTCTTGCTACACGATACTGTACTGCACCCAAAATGTCGGTCATATGTACGGAACTCCTTTTAGCAAAAATGATTTCATGAGGATCATATCACGAACAATCGGATGCGGAATCGTACATAAGGGCATAAGGCCGTACAACTTTGGGCTTACGACTTAGCGGGGCGGAATTGGGGCCGTTAACTCTCTTTTTGGGGCAAGCTCTACGTTGATGATCGTTTCGGTTTGAATGCTGTAGACGACTGACGCCAAAACAAGCATTTCTTTGCCATGGTATTTCACCCAAAACAAATACGTTTGCTTAGCCCGATCCTTGGACAGCCATTTACATTCATACGGGCGAACGTCGATCCGTTCGGCACCGGGGTAACGCTTCAGAACCGCATGCTTGGTTAGTACGATCCATTTTCCATAAGAGGGGATAAGCAAATCCGTTTTTTCGACTGCAAAACGGACCGCCCTTTGTGCAGGCATATTCACCGTAACGGTTACATAGGCTCCGAATTCATCGGGGCCTTGCCTAAGCCAAAATTTGAAGATGTAATTCGTTGCAGACTCGGACATGGGCTTGCACCCGATAAACAGGAAATCGACAACTGCGGCATTCGGGAAATCGAGCTCGACGCGTTCAAGCGCAGCCGCACTCCATGCGCGGTAATTTGGGGACGGATCCGCATGATTAGATGAAAAAGCGCTTGTTTGCGGGAAAGCGAACAAAGAGAAGGCGAAAATGCCTAACAAAAGCATGTGCTTGCTGTACATGGAGCATGCCACCCGGAGTTTTTACCCATATTATTCCTCTTGTGGTCCATTTTAACCATGACGTATATACGCTCCTCCAAAGCAACAACCTACGAGTATGCGGGAGGTGAGCACAATGGCCGGCAAGCCGAAATACAAAAAGAACCAGGGCAACAAATACGCGCACAATGAAGAATTCGCCGAAGAGGTTCTAGCGAAGAACGTACGCCATAATCCATATCCGATCCAGAAGGAGCTTAACGTCAAAGATCGTTAACCAAACGGACCCCTTGCGAATATGATGGAACAAGCGCTAGCGCCTTTTATTCGCAGCCGACGGGGGTAATGGCATGGAACAAACAGAATCGTTACTGAGCGAGATCCTTAGCCTGCTGAGAGATATATTGTTTTACGGGATTGGTGTATGGGCAAGCTGGGCGGCACACTTATGGTCATGATCGAGGCGCCGTCCGGGGGCCGTCGAGCATCAGCGGCACAGCACAACAAAAATAAAGCATAGGCGGGCGCAGAAGCGCACACGTCCTATGCTTTTTTCGTTTCAGGAGTTAACGCGGGTTGTTTTTTCGTGTTAAAACCCATCTGCGGTCAGCATTCTTCGTGTCGGGAAGCGCTTGACCCTTCTTAGCGACGACACGGCGGGGGTCCTTAATGCCGGAATGGAAGTCGTCAATCCCGACCTCCATGTAAATTCCGTCGTTCGGCGCTTTGTCCCCCGGCTTAAATTGCGTACGTTCACCCATAGCTGTCACCTCCCTTCATAGGATAACCGCAGGGGATTCGGCTCATGATTCCCGATAAATGCCATTGCCGATTCGCATAAGCATCACTTGTCATGGGCATGTGCATTTGGTATATTAGAATTTAGTGTGAGTTTAAAAACCTCTCACTCCTTGCTCCGCAGAACAGAAGCGGGGCCTTAGTCCAAAAGGAGGTGAATTTTCGATGCGCAAGTATGAAGTGATGTATATTGTCCGTTCCGATTTGGAGGAAGCAGCTGTCCAAGCGGTAGTTGAGAAATTCCAGGGCATCATCAACAACGGCGGCGAAATCACGAAGTCTAACGTGATGGGTAAGCGTCGTCTTGCGTACGAGATCAATAAGTACCGTGACGGCGTGTACGTGCTGGTGAATTTCACAGCGACGCCTGAAGTCGTCAAGGAACTTGATCGCGTGATGCGGATTTCCGACGAAGTTATCCGTTTCATGATCGTACAAGACGTAGCGTAACGCCGAACCGGCGAATTTTTGCTTGAGCAGGGGGGAAATACGTTGCTGAATCGCGTCATTCTAATCGGTCGTCTGACGAAAGATCCTGAGCTTCGCTACACGCCGTCCGGAGTTGCAGTAACGCAATTTACGCTGGCGGTGGATCGCGGATTCTCCAACCAACAGGGGGAGAAGGAGGCCGATTTCATTCCGATCGTTACTTGGCGGCAGCTAGCCGAGACGGTGGCGAATTATATGCGGAAGGGTCGCCTGTGCGCGGTGGAAGGCAGGATTCAAGTCCGCAATTACGATAATAACGAAGGCAAGCGCGTCTACGTTACGGAGGTCGTAGCGGATAACGTGCGATTCCTTGAATCGGCGAACCGTGACCGCGAAGAAGGCGGGTTGCGCGAACCGTCCGGAGGAGGCTTCCAAGGCGGAGGTCGTACCGGGGGAGGCCAGCGCAGCAACAATAACAGCAGCTTTGACCCGTTCTCTGACGATGGCAAGCCGGTCGATATTTCGGATGATGATTTGCCGTTCTGATTCAATCAGAAGATGCATCTGAACAGGCATTGATGCCTGCAACATAACGGTAATTGTACACAAGTGCGAAAGGAGTGGACACAATGGCAGAACAAAACGAGCGTCAAGAACGTGCGGATCGCCCGGAGCGCGCCGACCGTCCGGAGCGTAAATTCGGCGGCCGCGGCAAGCGCGGCGGTAAGCGCCGTAAGGTTTGCTACTTCAAGGTAAACAAAATCACGCACATCGACTATAAGGATATCGATTTGCTGAAGAAGTTCATCAGCGAGCGCGGCAAAATTCTTCCGCGCCGTGTAACGGGAACTTCCGCGAAGTACCAACGCGCGTTGACGGTTGCAATCAAGCGTGCCCGTCAAATGGCGTTGCTTCCGTACACTACGGAGTAATCAAACAATGGACGAACCGACAGCAAAGATGCTGTCGGTTTTTTTCATGAAAATACCTTCCTTTTCATCGCGATCGATTATCTCCCTCGTTAACCTGCGGGCTAATGGACACGACAGACGTTATATCGCCATTTTGCCCGCCGCCACACGGCTAACGGACACGACAGACGCTAAATCTCGATTTTTGGCGTTGATCCCTGATTTTTTGAGGCAATAACTGCAATGTTGTCCGTTACAACAGCAAACTCCATTCAAAACGCCGAATAGCTGCATCCCTGTCCGTTAGACAAATCCGAATGTCTATCTTCCGATTGCCTTTCATTTTCCATGGATACAACCTATAGCTCTAGGAGAAACATAAGAGAGATAGCAGTTAATTGAATTGCGAAAAAAGGGGGATATTGTATGAAGGAACCCAATAATGATGTCCGGACAAAAGAAATAGCCGCATCTGAACCAAACACCCCTTACACTTCAGAGAAGGAAAGAACGGCGAAAGACGTGCAAATGAAAATTGCTTCTGAAAAATTACGTTACGAACATGCCAACAGCATATATCCTGAATAATTTCCTTATCGCCTGCGCCGAAAGATGAGCCCGGTCGAAATCGTCAAACGTACGTCCGTGCCGGTAATAACAGCCGTCGTCTTTATGTTCGTGCTCTCCATGATCGTGTTCCTGTAATTGCCGCGATTCCCCAAGCCTTAGCCCGAACAACCCCGGGTTAAGGCTTTTTTTCTTTGAGTGGTGTACATTTTCTAACAAAGTCAGTAATAAAATGCACCCTGCAAAAGCGCAGGTCAGCCTGTAATCATGTTCATCGAAATATAAAACACCTTTTGCGGAATGAAAGCGGTTACCCATCGCCGCAGTCAAAAGCATAATTAAGACTGTAAGCAAAAAGAAAGGGGAAACGAACATGAAGAGCATGAGAAAGACGCTGATGGCCGTTCTTGCGCTGGTGCTTGCTTTATCGCTTGCGGCTTGCGGAGGCGGCGGCGGTAACGGGGGAAGCGCCGATAACGGAGGCAACGGCGGCTCTGAAGGAACGGATAACGGAGGAGCAGCGGCGAAGAAGGTTACGATCGAATACTGGCACACATATAGCGATGCGGAAGAGAAAGTATTGACGGAAAAAATTAAGCCGGCCTTCGAGGAAGCTTACCCGAATATCGAGCTGAAACTGACCCGTATGCCGTACGAAGGCTTGAAGCAGCAAGTCATCGCGGGCGTTGCGGGCGACGCGGCTCCGGACTTGATGCGTATGGACATCATCTGGGTGCCTGAATTTGCTTCCCAAGGCGCATTGACGGATGTCAGCAAGCTTGAGGGCTTCGATCAATTGAAAGAAAGCGTATTTGAAGGCCCGATGGAAACGAACCGGTTCGAAGACGGGTATTACGGCGTTCCGGTGAACACAAACACGAAAATCGCAATCTACAATAAAGCGACGCTGCAAGAAGCAGGCTTGAGCGAGCCGCCGAAGACGATGGATGAGCTGGTAGCCGCGGCGAAGACACTGAAGGCGAAAGGCAAATACGGACTCGGCGTTTCCGGAGTCCACGCTTGGGGCTTGACGCCGTGGTTCTGGAGTCTTGGCGGCAAGATAACGAACGACGACTACACTCAAGTGGAAGGCTATTTGAACAGCCCCGAGAGCGTTGCGGCGCTTGAAACGATCGTCGGCTGGCAGAAGGACGGCTTGATTATCCCGCCGATTCTCGGCGGCGAACCGGGAACTTGGGACGGCTTGATCAGCGGCGATTACTTGATGACCGACGACGGCCCTTGGTTCTACAGCATTAAGATCGGCGAGAAAGAACAAACCGGCTTCGATCCGGTGGAGCAAACCGTTCGCGGCTTAATGCCGGAAGGACCGGGCGGAAGCCGTTCGGTGATCGGCGGCGAAGACCTCGTCATCTTCGCAAACTCGAAGCATCCGAACGAGGCATGGACGTTCGCGAAGTGGATGCTTACGGAACAACCGCAAAAGATCATGATCGAAGCGGGTATGATTCCTACGAACAAAACGGCTGCGGAAGCTATGGCAGGCATGGACGTTCCTTATATCGCGGAATATGTGAAGCAGCTTGAAACGGCATTGCCGCGCACACCGATTCCGCAATGGAGCGAAATGGAAGGCATCTTCAACCTGGCGTTCGAAAAGGCGATTCGCGGCGAGATGGAGCCGAAGGCTGCGCTTGACGAAGCGGCGAAGCAAATCCAAGCGATTCTTAAGTAATAGCTTATGTATGATGTAAATGCTTGACCAAGATGCTACTTCACCGGGCAATGTACCACCGCTTCTTCCGGTGAAGTAGCTTTCATTTCCACGAAAGGGGGCTGCGGGCGTGACCAATTCCGTCAGTCTGCCGGGCGGCGAAGCCGGGCAGCAGAATAAACAAAGTCCGTTCATTAAGGGATTAAAGCAATGGTGGGCGGTACTCCCGTTCGTAATACTAGGTTTTGCGGGTACGGCCGTGTTTATCATCTATCCGATGATTAAAAACATTACGATCAGTTTCCAAGATTTCAGCATTATGCCGAATGCCAAGAACGAATGGGTCGGTTTAGCAAACTATATCAAAGTGTTTCAAGATCCGAACCACAAATTTTTGATAGCACTGCGCAATACACTCCTCAACGTCGCGGCCACCGTGCCGATCAACTGGTTTCTCGCGGTATTTTTTGCCGTGCTGATCAACGCTAAATTCGTCAAATTCAAAATCGCGTTCCGGACGGTCTATTATTTGCCGATCGTTACGTCCTGGATTATTGTCGCGCTTTTGTTCAAATATTTGTTTGCCGACGGCGACGGCGGCTTCGTGAACTTTATTTTGCACAAGCAGCTGGGGATATTGCCCGAGGCGATCTCTTGGAGAAACAATTATTGGTCGGCGATGATCATGATTTGGCTGTTTCATATATGGAAGACGGTCGGCTGGGGCGTCGTCATTTATTTGGCGGCTCTGCAGGGCGTGCCGAAAGATTTGTATGAAGCGGCGGATATGGACGGGGCGACGGCGACGGATAAGTTTTTCAAAATTACGATCCCGCTCTTAAAGCCGATCACGCTGTACGTTATCATTAACCTGATCAACGGCGCCTTCGGATTTTTCCCGCAGGTGTACTTTATTACCAAGGGCGGCCCGATGGATCAAACTCAAGTTATCCCGAGCTTAATCTTTACCCAGGCGTTCGAGCAGCTCAAATTCGGGCCCGCATCCGCCATGGGCTTCATGATGGGAATATTGGTGTTCCTGCTCACCTACTCCCAAATGACCAAATTCGGCAAGCAGAGATTGTTCTAAGGGGGGAAGCCAAGCATGAAAACACCTTTCATAGCAAAATTCGCAGTATATGCGATCATCATACTCGGGGCGCTTCTGTTTGTGTTTCCCTTCATTTATATGATTTTGACGACGTTCTTCCTCGGCACGAACACGCTGCCGAAGCCGCATCAGGTGTTCTCGGTAACGCCCAACATTACGAACTATATCACGGTTTGGAACAAAAACCATTTCGTGAACTACTTTATGAACAGCGTAATCGTCACTTCCGTGGCGATGGTCGGCTCTTTGTTTATATCGGCGTTAACCGCATACGGCTTTGCTAGATTTACCTTCCCGGGCAAAGAGGCGATCTTCAAAGTTTTCCTGCTCACTATGATGATTCCGGCGGTCGTCAACATCATTCCGCAGTTCGTCGTCATTAAAAGCCTTGGGCTGGTAAACACGTATACGGGACTATGGCTCGTATATATCGCTACGGGTGTCGTAGGAAACATGTTCTTTCTAAGAGGCTTCTTCGAAAGCATCCCGAAGGAGCTGGAGGAATCGGTGCTGATCGACGGCGGAGGGAACTGGCGCATATTTTGGAACATTTATTTGCCGCAGTCGCTGCCGGCGATGGGGACGCTCGCCATCTTTATTTTCCAAGGCACGTGGGAGGAATACTTCCTTGCGCTTACCTTGATCAAGGACGAAGCGATGCGTACGCTGCCGATCGCGATCATGATGTTCAACGACAAATACGCCACGAACTACGGCCAAATTTTCGCCGCATCCATGATCGCTCTGGTGCCTGTCATGCTGATCTACATCATATTCCAGAAGCGGTTCGTTCAGTCCGGCTTCAATGAAGGCGGTATTAAAGGGTAACGCAATAGGGGAGAGAACAACGATGATCAGGTCTTACAAAAAGGCTGCTGTAATCGGTCTGGCTGTGCTGCTGGCGGCGTCGGCTTTGACGGGATGCTTCGGCGGACAGAAGGCGATTCAGCCGCAGGACGCGAAGAATGGCGACATTCTTGGCGTCGTAACGACGGACAAAGCTCGTTATAACCCAGGAGATACGGTTCGGTTCAAGCTGCCGCTCGAGGAGGCCGTGACGGACGGGACGCTGGTTGTGCGTTATAAGCAGCTGAGCGACGTCGTGGAGGAAACCGAAATTAAGCTGAACGGCGGGAACGAGCTGTCGTGGGAATGGAAAGCTCCGGAAGATGATTACAAAGGCTACATGGCCGAAGTATACTTGAAGCAAGGCTCGGAAATTTCCGATCATGCCAACATTGCCGTGGACGTATCTTCCGACTGGGGGAAGTTTCCTCGTTACGGGTATTTAGCCGATTTTCTCCCGATGGAAGCGGGGCAGCGGGAGGCGGTCATCGAGCGGCTGAACCGGTTCCATATTAACGGCATTCAGTTCTACGACTGGCAGTGGAAGCATCATATGCCGCTGAAGCTGGAGAACGGTCAGCTTGCGGAAAGCTGGCCCGATATCGCCAACCGGAAAGTGTCGCGCGAGACGGTTGCGGATTATATCGATTTGGCGCACGATAAAAATATGAAAGCGATGAACTACAATTTGCTGTTCGGCGCTTACGACGATGCGGAAGCGGACGGAGTGAAGAAGGAGTGGGGGCTGTACAAGGATCCCCTCGGCACGACGCCGGACTTCCATCCGCTTCCGGCATCGTGGGCCAGCAACATAAATTTGTACGACCCGTCGAATCCGCAATGGCGGCAGTATTTGTTCGAGCAGGAGAAGAAGACGTTCGAGCTTCTGCCGTTTGACGGCTGGCACGTCGACCAGCTCGGAGACCGGGGCAATCTGTACAACGCCGATTCGAAGAAGGTCGACCTCGCCGCAACGTACGCTCCGTTCCTGCAGGCGGCGAAGAAAGCGATCGATGTAGATTATGTTATGAACGCGGTGGGACAATACGGTCAAGCGTATATCGCTTCACAAGCCCCTGTGAAGTTTCTGTATACCGAGGTTTGGAGCGGGCATCCGCAATATAAGCATTTGAAGGACATCGCGGATCAAAACTACAAATTCGGCAAGGGCCGATTGAATACGGTATTTGCGGCATATATGAACTACGATCATGCCGATTCTTCCGGCAACGAGTTCAATGCGCCGGGCGTTCTGTTGACGGACGCGGTCATTTTCGCAGCCGGGGGCTCGCACCTCGAGCTCGGCGAGAACATGCTGGCGAAGGAATATTTCCCGAACCGCAATTTGACGATTCCGGAGGAGCTTGAAGCACAGCTTGTAGCCTATTACGATTTCCTCGTAGCGTATCAGAACGTGCTTCGCGACGGAGTGGAGGATTCGCAGGCGGATATTACGGGAATCGAAGGCGCGGAGCTGTCCGCCGGGGCCGAGCAGGGCAAAGTATGGGCGTATGCGAAACGGAAGCCGGGATACGAGATTGCGCACTTCATCAACTTCACGGACGCCATTCATATGCAGTGGAACGATTCGCAGGCGACACAGAAGGAGCCGGCGGTAAAAAACAATGTGAAGGTTTCCGTTCAAGCGAGCGGCAAGGTGAAGCGTGTATGGTTCGCATCGCCAGACGCTTACAACGGATCGCCAATCGATCTTGCGTTCAAACAGCAAGGCGATAAAGTGGAAGTTACGCTGCCGACTTTGAAATATTGGGACATGGTTGTCATGGAGTACGAGGATCATAAATAATACACGGAACATAGACGTCTCTGAGAGGCGTCTTTCCGTCTGATAGGGTCTAGGTAAGCGGCAATGCTACGGAGTGAGTAGCAACAATTGGTGCTAAATCAGTCGCGAGGCGGAAAAGGGGCAGGGATAGCAACAAGTTTGTTGCAAAATCGGTAGATACGGAAAAAGGGGGTCAGAGAATGCCGCATCAGATTCAAGTGAAAAACAGGTTCGCCGTCAAAATGATCGCCGCATTCGTCATCGTCATTCTGATCTCCACTTTGTTTACCAGCGCTTCGTTTTATTTCGTTTCGAATTCCACGGTGAAAAACAGTGCAAGAGAATCGTCCGTGCAGATCGCTAAGCAAGCCGCGGATTCGTTGTCGTTCATTCTGAATGCCGGCAGCGACGTGTCGGATTTGCTGTATACGGATTTGCGGATCCAGAAGGTCGTGAAGAAGGACGCCGGCGAAACAACGACGAACCTGCAAGAATGGCGGGAGAACGAGGAGTATTTTAAAGGCATACTCAATAACATCGTGTACTCCAGCTCGTTCGTAAATATCGCTTACGTGCTCAAAAATGTCGAGCAAAGCTGGGGAAGCGGCACCTTCTCCAAGGCGAAGCTCGCCCGTTACGACCTGGACGAGTTGGACTGGGCCGTCGAAGCGAGGAAGCGGGACGGAGGTCTCGTCTGGCAAGGGCTTCAGGCCGACCGATTCAGCGGCGCGGGAGACAACACGAAGCTTGTGCTGCCGATCGCGCGCGTGCTGAAGGATTTCGACACGATGGACAATATCGGCTACGTGCTCGTTAATTTAAACGGGCAAAAAATTATCGAGAAAATCGAACAAATCAAATTGGGCGATACGGGCGGATTTTTTGTTGTGGACCAGGAAGGCCGCATCATGATCGACCCCGATACGGGAAACATCAACCGTTATGTTGAGAACGAACAGCTGCTCCGATCCATCGTCGGGAACGACTTTATCGAATTTGAATTTTCGAACGGAGGCGTGCCGTATTACGGCGTCAAGCAGCGGCTGAGCAACGGCTGGTACATTGTAGGGACGGTTCCCGTCCGGGAGATCACCCAAAAGCTGGACGCTTTAAACTACAATATTATGCTGTCGTTCGTCGGGTTTACGCTAGCGGGCATATTGGTCGGTCTCGTCATCGCAGGAAGGGTAACCCGCCCGATCAAACAGCTGACGCGGCAAATGAAGCTGGCGCAGCAGGGAGACTTGTCGGTGCGGACCCACATTCATTCCAACGACGAGCTCGGGCTGATGAGCAAGCAATTCAACCGGATGATGGCGGATATCGATCAGCTGATGGAGCAAGTGAAGCAGGAGCAAAAGCAGAAGCAGGATGCCGAGCTGCGGGCCGTTATGCACCGCATCAACCCGCATTTTTTGTTCAATACGCTGAGCACCCTTCGCTGGCTCATCAAGTACGACCAGAAGGAGAAGGCGGACAAGGGAATGTCCGCGTTGATCCGCCTCCTGGAGGCGAATATGGGCAAGAAGGGCAATTTCGTCACGATCGGGGAAGAGCTGGACATCATCGAGAAATATTTGGCGATTCTCGAGCTTCGGTACAGCCGAAGATTTGTGCTGGATACCACGGTGGATCCGCAAGCCGCCGAGTTTGTCATTCCGCGCATGCTGATCCAGCCGCTAGTGGAGAATGCGATTTTTCACGGAATCGTACCGAAAGGAACGGACGGGGAGCTTCATATCGAGGCGCTCATGGACGGTGAGGCAGCCGTCATCCGCGTGCGGGATAACGGGATCGGCATTTTGCCGGAGCGGAAGGTAGTGGAGCGCTCGATTGAAGAGGCGGTAGCTTCGGGGCAATCCGGCATCGGGCTGCAGCATGTATATGAAAGCGTGACGCTGTATTTCGGGCGAGACTCTTATGTAACGTTACGCCCCGGCGAGCAAGAGGGTACGGTTGCGACGATCGTCCTGTACCCGAAATTCCACAATCAGGAGGGGGATGCGGATGCTTCGGGTCATGATCGTAGATGACGAGCCGGTCATTCGGTTCGGCATCAAAGCGTCGGTCGACTGGGAGAAGGAAGGGTGCCGGGTGACCGGCGATTTCGCCAACGGCGCCGAGGCATTGGAGGCAATGAAGGCCGAGCCCGCAGATATTCTGATTACGGATATCAAGATGCCCGTGATGGACGGTCTTGCGCTGACGCGGGCCGCGTTGAAATTGAACCCCCGGATCAAAGTCATTCTGGTTAGCAGCTACAACGATTTCGAATACGTTCGCGAAGGGCTGAAGCTCGGGGTTGTCGATTATATATTGAAGCCCACATTAGAGCCTGAGGATTTGGTTCAGCTTGTGCGCAAATGCGCGGAAATGCTGCACGAGAACGAGCGGCTGGAAACCCGGCTTCTAGGCGTGCTTGCAGGAGGCATGGAGCGGGAAAGACGGGCGTATGAGAACAATCTGAAGCGGTTTCTGGTGGACCGGTCGGAGGAGCTTCCCGAACACGGCATTCCGGCATGGCTGGAATCGGATTATGCGGCGGTATATGCCGCTTTGAACCGTGTGCGGGCGCTGGAAGAAGCGTACGGTTTTTTGCATAAATCGATCGTGCTCGAATCGCTTGTCGATGTGTTTTATCGCCGGTTTCCGCAAGGGATCGCTTTCCAAACCGCGGAGGTTGAGCTGTTCTTTCTGATTCCCAAGCTCAGCGGCGGGGAGCTGGAGCGGGAGATGCAAGCTTTGCAGCAGCTGATGGCGAAGGAGGCGGGCACCGGCATCACCTTCGGTCTTGCAATCGGGGCGGGGAGCGGTACTGTAAAGGAGCGCTTTCAACAAAGCCAAGAGGCATGTCGAAGGTATTTCTTCGAGCACGAGGGCATTTACCGCTACCGGGAGCCTTCCGACCGAAGTGCGGCGGGGAAAGCGGAGTGCAATTTGCCAGGCATGCTGCTGGAGTCCCCCGATCGGACCGACGAGCGGCTGAATCATATCGTGGAGACATGGAAATCGTGCTGGTCCGCAGGCGGCAAACGGCCGGCCGAATTAAAGGAGCAAGCGTGCAGAGTGCTGTCCCTCCTGTTCAAACAATCGGCCGATCCTTACGCGTTGGTCGAAGGCTTCGATCGGCTGTACAAAGCGGAGACGCTGGAGGAGCTATGCGCATTGCTTATGGAGCAGATCGCGGAGCTTCGCAGGCAGAGTCTCGAGCGGACGGACAGCATCCACGCTCACAATCCGGCAGCGAAGGCGCTGGAATACATCCGGCGGCATTATCTTGAATCGATTACGCTGCAGCAGGTGGCGGACGTCGTCCATGTCAGCAAAAACTACTTTTCGATATTGTTCAAAAAGACGACGGGCCACAATTTCATCGACTACGTGATCGAGCTGCGCATCCAGAAAGCGAAAGAGCTGCTTTCCGGAACGGACTTGAAAATTTACGAAGTAGCCGAGCAGTCCGGCTTCAACGATGTGAAGTATTTCAGCAAGCTGTTTAAAAAGATTACCGGATATTCTCCGATGGATTACAGGGAGCTGCAGCATTTATAAACGACAGGGAGGGGGAAAAAAAGCCGTGCGGAGACTATCGGTTTTGATGGCGGTCATGTTGTCGATCGTTTCAATGACGACGGGATGCGGCAATGACGGCATCATTGATAATCAGGGCAATGTCGGCCGGCTAGGCGACAATCCGGACAAAACCGTTGTTGTATGGCATACGTACAGCGACGAAGAAACAAGAGTGTTCGAGCAGCTTGTCGTCCCCGCCTTCGAGAAGGAGCATCCGCACATTCATATTGAATCCGTCCGGCAGGAATACAATCAGGAATATCAGGCGGCGCTGGTGGCGAGGGCGTCGGCGGATAAGCCGCCGGATGTCGTACGCATGGATATTTCGTGGGTGCCGAGCTTCGCCGAACGCGGTCTGCTTTACCCGATCAGCCGGTTTTCCGACTTTCGCGAGACGGCGGCGCAGCTTCGCGGAGACACGCTGAGTGCGAGCCAGTACGAAGAAGATGTGTACGGCTTGCCTCTTAACATCAATACGAAAGCGGCGATTTACAACCGCGCGCTCCTTGATAAGCTCGGACTGAATGCGGAAAGCGCTTCGCTGACGGAAGTTGTGGAAGCGGCTAAGAAACACCGTCTCGTGCTCGGCATGTCGGGGATCGAGCTGTGGGCGAGCCTGCCTTATTTTTTCGGGCTCGGCGGCAAGCTCGCCGATGAGCATTTTACGCAGACGGCCGGATATTTCAACAGCGAGGAAAGTGTCCTCGCAGCGGAAACGCTGTTGAGGCTGTATAAAGAAAAGGTTATCAACCCCGCTATGTTTACCGGAAGCGCCGATTTATGGAACGATATTCAATCCGAAAACAAAAGCTTGCTCATGATCGACGAAGGGCCGTGGTATTACAGCATTTTGCTGAATTCCAAGAACTTAAAGACCGATTTGCTTACGGCTACCGACCCGGAACCGTTTCCGAGGGGAGAGAGCCGGTTCGGCTCGGTCATCGGGGGCGAAAACCTTGTACTGACGAAGGGCAGCCGGGTGAAGGACGAGGCCTGGACGTTCATGAAATGGATGATGCGCAAGGATACGCAGCAGATGCTGTTTCATACGGGTTTGATTCCGACAAATATGGAAGCTTTCCGGGATTCCGCAGCGGTAAGGGAGAAAAACCCGTATATCGACGCTTATATGAAGGGGATCGAGGAAGCGTTCTATCGCCCGGCGATTCCGCAGTGGAGCCGGATCGAGCAAATCTATAACGATGCGATGGAGGATATTTTCATCAAAGGCCGGCCCGCGAAGGAAGCTCTCGATGAGGCCGCGGCGAAGATGGACCGGGCGCTCGCCGAAAAGTGAATTATATACACCATTTCATGTATTTTGTTAACCCGAATCCGAAGGAAGCTTGTTTAGAATGGGGTTAGCATATCATTTTATAAAAAGGAAGCAGGGAATTCGTATGATCCATGTAACGATTTGGAACGAGTACCGCCACGAATTGAAAAACCCGGAGGTAGCCGCGGTGTATCCGGAAGGAATGCATACTGCGATCAAGAAGGGAATCGCCCAAGAGGGCTTCGTCATTCGTACCGCCACCTTGGACGAACCGGAGCACGGCCTGACGGAAGAAGTGCTGAACGGCACGGACGTATTGATCTGGTGGGGACATATCGCGCATCACGAGGTGTCGGACGAAATCGTAAACCGCGTGTACCGCAGAGTGCTGGACGGCATGGGACTGATCGTGCTTCACTCCGGCCACGCTTCCAAAATATTCGGAAAGCTGATGGGCACGGAAACGGGCCGGCTGAAATGGCGGGAGGCGGACGAGAAGGAGCGGATGTGGGTCGTGGCGCCCGCCCATCCGATTACGGAAGGCATCGGCGAATACATCGAGCTGGAGCGGGAAGAGATGTACGGAGAGCACTTCGATGTGCCGGCGCCGGATGAGCTCGTCCTTGTGAGCTGGTTCGAAGGCGGTGAGGTGTTCCGCAGCGGAATGACCTTCACGAGAAGCAAAGGGAAAATATTTTACTTCCGCCCCGGTCATGAGACGTACCCGACCTATTATCACAAGGACGTGCTCAAAGTGATCGGCAATGCGGTCAAATGGGCGGCTCCGAAGGCTACTCCGGTCCCGGTATACGGACATGCGGCGACTCCGCTTGAGCCGATCTCGAAAAAATAAGGAGCGTACGCGAATATGGCAGAGGGAAAAATGAGGGTCGGTTTAATCGGCTTAGGCGGCATGGCAAATCATCATATCTGGCTGCTATCGAAGATTGACGAAGCGGAAATTACGGCGATTTGCGACGTAAATCCCGAGGCGCTGCGCAATGTAGGCGAGAATCTCGGCGTAAGCGCGCGGTATGAGGATTACGCTTCCATTGTGAAGGATCCGAACGTCGACTGTATTATTTCGGTCGTTCCGAACAAATTTCATGCCGAAATTATCGATTTGTGCATCGGGCACGGAAAGCCCCTGATGACGGAAAAGCCGTTCACCGTTACGTTCGAGGAAGCGAAGGCGCTGAAGACGAAATACGACCGGTCGCCGATTCGGTGTATGGTCGGGTTTTCGTACCGGTACGTCCCGGCGTTCCGTTATGCGAAGGAGCTCTTGGAGCAAGGCGAGCTAGGCGAAATCAGACATATCGCGGTGGAATATCTTCAGCAGTGGGGGGCCGAGCTGTTTGACACCCCTTACAGCTGGAGATTCAGCAAGGAGATGTCGGGCTCCGGCGCTTTGGGGGACTTGGGCGCGCATATGATCGACTCCGCGCGTTATTTTGCCGGACAATTTACGCATGTCGCCGGCTTGCTGAAGACGTTCGTGCCGGAGCGGAAGCTGCCGGGCGGCTCCGGAGAGACGGCGGAGGTGGACGTCGACGATTTCACGGCGTTCGTGGCGGGTTTCGAGAACGGTGCCGCGGGCGTGTTTACGACGTCGCGCAACGCGGTCGGCTTCGGCAACCATCTGGAGGTAACGATCTACGGAACGAAGGGCACCGTGCAGGTGAACAGCGAATATCCGCGAACGGTGAAGAGATGGTCCCGCAGAGACGGCGAAGTCGATTCCAACGTGTCCGTGTCGGATGTGCCGGAGCGGTTCGAGCTGAATCAGCTGCAAGACTTCTTGAATTTTGCCCGCGGGAAGGATACGAAGGACACCCCGACCTTCACGGACGGATACGAAAATCAAAAAATTATCGATTTGCTTATCCAATCTTCGGCTAAAGGAGTTAGAATGGATCTGTAGGAAGGAAGTACCTTTTGGGGGAGGGTCCGTTCTTTGGTTCAAGAGCAGCGGTTAAAAATCGGCCTCGTCGGGGCCAGCTGGTTTTCCGATTTATGGTATTTGCCCGCCATTCAGTTGCACCCTAACGCGGACATTCATGCGATCTGCAGCGAAGGCGGCGAAAGCGCGCAGCGGATGTCGGAGAAATACGGCATACCTCATGTCTACACCTCCTATGAGCGAATGCTGGAGGAAGCGGGTTTGGACGGCGTGTGCATCGTGACGCCGAACGTGCTTCATGCGCCGGTCGCCGAAGCGGCGATGCGCAAAGGGATTCACGTGATATGCGAAAAGCCCCTTGCCATGAATGCGGAGGAAGCCGCACGGATGGCGGCCGCGGCGGAAACGTCGAAAGTGCTGCACAGCGTCAACTTCACGTATCGCGAGCATCCGGGGATTCAGCGAATGAAAGCGATGGTTGCGGAAGGAGCGATCGGTGACATCCATTCGGGTTACTTCGAATATTCCGGGGAGTACGGGATCACGCAGCCGCCGGGCTGGCGCGGAGCCGCGTCCAAAGGCGGCATCGGAGGGGTGCTGGCCGATTTGGGCTCGCATTTGATCGATCTTGCGCAGTTCGTGACCGGGACCGGAATTACGGAAGTATGCGGCGAGGCACGATTCGCGCATGCCGACCGATATGACGATGCGGCGGCCGACTCCGTAAGCTTCTTGGCGCGGTTTGCCGACGGCATGCGCGGCACGTTCCATACAAGCTGGCTTGAGCACCAAGGCGGCAGCGGCCAGACGATCCGGCTCGAGCTTACAGGGTTGAAAGGCAAGCTTCGGTTTGCGGCCGGGGAAAGGGGCTGCAGCCTGCAGTATGCTCCTCACAGAGAGGCTTGGTCGGAAGTAGCCGTTACCGGCGCCATTCCGTTGGATGAGCAAGCGGATCCTTCGGAGGAGCGGTTCCGTCCATGGAGGCTGACCGATCGCAACGAGGTGTGGAAGTGGATCGACGCGATCCTTGAGCGAAAGTCGGGTTCGGAAGCTTTCGGCGGTGCGTCGGGTGCGTCAACTGGGTCAGCTGCACTATCCGCAGCAGCGGGATTAGCCACCTTCGCCGACGGAAGCGGCGTACAAGCCGTGATGGACGCGGTCATGCGGTCCGCTCAAGAGCATAAATGGATCGCCGTAAAATAAAGCAAGAGGTATGGAGCCCGGAGGCGGGTTCCTTTTTTTTGCCTGTGCGAAGCTCGGAAGGTCCGCTAAACGGTTTCCCTTTCTTTGTGATATAATGCTAAAAAGAAAAGACTTCGAAGCCGAACGTCTGGTTCATAGGGAGAAGGACGATGCCGAACGATAAAGAAGTGGATGTGGCCAAGCGGGCCAAAGTAATCGATTGGTTGAAGACCGAGATGACGGATCAGATCGCGCATCTGTTTCGGGGACTTTGGGAAGGCAAACAAGAAAAAATTACGGACAGCTTGGCTTCTCTCGTAGTCTCTTGCTATGTGCTTGGGCGCAGGCTGGGCTTATCGTACAGGGAGTTGGACGAGAAAATCGCCGAGAAGGTGAAATCCCACGCGAACGACGAGCACCAGCTGGAGAAGTGGTACGGGGATATGTCGGCGCTCGAGCGTCATATGGATGGAAGGTGAACCGTTTGTTGTCGGAACAGCCGCGTGAGAAACGTCACGCGACGATTTGGGGGATCGTTAACGCAGTATTGCTCATGTCTTTAGTTACCCCCTTTATGCTCATCACTTTTTGGTTTCTTTCAATACCTGCGGCCATATTATATGTTAAGACCAGACGCAGCGTGTTTGGGGCAACCGTTGCATTGTCTAGTGTCATCGGGGCGATTTTCGCCGGAGGCGCTTTCGGGCAAGTTATTTTATTAGCCGCATTCTCTCTCATTCCGGGAATCGTCATGGGGAGCTCCTATCGGCAGCTGCGGCCCGCACGGTCCGTGATCGTAAGAGGAACGGCCGCGTACGTGGCGATGTTTCTGCTGCTGCTTGTAGCGGCTACGATGCTCGGGTTCGAATTGGACCGTTCGATCGACGCGACGATCCGAGAAAGCGTCTCGCTGCTTCCCGAGCAAATGACGGGGCTGATTGCGGGTCAAGAGCTGGAAACGCTCGTTCAATTGACGCAAGTGCTCGTTCCGTTATATATTTTCGGCACGTCCTTGCTGCTTGCGGGTGTGACGCATGCCGTCGCCCGCCGGCTGCTCAACCGGATGGGCGAGTCCCTTGCCGGGCTCAAGCCGATGCGTCTGTGGAGATTGCCGAGATATTTGGTTTGGTATTACTTAATCGCGTTATTTTTCGATTTGTTTCTGCCTTTTAACGCCGAATCGTTCCTATCGGCCGTTATCGTCAATATCGTGCCGATCTTAATGTTTGTTTTTGCCGTACAAGGCATTGCGTTTTTGTTTTTTATCGCGGATGCGAAACGTTGGGGGCGATGGCTTCCGTGGGCGGGCATCGCACTATTTATCCTGGTTTGGCCGCTGTCCTCGGCTTTTAGCTTGCTTGGCGTATTTGACACTGCCTTTCCGCTTCGCGAACGGTTACGCAAACCGTAATCAGGAAGGAGAGATTCCGGCATGCCGAAATGGTTAAACGGCAAATGGCCCGGTTCGCAGACGTTATGGACTCTTGCGGCGCTGGCTGCGGCTGTCGTCGCTTTGTTTGCCTTTCATTGGGCGGCCGGAACCGTCGGATTGTTCGTATTTTCGGCAACCGCCTATTTCTCGGTGATGCAGGAGCTTCGTCGGCGCAAGGAGCTTCAAGCGTATATCGCAACGATCTCCCATCGGGTGAAGCGTGCGACGAACGAGCTGATGAACGGCATGCCGATCGGCGTGGTGCTGTACGACGACGAGAAGAGGATCGAGTGGCACAACCCTTTTATTGCCAAAATGCTCGAAAGAGATACGGTGGTGGGGGAAACGGTAAGCAGCCTGTGGCCGGGACTCAAGACGATTAAGGACAAAGAGAGCGTGCAAGAAATTGTACTTGGAAAGCGGATGTTTCGAGTGAACGTGAAGCCGGAGGAGCGCCTCCTGTTCTTTACGGACATTACCGCATTCACCTCTTTGTCCAAGCGATATGAAGAAGAAAAGCCGTCGCTCGGCATTCTCGCGCTCGATAATGTGGACGAAGTGACGCAAGGAATGGACGATCAGGCAAGAAGCATGGTCATGGCCAAAGTAACGACGGTCATCAACGATTGGTGCGCCCGCAATCTAATCTATTTGCGCCGCACGTCTTCGGACCGATTCTTGCTCCTTATGAATCAACGGACGCTGAACAAGCTGGAACAGGCGAAATTCGACGTGCTCGACGAGGTTCGGGACGCTACAAGCCATTTAAAGCTGCCGGTGACGGTCAGCATCGGGGTCGCATCGGGCACCGACAATTTGGTGGAGCTGGGTCACCTTGCCCAAACGAGTCTCGATATTGCGCTCGGACGCGGCGGCGACCAAGTGGGTGTGAAGGTCGGCCAACGGATCAACTTTTACGGCGGCCGTTCGAACGCGGTGGAGAAACGCACCAGAGTGCGCGCCCGCGTCGTTGCGCACGCGATGCGCGATTTGATAAAAGAAAGCGACAAGCTGATTATCATGGGACATAAAATTCCGGACACCGACGCGATCGGGGCGGCCATCGGCGTCCTTCGCGCGGCGGAGACGTTCGGGAAGGAAGCGTACATCGTGCTCGAAGGCGTAAATCCTTCGATCCACCGTCTGATGGAGCTCATCTACGAGGATGAAGATTTGACGCAAAAATTTATTCCTCCGGAGGATGCGATGGAAATCACGACGCCGAGAACGCTGGCCGTCGTGGTCGATACGCACCGGTCGACGCTGGTGGCGGAGCCGAGGCTCCTCGGCTTGACGAATCGCCTGATGGTAATCGACCATCACCGCCGCGGCGAAGAATTTATTAACGACGCGACGCTGATTTACATGGAGCCGTACGCGTCGTCCACTTGCGAGCTCGTCACAGAGCTGTTGCAGTACATTCACGACAATCTGCAGCTCGGCGTATTGGAAGCGACCGCGCTGCTGTCCGGCATCGTCACCGATACGAAGAGCTTCTCCGTCCGCACCGGAGCCCGAACGTTCGAAGCGGCTTCGTTCCTGCGGCGGAGCGGCGCCGATTCGGAACTGATTCAGCGGCTGATGAAGGACGATTTGAAAGGCTATATGATGAAGGCGAGCATTATTAGGCACGCTCAAATCGTGCACGAGCATTTCGCCGTGGCGGTCACGGAGCCGGGGCAAAAATATCCTCAACTGCTCATTGCGCAGGTTGCCGACACGCTGCTGAATATGCAGGGCATCGTCGCTTCCTTCGTCATCAGCGAGCGCACCGACGGGCTGATCGGCATCAGCGCCCGCTCGATGGGACATGTCAACGTACAGGTCATTATGGAGCAATTCGGGGGCGGAGGCCATATGACGAATGCGGCCGCTCAGGTGGAAGGCACGCTTGAACAGGCGAAGGAGCGTTTACTGGCTATTATTAATGACATTGAAGAACGGGAGGGGCTGTTCGAATGAAGGTTATCTTTTTACAAGACGTGAAGGGTCAAGGCAAGAAGGGCGAAATTAAAGAGGTATCGGAAGGCTACGCGCAAAACTTCCTGATCCCGCGCGGAGTGGCGAAACCGGCCAACGAAGGAAACGTTAAGACGCTGGAAAATCAGAAGCAGGCCGAGCTTCGCCGCAAGGAGAAGGAAAAGGAAGAGGCGATCGAGCTGGGCAAAAAGCTGGAGCAGCTGACTGTCGTGCTTCGTTCCAAGGCGGGCGAAGGCGGCCGTCTGTTCGGCTCGATCACCAACAAACAGGTGGCGGAAGAGCTCGAGAAGATGAAGATCAAGCTGGACAAGCGCAAAATCATTATGGACGAGCCGATCCGCACGCTCGGCTTCACGAACGTGCCGGTAAAGCTTCATCCGGACGTTACGGCAACTTTGAAGGTTCAAGTAGTAGAAGGGCAATAATATGAACCGGGATATTGGCTTCGATAGAATTCCCCCGCAAAATTTGGAGGCTGAGCAAGCGGTGCTCGGCGCCATTTTGCTGGACAGCGTTACATTGGTTACGGTAATGGAGCTGCTGCAGCCCGAAGATTTTTATCGGGAGGCGCACGGCCGAATCTATGAATCGATGGTCGAGCTGGGCAGCGAGAACGAGCCGATCGATCTGATTACGCTGACGACGAAGCTGCAGGGCAAGCAGCAGCTGGAGGAAGTCGGCGGAATCAAGTATTTGACGGAGCTTGCAAGCGCCGTGCCGACCGCCGCGAACGTGCTCTATTATGCCAAGATTGTGGAAGAGAAGGCGATGCTCCGCAAGTTGATCCGGACGGCGACGGAAATCGTCACGAACGGTTATGCGGGCGCCGAAGACGTACAGGATCTGCTAAGCGAAGCGGAGAGAAACATTCTCGAAATATCGAATCGCAAATCCGGCTCGGGCTTCGTCTCGATTAAAGATGTGTTGATGGAAGTATTTGAGAAGGTCGAGACGCTCTATAACCAGCGCGGCGTGACTACGGGCATCCCGTCGGGTTTCCCGGATCTCGACAAGATGACGGCCGGCTTTCAGCGCAGCGATTTAATTATCATCGCGGCTCGTCCTTCCGTAGGTAAGACGGCGTTCGCCTTGAACGTGGCTCAGAACGTCGCCGTACGCGCGAAGGAAACGGTCGCCATCTTCTCGCTTGAGATGTCTGCGGCGCAGCTCGTGCAGCGTATAATATGCGCGGAAGCGAACGTCGACGCGGGAAGGATGCGTACCGGAACCCTAGAGGGAGACGACTGGGAGAAGCTGACGATGGCGATCGGTACGCTTTCCGAGGCGGATATTTACATCGATGATTCTCCGGTCGTTACCGTCGCCGATATCCGGGCCAAATGCCGCAGACTGAAGAAGGAAAAAGGTCTCGGCATGATTCTGATCGATTATTTGCAGCTGATTGCGGGACGCGGAGGCAAGTCCGGCGAAAACCGTCAGCAGGAAGTATCGGAAATTTCCCGTACGCTGAAGCAAATCGCCCGTGAGCTCGAAGTTCCGGTAATCGCGCTGTCGCAGCTGAGCCGGGGCGTCGAGCAGCGCCAGGACAAGCGCCCGATGATGTCGGACCTGAGGGAATCCGGTTCGATCGAGCAGGACGCAGATATTGTCGGATTCTTATA
Source organism: Paenibacillus thermotolerans (assembly GCF_028745515.1). Classification (GTDB taxonomy): domain Bacteria; phylum Bacillota; class Bacilli; order Paenibacillales; family YIM-B00363; genus Paenibacillus_AE; species Paenibacillus_AE thermotolerans. The sequence continues at coordinate 24,395 of NZ_JAQZSG010000027.1, read as the reverse complement.
CCGGGATGATTATTACAACCAAGATTCGGAAAAAAAGAATATTATCGAGATCATTATCGCCAAGCAGCGGAACGGCCCGGTCGGAACGGTGGAGCTGGTGTTCCTGAAGAGCTTCAACAAATTCGTGTCGTTGGACAAAAACCATTCGGACGCGATGCCTGCCGCGATATAGTGTCGATTATGTTACGCAATACCGAATGATTGCCCGTTTTATCGGGTAATCGTTCGGTTTTTCATTGACTCCCACCATCTGCATTGGTACACTAAGTATGCTTCGCGTTAATGCTTTACAATAATGAACCCGAAGGGGGAACGCTCATGTCGACAGTCGTTGTGGTAGGTACGCAATGGGGAGACGAGGGCAAAGGGAAAATCACGGATTTTCTTGCCGAATCGGCAGAGGTTATTGCCCGTTATCAAGGCGGCAATAACGCCGGTCATACGATTATGATCGATAATAAGAAATACAAGCTGACAATGATTCCATCCGGCATCTTTTATAAAGAGAAGCGCTGTGTCATCGGCAACGGAATGGTCATCAATCCGAAAGCTTTGATTGAAGAGATCAATTATATCCATGAGAACGGTTTTTCCACCGTCAATCTGAAAATCAGCGACCGCGCGCATCTTATCATGCCGTATCATCTTGTGCTCGACGGACTGGATGAGGACCGCAAGGGCGCGGATAAAATCGGCACGACCCGCAAGGGCATCGGTCCGGCTTATATGGACAAAGCGGCCCGCAACGGCATCCGCATCGGCGATTTGATGGATGCGGAAGAGTTTGAGCGGAAGCTGCGCCGCATTATGGAAGACAAGAACAAGCTGCTGGCGCAAGTGTACGGCGCGCCTGCGCTTGATGTGGAAGAAATTTTGAAGGAGTATCTCGGCTATGCGGATTTCCTTCGTCCGTACGTTACGGACACTTCGATCGTCCTGAACGATGTGATCGACGAGGGCCGCCGGGTGCTGTTCGAAGGCGCGCAAGGCGTCATGCTCGACATCGACCACGGCACTTACCCGTTCGTAACGTCGTCGAATCCTTCGGCGGGCGGCGTCTGCATCGGATCCGGCGTCGGGCCTACGAAGATTCACCAAGTAATCGGCGTGGCGAAGGCGTATACGACCCGTGTAGGGGACGGTCCGTTCCCGACGGAGCTGCACGACGAAATCGGCGATACGATTCGCGAGCGCGGCCATGAGTACGGTACGGTTACCGGACGCCCTCGCCGCGTCGGCTGGTTCGACAGCGTCGTCGTGCGTCATGCGCGCCGGGTAAGCGGGATTACCGGGTTGTCGTTGAACTCGCTTGACGTATTGAGCGGCTTGGAAACCGTTAAAATTTGCACGGCGTATCGGTATAAAGGCGAAGTGATCGACTATTACCCTTCGAATTTGCGGATGCTGGCGGAATGCGAAGCGGTGTACGAGGAGCTTCCGGGCTGGAGCGAGGATATCACGGGTGCTCGCTCGCTGGAGGATTTGCCGGAGACGACGCGCCATTATGTGGAACGAGTGTCGCAGCTGACCGGCATTCCGATCTCGATCTTCTCCGTCGGCCGCAACCGCGAGCAGACGAATCTGGTGCGTCCGGTGTACGCGTAAAGAAATAGTGGAAGCCCCTGGCTGTGTGTTTTTCACACAGACAGGGGCTTTTTTCGTGCTGGTGAGGGGAGAAGCGGTATGTTGTGCTGCAGCGGAAGAAAGTTCCGTAGGAGGCAGCGAGAGAAGGGAGCGGCGAGCTGTAGCGTAACAAAAATCCGTTTGTTCCACCGCCACACTTCGGAACTGCCTAAGAACGGGACAAAGTACGCTCACTTATTTCCTCCAACGCAGTTTGGCGCCCACACGTTCGGTCAATACTGGTGAATACATCTTCAGCGGAACGGGGGATTCACTAATGAAATGGATAGGCTGGCTGGTAAAGACGGCAATATCAACCGCAATTATAACGGGAGTATCGGTCATTGTGACATGGTCGATGGTGAACATATATGTGCAGCAGCTGCTGAAGCCGTTTCAAGGCCAGCAGGCAGCAAATCCGATTGCTTTAACCGATCTGATCGCCTTCCTTGCCGGATCAGGTACCGGTTCGGCGGCTGACAACGGCGGAAACGCGTCAACACCCGAAAAAGCCCAATCGTCCGCAAGCACGGAGACAGAACAGCCGGGAACGGACAGAAATCCGTACGACACTCAAGATTCGTCCGATACGCCCGCTTCGGAATCCGCTCCGGACAATGCGCTGCCCGTCATGGGCTCCATCGGATCGGGAAGCGGCAACGATATGTACCTTTCCACAGATGACCTAGAGGCCAAAAAGGACAGCATTTCGTCCGAGGACCGGATGGAGATTTTCAAGCTGCTGATGGAGAAGCTCCCGCCGGAAGAAATACAAAACATATCGAAGCTGCTTGAAGGCGGCATTACGGCGGAGGAAATGCAGGAAGCGTCGGATATTTTGCAGGATTACCTCGAACAGAGCGAGTATGAACGGCTGATCGCCATATTGGCAAAATATTGACCTATAGTGATCAAATTTACCGGGTTTCCGCTAGGAACCCGGTTTTTGCTGTGAGAAAGAGCACATTATCTCCCAAAATCTACATAATTCGCACGCCAATGTTGCCCCGAGGAGGTAAACATGGTAAAGTAAAAGCAAATTGGAGAAAAACCGATTATTTTCACCGATTTTCAAAGCTTTTATGCAAAATCATGAAAACTTGTTTCGCTAACAAGCGTGGAGGAGGCGAGCATGGCGAAGTTCAGGAACAATGTACCGCGAAATCGGGCTTCCGAGAAGCTCAAGGATGCGATGCTGAACTTGAAGTCGAAAGGCCTTTACACGAAGCTGAAGCTGCGGGCCAAAGACGGCATGCGAGATTCGAAGCAATGGTTTTGTACATACAAAATCCATATCGCCGGAAGCGTCGGCGTAATCGCACTAATAGCGGGCATCACTTATGCAGGTAATCAGTATGTGCAAGCCAATATGAATGAAATATACGAAGTTTACATGGGCGACGAATTGCTTGGCGAGGTTAGCAGTCCATCTGTTGTAGAGCAGGTCATTGCCGATAAACTGAAACAGGTTTCGGAGGAAAATCCGGAAGTTGTTTGGGAAATCGAGCGTGACGGCTTGAGAATTGAGAAGGAACTCCTGTTTATGGGCGAAGGCGAGGACAGCGAGACGTCCGCCAGCCTTGCGGCAGCGCTGGAAGCGAAAGCGGTCGGCGTCGAGCTGAAGGTCGCCGGCAAGACGGTTGCGGTCGTGAAGGACCAGGAAACCGCCAATCGCATATTGGATAAGATTAAGGACAGCTTCACAAAGCCGCAAGCGTCGGGAGCTGTCGGCGTACTTGCGGCCGAGGCGGACGCAGGCACACTGCGCGACATCGATTTAATCGGCCGAAGCGAGACGAAGGTGGAGTCCGTTAGAATCATAGAGCCGATTGAGCTGGCCCAGCGCGAAATCGAACCGAACGATGTCATGGACGAGGAAGAAGTGCTGAAGTTTCTTCTGAACGGCGACATCAAGCCGACCAAATACGTCGTTCAAGAGGGCGATACGATTTCAGGAATCGCCGAGAAGCTCGACATTCCGATGGAACTTATATATTCCAATAATCAGGATAAGAAAGATTTGATCGAACGTGATTTCATTCGGGTCGGCGACGTCCTTGATCTGACGATGCCGCAGCCGGCGGTTACGATCGAGACGGTTGAACTGCTGAGCGAGACGATCGCGATTCAGCACGATACGATATATGAAGAAGACAAGACGATGCGCAAGGGCCAGTCGAAGACGCTCCGCAAGGGGGTCGACGGCAAGAAGAAGGTAACGTATAAGCTTACTAAGATCAACGGCTTGCTCATGGACGAAGATATCGCCGGCGAGCAGGTCATTGAAGAACCGGTACCGGCCATCGTCAAGAGAGGCACAAAGGTGGTGCTCGGCGAAGGAACCGGACGGTTTATTTGGCCGGTTGTCTCCGCAAAGCTCTCCAGCGGCTTCGGCAAGCGGTGGGGCCGGCAACATGAGGGAATCGACATTACCTCCAGCAACAAAACGATCATGGCCGCGGATAACGGGAAAGTCGTCTTTGCGGGTAAAGACGGCGCATATGGAAATTGCATTATTATCGATCATCAGAACGGATATAAGACCCGGTATGGTCACCTAAGCAAAATTTCGGTGAAGAAGGGCCAAACGGTAGAAAAAGGCGACAAAATCGGCGTTATGGGAAGCACGGGCCGCTCGACAGGCGTTCATCTTCATTTCGAGGTCATTGTGGACGGCAATACTCGAAATCCGTTAAAATATTTATCCTAATCGGCAAAAAGGGGCAAGACAAACAGGTACGGTTTGTCTATGCCTCTTTTTTTGACGGCTCGGAACGGTTTCCGTCACAAAGGACAGCAATGCCGTTTATCCTTGTCATATGGTAAGATAGAGGCAAAGGTGGTGGACGGGGATGCAAGGGAAAATTTTAGTGGTCGACGATGAGAAGCCGATTGCCGACATTTTGAAATTTAACTTGGAGAAGGAAGGGTACGAAGTCGTCTGTGCGTTCGACGGACAGCAGGCGGTGGAGCTTGCGTTCGAGGAGCAGCCGGACCTAATATTGCTTGACTTGATGCTTCCCATCAAGGACGGCATGGATGTATGCCGCGAGGTGCGGGCGAAGCTGAACACCCCGATCATCATGCTCACCGCCAAGGATACGGAGCTCGACAAGGTGCTGGGTCTGGAGCTCGGCGCGGACGATTATGTGACGAAGCCGTTCTCCAACCGCGAGCTGCTGGCACGAGTGAAAGCCCATCTGCGGCGGCAGTCGAAGTGGAAAGGGGCGGCGGCGGCGGAAAGCGCGGAAGCGTCCGGCAACAATACGTTGAAGCTGTTTAACTTGGTCATCGACAGCGACATGTATGTGCTCTATAAAGATGGAGTGGCCATCGATCTCACCCACCGGGAATTCGAGTTGATTCATTATCTGGCGAAAAACAGCGGCAAGGTGATGACGCGCGAGCATTTGCTCCAGGCTGTCTGGGGCTTCGAATATTTCGGCGACGTGCGGACGGTGGACGTTACGGTGCGCCGCTTGCGGGAGAAAATCGAAGACGACCCGAGCAAGCCGGAGTACATTTTGACACGGCGGGGACTCGGATATATGATGCGAAGTCCGAAGCTGGGAGGCCTGTCGCTGTAATGAAGGGCATGCGCAGGCTGCAGACGATCCAAAACCGCATCATCATCATCTACGTTCTGCTTATTCTGATCGCCATGCAGCTGATCGGGGTTTATTTTATCCGTACGATGGAAACCTCCTTCTTCGGCAATTTTAAGGAATCGCTGAACAACGAGGCGTATTTCCTCGCGGAATACGTCGTGGATTATTTGAACGCCGCCAATATGTCCGGGGCAAGAGAAGAGACGGGCAAATCGTACGAGGATCTCGACGAGTTTATCCGGAATTTCGCGCCTAACGACCGGGAAATTCAAGTGATCGACGCGAACGGGATCATCGTCAGCGCTTCGATGCACCAGCAGCAGGGGATTGTCGGACAAAAGAACGTCCAGACGGAAGTGACGAGGGCGCTTCAAGGCATCCGGGGTAACGAGCGGACGATTATCGACGCCGACGGCAAACGGAAGCATAGTCTCGCTATGCCCGTGCGCAATCACGGCAAGGTGATCGGGGCTGTGTATGTGGTCGCCTCCATGGAAGGCTTGTTCGACACGACCAACCGGATCAAACAAATATTGTTCTCGGGCACGGCGATCGCGCTTGCGTTGACCGCTTTGCTGGGCATCATTTTATCGAATATGATTACTGCGCCGATTAAGGATATAACCCGGAAAGCTGCAGCGATGGCGAAAGGCAATTTTAATCAAAAGGTTGCGGTTTTAACGGGCGATGAGATAGGACAGCTGGGCAATGCGTTTAACGATATGACGGACCGGCTGAAAGAGGCGCTCTCTTCCATTGAGGAAGAGAAGGACAAGCTTGCGTCCATCCTCTCTAACATGAGTGACGGCGTCATTGCGACGGACGAGCGGGGCCAGACGATCGTCATGAACCGCCGCGCCAGGCAAATGCTGCATTTGGATGACGATGATGCGGCGGAGGGGAAAGACGTCTTTATGCTGCTGGGCCTGGGCCGTACGCGAGTGGACAACTCGTTATGGCAAAAGGAAGGCGGAACGCTGCTCATCAGTTTAGGCGAGGGAATAACGAGCGATCCGTTAACGGTGAGGGTTACGTTCTCTCCGATTCACCGCCGCGATAAAGGCGTGACCGGTTCGGTGCTGTTGCTGCACGACGTTACGGAACAGGAGAAGCTGGAGGCGTCCCGTAAAGAGTTCGTGGCGAACGTATCGCACGAGCTTCGGACGCCGCTGACGACGATCAAGAGCTACCTTGAGGCGCTGGATGAAGGCGCATTGGAGGATCCTTCGTTGGCCCGCCGTTTTGTCGGCGTAACGCGCAACGAGACGGAGCGTATGATTCGCCTCGTCAGCGACTTGCTGCATCTGTCCCGGTTCGATTCCCGCCAAAACGCGCTCATGCGCGACCATACGGATATCGTTATGATGCTGGACGATGTCACCGACCGGTTTGCAGTTCAAGCGGAGCAGCGGGGCATGCGGATCGAGGCGGAGACGGACGGCGAAGTGCCGCTTGTGTATGCGGATCCGGATGCGATCGACCAAGTGCTGGACAATCTTGTTTCCAATGCGGTGAAATACAATCAAGACGGGGGGACGATTACGCTGTCCGCCAGACCGTTGAGGAATGCGGAGCATAAGGCGCCCGAGTGGGTCGAGGTGTCCGTGAAGGATAACGGCATCGGTATTCCGAAGAAGGATTTGGATAGAATATTCGAACGGTTTTATCGCGTAGATAAAGCACGCTCCAGAAATATGGGGGGTACGGGGTTAGGCTTGTCTATTGCCCTGGAAATAGTAAAGGCGCACGGCGGCACCATACGAATCGAATCCGAGGCAGGCGCCGGAACGACCGTTTACTTTACGCTGCCTGTATGGGAAGAGGAGCGTGACGCGAGATGAATGAGAATGTAAAGACGGTCATCTTGACCGTTCTCGTTGCGGCCAGCCTCGTGCAAAGCTACCTTCTCGCGTACAGCTCGCCCAAATTCGATGCGATTATCCCGAACGATTATGTGGAGTCCAAATTGCAGGGGACGCAAGCAGAGCTGTCGCAGCTGCTGTTTCCTTCGGATATCGTGCTTCATTTTGGCGAGGATCAGCATACGGTGCTTTACCCGAATATGACCTTCTACCGCATGATATTGGATGTGGTGAAGCAGCGCGCCTTCGACGGTATTCGAGAGGTGGGAGCGATTCCGGAGCTTGCGGAGCAAAGCCCGAGAAATACGCTCGGTCTTGAAATCCGGTTTCCGTCGGATATGCCGCTTTCCTTGCTGGAGCAATTCATGCACCTGAAGGGCGACGGCTTGGAGGATTCGAAGCCGATTGAGCGAATCTGGATATTTACGAGAGCGGATCGGGAAGAGGTGCGGGTGTTTTTCATCGGAAGCGGCAACCGCACGGTGTATGAAGCGACGAAGGCAGACCTGACCGTCAAGGACGTAGAGCGGTTTGTAGGCTTCGGCAAGGCGCGCGGCAAGTACCAGCTTATCGGCGGAAGCCACTATCTGCCTATGGAGCCGCTCCAAATGATTCAGTATGAGATGCACTACACCTCGTTCACGGCAGAGCAGCTCCAGCGAAGCTTGTTTCCGGATCCGGCTACTACGAGATTTCTTCGGGAGCGGAACGGTTCCGAGATTTACACCGACGGCAAAAGAGGACTCCAGCTGTCGAACGACCAGCATTGGCTGAGCTACTCCGATCCGGCCGCTCCGGTCGAGGGAACGTATGATGAGCTGGGCACCTCGTTGTCGGCCGTTCAATTCATCAACCGGCACGGAGGCTGGAACGGGAGCTATTTGCTGAGCTCGATTCAGCAGGAGTCGGGCGTCAGTCAGGAGCAGACGGTGGTGTTCCGTCAATATATCGGCAACTACCCGGGGTCGTTCCCGATTGTATCGCCGGGTGAGCAGCTGCCCTACGGCACGATTCGGCTGACGCTGCAGAACGGCGTCGTTACGGCCTATGAGCGATCGATGATTCAGCTCGAAGAGACGAGCGAGAATAGAGAGCTGGTGCAGCTTCGTGGCGGCGAATCGCTGGTGAAAGCTTTGCAGGGCTACAGCAAGTTTGCTTCCGTGAAGCAGTTGATTCCGGCGTACCGGTTAGTGCTGGATGAGGAATATGAAAAAGCGATCTTGAAGCCGGTCTGGGCGGTGCTGCTTTCCGACGGGACCGTTGAGGCGCTGCCGGGAGGAGCGATGTAATGGACTGGAGCCGAGCCAAAACAGTGTTGATCATATCGTTTCTCTTGCTGAATATGCTGCTCGGTTTCCAGCTCTGGTCCGGCAAGATCGGACTGGATGCATACTCGGAGGCCGGCTTGCGCAGGGAAGAGGCGAACCGGCTGCTTGCGGCCAAGCGGATCGAAGTGAACGCCGCGGTTCCGGACACGATGCCGAGACTGAAGGAAATTACCGTGAAGCTGATCGGCGGCATTCCATCCTTCGAGAAGAAACGGTTAAAGTCTCCGTTCGACGAGAATTTGCTCTCGAGCGCGGCCGACATCAGAGGATTGCTGGTTGGCGAAATGCCGTCCATCCGCATGTACGAGCATGATCCTTATGCCGCCAACGGCGACCGGGCGGTTTACATTATGAATCAAATGTATAACGGCATGCCGATGTTTGAAGTGAGAGTAGAGCTGTTTGCGGTCGGCGGCTCCGTCGATGCCTACCGCATGCTGCAGGCGGAGGTTCAGACGCCGAGCCCCGATGCGGATACGAGCGGCAAGGGAGAGGAAATCCTATCGGCATATACGGTTCTAGGAAGCCTCGCAGAAAACTATTTGCCTCAAGGCTCCGTCATAACGGATATTCAGCTCGGCTACCACGGTCCGATCTTCGAATCGGAGACGCAGGTGCTTGCGCCCTATTGGCGCGTCGCGCTGGGGAGCGGAGAGCTGTACTATGTGCACGCGATTAACGGCGCGGTTGAAGGGCCTTCCATGGCCGGAAGAGACGCAGAGAGCAAATGATAAGAGATGAGCAAGGGAGAACGAAGTTTATGGGAATTCGATTTACGGTGCTTTCCAGCGGATCGACCGGCAATGCAACGCTGGTCGAATACGGAGACCGCAAAATACTGCTTGATGCGGGCCTGAGCATGAAGCGAATCGAGCAGCTGCTCGCGGAGAAGGGTGTCAGCGGAGATCAGCTGAGCTGTATGTTCGTTACGCACGAGCATTCCGATCATATTAAAGGAATCGGCGCATTGGCGCGCAAATACGCGCTTCCTGTATACGCGAACGCGAAGACGTGGAACGAGCTGGACCGGCTTTGCGGCGATGTGGCGATGGAACAGCGCATGATCTTTAAAACAGGCGATGAAATTATGATCGGCGATTTGCGGGTGGAGTCGTTCCCGATTTCGCATGATGCGGCCGAACCGGTGGCATACAACTTTCATGCCGAGGGCTTCAAGCTCAGCGTCGCGACCGATCTTGGGTACATGAGCCCGGTCGTGAAGGAGAAAATTCGGGATTCCGATGTTCTGGTTCTTGAATCGAACCACGATATCCAGATGCTGCGTGTCGGGAAATACCCTTGGAACATCAAGAGGCGCATTCTCGGCGACCTCGGGCACTTGTCCAACGATGCGGCCGGGGAAGCGCTGTGCGAGCTGCTTTCTCCTCGAACGAAGCGGGTTTATTTAGCCCATTTGAGCCGAGACCATAATCAGATGGATTTAGCCAAGCTGACTGTGAATAATATATTGGCAGAGTCCGGATTAAGCACGCCGGAGCGTCCCGTCCGGTTGATGGATACATACTGGGATCGGGCGACGGAATGGGATCGCATCGATGTTGGAGGATTGGGGAGCGCCGAAAGCGAAGCCGCCGCCGCAAGGGAAGACGAAGCTACCGCTTAATGGGCGGTAATGTCCGAACGGCGCCGGAGGGCGGTCTGTAAATCCTCTTTCTCGAGCTGCGCGGTTCGGTGGTGGAAGTCTTCGGGGGAGAGGACTCCTTTTTCAATCAGGATTTCAATCAATGCGCTTAACGCCAGCGTGTTCGTGTATTGAGAATCCTTCAAATCGGCGAGCTGCGCCACCAGATTTACTTGATCCCAGGCGTTCATAGTCCGCTTCATAAGTCACTTCTCCCTTTGGTTTCAAATGGTCATAAATTCTATTATTTTTTACTAGACGCGGTATGTTACTATTGTAGGTAGATAGGACGAAAAACATTCCTCATTTTTTACGATTCAGCGAGTATATCCTACAGATATATCCCCCCTGAAGTCGTCTTCGGTAAACGGACACCGTTCGGAAAGGACGGCAAACCATTTATCCTTGGTGAATGTTGCGTTTTTTGGGTATCATGAAGAACAGGGGTCAGCAAACGGGCGCCGTTCGGTAAGAGCGGTAAAGCTGGTTGCCTTTTTGCCCGTATGGGGAGGAGTGTACGGCCACATGGGTTTGTTCGACGATGATTTTTACTCTCCCAAGCTGTCCCGCAGGAGCAAGAGAAAACTCTCTTCTTCCAATTGGCCGACTTGGCGCCGCCCGGGGCGTTATACCGGAATTGCAGCGGCATCGGCGGCCGGCGGAGCGCTTGCTATTTTTCTGATATTGTCCCCTTGGCTGTTCGGGGGAGCGGGAGGCGGCGTCCGGACGGATGAACGCTCGCCTGATGTAGCATATGAGGATGTCGCCAGCCAGCCGGACCGGGTTGTGCACATCGTTGAAGAGCTGAAGCCGGCGATCGTCAGCGTCATCAGTTCTCACGAAGGCGAAGAGGGAACGGCTCCCGAGGTTTCGCTCGGATCCGGCATCGTGTATGAAATCGACGGCAAGCGCGGAAAAATTGTCACCAACCACCACGTCATCGAAGATGCCTCTTCTATAGAAGTCGTATTATCCGACGGCCAGCGTATGGATGCGAAGCTGATCGGCAGCGACGTGCTGACGGATTTGGCGGTGCTTGAGGTTGACGGGCGTAAGCTTCCCAGCGTCGCGGAATTCGGCGATTCGTCGAAGCTGCGCGAAGGGGAATCGGTTATCGCGATCGGCCATCCGTTCGGACTCGGCTATTCGCCGACGTTCACGGGTGGAATGATTTCGTCGCTCAATCGGATTATTCCGATCTCGCTCGCGATGGACGGAAATATCGACTGGGAGATGGAGCTGCTCCAGACGGACGCCGCCATCAACCACGGCAACAGCGGCGGCGCCTTGGTGGGAATGGACGGGAAGGTCATCGGCGTTAATACGATGAAGGTGGCCCAGCCCGGAGTGGAGGGGCTTGGTTTCGCGATTCCGAGCAACCTTGTGGTCTCCATAATCGAAGAGCTGGAGCAGTACGGCAAGGTTCGTCGCCCGTATATGGGCGTTGCCACGGTGGATTTGGAATTGTATAGAGGCGACGGCGAAGACGGGAATATGCTGAAGCTTCCGGACGAAGTGGAGGACGGCATTATTGTGCTCGAGGCATACGGTCCTGCGAAGGATGCCGGGCTGACGACGAATGATGTCATAGTTTCCTTGGATGACAAGCCGATCGGGAGCACGCTGGATCTTCGTAAATTTTTGTATGACCGCAAGAAGATCGGCGATAATGTCAAAGTAGACTACTACCGGGACGGCAAAAAGTACGACGTTGACGTACAGCTGACCGAAAACCCGGATCCGTAATGTTTTATTGGATAAGGAGAATGTATTCGACTGATGTATTGCGTATGTGAAGAGCATCTGGAAATTGCGATTGATCGATTTATTGACGAACATGAGGATGCGCCCGACGTGGTGGATTTGAACGAGGCTTCGTTCGCCGCGTGGGAGCCGCCGGCGCTTTGCACGGAGCCGGAGTGCGGGCGGAAGGCGCGGTTTTTGGTCGTTTAGCGGTTATATCGCCGGCGCGGGGATTACGGAGTTAGAGTGTTAGCATCACTATGAGTGCTTATTCGGCCTTTTTCGGGCTGTCGTGGTAAAATAGCATCACTACAAGTTGCTAAGTCGACGGAAGTGGCGGTATGAACCGGCATTTTCGGCAAATAGCGCTCTGTAGTGATGCTATTTTTCGGCAGGGGCTTGTTTTGAGGCAAATAAGCACTCGCAGTGGTGCTAATTTATTTTTGGATGATGTGAAGGAGTTGCGATGCGTCGTGCATATACAGGTGGTTACCGTAGGCAAGCTGAAAGAGAAGTATCTTACGCAGGGGATCGACGAATATTTGAAGCGGCTGAGCGCTTACGCGAAGGTGCAGATCGTTGAGGTGGCGGACGAGAAGGCGCCTGAAAATTTAAGCCCTGCGGAGGAAACGCAGGTGAAAGCCCGCGAGGGCGAGCGGATCATGGCGGCGCTGAAGCCTGACGCCTATGTGATAGCCCTCGCCATCGACGGCGCGCGCTGGTCGTCCGAGCAGCTTGCGGGTGAGCTCGACCGTCTGGCCACCTACGGTCGGAGCTCCGTCGCCTTCGTCATCGGCGGCTCCCTCGGGCTTGCGGACGCGGTGCTCGCCCGCGCGGACCAGCGCCTCTCCTTCGGCGCGATGACGTACCCGCACCAGATCATGCGCCTTCTGCTGCTGGAGCAGGTGTACCGCTCGTTCCGGATCAACCGGGGGGAACCGTACCACAAATAGTGGTAAAGCGGAGGGTTGAAGTAAGTGTAGAGAAGAATTCCTTACTAAAATAAATACGAGACGGCCTGTAAAGTGCCGTCTCGTCTCTCGCTATCATAACACCTATATTCTAACCTTAGCTGGGGTGGTATTTGTTTTGCCAATGCTTTTTGAATAATAAGAGTCACGGGGTGTAAGAGGTCTTTCCCTTTGAATTGCACCAGCGTTAATGAGATCTTTTTTTATAATTGCTTTTTGTTGATCGGTTAATTTTAAACTCATTAATGCCATCTCCCGTTTCACTTTACTTAATTATATTCAACTTTTAAGTCACTGGCAACCAAAAGCTCTGTAAACTGATTGCCTAATTGATGTAAATTAATTTGTTGGTCTTGAATATCTGCTGTGATTACAAAAATGCATTGCAATCCGTTAATGGTTATTTTTTTTGTTAAGTATGTCCTCGTTACTTTTTCATTATTCATATTTCCAGGTGATTTATAAGTAAAAGTATAATATTCTCCATTATCAATGATCCCCCTTAGTATGCCGTTTTTTTGAAGTTTATGAAGGGTATCATCGTGTTTGGTTATTCTTAGGTCGTCATAGAGGTCTAATTTCTCTAAAGCAAGAATTAGTAGTGCCAGTAAGAAGACATCTTGTTTTGTCAAAGTTTCTTCAGTACGCGAATTCAATTGTCTTGTATATCTTACTGCAAATCGGTGTAAAGCTTTCGCTAAGTTTCGATAACCTAGTTCTGCAGTTGCTCTAGCCTTATAAAAAGCATTAAGAATATAAGAAGGAATAGTATAATATGACTGCAAAATTGCATTTTGATTTTGCCCTTCTTTAGCAACCCCAATAGTGTGATTAATTTTAACTTGAGTTACTCCGAAAAAGTTACTTTTATTAATAAAGTATTCGTACATTTGAACGGAAACAACGGATGTATTGTTTTTTGTGAATATTTCCATTATATTTGCTAATACTTCGTTTTGTTTATACTTATTTAAGTATTTAAGTTCTCTCCAAAGTCCGCTTGCATTATCTTGAAGGTTTCTCTTATGTTCACTATTCTCCAAAATTAATGAATTAATTTGTTCTTTCTTTTCATTCAAAATCTCCATTACTCTTGAATATATAAAGAATGCAGATGAAATAGCGATATAAAGTAATAGAACTATTGTAGCCCAAGTTGTATCCAATTTAATAAATTCATTTTCGAATATAAAAGGTTTATTGAGTATTAGGGACCCATGGGATGTTGCAGCTAACGCTAGAGCTGGAGCAATAACAATAAATAAGAATTTTACAAAACTATTCATCCTACACCTCAAAGAAATGAATATGATAATCTAAATATTATAACAAATTTGCGTGGAATTTAGTGCCAAAACGGAATATTCTTATTAGTAGGAAAATTCCCAAGTGCTTTACCACAAAAGGCTGCTGAACCTTATTATAAATAAGGGCAAGTATCCAAAAGTTTCCCCTTATGTTATATAATACAAGCATACTATTGAATCTGAATGGAGGATCTAAATGAGTCGAGTTGGGGTCAGCAAAAAAGAAGATTTTTATACTTCATTAGGGTTTGAAGAGGATCCGTTTAAATATACAAATGCAGACCAAGAGAGCAGACTAGATCATTATTTCGTAGATCCACCGTATTACCAATCTTTATGGGGGAAACCTGAAGAACCAGAGACGCACGTAGTTCTTGCCCCACGAGGGGGAGGTAAGTCTGCTCAACGTAGGATGATCGAAGATAGAGGTATATCAGAAAATGTTTTCGTGGTTACGTACGATTATTTTTTTACTACCAATATTAAATCTTTAGATGAGGTTGATTTAGGGTATCATTTAAGAAACCTAAATAAACTTACATTAATTACATATTTTGGTCATTTAAGTCAGTTAGATGTTGACCCCAACTTTTTCTTTCCCTCTGATGAAAGAAAATTTTTAACCAAAATGATAGATAACTATCTTGGAGAAGTTGATACCCCAACGATCAAAGATGTTGTTAAAAGGTCAATGACAATACCAACAAGAGTGAAAAAGTGGTGGAATGAGAACTTGCCTTTAGTTGGGCTAGCTTCAGTATTTCTAAAGGCGAAGTTTGGTTTAAGTGGTGTAGCCCCTGGGAAGTTTGAAGAGCCAAAATTAAATGAAGATCCAATGAACCAATTTAATATCCTAGTTTCAATAATCAAAAAATCTTTTAAGGCCTTTTATGTATTAATTGATAAAGTTGATGAGACAGAATTAACTGGCAATGATCCTGAGAAATCCTATAGATTAATTAGTCCCTTGATAAAAGATTTAAGATTTGTTAATTCTAACGAAATAGCTATAAAGTTTTTCCTCTGGGACGCTTTAGAACCATTCTATGAGGTCGATGCCCGACGAGATAGGGTGCAAGACTTTAGATTAGAATGGAGATATTCTGAATTATGTACCATGATTGACCGCAGGCTTATAGCTTATAGTGATGGTAAAGTCAGTTCTTTAAAAAGTTTATTTGATGAGAGTATCGTTGATCCCTACAGAACTATCATTTCTTTTTCCAATAACTCACCTCGTAATATTATTAGAATGCTGCAAGATATTGTTGATGAGCAAATACGAAGAGGAATAGAAGGTAAAATCGATTCGACGAGTTTAGATCTCGGAATAAAAAAGTTTTGCCGGGAAAGCGCGCGCCCCATTTATGGTATTGATCTAATTAGTGATTTAAAGCGAATAAGTATGGTTGGTTTTACAACGAACTATTTAAGTAGTGATCTTTTCTAGATCAGCGAACACTGCACGCAGAAAAATTCAAATATGGGATGACAAAGGTGTAATTAAGCAAGTTTGCTCAGTTCCAAATAGAACTGGGAGGCCATCCCCCTATTATTTAATTCAAGACGCAATTCTGGTTCCTGTTATATTAGAATCAAGAACTGTAGTGGAACTTGAAGCAGATATGGCCGTAGAGTGTCAAACTTGTGATAGATTCTATTTTCTGCACAGGTCGCATTTTTCAGAAGAGACCTCCCCACTATGCCCTAATTGTGACTCACATTTATTAAAATGATGAAACCTAAAGCCAAAGGCCCCTCTTATTAATTATGAGGGGCTTTAAACTTGCCGTTACAGATAGCGCGGAAAACCTTTTCACAAGTAACGGCGAATTTATTTAGTCTTTCCTGAATTTATGTGAGGAGAGTTACCCTAGTTGATAAGCATTGGGTAGTGGATACTAACCTTGGTAATCAGCAGTTGACCAAACTGAGTCGAGTTCTGGTGCTTGATTCTTCAAGGGAGACTCAATAGTGAGGGGAACCGGAAGCCATTTTTCTTGAATGATATCAATGAGCTCCCGATCCGTAGAACAGAACCTTTGAATTGTTAGAATGCCGTAGCGGAATCCTGCAGCTTACGTTTTCCCACTCGTAGTGATAAGCCGAAACTGATGAGCAGAATAATACATGCGAGCGTGTAAGGATAGTTGATATCCACATCGAACAAAAATCCGGCTATGGCAGGTCCGGCAATATTGCCGAGACTGGTAAAGGCCGAGTTAAGGCCGGCAACGTAGCCTTGCTGGTCCTTAGCCAGCATCGACATTTGGGTACTGATGGCCGGACGCAAAATATCGATTGCCAGAAAGACAATAAAGGTAACGGCAAAAATGAGCCAGTATTTGTGAACGAACAGCGTCAGAAGTATAAATACGCCGGCAAATAGAAGGCAAATCGAGATGACGCGTTTTTCGCCAAAACGGTTCAGAATCCAGCTAAAGGCTGTAACTTGGACAACAGCACCGGAAATGGAGCCGAACGTAATGATAAAGGCAATATCTTTAGGAGTAAACCCGAATTTATGATCGACGAACAGTCCAAAGACCGTTTCAAAATTAGCCAGTCCGAAAGACATGACAAATACGATAATCAGGCTTAAAAAGTAGGGCTCGCGATAGGAGTGCATCAATTGTGAAAGAAGACCGCCCCGTGGTTCCGCATAGGATGGCAGCTCTGATGACACTTCTTCTGCCGGCAGTGACTCCTGCAGGATAAACAAAGTAATGCAGGCTGCTATAATCCCCGCAACTGCAGCGCTATAAAAGGGTACGCGTATGCCGAATTCGGCGATATATCCGCCAATGCCAGGCCCGATAATAAAGCCTGTTGTAATGGCCGCGTTAATATAGCCCATTCCGGCAGCGCGTTCTTCTTTGGTCGTGACGTCCGCTGCGTAAGCCATAACAGCCGGCATGATGAGCGCGGCACTTATGCCGCCGAGCAGTCGTGATACAAACAACAGCACCGCGTCATCTGAAATCCCGAACAGCCCTTCCGACAAGGCAAACACGATCATGCCGATGACAATGATCCGTTTTCTTCCGAATGAATCAGCCAAGCGGCCGGCTAGCGGCGAAAAAAGAAGCTGAGTCAACGAAAAGGCTGCAACCAGCAAGCCGACAGTACTCCCCGAAATGCCCAGATCCTCCATGAATTTAGGCAAAATCGGGATGATCAGGCCGATCCCAGTAAAGACTAGAAATAGATTAAGCATTAGGAGCAGCACGGCACCGCGCTTTTTTAATAATAACGCCATTCTGTATTCCTCCAAATCATAAGCATACATGCTAATACTGAATATTCATTCTAGATAATGGCGTAAAAAAAGCGGCTAGTGGGCCGGATTGGCTATACCGTGTAAAAACACATCCATAGCTAACTTATAAGCCGCCAGCGCTTCTTCTCGTTTCATTCTTCGAGAGTGTTGACTTAAACCATACAGCAAACTGTCTAAGATCAGGGCTAGTCCGGATACATTCATGATTTCAAACTCGCCGTTGTCGATCCCTTTCTGCAGCAGCTGTTGGTTAAAGTTAAGATAACCTTGGATCATCTCATTAATACGTTCTTCCACCTCGGAAGCTTTCTCCGAATTATTAAAAAACTCGTCAACGGCCTTGGTTAGCGGGTGATTGAATTGATCAAGAGCCAAATGCTCAGCCATGCCGTACAATTTATCTTTGGTAGTCGAATAGAGCGGTTCCTTTGCCAGCCATGTATCTTCCCATTCCCGGTTCCATTCTTCAATTAAATATAAAAAAAGCCCTTCTTTGCTCTTGAAATGATAATAAATGTTGCCGCCGCTGCAGCCGGTTGCTTTCACGATATCTTCAATCGACGTGGCCTTGTAGCCTTTTTGCACGAACAAAGCTCGGGATGCGTCGGCTATCTTCTTTTTCGTCTGCTCGGTTTGCTGTTTCTTTTTATTCAACTATGCTTCACCACTTTCCGGCTGGGTAGATTTGAGGGAAAATCGATCATAGAATACTGAATGTTTATTCAGTATTCTATTCGATAAAGCAGACTTGCGCAAGCATTTCTTGTGCCCGAATCAACCATTGCAGAAGGTCGATATCTTATAGACCGAGGAGTGGTAAAATGAAAGGATACAAACGTACAGAAAATGAATTCAAGGGAGCGGAGTTCAAGAAACTCGATGAAATTCTTTACAACGAAAGATTACCTTTTTCGAACCAAGGGTTCTGGAATGAACTTCAAGATGTTAGTGCAAGCTGAAAATAGGCATAAAAATTGTTGATTTGTACTTTGGAAACAAAGATGGTGTAGATCTCATAACAGAAAAGGAATGCGTATCGAAAAAAGTACTATCCAGAGAGCAGGATCGTTTAATGACAAGTAATAATAAACAACGTTACCGCTTCAGTGAAGCGCCTATTTGGGATTTCCAGCGAAAATATTATGAAGAGGAAGGAACGAGGGCGTGGAGAAACGGCCAAGTTCCTCAATTTATAACGAGTAATCCGATGATCGCTACTGCATATGCAGATATGATCTTTGAGTTTCTTCAAGACCGGGCCGATAAGGGGGATCGCGAAGATCCTGTTTTCATTGTGGAGCTTGGAGCAGGAGCGGGACGTCTTGCTTACCATGTGCTGCATGAGTTGTGCCAGTTAAGAGACTACGCGGGGATATCGCTGCCTTCGTTCCGGTACATCATGACGGATCTCGCGATAAACAATGTATTAGCTTGGAAGAAACATCCCGCTCTGCAATCTTATATTACCGAGGGGTTGTTGGATTTTGCGCAATTTGATGCTGTCCATGATACCGTACTGAACCTCGTTGTATCGGGCACAACGATTAGTGAAGGAGAGTTAGAACAACCGTTAATTATTGTTGCCAACTACTTTTTTGACAGCATTCCGCAAGAATTGATTTATATTGGTGACGGGCAAATTTATGAAGCAGATGTTCATTTCGAATATCCCGAACGCAATGATTCGCTCAAACCATCAGAATGGTTAAAGCAAATAACTTTACAATACGAGTATCGCCGGGCGCCTGAGTACGAACAAGAAACCTATCCTTACCGTGATGTCATTTCCATGTATCAGGAACAACTAGAAGACTCGCATATTTTATTTCCCGCCTCCGGATTAAGTTGTTTAGAGCGTTTGAATCGGTTATCTCAGGCGGGATTCCTATTGATAACAGCAGACAAAGGGGATCACTTACTGGATAACTGGAAATTCGCGAAACCGCCGGAGTTGGTCTTACATGGAAGTTTCTCTTTAACGGCAAACTACCATGCAATTCGGTATGTCTATGAGCAAAGAGGAGCAGCGGCGTTATTCCCCCCGCATCATTATAAAAATATAAATGTCGGCTGTATTCTCAATTTGGACAAACCAATGGATTATCCCAATATTAGATTAGCTTATCGTCGATGTATTGAACGCTTTGGTCCGGACGAATTTTTTAGTTTGAAGGAATGGGTGGATCGTAATCAAGATAGCATGGGACTGCAGCAAATATTAAGTTTTTGGCGTTTGGGCGGATATGATGCAGAATTTTTCATTCAGAACACGAAGCAGATCTCCAATCTATTACCGGATGCAACCGATGAAGAAAAGCAGGACATTTTGAGAGGCATACAGATGATGTGGTCGTCGTATTACGTCATGGAGCAGCGTTATGATTTAGCGCTTGATGCCGGATTGGTACTGTTTGAGATGGGTATGTACGAACACTCCAAATGGTATTTGGAAATGTCAGTAGCTCAAGAGCAAGATGAGGTTGTATCAACCGTTTTTTATTGCCTGGCCATTTGTTGTTTCGAGTTAGAGTTAGTCGAAGATGCATTGAGGTATGTTCGGAAATTATTGGAGCTTGAGCCTGATCATGAAGAGGCATTGGCGTTGATGAGCCATTTTGAGTTGCAGTGATTTATGTATACTTAAAGAGACGATGACGATCATCTATGTTACGATGTAATCCTATACATGAAGAGGACGTGGTTAAACTTGATAACAATTACCATCCCAACGCCTGAAGTAATCATCTATAAGCAAAAGGCTCCCGAATTGAGCCACATCTACGGCTTTACGGATTTCCACCAGATCACTAGGGAAAAAGGCGGCATTTTCATGTTCTATAACAGCAAGGACGAATTGCTGTTTGTAGGCAAGGCTCGAAAACTGCGGCAGCGGATCAAGAAGCATTTTGAAGATAACGTCTCGCCCATTAAGAATCACAGGGATGAAGTTACGAAAATAGAGGTGTGCATCGTAGAGGACCCCGTGGATCGGGAAATTTATGAAACCTATATAGCAAACAAGCTTGGGGCGAAATATAATCCGGATAAATTGCTGAATCAATAATTGGTTTGGTAGTTCATGATCATGAATTCAACGCTGTCAGGCTGCGGCTCTGTGATTGCACGTGGAGAAAGGAAGAGGTGGCAGTGAACAAATCCGAACGGATGCTGGGCATCGTCATTGAGTTGCAGCGTAAAGGCGTGCTGCGCGCCGAGGATTTGGCTGCCCGTTTCGAAACGAGTGTCCGCACCATTTACCGTGACATGCAAGCGCTCAGCGAGGCGGGCGTGCCGGTGGCGGGTGCGCCGGGCGTAGGGTATTCCATTATGGACGGCTACTTCCTGCCCCCGGTAAGCTTCACGGCGGAGGAAGCAGTGGCGCTGCTAATCGGGGCAGACTTCGTAGAACTGAGACTAGATTCTAAGTACGGCTCGAGTGCACGCAGCTCACAGGAAAAGATTGAGGCGATTTTACCGGAGAACGTGCGCGAGGAGACAGCCCGTGTACGGTCGGCGATCCGATTGCTGAACGATAGAGCGGCGAGAACGCGCGGGCGGGAAAAAGGATGGTTCGAGCAGCTGCGCCAAGCCATTCTGGAGAAGCGAAGGATTCGTTTCCGCTATTCAAAAAACCTGCCGGAACCGGACGGAAATCGTCACAGCGAACGCACGGCCGATCCTTATGGGCTCGTTTTTTCTCAGGGAGCGTGGGTGCTTGTTGCGTTCTGCAGACTGAGGCGCGACATTCGACACTTTCGGCTTTCCCGAATGAACGAGCTCGTCATACTGGAAGAAACGTTCGAGGTCCTTCCCGGCTTTCAGCTTCAGGATCACCGGCCTTCAGACGATCGGAACGTGATTGTCCGGATGTTGGTCGACCCGGCCATCGCGGACCGGGTTCAGGAAGCGGAAAACTTTTATATGGAGTCACTCGAGCTAGGGGTGGAAGGCTGGCTGGCGACGTTCCGCGTCCGACGAATCGAGGAGCTGCTTCAATGGACGCTCGGATGGGGTGCGGCGGTACGGGTACTGGAGCCGGAATCGCTGCGGGACAGAATGCGCGAAGAAATCGAAAAAATGCAACAACGCTACTGACAGACTGATGTCAGTAGCGTTGTTGTATGCTGGAGGCAACTTAAGTATAAGGAGTTGGATTCAGCAATGAATACGAAGGAAACGCTTCTCAAGTTCGAGGAGACGGTCGAAAACTATATTCGTGATTTGAAAGGCATCAGCCTTGAGCAGTTGCTGTGGAAACCCGCGGAAGACGAATGGTCGTTCGGTCAAATGCTTATGCATCTCATTCGTTCCGCACAGTTCATGCATTTACGGAACGTTGCCCTATGCCTTGAGCCGGACGGCAATCCGGAGGTCGCTTCGGCGGGAAAGACGATACAAGGTGAGGAGCTGTTCAGCGCGGGAAGCTTTCCGCCGGATCGCATCCGGGTTCCGCCATCCCCTCAATACACACCGCCGCAACCGGAAAGCAAGGAACAACTTGAGGATGGGCTGCGGCACACGGTTCGTCTGATGGCTGAGGTCGAACCGGCGGTGGCGGCGGCACTTGTCCGAAATACAGTTGCACATCCGCGATTCGGCGGATTGAACGCGCTCGAATGGTTTCAACTGATCGAGATGCACTATCGCCACCATTTGCTGCAGAAGAAGCGTCTGGATGAGGCTTGGAGAGAATCGCATTTGTAAGAACGGAAGCAGGGAGCTGCCAATCCGGAAAGCGGGAAGCAGTGGTATTGGACAGGTGTCGTTTTCGATGTCATATGTAGAAGCCGTATTTCATCGTATTCCCTGCATCTTATTCTGGATTTTTGGAGCAATCATAAGCAGAATGAATCCAAGGATGAGTGATATCGCTCCAATGACGCCGAAGTAGACCATTTCTGTTTCCGGTGAGTAAAATTTAACGATTTGCGCATTGACGGCTTGAGCGGCTGCGCTAGATAAGAACCATAGGCTCATCGTTTGGGCGGAGAAGGCGGCAGGCGCTAATTTGGTTGTGGCAGACAATCCGACAGGAGATAAACACAATTCGCCAATTACGACAACGAAATAGCTTAGGACAAGCCATAATGGGTTGACCAAAGAGCTGCTTCCCCCCAAATAAGCCGGCAATAGAATGACAAGAAAGGATATCCCGGCGAAAAACAAAGCTAAAGCAAATTTTGCCGGGATCGACGGCTGACGATCCCCGAGCTTCACCCATATCCAAGCAAATACAGGTGCAAGTATGATAATGAATAATGGGTTTAATGATTGAAACCAGGCGGGAGAAATATGAATGCCCGCGAAGTCTAACTGTGTACGTTGATCTGCAAAATTGGCAAGGATGGTCGATCCTTGTTCTTGGATTGCCCAGAACATTACGGAGGCAAGAAACAATGGAATATATGCGATAAGTCTTGAACGTTCCACCGCTGTTGTTTTAGGACTTCGGTACATCACAAGTATATAGAGGGCTGGAATTACAAATCCAAGAACGCCCACAACGGCTATAAAGGTATCGAATGTTAGCAGCCCCATTGGAATCGTAATTGCCATTAAGACTCCTACTAAAGCAACACCTATTCCAATTCGGGCAAATACTTTTGCCTGCTCAGCCGGTGAAAGAGGATTGGGAACGAAGGTGCCGGCCAGACCAAGATTTTTTTTCTTGGTAAGAATGAAAACCGCTAATCCGAAAAACATTCCGACGGCCGCAAGTCCGAAGCCCAAATGGAAATTATATTGCAAGCCAACGGTTCCGACGACTAATGGCGCTAGAAATCCGCCAAGGTTAATCCCCATATAGAAGATGCTGAATCCGCCGTCGCGTCGGTTATCCTTTTCACTGTAAATTTCACCTACAATGCTCGATACATTGGGCTTCAACAAGCCAGTGCCCAGTACAATTAGCGCCATGGAAACAAAGAATAAGGCGACACTTCCAGGCACTGCAAGAACAATATGGCCGAGCATAATGAAAATTCCACCGTAAAATACGGCTTTTGAAGTGCCGAATATTCTGTCGGCCAGCCAGCCGCCGATAATACCGGACATATATACAAGCGATCCGTAGATGGACATAATGGCAAGAGAAATGGTTTTGTCCAGCCCCAATCCGCCTTTTGACACCTCGTAGTACATATAGAAAACAAGAATGGCTCTCATGCCGTAATAAGAAAATCGCTCCCAAAATTCTGTAAAGAAGAGAGTGAATAGTCCTTTCGGGTGCCCAAAAAAGCCATATTGGGGAACACTGGAGCTGATTTTTTGTTTATTTGCATCCGACACTACAACAACCCCGCTCGTCATGTACATTTATGTCAATGAGTTAATAATTCCCTTTTTGGTGGGTTTTATGAGCTGTAAAAATAGAAAAGTCTAACCACTTGCCAAAAGTGCGTTTACATGGAAAAATAACGTAAACTACTATTTCTAGAAGGGATAATGGCCTTGATACATCTTGCGGAAGTGAATTATTTTGCCGTTCTTGCGGCAACTGCAGTAACGATGGTTCTCGGATTTTTATGGTATTCGCCGGTCTTGTTCGGCAATGCGTGGATGAAGCAAGTGGGGTTGAGGAAAGAGGATATGTCCGGTGGAAGTCCGCTGACCTATATACTCACGGCGCTGACCGCATTAGGCGGAGCGTTTCTTTTGGCCTTGCTGCAATCGATGATAGAAGAACCTAGCCTTCTTTCAGGAATTGTCATCGGTTTGTTGATCGGGATCAGCGTTTCGTTAAAAATAGGCATGAACTTCTTATTTGAAAGTAAGACCTTAGGTCTTTATCTCATCACAATTGGCTATCATCTGGTTTCGTATCTTCTCGCAGGTCTGATCATTGGTGCAATGTAGGAAGCAAAGCGAGCATGAGCGGTTCGCCTAGCGCCGGTACGGTGTAGAGGGAATTCGTTACATTTTGCAGGAAATCGGGTTATAGAAGTCAGAGCTTTTCCGAAAACCCTATGGGTGTTTCCGGAAAAGCCCTTTTTTTTCTACGACTGACCAATTAACTAACAAGGATTTCCATA
>NZ_JAQZSG010000026.1:11961-84284 GCF_028745515.1 Paenibacillus thermotolerans | reverse complement strand
TCCGTGCTCGTTGTTCAGTTTTCAAGGAGCAAGCTTGTCTTACTCATCCCCGCCGCGTTCGCCGCGACAGGAATTACATCTTATCATGTTTGCAACCAACATTGCAACCATCATTTTTTTCCAACCGGCCTCGCATCGGCGAAGACGTTTATTTCGTTCCGCACCGCTCTCGCGGCCGGACTTATAATATATCACCGGCAGCACCAATTTGCAACGTCCATTTTTTTACAAACACCGCACAAATATTGAATTCAATAAATTACTCGATTAGAAAAGTAAATGAATCGACAAAATAAGAACGGCAGCGATTTAAACTTTAAGAATGTATCTCCGGATTTGGCTTCTCTTCCGATATAACTACTCCCGGCGCTTCGACGGGGGGACGAGGGCCCAGAACGCCGGCTTCGCGTGGAGCTGCTTATCGAACAAAAGCGGCGCTTCGGTGCGTTTGACCGGGAACGAGCTCAGCCACGTATGGTCGTCCGCTATCCCCCAAAAGACCACGCCGCCGATTATTTCCTTGTTCGCCTTGAACGCCTCGAACAGCTCGTAATAACGATCGGCTTGCTTCTGCAGCACTTCCGCCGGTATGTCTGGACCGAAATCGCTTCGATCATTCCAGGCGTACAGACTCATATCCAGTTCAGTTACCAGATTGTCAAGGCCGAGCTCATGGAACTTCCTCATCGAGTCAATGATGGAAGCGGCAGAAGGCCAGTGGATACTAATGTGCGTCTGGTGACCGACGCCGTCAATCGGTACACCTTCGTCCAGCAGTTCCTTTACCAGCTCGTACAAGAGCTCGCACTTTGCCGGGTCGTCCGTGCCATAATCGTTAATGTAGAGCTTGATGTTAGGTCCGCCCGCTTTTCGCGCGGCGCGAAAGGCAGTCTTGAGATAGTCGGTTCCCGTAATCTTGTACCAGTCGCTGGATCGCAGTCCGTCCGGATCCCCCGGTTCTATAACCTCGTTCACCACGTCCCACGACTGAATATCGTCTTTGTACCTCTCGACAATCGTCCGAACGTGCGTGTCAAGGCGTTGAAGCAGTAGCTTCTTGTTCGCTTTACGTTTTACCGGGTCGGTCTCATCTGCCATCGGTTTTCCATCGCCATCCATGAAAAACCAAGCCGGTGTCTGGTTGTGCCAGACGAGCGTATGAAACCGTACCCCCATGCCGTTCTCCTTCGCGAATGCAACGATCCGGTCCGCCTGATCCCACTGGAAATTTCCTTCGGAAGGCTGCAACGAAGCGGGCTTCATCGCATTTTCTCCGACGAGCCAATTCACATGTTTCTTCAGCAGCTCGGCTTTAAGACCGGTGGTCTGGTAAGGTTCGATCGCCGCACCGATCGGAAAGTAGTCCGCGTACGTTTCCGCCAACGATGGAATGTCCGTCTCAAGCGACTGCTCCGCTTCTTTCGGAGCCACGGGCTCCGTGGCCGGCGCGGTTTCTCCCGCATCGCCGCTAAGGTCTTGCTTTGCGGTTCCAAGCCGTTGAGCGGACTCTCCGCTCCCATCTTCCCGCTCTTCATTCACAAGCTCACCCGCAGCGGCAGATTCTCTGCCGGCCCCTTCTCCGCTCTCTTCCATTCGGTTTAGTAAAAACAAGAATGCAGCGAATGCGATTGCAACTAGAACAGCACTTACGGCGGCAATTGACTTCCTATTTTGTCTCAACGCAATTCTCCCCTTCAACCGGCATATAGGATGTACTACGTTATAGAAACAACATAGCAATATTTTGTAAAAAAAGGAACCTCGGCTCGGATTTCTCGAAATACAATTTCTCACATTGGCGATCGTGTATAAAAAAGTATGGTTGGATTTCGTGAGATAAAATATATTTATTAGAGACAAACACTGGAAAAAACGTAATGGAGGGTTATGGATGAAAATTGTAAGCTACGAAACTTTCATCGTGCCGCCTCGTTGGCTGTTTCTTAAAATAACTACCGATGAAGGACTTGCCGGTTGGGGCGAACCGGTCGTGGAAGGGAAAGCGGAAACCGTGAAGACGGCCGTAGAAGAATTAATGGATCTATTATTGGGAAAAGATCCGCTTCGTATAGAAGATCATTGGCAGGTCATGTATAGAGGAAGCTTTTATCGCGGGGGGCCGATTCTCATGAGTGCCATATCGGGAATCGACCAAGCACTATGGGATATTAAAGGTAAGTATTACAATACCCCAGTCTACCAGCTCTTAGGAGGCGCCTGCCGCGATTCTATGAAAGTTTATTCTTGGATCGGCGGAGACCGTCCAAGCGACGTCGGTCTTGCGGCATTGGAGAAAAAAACGGCCGGATTTACAGCCGTCAAAATGAATGCAACGGAAGAAATGCAATTCATCGATTCGTTTGAAAAGATAGACCAAGTTATTCAAAGAGTGGCCGCAATTCGAGAAGCGGTCGGTAATTATTTTGGCATCGGCGTCGATTTTCACGGCCGAGTCCATAAACCGATGGCAAAGGTTTTGGCTAAAGAGCTGGAACCATATCGCTTACTGTTTATCGAGGAGCCTGTTCTACCCGAACATAATGAGGCTTTAAGAGAAATTGCCGCACATACGACTACACCGATCGCAACCGGAGAACGCATGTATTCCCGCTGGGACTTCAAAAAGCTGCTTCATGACGGGTATGTCGATATTATTCAGCCCGACCTGTCTCATGCCGGAGGAATTACGGAATGCAAGAAGATTGCTTCGATGGCTGAAGCTTATGACGTAGCTTTGGCACCTCACTGCCCATTAGGGCCCATCGCTTTAGCCGCTTGTTTACAAGTTGATGCAACGGCCTATAACGCATTTA
Source organism: Paenibacillus thermotolerans (assembly GCF_028745515.1). Lineage (GTDB taxonomy): Bacteria > Bacillota > Bacilli > Paenibacillales > YIM-B00363 > Paenibacillus_AE > Paenibacillus_AE thermotolerans. The sequence continues at coordinate 81,471 of NZ_JAQZSG010000026.1, read as the reverse complement.
TTCAAGAGCAAAGTTTGGGAATCCATTATAACAAAGGAAATGACGTGCTTGATTACCTAGCAGATCCTAGCGTGTTTGAATATAAGGATGGGTATGTAAGGATTCCGCAGGGACCGGGTCTGGGTATCGAAATGAATGAGGAATACGTAAGGCAAATGGCTAAAGAAGGACACCGTTGGAGAAATCCGGTTTGGCGCCACAATGACGGGTCGGTTGCCGAATGGTAGGCGCGAAACCGTTCCAAAACAGATGAACGCATAAGGGGAAGGTCAGATGACCTTTCCCTCCGAATTTGACATCAGTCCCGGTCCACAGCTTCCGGCGGCTGCTCCAACCACCCCTGTTCAATCATCAAATTCGCTCCATCTTCCACGTATAGGGAGACATCCATTTGACATTTTGCAAACAAGGCGCCGATATCTTTTCTGCCGTTCAGAGATGCGCCATTGGCGTATTCCCTGATCTTCATGGAGAACATGTCGATTTTATGAAAAATCATAAGCTTATCGGAGTATGGAGGTACGGCAGACGGAGTGACCAGATGGTCTATAAGTGACGGCGAAGGCAAATGATCTTTCGTTAACTTGTCCGAAAGCATTTCAATATGCTTTTGATTCATATCCTTCCCGCGTTCCAAATACTTTCTTACTTCCTCCCGTCTAGCTCCTTGACTAAAGCCGATAATAAGCGACATCGTTATGAATGGCTCCGGTAAGATGGGCAATTTCTAACCCATGCAGCGGGCGGACATCTCCAAAAAAGCCCTTTAAAAAACTTTGATTGTGGACAAAACGAACTTTGCTTGGAGACGGAATGACCGGGTCGTTCATTAGCTGGCCTTTCAGCGCCAAGGTATCATTAACAGCCGCAGCTAATTTGATCGTATCGTTCAGAATGCGGGTGTAAAATTCCCGTATATCTTTTCTCGTCACCAACGGAATGGCTACGCTGTAAATACTCATTCCCGCTTTTCCCGAATATTGTAAATAATGAAGATAAAACTCATCCTGAAACAGTCTCGGCGCTTCCAAGTTCACATCGCGATCCGTAAATCCCAACGGGATCGGAAAATCCGCTTCGTTGAATATCGTTTCAATTTCTCCAATAATGTCTTTGCATAAGCCAAAAGCATACTCCAAAATTTGTTTGATCTTCGTGTCGTCAACGAGTTTAAGATAATGGGCCAGTACGCATATTGCCATTGTATTTGAAACGTAAGTTGCCCATAGTTTTCCCATTTCCGTTCCGGTCAATTTTGTTTTTTCTAAAGTCGCCATGGTTCCACTCCATTGTTCTACTAGGGATGATTTTAATATGTCCCATAATGGAACCGATATGCATTAACGGATGGTTTCCCCAATCGCTAAATTACACTTTATAAATAAAGGTTAATAAGAACCTCCTTAATGAAAAGAAAACTCCCTTTAGGCGCCTCTAACAATTTCTCGTGAATTTCACATAGGGCATCAAGTTTGGCAACAAATTGTTCCTTAGAACAAGCAAAGTAACTTGGGTCAAAAATAAAGTGCATGCCCACCAATAGAAATTCCGAAACCTCTCGCGGGTATTCCGTATGAAATACCCCCTCATTTACACCTTGTACTATAACATCCGTGATAATCGGTACGAATTCCTCGATCATCGCAACTTTCATTTTCTTGTGAAGCCTTACATTATCTTCATGGTGCAAATGCTTCATTAAGCCGGCATCATAATGCTTCGCGGCTTCTTGCGAAAAAAAACGAATAATATTCGAATACTTTTCGATCGATTTTATTTCCGCGTTAGAGTTAATTTTTTTAAATGCTTCAATGCTTCTTTCAACCGCATCTTGAATAACGGCATCGGCAATTTCCTCTTTGGATTTGAAATAGTGATAGAACGTCCCTTTGGCCACGCCGATTTTATGAATAATATCGTTAACGGATGTGTTCTCGTACCCTTTCGTAGAAAACAATTGTTTGGCGGACTCGAGAATTTCGGCTCTTCTTTCTTCAGGCGGTTTCACTATGCGGACCAAAACACGGCCTCCTCTTTTGAGAAAATTTTTTTGCATCAGTATTGACCATCGGTCGGTCATCATATATCATACTTTACGACCGACCACCGGTCAATCGCAAGCAAATAAATTAAAGGAGGTGTGTTATGACAACTCAAGCGGCTTACAAATTTAGATGGTGGGCACTTGCGTGTTTGGTGCTGAGTCTGCTTGTGATCGGCTTTGACATGACAATCTTGAATGTGGCGCTGCCGACCATGTCAAAAGAACTGAATGCCGGTACCGGCGACCTGCAATGGGTAATGGACGCTTACTTATTGGTGTTCGCCACATTGCTGATTCCTGCAGGAAGCCTCGGAGATCGTTACGGAAGAAAAAAACTGCTTTTGCTCGGCCTTTTGCTGTTCGGAATTACGTCCATTGCGGCAGGCTTTGCGACGAATATCGAGACCGTCATCGTTGCAAGAGCTTGTATGGGCATCGGCGGGGCAATTCTCATGCCGCTTACTTTTTCGATTCTTCCTACAATATTTCCGCCGGAGGAGCAAGGCAAAGCATCTGCAATCTGGGCGGCTAGTTCGTCATTCGGGCTATTGATCGGCCCTTTTCTTGGCGGATTGCTGATTGAGCATTTTTCATGGGGATCCGTCTTTTTTATCAATGTCCCGATTGTATTCACGGTATTGGTTGCCGGCATTTATTTCATTCCGGAATCAAAAAATCCGAATGCGCCCCGAATCGATTGGTTAGGGATGATATTGTCTACTTCCGGATTCACGCTACTTATTTACGGCATTATCGAAGCTCCTCAAGCAGGCTGGTTTCACAGCGAGTCGATTGTATGTATGATTGGCGGCTTCATCGCTTTAACCGCCTTCATCGTCTGGCAAAAAATGGCCCGTGCGCCTATGGTCGATTTGCAATTATTTCGCATTAGAAGCTTTACCTGGGCTACAATCGCACTCTGTTTTATTATGTTTGTGCTCAACGGCTTCTTGTTTTTCGTAACTCAATACTTACAGTTCACGCTAAACAACTCGGCTTACGAAACGGGAATAAAGCTTATACCGTTTATGGCCGGCATGGTCGTTAGTTCTCTTCTTTGCAATCGTCTTTCAACTGTTCTGGGCAACAAGCTCGTGTTGGTCGCCGGGATCAATATTTTGGCTGCGGGGCTGCTCATTTTTTCGTTTGTTAGGCCGGAAACCGGCTACCATTTCACAGCTGTTTGCTTGACGATTCAAGGAATCGGCGTTGGCTTTTCTATGGCACCCGCAATGACTGCCGTTATGAGTTCATTACCGATTGCGCAAGTCGGGGTCGGAGCCGGGGTGAACAACGCACTAAGGCAAGTGAGCGGCACGCTGGGCGTAGCCATATTAGGCAGTATTGTTTCCTCGACTTACTCTGACCGTCTATTAGCGACGATCGAATTACATGAGAAATATGCCGATACCGTAACGAAGTCCATAGGAACGGCTTTCAATATCATAACGTCATTCAGCGAGTCGGATCGGGCGGCGCTGGTAAGGAACATTAATGCCGCTTTTATTGATGGAATGAATCTTGCTTTGACGATCAGCGCCGGAATTATGTTCTTAGGTGCCGTACTCATATTTGCTTTACTGCCAAACCAATTAAAGGCTAATGAGACAAGAAAAAATAACCATTCGGGGGAAACCATATGAAAAAGGCAGCAATTGCCGGCATTTTAGCGGCAACCACATTACTATCAAGCGGATTAACGGCAAGCGCTCAAGCGAGCACCGAAGCATTAACGGAAAACGCCAGCCAACAGGAATCGTCTGCAATCGTTTCTTTGCCAAAAACTACAGGCTCGTATCAAGTTGGAACTACGAACTTTGATTGGGTCGATTCCTCCAGAAAAGATTTGTTTACCTCTGATCCTAACGATTACCGGGAGCTGATGGTTCAGGTTTGGTATCCTATTGATAACGGTAAAGGCAAAATAAAAGAGACTTATATACCATCTCCGGTTAAAGGGATTGAGAGTCTAGCCAAGAGCCTCGGGATGGGAGAACAATTCGCTGCAATCAATAATATCGATACCGATACTTACAGAGACGCAATATTGTCAAACCGAGAGGCGAAGTATCCTATCGTTTTATTTTCGCATGGGTTTGGCCGCGCAAGATGGGAATATCAGTCGATCACTCGCGAACTGGCAAGCCATGGTTTCATCGTGTTCAGCGTCGATCATACCCATTTGGGATTCGGAACCGAATTTAAAGACGGCCGGTTCGTTCCTTTTTCACCGGTTAATATGGCTGTAGATTTTAAAAAGATGGATGAAAATATAAATCAATTATGGGTAAAGGATTTGCAATTTGTCATTCGGCAGCTGGACAAAATAAATAAGGTCCCAGGCACGCCTAATTTCGAAAATCGATTGGATCTTGACAACATTGCCGCAGTCGGACATTCGTTCGGCGGAGCGGCGGCGGCGCGGGCATTACAGGTTGAGCCGCGGATCAAAGCAGCAATTAACATGGACGGTTCTTTCGTTGGACTTTCCGTTTCTTCCGGCAAAATGAACAAACCGTTCGCATTTATTAAAACCGAAGCTCATGCAAAAGACTTGGAAGGAGAGCCCGTATTGCCTCCGATGCCGCCGGGAGTAGATGCGCAGCAAGTGCTGGACCAGTATAAGGAATATGCCGCAAGATACAAGAAGGCTGTTGAAGGCGATGCCTACGATATTACAATAGCGGGAACGACGCAAAATGAGCATATGAGCTTTACGGATCATCCTTTGTTGAAATCCTATTACCTTGAAGGCTCGCCATTCGTCATTAGAGATCCGAAGTCTGACCCGAACGATTTTTATAAGCTCACCAACTCACTCATTTTATCTTTCCTAGAAAAACATCTCATCGGCAAAACAAATACGTTATTCGATGTAAAGATTGAAAAATAATCGAAAAAAAGGAGCTCATACGAGTCGGGGCAAGTCTCCCGTTCGCCATGAGCTCTTTTTCAATTGTTTGAACCGAGCAATAAATCAAGCACCGAAAAGGATACGCTGTCCAACGAGACATAGTCGCAATTGGTCATGACGGAAAAAGCGATTTTTTCATCGGGAAGCAGGTACAGATTGCTCAGGAAGCCGGTATCCCACCCTGTATGTGAGATGATGCGGGTACCCTTATACTCTCCTAAAAACCATCCCAATCCGATCTGCGATTTTTGGGGCTCGTAACCGGTTATTGCATGAGGCTTCCACATTTCATCATAGCTGCCGGACTGCAAAATTTCATAGCCATTCTCTGCTATTCCCCGGCTTTGATGCATCAGCAAATATTTGCACATATCACCGGCATTGGTATATAAAGTGGAACTGGGTCCGTGTGCCCTGTTATAGGGAAATACATTGCTGACATAGCCGCCGCCGGATCCTTCGGTGCCCCCGAACACATGAGGTGCGGCAAGATGAGCTTCAACCTCCTGTTTCAGAAAAGAACTGGACCGCATTCCCGTCGGCTCGAGAATAAATTTTTTCATATAATCTTCAAAACTCATCCCGCCGACCTTTGCGATGATATCTCCCAAAATCTCATATCCTATATTACTATACGCAAATTGATCGCCGGGAACGCTCAGCAGCTTGTGACGACATATCCCTTTTACGTATCTTTCAAGACTTTGCTCGTCGAACTCGGGCCGGTCCCATGCGTAATCTTCTTCATCAGGCATGCCGGAGGTATGGTTCATTAGCTGTCTTATTGTGATATTACGATACCGTTCGTCCTCTAATGTAAAATAGGATAAATATTCGGTGACAGGCGAATCCAAATCAACTTTACCGCGCTCAACCAATTGCATAATTGCAGTTGCAACGAACGTTTTAGAGACAGAGGCTTGGTGAAACAAAGTGCTTCGAACAACGGGATCGCCTGTCGATAGGTTCGCTACTCCAAATTCGCCGGTAAACAAAATATCGTTGCCGCACACTATTCCGACGGCTAATCCCGGAATCTGTTCATTTGCAGCGAACTCGGTAAGTTTTTCGTGCAACCGACTCTCTATTATTTGATATTTATTCATTTTGACCTCTCAAGCCGTGTAATCGGTTTAACGCCTTTCTATGTTTCCTGCGAAATGGAATCGGCTGCTTCCACATATATGCGTTATCCACTTTATCGATAGTTGCGACGGAGCAGCGTTTACATACATTGATTTGTTCACCGTTCGATTTCGTCTTGGTGTACAGCAATTTTATTCTTGTTTCCAAGCAGATCGGGCATGTTCCTCTGCCTCTTGCCGGGACTTTCCAAAGAACCCTTCCTCTTCTTGTTTTCGGCATTTTTATTCCCCCATATTATGACAATAATGCAAGTATAATAAGGGAAGCGATTTTAAAATATATCCGAAACAATTTAGAGTTATTTTTTACATACAAAAAAAGTCACATCAGTGTGTAATCCGACGTGACTCTTTCTTCTATTTTTTCGAATAAACGATTTTTTTGATGCTTTCGCAAGAAAGACAAAATTGATCCGATAGTTGATCGATCGTCAACCCGTCGGAAAATTTCCGTCGAATCTCATTGTTTCTATGGGTCAAATATGTTCTGCTGCCGGAGTTTTCGCCCCATCTCTTGCGTGTTGCTTTTGGCGTAGGAACATATACCATTCCGCCATGGACATACTTCTGTATCTCCTGCAATAATTGTTTCGGTAAAACGTTGTCTGCATTAACATATTTCATGATAGCTCTCTGCTCCTTAAAATTTTTTGAAAAGTTTTAAGGGAGCAAAGTCTATACTATTCATAACTATCACATTGCAAGATAGTAAGGCGGTAACTGATCAATAGCTCCATACAACAACCGCCGTTGTTCATAGTGTAGACTTTGCATGGAGCTGATCGTTTTAAAATTTCCCATCGTATCCCTCCTCTCGCCTAGTTTTAGGATCACTATAACATAAAACAGGAAAAATATAGATATTTTATTGAACCGAGTTTTTCTTACTTCCGATAGTACAACCCGATCGCGCCATTGCTGAAAGACTTGCTCTTTGTTAATTGCAGAGCGTGCTTTTTTCCGCAAGCATTGAACAAGCTCTCTCCTTGAGCGGCAATTACGGGATGAACGAACATCCAAAGCTCGTCGAAAAGTTCATTCTGAATGAACAACTGCCAAGTTTTCAGTCCGCTCTCAACGGAAATAGTTCCTGCCCTTTGCTTCAATGCACGCATCTCATGGACGAACGATTCGTTGTCCTGAATAGTGACTTGCTCGGAATTTTTCCATACAAGCTCTTTTGGAGAACGCGAGATCACGATTTTCGGAATATCGTTTATTTTTTTTGCGATCAAGCGCTCTAGATCGGAATGGGACGAGTTCTCTGCGTTTTGCCAGTATTCGGCTAGCTGCGCATATGTATTACCTCCGACGACGATCCGGTCGATGCCTTTGTAATATTCCACATACTCTTCAAGCATTTCATCGCTGAAATTCATCCATTGATCTTCATTGGTGACGATGCCGTCAAGCGACATGTGCATCGTCAATATCACTTTACCCATCCGTTGATCCTCCTTCATATCAATCGCCTTGGTAAGCTTTAATCAATATATCCGTCTCGATCTTCGACATTCGTTCGATCGCGGAGATAACTCTTTGCGATTTGACGGGATCCGGGTCGTTAACCATCTCCCAGGCGATCTTGGGATTGATTTGCCAATAGACACCGTATTTATCTTTAAGCCAACCGCATACTTCCTTGGCCCCTCCTTCCGAGAGCTTTTCCCACAGCTCGTCGATCTCTTCCTGAGTGTCGCAGCTCACGTACAGCGAGATCCCGTCACTGAACCGAAAGGAAGGTCCGCCGTTTACGGCGATGATTTCTTGTCCGCCAAGGTGAAAACGAATTGTCCTAACGGAACCGGCAGGACCATATTCATTCTCGCCATAGCGCGTGACATTCAGCACGGCCGAGTTTCTAAAAGCAGACACATAAAAGGCAACCGCTTCCTCGGCTTGATCATCAAAGACCAGATGGGGGGTAATTTTAGGCATAATGACGTTCATGAGGGGCATTCCTCCATTTACTTTTATTATGAAAGTTAATTAACCATAACATACCATAATTCACTTTGATTATCAAACTAAATATAAATGAATGGTTCCGTTGCACGGCCGCTCGACGTAAGAAACAAAAAAACCCGATCCACACAAAGTCATGTGTGAATCGGGGGAGCGATCCCAAAGTGCACGGAATGGCTGTTCATGCTTGCTTCCGGTACCATGGCAATCGAGAGAGCGGAGCATCAACCTCCGCAACGCACGGGCCTGACACCAGGCTGCCGTCGTCGCCTTGCCACGTTCCCGGCGGGAACACGATCCTTCGAACAGTCGCACCCTTCTTTAGCACCGGCGCCACCAAAATATCGCCGCCAAGCATGAACTGGTCCGAAATCTCCTCATAGCCTCCATCCGGGAACATATACGCGAGGTGCCGCATAATCGGTTCCCCCGTCTCGGCGGCTTGCCGTGCAAGCTCGGCAATCTCCGGGCCCATTCGGACGTGAAGCCGCGCCGCCTCGACGCACCACGCTACATACGGTTCATCGAGCACTCTCCATGGCGCCGTGGAGAATTGCATCATAGGAAACAGCGCCGAGCATTGCGCGTAACGAACGAATAGCTCGCCGTCTACCTGGAAGTCCGGTCGGATTAAATCCTCGTATTGGCCTCCGCCTACCATGTCGGGGCAGTTGAACGCATAGCCGCTTAGCCCTTGTGCAAGCCCATTCGGAATGAGACTGCCAAGGCCGTCCGGCCCCCAGCTATGGTTCTTATCGCTCAGGCGCTGGACAAGCGGCTGCCCCGCTAGCTTCCAACAGGCCCGGTATTCGTTGAAGGCATAGCGCAGGCCTAGACGCGCCCAGGCTTCACATTGGTCGTTGGGAGTCGCCGTTCGCGTGCCGATATCCTCCGAATTGTAGAACTGCGGATCGCCGGCGTCCAATTTGAAGCCGTCGACACCGCACTCTTCCGCCAGCCGGTCCAGTTCCCCCGTAAACCAGCCTGCCGCCTGGGGATTCGTACTGTCCAAAACCGCACTGTACCCGTTCCACCATTCGCGTACGGCCGGCTTCCCATCCGCTCCCCTAAGCAGATACCCCAGCTTCCGCAGCAAGCGGAATACTTCCCCGTCAGGGCTAATAAACGGACATACCCACAGCATGACCCGAAAGCCAAGCGCATGCAGCCGTTCAATCATTGCCTTCGGATCGGGAAACCGTCCTGGGTGAAACGAAAGCGTCCCGTAGTCTTCATGCCAATTGTCGTCGATCATTAGAATACCCGGCGGCAGTCCGTGTGCGAGAATCGCTTCGGCATAAGCAAGCACCTTCTCTTGCGTAGGGTGATAGCTCATCTCCATCCAAGTGTTGTATTGGGGGACAGTAAAAAACTGCAGGTCCGGAAAGCTTCCGGCCGGCGGAAAATATGTTCGGGACGCGTGGCGGAACGCATCGCGTAAACGACCGCCGGTTTCTTGGACGTTGACCGTTCCTCGCTGCCCTTCGACGATCAATTTCCCGCTTTCGAAGATAAACCTGAACGGTTGCTCCGACCAGACGTACCTTCCTTTATTCGAGAGAAGCAGCGGAGTTGCCTGATTGTTGGCAAGGTCACCGAACAGATCGCGCGAATACGTACTGCCGCCGTACGGCATGATTGTCCCGTCTTGGACGGCCCCGCCCCACCAATATTCATTGTCCAGTAAGGTAATATTGATTTTATCGTTATACATTACATCCTCCGTAGATAAGGTTCATCTCTTGACAAAACTGCTCCACCTTCGAGAGAAATCAAAGCTCCCCTTATAAAGTAAGGGGAGCAACACTGATTTGCAGACAGGACAAAGTTAGTCATTCATGCGAGTATTTTGATAATCGACACTGCCGTCGTCCAGCCGGAGCCACGACTCGAAGTCGCGCTTGCCCTCCGTCAGCCGGATGACGCGCGCGCCCCGAGGGAACCCTTCCTTGCCGTACGTGTTGTATCCGGTGGCGCGTCCGTAGGCCAGCCGTATGCCGTGCAACGCCCCCCAATAATCGTTGATATGATCGTGGCCGGCAAACGTCCCCATGACATCGCCCATCTCGACCATAGCGGCAAACAATCCCGTGTTCAGCTTTGGGCAGCACACACTCTCGTATTTGTGTCCGATACAGCCGCCGAGTTCCCAAACGGCGTCATACTCCGGAAGCGGAATGTGGAAAAAAGCCAAAGCCGGCAGCGGCGCTCCTCCGTTAAGCTCCGTCAGCTTGCGAGATTCCGCAGCGTACCAATCGATCTGATCTCTGCTCACCCAACCGTAGCCTTCTACTGCGGCTAGCGTCGAATATTCACGGCTGTCCAGAAAATAAAGCGCGGCACCCGTCCTCCCGTCTTGGCTCGAAACCTGCAATACGAAATTACCGAAGCCGCCGACGTTCGGAGTATGCTTCGTCAAGCAGTTCTCGAACTCACTCAAAACTTCCATCAGCCGTTCCCTTGTCACATTGCTTTCGGAGTCGTGATTGCCGAATACGGCTGCCCAGGGGATACCGCTTTGAGCGGCGGCTGAAACCGCTTCGCGAAGCGACTGTTCAGGCTCCTTGCAGTCGATGCTGTAAATCACGTCTCCCGTAAATACGATCAAATCCGGCGATTCCTCTTCCAGAACGCGTTGCATCAGTGCGCGTGTCCGCAGATCGGGCTCTTCCCCGTTCTGCCAGTGCACATCCGTAAACTGCACGATTGTGAAGGTTCCGTCTTCCCTGAAGCGCAATTCATTATTCATCCTCGGTTTTCCTCTCTATATCAATTGGTTTATCGTCACCACGTCAGTCTTACCGAACTTCCGGCTCATGAACGGGTAAATCCGCGACAAGTCCGTCGCTCTGGCGGATCCACGTCTCGAACTGTCGCTCGCCCGCTTGCAATCGAATGACTCTTGCGCCTGTCGGAAACTTGTCCTTACGCACACCGTCCACATAACTGACATAACGAGTAGACCGCCCGTAGCAAAGACGGATGCCGTGCAAAGTCCCGCAATAATCGTTCGCATGGTCGTGACCGACGAAAGTGCCCATAACATCGCCCATTTCCACCATTGCGGCAAACAAGCCGGAATTCACCACCGGCGAGCTGATCCATTCGTTGCAATGGCCCTCGCACACTTTCGTCTTCCACACCTCATGGTATTCCGGCAGCGGTATATGGAAAAACGCCAGCGCAGGCAGCGGTGTCCCCCCATTCCGTTCGGCCAATCGACGAGATTCGGATACGTACCAATCGATCTGATCGCGCCGAATCCAGTCGTACCCGCCCACTGCAGCAATCTGCGAGTAGTCGCCGCTGTCCAGGAAAAACAACGAAGCCGCCGGCTTCCCCATCGGATCGTCAACCGTCAGCACATAGTTTCCCGCTCCGCTCACCCCGTCAGGATCCGCTTTGGCAACGCAAAACTCATGAAGCAGCTGCTCCTCGTGCATTCTCTTTCGCGGCACGCTTCCTTCCGAATCATGATTGCCGAACACCGCCGCCCAAGGAACGCGTCCTTCTTCAGCGACAGCGACCGCGCTGCGGAACGATTGAAGCGGGTCTTTGCTTCGTGCGCTTGCCGTCACGTCGCCCGCGAACACAACAAGATCCGGCTGCTCCATCGCGATGATCCGTTCCATCGTCGCCTTTGTCGTCGCATCGAGAAGCGGCGTCTCCGGATCCCAGTCCTCAGCGTCAATAAACTCCACATCGGAAAATTGTACGATGACGAACGTTCCGTCCTCACGAAACTTCAGCTTCTTATCCAACGTATACCCGCCCCTTTGTCACACATTTCTCACAAAAGTTAATGCCCGGAAGTCGCGATCATCATAATGCCTAGCACGACAGCGACCGAGGCCGCAATTCTTCTGTAGCCTTGCGACTCCTTCAGCACGAAAAAACCGAGCAGCGTACCGAATACGATTCCGACCTCGCGCATCGGAGCAACCATAGAAACATCGGTATTTCTCGCAGCGAATAAAAACAATAAGTATGAGCCCGGAGATAGGATCGACCCGATCCATAAAATATTGAGATGAGTACGAACGACACGTTTCAACCGGTCAACATGCAGTGCGGATGGCGTAAGCCCCAGCATGAAGCCGATATTCGTCACTTCAAGCAGCGCCAAGGGAGACAGGTGCTGCAAATTCACTTTGTCTATTAACGTATAAGTCGTTATGCAAAGTCCAACACCCAGCGCAAGCAGCACCGGTTTTAGATCCCCCTTGCGATGCTCCCTCCCCGGAACGCGCCCGATCATAACGAGAAACCCTATAAGCATACAGCCGATCCCGAGCCATCCCCATAGCGGTAGCTTTTCACCTAAAAGCACAACGCCAAAAACCGGTATAAGCAAGGTGGGCAATCCCCGCATAATCGGATACACCTGCGATAAATCGCCTGCTTTATAGGTATAGGCAAGCAGCGCCGAATATACGGCTTGCATTGCCAATGACAAACCTATGGTGAGCCATCCTTGAGCCGTCAGCTGGATTCGCGACAATTCGTTGACCAAAGCCGGAATGAGCGCAAGCGTAGTCGGCAGATACATCGCCCATAGGAATACCGGTTTATCCGTGCTCTTCTTAGCCAGCATGTTCCATACGGCATGCGCCAACCCGGAGCATAACACAAGAATTAGAGGAATTACGATCATGTATGATAAACACCTTCTCCCTTGATTACCGGAACATAATAACACGCAAATACACATAAACGCAATATAATAAAACCAAACACATCCGAGAATACAAAAAAAAGATCCCAGGTTCGTGGTAACCTAGAATCGTTTCATTTATTGATATTATCGGTATACGATTTCGACCCCGCTCTTGCCGAATTGCTCGACAAGCTCCCGGTCGATTTTCGAATCCGTTACAAACCGTTCGACTTCCGTTACGCCGCATACTTTGATTAACGAATTTTGTCCGAACTTGCTGCTGTCTGCAAGGGCGATGGATCGCTTGGCGTTTGCGTGCATAATTTTTTTCACTTGAACTTCGCCGATCGCGTTATCCGTAATGCCCGCTTCTAACGTAACCCCGCTCATACTCATAAAAAACAAATCCGCATGAAAGCGCGACGCAAACTCTTCCGCCAAATCGCCGATAATACTTTGCTCTTCTTGGCGAATAACGCCCCCGGTCATAATGAGCGTGTACCCCGGCATCGATATGAATTCGTTCACGATCGGAAGCGAGTTCGTAATGACCGTCAAGCGTTCGAACTTCATCTTCAGTTCCTTCGCGATCTGGGTGTTGGTCGTACTTGCGTCAAGCGCGACGGACATCCCTTCGGTCACATAGCGAACAGCAATTCGGGCCAGCTCCGCCTTCTCTTCCAAATATATGGATTCGCGGATCGGCAAGGGAATTTCCCGGCTGTAGTCCGGCTCCTTCAAAATCGCTCCGCCGTGCACCCGCCGCAGGTAGCCTTCGCTCTCCAAATATTCGAGGTCTCGTCTGATCGTCTCGAACGAAACTCCGAAATACTCCATTAGCTCCGACGCTCGGATCGATTTGTCCTGATTCAGTTTCTGAATAATGATTTGATGCCGCTGTTCAGCAAACAACTGCTCCACTCCTTACTTGCTATACTTCTTGAATAGAAGTTTACCATAAATCTGTTACATCCTCCCGATTTGCGGCTTCCGCTCTTCGCGTCAATTCTCAAAAGCGTCAAATTTCTTCCAGTTCCGTTCTTTGTTTTACTTCCGGATTTACTAAATAAGTCGGGTAATACCCCTGTAACACCTGCAGCACGTTTGTTGCGCATTTTGTTCGCAGCTCCGCCTGAGATTGCTCGGAGTACCATGCAACATGAGGAGTCAGGATTACGTTATCCATTGTCAGAAACGGGTGACCGGGTCGTATCGGCTCCTGTTCAATCACATCAAGTGCCGCGCCTGCCAACCATCCTTCTTGTAATGCCCTCACTAAATCGTCCTCGTTGACAATCGGGCCGCGCGAGGTGTTGATCAAGAACGCCGTTTTCTTCATGCACCGAAGCAAGCCTGCGTTCATAAAACCTCGCGTATGATTGTTTAGAGGTGTATGTACAGATACGAAATCGGATTCCCGCATAAGTTGCTCGAGCTCCGCCATTTCGCATCCGGACTGACGTACAATATCACTGCTTACAAATGGGTCGTACACCAGCACCTCAAATCCGAAAGCGCGAGCCTTCGAGGCAACCGCCCTTGGAATGCGCCCGAAGCCGATCAAGCCTAGCTTTTGACCTCTAATTCGAGTAATCGGGGTTTCCGCTTTATAATTCCAATGGCCGTCCCTTATATGCCGATTGTATTGGGGAATTTTACGATTCCAAGCCAATAGAAGCGCTAGCGTGTGATCGGAAACCTCATCCATGCAGTAATCCGGCACATTTGCCACACATATGCCTTTTGCCGTCGCGCTTTCTACATCAACTACATCGTACCCGACTCCGTATCGGGAAATGACTTTACACCTTTCCAGCCGTTTAATCACACGGGAACCGATGGGCGCATACTGGCTCATCAACGCATCCGCATTAGCCGCAGCTGCAATCACTTCCTCTTCCGTACGGCACTGTACTTTCACAAATTCAAAAGCTCCTTCGCCTAAATCGGCAAATACCGCTTCTTCATAGCTCAAATCAGGGTATTCATAATCGGTTACGACAATTTTCCAACGATAGTTCACGGCTATTCACTCTCCCGGACAATTTGCGGCGTGGACTTCACGAGTTTATATTTCCAATTAATTACATAATAACATTGATATAATGTTATTACCTTTTAAACCTTCCGTCAATTTACTATGTTCATCTTATAGTTTCTTGACCACTTGTCATTACAATAATATGATTATTTGTAATAACATTTTCGACAATAAACAACGTATTTAGGGGGAGCATCTGCAGTAATGGAGGAAAAGTCGGGAATTGCCCTTTACAACGTAGTTAAGGACAAAATTTTAGAGATGATCAAATCAGGCAAATACCCGATCGGGGAGCAGCTCCCGACGGAATCGGAGCTATGCAAGCAATTTGACGTAAGCCGCACGACGATCCGATTGGCGCTGCAGCAATTAGCGCTCGAGGGAAGAATTCACCGGGTGCAAGGGAAGGGCACTTTCGTTTCGAAACCGAAGGTGCACCATTCTATAACATCGCTGGAAAAGGGCTTTGCGGAGCAAATGCTGGACCAAGGACTTCGACCTGAAACGCGAGTATTGGATTTGATGGTGATTCCCGCTACTCCGGCGTTGGCCGCTTCATTGCAAATTGCCGAAAAAGACCCGGTCAATAAACTGTTGAGAGTGCGTTATGCCGATAACGAGCCTTTGGCTTACGAGGTCTCGTTTCTGCCTTGGAAATTTACCCCGGGCTTGCAACATGAAGATTGCGAAGGATCGCTGTACAAGCTCCTCCGAACGAAGTTTCAATTTCCCGTAAAGCGTACGGTTGAGTATGTCGAGCCTGTTCTTACGGATCAAATGACTTCGAATTACCTTAACATTCCGGAAGGAACCCCCGCCTTCTACTTGGAGACGACTGCATATACTGCCGATGAAGTTCCTATCGAATATAGCTACGGATATTTCAGGGGAGACCGCTCCAAATTTGTAATCGAAAGAAATTATCAATTATAACCCCAAGGCAATTCCAAACCCCGGTTGAAAACAAATAAGTCCCTGTTTTTCGGAGAAACCAGGGACTTACATCGTCCGTAACCTCTTTTCTTTTTATCCATTCGAGCCGGTTATAGCATAGTCTGTATCCCGCTGAACATGCTTTCTTGGAAATAAGATGAATAGCAGCGTAGCAAAGAAGCTAATGCCCCCCATAAGCAAGAAAAGAAACTGCGGCCCTTGGGTGTCGATGATCGCTCCCCCCGCCGCATTCGCGGCAATTCCCGCGATTCCGCCGGCCGCGGCAAATACGGACTGAGCGGTGGCCTTTCCGTTATCGGGGGCCATCCGGTTCACAATTTCTACGGCCGCCGTAAAATAAAAGGCAAACGCCACTCCATCCAATGCCTGCAATGCAAGCACCGCGCCAAGCGGCGGAGTAAACCCCATGACGGTGTACTTCACGGCGTAAGCGCACGTCCCGATCGCCAGCATCGGAAACAGCCCGATGCGCCGAATGACATATGTCGAAAACAAAAACAATGGAATTTCTACAACCGCGGCAATGGTGAAGTTCCAGCCGACCAGGTCAACGGGATAATGCAATTTTTGAAAGTAAATCGGCAAATAGCTAAAATTCATCGTAACACTTATCGAAATCAGCAAACATATGGCCACGAACAGGACAAACCGCCAATTCGTGAACACCGCGCCGAGCACCTCTCTGCCAAAGACAGAGGGGCGCTTCGGCCGATCGATTCGGGGAAACGAAAAAATCATCGCAAACATGAAGATTGCAAAAAACGCGTACGCCAGAAACATATACTTGTAGCCGACGCTGCTCAAAGCATATCCGGCAATCACCGTAATAAGCGCGAAGCCTATCGCTCCCCAAACGCGAACCTGACCGTAGGAAAACCCGAATGCCGGCGCTTTCTCAACGGCGAACGCATCCACTATCGGAGCCGTAGGCGTATTTATGAATGAAAAAATAATAGCGGTGACGATGATCGGCCAAAAGCTATGACTGAAGAAAAAACCGAATACCGCGAACGCCGATAAAAGAGTCGATACTTTCAGCAGCGTCCTGTAATCCTTCGAAGCATCGTTAATCAGCCCGAAAATCGGCTGCGCCACAATGCCGGTCAACGAACCCGCCGCGAGAATGATTCCGATTTCGCTTCCATTGAACCCTTGTTCGTCCAGAAACAAGCTCATAAAAGGCGAAACGGCGCCCATACCGAGATACAACAGCAAATAAAATACGGAGATCTTAATCCTCATTAAGGTGCGCCTGTTTATTGAAACTGAGGAAGGTATCGTTTATTTTCTTGCAAAATGTCGCGCAATATATTCTGAGCCAAAGCAGCCGAGCCTACCAACGGATGAATCGTTAGGGCTTGAAGCGCAGCATGGGTATCGCCGTAAACGGCCGCCTTCACCGTCAGCTCTTCGTATGCTTTGACAACCTGAAGCAGTCCCCGGATTTCCGGGCCGATCGGTGACTTGATTTGAAGCGGAGTCGCGCCGTCAGCGCCGATTACGCTATTTACTTCAATAGAAACGTCATCCGGCAAGCAAGCGATGATTCCGTTGTTTCTTACATTAACCGTTTGGATATCTTTTTTATCGTTATATATGGAAGAAATGAGATTCATGGCGACTTCCGAATAATAAGCTCCCCCGCGTTTTTCCAGCTGCGGAGGCTTCACGTTCAATTCCGGCTGCTTATAAAGCTCGAACAGCTCCGCTTCCACCTTCTTTACCGTATCGGCGCGCGTCGTTCCGTTTTCCAGCTGCTTCTTTTGCTCGGCCAGCATTTGATCCTTCATATAAAAGTATCGATGATAGCTGCAAGGCAAAGCGCCCAGCGACTGAAGGAATTCCGCATCCCAGCCGAAGTCTGGTATATTTTTCATCGTAAGACCGGAAGCGCCGGCCGCTTTATTGATAATACTGGAGGTAATGTCGATTCCGTCCACCAACACCCTCGTAGTCCAATTCAAATGGTTGATGCCCGCCATCTCGATATAAACCTTGGATACGTCCACGTCGCACAATCTAGCGATCTGCATTCTCGTTCCGATCGGAAGATTGCAAAGACCGATCGTGCGAACGTTCGTATGCTTCAGCACCGCTTCCGTAACAATGCCCGCCGGATTCGTAAAATTCAGCAAAAATGCGTTCGGCGCCAATTCCTCGATGTCTTTGCATATATCAAGAATCACGGGAACCGTGCGCAGCGCTTTGGCTAAGCCCCCCGCACCTGTAGTCTCTTGGCCGATGCAATCGTAACGCAATGGAATTTTCTCGTCTCTGGATCGGGCTTCAAGCAAGCCGACGCGCATCTGCGTCGTGACAAAATCCGCGCCGGAAATCGCCTCTCTCCGATCCAGGGTAAGGTGTAGATCGATCGGCAAGCCGGCCTTCTCGATCATGCGCTTGGCAAGCGCGCCGACGATCTCAAGCTTTTCGCGGCCTTCTTCGACATCTACCAAGTACAACTCTCTTATCGGAAGCTCATGATAACGTTTAATGATTCCCTCAATCAGTTCAGGCGTGTACGAGGATCCCCCGCCGATGACGGCTACCTTCAAGGCTTCCTTCCTCATTGATCATAACCTCCGTATTGAATAAATTTGTCGTATACCGCTTGAGGCGCATCAATGCCCAGATGGTCCATCCCCAGCAAAATGGAACCGTAGACAGGCGCCATTTCCGGAAGGATGAGCTCGAAATGCGGGTTCTCTTTTTCCACGGTACGCTTCAATGCATTCAGCAAATGCGGGTTTTTCCCTTTTTGCAGCACGCTGCCTACCAGTACAATCGGAATGGTAACGCCGTCAAAGCCCCCAAGCCTGCGAATGACCGAATTGGCGGCGATGCCGAGCTCCTTCCCGGTTGTTTCCAGCAGCTGAATCGCCAGCAAATCGCCTTTATCGGCAGCTTCGTGGAGTACGATCGTTACATTCCGAGGAACGCTGTACAGTTCATGATCGAGATAATGATTAAGTGTTTGCTCGAAATCGCTGAAGCCTAGAAATTGCGCCACCATATCCGGAAGGATGGATGGAATTTCACGGTATTCCCACGAACGGACGGCCGCCCGGAACGTCTCGCTCGCCATATGGCCTCCGCCGGCCGCATCTCCGTAAAGGTACCCGAAGCCGCCTGTCTGAACGGTTTGACCGGACGGATTTCTTCCCGCCGCATTCGTACCGCTGCCGCATACGAGGATGACGCCGATATTATCCTTGCTTCCCGTACGAAGCCCTTCCATCGTATCGCAAACGACATCCCAATTGGGAATTGGCAAACAACCGAGCGCGGGCCGAAGAATCGCAAAATCCTTCTCCCGATCCGCACCCGCAAGCCCGTATTGGACGAAATCAATGTCCGATGCTTGCAGATCGGCTTCCTTGAGCGCTATCTCCATAGATTCTCGGATATTCCGAATCGTCTCGTCTATTCCGTTCACTTGGTGATTTCCGCAGCCCGAAACTCCGCTTCCGAGCTTGTTACCGGCCTCGTCGACAATAACGGTGTAAGTTTTGCTTCCGCCGCCGTCTACTCCCATAATCAAGCGCAATATCCGAACCTCCTTTCAGTCTCGAATTTCAACGATGATTTCCGTCTCAACCGGCGTATGGAAAGGCAGCTCGCTTACGCCTATGGCGGAGCGGGCATGCTTTCCGTTCTCGCCGAAAACCTCAACGAGCAGATCGGACGCTCCGTTTATGACGTACGGCTGCTCTGCAAATCCCGGCGCACTATTTACAAATCCAAGCACTTTCACAACCTTCGCAATCCGATCCAAATCGCCTAAATACCATTTTAAAACGGAAAGACTGTTAATGATCGTTTGACGGGCGGCCTCCTGCCCCTGCTCAATCGTCAGCTCGCTTCCCAGCTTCCCTGTATAGATCAATTCGCCGCCCGCCCGTGCAACTTGACCGGATACATAAACGAGATTCCCCGTTTGAGTGCACGGGATATAAGAAAACTTAGGCTCTTCCGGTTCGGGCAAATCAATTCCTAATTCCTTTAATCGTTCTTCGATTTTTGACCTCATTCGGACAGTCACTCCCGTTCTTTGTCAAGAAAGCATTCCTCTGGCAAACACCGTTTTCTCATGAATACCGCTGTCGTCTTCAATATAAACCTTATTATGCAGGTTCAAAGTGCTGCAGATATGATTCGGAATCACATGCAGCACATCGCCGACCTGAAACGGGTCTTCTTTACGGATTCGGACCATTCCGTGCTCTTCCGAAAGACGCTCCAGGATCGCATGAGGCGCTTCTACAATATGGCCGTACCCTTTAAGGAACAGCGGTTTGGTGTCCGGCGCAATGTCCGTTGCGAACGTTTTGCTGCCGCCGTCAATAACGACGAAATCGTCATCCGGCCGGCTGACAACGGTAACCCGAACAGCAGCTGCGCACTCCTCCAAACTGCAGCAACCGAGAGCCGCCTGCCAACGGTCAAAAAATACGTATGTTCCCGGCCTCACTTCCGTAACTCCTCTAACTTGAGCCGCAAAAGGTGCCGTGGGCGTCGAACCGACGCTAATTTCGCTCACTTCAATCCCCGCGTTCCTCATACGTTCGGCCAAATCGACCATGAGCCTGCCTTCTTCAAGCCCTGCCTTCTCAAAATCGAGCGTAGGATTGCCGTCCATAAAAGAACCGCGGAACGTATAAATGCCTTTAAAAATAAGAAACTCCAAGCTTTGCAGTTGATAGGCAAGCTTCATCGCATGCTCGTACCGCACACCGGTTCGCTTAAATCCGGTATCGACCTCCATACGAACCCGGATCGGTCTGTTATGCCTTCTTGCGACCTCGGACATTTTTACGGCGCCTTCTATGCTGTCTACTCCTACTGTGAGATGAACGCTGCGGTTTAGCTCGGCCGCTCTCTCCAGCTTCGCTTCCGTTACAACCGGATAAGCTACGAATATATCGTCGATACCATGTCCGGCCATGACCTCCGCCTCGGACACCTTGGCAACCGTGATCCCGCAAGCCCCCGCTTCCAATTGCTTTTTTGCAATATCCGGTATTTTGTGAGTTTTCGTATGGGGACGCAGGTTAACGCCATATCGTTTCGCGATTTCGGCTGCCTTTCGTATGTTCTCATCCATTTTGTTCGCATTGATTATAATCGCCGGAGTATCCATCTTCCCTATTTCCCCTTTCAATGACTACACGAATTCAGGATCTTCGCACCACCTTCAATCAATTGATAAATATTAATCGGGTTAGGTTTTGATTCTGCTTATCTCGGAATTTGTTGTTACAACAAGATTATTATTGTTATAACAAATAGTCAATGATTATTTCCAAGCGTTCAAAAAACGACGGCTCGGATGCAGCCGGTAAAGAGCGCAACGCTATTGGCGGAACACAATGTCCGCTGATTCGCGGCAAACGGCGGAATCCCGCGATTTAACGGAACAAGATGACCGCTAATTTGTTGTTCCGGCACAAACAAAAAAAGAGACAGTCCGAGTGGTCTTCCGCCTCGAACTGTCCCTTTATGATAATTGTTATTGTAATCGTTCCGCCAACCGGATTAAGACCGCCGCATGCTCCGAGATCAGCTTTTTCCCAGCCAGCGCTTCAAGCTCTTGAATGAGGGGAGTAATCTGGCGCTTCTCCAGCTTCTTAAGGAGCGAGTCTTCAACGCCTTGTTCCCCGTCGCCCGTCACAAACTCCCGAATGAGACTTGCATAGCCCTCTTCCGTTACTATCACCGTATACGTCGCCGAAACCGTCGCTTTGTTTCCGGCCGCATCCTCCGCTTCAACCGTCAAAAGATGCTCGCCCGGCTCCAGCTCGAACGCGCGAGCATGTACGAGCGGACCTGTGCAGGGATTATACACGATGCCGGATACCGTATCCGATACTGCACATGTGATAGTCACCGTATCGTCGATGGCGAATGCTCCCGCCCCGACGATCTCGATTGTCGGCGCCGTCCGGTCTACCGGAATTTCGACCGACAACGCTTGCTCTATGTTTCCTGTACGGTCGGTTGAGCGGTACAGCAGCGTATGAACGCCGTCAGCCGCAATCGACACCGGTTCAGTGTAGAGCGTCCACGTTTCCCCGTGATCCGTGCTGAATTCCGTACGCTCCACTCCGCTCAGGTCGTCGGCTGCGCTCAGCTTTACGGAAACCTCCGACACGTACCACCCGTTATTTGACGTGCCCTGGGCGGCTGCTGCCGTAACAGGCGGCGCCGTATCCAAAATATTCGTCATAGTAATTCCGCCGCTCGGCTCGCTCTCATTATGAATACGGTCTACGGCCGTCACAACGTAGGTGTAGGTTAGTCCGTCCGCTGCAGTGCGGTCGATGTACGTTTGCACGGCCCCCTCCCGCTTCCGTACCGTATCCACGATTCGTGCCGCTTCTTGCACGCTCCCCGCCGTTTCCCCGTCGAATCGATACACTACATAATACGACTCATCGGTTGCCCCGCTGCCGTACCACGTCAGCTCCACGCCCGCAGGCTTGCGGATGGCGGAAACAATCGCCGGCGCGCCCGGAGCCTCCGCATCGATCCAAGGCATCGAAGGAATGAGCGCTTTATATTTGTAAAGATCATTCTTCAACCGGTCGGTAAATCCGAGCGGATTTTCCGGCAGCCACTTCGCGCTGAAGAACATGCTTCCTTTCACGTTATCGAAGTTTCGGTTATATGCAACCTGTGTCGGCATTTCGTCCGGATTCATCCAAGCCGGGTCGGAGCTGCCGATTCGGTAAACCGCTTGGCCGCTGTATAGGTGAACGTTTTTCCCTTGCACAAGTCCGTTCCACCATTCGATCAGCTTATCGTAGGCCGCAGGCGAGTAACCCATGTACCAGTAAATTTGCGGCGTAATGTAATCGATCCACTCATGCTCCACCCATTTCTTCGTGTCCGCATAGATGTCGTCATAGGCGCTCAATCCGTTCGTATCGGAGCCGGAAGGATCTTGGCTCTTGTTTCTCCAGATCCCGAACGGGCTGATGCCGAATTTCACATAGCTCTTCTCCCGCTTGATCGCCGCCGCCATTTCCTGAACGAACGTATCGACGTTGTTTCTTCTCCAATCCGCCTTGTTCGTGAAGCCGCCGCCGTACTGCTCGAACGCTTCTTGATCGGGGAAGTCGACCCCGGAAACCGGATACGGATAAAAGTAGTCGTCAAAATGCACCGCGTCAATATCATAGTTCTTCACTACTTCCATAATGCTGTCGATAATGAAGTCCTTCGCTTCCGGAATGCCCGGATTGAAATACAGCTTGCCGCCGTAGCTGACGACCCAATCCGGATGCTGGCGCGCCGGGTGGTCCTCTACGAGAAGATCGATCCGATCGTGAAGGCTGATCCGGTACGGGTTAAACCAAGCATGGAACTCCATATTGCGTTTGTGAACCTCTTCCAGCATGAAGGCGAGCGGATTATAGCCCGGATCCTTGCCTTGAACGCCCGTGAGCCACTCCGACCAAGGCCCGTATTCCGAAGGGTAGAAAGCGTCCGCCGTAGGCTTAATTTGCATAATGACGGCGTTCATGCCGGCCGCCTGCAGCTCATCCAGAAGCTCGATATACTCCTGCTTCTGCTGCTCCGCCTCCGTCACGCCCTTGCTCGGCCAATCGACATTGTCGACGGTCGCGATCCAAGCGGCTCTGAGCTCCGTCTTCGGAACGACGGCTACTTTATTGACCGCCAAGTAGTAGCTTGCCGACTTGCCTTGGTATGTCGCCGTTATTCGTGCGGCTCCCGGCTTCAGCGCCTTCACTTCGCCGGTCGGGCCGACGGATGCTACGCCGGGGTCGCTGCTGACGAAAGCAACGCCGCTCGTAATTTCAACGGGCTCCGGCAGCCAAGTATATGTACCGAACACTCGGGCCTGACGGGTTTGCCCGATCTCCATCGTCCGCAAGCCGGACAGTGCGATGGATTGCAGCACCGGCACCGGATCCGTTACCGTCACCGCATGCGTCGCCGTTGCCCCGTCGTATTGAACGGTAATGACCGCCGTACCGGTTTTCAGCGCGCTGATCCGTCCGGAGGCGTCCACCGCCGCAATGTCGGGGCGGCTGCTTTCAAATGCGGCGCCGCTCACAATCGCAGCCGGTTCCGCAGACCCGCCGTATACGGCGTATACCCGAACCCGCTCGCTCGTGCCCGCCTCAAGCTTAACCGGAGCGGACAGCGGCAGCGATTGCGGAGCAACCGGCTCATCCGTAACGGTTAGCGTATACGCCGCTTCCGGCGCGTTGCCGTAGCTTGCGGTAATGACCGCTGAGCCCGCCTTGTGCGCATGCACCGTTCCGTTTGCGTCGACTGTCGCCACCTCCTCATTGCCGCTTCGGAAGGATATGCCGCTTGTGACTTCCACCGGCTCCACTGCGTTCTGATAAGCGGCGAACACCTTCGCTTGCAGCGACTCGCCCGTTTGCATCGGATGCAGTCCGGCGAAGTCCAGGCCGTACACGGTCGAATCCGTATAGAACGCTCTCAGCTGATCGAAATAGATCGCGCCGCTGTTTTTATTGTCCGCCTTCGTCTCGGCAATATAAATTTGATTGATTTTGATCGGCGGCTTGAGCGTGGCGGGAACGGCGACCGACACGTACCTCCAGCCCTTCCAGTTCAAGCCGCTGCTCGAAGTGAAATCAACCGGCGCCAGCGTGCCTGTGGAATCCCGCAGCTGGGCCCGCAGCCAATGGTTGTTCCCGTCGCCGTACACCCATAATCCGATTTTCTTGGGCTCTCCCTCGATCGATCGTCCGGCCGTACCATCCGGGTCCCGTAAATTGACGTAAGCCGCCGAGGTGCCCGGTTTGCCTGTAAAATCATAAGAGAGTTTAACGGCATGCTGGCCGTGATAGATCGTCTCCGGCCGGCTTACCAAATCCAGCCGCACCGAATTCGCTTGGGCGGACGATGCGACCAGCCCGGCAAGCTGCTCAAAGCCTTCTACCGTCGACGCCGGCGCCGCTCCGGCTTTGGCGGTCGGGGCAAGTACGAACATGACGCTAAGAAATAAAGATAATGCCGTAATCGCCGAGATCGGTCTCTTGAAGCGTTGCACGTACATACTCATTACTTCACTTCCTCCTCATGAATTGTATCCGCTTTCAATTCCCTTCGTCTGTTGCCGCTATTCGGCCCATCCCCCCTGTTTGTAACGATTGGGTTTCAATCCCCCCTTTTACAGACTATTAAATTTAATTTCATTTTTCAATACCTTTTTGGAATTTTATTTCAAAAAAAATCAACAAAAATCCCCCGCTTTTATACCCAATGCCTGGATATATAAAAGCGGGGGATTTGATTTGGAAAAACAACGGGTCACAAATTAAGTATTTACTTAGTATTTATACGATTGTCCTCCATCGATCGGAACGACGGTTGCATTGATAAAAGAAGCTTGATCCGATAACAAGAAAGCGACTAAGTTTGCCACCTCTTCAGGTTTGCCGAATCGTTTCATTGGGTTTACGCTTACGAACTCTTTGCCCGCCTCTTACCAGTTGTCGCCGCCGATTTGTTTTAAAGAAGCTTCAACCATCGGCGTCATAATCGCTCCGGGAGCAATCGCATTGATGGTAATTCCATATTGCCCGTACTCGATGCCGGAGTTTCTGGTTAACCCTACAACGCCATGCTTGCTCGCTGCATATCCCGACTGATTCCCGACACCCCGGATTCCTCCGACGGAAGCCGTATTTACAATCGAACCGGAACCTTGTTGTTTCATTACTTTTAAAACATACTTCATTCCAAAAAATACACCGTTCAGATTCACGCCCAGCACCTTGCCGAATTCGTCGCTGCCATAATCTTCAGTCAAGTTCTGCTTTCCTTCAATTCCGGCATTATTGAAGAACCCATCGATTCGGCCGTATTTCTCCATCGTTTTGTCAACATAATGTTTTACCGATTGTTCATTCGAGACATCCGCGGTAATGACAAGCACCTCCGCTTCCGGTGCTGTTTCCAGAATCATTTTCTTTGTTTCCTCTAAAGAATTGCTGTTCAAATCAACCAATGAAAGCTTTGCTCCTTCTCTTGCCGCTTGCAAAGCGGAGGCCCGCCCTAATCCGGAGCCTGCCCCGGTGATTAATACTACTTTCCCTTCGAACCGGTTACTCATGTTGTAAAAATCCTCCTATGTTGAAGTCGGCTCTAATTTTTCCCAAAACGAATCGAAACATACAAAAGTGCAATTCAGAAAATACATTTATCATGTTCCCCAGTCATTTGTCAGCGATATTGACTAATCTGTCAGCGAGCGCTGACTATTTTGTCAATCTTATTGACACTTGCAACCGCTAGTCAATCGGACTGACTATTTTGTCACTCTGCGCTGACAATTTTGTCTACTTGACTGACAATTTTCAACCGACCGGGCCGGACCGGACCCAACTCGACCCTGTCCATCCTGCGCACGCATATGCACCTGCACCTTTGCCTGCCAACGTTTGCCCACGGTTCCCCAGTCATTTGTTTGTTGCTTCATGCACTATGCAAATATCCCTTTTTTTCCGATCCAGTATAACAGCTAACGCGATCATGTTTGCCAGACCGGCAGCGGCGAAGATCGCGGCTGCCGTGAAAGAGCGGTTCACACCGTGCAATAAGCCTGCCGCCGCTATGTCGCCAATCGATCCCGTTGCCGATGGCGCAATGCCCGCTCTTGACATTTCCTCGGCGATATACAGGTTGGATTGCGCTGTCATGATCGTTGTCATGATTGCGGCTCCAATGGAACCGGCGATCGCTTGCAGCGTGTTTTGCATCGTTGCCCCATGACCGTGCAGTTCAGGCCGCAACGCGTTCAGCCCGGCAGTCATTAACGGCATAAACAGAAAAGTAAGACCGAATGAGCGGACCGTATACACTATCACCATCGGCAACACTCCTGTCGTTTCTGTCAAATTCGTATAGAATGCGGTCGTCATTACTAATAGAAGCATGCCGATGAACCCCAGCCACTTTACACCGAATCGATCATATAGTCTCCCGGCTAAAGGTGACGTAATACCCATTAAGATCGTGCCCGGCAATAGAAAAAAGGCAGTCTCTAAGGCACTCATCCCGCGGCTGCTCTGCAAATAAATCGGCAATAAAATCATGGATGCGAAAGTGACGCAGTTTACAAGGAAGCTGATAACGATCGAAAACGTATACTCAGCGGATTTGAAAATTTCCAGATTAATGAGCGGCTGTTCCAGTCTCAGTTGACGTGCTGCAAACCACGCAAGAGAAATCATTCCTATCACAATTGCGGTTATAACGTAAGGGCTCCCCCAACCAAGTACTCCTGCCGACCCGAAGCCGTACAAGATTCCGCCGAAACCGAGTGTTGATAAAATAACACTTAGTACATCAAGCTTTACCGGCTTTGGTTCGGACACATTTCTTAAAATAAAGCTTGATGCGATCAGTGCGGCAAGCGAAAACGGCAAAACAGACAAGAAGATATAGTGCCACGAAAGCTTTTCGAGCAATATTCCCGATAAAGTCGGACCTACTGCCGGCGCAAACGTTATTGCAATACCTACCATGCCCATCACTGCTCCGCGTCTCTCCATAGGGAAAAGCCGGAATACGACGCTGAATAATAAAGGCATAATAATGCCCGCACCCGTAGCCTGCACAATTCTTCCGAATAAGAGAATCGAAAAGGCCGGCGCCATTCCGCATAATAGTGTTCCGATGGAAAAGATAAACATGGCGGAGAAAAAAAGCTGCCGCGTCGAATACCGTTCCATTAGGAAAGCCGTAATTGGGATCGTCACCCCATTGATAAGCATATAAAGCGTGATGAGCCATTGGGCTGTTGAAGCTTGTACGTGAAATGTTTCAATGATCGTCGGCAAAGCAACATTTAAAACCGTTTGATTGAGGATCGCTGCAATGGCCCCTAGTAAAAGTACCGTTAAACTTGGCCCTGTTTTCACCTGCCGCCCCCCCACCGATATCATAAGAAAATGCCGTCAAGGCAGATTATCTCCGCCGACAACGGCATTTGACCTGTTACATGCTCTCTATGGTTACTCCAGGCGAATCGCTTGCTGCTGCGCCAATAAACAAAGCTCCGCCGCTTTGAAAATATGCTCTTGAGTCATGGCATGCTCCGTTCGGTTCAAGCAATCCAATATCAATTGCCCGAAGAACGGGAACCCGACCCGCCCATGCAAGGAGTAATGCCGCTCCCCTTCATGGTTCACCAAATACAACTGATCTCCCTCGTTGTCCCGCGCGATATCGATATATTTCCTAAGCTCAATATAGCCGTCCGTTCCTAGAATGATCGTTCGTCCGTCGCCCCATGTCCCCAGTCCGTCCGGCGTCAGCCAATCGACCCGGAAGTAGAAGGTTGCACCGTTGTCGCCGACCAGCGTTGCATCGCCGAAGTCCTCCAGTTCGGGGAAATCCTTTGCCCGGTAGTTTGCTACTTTGCTGCTGACGATCTTTGCGTCTTTGCAGCCCGCAAAGTATAGAAATTGCTCGATTTGATGACTTCCGATATCGCACAATATTCCGCCGTATTTCTTCTTCTCAAAAAACCAAGCCGGGCGGGACGCTGCGTTCAAGCGATGCGGTCCCAAGCCGATTACCTGTACGACCCGGCCAATCGCGCCTTCCCGGATGAGCTGTCCGGCAAACACCGCGCTTTCCACATGCAGCCTCTCGCTGAAATAAACGGCGTACTTCCGTCCTGTTTCTGCAGTTTTCGCCTTAGCCGCCGCCAGCTGCTCCAATGTCGTAAACGGAGTTTTATCCGTAAAGTAGTCCTTGCCGCGATCCATCGCCCTCATCCCCAGCGCCGCCCGTTCGGACGGGACGGCGGCAGCCGCGATCAAACGAACCTCGGGATCGTTAAAAATTTCCTGCTCCGATGATGCCGCCTTCGCCTGAGGGAATATTTCGCAGAAAGATTGCACCTTCATCGGGTCCGGATCGAAAACCCATTTCAACAAAGCTCCGGCCTCGATCAATCCGTTGCACATGCCGTAAATATGGCCGTGATCGAGCGCGATCGCGGCAAAGACGAACTCCCCGGGGTTCACAACCGGGTTGGGCTTTCCCCGGGGCGCATAGTTCATGCCGTCTTTCTTCTGCATTAAAACCAATCCTCGTAGCCTAGTTTTCTCAAATGGTCAGCGGAAGCCTTCAAGCAATCAAACGGATCGCTGCCGTACAGATCGTCTTGTTCGACCAAGAAGTGTTGAGCTCCGCTTTCCAGGCCCGCTTCGATAATGCTCTTCAAATCCAAATTGCCCTTGCCTAGTTCGGCAAACTGGATGATGTTGTTAAATGCGTCCGAAAACTTCTTCGGATCAAAGCCTTGAGAAACATCAATATTCACTTGGCCGATGCGGTAATCCTTCAAGTGGATCAACGCAACGCGCCCCGCGTATTTCTTAATAAACTCCGCCGGGTTTTCACCGCCCCGTTGAATCCAGTGCACATCCATCTCAAAACCAAGGCGGGTCGTGTTGTTTTTGATGATATCCAGCAAATACTCTCCGTCGTATTTTTGGAACTCCACATGATGGTTATGATAATATAAGTCAATTCCGTGCTCGGCCAATTTCGCCGCGATCTCATCCGCTTTTTTTACAAATGCCATAATTTTGTCTTTATCCCCGATGGCGGTGAACGGAAGCATACCGATACGCAAGAAGCTGCAATTCAATGTTTTGCAATCCTGCACGATTTTATCGAAATCGGTGGATAAGGTTTCGCCCGGCATGCCGGGGAACATGGGCTCCACCGCCGCGGACAGCGCCGCAATGTCAATTCCGAAATCGTCCGATGCCCGCTTCATCTCCGACACATTGCTCGGAGTCATCGGAATTTGCGACACCTCCACACTGCGGTATCCGAGCTCTCGAACTTTCCGCAGCGTTTCATAAACGCCGATTTCATCCGCTTTCCCTTTCAGCATCATCATTTGAACGCCGATTTTTCCTTTATTCATCTGCCGAACGCCTCCTCTTTACACTTTGACCGGGTTTGCGGCTTCCTCTTCTATTTTTTTATTCAATTCGGATAAGAACAACTCTTCGTCGAACGGAATCTCGACTTCTTTCCCCAGCCAGCTGGAAAGATGAATCGCGTTCGCTAAGGTTACGCCGCGGATGCCGTCGCTGCCGGGCGCGATGAGCGGCGTGCCGTCAATAATGTTGGCGGCGAAGTTTTCCATTACGGCAATATGCTGCGTGCCCCACTGACTTCCGAATTCCAGCACCTCTTCGGTGTATATATTCGAATCGCTTTGCCCCATGAATATTTTCATAACATCCTGCATGCTCATGGTGGCGCTCATTTCGTTCTCGGACGTATTCAACCGCTTGATCGTTACCTTCTTACTGTCTTCGACAATGATCTTCCCTTTATCGCCAAGGATTTCAAATCGGTCCGTACCCAGCACATCATGCGTGCACGTAACGAAAACGCCGGTAGCGCCATTGCCATAGTCAAGCAAAGCCGTCACTTCGTCTTCGACGGCGATTTTGCGTTGATAGCCGTACTTTACGTTGGAGTATACCTTCTTGGGCATCCCGCAAATCCATTGAAGCAAATCGAGCTGATGAGGAGCTTGGTTGACGAGCACACCGCCGCCTTCTCCGGCCCAGGTCGCTCTCCACGCACTTTGGTCGTAGTAGCCTTGCGGCCGCCACCAATTCGTGATGATCCAGTTGGTTCGGCGGATGGCGCCGATTTCGCCGCTGTCGATGAGTTCCTTAAGCTTCTGATATAACGGGTTCGTTCGTTGGTTGAAGAAAATTCCGAAGGTTAACTCCGGTTTGGACGCAGCAAATTCGTTCAGCTCACGAACCTGTTTCGTATATACGCCGGCCGGCTTTTCAACCAATGCGTGAATGTTTCGCTTTAATGCTTCGATGCCCATCTCCGGGTGCAAATAATGCGGGACGCACGTCACGATCGCATCAACGGTGCCGCTCTCCAGCATGTCGATATAATTGTCGTAGAAAGGGACGTCGGGGTATTTCTCCAGGCTTACCGCCCTCTTGGCCGGGTCAATGTCGCAAATGGCGCCGATTACCATATTTTTCACTTTGCCTTCGGATAAAAATTTGGCGTAAAATCCGCCTTCCGCTCCTAAACCGATAATCCCCATGCGTACTTGCTTCATTTCGTCGCACCTCGCAATTGATTTGGATACGGGCTTCACGCTGACGTGAAGCCCATTCGTTATTTATTGCTTCGCCCATTCGTCAAGCTGCTTCTGCTTCTCGTCAATGATCTTTTCGATGCCTGCCGCTTTAAGCTGTTTAATAAACTCCGGCAATTGCGTTGCGGGATCTACCGTTCCGGTTTCCAATGCGTTCTTGAACTGGTTCTGCACGTTCGTCACGGAGGCGATTTCCGTCTTTACGTTTTCCGCGTTGAAGGAGAAGCCTAATGCTTTGGATTTTATGGCATCTTGATTGAATTTCGACATTTGCTCATATATGGTAGAGTCTGTGCCGTTCCATACATAGGATAAAAACTGATTTCCGAACATCCAGCCTTGGTTTAAACCGTACCCGGTATTCGCGGCATCAACCCCTTCCGGATAGTCAATGACATTATCCGCCACTTTCACGTAATGCTTGCCTTCCACTCCCCAGTCGAGCAAATCCACGATTTGCTTATCGGTGAATAACAGATTGATGAACATCATAGATCTTTCCGGATTTTTCGCGTTATTCGGAATACTCCATAAGACTCTTTGTATTTTGCCTGTCGTCGCTACTGCGGGCTTCAGCCTGATCGAGACCATCTCATGAGCGGTCATTCTCGATTCTTGCTGCTCTATCCCAGGCTTCATATGCTGCAAGTAAGAAGCGGCCTTGCCTGCCTTAACCAAGGCCGGTCCGTATTCCGTAGTCGTTACAATGTCTTTATGAATAAAGCCCGCCGTATACCACCTTCTTACCGTATTCAGCAGCTGCGCATATTCAGGCGTTTCAAACCAGTTTACGACTTGAAGACCGTTATCATGGTTCGGGAGTACGCCGAAGCCTTCTCCCAGCGGATCCATATAGGCAGGGGAGATCGTATCTAAAAGACTATTTCCATACCGGGTCATTGGAGCCATATTCGGCTCGTTGTCTTTAATCGTTTGAAGGATCGGGTCCAAGTCGTCCAAAGATTTTACTGCCGACAGATCAAGCTTGTATTTGTCAACGAGATCCTTGCGGATGGTGAAACCGTATTCATCCGCCAAATCCTTAACTCCAGGGATGCCGTATAGTTTCCCTTCAATTTTTGCGGCATCGAGGAATTGGGGATCCTGCGCGTCCAGCGCCTCTTTCGCCCCTTGCCCGTATTGGGCGATCAAGTCGTCTAGCGGAAGGTAGTATCCTTTGGCTACATCTTGGCTGTATGTCCCAAGGCCGCTTAAAATCACGTCTACTTTTTCATTGCCCGACAGCATCAGCATCGTTTGCTGAACCCATGCCCCATAGTTAATCGGCACAAGCTTAACGGTCGCGTTCATTTTTTCCTTCGTTATTTTACTGATTTCGTCCTGCACAAGCTGTAAATCTTTGGGCTCGCTGCCGGCGGCAAAAACCATGACAATCTCATAAGGCTTTAACTCGTCGTTACTTTTTGACGAAGCCGTTTCTCCAGCAGATTCTTTGGATCCTTCGGCCGGCGGCTGATTGCCGTTTCCGCCGCTGCATGCGGCCAGAAGCAAGCTGAACATCATTAAAATCGCTACGAATAATCTTGTTTGCTTTAACGCCGTTTTCATCCAATAGCCCCCTAATTGAAATGATATATGCTAAACTGGCCCTTCCAGTTATAGCTCAGCCCTTGACTGCTCCGATCGTAATGCCTTTTACGAAATATTTTTGAAAGAACGGATACGCGATAATAATGGGGATGACCCCGATGACAGCCATTGCCATCCGCATCGATTGCAACGGAATGTTGGCTCCTATTTCGGCTGCAATGCCGTCTTGGCTTGTTTTTAGAAACTGAATATCCAGCAGGATGCGGTTCAACAAATTTTGAAGGCTGTATAATTTGCTGTCCGTAAGGTAAATCAATCCGTTAAACCAGTCGTTCCAATAATTAATCGTCTGGAATAGCCCGATCGTTGCAAGCACGGGCGTCGACAGCGGCAGCACGATGCTGATAAATATCTTGAACTCCTTGGCGCCGTCAATGTAAGCCGATTCGATAATGGCTGATGGAATCGTAGTGGCAAAGAAGGTTCGCATGATGATGACGTAGAACGCGTTCAGCAGCAATCCAGGGATAATTAATGCCCATAACGTGTTCTTAAGATCAAACAAATTCGTGTAGACGAGATACGTGGGAACAAGTCCCCCGTTAAACAGCATCGTGAAAAAAACGTAGAAGGCCAGGAAGTTGCGAAACGGCATGTCCTTTCGAGATAACGGATATGCAAGCATCGCAATGACCGTAAGTCCCGCCGCCGTCCCGATCACGGTTACCAGAATCGTAATGCCGTAAGCCCGCATGATGTTTTCGGCGTCATTCATCAAAAATTTGTATGCGTCAAGGCTGAAATCTTTGGGAATGATCGAATATCCGCTCCGGATAATTTCCATGTCGTCGGTTAACGAGGAGGAAACAAGCAGAACGAATGGGTAAACGCAGAATACGGTAATCGCCAGCATAAGGAGATTTATGCTTCCTTGATACAATTTTTCCGCCATCGGAACTCCTCCGTTCTAGAACAGCGCGTTGTCTCTGTTCACTTTTTTGACGATATAATTTGAAATCATGATGAGGGTAAATCCGACGACCGCTTGATACAATCCGGCAGCCGAGGACATTCCGATATCGCCGAGGTTGATCAATGCCCGATAAACATAGGTGTCGATTGTGTTCGTCACCGGCATCAGCACTCCCGTATTCAGCGGAACCTGATAGAAAAGTCCGAAGTCGGAGTAAAATATGCGGCCGATCTGAAGCAAAACCATGATCGTAATGACCGGGACAAGCAACGGAAGGGTAATATGTCGAATTTGCTGCCATCGATTGGCGCCGTCGATCTTCGCCGCTTCGTAATATTCCGGATCGATGCCGATAATCGCTGCCAAGTAGATGACGCACGAGTAGCCGACGCTCTTCCATGTATGAACGATGACCAGAATGTACGGCCAATATTTCGTTTCGCTATACCATGAAATTTCGGAAAGCCCCAGCATAGGAAGCAGCGTCTTATTCATGAAACCGCTTTGAACGTCCAGAAATCCAAGCGTGAGGTACCCGACGATCACCATGGATATTAAATACGGGAGAAGGATAAGGCTTTGGTAAAACCGCGAGAACACCCGGTTTTTCAAATCATTCAACAAAATAGCGACCGCAATCGCCAGAATGGTGCCCTTAATAATAAAGACCAGATTATAGAGCAGCGTATTTCGGGTAATAATGTAAGCGTCCTGTGTCTTAAATAAGTACTCGAAGTTTTTAAAGCCGACCCAGTCGCTGCCCCAGATCCCATCGGCGAAATTGTAATTTTTGAAGGCGATTACAATGCCGAACATAGGAACATAGTTGTTAATCAGCAAATACAGCAATCCCGGCAGCGCCATAAGCAGCAGCGCTTTATACCTGTTAATCCTCTTCATGCTCGATTGGAAAGCAGTGGCCCGTTTGGCTTGATTGTTCGTCGCATGAGCCTTCACTTGCGCCGTTGCGTCCACTAAATCTCCTCCTCAATCCTTGTTTGATATCGTTCTTGCTACTTATCATAAGAAAAATCCCTTTCTCCAACTACCAAAATGCCGTCCTCGCACTTTTGAGTTTCCGACAAGAAAGCCGCCCCTTGTCAGGGACGGCATGGAGCTTGTTGTTGGTACGTTTTTCGATATTCCTGCGGCGTCAATGCTGTTTCCTTCTTGAATATGGTGGAGAAATAAGCAAAATTCGTGAAACCTACCGCAAGGGCGATCGCGCTGACCGGCAAATCCGACTTCACGAGGAGCTCCTTCGATATGCTCATTCTCTCCTGAACAATATAATCCGTAATCGATAGTCCGGTTTCCTTTTTGAACAGCTTCACCATATAATCCGGGCTCAACCCGATATAGTCGGCGATGTATTGCCGGGACAACGCTTGATCGATATGAAGCGTGATATAGCGTTTGATTTTATCGACAACCGTCTGATTCGATTCTTCTTGCTTCTTCTGACGGAAGGCTGTCTCCAAAAGCTCCGTAACCCATAGCTGAAGACTTGCAACGGTACGCTTCGCGGATAACGCCCGTTCCGGCGACAAATGCTCCGAAAACATTTGATCCGCGGCGATCCCTTTCTGCTGCATCGTATACAGAAACATCTGCAAGAAGCTTTGATAAAACTGCTGCAGCTTCTTCGCATCCAGTCCTTCGATTCGCTTCCACGTTTCGAAAAATTCCGATATTTCCGCGAGCAGCTTTTGTTTATCCTCGCGCTTCAGCATTTCCGACCAAACGTGCAGCAGGGGCAGCTGCACGTGATCGGGGGCTTTCGTTTTCGATTGCTCCTGAACCCTGCATGCTTTCTTGATCCCGGTAACGTTATTTAAGTGCATCTCCGTTAACGCTTCATACATGGCAAGCATCTCTTGTACGGGAACAATGTCTCCGATATAGCAGGAAAGCTCGCAATAAAAATACCGGCTGCACGCTTCAATGAACGCCTCACAGGTTCGCTTCCATTCCGTTATGTCGATAGAGGAAGATTTGCCCAGGGGAACCACGAGGAGCAAGATTCCTCTCTTCACATGCACCACTTGACCTTTGCCGCCCCGAAGCATAAGCTCTTCCGCAGCTTTCCGCAGCGCATATTCCATAATGTTTTCCTCGCGGACCGACAGCTTTTTTCCCCAGTGATGAATACCGATAAGCACCGGCAAAAATTGCTCCGTTTCCGGATAAGGCATATTTTGTTCAGCGCTCTTTAACGGAATCGTCTGGTTTATCAAATCCAACCAGAAGCGCTCGATGATCAGCGGTCTCTCTTTGTTGATTTTCTTGATGGCTGTAAGCACAGCAGCCTTTATTTCTTCGGGTTGAACCGGCTTAAGAAGATAATCCAAGCTGCCGAGCTGAATCGCTTTCTTCGTATATTCGAACTCGGAATGGCAGGTTAGAAATATGAATTCGATTTTGAGACTCATCTCCCTGAGCCATGCCAGCAGTTCGATTCCATTTCCTTGCGGCATCTCGATATCGCAAATGATGACATCAATCGGCTGGTTCTCAATCCGTTCCTTTGCCTGCCGAAAATTGTGCGCGATAAAAACTTCCGAAATGGCAAGCTCTTCCCAATGTACGCTTGCTTTAATTTTGTTCGCGATATAAACCTCGTCCTCAACGATAAGCAGCGAGTACATGTTCGCTTCCTCCCGATCCGAGCCGCTGCGGCAAAGTCATTTCGACTACGGCGCCATGGTCGTTGTAAAAGGCGATGTCGGCCTGATCTCCGAACAACAACCAAAGCCTTCGCTTTACATTCCAAATGCCCACATGCTCCCCCGCCTCGTTCATCAGGCTCGTCCCCCTTTTTATCTGCTCCAGCACGTCTTCCGGAAAGCCTTTGCCCGTGTCGCGAATCTGGATCCGCAGCCGTCCCTCGGGCGATGCTTCGTCTTGCCGGACCGTCATTTGAATGTGAATCGGTTCATCTAACGTCAGGGCATATTTGACGGCATTTTCAGCAAACATTTGGATAATGAGCGGAGGAACCCTGCATTCCATTAACGAGTCGGCGACTGAAGAGCTGTACGTTAAATAATTTGGAAATCGAAAATGTTGTATTCTCAAATAATTTTCGGCATGATTGATTTCGTCTGCGAGCGAGACGAAATCCGAATGGCCGCTGCGAAACATAAACCGGAAATATTGAATCAAGGATAGAGACAGCTCTTTAATGACCGTCGTATTGGCGTCCTCCGCCAAATAGTAAAAAGTATTTAATGAGTTCAAATAAAAATGCGGATTGATTTGCAGCTGCAGATGCTTCAGCTCCGCCTTTTGGCCTAGCAGCTGCTCTTCGTAAATTTCAATCTTTAACTTCTGAATTTCCGAAACCATGTTGTTAAACGTCTCGTTCATCAACTGAAATTCGTTGGATGTCGGGGTACTCTTGATTCTAGTGTCCAGATGGCCGTCCCGAAGCTTTCTCATGGCCGTCAAGATCCGGTTGATCGGCAGCAAAATAATCCTTCGCAACAGAAACAAAGCCCCTGCCAAAATTAGAACCGTTCCGGCAGTAATAACCGCGATCACGCGTTGCGTGTAAGGCAGCTTAGCCAAAATATTGCGATCCGGCAAGACGGCAAGCAGGCTAAAATCCCCTTTAGACGATTTCTCGCCGATCACCATATATTTCTCTTTATCCCCCGTAAGGCGGTAGCCGTTTGGTATATCGTTCAGATTGATCTGCTGTTCTTCATAAAAAGCGGCGTCTTGAAGCGGTTCATCGTCAGCGTCGACAAGCAGCGACCTCCCGTTCGTTCCTAGATCAAGAAGGTCAAGCGGCCCTGTAATCCGGTTATAGTTCGCCAACGCGCCTACATAAATTTCTCCTCTTTTGATTACATGAATCAGATACGATTGCTCGTTGATCCGTAAGCTTGACCAGCTGTCGTAAGGATATTTCTTCATTTGATTTCGGTCTTGAACAATACTTTGTATTTTATCTCGTACACTTGATGTATCTGTACCGCCTGTTACAAACGTACTATTAGGCGCCAACAGCAAGTCCCGGTTTTCGATGGAGTAGACAAAGAAGTAGTCGAGAATCGTATAGGTACTGCTGTTTTCGTACAATGTCCGGAACACTTGATACTTTGCCAGATTATACAGATCCAATTGTTGATGCGCGGGGCGATCCAACCGATTTAAACTGGTATCGTTGGCAGCAAAAAGAAATAAATAAGAATCGATGCTTTCCAAATCTTTGTCGATCAATCCCATATACAATTTAAGCAAATTGCTGTTCGATTGAGCGACTTGATCGCGCACCAATTGTATGGAATAGAGGTTGTTATAAATAAGAAAAACGAGAATCGGCAGGACTACGGCTATTAATCCAAGGATTAGCTTGATTCGAATAGAATTCAAGAGTGACTTATTCATAAACCTCATACATTTGAATCCCTCCTCGAGAGCAGATCAAGCAAAGCAGGTGCACTTATTATATCACTCTTGTAAGGGCTTTCAACTTCTCCGGAAAGAGAAAACCCCCGGAACGAATTGGCCAAATTCAGGGGATTTACTTCATAATCTTTATTCGAACGGGAAGTAGCTTTTCGCGTTGTAATAACTAATGTTCTGCACGATCGTTCCGAGCAGCTCGCGGTCGTCGGGAAATTCGCCGTCCTCGACCCACGAGCCGATCAGATTGCATAGAATGCGGCGGAAATATTCGTGTCGCGTGTAGGACAGGAAGCTGCGGGAATCCGTCAGCATGCCTACGAAGCGGCTGAGCAGGCCGACCTCGGCCAGCGTCTTCATCTGCGCGATCATGCCTTCTTTGGTGTCGTTGTGCCACCAGCCCGAGCCGAACTGTATTTTGCCCGCTACGCCGCCGCCTTGAAAGTTGCCGGTCATCGTGGCGACGATATGGTTATGCGCCGGGTTCACCGAATAAAGCACCGTCTTGGGCAACCCGGTCTCGCTCTCGCGCTCGATCGCGTCAAGCAAGCGGGACAATGACCGGGCGATTGCATTGTCGCTGATCGAGTCGAAGCCCGTGTCGGGGCCCAGCTTCTCGAAAGCCCGCGTATTATTGTTTCGGAGAGCGTTCATATGGTATTGCATGACCCAGCCACGCTTCGCATACAGCTTGCCCAGGAACACCAAAGTATAGGTTTTGTATTGCTGCTCCTCCTGAATGCTGACGTTCTCGCCTGAAAGCGCCTTGGCGAATACCGCAGCCGCCTCCTCCTTCGTTGCGGGGGCATACGGCACATCATTAAGCGCATGGTCGGAGACGCGGCCGCCGTTCGCATGGAAAAAATCGACCCGCTTCTCCAGCGCCGCGAGCATGCCCTCGTAATCGGAGACGGCGATTCCCGACACGCTTTCCAGCTTGCGGATCCACTCCGCAAAACCTTCGTTGTTGATCTCAAGCGCTTTATCCGGGCGGAACGACGGCAGCACGGCCGTATCGAAGCTCGGATCGTCCTTGATCTTCACATGGTACTCGAGCGAATCGGTCGGATCGTCCGTCGTACAGATAACCTTGACATCCGACTTCGTAATAAAATCGCGAGCTCCGAAGCCGCCTCCGGTTAACTGAGCGTTGACCTTCTCCCAAATGATCGGCGCCGTCTGATCGTTGAGTACTTGCTCCACGCCGAAATAACGCTTCAGCTCAAGATGTGTCCAGTGATACAGCGGGTTGCCGATCGTCATCGGCACCGTCTTCGCATAGGCAAGAAACTTATCGTAGTCGCTCGCGTTTCCGGTGATGTAAGCTTCCTCAATTCCGTTCGCCCGCATGGCTCTCCACTTGTAATGATCGCCGTAAAGCCAAACTTCGGTTATATTTTTGTATTGCTTATTCTCGTAAATTTCTTGCGGGCTCAAATGACAATGGTAGTCGATAATCGGCAGCTTCTTCGCGTAATTGTGATAGAGCGCTTCCGCCGTAGCATTATTTAATAGAAAATTGTCGTCCATAAAAGGTTTCGCCATTTCCGTCACTCTCCCGATCGCTGTAATGATTTCATCCACTCGAAGTGGAATACGCCTTCCTTGTCGATGCGCTCGAACGTATGCGCGCCGAAATAGTCGCGCTGCGCCTGCAGCAGATTGGCCGGCAGCCGCTCCGCCCGGTAGGAGTCGAAATAGGCGAGAGCGGAGGAGAACGACGGCGTCGGAATGCCGTACTGAACGGCAGTCGCAACGACGTTGCGCCATGCATCCTGGTAATTGTCGACGGCATTCTTGAAATACTCGTCGAGAAGAAGATTTTTGAGCTCCGGATTTCTTCCGTAAGCGTCGGTGATGTTTTGCAAAAATCGCGCCCGGATGATGCAGCCGCCTCGGAAAATCTTGGCGATCTCGCCGTACTGAAGATTCCAGCCGTAGTGCTCGGAAGCGGCGCGCATTTGCGCGAAGCCTTGGGCGTAAGAGCAAATCTTGCTCGCATAAAGCGCTCGGCGCACCTGTTCGATGAACGTGCCGCGGTCGATGCCGAGCGGCTTCCTGGACGGCCCGCTCAGGATACGGCTTGCTTGCACCCGCTCTTCCTTCATAGCGGAAATAAAGCGCGCGAACACGGACTCCGTAATGATGGACAGCGGTACGCCGAGATCGAGGGCGTTCTCGCTCGTCCATTTCCCCGTGCCTTTCTGCCCCGCGCTGTCAAGGATGACGTCAACGATCGGGAGTCCGGTTTCGGGGTCTTTCTTCCGGAAGATGTCCCGCGTAATTTCGATGAGGTAGCTGTCCAGCTCTCCCTTGTTCCATTCGGCAAAGGTGGCGTGCAGCTCCTCGGCCGTCATGCCGAGCACATCCTTCAGCAAATGATATGCTTCGCAAATGAGCTGCATGTCGCCGTATTCGATGCCGTTGTGCACCATCTTGACATAGTGGCCCGCGCCGTCCGGACCGATGTACGTGCAGCACGGCTCCCCGTTTACCTTCGCGGAGATCGCCGTGAAGATCGGCGCCACGAGCTCGTAAGCTTCCTTCGGGCCGCCCGGCATAAGCGCCGGCCCTTTAAGCGCGCCTTCCTCGCCGCCGGATACGCCGGTGCCGATAAACCGTATGCCCTTGCCGTTCAGCTCCTTGTCGCGGCGCTGCGTATCCGGGAAATACGTGTTGCCGCCGTCGATGATGATGTCGCCTTGCTCCAAGTGCGGCAACAGCTGCTCAATCGTAGCGTCCGTCGCCGCCCCCGCCTTCACCATGATCATGATTTTCCGCGGGCGTTCGAGCGATTGCACGAACTCCTCCACGCCGAACGTGCCGAGCACGTTTTTGCCTTGCGCTTCGGCGAGCAGCTCATGCGTTTTCTCGGGAGAACGGTTATAGACGGAGACGGAAAACCCTTTGCTCTCCATGTTGAGCGCCAAGTTTTTGCCCATGACGGCCAGCCCTGCGACGCCGATTTGTTGTTTTTTCCCGTTGATCGTCATATGGTCATCGCTCCGAATCCGCCGTCGACCCGAAGGAATGTGCCGGTTACGAAGCTCGAAGCTTTGTCGGAGGCGAGATACACGGCTGCGCCCTGCAGCTCCTCCGCTTTCCCGAACCGGTTCATCGGGGTGTGGCCCATGATGCTCTTAATGCGGTCTTCGGACAATATTTTTTTGTTTTGCTCGGCCGGGAAAAAGCCCGGAATGATCGCATTGACGCGAATGTTATGCGGCGCGAATTCGCGCGCGAGAAACTGAGTCACGGAATTGACGCCGGCCTTGGAGGCGGAGTAGGTGAAGACGCGGGAAAGCGGCGGCCCGGACGATACGGAAGAAATGTTGATGATGCTTCCGCCCTTTCCTTGGTCGATCATCCGCTCGCCGAATATTTGGCAAGCAAGCATGACGCTTTTCAAATTGACGTCCATGATGCTGTCCCACTCTTCCTCGGTGATTTCGAAGAAAGGCGTGGCGCTGTTTTTGCCGGGACAATTCAACAATATGTCCACGCTTCCGGACCATTCGAGCACCTCTGAGAGAACGCGACGCAAGTCGTCCTTGCTTATCGCGTCGGCCTGGAACACGGCCGCTTCTCCCCCCGCGTCGTTGATTCGCTGCTTGGCGGCTGCGCAAGTGTCGGCGTTTCGTCCGACGATTGCGACCTTCGCGCCGTATGCGCCGAGAGCCTCGCCCATGACGGAGCCGAGCGTGCTGTTGCCGCCGATGACGACGGCCGTCTTGCCGGATAAATGAAATAAGTCCATTGCTGCCATAATATTTGCTCCCTCCCTATTTGGTTTGAAACCGGACGATCCGTTCGAAAGGATCGACGAGCCTCGGGTATAAGTCGGTATAAATCGCGAACAGTTCGTCGTACGCCGCCCGGTGGGCCGCATTCGGCTCATGCGTGTGCGACGATTGCGACCAGGCGCGGGCCGGCTCCAAACTGCTCCAATCGCCTAGTGCGACGAGCCCGAGCGCGGCCGCTCCGAGCGCGGAGCTCTCGATCGCGTCGGGCACGGTCAGAGGCGCCCCGAGAATATCGGCGATCGTCTGGCGCCAGAACGGAGAGCGCGCAAAGCCGCCCGACGCCCGGATTTCGCGAGGGCGGCCGGCCGCGTCGCCGACCGCTTCCGCGACGGAGCGAACGGCGTAGCCGACGCCCTCGAGCACGGCCCGGACCATGTGCGGCTTGCCGTGCGCGAGCGATAAGCCGAAGAAGACGCCGCGTGCGTTGGCGTTCCAGTATGGCGCGCGCTCGCCGGCAAACAGCGGCAGCACGACCAGGCCGCCGCTGCCCGCGGGCGCCTGCTGCGCCAGTTCGCTCAGACGATCGTACGGATCGATCCCCGCCGCGCGGGCCTCTTCCGCTTCTTTCGTCGCCAGTTCGTCCCTTACCCAGCGGAACAGGATCCCGCCGTTATTGATCGCGCCGCCGACGACCCAGCGGTCGTCCGTCAAAGCGTAGCAGAACGTCCGGCCCTGCGGGTCGGTGCGCGGCTCGCGCACGACGGCTCGCACCGCGCCGCTCGTGCCGATCGTCACCGCGAACTGGTCCGGCTCGATCGCGCCGGCTCCGATATTCGCGAGTACGCCGTCCGAGGCGCCGACGACGACCGGCGTATCCGCTGCGACTCCGAGCCGCTCCGCCCACTCGCGATCCATGCCTTCGAGTACGTGCGTAGTGGATACGAGCTCCGGAAGCCGGGACGCGTCGATGCCTGCGGCTTGCAGCGCCGGCTCATGCCATGTGCGATTTCGCAGCGAGAACAATCCCATGGCGCCGGCGATCGAATGGTCTACGACATGCTTCCCCGTCCCGCCGAACCAACGCCCGAGCACATACTCCTTGATGCCGACGAACCGGTGCGCCTTCCCGAACACCGACGGGTCGCGTTCCCGCATCCACATCAGCTTGAGCAGCGGCGACATCGGGTGAATCGGCGTGCCTGTCGCTGCGTAAATCGCCTGAGCGTCGTATTGATCTTTCAGTACGCGTACGAACGGCGCGCCCCGGTTGTCCGCCCACGTAATGGAAGGAGTGAGCGGCGCGCCTTCGCGATCGAGCGCGATAAGGCTGTGCATCGCCGAACTGAAGACAATGCACCGAATTTCATCCGCACGGACCGCAGACTTCGCCATCACGCTCCGCACCGCGTCCGCGACTGCGCCGACAATTTCATCCGGATTTTGCTCCGCCCGGTCCGGTGCCGGCGTGTACAGCGGGTATTCCGCCGACAACGCCGCGCGAATCGAGCCGCTCTGATGGACTACCGCCGCCTTCGTGCTTGTCGTACCGATATCTACGGCGACAATGTATGGTTTCATCGCAAGAAATACCCCTCGCTGTCGAACTTCCATTCATAGGGCTCGGATACGATCTCAATGTCCGGATGCTCCCGCGCTTCCGCGAGCATCGGCACCGAAATCTCGATCTCGCCCAAATGAAGCGTATCGCGGATGCGGACAAGCCGGCACGTTGTGAAATCGAGAACGTTGCACGTCTTTACCGCCGCTTTAATCGCCAGCTCGTCGCTTTCCAGCGTCGTTGCGAGCTTCGTCGGGGCGCACACGGTCGACGTCAATCCGTTCAGGTAGGTCGCCGTAAAGTCCATCTTGTCCGCTAGCCGGCGCGTCGTGAAATCGGCCGTTCCGACGCCGTTCGCATTGCCTTTGGATTCTTTTGTCACATCGAGCACGACGATTTTATTTACGTCCGGACCTCCGAAGGCATAAGGGGTCGGATACCGGCCCGTAACGTTCGGGTCCATACCGTCGCCGCTAATGTTTTTTCCGATGCGGTCGACCACAAGCACGTCTATTTGATCGAACAACAGTCTCGGCATCCGGGATTTCGCCATCTTCTGCAGCTCGACTTCCCGCTCGTAGACAGAGTCCGCAGGCAGAACCTCGATATGGCACGTCTCGTCATAAGCGTTCTCCACCGCGGCGACCCCGAACACGATCGGCAGCTTGTTGATCATGACCCGGGCCATCTCCGGCACGAATTCGGCCATATATTTAAAACCGAGCTGATGGCACGCTTCGGCGCCCTTCTGCTTTCCGAGGCCAATCGCAATCATCTTCATAATGCCGCTCTCGATCGGCCCCCGGAACGCCGTATGCGGCTTCACCCGATTGATAACGATAATAGCGTCGGCGGTGGAGGCAATCTTATCGACATAT
Organism: Paenibacillus thermotolerans; assembly: GCF_028745515.1. Taxonomy (GTDB): domain Bacteria; phylum Bacillota; class Bacilli; order Paenibacillales; family YIM-B00363; genus Paenibacillus_AE; species Paenibacillus_AE thermotolerans. The sequence continues at coordinate 37,463 of NZ_JAQZSG010000026.1, read as the reverse complement.
ACCGGCAATCCGTTCGGCAACCGGTCGATTTCGACGACGTCCATCGATGATTCCACCGGCGCCCCCATCGACGCTTCATCGATGCCGAGATGCTTCAGCACCTCGGCCTGCCCCTCCGCAGTCGCTCCGCCGTGGCTGCCCATGCACGGCACGATAAACGGCCGGGCGCCTGCCGCCTTGATCGCGTCGATCGTCGTCTTCGTAATGCCGGCGATGTTTGCGATTCCCCGGCTGCCGACCGCGACGGCGACGCGCTGCCCTTCGCGAAGAGCGCTGACGGCGCCGGGCTTCTTCAGCTCTTCGCTTAATACCGCCAGCGGGTCGTCCAGCTTGGACGCATCGAACCTTTGGCGAATGCGGACGATCGGCGGAATCGGGATCGGTTGCAACATATTACGAATGATTTCGCTCATGAAATTCACCTTCCTTAGAAATAGCTCAATCGGGTCGTTCTAAGTATTTCCTAATGTACTGAATTAGAAAAATCGTTTCTTGCGTATAACTACACGCGAGAAATATACGAATAATAACAACGTTGTTATTTTTGCATACCTATATATTAAGTTGAAATGGCGCCTAAATCAATGATATTTTATATTAGTGCTTTTTATTTCCGAAAACGTTTTTTATTTTTGATTTCCGGGAGCGGTAACCAACAATGAACGTCACCATTAAAGATATCGCCCGCCTTGCGGGCGTCAGCTATTCTACCGTATCCAAGGCGCTCAACGACAGTCCGCTGGTCAAGCCGGACACGAGGCGGCGCATCGTCGAGCTGGCGGCGCAGCTCGGATACGAGCCGAACTTGGCGGCCAAAAGCCTCGTATCCCGGCGCAGCATGACGGTCGGCGTCATTTTGCCGTCACTTGAAAGGGTGGCGCTTTCGACGCTGGTGAGCCGCATTAACGATGCGCTCGCCAATCGCGGCTATGAGGTCATTCTGTCGATCCTTCCGCCGGCTTCGGCGGTCCGTCTGTTTCAACGGCTTCAGGTGGACGGGATCATCGTGTTCGAGGACATTACGCCGGAAGAACGGCACGCGGAACCGGTCGCAACCCATATTCCGGCCGTCTCCATCGGCTCCTCCCATATTACCGGATCGCGATACGCGCTGGTCGACGTCAAGCGGAAGGAAGCCTTGAAAGAAGCCGTAAAGTATTTATTCTCGCTTGGGCATGCGCGTATCGCCTATATCGGCGACGCACGGGAAGCCGATGCCAAGCAGCAAGAGAAAATTACAGGATACATGGAAGCGGCTTTTGAATGCGGGTACACCGCCGATTCGGCGGCGATCCTGAATTCTGACGGCAATACGTGGCGGAACGGCTTCGAAGCCGGACGCAAGCTGCTTGCTCTTGAAGTCCGGCCGACCGCCGTCATTACCGGGGCGTTCGACGTAACGGCCGGCTTCCTAAGAGCGGTGCTGGACGGCGGGCTCCGTGTGCCGGAAGATTTGTCGCTGGTCAGCTACGATAACATTCCGCAGCTCGAGGAATTGGAAGTTCCGGTGACGGCAATCGGCGCTCCCGTTTCGTTGTTCGCGGAACGGATCGCTGCGGCATTGCTCGAGATTATGGCGGCGGACGGACCCTTGCGGTTGACGTCGTTATTGGACCCTCGCTTGGAGGAACGGTTTTCCTCCATGTAACGTTCCAATCGCCCGCTATTTCAGGCGGAAAAGAAAGAAGAAAGCTTCGGATCATCCGAGCTATCTTCTTTTTTTCATTATTTTTGCTTTTTTCTTTGTTCGGCCAAATTAGCGGCTAACTGATTCGTGCGCTGCTTATTCAACGGATATAGAAATACTAGAATCATAAAGATTAGCAGGTAAGCGAAAGCCGGTACTAAAGTGCCCAATACATAAATGCCTTTGAGCACGCTTTCCGTTTGAACCTCGAGGGCTGCGTTATAGCCGATCGCCCCGATCGCCACGCCGCCGATCCCCCCGGCAATGGCTTGGCCTACTTTACGCGAAAACGAGTAAACGGAATACACCGTTCCATCCTCCCGCAAGCCCGTTACAAATTCTTGGTAATCGATCACGTCCGTTACGAAAGCCCAAATGACGATGTTAAAGAAAGCAAATCCAAACATACCTAATGTCGAAACCGCGATAAATTGAACGGCCGTCAAGTTTGGCATGAAGTACAAGAGCATATAAACAATTCCCGCAAGCAGCATACCTGCCGAGGCAACTTCCTTCTTCCCGAATTTGGCGACCAGCGGCTTAGCTAACGGAATGGCGACAAACACAGCGGCCGACTGGATCAACCCTACCATGCTTAAGACCGAAGCGTTGCCGAAATAGTCTTTAAACAAATAAACGTTCACTGCGCCCATCAGCATGGTGAGGATCATGAAAGTCAAAGATGCCGCCAAAATCGCGAGCAACGGTTTGTTTTTCAACAGACCCTTCAGCGTTTTCCCTAAATTAGATCTTTTACCTTGCGTTTCATGGATGACAACCCGTTCCGTCGACAATTTATAGCAAGCCATGTAGCAGCCGATTGACAAAATTCCGAACATGACGGCAGCCATTAGAAAACGATCCGGATCCGCCTCGTTGTTTACAAATAAAACCAACGGCCCGACTACGTTAATGACTAATCCCGCCAGCATGGCGCCCATCGTTCTGAAGGTGGACAACGTTGTCCTCTCCACGGGATCGTTCGTAATCACAGAGGCCATCGAACCGTAAGGAATATTAACAGTACTATATAGAGTTCCCCAGACAAGGTATGTGACAAAAGCGTATGCTAAGTAAAATCCTTCCGACATCCCCGGAATTTTCACGAACAGTAACACGCCGGATATGACGAGCGGAAAAGACATTCTGAAGATCCAAGGTTTGAATTTGCCGTGCTTGCCCGGCTTCCTGACATCGACGAACCGGCCCCATGTGACGTCGGCTACTGCATCCCATAATCTGGCGACGAGGAACATAATGCCGACCGTCGCCGCATGAATATGGAATATATCCGTGTAGAATACCATCAAGAATGCGCTTACCAATATAAAAAAGAAATCATTGCCGAAATCGCCGAACAAATAACCGAGCTTATCCCGCAGTCCGAACGGGCGCACGTTGTTTCCGTAAGCTTCTGCAGCTGCAACGCCTTTCGTCTTGCTTTGCGTCGTCATATGCGCTCCCCCGTTTCTCTGGTTGTTTTATTGAAACCGCTTGCATTATCCTGATTTTGACGGGAGTCTGATTTCAACCCAGACTCCCTGCGATACCGGACGAACCTTATTGCTTATATCCGAAATGCGGAATCGAAAGCCATCTTTTGCGCAATTCATGCGCCGCATATTTCGGTTTGCGTTCCCGCGTAAAGATCCCTTTCTTGTTGCCCTGCACCCTTATGATTCCCTGGCTTGTTTGAAAATCCGCAAAATTCCAAACTTGTTCGCCGACGAAGTTGTCGAATTCGTCGAACACCTCGTGGTTGGCGCGTAAATACTCCGCTTGGTATTCTTCGGTAAACATGACGGGGTCGACGTCGTGCAAGCCGGCAACCGTATCGGCGCCATACTCGGTCATGATGATCGGCTTGCCCGGGCACCGTTTTGTCCAGCCGTCAAATTCCTCCCGAAGCTTGATTTTCGCAACCTCCAAATCCCCGCCTTGCAAATACCAGCCGTAATATCGGTTTAACGCCAAAACATCGACAAGCTCAGCAACCAAGCATGTCTCAGGAGTCGATCCGAGGTGAGTAACGATGGTTACCGGTCTTTTTTGCGGATCGATTTCCTTCGCCAATTCCACCAGCGGCTTGAAATACTCATAAGCGCCTTCTTCTTCGGAAGCCGGCTCATTGGCAATGGACCACATCACCACGCACGGATGATTTTTATCGCGGGCGACCAGTTCGCGTATCATATCCTGATGGTGGCTGAAAGTTTGCAGTTTTTCCCATGTTTTTATTTTTCGTTCGCCGCCGAAAATCATCATGAAGTTCAGATGCAGTCCGACAGCCGGCGTTTCGTCGATGACGACGATGCCTTCTTTGTCCGCCAGTCTCATCATTTCTTCGGAATAAGGGTAATGCGCCGTCCGGAACGAATTGGCGCCGATCCATTTCATCAGCCGGAAATCGAGAACGTTCGCCGCTTCGTCGAAGCCTCTGCCGTGAATCGGAGTATCTTCATGCTTACCGAAGCCTTTGAAGTAAAACGGCTTATTATTGATCAGAAATTTACCGTCCCTCACTTGTACAGTTCTTACACCGAAAGGCTGCTCGTAAACGTCGACAACCCGTCCGTCATTAATAAGCTCAATTCTGGCGGTATAAAGATAGGCGTCCATCGGCTCCCACAGGTTTACATCTTCGATGTGAACGGTTTCACTTTTGCCGGCGGTTTCCGCCACGACGGCGCCCGATTGATCCATCACGGTTGTCTTGACTTGCGCCTCGCCGGCGAACTCCACCTCATAACGGACAATTCCCGTTGTATCATCCAAGTCTGTAACGATCGTCACATCTTTGACGTAGGTGTGAGGCGTCGTATAAATTTTGACCGGCCTATGCAGCCCCGCGTAGTTGAAGAAGTCGAAATTCGGATTGTTTCTGACAATATGGCCGAGGCCCGGCACTTCCTTCTCACTGTAATTGCCTACAGGTAATGTGGTTTCATCCACGATATTGTTCACGGCCACCGTCAGGCGATTTTTGCCCGGCTTCAGGAACGGATTGATTTCGGCCTCGAACGGAGTGAATCCGCCTTTATGCTCAACGACAAGCTCGCCGTTCACATAAACCTTCGCCGCATGCGTAGCCGAGCCGAAACGCAAAACAATGCGCTCCGAAAAGTATAGAGCCGGCACCGCGAACTCCCTTTCGTACCATACCCAGCCGACATGATTCCGAATATCGGCGGTCACGCCTACATCGTTAAAGGACGACGGAACGGCCATATGGATCGTCTCGGTCAAAGGCGACATGTGCCAATTTTCTTGAAAGCCCTTTCCAAAATCGAGTTTAAAGTTCCAAATTCCATTTAAATCTATCATCCCTCGGGATTCCGTTACGATTGGATACAGCATGTGTACCGATCCCCCTCCGTTTACTGTTTAATGTCTTTAATAAAAAGTATAATGAGTAACGAAAAATATAAGTAGAACGGGAATTGCATAAGCGGGACGATTTTAGCACAATAATAAAGGGTGATCCCAATGAGCCTTCCGCCGCTGGACTTCATGACCGTTAGCTTGACGATTTATAAGATAACGGAAATGAATACAATACTATTGCATAGTAACGGTTCGGTATTTTTGACGCACGAACGGGACCGGCTGCCTGATTTCTTAGCCGGAATGCAGCGGGAGCAGTTTTGTCTGCTTACCGCGGAAGCACAGCAATCGCCGGATGAATGCTGCATTCATACGAACGATCTGGGCCTTTCGTATTTATGCAGACTATTCCGGGTTCATGGCAAAGAATCGAAAATATTGGTTAACGGCCCTTTCTTAATGCAAGTTCCCGACCCGAACCGGTTCGCCAGGATCGATCAGCAAAATCGGATTGAACTGGAAGCATTCTTTCGAGGATTAAAATTGATGAGCAGCTCGACAATCCAAGCTATTGCGAATGTACTGGATTCGGCTGCCGCCATTCGCCATGCCGGCATTCGGGTATTGACGTCACGACAAACAAATCGGGAATCGACTGAACTGAATCATACCGAATTCATGCTGCAGCAGCCTGACGAAAGCTACATCGATCTTATTGAATTGCGATATCAAATCGAAAAAGAAATCAAGCGGGCCGTTGAACAAGGGGATTCCGATCACATTAAACAAATTCTTTCAAGGTCGAAAAATTTGTTTGATTTTTCCGAACGTTTTCCGAATCAACCGGTAAGAGCCATGAAAAATTCCCTTGTCGTGCTCAATACCATATTGCGGGGGGCGGCGGAGAACGGAAATGTCCAGCCCTTATTCCTGCATCGCATTTCCGAAAAATTTGCAAAGCAAATCGAACGGTCCGATACGATCGATTCGCTGAACCGCCTCATCATGGTCATGTGCGAGGAATATTGCGAATTGGTACGTCATCGCGCCATATCCGGATATTCCCCATTAGTGCAAAAAGCGGCGGAATATATTGCGATTCATTTCAACAAACCGTTGAGTCTAAACAAGCTTTCCGACCATTGCCACGTACATCCGGCGCATTTGTCGAGACAATTCAAGAAAGAAACGGGAATGACGCTTACCGATTACCAACAGCAACGGCGGATCGAAGAAGCAAAAGTGCTTCTAAAAACAGACCGTGCCTCGATCGGCTGGATCGCCGGAATTGTTGGATTTGACGACGCCGGTTACTTCACGCGCGTATTTAAAAAGCTGGAGGGAGTCACCCCTTCGGACTTTCGAAACTCCGATATGAACCGTATAAATAAAAGAAACAAGGAAAGCAATTCCGATCGTATTTGAAAGGTCATCCGGGAAAGCTCTTGAATCAAGAAAAAGAAAGAACCTCCCATGCTATATGCATTCGGGAGGTTCCTCTTACCTCATATGATTTAAACTACAGGTTCGCCTCTTTCGAATCGTCCTTGATGCTTTACATTCCCACTTGCATCGTATAACGTCCCTTGTCCGTGGGGAACTAGAAATTTATACTCTCCTTCATATCGATCGCCGTTGTCGTAGTATAAAACCCCGTCTTTATAGTCACCGTAATGGAATTCTCCTTTAAATCGAATCCGGCCTTCCGGGGTATAGGTTGTTCCTTGACCGTGCCACCATCCCCCAGCAAAGGTGCCCTCGTAGCTCTTAACACCGGAAGGATAATATTCGATTCCATCGACAAGAAGACCTTGTTCGTATGTTCCTTCTTCCTTCAAGCCGCCTTCTTCATAGTATTTCTTACCCTTCCCATGGCTGGCGTTTTCCGCAAATTGCCCTTCATAGTGGAGCTTGCCGTCAATATAATATTTACCCTGTCCATGGTAAGCATTGTTCTCAAACTCACCTTCATAGATCAGCTGGCCTTGTAAGAAATACTTGCCCTCTCCATTGAATACGCCTTGGATGACGGAGCCTTCGTATGCGATATAACCGCTGTCTTCGAAATTCCGAACATATCCGTTCGGAAGCGCGCCGTCGAGCTCCCCGACACTGAATTCTCCCGTACGGTCACGGCCGCGAAAGACGCCTTGGAAGTAGACGGTGCCCCAACCGTTGACATCGTTATTCTTAAACTCGGCGTCATACCATAGCGTTCCGTCTTCCCGGTACAGCTTGCCTTTTCCATGCATGAGACCGTTGTTTAATTGGCCTTCGTACATCAGCGTTCCGTTCGGATAATATAATTTCCCTTCAGTCTTCGGATCGAAGATGTACACGGCCTTCAGATTGGCGTCCCATAACACCTTTCGTCCGGTGGCTTCGCCTACGAAACGAAGCGGCACGAACGTATTGCCGTTATCTAAATACGGTGCTACAGGCAAATCGATCGAGGCTCCGTTTATGCTTGTCTTCGTCTTGCCTAACGTTAATGTAAGCGAGCTTCCTTCCTTCTTACCCGTAATCGTTTGCGTCTTCCCGTCCCAAGCAATAGCTAGACCCAGCTTTTCAAAGATCGGCCGGAATTGCACCATCGTGTTTCCGTTCTTCATTTGCGGTATTGCGTCGAACTTCACTTCTTCCCCATCCAAAATTACGCGAATCGGAACGTTTTCGTTGTACTGCGCCATCCGCTTCTGAATCCAGTAGTCCCGTACATATTCGTTAGGAACGTCATACAACAGTACGGAATAAACGCCCGGCTGAATAATGTGCGTCTGCATTTCATTTGAACGTTCCGTGAAGAGGCCTCCCATGTAAACCCACGAGGAGCCCTCAAACCGGTATATTCCCAGCTTATTGCGTCGATCGGAAGGCACTCTTTGTTCATCGAAGCGTAACGTTAGCTCCAAAAGGTCGGTCGCCGACGGAAAATCGACTTTCCACGGCAGACTCACCATCTTTTGCCCGCGAACCATGGCCTTTGTAAAATCGAAGTCCGTCTCGTAAGCCATCCCCAAATAGACGTCGCCAAATGTAAGGGCTTCTCCCGGATAGGCCGCCTTCAGCTTCGCGCCGCCGTCCGGGATCACTAATTGTTCCCCTTCATTAATTGTAACACTCAAGTCTTGAACGGGGGTTGGCCGCGTCTCCGGCTTCGGAACTTCAGAGATCAAGATTTCTTCCTCTTCGGTTCCGGCTTGTCCGCTTACGGTTACCGCGCGATACAACAGCTTGCCGTCCTTGCCTTTCATCACGACGTAATCGCGGTATATCCCGATCAAGACAGGCCGTTCATCTTCCGTTGCAATGACCGCCGCTTCGCCAAGACGGAGGTCGGCTGCTACGATGTGAAATTTTCCGTTGGACGTTTCCACCCAAGCGGCAAGTCGGTTCCCGATCACAACAGGAAACGTAAACCTATTTCGTTCGGGAGACGTTGACAGCCGCTTAGGACGCGGATGCGAGTCGTCCACTTGAACGATTCGGGCTTGCGTTGCGGTGCCGTTGAATTCATTATGCAGCCATAGGGCGGTCTCGCCATTGAAGGCAAAGCCCGCGAAAGAATCTATTGCCCCGTCATTGGGGGCTGTTATTACGGTCCGCACCGTATCGCTAGCGCCGTCATATAAACCAATGGACCCGTCCTTTTGTTTGAACAGTATTTTACCGTCTGCCGCGGCCGGCAGCGTGGCTTCTTTCAATGGTTTGGTGGTCTGTTTCTCGATACTGTATATGTAAAGGATATTTTTATAATTGTCCGTGTAAGCAACGTAGCGTCCATCGGTTGCAATTTTATCGATCGTGCTCAGCGGTTCGGCGGTGATTTGTTTCACGCCGCCTGTCCGAAGATTGTACAGCTTCACAACATACCCTTTGTCATACATAACCGCCGCAACATAATCCCCGCCCAGACTGGCGGCACTAACCCCTGTCCCTTGCGTTATCTGCTTCGATTCCCCTGTTTCAAGATTGCGATAAAATACATGTATTCCCTTGAATTTTATGTTTTCCAGCCAGATCATGTCGCTGCCTGCGATTTGTGCCTGCACTTTATTATTAACCGGCTCCGGGGCCGGGTATTTTGTCGCTTTGTCCGTTACTGCAACCTTAGCGGCACCTTGGATTTTCGCGGCATCTCCGGTGCCCAACAGCATTGCGAATATAACGGAGGCGAATACAAGAAACCAAACCTTTCTTTTCAAACCCACGTGGAATCTCTCCCTTTCTCGACCTCTCCAGTCATACATCAAAAAATAAAAAATCCCTGATAGCGTTACTCAGGGAAAACGAAACCTCCTAGAGTAACCTGGCGATCTTTGACCTCATGCGAGGACGGAAGACCCATGGCTTTGCGTCACCACCTTTCGGTGATTTTGCCTTTATTTCTAGAAACTATTTAAATTTACGGTTGCTAGTATAATGGAAAAATGTGACGAAATCAATCGAATTATGTAAGGCAAATACCGCCCTCTCGAGCGGTCACGCCACATGAAATAAGATAAAGCGGGGGCAATTCGGCGGTTAGGAGCGGCAGTCTCAGGGATCGGACCTATCAAATTCGGACAAGACGGCTGGCGGATCGTTGTAACGGTCAGGGATGCAGTTATTCGGCGTTTTGAATGGAGTTTACAGTTCTAACGGACACCACTGCAGTTATTGCTTCGAAAAAGCAGGGATTAGCGCCAAAAATCGGAGTATAGCGTCTGTGGTGTCCGTTAGCGATATAGCGGTAGGCAAATAGGCGATATAACGACTGTGGCGTCCGTTAGCACCGCAGAGGGTATCCCCCGTCATTACGACTCCAAACCTTTTTTGGATATCAGTAAAAGTAACGTAATCAAAAGAAATGCGATCATGGCTAATAAGGGGATCGTAATAAATCCGAACCAATTTAAATAATCCAAATGACACGGGACACCGACAGTGCATGGCAACATCTTGGCCAAGGCCGGGATTTTCTGTTCGGCATAGTGGTACATGGATATGCTTCCCCCGATTATACTCAGGGGCAATACATAACCAATAATGGAATGATCATTTTTAAAGGAAGCTCTTCCAAGCAAGATGACAATCGGATACATGAACATGCGTTGAAACCAGCAAAGATTGCATGGGATATAGTGCATAATTTCACTTAAAAACAAACTGCCCCCGGTTGCAATCAGTGAAACGACCCATGCTAAAAAAAGACCATGCCGCCTCAAATAACGAAGTAGCCCGTCGCTCATTCCTTCGCCTCATCCAGTGCCTTTTGAATGGCATTTTTCAGCGAACGATAATCTGAAAAATCTTCAAATTTCACACCATTAATAAATAATGTCGGGGTACTCGTTACAAGGCGCTGCGCGATCTGGTTATGCTCGTTTACTTCATCCGCATAAGTTTGAGAAGTAATTTCTTTGTGAAGCTTGTCATAATCAATATTTAATTTTTCCTTCTTCGCCAGCTCGACTAAAAATTCCGGCGTTGCCCATTGAATCGTTTCGTCGCCTTGATCTCTATAGATCGCGTCGTAATATTTCCAAAACTCATTATTATTTTGGTGATATATCGATTGACCTGCTAACGCAGCCGTATACGAATCCGGACCGATAAAAGGATAATTCATAAAGTATAGAGCAGCGGTACCGTCGTCAATGAAATCTTGTTTCAGCAATGGTTCGATTTGTTGACTGAAAAATTGACATGCCGGACATTTGAAATCGCCGAACTCTACGATTTTCACAGGCGCGGTCGGCGAACCGAGAATCGGAAGCTCATGATAAGCAAACTCGACGGGTTTCGGTTTTGGAGCGAAAACGATTGCGAGTACGATGAATGCAACAATCACAATACTCCCTGTAACGATCATCCACTTCATTCGTTGCTGTTGTTTATTTCTCTCCAATTCCCGCTGCTGTTTTCTTTGCTTTTTATTATTTGATTTTTCTCTTGTCAACGTTACTATTCCCCCGGTCTCGTTATTTCGCTCAATCACACCCTAACATACGACCATTGCGCCTTCAACGATTATTAAGAAAGTTCATAAAAATATCATCTCCGCAAAAAAGCCCAGATTTCTCTGGGCATTCAGCATTCATTGATATTTGATTCATGGGACAACTTCAAAAACAGTGCCTTGGTTAACATCCGTCACGCTCATAGAGCCATAGACCCCTAAATACAGTCTGGTTTGATCCCGATTCGTTCCCAAGCTGACATAGTAAGCCGATTGAGATCCGAAATGATAATCGGCTTCAATCACATGAAAATCATTTAGTTTACAATCCGCTCTTACTCTGGTGCAGGCTAAAACCCCTTTGACCGGCGGCTCCGATCCTTCATTCCGTGCAAGATCGGTAAACACAACGCTTCCCGTTAACTCGGGAATTGCATTTCCCATATATGGCTGGACTCCGGTGAGCGCGGTTCCTCCAAACTTATCGGGTCTGGGATCTTTATGATAATAACTTGTTAAAGGCTGAAGACGTTTAACTGAAGTTTCTACCGCTTCATTGTAATATGCAACGGTTTTCTCATCCAAAGCCGGATTTGCAGCGCAGCCCCTTACTATCGAAGTAGGAAAAGCGCCTTCCCATCCCCGCCAGCCAAAGTTAATACATCCTTCTCGGTCAAGTTCGGAATTCATTAAATGAGCTTGAACAAGCTGATTGACAGGCATCGGTTTATAATGAACGAATGAATAAATCGACTCCGCAAAATCCTGTCCGACATTCCCCGCATATTTAATATACTGATTATAAAACCTTTGAAATGAAATGCCAGGTATGTTGCGTACCCCTTTGGCAATGACGGTTAACGATTCCTGAACAGGTGCGGGAAGCTCATGAAAACGTGTGACTACGGGCGGATTATTGATAAAAGTATTCACACCTGCATCAATTTCAATGATTTTGCCGGCAATTTCCATATCGTCTTGGCTCAAATTAAACGGATCGTAGCCTGCTCCGCCGTCTCCGGTTGTTAAAACAAGTTTTCCGGTTTCAGGCGAAAAGGTTAAGCTATTGACACCGTTATGATTTAAAAACGGTCTCCTTACGTTAAGCAATGTCCGCCGTCTTTGAGGCTCGCGATTCGGCTGCAACATCCATTCTTCAACCGTATCGATATGATCATACTGCGTCTCTCTATTTAGCCACCTTAGATTTAAAGTTCCGGGATCGCACGGGTTCGGCTTAAATGATTCGAAAGGAGCGCCTGGAAGAGCGCCCGGACCTTGGGTTCCGGCTAAAGAATAATGAAGATAAAACAGACCGTTATAATGAAATTCGGGATGAAACGCCAGTCCCAGCAATCCCCGTTCGTCATATCCGCCGCCGGAACCGCCCAGTTTGATGATTCGCGGGCGAATGTCTAAAAATGTTCTAATAACTCCGTTTCCTATGCAAAAGATTTCTCCGATCTGGGTTGCAATAAATAATGATTCCGTGGAGTCGCCCGGGAGCTTAGCTGTTTTTATTACTGTAGGTAAATTCAAGTTTCTAACAATGGGCTGTAACCGAACCTTAACTTTTCTCAAATCGCATTCCTCTCCTTTCTCCTTCCTTATAACCCTTACACGGATTTTCGTAACTTCGCCAATATCCTGAGGCTGATTTCCATCCACATCCCGCTATAAAGAAGACAAAAAAGAAATACATACACGGCCGTATCGATCCGAAAGCTCATGGCGACCGACGCCCCGAGCAAAGGAAAACGAAAAGCATATAACACCAGTGCAATCCCCGCCCATAATGCAGTTGCGGAAAGGAAGACAACCTGAATACGATTTTTGGAGCGCGCAATGAAGCGGCCCAGCGCCAGCCCCAGCAATCCTGTTGTAAACGGAAAGACGATTAACTCGCTCGGTTGGATGAGAAGCAATAACAAGCTGCTCAGTGCATAGGCGGTTAGGCCCGAGCGAAATGAAACGAGAGTCGCTAATACGATCGGGGCGGTAGAAAGAGGGCTGAACAAGTATCCCGCCCCCGGCATAAAGCCTCCCGCGGATTGGAATAATGCCGCCACGGCGCCTAAAAAGGCAACGGTCACGATCGATTTGGTTTGATTTGCGCCGACTCTGGCGAGCGGTGATCCGGATTCCGTTCGCGGCAGCGGTTTTGCCCAATAATCGATTAGCGGTCCGCGCATTGTTGGAAGCCCCCCCTCATTTATGCCATTCGGAGTATAGAGGAACAAACGCAAGCAGCAGGGCCAGGAGCAGCACTACTAAATCTTGCTTGCCTAACTTCAATTGATAATAAGCGGTTCGCTCGCATCCGGGGCGATAGGAGCGGGACTCCATGGCCTCTGCCAATCGTTCCGCACGTCTGAAGATGATGAGAAGTAAGGGATTCAAGAGTAAAACCATATCTTTGCCCTTGCTCAAAATATTCCATCTGCCGGGCTGCGGACCGCGGGCACGCTGCGCTTGCATGATTCGCATCATATCTTCCAAGAGAAGCGGAACATAAATAACAGCTATAGTAAACATGAACACAAACGTTTCCGTCTTCACTCCCAGCCGCCGCAAAGGGGACAAAACCTTTCGCAGCCCCTCCATTTGTTTTTCAGGCGGCGTTGTGGATAGCATCAGCGTCGCCGCCATAAATAAGGAAAGCATCTTTAGCGCCAGCAGAGCGGCTGCTTCAATTCCATGTAAACGAAATTGAAAGTAACCCAATAGGAAAATAACGACAAAAAGCCCTCGGATATTTTTCCATACGGTAAGGAGGTGAAGCTTGGAAAGTAAAAATAAAAATAAGGCGACTAACGTACAAATCAGGCTCCATGTTAAAGAATGGGAAGAAACAAGAGTTATTGAATAACTGACGACAAACCCGTATTTTGAGCGGGGATCCAGCTTGTGCAGTAAGGAATTGCCGGGTACATACTGAAGGGCGGATAAAGGGCCTAAGCCGTTCATGATTCATCACCTGCTATGTACGCGTGAGCCGTTCAGCGATGAAGGTGAGAAGCTTGTATTCTTGAACAAGCTCCGGATCGATTTTTCCGCCGAATAAGGATTCAAGCTCATTTAGAAAGCGCAGTAACGGTGTTGAAGATAACGGAATATCTGGATCCTCAAGGACAGAGCGGATTTCGGTTATTTTCAAATCACGGATCAGTTGTCCGCGATTTATAATGAGCAACCGATCTGCATGCTCCAAAGCATCCTGCAGATGATGCGTAATGCAGACTATGGTCAACCGGCGCGTTCGTTGAAGAAAGGTCAGCAAAGCCAAAAACTTCACGCGAGTCAATGGATCCAGTCCGGCCGTCGGCTCGTCTAGGATAAGGATCTTTGGCTTTAGGATGATGGTCCCCGCCAATGCAACCCGTCTCTTTTCGCCGCCGCTTAGCTGGGATGGGGCGCGATCCTTATATTGTTCAAAGGAGAGCCCTACGCTTTCCATCGCTTCTTTCACTTTTACCGTTATTTCTCGATCGTTATACTTCATACTTCGAAGCCCGTAGCTTATATCCCGGAATACCGATTCTTCAATCAGCTGATGCTCCGGGAATTGGGATACGTAAGCGACTTTGTTCCATGCATCGGAACGGCTTCTTTTGTTGTTCGTCGGGATATTGTCCACATATACGATCCCCGTATCCGGGTGCAATAGACCGGCGCCCAGCTGCCCCAACGTGGATTTGCCGGAACCGGAAGGGCCCATAACCGCGACAAATTGTCCGTCCGGTATAGAGCACGTAATATCATTTACCGCTCTATGCGCCATAGGCGATCTTTTGGCATGCGTATAGCTTACATTGCGGAAATCGATTCCCATATGGATTTGGCCAATTCCTTTTCCGACCCGCAGTATTCGGGCAGGTTCATCCCCTTACTGCGAAGCGCTTTATTGAACCGAACCAGAAACGGCGGAAGCATCCGGGCCTCTTCGAGAAGATCGGATTGCTTCATGAAAGCGAGGACGTCTCCGTCAAAAGCAAGACATCCCTGATGCAGTACCAGGACGCGATTCGCCCTCAAGATGTCTTCCGGATCATGCGTCACTTGAACGACGGTAAGCCCCATTCGATGAAGGTCGAACATCACGTCATGCAATTTGCCGGCATGCTGCGGATCCAACATGGATGCGGCTTCATCGAAAACGATGACCTCCGGATGCATGACGAGTACGCCTGCGATCGCAACCAATTGCTTTTGCCCGCCGGACAAGGTTCGAACCGGTCGGTTTCGCAACGGTTCCAATTGCAGCAATTTCAGTATGCGATCTACTCTTGCAATCATCTCTGCTCGCGGGAATCTTAAGTTTTGCAAACCGAACGCGATATCCTCTTCGACAGTAGTGCCGACCGTCTGTTCTTCAGGGTTTTGAAAAATCACTCCAACCCGCTGGCGGATCTTTTGTGTATTGCCCGAATCGACGTTTTCCCCGAAAACAAGCGCCTTCCCCAAACATGGTTTCAGCAGGCCGTTCATTAACTTGACCAAGGTCGATTTTCCCGAACCGTTCCCTCCCACGACGGCGATCCATTCGCCCGAAGCAACGCTGAATTTGATATCCCGTACGATCCAATTGCCCTGCTCCGAATATCGAAAAGATACGTCGTCAAAGACGATAGCCTGCGATTTGGCGGAATCGGTCATCGCGTTACCCCATTCCCATAGCCAAAATCTTGTTCATTTATCAGTCATATGAACGAATGGTTGTACGTTATGTTATTATTGCACTTTATAGAGGATTAGCTTCATTTCGTGGATTGTAAGCGCCAACTATGGTATTTTTATAGTGTTCATTCGAAAGCGCTCATCATTACGCGAGGTGATTATACTTGAAAGTCAGTCAAGAAGAACTGGACAGCCTTAAGCTGAATGAAGAAACAGCCCGGCTTGCCGCGGATTTGATTCGCGTGAACGGCTACGTTATTTTGGAAGGCGTTCTGCCCAAAGAGAAGGTGCTCGAGCTAAGAACGGCCTTCAAAGCAGCAATGGATTGGTTCATTAACAAGCACGGCGAAGGTATTTATTTGAACAAAAAGGGCTTCAACGAAGGCACGAACCACTTAGGCATACTCCTCCCATTTGAAGCGCCGTTCAACGACCCGCTTGTGATCGAGCATCCGTTTGCCCTTGATATTATCGACCGCATACTCGGGAAAGATCACTCGGTAACGTTGTTCTCCTCCAATACATCGCTTCCGGGAGGCAAGAAGACTCAGCCCGTTCATCCGGATTACGGCGCAAGATTCGGCGATCTATGCGACACCGCGCTTCCCATCACCGATCTCGTACTTAACATACCGCTTGTGGATGTCACCGACGAGAACGGACCTATGGAAATTTGGCCGGGCGGAACTCATTTGCTTCCGGATCGTGCTTACGGCCCGAACGGTTACAATTGGGAACAGCTTACCGCCCATATGACGTCGGTGAAGGTTCATATGCCTGCCGGCTCGATTCTGATCCGCGACGTTCGCATGCTGCATAGGGGCACGCCTAATCGAAGCAATGAAATTCGTCCGAACCTTGCTCTCATCTATAGCGCTATCGGTCGAGACAATTCCGTTCATATTCCTCAGGAAACCTACGATAACATGTCGGAGCGCGCAAAGCATCTGTTCCGCTACCAAAAAATCGGGGCACCTGTCATCGAACCAACTCACGAATGATTGTAAAAAAAAGATCACAAATCGAAGCCGATTTGTGATCTTTTTATATTCCCATTCGACAGCACGTTACACATGACTTACCGGCAATTATCTCTTCTCGACTCTGCCGTCGGAATGACGGGCAAACCTTCCGGAATCGCGCTCATTTACGTGATCGTAACTGCCCCATTTCCAGCCTCCGAATTGAGTTCTCTGATATTCATTGAAAGCATTTTGAATTTCGTGTTTTGTGTTCATGACGAAAGGTCCGTATTGTGCAACAGGCTCTTGGATCGGCTCGCCTTCAAGGACGAGAATATAAGACTCTTCCGTTCCGTTCGTTATCTCGATTTCTTGATCGCCCGCCAGCTTCACGCGGTGTGAAGCTTCAATCAAAGTTCCGTCGATGCGGATTTCTTTTCCTTTGTAAAAGTATATATTTCTGTTTAATGTTCCCGAAACGGATGGCAGCGTAAAAGCGGCCTCGGGTTCCATCTTAACAAGATAAATTCCGACATGATGGCTTCGGTCATTTGCCCAGGAAGCTCTGTTCGGTTCTAAACTGGTTTTTCCCTGCAAAGTTCCTGCTATCAGTCTTATTGTTGTTGTCGCCCCGTTTGCATGGATCGACTGTATTTCCGGGATGTCTTCCGCCCAAAGCATCTTATATTCCGGCTCGGCAAATTTATTGTTCGATGCGAGATTTAACCAAATTTGAAACAGCTCTAAAGGGTTTTCCCGATCTTGATGTACAAGCGGGAACATTTCACTATGCATCGTTCCCTTTCCCGTGGTGAGCCATTGTACATCTCCATTCCCGTAGCGTCCTGCTCCTCCGGTCGAATCAAAATGGTCGACGAAGCCTTCCAGAACGATCGTTACCGTTTCAAACCCGCAATGAGGATGGGCAGGAAACCCCGGCACGGTTGTTCCATGATACATACTAAAGCCATCCTTCGAGCTAAAATCTTCACCGAGATTTCTGCCTTCCAATGAGGTGTTCGGCCCCTGATTATCATTACCTGAAGGATAAGCGTCTTTATGGTGCATAGTTACGAGAAACGGATCTTCCGCCTGCCATTGAAAACCCAGCTTCTGTACACCAACAATTTTATCGTTTGTCATACATTTTCCTTCCTTTACCGTTAATAATTATAAAATGCACAGTAACAATACATCCAATGCGCCTCTATTTATCTCAAATCTAAGATAAATATATCGTACCATGCCGCATGTATTATATGTCAACAAAAAAACAACCCAATTCAAGCATGTTAGGGCGCAACACAAAGAACAGCAGCCGTTCGGCTGCTGTTCTTCGTCCTCTATTCTCGTTTCTCTGCGAATTCGCGCTACGCGGACTGCACCGAACGCCGGATCAGCTCGATCGTCTTGCGTGCCGCTTCGATTTCTTCGCCGTCGGCCGGTACGCTTTCCACTCCCCACGAACCCGTATAACCGCTATTTATCAATAGCCTGCAAAAAGCAGGGACATTCTGCGTCAATTCCTCGCCCTCTTCATTGAAGACGAACGACTTGATGTGCGTCAGCTTTGCGTATTTGGCGCAGGTTAACCAGCCTTGAGCCTGCTTCCCGTGGGCCCAATTCCACGAATCCAGCAACAGCCCCAGCTCCGGGAGCGCTTCCATTAATCGAACGACATTCTCGGGATGTTTGGTCGGACCCCAGTGGTTCTCAACGATGACCTCGATTCCCGCTTCTCGGGCTCGTGGGATCAAATCGCGGTAGCCTTCCACGATAATCTCGAAAATCTCGTCCGTCAGCTGCTCCGGTCCGCCGGTATCGATCCGAATTTGCGATGCGCCGAGCTTACGGGCGATCTCGATCCAGCGATAAGCCTTCTCCCGGTTCCGCCGCCGGTCTTCTTCGTTCTCCTCATAAATATGGGCGCCGTCCACCGCAATGCAGCCGAAGGGCAATCCCGCGCGGTCTGCCGCCTCTTTTACCCGAACGATATAATCGTCGTCCACAGCGGTCAGATGCTGGGACTCGCCGGGATTCGCTCCCGCATGAAGCACCTGTCCGCCGTCATTGAGAGCCGAAAGATGCGCGTTCCACGGATCAAGCTGCGTACAGCCAAGCATCTTGTCAATCCTCAATATACTGGAAGATATCCTGTTTTCTCGCCGCCAACAAACGGTGAAAGCTGAAGGAACAAATACTGATCTTCATACGACTTTCCTCCCCATATTTATTGAAGCGTTTCCATCGATGTCAAGACAAGTATAGTACATGCGGATGGAAACGGCTAGACGTTGGTTCCACATATATGAAATATATGCTTGGATATAGCGGAAAAGCCTAAAAAAAACTTAAGGCGGAGCGCCCGAAAAACCGCATGGCTCCGCCGATAGTGTTTCACCGTAAACTCTCATGTCCATGCGGGCAACACCAGGTATGAAAGGCGCTAACGGAACCGGATGACCGTTAATTCGCTANCCGATAGTGTTTCACCGTAAACTCTCATGTCCATGCGGGCAACACCAGGTATGAAAGGCGCTAACGGAACCGGATGACCGTTAATTCGCTAGAATCGCCGGTAATTGGCGGTTTTCGGGCGATTAGCGGACAACTTGTTCCGTTAATTCCGGCGTTAGCCGAAAGAAAACGTATCCGTGCCTAACAAGAGTTATTTGAGGGAACGCAGCACGCGCGATACGACAACAACCGCTTCCGCTCGCGTGGCGTGAGCCTTCGGTCGGAACGTGCCGTCGGCATAGCCGGCGATGATGCCTCCGTCCAAGGCGGCTTTGAGGCCCTCAAGCGCCCAGGTCGCAATCGCGGCTTGATCGGCGAAAATCAAAATCTTATCAGCCGGAGCCGGAGCGCTCCCTCCGTTTGAGAACCGAAGCGCCCTCACCGCCATCACCGCCATCTCCTCACGTGTAATCGGTGCGTCAGGTGCGAAAGTATTCGCATCATAACCTTGTACGATGCCGGCCGCAACCGCAGCTGCGATGGATCGTTCAGCCCAATGCCCTGACGTATCGTCGAAGAGCAGTGTCCCGCCGCTCGGCCATGCGAAGACTTTAGCCAGCATCGTAACGAACTCGGCCCGCGACACCGTTCGATCCGGACCGAAGGTGCCGTCAGGATAGCCTTCCAACCCCGTATCACGGACGAATTGCATGATCTGCGTCTCGGCCCAGTGCCCCTGGATATCGATGAAGTGCACGTCATCGTGCGAATCCTCGCCTTCCTGCGGCCCCGAAGGCTTCGCTTCGACGGTTCGGGCTATCGCGGCAAATTTTGTGAAATGATTCGTCGTGCCGCTAACGATGCCGTTCTCCCAATCCACTGTGTTGTTATCCAACGCGACCCATTTGTTGCGGGCTTCATCGAACCACCGCAAGGTGACTTCCATGGTCTCCTCCTGCAGCACGTCTCCCGCAACTTCCATCTCAATCGCAACCTCTCGATCGAACGGTCCGGACACATTTTTCATCAACTCGATCACGCGGCTCGCGAAGCGCTCGTTCTCATCGAGCGGCAGCTTGCCTGTGTCTTCCACCGGATCGACCGTGACAAAGAACGAAGCGGCATGCGCGCCGGACGGAATCACAATTCGCCCTCCCTCGAAAACGACCGTACCACCGCTCAACCCGATTAAAAATATATTGGACGGCTGCGCTTCCGAGCTGTCGTTATTACGCGAACCCCCCGTACTTCCCGGACCTGACGAATCTCGTACGACCGAGAGGGTGTAGGTGTGTTCCAAGCCGTTAAGCGCCGTGACCGTCAGTTCGACCGTGTTATTGCCCGAGTGCAGCGCGATCGGTTGGTTTGCGAAAGGTGCGGATTGGCCGCCGTTCACGCGCACCGTCATGGCATCGCTGGCGTCCGCGGGCACGGCGTCGATCGTCAGCTGCGTTACGCTGCGCCCCACTCCGATGAAATAGTCGGACGTGTGCGCATCGAAGAC
Source organism: Paenibacillus thermotolerans (assembly GCF_028745515.1). GTDB lineage: Bacteria > Bacillota > Bacilli > Paenibacillales > YIM-B00363 > Paenibacillus_AE > Paenibacillus_AE thermotolerans. The sequence continues at coordinate 16,911 of NZ_JAQZSG010000026.1, read as the reverse complement.
CGGACGAAGCGTCCCTTCCCGAACGGACAAGCCCCAAAGCACGGCACTCGACGTATCGAGTCGGTACCGGTTCGACACGGCGTTCACGACATTGCCGGCTAAGTCGACCGCTTGCACGTGCAAGTACCAATCGCCGTCGGCCCCCGATTGGCGCAGATCGTCCCCGCTGCCGAACGATGCCCAACCGGAGGAAGGCGTCTGTTCCTCCATCTTCCATGCATATCGCAAACGGGATGCGTCAACCCCGCTCGCCTCGTCCGCGACCGTCACATTCGTCGAAGCGGCTTCCGCCCATCGTTCGCTGCCGTTCGGATCGAATACGATCGTTGGAGGACTTTTATCGATCCGCACCGTTACCGAATCGGAAGTGTTGTTGCCCGCTCCGTCCGTCACCTGAATCGTAACGAGATGCGTTCCTTCCTCGTCCAACACGATCGGGGCCTCCTCCGTGTACTGCAGTTCCGGGCCGCCGCCGATCCGGTACGTAATGGTTTCGATGTCGCTTAGCGCTTCCTCCGCATACACGCTGATGGTCACGCTTTCGTTCGTCCATGCACCCTCCGAATAGTCGTGCCCACTCGCCGTCTTCATCGTAATGCTGAGGAGCGGCGGAGTTCCGTCTTCCAGCGCAACGGCCACCTCGCCGGACAAGCCGCTTACACCCATGGAATTGGCGGATTGGACCGCTACATAGTAAGTGGTGCCGTAGACCGCATCGGTAATGCTATAAGATGAATCCGTCACCACCGCGTTCGGCGTCCCCGGGTACTTGCCGCTCTCCGTACTTACAAATACCCGATAGCGGTGGGCGAGCTCGACATCGTTCCAAACAATGTCAATCGAATCCTTGTCGGCAGCGGCTCCAACGCCGGTCGGTGCAGCCAGTGCAGGACGCAACGAAGGATACCCTTCCCCTTCTTCGATCGACCATGTCGCCTCGAAATCCCAAGCATCCCCATACGAAGCGCGCTGCATCATCTGTGCCGTCGTCAGCGCCGTGCCGAATCCGCCTTGACCGGTCGTCTGGGAATCATAGAAACTATCTGTCACAACACCGGTCATATTGCGGCCCACCAATGCGCCGATCTCAACGGAAGCACCGCTCACGTTCCCAACGGCATACGTTCGTTCCAATATGCCGATATGCCGTCCCACGGCTCCGCCAACCTCGCTCGATCCTTCCACATTCCCCGCAGCGTAGCTGTCAATGATCGAAGCCGAATACATCTCATTCCGTCCGACCAGCCCGCCGACAGCACGGGAGCCACTTACATCTCCCGTCATGAAGGTATGATCGATTGTCCCGTTGTTCTGACCGGCAACCCCGCCGACATTGTCCCAACCGGCAACATCACCGGTCGCATAAGAGTAAGAAACCGTCCCCGCCAAGGCATTCCACCCGACGAGCCCTCCGACATTCGCGCCGGAGGAGCTTACATCGGCGGTAACGAACGTATTCCGAATACTGCCGAAGTTTTGCCCCGCAATCCCTCCTACGAGCTGCCATCCTTTCACGCTCCCGCCGGACAAACCGACGTTGCGCACCTCGCCATCCTCACCGATCACGCCGAAAAGCCCGACGCCCATCATCGCGGGACGGTCGATCGTAAGACCCGCGATCGTATACCCGTTCCCGTCGAAGACGCCCTGGAACGGGCGAGCCGGGTCGCCGATCGGCCGGAACCCGTCGCCGCGATTCCAGCTTGCCGTCCCGGAGGCGTCAATATCCGCAACCAGCTTGTAGTGCGCGTTCAAATCATCTCGAATGGCGCTTAATTGATGAATCGTCCGTATACGATACGGATCTTCCGCGGTCCCTTGCCCCGGCAGCTTTGTCGACAGCTTGACGACGGGATCCGCCGAGTAAGGAACAAGCCATACGTTGGTCCCGTCGAATACGCCGCTCGCGAAGGCGGACAAAGACGTATCCGTTCCGTCGGGCCAGTTGTCATAGGCCGTCATCTCTCCGGTTGCCGCATCCGCACGAACGATCTTGCCGATTCCGGTATAGGGGAACATCCAGATGCCGCTCCCGTCGAAAGCGCCCCCGCGGAACGTATTGCCGCCCGTTTTTGTAACTCCGTCCGGCCATCGGTCGTAGCTTGTCATCTCCCCGGTCGCCGTATGAATTTTCACTATTTGATCGGCATTGTAGGGAATCAGCCACACGCTGTCGCCGTCGAACACCCCGCTGGCGAACGCGGCTGACCCCTTCGCAAATCCGGCCGGCCAATCGGCATACCCCGTCATCGAGCCGGTTTGCGTATCCAGCTTCACCGCCTGATCGGCATCGTAAGGGATCATCCAGATGCTTCGGCCGTCGAAGACTCCGCCGACGAAAGGATTAACGCCTAAATTCGCCTCGTCCGGCCAAGCCATATAGCCCGCCATCTCGCCGGTGTCCGCATCGAGACGAATGACGCGATCGGCTTCGGCAGGAATCATCCAAACATACTCCCCGTCGAAGACGCCGCCCGAGAAGGCATGATTTCCTTTGACGAAACCGTCCGGCCAATTGTCGTATGCCGTCATTTCCCCGGTAACCGGATCCAGGCGCACGACGTGACTGGCATTGTACGGAATCATCCAGACATACTCCCCGTCGTACACGCCGCCTAGGAAAGAGCCCGCAAAGAAGCCGTCGGTTCCGAGGCTCAACCCGGCCGGCCAATCGCCGTACGCCGTCATGTCGCCGGTCGAGCCGTCGACTTTCACAACATGACTCTCGTTGAACGGAATCATCCAAACATCCCTGCCGTCATACACCCCGCCAACGAATGAGAAGCGTCCCTTCCCCACTTCGCTCGGCCAGTGCGCATAACCCGTCATTCGGATCTCCGCCCCCAGCGGCTGAGCCTCGATTAGGCCGCTGAAGGCAGCCCCGTCCTGATTATATATGAGTTCCGCGTCGGCCGACGCGGGCCGCACGAACGACATCGAGAACATCAGCACGGCGGCGCACAACGCGGCTATCGCACTTTGTTTCCATTTTCGGCTCATTTTGCTCATAAATAACCACATCCTCCCAATCAAACGAATTTGCATATTAGCAAATAGTAAATGATTTATAGAGAGTTGAAACCTAACCTCGGTTATAGACTCGGTTATAGATGAAGCAGTTTTCTACCCCGGTTAATCGCTTCCACCCGGTTCGTCACCTGAAGCTTACTGTAAATATGGTTAATATGCGTTTTCAGCGTCCCCATGCCGATGCCGAGCGCCTCGATAATCGCGGCATTGTCCATTCCTTCTTCCATACACCGAAAGACCGTCAGCTCGCGCGGCGTAAGCAGCGCCTCCAGCGAGTCGGCCGACCGTTCCGACGGGACGGAACGTCCCTCGAAGCAAGCCAATATCCTGCGCACAAAACCAAGAGAGGGCCCGCGCTTGTCGCGTAAATTGCCCTTCTGACGATGCTGGACATATTCGGTAAGCAGCACGGCGACCGCCGGTCCCTTATCGACGAATACCCGAATATAATCGTCCGGCTCCGCGTACACGAGCGCCTCTTCGACCTTCAGCAGCGCTTGCTCCCCATTGCCTTCCGCCTTCAAAATCAACGCCTGAACAACCTCAATCTCCAGTGCATCCATCGGTCTGTGCCCTTTTACCGCGATCGGATGAAGCTTCTCCGTTAATCCCCAAGCCTGCCTCAAGCAGCCGGTTTCCAGCAGCACCCGGGCAAGGAACGAGTATTTATAGAGTTGAAATACGGAGACTGGGTCGTCTTCCGACAGCTTGTAACTCTCCTGCCATGCCGCTGCGGCAGCCGCATCCCCTGCATCCAGATGCAGTGCGGCCAACTCTGCCTCCACAAACGGCAGCGCGTCCTCCGCTTCTTCCTCGACCGCCCTCCTCCCCGCCTCTTCAAGCCATCTCTCGGCCTGCTGCCAATCCTTCCTCGCCTTGCAAATCCTCGACAAAAGAAAATACGCGGGAAGATATACCTTCTCCGGCTGATAGTAGAATTGACCGGGTTCCTGCAACGCCAATTTCAGATACTGCTCCGCCTTCTCCAGTTCATTGCGCTCGTATAGCAGTTCCCCGTAACAGACAAGCACCGAACGGTGCAGCCCCATGGGAGTCATAAATTCAATCATATTATGGAAAAAGGAGTCCGCAAGCCCCCTCGGCAAATGGTTTCCCCGTTTCCCGTTATACGATCGGTAGACGGTCGGGACCAGCGGCATATGAGGAGACGCAAACAAGAGATCGGTGCCCTCGGGGCTATACTGCAAAGACAGACGTATGTAATGGAGCCCTTTCACCATATCCATCTCGTATTGCGTCGCTTGGAAATTGCGAATGTAATACAAATTGCCCAAGTAGGAATTCGTTTGCGCTTCGGTCCAGCCGGCGGAGGCCGTCCGGCAGTATTGCTCGGCCCTTTGCAGGTGCCGCTCGGCAAGATCGCGTTCGCCGTCCCACAGCAAGGAATGGATGTACGAAAAATAAAGGAACGGATGCTGCTGCAGCAACGGCTCCGGAATCGCGGACAGCCACATTTTCAACGATGAGAACTCTTTCCGCACCATCATGCTTTTCATTTGCTCCAACAAGCGGACTGCGTCCTCGAAGATTTGCCCCGCCAAATAGTAGTCCACCGATTCCTCGAACAGCTCCCGAGCTTCGCACCACTCCGCTGCTGCCTTGTACAAGGACGCGGTTCGTTCCGGATTCAGCTTTTGCCGCTGCTTCCGCAGAAATTCACCGAACAGGTGGTGGAACCGATACCATTGCTTCCGCTCGTCCAGCGGAATAAGAAACAAGCGAAGGCGTGCCAGTTCCGCCAGCCGGTCCGCACCGCCGGGTCCGGATACCGTCTCGCACAGCGGTCCGGTCATGCGCTGGAGCACAGACACATCCAGCAAAAAGGTTTGCATCGCCTTATCCAGTCCTTCGAACACTTCTTCCATCAAGTACTGCTCGACTTGCTCGCTTTCCCGCGGC
>NZ_JAQZSG010000026.1:0-11857 GCF_028745515.1 Paenibacillus thermotolerans | reverse complement strand
CGCCCGGCCCCAGCCCCCCGCTTCTCTTCGTTCAGCGCAAAGGAAATCAGCTTCAGCCCCGTTACCCAGCCTTCGGTTTGGTTCATATAAAGCTCAACCAGTTCTCTCGATATTTCCTTCTTCGCGCAATACCTAAAGAAATCGACCGTTTCCCGCAGATCGAAGCGCATCTGCTCGACGCCGATCTCGTACACCCAGTCCCTGCTAAACATCTCGCTTTCGGAAAAGTGACGGCGTTTCGACTTGCGAAACACAAATGCACGGTGGGCGGCAAATATTCGAGGAAGAAGGATACCGATGCAATAATGTCATCCTCGCGAATCACATGCCAATCGTCCAGGACGAGGACAATCTTCCCTTGCAGCTTGCTTGCCTCATTAAGCAGGGCGACAAGGAACGGTTCGTACTGCCCCGGACTTAGTGTCGAAGCTGCGGCGCGAACCGGCTCCGATATGCTGCCCGCCGCTTGCTCAACGGCCGCAACCGCATAGCTCCAGAATCGGATCAGGTCGTTATCCTTCTCATCCAGCGACAACCACCCCACCGGAACGCTTAGCTGCGCGGCCCAATGACCGATCAGCGTCGACTTGCCGTATCCGGCCGGAGCCGTCAGCAGCACGGCTCTACGAGACAGTCCTTTGTTCAACCGATCGATCAGATGGGGGCGGGGCACTGTGGGTTCCAAGGCTTGCGGCCTATACAGCTTGGACAAGATAAGAGAATGGTTCGTTGTTCGCTCAATTGTCATGTGGAATGCACCCTTTTGCCAATCGTGACATCGTTTTCCAACCGTATTTTTCTTCCTATAATTTCCTTAGTATGCAGTCGGGATCTATTAGGCCGGAAGAAAATAGTTACTTTCAAAATTCGATAAACACAGCCAAATCCCTTTTTCAGGAAATCGGTGTCATTGTACTGCACGCAGAACAAATCGGAACTTGCCCGGCAATCGGAAAATGCCCAAAAAAACAAACAAAAACGTAAATTTACGGCATCGAACCTTCAACGTTTGAACCGTAATATGGTAACGACAAAGTTGTTTCCGCAATGATCAGAGTAAGGGGGAAATGTCTCTGAGATTACAAGATAGAGTCGTCTTTATTACGGACGCCGACAGCCCATCCGGTAAAGCGATCGCAACCCGCCTTGCGCAAGAAGGAGCACATTTTATTTTGAACAGCGTCTCAGGCGGAGTCCAGCTCCGATCCGAGGTAACGGCGCTTGCAAACACCGGATCGAAGGTTATTGTCGTTACCATCGATTTATGCAGAAGTGCGGAAGTAGACGCCATGCTAGAGGAAACGGAACGTCATCTGGGAGCGGTCGATATTCTCGTTCATAACAACAATCTTGTAAAGCGCTCTAGCGTTGAATCATGTGAAGAATCGCTGTTCGTGGAGTTGTTGAATGCCAACGCAAAATCGGCCTTCATTTGTACGAAATCCATCGGTAAACAAATGTCTTCCAGACAATCCGGAAAGGTCATTTATGTAAGCTCCATACATGCTGAAAAACCGACGGGCTCCTCTTTTGCATATAGCGTCTCGAGAGGAGCGGTAAAAATGCTTTGCCGGGAGGCGGCCATTGTGCTGGGGCGAGACGGCGTTAACGTGAATTCGATTGAAATGGGACCGGTTGCAGGCGACAACGAGCGGTTCCGGAGCGACATTTCGACCTTGTATGATGCTTACCAAAATAAAGTTCCTAATGCAAGCCTGGGCGACATGGAGGACTTGGCCAATCTCGTGCTTTTTTTGTCCACGGACGAAGCCCGCTACATCAACGGTGCGGATATCCGCTTGGACGGCGGGTTCCTTATGCATTATATGGACCACAAGATGAAACGCACCGCTCATGATGAACCGAAAGGAGGCATCCCATGAGTTTAATCGGTAAAGCGGCCATTGTGACGGGTGCCGGAACCGGGATCGGCAAAGGCACAGCGGTTGCACTTGCGAGGCGAGGGGCGAAAGTGGCGATCGTGTATAACGCCAGCGGCGCAGGCGCGGCGGATACGCAGCAGAAAATTGCTCAAATCGGCGGAGAATCTTTCATTGTCAAAGCTGACGTAGCCGTGAGAGATGAAATCGAGCGGATGGTCAAGCAGGTTGTCGATCATTTTGGACGCATCGACATCCTCGTGAATAACGCGGCGCTTCAATTAAATTACAATCTCTATGAACATAACGAAGACACATATGATCGAATGATGAACATTAACTTGAAAGGATATTGGCAGTGCATCCAGGCCGTCGTTCCTTATATGAAGGTCCTGGGGTCCGGCAGAGTCATTAATATCGCTTCGGTACACAGCAAGAGACCTACCGATTTCGACACCGTCTATTCGATGACGAAAGGCGGAATCAAGATGCTCGGGAGAGAAGCGGCAATCGAATTGGCAAAGTACGGCATTACCGTGAATACAATTGAACCGGGCGCGGTGGATGTGGGAAAACATGCGGCAAAGAAAGAGCCTTCACGCGATATTCGAAAAAAATTCCCGCTGGGTCGTGTCGGTCTCCCTTCTGATGTAGGAAGCTTGGTTTGCTATATCGCCTCAGATGAGTCCGAATTTTTGACCGGTGCCTCCATTCGTCTGGACGGAGGCAGCATGCTGCTGTAAAAAGATAGATTTTGTAAAAAAAACGAAGGAGCTTGATGGTATGAATCGACAACAAACCTATGATAACACGTTGGCGCATGTCAACACGCATTCAAAGCCTTCGGAGCTGCGCATTACGGATATCCGGTTCGCCGATATTTCCGGCGCGCCGATGAACTGTTCATTGATCAAAGTGTATACCAATCAAGGATTGGTCGGCTTCGGGGAAGTTCGCGACGGGGCCGACAAAGTATACGCGCAGATGCTCAAGCCGCGCCTGCTCGGCGAAAATCCGTGCAACATCGATAAATTGTTCCGGCGCATAAAGCAATTTGGCGGCCATGCCCGCCAAGGCGGAGGCGTCAGCGGAATCGAGGTTGCCCTGTGGGATTTGGCGGGAAAAGCTTACGGCATTCCGATCTATCAAATGCTCGGCGGCAAGTTCCGCGATAAAATCCGAATGTATTGCGATACCGATGTCGCAGGCAAAGATTCAGGCGTAGCGATGGGGCAAGCGCTGAAGAAACGGATGGAGCAAGGATTTACGTTCCTGAAGATGGATTTGGGCATTGGCCAATTGATTGACGAACCCGGCACCCTCAGCGCGCCGCTGGGCTTTTTGGAGGATATGCGGGAGGCGTCGAAAGCTTACTGGCTCGCGCGCAATAACGGCGGCGTGTCAAAGGAACAATTGCGCCGTCTGCGCAATCGGGCATACGACTTTCAAAATATCGCGCATCCCTTTACCGGCATCCACGTGACGGAGAAGGGGTTAGACGTGCTTGAGCAGTACGTTGCGGACGTACGCTCGATCATCGGATATGAAGTTCCGCTGTGCATCGATCACTTCGGCCATATCGGCGTTGAGGATTGCATCAAGCTCGGGCGGCGGATCGACAAATATAACCTGGCTTGGATGGAGGACATGATTCCCTGGCAGTATACGCAGCAGTACGTTCGCTTGGCGAATTCGGTTTCCACACCGATTTGTACCGGCGAGGACATTTATTTAAAGGAAAGCTTTAAACCGCTCCTGGAATCCGGCGGCGTTTCCGTCATCCACCCGGACGTTCTGACAACCGGAGGGATTTTGGAAACGAAAAAAATAGGCGATATGGCGCAGGAGTACGGTGTCGCCATGGCTATTCATATGGCGGAAAGTCCGATCGCCTGTCTGGCTGCCGTCCATGTCGCGGCAGCGACGGAAAATTTCCTGACGCTTGAATATCATTCCGTTGAAGTGCCGTGGTGGGACGACATCATCATCGCGCCGAAGCTTCCGAAACCGTTGCTGCAGAACGGATTCATTACCGTTCCGGACGCTCCGGGGCTAGGCATCGAGGATTTGAACGACGAAGTCATTGCGCGGCATTTGAATCCGGAAGTACCGGGGCTATGGGAACAGACGGACGAATGGGATCATTATATCGGCAATGACCGTTTGTGGAGTTGATCAATTATGCGAACGGCCAGCCTCAAATAAGGGGCCGCCCTGCAGGGCGGCCCCATCTCCTGTGTCAATCATTTCTTTTCAGCCGCAGCAGCTTCCATCAGCCCTTTCATGTAGCCTACGCCGAACAGCCTTCCCAGCAACTCGTAACCGGGATTTTCGTTATTCTCCCCTTCCATCGTTGGCACGTGGTCAGGTCTTGCCGGCCCGTTATAACCTACTTCATAGTAGGTTTTCATTGCTTCGAGCATATCCGTTTTCCCATCGTCATGGAACGTTTCTTCAAACTTTTCCGGCGTGCCGCGCACATCGCGGAAATGAACGAAAAACAGCTTATCTTGCTTGGCGAAATGACGAATCACCGTAGGAATATGATCTCCGGCTGTAGCAAGCGTCCCTTGGCAGAGCGTAATGCCGTTGTTCGGGCTAGGCACCAGGTCGATCGCCCGCTGGAGCGCGTCGGCATTGCGAAGTATCCGCGAAACGCCGCGAATCGGAGAAATTGGAGGATCGTCCGGGTGAAGCGCCAATTTCACGTTTGCTTCTTCAGCCACCGGAACGATTTGCTCCATGAAATATGTTAAATTGTCCCACAGCTTTTTTTCGCTTACGATCCCCGCTTCGGTCAGCGGGGCGTCTTTCATAATCGAATGATCGTAGCTTGTAACAAGCGCTCCGCCTCGGGTGGGCGTCGTGGTCGAGGTGCGAAGCCAATTAAACTGAGCCATAAAGTTATAGCATAATACCGGAATGCCGGCGGCGCCCATATTGCGAATAAACTGCTTGAACACTTCGATTTCCGCGTCGCGCTCCGGCGTGCCGAGCTTAATATGGTTGGACGGAGGCATCGATTCAATGACAGTCAGCTCCAAGCCGAAATCGGCAAACCGCTGCTTCAAGTGCACAAGAGGAAGATAGTCCCAAGGCTTCTGCGGCCCCTTCTCATCATAAGGTATTGGGCCGACCGCGTGGGAGATCCCCATTTGTTTTGCAAGATGCCAAAGCCGATTCGGCCTGGACGAAAAATATTCAGCCAATTGCATGAACGTTTTCACCCTCCTATTAAATCCTGATTATTCATGCACTGAGCGTATTAGTTCCCTGCGGCTTTCGCAGCGGTTTCCTTGCCCAGCTCATGAATTGTTTCATAAGCTTTCTCGAGCGTTTGCTGGCCGTAGACGACCGCGTCCATTTCCGCCTTGAATGCATCCACCCATTCCGTCCATCCGGGCGCTGCGGAGAAAAACGGAAGCGCTTTGTCAACTGCAACGTCATACATCTTCTTCCCGATGATATCTTTAGGCTCAAGGCTGGGCTCAAGCTGTTCATAAATTTCCGGGTTGATCGGAATTCCGCGGGTTAAGCGGAGAATTTTCCCGGCTTCCGGATCCGTAATGAACCAACGGATGAACTCTTTCGCTTCATGCTTATTTTTGGAAGTTGCGCTGACCGACAAGAAAATGGTAGACTGCGCCCAACCGCCGCCTTCCGGCCCGACAGGGAAATTCACAACGTCCACTTGGCCCGGCATTAGCGTTTCCAGCACGCTGACGGAACCGGTCGTAGCGCCGCGGGTCATAACGGTGCCGGATGCCATCGAATCCGCTTGCGGATCGTTCTCCAAGAATGCGGCCGATATTTCAGCCGGAGGGACGATGCCTTGTTTCCTGAAGTCGGCATAGGTGCTGAAAAACTTCATAAACAGGTCCTTGTCGAGGTTGAACGTTTTTCCGCCGTCGGCCATAATTTCCCCTTTGCCGTATGCATACTGATAATATTGGTAGAAGTCCCATGTGGTCGTGTCGCCAATCGGGTATTTGCCTTCCGGAAGCTTCTGCTTCGCCGCCCTCGCCCAATCGAAATATTCGTCGTAGGTCCAATCCTTGTGCGGCAAGGGAATGCCGTAGTCTTCCAGAGCCTTTTTGTTGAATGCTATTCCGGTAGCGTTCTGACTCAACGGAATGCCGTATAGCTTGCCGTCGATCTTCAGGTTTTCAATCACTTTCGGGTCGACGATCCCGGTCAAATCGATATCCGACAAATCCTCCAGCGTGCCCCGGGCCACATATTCTTTGATATAAGCTTGGTCCATCTGCAGCACGTCCGTCATTGACTTGGAAGCGGCCAACGTAGGAAGCTTGCTCCAATAGCCGTCCCACGCCAAATACTCCGGGGTAAACGTGACATTCGGATGCTGTTGGGTATAAAGATCTAGCGCCTTCAGCGTCGCCTCATGCCTTGCGTCCGGTCCCCACCACATGATGCTCAATTTTTTTACCGTTGCCGCCGTTTCTCCTCCCGTTTCCTCCGCTTTGCCTGAAGGCTCTTTCCCGCCGCTGCCGCTGTTGCTGCATGCCGATAAGAACAATAGGAAAGCAACCAGCCATAACGCCAAACCTTGAGTCCGCCATCCGTTTTTCATACGTTCTAACCCCTTTCGAAATCGTTATCCTTTCAAACCGGTTGTAGCGATCCCTTCAACAAAATGCTTTTGTGCAAAGAAAAAGATAAGGACCGAGGGAACTATCGACAGCAGCGACATCGCCAAAAGCTGCCCCCATTGGACTTCAAACTGGTCGATAAACATTCGCAGCGCCAAACCTACTGTGAATTTCTCAACCGAGCTTAAGTAAAGCACCTGCCCGAAGAAATCGTCCCAGCTCCAAATAAAGGTGAAAATTCCTACCGTAACCAACGCCGGTTTAATGAGAGGAAGAATCACTTTAAAGAAAATCCCGTAAACAGACGCTCCGTCCATTTTCGCCGCCTCATCCAAATCATTCGGAATGCCGCGGATAAATTGAACCAGCAAAAATACGAAAAACGCGCCGCCGCCGAAAAAATGAGGAAGTATCAAAGGAATATAGCTGTCCACGAAGCCGAAATGATTGTACAAAATGTACTGAGGGACGATCGTTACCTGCCCTGGGAGCATCATCGTCAACAGCAGAATCGAAAACCACAAGTTTCGAAGTTTAAAGGTAAGCCGCGCAAAACCGTAAGCAACGATCGCGCTGGTCAGTACCCCCCCCAATAGATTCCAGAACTCCATAATCAGCGTATTGGCGAAAAAATGACCGAAAGTAAATTCAGATGAAAAATGCCAGCCTTTCGAAAAATTTTCCCACATCGGCGTCTCCGGCCAAATGGTCGGAAGGCGCATTTCCTCGGCCTTCTTTAAAGACGCTCCCACCCACCAAACTACCGGATAAAGCATCAGCAGCGAGAAGCAGGTTAAAAAGACTTGATAACCGAAATTGTACAGATGGGATCGAGTTGAATTCATTTTGCATTCCTCCCATCGCTTTCATAAAACACCCAGTAGCGCGACACTGCAAAATTCAGCAGCGTCAAAAGAGCGACGATCATCAACAAAATCCAAGCCAGTGCCGAGGCGTAGCCCATCTTGTAATGTTTGAACGCCTGTTCATACAGAAAGAGCGCATACATGTACGTCGATTGCACAGGTCCGCCTTTCGTAATAATGAAAGCGGATGTGAACATCTGGAACGAACCGATAATGCCAAGCACGAGATTGAAAAACATAACCGGCGAGAGCATCGGAAGCGTAATATTGATAAAATTTCTGAGCTTCCCCGCCCCATCCACAGAGGCCGCATCATACAGCTCCAGAGGAATCTGCTTTAAGCCTGCCAAAAAAATAACCATGGTCGAGCCGAACTGCCAAGTGCTTAACAGAATCAACGTTCCCAATGCCGTATTAGGATTGGTGATCCAGCCCGCGCCTTGGATGCCGAACCAAGCCAGCACCTGATTGACGTAACCGTCCAGGCTGAACATGTTTCTCCACAGCACGGAAACGGCGATACTTCCTCCGATCAGAGAAGGAAAGTAGATGGCTGTACGATACAGGTTCATGCCTCTTAGGTTTTTATTGAGCAACATGGCAACCATCAGGGAGAAGAACAGCTTGAGAGGAACAGAAAACAATACGAAGGTAAATGTAACTGCGAGCGATTTTCCGAAAATACGGTCTCTTGTAAAAATATTTTTGTAATTCTCCCCTCCAATCCAAACCGGGTCGGACAAAAGCGAGTATTCGGTGAACGATAAATATAACGATTGTCCGATCGGCCAGAGCGTAAGCAGCAGAAAGCCGATCAACCACGGAGATATAAAAATGTAACCGGCTACATTCGTTTCGTTGGTGTATTTTTTCTTTTTTCGAAACGATCGGCCTAGCCCGCCAGAGCTTTCCATCGTTGGCGTATTTACCCCACTTGCCTCACCCCTTCAAGCTTATATGTTTCAATATATAGAAACCGCTTACATTTCCAAAACGTGATTAATTTATGAATTTGTTTGATTTTTTAGGATTTGATTCGTCCCCCCCTATAAAGGTAGAAAAAATTATGTATTGCCGGGAAACTTTTTAAAATCGTCACATCGACAAAGCCATTATTCTCCTCAACAATAGAGCTAAGTTCTGCATCATAACAAAAAGAGGTGTTTGCGCATGAGATTTGACAATCCCGAAGATGTGATTCAGTTAACTCCCCTATGGCAAGGCGAACGATTTCCCAACGGGCGGCCGAAGGTCCCGGATGACGTGCTGCGCCGCATTCGCAAAATCACGTTGGAGGAAGCATGGGGACCGCTTTGGAACCGCGGCTATCACTCTCAATTTGAAGGCGACTTCAAAATCGTTCATCCGGATCAAGTGATGGTAGGACGAGCGGTTACGGCCGTCATGGTTCCGAAGCGCCCGGACCTGCACGAGACGCTGCTGAAGCACGGACATGAACAAGAGGGCAGACGCGGCTTCTTTAATCAGTGGGTGATTGATTCGCTGGGGGAAGACGATGTGGTTGTAGTCGACATGTTTGACAAAATCCAACTCGGCACTTATGTCGGCGGAAACCTCTCCACCGCCATTTCCACTCGGACAAAGCGGGGCGGAGCCGTTATCTGGGGCGGAATTCGCGATAATCAGCAGGTAGTGAAAATCGATAACATCAACATATACTACCGCGGAAGCGATCCAACTCCCATTGCGGACGTCACCATGGTGGGCATGAACGTTCCGACCCGCATCGGCAAAGCCATCTGTCTGCCGGGGGATGTGGTACTGGGCACACCGGCCGGCGTAATCTTTATTCCGCCTCATTTGGCTGAACTAACGGTCACACAAGCTGAAAAATCCCAGGTGCGGGACGTATTCGGCTTCATCCGCTTAAGGGAAGGCATTTATACGACGGCGCAAATTGATTCCAACTGGTCGCTCTCCATGTGGGAAGATTTCGTAGGGTGGTTTGAAACCGATTCGGCGGCTGAAGAGTATCGCCACTTGAAGTGGGACCAGGAAATGGAGGAGGCTCGCAGCCGATCGAATCAAGGACCCTCAAGCGACGTCCGTTTGTAAACAACACAAATAACGGGTGCCGGCTTGCGCCGGTCTGCCCGTTTTTTGTTATTTTCCTACGGACTCCCGATACTTGCTTGGACTAATACCAACCTTTTTCTTGAAAATTTGGCTGAAATATCTCGAATCCTGATAGCCCACCCTTTCTGCGACCTCATAATTTTTCATATGTGTGCTTCTAAGCATCTCCTTTGCCTTATCAATGCGAATATCGGTCAATTGCTCAATAAACGTCTTTCCGGTATTGGCTTTAAAAAGTAAACTCAAATAGGTCGGCGTCATATACACTTTCTGTGCAACGCTGTAAAGAGTAGCTTTATGGTATTCTTGCTCCATATATTGGATCGTCTTTATAATGACGCTCCGATGGCCGTCTCTTACCGTTTTTGACAAAATATGGCCCAAGTCCTCCAAGTAACAGCTGACATATTGCTTCAGTTCCTTCAAAGTTTCCATATGAAATACAGCCGTCAGTTCATAGGATTTATTTTTGCAGCCGTTCGCGCGCTCCACCTCGGCGAACACCCTTCTTTCCATTCCTACCATAAGACGGATGGTCAGCTCGTAGACGTTCTTTATGGGAACAGGTCCATTGCGCAATATATATGCATAAAAGTCGTTAACCGCTCGGTCGATTTCAGATGAAGGCGCGTTGGATTTCACACGCTCAAACAGCTCCTGCTCCTTCGGATCAGGGTAGTCCTCCGGCTGCGCGTACGGAACGATCTCACTGTAATAAATCGTCTGGCCGGCTCCTTTGTAAAATTTATTTTGCAGAGCTTCGGAAGCCTCCGCATACGATGAATGGATGTCGGAAAGCCATTTGCACGGTTTTCCGACGCCGATGTTAAAGTTGTTCGAAAAGCGGACGTTCAGCATTGTCCGAACGGATTCGATCGTTTCCTTGGAAATCCAAGAAAACAATAAGCAAACCCTTCCCGCCTCATCGACAAACACCACGCTGCCCTTCGGCGCCTGCTGTTCAATACACTCTCGAATGAGTGCCGCTTGCTCCCTTTTTTTAAGTTCCTTAGACGGCTCAATCAGCGCCGCTGCCGGATACATAAAATACGGGTTCAACTTCAATTGGGTGAGCGTTTCTCTAATATTTTGTTGGGAGTACGCTTTGTTGGCGACAAGGTCGCGCAGAAAATTATCTCTCATCAGTTTCAAAACGACGTCATCCTTGAACAGTAGCGCTAAGCCGAGCATCTTCAACATCCCCTTCAATAAGGATCGATCGCTTTCGTAGGAATGCTTCAGTTCAGAATCCATTTGTACGACTTCATATGTTCGATGAATGACTTTTCTACATGAGCAATGCTGCCCGTTCGAATCGATTCGATTAATGCAAGATGGCCTTCAACAAGCTTTTCGGTAGAATGGTACCGGTTCGATATGGCCATAAACCGCATCACTTTCGTTTTCATATGCTGCCAAAGCTCCAAGATGGCTTGATTGCCGCAGCGTTTGTAAAAAAAACCGTGAAATTCCATATCGATTTCCAAGATTTGCAGGATATCGTTTTGCTTTACTGCTTTGTCTAGACGTGTAAGTACATCGTGCAGGTACTGAAAATCTTCCTCCTTCATGGTTGGAACGGACTCTCGGACCGCAAAGCCTTCGATAATTTCCCGCAATACAAAGATGTCCCTGATTTCCTTATGGGTAATGTCGGACACGACAGACCCTTTATTAGGTTTGCTGACGATTAAACCTTCATGCTTTAACCGTTCCAACGCTTCCCTGACAGGCGCTTGGCTAATTTGGAACTTCCCTGCGATGTCTAATACAAGCAATCGGTCGCCCGGTTGCAGCGTCCCCTCTAAAATGTCTTTCTTCAACGAAGCATATACCTGAGCGCTAATTGGATTCGTTTGCAGCAAAGATTGGCCGCTTTCCATCTGCTCCCACTTCCTTCCGTTGAGATGGTAACAAATTATCGATTAACGATTATCGATAAAGTGGTAGTAGTAATTGTATGCGCTTCCATTCCCGAATTTTCCTACCCTTAACAACAATTTTGTGCTGCGGCTCACAAAGAGAAAGGACCGCTAGAAACCCTAACGGTCCTTTCTTTGTCTACTGGCCTTCGACTTATTTTTACCTCTACAAATCATTCTCTTCCTGCATCCGTAAATGAGGCATAATCGATCCCCGCACATGACAACGGCTTTTCCCAAATCGCGTCCGAACAGAAGATATGGTTTACCAATGCGCGTACATCATGATCGGCATCATAACGCGCCCAGTATTCCGAGAAAGCGGTCAGCGCCTTTTCCGCATCTTTCACCTCAAAAAATTGCTTACCATCGTCAATCCGCCTATACCCGAACCATTTTCTGACCATCAAAGTAAACAGTCCGTCCTGTTTCCAAAGCAATTCAAGCTTGCCGCGGCCGCTTGTTCTGGGCGGAGTGAC
>NZ_JAQZSG010000025.1 GCF_028745515.1 Paenibacillus thermotolerans | reverse complement strand
TTGGAACAATGATTGTTCGTTAAACATGCCGTCGTAGTTTTTTTTTGTTTTTTGGGGGTGGCAAAGGGGATCGTCCCCCGCTACGAACCAGCAAAAAACCGACGCCTGCGAATGACGCAGACGTCGGCTTCGATTACAACCTGCAAACCTCAAACGGACACTCCGGAGCCTTAGGGCAGTTGCAGACGCGGCGCAAGCTGTCGATC
Source organism: Paenibacillus thermotolerans (assembly GCF_028745515.1). GTDB lineage: Bacteria > Bacillota > Bacilli > Paenibacillales > YIM-B00363 > Paenibacillus_AE > Paenibacillus_AE thermotolerans. Next base: position 90,639 of record NZ_JAQZSG010000025.1, on the reverse strand, counting down.
CGGTAGATTACGAGCCTGCCGTCCACAAAGTCGATCGCACCCGTATCCTTCCATTCGCTAAGCATCCGGTTGACGCTTTCCCGGGTTGCGCCGATCATATCGCCGAGCTCGCTGTTCGTCAGCTTAAGCCGAACGTGGATGACGCCGTCCGCGTCTTGTTCGCCGTAAGTGTTCCCCAGGCGAATCAAGGTCGAGGCCAGTGCTCCCGGCTTGCCGTACAGCAGCAAATCCCGGAACTTCGATTGGAGGATGCGGTGCGTCATTCCGAGCCAGTACATGAACGGAACCGACAGATCGCCATGCTTCGCAAACAATGCGTTCAGCTCTTTCCGGTGAATGACGCCGATCTCCGCATCGCTCACGATCTCGGCGCTGAAGCTATGCGACGCTTCGCCGAAGCCGTTGACCTCGGCAATCAAATCGCCCTTTTGCAGAATGGACAGGATCAAATCTTTGCCGTCTTCGGTCGATTTGAGAAGCTTCACCTGGCCGGAGCGGATATAATACAATTTGTCGGCCTCATCGCTTTCCCAGAACAGGAATGACCCTTTGGCCGCCGTTCTCCGGCTCATGATTTTCTCCATATGTCGAAATTGCTCCTCGGTCATGTAGTCCGCGATTCCTTTTGCACGGGGCTTTGCCGAATGCTCTGATTGTACTGTTTGTGCCGATGGTACCGTTCTGTGTTCGGCTTTTGCCGTGTTGCTTCTTATGGTTGTTCCGCACGATGTTTTGCGTTGAATTGCCATAGCCATGCCGATTGCCTCCCGTGTCTTCTTTGTTACTCTAATCATAAATGAGCGCGTCAGGGATTGTTATCGGGGAGCGCTCTGAACCTACCGGAAGCATTCCACGATTTCTCTGTGATATAAATCACACATTTTCCTGAGGGATTTCCCCGTTCCGTCCGGCTGTTCTCTGAACCGGCGCAGGAATTTCCCTATCGAATTTTCAGGGAAATCCCCGACATACAAGAAACGATTTTCGGTCTACAATGGCGTTAGGACCAGTTTGTGTAAGGAGGGGGATCGGTATGGACGCCGATATGGCAGCTTGGGAGGGCCGGCTTGCGGAATTGCGCGAGGCTACGGCCAGCGACTTTGGGGCGGCGGCATACTACGACGCGTCCACCCGCCGGATCCGCTGGTTCGCGGCTTCGGGGAACAGCAACGAACGTTATCGAAATATGGCAAGGAAGCCGGGTCAAGATATTTCCGGAGAGGTGATCCGGTTCGGGCGCACCATTCAGCGCAAATACGAATCGAATGAAGGGATTCGAGCGGATGATGTAATTATGCACACGGAAAAGCTCCTCGTGGCGGCGGCGTCCCCGACCGGCGACGACCCTAACAACACGCGGGGCGTGCTGCTGATCGGCAGGCGGAGCGGCAAAGATTACGAACGAAAAGAAATCGAGCTGCTGGAAGAAGCGGCAAAGTCCGCACCTTCTCTCGTGAAATAGAAAAACAATTCCGATTGCTGGATTGTTTTTTTTGTTTATCATAAAATGAATCGGGCGTGAACCAAATCGCGCATAAAGAGATAACAGGAGGAATCCCCATGATCCGTCTGTTGGTTGTGGACGACCATGCAGTCGTTCGTTCCGGACTTAAATCATTGCTTGGCGAAAGGCAAAATATGAGCGTCGTAGGCGAAGCGGCGGACGGCGACGAAGCGATACGCCAAGCCGAGGCGCTGCGTCCCGACGTCATTCTGATGGATTTAAGTATGCCCCACGGCAAAGACGGCATGACGGCCACCGAAGAAATCAAGAAGCTGCTGCCCGATACGGCGATTTTAATATTGACGATGCACGACGATGAGCAGTACCTGTTCCGGGCGATCCAAGCCGGCGCATCAGGGTATGTGCTGAAAAGCGCCCCGCATGAAGAGCTGCTGACGGCGATCCGGTTCGTTGCGGCCGGCAACGCCTATTTGACGCCAACCGCCACCAAACGGTTGATGGGCCAATATTTGGACAAAGTCAAGAACGGGGAAGGCGCCGACGTATTCGAAACGCTCTCCGAGCGGGAGAAGGAAGTGCTTTCTTGGACGGCAAAAGGTTACTCCAATAAAGAAATTGCCGAGCATCTCATCATCAGCGTGAAAACCGTCGAGACCCACAAGAGCAATTTAATGGAGAAATTGGGGCTGAAAACGCGTCCCGACTTAATTAAATATGCGATGAAAAAGGGGCTGCTGAACTTTGAATAGAGGGTCGGGAGATTACCCGCAAGTAATCGGTCAATACGTGCTCGAAATCATAGGGCGATTGGACGAATTTATTACCGACGAGACGCTTCGGGAAAATTTAAAAGACTCGCTCCGGCAATTGACCGACCTGCGTTTTGCGCTGGATGAGTCCTCGATCGTCGCGGTTACGGATAGACAAGGGATCATTCGGTATGTGAACGACAAGTTTTGCCGAATTTCGAAGTATTCGCGCGAAGATCTGCTCGGGCAAGATCACCGGATCATCAATTCCGGATACCACGACAAGGCGTTCTTTCGTGAGCTTTGGCAGACGATCGGCTCGGGCCAAGTATGGCACGGTGTCATTCGCAACAAGGCGAAGGACGGGACGTTGTATTGGGTCGACACGACAATCGTCCCTCTCCTGGACGAGCGCGGCAAGCCGATGCAGTATTTGGCGATTAGGCACGAAGTAACGCGCCTGAAGCAGGTGGAGGAAGAGCTCAAGGCGATGATGACGCGCGTGATACAAATTCAGGAGGAGGAACGTAAGCGCTTCTCCCGCGAATTGCATGACGGCATCGGCCAAAGCTTGTTCTCGCTGCTCATCCGTATGGACAAGTTCTTAATCGCGGAGGAGGATCGGGCGGAGCAAGCCGCATCCGCACCGGAAGATTCGATTCACCGGGACCTGTCCGAATTTCGCAAGGATGTTTCGCACATCATTGAAGAGGTGCGCGGACTCGCTTGGGAGATGAGGCCGTCCGTTCTTGACGATCTGGGCGTCGTTCCCGCGATCCGTACTTATATCGATAATTATATGGAGCATTACGGGATCAAGGTAAGCTTCCAGCCGACCCTTACCAAACGGCTCGACCATCAGAAGGAAACGGTCATTTACCGGGTCATCCAGGAAGCGCTGACCAACATTGGGAAATATGCCGATGTCGATGAGGCTGAAGTGGTCATGTCCGAACGAAGGGACGAGATCGAGGTTTGCATCATCGACCGCGGCAAAGGCTTTGTCCGTGCCCCCGGCAAAAAGGGCGTCGGGTTGTTCAGCATGGTGGAACGCGCTCGCGGCGTAGGGGGAAAGCTGGACATCGAATCCGTACCCGGCCAGGGCACTACGGTTCGTTTGGTTGTTCCTTTGGCCTCGTCATAATAAATGCCGCCTTCAGTGAACAGTTGAGACCTGAAGGCGGCTTTTATTTGTGTTAAAGCTTGTCCTGAGCTACACGGCGGAAAGTCCGATCGCGGCGCCGATGGCCAGCAAAATAACGAAAAAACCGGTAATAAGGGCGTTAAACACCGTTCCGAGAATCGCGAACAGCTTCGCCCGATCCTTCTGGAACAAGCCGATGATGCCGAGAATCGCCCCGACAAAGGAAATGAAGACGGATGCAAACATGCCGAGGCTCGCCGCCGCGAGGCCGCCGATGTTTTCCGGCAGTCCCTCTTCCGGGTTAATCGCGGAAGGAGCGGTAAGCGTGTCCCCGAGCATTACGGCCATGGCCGTAAAGCATCCGATCAGTCCTAATATGGATACGATAGCCATAATAAACGATGCGATCCCAAGGCCGGAATGCTTCTTCTTCATCGGCGTTTCGGCGCTCGGCGTTTCCTGCGTCAGCTCCTGACGGTCCTGATTATCCGACGGTTCCATGAATTCCTCCCAAAGTTTTCATTTTTCACATTTATCCATTAATATTATAAAGTAGTTTTTCCATTAAGGAAGGAGAAGATTACGTTGCAACGATCGTTCTTTACCATTGGGGCATTCAGCGCGCTGCTTTGCGTCGCGTTAGGCGCTTTCGGAGCGCATAGCCTGAAGCTGCCGGAGCATTACGCCAGCATATACCAAACGGCGGTCGAGTACCACATGGCCCATTCGCTGGCGCTGTTGGTCACCGCCTTCGCATGGGAGAAGGCCGCCAGAAAATCGTTCGCGCAATGGGCAGGGAGGCTGTTTATCATCGGTATCGTTTTGTTCTCGGGCAGCTTGTATGTCTTGAGCATTACGGAAATCGGCGTCTTGGGAGCGATCACTCCGCTAGGCGGCGTGGCTTTTTTGACCGGATGGGCGCTGCTTGGGCTGTCCGTTCATTCGGCGCGAGCTAAAAAATAGTAAAAAAATATGATGCGCCGGAAGGAATTCGTCATATTACGACAAATATTTACATAGTGGAAAATGAATAAACAAAAAATAAACGGTCATCGCAATATTCGATTGGCAGCCAGCAAGGAAGGAGGATGGCCTTGAAAAAATACCGCATCGAGATTATGCTCGTAACCTCTTCGGCCATCTTTTTTTCAGCACTCATTTTCCGGTGGATTCGATCGGAGCAAACCATGACCGACCGGATGTTATCCCTTTTGATCGTAGTGTTCGCCGTTTTTGCGGCAATATTAATCGTATTTCTGCTGCTGGACCGAAAAAAAACGGCAGACAAGCTTGAGTCTCGCCTCCGGCAGACGGACGAGGTGTTCAGCTCGCTGTTCGATTCCATGCCGATGGGAGTTTCCGTGTTCGATGAGCAAGGGAAGCTCTTAAGGTCGAATCCGGCATCCTATTTGATAACGGGGTACAATCCTCAAGAATATTACGGCGTCTCCTTTTTAGAGTTTCTAGATGAGGAACATAAGAAGATGGGGATGGAGCGGTTTTTGCTGACGCTTCAAGGCGAGATCCAAACGTTCGATCTGAAGATCCGCAATTACGACGGCTTCGACCTGGAGCTTCACGTAACGAGCGTTCCGGTTGCCGGCGGGGCGAGTATAAACGGGGTCATTGTCATTTATCAAGACGTAACGGTGAAGCGGCGGACGGAGGAGAGAATTAAGCACCTCGCCTTTTATGACGATTTGACGGGGCTGCCGAACCGAAGATTGTTTCGCGAAATGGTGTCCGAAGAAATAGCGGCAAGGGAACAAGGCTCTTTGTATATCATGCTGCTGAACATCGACCGATTTAAGTTTGTAAACAGCTCGTTAGGTCAAGATATCGGGGATGTGCTGCTGCTGCAGCTGGCGGATCGTCTTCAGCAAAGCATTGCAGGCAAAGGAGCGGTCGCGCGCCTGGAGGGCGACGAATTCGGACTGATCGTTAAAGACGAGTCGGGAGAGCTCGCGCCCGAGGCGATTTCCGAGGCGATATTCCGCCAGCTGGAAACGCCTTTCTCGATCCAGAAGCATTCGTTTCATATTACCGTGAGCATCGGAATAGCGGAATGTTCCGGGACATCCGGCGGCGACGAGCAAGAATTTATTAAGAACGCCGCAACCGCTTTGTCCAAAGCGAAGGAAAAAGGGAAAAACCACATAGAGATTTTTACGCCGGAAATGAACAAATCGTTGGTACATAAGTTTACGATGGAGAGCGAGCTGAGGAGAGCGATTCAGGAAGAGCAGCTTTTCTTGCTGTATCAGCCTCAGTTCCGAATCGACTCGGGCGAGATGATCGGCGCGGAGGCGCTGCTGCGCTGGCGGCATCCGGAACGCGGAATCGTCCCGCCGGGCGTGTTTATCCCGATCGCCGAAGATTCCGGGCTGATCGTGCCCTTAAGCGAATGGGTGCTGAAGGAAGCATGCATGCAAAATAAAGCTTGGCAAGAGGAAGGGTATCCGGCGATTCCGGTATCGGTCAATTTGTCGATGCGGCAATTTTTGCAGCCGAACTTAACGGAGCGCATTCAGGCGATATTGACGGAGACCGGTTTGGAGCCGCAATATTTGGAGCTTGAAATTACGGAAAGCATGACGATGGACGTAGAGTTCGCCACCGCGACGCTCATCAGCTTGAAGAAATTGGGGATCCGGATATCGATCGACGATTTCGGCACGGGATACAGCTCGCTCAACTATTTGAAAAATTTCCCTGTGGACAAGCTGAAGATCGACAAGTCGTTCGTGAACGATATTTTGAACGATCCGAACGACGCGGCGATCGTCCGGACGATTATTACTATGGCACACCATTTGAAGCAAAAGGTGATCGCGGAAGGTGTCGAGACGGAGCAGCAGCTCGGCTTTTTGCGTCAATACGAGTGCGATGAAATTCAAGGGTATTTGATGAGTCCGCCCGTACCGGTGGAAAAGATAAAGGAGTTTTTGCTGAGCTGGAAGGAAGCGGCCGTAAGCCGCCATTCGTAAGGCTATTTAAAAGGAAGCCCGCCTTTAGGATTCTAAAGACGGGCTTTTTTTGCTTTACCAGAAAAATCCTGGGAATCCGAAGCCGAATCCCGGAAAAAATCCCGGAAAACCGAAGCCGAACCCGGCACCGAAGAAGGGGAAAAACGCTTTCGTTTTGACGACCTTACCTCTCGAATCTCGGAGAACCACCGTGTTTCCACGGACAGCAACAAGCTTTCCCGCAACGGTTGACCCGTCTTGCTTGCGGACAACGACATGTTTGCCGATGTAGTCTTTCTTCCGTTGCTTTGATACGCCTTTCGCCATATGTTCAATCCCTCCTTTATCAGTCCTTCCCTATCAACTTATTCCCTAAGAACAGATGCGGCTTGGACATTTGCGGCCTGTAATCTGCCTCATTTCCGCTGCCTAATGGGTGCACCGATGGAAGGACAACGCCATAAAATAAAAGCGATAACGGCACCTTGTTCGGGAAGGAGATGACGTGCGGCCATGATGAGAATGGTGCCTCTTACGATAGGCGGACATACGTTTGTAGGCATTGAGGTTAAGCTTCCGAAGACGAATCTGCTCGCCGTAACTGCGGACAAGGGATATATTATGTGCGGGGCTTTGGATGTGGCATTGCTGAACCGCCGATTGAAGGACCGGGGGATCGTTGCGGGCAGAGCGGTCGGAGTGACCACGCTGGAGGAGCTGCTTGAAGCGCCGCTCGAATCGGTCACGTACGAAGCGGAAAAGCTCGGAATTACGGTCGGTATGAAAGGCGCCGACGCGATGCTGAGGATGCTGTAAGAAACCTCGAAAAAAAGTGTAGCGGTGTTTCCGCTACACTTTTCGTTGGTTTATTCGAACAGCTTGGGTAAATTGATGTGAAACGGCGGCCGTACGACGCCCTTCTCCGTGATGATGGCCGTTACATATTCATGCGGCGTGACGTCGAAGGCCGGGTTAAACACCTTGACGCCTTGCGGAGCCGTTCTTTTGCCGAAGCCTTCGGTTACTTCCTTCTCGTGGCGCTCTTCGATCGGGATATCGGCACCGGAGGCCGTCGCGAGGTCGATCGTCGACAACGGACAAGCCACATAGAAAGGAATGCCGTGCGCTTTGGCGAGAACGGCGACGCTATAGGTGCCGATCTTGTTCGCTACGTCGCCGTTGGCGGCAACGCGGTCGGTGCCGACGATGACGGCATTGATCCAGCCCTTGGACATGACCATGCCGGCCATATTGTCGGTAATGAGCGTTACATCGACGCCGGCGCGCATCAGCTCGAAAGCGGTCAACCGCGCGCCTTGCAGCACCGGGCGCGTTTCGTCGGCGAAGACGCGCAGATTCCAGCCGCGCTCCTTCGCAAGGTATAGCGGAGCAAGTGCGGTGCCGTACTTCGCGGTAGCGAGCCCTCCGGCATTGCAGTGAGTCAATACGCCGAAGCCGTCCTGGAACAGCTCGAGCGCGTTCTCGCCGATTCGGCGGTTCGTCTCCTCATCTTCCGATTGGATAAGAATCGACTCCGTTAACAGCTCCGATTTGATTTGCTCGGGGGAAGCCCCGTCGGCCGCCGCGCTCTCCGCTTTCCGCACAAGCCGATCCAGCGCCCAAAATAAATTGACGGCGGTCGGGCGGGATGAAGCCAGGTAATCCCGTTCCCGTTTCACTGCGGCGAGCAGCGAGGCAACGTCGCCCTCCTCGCCTCGAACACCCATGTATAATCCGTATGCGGCCGCGATCCCGATCGCCGGTGCGCCGCGAACCTTCAACTCCCGGATGGCGTCCCATACGTCGGCGGACGTCGTCAAATCGAGGTACACGACCTCCTCCGGGAGAAGCCGCTGGTCGAGCAGCTCCAGATGATCGGTATTCCAGCGGACGGACTCAAGCCAATTTTCGTTCATCGATTATTTGCCTTCCTTTCCGGACGTTCCGCGAAGAACGATATCCTTGATTTCCGCAACGGATGCGGCAGAGCGGTGATGCTTGACGAGCGTCTTGCCGATCGCCAGCGCTTCGCGGCGGGCGCGTTCGCGCGCAGCGTCGTCTTCGATTCCGTCGATATCCGAAACATGCGCCAAACCGACGATGCGGCGAATCATTTTGCAGCCGGCATAGCCGAACGTGTCCTTCAGCAGGTCCGTCAGGAACGAATCCAAGAAGCCTTCCGTTTCCCGCAGCATCCGGTCGACGCAATGCTCCGCATAAAGCTTGCGGAAGCGCGCTTCGAATTGCTCCCACGTTCCGATAACCGTATCGAGCAAATACGCCCTGAAATCCGCCAAGCGTGCAGGATCGGAAGCCATCCGTCCGCCTTGCGCGGCGTAATTGAGCAGCAGGTTGGCGATGACCGCGCCGATATCGAAGCCCATTGGCCCGTAGTATGCAAACTCGGGGTCGATCACTTTGGTCGATGAAGGCGTGACGAAGATCGAGCCGGTGTGCAGATCGCCGTGAATCAGCGCCTGCGCTTTCGTCAGAAAGCCATAACGAAGCCGGGCGACTTCGCCGTGCAACTGCTTGTCCGTCCAAAGCGCTTCCGCCTCGTCCGCAATGGACGCGTCGAAATTGTTATTCGGCGAATTGTAATACGGATCGTCGAAAATCAAATCCTCGGTAATTTTGCACAGCTCCGGGTTGGTGAAGCGCGCGGCCCGCACCTTCTTCTCTTGCTGGTTCATGCCGAGGTCGGACGTGAAAAACAGCGTGCGTGCGAGGAACTCCCCGATATGCTCCGCGAATAGAGGATATTTGTTGCCCTCGGACAATCCGCGCCGCATAATGACGTGATCGCTAAGGTCCTCCATGATCGTAAGCGCAAGATCCGGATTGTATTCGTAAACTTTAGGCGCCAGATCGGGGCACAGACTGCCCTGAATGATCAGCGCCTCGCTCTCGATTCGGGCGCGGTCGAGCGTCAGCGGCCATGATTCGCCTACAACCTTCGCGTAAGGCAGCGCTTGCTTGAGAATAATGCCGCGGCCCGATTGTGTATCGGTGATATGAAATACAAGGTTCAGGTTGCCGTCGCCGATTTCCCGGCAAGCGAGTTCGGCGCCCGGAGCGAAAAAATCCGGAATGCTCCTGGCCCGTTCAATCGCCTCGGCCTCCGTGAGCGGATGATATTGTGACATGGAATAATTCCCTTCCTTTATCGCTTTATCGTAAAACATTACCTTTAAGTATAAGGCATCCCCGGCGCAGATGAAAATAAGATGACTAAAAAAATGAACCGCGTGCGAACATAACATTAACTTGTCAAAAAGGAAGGTGCAAATCATGATTTCGGTTCAAGAAAAGCCGGGAACGACCGCTGCCGGCAATTCGCAGGTCGTGTCGGCGCTCAATAAGCAAATCGCGAATTGGAACGTATTATATGTAAAGCTCCACAATTACCATTGGTTTGTAAAGGGGCAGCAATTTTTTACGCTTCATCAGAAGTTTGAGGAGTTGTACACGGAGGCGGCGACCCATATCGATGAGTTGGCGGAGCGGGTGTTGTCCGTCGGCGGACACCCTCTTGCCACAATGCGGGAGTACGCCGCCGAAGCATCCGTGAAGGAAGCGTCCGGCTCCGAGCAGGCGGTCGAGATGGCGGCAGCCGTCGTATCCGACTTCAAGCTGATGATGGATGAGCTGAGGACAGCCATGGAGACGGCGCAAAAAGCGGGCGACGAAGGTACCTTCGACATGCTGCTGGGAATCCGCTCTTCGCTCGAAAAGCATGTCTGGATGCTTTCTTCCTTCACCGCTTAATCAAACAAACACCTGCTTCCGTTCGGAGGCAGGTGTTTGCTTGCGGCAGGAGGTTTAACGGTGTTCCCACAGGTCGATGGCGCCCAGCACCATATGCGCGATGCCGAAGCCCAGAATGCCGTAGCCTACGGCAGGATTCCGGCGAAGCATCGTTGCGCCCGTTGCCGCCACCGCCGTACCTAGAATCGAGGGAATCAATCCTTCACGTGCACGCATCATCATCATGGGACCGTCTCTCCTTTGGCAAGTTATTATGAATACAAGCATTAGTGTGGGGTGACGGAGTCGTTTTCATAACTGGAAGTCCGGAATTTTAGGTGGCAGCTTTGCCGGATGATGGACGTAAGGAAGTGCGGATTCGATTTGCGCCTTCCTTGATATAACGGTCAAACTATAATAAAATTAACTATTGAGAATCACTGAGAATCAATTTAGAATGATTATTAGAAGAAAAAGAATTTTGGAAGGGGTCAATGCTGCAATGAGTCAATCTCCGGTTTTAAAAATAGAAGAGCTTCGGGCCAAAATCGAAGGCAAGGAAATTTTAAAAGGCCTGACCCTAGAGCTTAAAGGCGGCGAGGTTCACGCCATTATGGGACCGAACGGCACCGGCAAAAGTACGCTCGCATCCGCTTTGATGGGGCATCCGAAATATGAAGTGACGGACGGAAGCGTAACGCTGGACGATCAAGACGTGCTTGAGATGGGCGTCGACGAGCGGGCGCTCGCGGGTCTGTTTCTGGCGATGCAATATCCGAGCGAAATTACGGGCGTAACGAACGCCGACTTCCTTCGCAGCGCGATCAATGCACGCCGCGGGGAAGGGAACGAAATTTCGTTGATCAAGTTCATTCGTCTGATGGAAGCGAAGATGAAAGAGCTTGAGATGGATCCGCAATTCATGCATCGTTATTTGAATGAAGGCTTCTCCGGCGGGGAGAAGAAGCGGAACGAAATTTTGCAGATGGCGCTGCTTGAGCCTCGGGTCGTCATTCTTGACGAGATCGATTCCGGCCTCGATATCGACGCTTTGAAAATTGTGGCTGCCGGCGTTAACGCGATGCGTTCCCCGGACCGCGCGTTCTTGATCATTACGCACTACCAGCGTTTGCTTGATTACATCAAGCCCGATTTCGTACACGTTATGATGCAGGGCAAAATCGTGAAATCCGGCGGTCCCGAGCTGGCGGAGCGTCTGGAAGCGGAAGGCTACGATTGGGTAAAGGAAGAGCTTGGCATCGAGGACGAGACGGTCGGCGGGGATAAAGACGAGTTCGTCGTGCCGATGAATACAACCGCTCCGAAATATTCGTAAGGGGGTGGAGTCATTGACGCTTGATACGCATATGACAGAACAACGTTCCTTTGCCTCCATCGCAGCAAATAAGCAAGAGCCGGCATGGCTCTCCCAATTCCGGGCGGAAGCTTATCAGCTTTCTACGCAGCTTCCGCTGCCGAAGGTTGAGAAGACAAGAATCGACCGATGGGATTTGAGCGGACTCGGCGAATACCGTCCGGGCCGCGCGGTAACGAGCGTCGAAGAGCTGCCGGAAACATTGTCCGCGCTGCTCGGGGCGAATCCGAGCCCGAACCTGCTCGTACAGCACGATTCCGGAGTCGTCTATGTACGACTGTCCCAGAAATTGAAAGATCAAGGCGTCGTTCTTATGAGCCTTGAGGAAGCGGCGGCCGTACACGGCGATTTGGTACAGAACTATTTCATGACCGCCGTCAAGAAGGATGAAGACCGGTTAACGGCGCTGCATGCGGCGCTTTGGAACGGCGGGCTGTTCCTGTACGTTCCGAAGAACGTCGTGGTCGACGAGCCGATACAGGCGATTTATTATTCCGAATCGACCGAAGCGACCTTCGCGCCTCACGTTCTGATCGTCGCCGAGCCGTTCAGCTCCGTAACCTATGTGGATAATTACGTGTCCGGAGCAGGCGGCCAGTCGCTCGTACACAGCGGTATTGCGGAAGTGTTCGTGAAGCCGGGCGCGCAAGTACGATTCGCTACGGTACATGATTTGAACACTCACATTACCGATTTGAATACGCGCCGGGCCGTTGTCGAGAACGACGGCAAGATCGAATGGATCATCGGCGAATTGAGCGCCGGCAACGGCGTAGCCGATACCCATTCGATTCTTAAGGGCAATGGCTCCTTCTCGGATGCTAAAGTGATCGCTGTTGGAACCGGCACCCAGAGACTGAGCTATACGACGCGCGCCGTCCACTTCGGCAAGTCGTCCGAAAGCGATATGATTACCCGTGCGGTCATGCGCGACGATGCGACCGCCATCATTAACGGGATCACGAAGATCGAACACGGCGCGACGAAAGCGAACGGACAGCAAACCGAGCGCGTACTGATGCTGAGCCCGCGGGCGCGCGGAGACGCGAACCCGATTCTTCTGATCGACGAGGACGATGTGAAAGCGGGCCACGCGGCCAGCGTCGGACAAGTCAATCAAGAGCAAGTATATTATTTGATGTCGCGGGGCATCTCGCGTGCGGAAGCGGAACGGCTCATCATCTACGGCTTCTTGACGCCGGTGATTGAGGAAATTCCGATGGAAGGACTGCGGGAACAGCTCGGCGCATTAGTGGAAAGGAAACTGGGACAATGACGCTTTCTGCGCTCGAACTAAAGCAAGAGTTTCCTATTCTTCATCAAGAGGTGAACGGCCACCCGCTCGTTTACTTGGACAGCGGGGCGACCTCCCAGAAGCCCCGTGTCGTGCTGGAGGCGCTCGAGCGGTATTACAAGCTCGACAACTCCAACGTGCACCGCGGCGTTCATACGCTGGGGACGCGCGCGACCGACGCATATGAAGGCGCACGCGAGAAAGTCGCCAAGTTCATCAATGCCAGGCAGTCGGCGGAAATTATTTTTACTCGCGGGACGACGACGGCCATCAATATGGTCGCGTACAGCTACGCGCGGTCGGTATGCAAGCCGGGCGACGAAATCGTCCTTACGCCGATGGAGCATCACGCCAACCTGATTCCGTGGCAGCAAGCCGCCAAAGCGACGGGCGCCGCGTTGAAATATTTGCCGCTGCGCGAAGACGGCTCGATCGATATGGCTCAAGCCGAGAGCATTATAACGGGGAACACCAAGATTGTCGCCTTAACGTATTTGTCTAACGTGCTGGGCGTCGTTAATCCGGTGAAGGAAATTGTAGCGATCGCCCGCCGGCACGGCGCGAAGGTGCTTGTCGACGGAGCGCAAAGCACGCCGCATATGAAAGTCGATATGCAGGAGCTCGATTGCGACTTTTACGCCTTCTCCGGCCATAAGATGTGTGGGCCGACAGGCATCGGGGTACTCTATGGCAAAAGAGAGCTTCTCGAGCGGATGGAACCCGTAGAATTCGGCGGCGAGATGATCGACCATGTCGATTTGTACGACGCGACCTGGAAGGAGCTCCCGTGGAAGTTCGAAGCGGGTACGCCGAGCATTGCGGGGGCGGTCGGGTTAGGCGCTGCGATCGACTTTCTGACGGATGTCGGTATGGACAATATCGCTCGGCATGACAAGAAGCTTGCCGCTTATGCGTTCGAGCGCTTGTCCGAAATGGAAGGCGTAGCGATTTACGGTCCTAAGGAAGGAAGAAGCTCGCTCGTCACGTTCAATTTGGACGACGTGCATCCGCACGACGTTGCGACGGTTCTTGACGCCGACGGCATCGCGGTCCGTGCGGGCCATCATTGCTGTCAGCCGCTGATGCGCTGGCTGAAGGTAACGGCTACCGCCAGAGCGAGTTTTTATTTGTACAACACAGAGGATGACATCGATCGGCTCATCGCTTCCTTACACCGTGCAAAGGAGTACTTCTCATATGCAATTGGATGATTTGTACCGCCGTGTCATCATGGATCACTATAAGCATCCGCGGAATCAGGGCGATTTGGAGGAAGGCGCCGTAACGGTCGATTTGAACAATCCGACCTGCGGAGACAAAATCCAGCTCCAAATGCGCTTTGAGGACGGGAAAGTCGTCGATGCGAAATTCAAAGGCGAAGGCTGCTCGATCTCGATGGCATCGGCTTCGATGATGACGGAAGCGGTGAAGGGGAAGACATATGACGAAGCGTTGGATTTGGCGGATCGTTTCTCCGCATTGATGAAGGGCGAATTCGTCGAGTTCCAAGAATACGAAGATATTGAAGCCTTAAGCGGCGTGAATAAATTTCCGGCCCGGATCAAGTGCGCGACGCTCGGATGGAATGCGCTGCGCAAGGGCGTCGAGCAAGGAAAGAACGCGTAATTTCGAAAGTGTAAAGCAATTATTATTAAAGGAGGTCGGACTGCAATGGCTAAGCAAATGCCCGATATCGGCGAATACAAATACGGGTTCCGCGACGAGCATAAAGCGATATTCCAAACCGGCAAAGGCTTGAACGCCGACATCGTCCGCAGCATTTCCCAAATGAAGGGCGAACCGGAGTGGATGCTGGAATTCCGTCTCAAAGCGCTCGACCAATTTAACAAAATGCCGATGCCCCGCTGGGGCGGCGATCTGGACGAATTGAACTTCGACGACATTCAATATTATGTGAAGCCGTCCGAAAAGCAAGGCAAGACGTGGGAAGAGGTTCCGACGGAAATTAAGGAAACGTTCGACAAGCTGGGCATTCCGGAAGCGGAGCAAAAGTTTTTGGCCGGCGTGTCCGCTCAGTACGAATCGGAAGTCGTTTATCACAGCATGCAGAAGGAGCTTGAGGAGCAGGGCGTTATATTTATGGACACCGACTCGGCTCTTCGGGAGCACCCGGAGCTGTTCAAGAAATATTTCGGCACGGTCGTTCCTCCGACAGACAACAAGTTTGCGGCTTTGAACAGTGCGGTATGGTCCGGCGGCAGCTTCATCTATGTGCCGAAGGGCGTCAAGTGTGAAATTCCGCTCCAGGCTTATTTCCGGATCAACTCCGAAAATATGGGCCAATTCGAGCGTACGTTGATCGTCGTGGACGAAGACGCATTCGTGCACTACGTCGAGGGCTGCACGGCGCCGATTTACAGCACGAACTCGCTGCACAGCGCGGTCGTAGAAATTCTTTGCTTGAAGGGCTCCCGCGCCCGCTATACGACGATCCAAAACTGGGCGCCGAACATCTACAACTTGGTGACGAAGCGCGCCGTGGCGGAAGAGAACGCGACGATGGAATGGGTCGACGGCAATATCGGGTCGAAGCTGACGATGAAATATCCGGCGGTTATTTTGAAAGGACGCGGCGCGAAGGGCAGCGTGCTTTCGATTGCGGTAGCCGGCAAAGGCCAGCACCAGGATGCGGGCGCGAAGATGATCCATCTGGCGCCGGAAACGACGTCGACGATCGTGTCGAAATCGATCTCCAAGCACGGCGGCAAAGTGACGTACCGCGGTTTGGCGTCGTTCGGCCGCAATTCCGCCGGCTCCAAGGCGAACATCAAGTGCGACACGCTTATTATGGATAACCAGTCCACGTCGGACACGATTCCGTTCAACGAAATCTTGAACGACAACATTACGCTGGAGCACGAAGCGACCGTCTCGAAGGTATCCGAGGATCAGCTGTTCTACCTGATGAGCCGCGGCTTGTCCGAGGCGGAAGCGACGCAGATGATCGTTATGGGCTTCATCGAGCCGTTCACGAAGGAGCTGCCGATGGAGTATGCGGTTGAGATGAACCGCCTCATTAAGTTCGAGATGGAAGGCAGCATCGGTTAATACAAGTGGTTAACGTTAACGTGTCCGAGTCCGCTCGGACACGTTTTTTTTGTTTTGCCATGCATGGCGATTAGCTGGGCGATGGAAGTCCGCTGTGGGGGCTTGTAGCGGCCACCCATTAGCCAATAGCAAGGGTGTCCATCGCGAGGTGGAATCTGAAGGAAGCTGGAGGCAAAATTCCGACCCGAGGATGAGTTAGCACCAAAACTCTCATGTCCATGCGAACACCACTTAAGCGATTATTCGAATTTCAAGCACGTCAAATTCACGGACAGAGAAGTGATCGATGAAGACATCGGCACAAGCGACAACGATAGGTATGAAAATGTGAAGTATGTTTTAAAGACGGATCTTTCTACGATGATGGTAATGGCAGGTCAAAGGTCGAACCGATCTTTTTGGCTGTACTGTCGGCATCTTTCGGAGCTTTCAGAGCTTTCAGCGTTCCCGGCACTGCCGATGCTGCCGGTATCGCCGGTTACACTGCTTCCGGAACTGACGCCNGAACCGATCTTTTTGGCTGTACTGTCGGCATCTTTCGGAGCTTTCAGAGCTTTCAGCGTTCCCGGCACTGCCGATGCTGCCGGTATCGCCGGTTACACTGCTTCCGGAACTGACGCCAATCGCTTTGGCACTAACGGAACCGGATGACCGCTAATTTTGTCGAAACCGGGTAAAAGGGCTCATTAGCGGAACGGAATGTCCGTTAATTCGCTTGAATCATCGGTAATTGGCGGATTTCGGGCGATTAGCGGACAACTTGTTCCGTTAATTCGCAGTTTTTTGGGGTGAGGCGGTTTTTAGCGGACAACTTGTTCCGTTAATTCCAGCATCGCAAACCGAATGACGGGGACGTTCCGGCGTTAGCACCAAAAGTTGGTGTAAACGCCCGTGGACAACCCGTCCAGCCGGAGTTAGCCCCAAAATTTGTTACTAACCCTGCTGCGATCCCGTCGCACTACCATGTTAGCCCCCAAAAAGTGTTACTAACCCTGCCACTATCCTGCCCCGCGACTGAGTTAGCCCCAAAAAGTGTTACTAACCCTGCCACTATCCTGCCCCGCGACTGACTTAGCACCAAAAGCTGGTACTAACCCTGCCACTATCCCGCCACACGACCGACTTAGCACCAAAAAGTGTTACTAACCCTGCCGTTATCCCGCCACACGACCATGTTAGCACCAAAAGCTGGTACTAACCCTGCTACTATCCCGCCACACGACCGAGTTAACACCAAAAGTTGGTACAAACCCTGCCGCTATCCCGCCTGATCTTATAACGTCGGATCAATGACGAACACCGAGCCGATCGTGACGATCCAGATCAACGCGATGATTAGCGACAGCCCGCCGAGAACGATACCGGCGTTTCCCGTTCCGCGGCGGCGGGAGGAGTGAACGCCTCCGATGACCAGCGCAACTATGCCCAGTATAAATCCGACGGGGAGAAACAGAATCAACAGGTTGCACAGACATGCGGCAAGGCCGAGCCCCCATGCGGCGGACGATTGAGAAACCTTTTCCAACGATACGCACCCTCCTTTCAACCGGCAGACCTATTCTTGTCACATTGTACCATATCAAGCGTCAACGCCGCTTTTCTGCATATTTTACCGTTCCCCATCAAATCCTATTTCCGACATCATCATTCAAAAAGGAGAATGGGCCATATGGTTCGCCTGTCGAAACCGGCTAAATCGGTCATCGTCACGTTGAGCGCCGCTTTGATCGTTACCGCCTGCGGCGCCGGAAATACAGCCGACAACAGAAATTCAGGCAATATTAGTTACAATCGAAACAATGTGAAAAACCAAATCAACGAATTGAACGGCACAGACGGCTCGCAGGTCAATCAAGCGGACGGCGGCATTCTAAACCGTGACGGAGACCGCTCCGGGATGCTTCCGGGGAACGGGATGCGCTCTCCTTTCCCTCCGAATTCGGTCCAACCGTTAGGCAAAATCGACTGGTCCTCCACCGGGAACCATATGCTTGCGCAAGATAATCAAGCGGTCTTGGTGCCTTTCGTGAAAGGACAAGACGGAGAATATGTAACCGCGGACGCCATTGTGCAGCTGCTCGAGTACAAAAATTCCAAATATGATGCGGAGACGGGCACGTATCAGATCGGGGACAACGACGTGCTCGTACAATTGAAGGCCGACTCGACGGATGCGGAGCTCGCCGGTTACCCGGTAACGTTGTCGGCCGCACCGAAGCTCGGAGCGGGCGGCGAGCTGCTGCTGCCGAAGGAGGTTGTTGCGGACTTGTTCCAGGAGGATATGGTGTTTGACGTTACGCCGGAAGGGATTATGGTGTACCCGTCGGATTCCCAATATCTAGGGCAAGACCAAGACGGTCCGGAGGATGTAACGGTCGACGAGGCGCTCGATTTCGGAGACGATCCGACCGACCCGTTCGCCGGGCCCGATGACGAATCCGAAGGCGTGTTCTTAGACGAATCCGAAGAGCTTCCGTCGATCAAAGACGCGGACGGCGCCGAAGCGGTTCCGGTGCTCAAAAACATTAACATAAACGCCTTGATCCGAACGTCCAAGCGCTATCTCGGCGTGAGGTACGATTTCGGCGCAAAGCCGTATCCGAGATCGCACCGCTTTGACTGCTCTTCGTACACTCAATACGTTTACGGCAAATACGGAATCAGGCTGCCGCGTACGGCAAGGGCTCAAAGCCGTGTCGGTAAAACCGTTTCGCGCAAAAGCTTGCGTAAAGGCGATCTGTTGTTCTTCTATGTTCCGGGCCGCTTCAAATCGAATAAGGTAGTCGGCCACGTGGGCATTTATATCGGCGGCGGCAAAATGATAAACGCCAATACGGCGCCGAGGAACGGAGTGCAAATCCGGAGCATTAACAGAGCGTTCTATAAGAAAACGTTCATTAGAGCGAAGCGAGTTGCCTACTAATCCGATAAAAAAGCCTTCATCCGCGCTCAACAGGGCGAGTGAAGGCTTTTCTCTTCATTTGTCCTCCATGGGGTTCCATGGGCCGGTTTGGGCTCCCTTCCATTCCGTCCCGTCTTCCCAAATTTCCTTCTTCCAAATCGGCACGATCATCTTTAAGCGTTCGATGGCGTATCGGCTCGCTTCATAGCAAGCATCCCGATGGGACGCGGATACGGAGATAACGACGCTGGCTTCGGCAATGTGTACGGGCCCGATTCGATGGGTTATCGCGCAAACCGCGCCGTCCCACCGCCGGGCGATTTCTTCGCCGATCCGTTCCATCGCCTTCAGCGCCATAGGAATATATGCGTCATATTCCAGCAGAACCGTTCGTTTGCCGTGCGTCCATTCCCGGGTCGTGCCGATAAAGGCAAGCGTGGCGCCGTGCTCGGGACGAATCGTCTTCGAGGTAACTTCTTCCGCCCGAATCGGTTCGCGAGTGATTACGTACAGATTGCTTTCAGCCAATGGACGTCCCCCCGTTTACTTTTCTATCCAAAAGAATACCATACGGCGCACGTTTTTGACATGTTCGTCATACACCGTAGAGATGATTTGTGTTACACTTAATGCATTATTAAAAGATGCGCCGAACACAGGGGGGTGCCGGTTTTGTCAAAGCTGATCGATCGCTTCGGAAGGGTTCACGATTATTTGCGCATATCCGTTACTGACCAATGCAACTTGCGTTGTTTGTATTGCATGCCGGAGGAAGGCATGGAGTTTATGGATAAAAGCAAGCTCATGACCGCCGAGGAGCTGCATGCGATCGTGACTGTTGCGGCAAAGCTCGGCATCCGAAAAATACGCATTACCGGCGGGGAACCCCTCGTTCGCAAAGACATTGTCGACATCGTCCGCTCGGTCGCCTCGGTTCCCGGCATTGAGGACGTTTCCTTAACGACGAACGGGTTGTTTTTGGCTCCTAAAGCCGAAGAGCTTCGGGCGGCAGGCTTGAGACGGGTAAACATATCGCTTGACACGCTCGACTCGGAAAAATTCGTCAAGATCGCCAGAAGAGGCGACCTGACGAAGGTGATGGACGGAATTCGCGCCGCATCGCGCGCGGGATTAGCTCCGATCAAGCTGAATTGCGTGCTGCTCAAGGGCTTGAACGAGAGCGAAATCGCGGATTTCTTGCAGATGTCGATTGATGAGCCGCTGCACATTCGGTTTATCGAATACATGCCGATCGGGCATGCGGACGAAGGCTGGCGCAGCCTTTATTTGCCGCTGACGAAAGTTATGGAAATCGCGGATCGGATGCCGCTCGATTACGCGCCTCTCGCCGACATGAAGGGCAACGGGCCCTCCGAGGATTGGCAGTTCCGAGGCGCCAAAGGCTCCTTCGGACTCATCCATCCGATCAGCGACCGCTTCTGCGCGAATTGCAACCGGCTCCGCCTGACCGCGGACGGCCACTTGAAGCCGTGCCTCTATTGGGTTGACGAGTTAAATGTGAAGCCGTTCGCGTACGACGAAGAGGCATTGACGCAGCTGTTCTATAAAGCTATGAATATAAAACCGGAAAATCACGAGATGGCGGAAAAGCTGTCCGGCGAAGTGCTTACCCATGTGCCGACCGATCGGCGCATGTCGCAAATTGGCGGATAAATAAGACCCGTTTGCCGATATTTGGGACTTTTTACCCATTGTTTTATACAAATGGGTGATTTTAGTATTGCGAATTTTCCATTCATTCATTAAGATATCAAGAAGTATAAACGCAGAATCGAACGCATCCTTTCGGCCAGAAGGTTCGGCTGCTTTCCAAATCGTAAATGTTGTCGAATCCTGGAGCCCTTTAAAGCCAAGTCACATTACTCCAAGGACAAGCGAGGTACATAGCATGTTATTAATGCCGTTGCAGATGTGCAGACCTGGCATGAAAATCAGCAAGCCGATCTTCAGCGAGGAGGGGATGATACTCCTCGGTGAACGAATGGAATTAACGGACTCCATCATTCGGCGATTGGAGCGTTTCGGCATAAATTATATTTATATCGAAGACTCCCGGACCGAAGATATCGTCGCGGAAGACGTCGTGACCGCGGAGACGCGGACGCGCGCGGTGACCGAGATTCGAAACAATTTCCGCAAGATGATGGACGATGCGAACAAGAAGCGTCCTGTCGGCAACGTCCAGCTCGGGAAGACGTTTAAAGGCGTCCTGGATATGATAATCGACGATATCAGCGGCAACAAAGACGCAATGATCATGCTGCTCAACTTGAATGCGTCGGATCAATATTTATATCATCATTCCGTGAATGTTTGCATATACGCTACCGTACTCGGACAGGCTTACGGATACTCCAGAGACGAGCTGACGACGCTCGGCCTCGGCGCGCTGCTTCACGACATCGGCAAGACGAAAATATCGCCCGGGCTGCTGTCGAAGCCGGGCAAGCTGACGGATGCGGAGTACGAGGAAGTAAAGAAGCATGCGGAATACGGGTTCAAAATGCTGAAGGACGAACCGAATGTGCCGCTGCTATCCGCTCATATCGCATTCCAGCATCACGAACGATTGAACGGTTCCGGCTATCCGCGGGGCATCTCCGGATCGAACATTCACGAATACGCGCGTTGGGTCGGCTTGGTGGATTCGTACGACGCGATGACATCCCCTCGCTCCTACCGGCCGCCGATGCTGCCGCACGAAGCGATGGAAATCATCTATACTTGTACGGATACGCTATATGAGAAATCGAAGATTGAGCTGTTCCGCGACAAGATCGCCATCTACCCGCTCGGCATTCTCGTTCAACTGAATACCGGCGAATCCGGCGTCGTCGTCGATGTCAACTCCGCCTTCCCCCAGCGTCCTGTCGTTCGGGTGTTAAGCGACGCGGACAACCAGACGCTGACACAGCCTTATGAAGTCGATTTGTCGAAGAAGCTAAGCGTGAATGTCGCTAATGTCATTACGCGGTCGCCGAACTTATCCGCATAATATGTCAAATACATACACTTAAAATCCCAGACCTAGGTCGGGATTTTTTTTGTATTAACAAAAGGTTATTTTTGTTTTGCCCTTCGATACGATACAATAAAACGGAGGTGGATTATGAACAGCTTGAAGTCGGATACATTGAACACATTGAACGCTTTAGACACATTTGACCCTTGGGACCCGCTTCATTCCAGAATCCGGTACGGACGTCACGTACTGACCAGCGTGGAATTTACGGTTACCCAATTATGTAATATGCGCTGCGAGCATTGCGCCGTCGGAGACGCGCTAGTGATGAAGGAGGGGCCGCGCGTTCCGCTTCCGCTGCTGCTGCAGCGGCTTGACGAGGTCGAAACTCTCGCCACGATCAGTGTGACCGGAGGCGAGCCTACCTATGATGCCGAGTCTCTCCGAAGCTATATCGTGCCCTTGCTGGACTATGCGAAGCGGCGCGGCGTGCGCACGCAAATCAACACGAACTTGACGCTCGGGTACGACAGGTATGAGCTGTTGGCGCCGTACGTCGACGTGTTTCACATTTCGTACAATTATACCGGGGTGGAAGACTTCCACGAGATCGGCTTCGCCAAAGGAGCGCGTAAGGTCGGAAGAGACAGCGCGGCGCGGCTGTACGAACGCATGATGGAGAACGCCCGAAGACTTGCTTCAAGCGGAGCGTTCGTTTCCGCGGAGTCGATGATCAACTACCGGACGCATCGGCACATCTCGGACATTCATAAGGCGATATACGAGATGGGATGCCGCCGGCATGAGGTGCATCCGATGTACCCGAGCGCGTTTGCGGCGGATTTGCCGCTTCTCCCGCTGGAGGAGCTGCGCAAGTCGATTCACGGATTGCTGGACGACCGCGCCCCCAATGTATGGGTGCTGTTCGGAACGCTTCCGTTCTATGCTTGCAGCGAACGGGCCGAAGACAGGGAGCTGCTCCAGCGGCTTCGGCGCGAGCCGAACGTAACGGTGCGCAACGACCCCGACGGCCGCAATCGGTTGAACGTAAACACGTTTACCGGCGACGTCACGGTTACCGATTTTTCGGATGTCCCTCCGGTAGGGAATGTCCGCGACGGTGCGTTTACGGATTTATTCGACAAGTGGAGCCGGACGGAGCTGCAGCGGAAGGTAAGCTGCTTTTGCTCCGGCGCAGCCTGCTGCGGTCCGAATTTGCTCGTGGCGGACATGTATTACAAAGACGTGGATTTTACGACGAAGAGAGCACCGTAACGACAACGGAGGTATGCGATGCTGAGGAATGCGCTGGTCATCATTTTTGGTCTATTGTTTTTGTACGGATTGTTTACGATCGGGGCGCCGTTCCTGCTCGCGCTGTTAATCGCGATTTTTCTGGAGCCGTTGAACGGTCTGATGGTGAAGTATTTGAAGATGAACCGGCTTGTGGCCGCTACCGTCACATGCACGGTATTCATAGCTATTTTGCTCGGGCTCGTTTATTTGCTGCTTCTGAAAATTTTCTCCGAGCTAGTGTCCCTGCTGCGCAATTTGAATTACGCCGAGCTGAACCAGCTCGTTTCGGATGCGCTGGTGAGGCTCGATACGGTTTTGGCGGATTTGCCGCCCGATGTGGCATACAGTATTAAGCACTATATCGCCACCAGCACCCAAGAATTGTCGGGGCTCACAAGCCGAATATCCGGCATCACGGTGGGCGCGTTAACCGCCGTCCCGGGCCTTCTCGTGTTATCGCTCGTATTTTTCGTGGCGCTCTATTTATTCAGCTTCAGTCTGACTACGATCAAGCAATCCTTCTTATCGTTCTTCGAGGAGCGCTCCCGCGGCAAAGTGGAGAAGGTGCTTCTCGATTTGCGCTCCGCGGTGATCGGCTTTATTCGGGCGCAAGCGATTCTCAGCCTGCTTACGTTCATGATCGCTTTCATCGGTTTGCTCATTCTCGATGTGCGCTACGCGCTGGCGATCACCTTCGTCATTATCGTAGTCGATATATTGCCGGTCCTCGGTACCGGTTCGGTGCTCGTCCCGTGGGCCGCATATTCCTACATTATCCATGGAGACGTGCATTTAGCGGTCGGCCTGCTCATCTTGTTTCTGGTCATCACGGTGTTCAGACGCATCGTCGAGCCCAAAATTCTCGGGGAGCAAATGGGAATCGGCGCGTTGGCTTCATTAATCAGCCTGTATGTCGGATTCGCGCTGGTCGGACCGATCGGGCTTATTTTGGGACCGATCGTCGTCATTGTTTATCAAGCGATGGCGAAGGTCGGATTGCTGAAAATAAAAATAAGGTTGGAGTAGAGCTATGTCGACGATCACAAAGCCCGAAGCGCTCATCTTCGATATGGACGGAACGCTGTTTCAAACGGAAACGCTGCTTTTGCCGTCATATGAGCAAATGTTTCGCCGATTAAGAGCAGAAGGCTTGTACGAAGAAGAAGCGCCGGATCCAAGCATTATTCTCGGGACGCTCGGCATGCTGCTAAGAGACATTTGGAAGCGGGTGCTTCCCGAGCATGATGAGGCGGTTCACCGCAGAGCGGACGTGCTGTTGCTGGAGGAGCAGCTCGAAGGACTTACGCGCGGAGTCGGGACGCTGTATCCCGGCGTGAAGGAAACGCTGGAACGGCTGAAGGCGCAAGGCTACCGACTGTTTGTCGCCAGCAACGGCCTCGAGCATTATGTGAAGGGAGTCGCCGAGGCGACCGGAATTTTACCGTTATTCGAATATTTGTATTCAGCGGGAGAGCACAAGACCGAAACTAAGGTCGAGCTTGTAAGAAAGCTGCTGACCGAGCGAGGCGTCGGCACCGCATGGATGGTGGGGGACCGATCCTCCGATGTGGAGGCGGGCGCCGCAAACCGGCTCCCGGTCGTCGGCTGCCAATATGCGGATTTCGGAGTAAAGGAACAAGAGCTGTCCGGGGCGGACATGAAAATCCGGTCGTTTCCGGAATTGTTGAGGCTTCTAGGTGAATAAATAAAAGGGAGGGAGCCGGCGGCTTCCTCCCTTTACTTTTCCTTGGCGTTATCGTACAAGTGCTTGGCATATTCGAGCGGCCGCACGATCGCGTTGCGATACGTTTCCCGCTCCCCGACTTGGCGGAACACCTCGCGTCCGGGCTTCGGATTCACCTCAAGCAGCCAGAGATGGCCTTTCCTGTCGACGGCAATGTCAAGCGCAAGCTCGCACATATCCTTAAAATGGCTCTCCAATTTTCGTACGACCTGCAAACTCAACGACTCCATTTCACTCTTGACGGCGGCGGCTTTGTTAGAGTCGGGGAACGTCTCGTGGAGCAGCCGGTTCATCGTGACCGCTCTGCCGCCGCCGTGAATGTTGGAGGTGACGCTGCGGTCGGGGCCGACCCGCCCTGCGCACCCGGTAACCTCCCATTCGCCCTCGCCGTTTTTTTGCACCAGCATCCGGTAATCGTGAACGCGTCCGTTCGGCAGTCTCAGATCGATCCCTTGTTGAATCAAGCATTTTTCCGTGAGACCGTGGTGTTTCAGCAGCGCCGTTACTCCCGAGAGCGTCGTGACCCGGGGAGAGATGATCTGCCTTCTGCGGTCGCGTCCCCGAACGGCGTATTGGTCCTTGCCGATCCGCTTGATGCAAATGACCCCCCGGCCGCCGGTACCGTTGACGGGCTTAACAAAGACGATGCGGTGCCTTCTCGTGAATTTGCCGAGCTCCTCGGGCTTGAACGCTTCCGTATCGGGAAGCCATTTGCGAATTTTTTCGTCCTTGGACAGCAATTGATGAATCGCCCACTTATTGGCAAGCGGCCGGTTCAAGTACAACAAATCTCCGTATTTGGCGCGAAATTCGCGGAGCTTGCGGAAGCGGGGCGTGTTTTGGTAACGGCAGCGGTCAAACACAACGTCCGGCAGCTCTCTCCATTTGCGAAGCCAGGCGCGGCGGCGGGTGTCGTACACATGCGCCAAAATCCGCCGCCGGCCGTCATTCACATCCTCGGGAGTAAACAAATACGCGTCGATCCCCATTCGTTCCGCCTCGGTCAGCAGCCGGCGGAAATAGGGAAGTTCTTCAATCCGCTTTCCGTTCAAGTATAAGGCCATAACGCCAAGCGTCATTGCCGTCATCAGCGACTCCTCCCCTTGCGGCGCGAACGAGGCAGGCCGAGCTTCAGTCTGAAGGACTGAAGGTCGGGCCGCTCATTCCCTTGCTTCACGAGATATTTCCAATAACGAACGAGGCGGCGGAGCGACTTTTTGCGGATATGCGGCTCGTCGAATTTCATCGGCTTGGAGTTGGCTTCGAAAAACCATAGCCGTTTCGACGTATCCACTCCGAGATCCATCGACATTTCCCCAAGATTGTAGCCTGAGCCTTTTTCGATTTGAGATGCAAGTATAATGGCTGTATTTTTCGCGGAGGTAAGAATTCGTTTCCCTTCCGCCGAACCGAATACTCCGGAGAGCAGCTTTGTCGGATCGTCGATGGAGCCGCCTCTGGGAACGTGCGTCGTAATACTGGAAGCGCCGGCGACTCTGGCACCCACGCCGGAAATTTTCCACTCGCCTTTCGAGTCTTTCTGAATCAGAATGCGTAAATCGAAAGGCCTGCCTCCGGCGCTTACCAAATCGATGCCTTGCTGTACAATGTACTCTTTTTCGCCGATCCGGTTTGCCGCGGCATCATATAAGCTTTTGACGCTGGCAAACTCGGACGATTCCGTGTTGGCGCCATCCTCGTAGTAGGTGAGGCGGTAGTGCGTTTTTCCGTTTTTCGGCCGAAGCCGCAGCACCTTCATGATACCCCTGCCCGCCTTGCCCTTGACCGGCTTCAAATAAACGAACCGGTGGTTTGCAAGCAGGCGCGACAGATCGCCGGCGCCGGTCAGCTTTACCGTCTCCGGGATATGGCTTCGCGTCATGCGGCTCTTGTGAAGCCATTCGAACAGGCTCCATTTGCTGAAAAACGACGGGTTGAAGAAAAATACGTCGGGATCGTTCAGACATTGCTGGATGAGGCGCTGCACCTCCGGAAGCTGCTCAAACTTCCGGTACGGGATCCGGTTGTACACGACGTTGGGAGCGGGAAATTCCTTCCGGAACCAGGCATGCTTTTGGTCGTCGTACGTAAACCCGCGGACCGCTTTTTCGTGAAGCTTCAAATCATCCTGCGCCACAATATAGGCGGTTACGCCTTCCTCTTCGGCCGTGCGCAGCAGATCGATAAAGTTGTCTCGGTTTCCCCTGAAAATCCGCGTATTGTCCCGATACGTCAATATAGCGACGATCGGCTCCTTCGGCTTCCCTCGGTTGAGGAGATACATTACGATTTCCCCCTCTTGCGAAACCTGGCCAAATACAAGCAATGCTGATGCAGCAGGTCGAGGGTGGCCCTCCCCTCTTCTTTCAGGGAAGGGTGCTTGAAGATCGATCGGCCCGGCTTGGAGTTCGCCTCGAACATCCAAATGTTTTCCTCCGTGTCGATCCCGATGTCGAAGCCAAGCTCGCCGATATGATGCTTGTAGTTGTTTTGAATCGCTTCCGCAAGCTTAATCGTTACGGACTTCATGCGGGTCAAGATGTCTTCGCTCTTGGGGCCGAATACGCGGTAGAGCGCCTGTTCCGGCGTCATTAGCGTCCCGCCGTTTTTAATATGGGTCGTTACGCTGCCCCGGCCCGCCTTCTTCGCTCCGATGCCCGCTACAACCCATTCGTTGGCATCGTTGCGCACAAGGTGAAACCGGAAATCGAGCGGACTCGAGTCGATCTCGATCAAACGAACGCCTTGCTGAGCGACATAGTTGCGCAGACGACCCCTGGTAACGCCGAGCATCTTGATTAAGCCGGCATATTTGGGGAATCTTAGGAGCACGTTTTTGCCGTTGCTGCGAAAGCGCGCGAAGTACCCTTTGCCATGCGAATGCGTAATGCGGTATATCCCTTTGCCGAGCGAGCCCCCCGTCGGCTTCAAATAAATAAACCGATGCCTCTCCAGCATATCCTCCAGCTTCTCGGGCGTCGGATTAATAACGCTCTCCGGCACGTGCCTGAACGCTTCTTTCTCGTCTTCCAGCAATCGGTACACGTCCCACTTGTTGAAGAAGCTCCAGTTAAAGAGCGGAATATCCCGACGGACAAACTTTATCTTCAGCGACTCGATCGCCGGAGAAATGTCGTGGCTCCGGCTTGCGAGCCGGTTGTAGACGACATCCGGCAGCGGAACCCGTCTGCGGGACCATCCGCCTTCCGGATTTGCGAAATATCCGAGTACCGTTTCGTTCTGCCAGTTGATGTCTTTCGGCGTGAAGGCGAAATAGTAGGCCTTGCCGGCGCCGGACAGCAAATATTCGCGGATCAGGCCGGTTCTTGCACCGAAAGGGCGTTGTATGCCGCTGGCTCCGGAGGTTAATATGCCGATCAGCGGGCCGATCCGGACGCTGCTGCCGCTTTCGTTCGCGGATACATACAAGCTGCGGACCTTCGGAGCCTGTATGGCTTCTTTGACGATGAGAGGAAAATAAATATGCTTTCCCTTCCGCTTGAGCGGTCGCCAAGGCGCACTAATCGATCTTTCACCGAGACGCACATCAACCGTCCTTCCGCTGCGAAGTTTCAGCTTTCTTGCCAGCTCGGACGTCAAATATATCGTTCTTTCCGTCCTGCCGGTCCAATGAACATTGCTTAGTGTCATACTCATGGTTTATATCCTCCCAGTTGCTCGGCCCAGTACATAACGTGCGTAACGAATCGGACTTGTCACGGCTGCGGCGCTTGCTCTCCTGTTCGCAAGAGACAGGAATGACGAGCGGCCGGGCTTGGAGTTGACTTCCAGCAGCCAGATGCGTCCGAGCCGGTCCACGCCGAAATCGATCCCAAGCTCTACGAGCGGACCGTGATGGCGCTCCAATACCGGGGGGACGGCTAAAGAGGCGGACCGGATGCCGGCTGCAATTGCGGCCGCCTTCTCCTCGCCGTACTCCTGAGCCAGAAACGGCTCCGCATCGGCAGCCGTACCTCCGCCGTGCAAATTCGATGTGACGCTGTTTTTCGGACCGAGCCTGACGGCTATGCCGGTCAATGACCAGCTGCCGTTTCCGCCTTTTTGCACTAACGCGCGCAGATCAAACGGATAACCGCCTTCCGTCGAAAGCGACAAATACGGTTGAAGCAAATACGTTCTTCCGGAGACGATCCGGTGAATCCACCCGGAGGCGGCAGCCGAACCTGCGAACCGGCGCCTGAACACCCGGTTGGCCTTATCTCTGCCGCATACGGCGTATTCCTCCGGGGTTTCGCGTGACACCCGGAATACGCCCTTGCCGTGCATTCCGCCGTTAGGCTTCATAATGACCTCCTTGTACTCTTCCAGCCAGGAAAGCAAGGATGAAGGGCCGCGGTACGGCTCCGTCCGCGGCAGAAGCCGCGATACCGCCTCATCCTGCTTCAGCATACGGTACACGTCATATTTGCCTCCCAGTCCGCGTCCCAGCAGCCTCACGCCCGGAACGGAAAGCAGCCTGGAAAGCTGCCGTTTGTAGCGGAGCCGCTGCTGACGCGTCCGAGAGAAGGAGCGGTCGTACACCAGCGAAGGCAAGGGATGCACGCTTCTGATCCATGCTTTGCCTTCCGGCGAGTAAGCGAATGCATTGACCGTCTTATCGGTCCAATCGATCCACTCCGGTGAAAATACGAATACGTTTATTCCGAGACGGCTTCCTGCCAGCGATAGCTTGCGATAGAACGATCGTTCCGCGAAAGGGACGGGGCCGAACGTTTCGCGAACCAGAATGCCGACACTGCCGTTCGTTTCCTTCCTGAAGCCCATACCGTTCCTCCTTGCACTCTACAGCTTTGCCAGGTGGCGCGCGTATTCCACGAGCAGCTTTACGGAAGGCCTGATTTTCGCTCCTGTCAGCTGCGTATTGTCATTCTTGGACGGCTTCGAGTTCACCTCGAGCAGCCACACTTTGCCCGTTTGGTCCAGCGCCAAATCGACGCCGAGCTCTCCGAAGTGGGCGTCGATCGTCGATTCCACTCCTTCGGCTATATCGATGGCCGCCGTTCGCAGGCGCGCAAGCGCGATACTCTTCTTGCCGGCCGGGACGTTCGACCGTTCGACGGCTTTCTTGGCTTGAGTGATCTTTCCGCCCTTAGCGACGTTGGATACGAAACGGTCGGGACCCGCCACTCGCCCGACGATGGAGGTGACCTCCCACGCGCCGGACAGCCCCTTTTGCACAAGTGCGCGAAAATCGACCGGTCTTCCGCTTATCTTTGCAATATTGAGCCCTTGTTGGATTTGGTACCGCTGCGATTTCAGTCTGGGAGCGACGGCGCTGTACACTTTGGCCAGCGACGGATATACGACGACGCGGGTGCCGTTCAACTCGCTGTAATGGCAGGCGTAGCCTCCTGCTCCCGTCTTTTGAATGCGAATGATGCCCTTTCCGAGAGAGCCGCGGACCGGTTTGAGGAAGACGGAGCTGTATTTTGCGCACATCGATTGGAGCGTTTGAAATCTGGTAACTGGGTGCGATTCGGGCAGGAGAGAATGGAGCTCGGGCTCTTTTCGCAGTGCGGCGAACACTTCCGTTTTATCCAAATACTTCTCGTTAAAAATAAGCGTTTCATGCCGGGTTTTCGTTTCTTTAAACAATCGCTGCACCTTCCGGGCGTTCTCGAGCTTACGCGACGTCAGCCGGTTATGGAGCACGTCGGGAGCCGGGAAAGAGCGCTTCTTCCAGCCTCCCGCATACGTCCAGCCCTCCAGCGTATCATAGCCGGATCGGATTCCTTCCGGAGTAAAGAAGTAAACAAAGGCGCCTTGCTGCCTGCAGGCGTCGACGAGCTCGCGGCAAAATGCCGTAATGCTGCCGAACGGGCGGTTCGGCGTACTGGGAAAGTCGCGGGAGACGATGACGCCGATTAAGGGGCCGGCTTGAAGCGTTTGAGTGCCCGGACGGTAGTTCATCCGAAGCGATGAGCCTTCGGTGATACCGATCTGAGAGGCTAACGACTGGCTGATGCGCAGCTGTTCGGAGCGATCGATCGGAATCACTCTGACGTCGGTTTTGAATGCACCGAAGCGGAAGTGAACCGTTTGAGTGTCCGAAATTCGCCACTTATGAAGCAAACTTTTGCCTATGCACACGGTTCGATCATCAAGCAAACCGGGACGCATAATGTGCACGGTGACTTTTGATTTTGTCATAATCGGTCTCCTTAAAGCCGCGAGAAGTCGACGCAAAGAACTACAACATCATATGAGGGCCAAAACCCTATGGTGAATCATGGAGAAAGTTGGGCTTATCGAAAAAAGCGCCGTGGTCGTACGGAGGGACGGCCGGAAAGCTCATATTTGCACGGCCGGTCTCATAAGCTGAAGTAGAGAGAAGATTTACGAAAATCCGCCGGAAGGAGTTGATGAATACGTGCATGCAACAAAGAATGTGCTTTATATGAGCGCGGCGCTCGGGATGCTGATTTACGCCGTTCCGCGGCTGTACGTCGGACAAGGCTGGACGCTGCCCACCTTGTTCAGCGTTGTATGGATCGCGTTTGCGCTGCTGATCGTTGCCGCGCATCTGCACGCGATTTTGCGGGTGGATGAACAAACGGACGCGCAGCTGCAGCGGATTAGGAATGTGCGGCGCAGGACGATGCTTCGGGCAATCGAGCGGAGGCTGGTGCGGCGAGGGTGACGAATGAAGTCTTCGGTTCGCGGAAAAAGCGAATCGGAGGCTTTTTTTGTTATGCGGAATGTTTGCGGTGCTAACGGACGCCACAGACGCTATATCGCCAATTTGCCCGCCGCCATTTCGCTAACGGTCGCCACGGACGCTAAACCCCGATTTTTGGCGCTTACCCCCGCTTTTTCGAGGCAATAACTGCAATGGTGTCCGTTAAAACTGCAAACGGCCTTCAAATCGCCGAATAACTGCATCCCTGTCCGTAAGGGCGAGCCGCCAGCTATCCGAAAGGCATATGCTCGAATCCAAAGGACGCAATCAGGCGCTTTTCTTGTAATGCGGAATGTTCGAAATAGAGATATAATAAAATGTAACAGATTGATACAGATAAGGTGCGGGGTGAAACAGCTATCGTGGATACGACACTACAAGAAACGCTTACGAAGCACGAGCAAATATTGAGACATATTCAGAGCCTCAAGGTTGGAAGCAAAATATCCGTCCGCAAAATCGCCAAAAACATCGGCGTCAGCGAAGGCACGGCATACCGCGCCATCAAGGAAGCGGAAGCGTCCGGCCTCGTCGCCACCAAAGAGCGGACGGGCACGGTGCGGATCGAGCAGAAGGCGCGAAACAATATCGATAAGCTGACGTTCGCGGAGGTCGTCAACATCGTGGACGGCACGGTGCTCGGCGGTGCGGAAGGGCTGTCCAAAAACTTGAGCAAATTCGTCATCGGCGCCATGGAGCTGGAGACAATGGTGAAATATATCGACGCGGGCAGTTTGCTCATCGTCGGTAACCGCATGAAAGCGCACAGCATCGCTCTCGAGCTCGGCGCCGGCGTCCTGATTACGGGCGGCTTTCCGGCGAGCCGCGAGGTGAAGGAGCTTGCGGACCGGCACGCCCTGCCGATTATTTCGAGCTCGTACGATACGTTCACCGTCGCCTCGCTGATCAACCGCGCGATTTACGACAGGCTCATTAAGAAAAAAATTCTTCTTGTCGAGGACATCATGACTCCGGGCAGCCAGGCGGCGGTGCTGAAAGGCAACAGCACGGTGGCGGATTGGAATGAGCTCGTCGAGCAAAGCGGCCACAGCCGGTTCCCGGTCGTCGACGAATGGAACCGCATCATCGGCATGGTGACGTCGAAGGATGTGGTCGGCATGCCGAATCACGAAAAAATCGAGAAGCTGATGACGAAAAATCCGATTACCGTATCGCCGAGAACGTCGGTCGCTTCGGCCGCGCACATGATGGTGTGGGAAGGGATCGAGCTGTTGCCCGTGACCGATACCGGCCGCAAGCTGGCGGGGATTGTGTCCAGACAGGACGTGCTGAAGGGAATGCAGTATATTCAGAAGCAGCCGCAAATCGGAGAAACGATCGAGGAGCTGATATTGGCCGCATTCGAAGAGGAGAGGGAAGCGGACGGAGGAATTTCGTTCCGGGGGATGATCACGCCGCAGATGACATCGTCTCTAGGCACGGTATCCGAAGGCGTATTGACGACCGTTATGTCGCAGGCCGCTTTCCGTGCGATCAAGCTCGTCAAAAAAGGCGACCTCGTGCTTGACAGCATGTCGACCTTCTTCCTCAAGCCGCTGCAGATCGACAACGAGATCGTCATCCGTCCGCAGGTCATTGAGCTCAGCCGCAAATTCGGCAAGGTCGACGTGGAAATTCATCACCGTCAAGCGTTGGTCGCCAAAGCGATCGTTACCGCTCAGTTGATTGATCAAGCTTAGCCGCTTGGTCTTGCCGGTCCGGCTTGGAGGAAATCCGGGAATAGAAGCCGAAGCTGCGAAGGCCGGAAAATACGTTAAAGAAGCCGAGCACGATAAAGACCGATCCTAATACGATTCGAATCGTATCCGGTTCGAACAAAAACCATTGCACCAGCGCCAGGCAGATCAGGAGCAAGCCCATCGATATATTCATCTTTGAGGCATGCAATCCGCGCTGCATCGGGTCGACGGAACGCCGTGACCGGATGCTGAAATATACGGACAGCGCCGAGGATACGACGATTGCCGCGGAAAAGAAATAGGTTAATGCTGTGAGCACTGATCGTACACCCGTCTTTCATATAGAAATGCTGCTTTTATAGCGTAACTGTACCCTTTTTCCCGTATAAAATCAATTCGCTACCACCTGGGTTGCCTTTACGAACACTCTCAGCTCGGTCTGATTGACCGACAGCATCGTGACCCGTACGCGGTATGTCGAACCGTTGATGTCCCGATACTCATGCCCGTCGACCAGCGCCCTGTACACGGTAGGGTCGATGCTGGCGGGATTGCCTACGGCGAATTCGAGATTTTGCAGTATTCTTGCCTCGAGCTCGCTGGCGATTTTTCTTTCCAAAGCCTCCCCCTCAAAGGTGACGCTTGTTTTTTTAATGACATACCGTCTGTTTTTCAGCTTTTCCAGATTGGCGACATCTTCTTGCAAACGGCTGTTTTCCGCCTGCAGTTGGATGTTTTGCTCGATTACGATTTGGTAGTTGTTCGATTCGACGATCATCATCGCGACGGCTCCTACGACAATGCCTGCCAGCACCAAGCCGACCGCCTGCATGAAGCCGGGCGAACGGCCGAAATTCGGAACTCTCAACGGCCGCTCACCCGCCCCGGCACAACCACTTCACGAGCTCCGTGCCTGAGTAGGCGCCCGCGAACGCGCATAGAATGAGCAAGATTTGCTTGAAGGCAGGCGATAAATATCCTTCTTGCATGTTGTATTCGATCATTCGGATCGGATCGATGGTTCCGCCGACCGCCACGACAATCGCCCATATTTTGACGTTCTCGGCCAGCATGCGCATCGTTGTCGCAGGCGGCTGCATCGTCAGGATCGAGCTGACGCCCGCCAGCATCGCAGCGCCGAATACAACGCCAAAGGCGACGAAAAAATCTTGCACGGCCTTCGTCAAAAAGTCCGTAATTCCCATCGGTTCCACCTCGAATCCAGGTCTCTCTACTAAATCTATGGGACAAGGCGTCGCCGTATGCCCTAAACTTCGAATGCACCCTTTAACCCGAATTCGCAATAAAAACTTCCTTTGCGGGAGCTTTTCTTTTACAATGGAAAGAGGTGATGCGAACATGGGTTCCTTTGTTCATTTGCATGTGCACAGCGAATACAGCTTGCTCGACGGCGCGGCTCGGGTGAAAGATTTGGCCAAGCGGGCGGCTTCTTTGGGCATGTCTGCGCTGGCGCTCACGGATCACGGCGTCGTTTACGGGGCGGTGCCTTTTTATAAGGCTTGCCTGGAAGCCGGCGTAAAGCCGATCTTGGGCTGCGAGTTTTATGTGGCCGGGACAAGCATGAAGGACAAAAGTCCGCGAGAAGACAATCCGACCTACCATTTGGTGCTGCTTGCGAAGAACAACGAAGGCTATCGAAATTTATTGCGGCTTTGCTCTGCGGCGCACTTGGACGGGTTTCATTATAAGCCTCGAATCGATTTTGAGCTGCTTTCGCGCCATGCGGAAGGGCTTGTTTGCTTGAGCGCCTGCCTGAAGGGCGAGGTGCCTCAGAAGCTGTTGGCCGGGAAAAAGGATGAAGCGCTGGCGACGGCGCTGCGATATAAGCAATTGTTCGGCGAAGATTATTTTATTGAGCTTCAGGATCACGGGCTGCTGGAGCAGCGGAAGTTGCTGCCGCAGCTTGTCGAAATTTCCCGGGAAAGTAACGTACCGCTCATTGCGACGAACGACGTTCATTATATCGAACGCGAGGATGCGGCCGTGCAGGATATTTTGATGTGTATCGGCATGGGCAAAAATGTGGACGATCCGGCGCGGTTTCGGTATAACACGGATCAGCTGTATATGAAAAGCGAGGAAGAAATGTCCGCTTTGTTTGCCTACGCACCGGAAGCCGTATCGAATACGGCGGCGGTGGCTGAGCGCTGCCAAGTGGACTTGGAGCTGGGGCGGAGCATTTTGCCCGCCTTCGAGCCGCTTCCGGAAGGTACGGATGCGCCGGCATACTTGAAGGCATTGTGCGATCGGGGGCTGCTGAAGCGCTACGAAGAAGATGCGCGCTGGCGGGAGGAGACGTTCCGCGCGTCCGCCGCGGATCGGCTTGCTTATGAGTTAGAAACGATCGAACGGATGGGGTATGCGGATTACTTTTTGATCACATGGGACTTCATTCGTTACGCGCACAGCCGCGGCATCATGACCGGACCGGGAAGGGGATCCTCGGCAGGGAGCTTGGTGGCGTACGTGCTCGGAATTACCGATGTCGATCCGCTGCGGTACGGGCTGCTGTTCGAACGGTTCTTGAACCCGGCGCGCGTAACGATGCCGGATATCGATATCGACTTTAACGATGAGCGGCGCGACGAGGTTATCGATTATGTCGTGCGGAAATACGGCCGCGACCGTGTGGCGCAAATCATTACGTTCGGCACGATGGCGGCGCGGGCTGCAGTCCGCGATGTCGGGCGCGCGATGAATTTGTCGTACGGCGACGTCGATCGTGTGGCGAAGCTTATTCCGAATGCGCTCGGCATGACGATCGAGGAGTCGCTCCGCACCGTGCCGGAGCTGAAAGAATGGGCGGAGCGGGACGCGAAAATCGGCGGTTTGGTGAAGATGGCGCTGAAGGTGGAGGGGCTGCCGCGCCATGCGTCGACGCACGCGGCCGGCGTCGTCATTTCGCGCGATCCGCTGACGAATGTCGTCGCGCTGCAGGAGGGTACCGCCTCCACGCCGCTGACGCAGTTTTCGATGGAGCATTTAGAGGCGATCGGGCTGCTGAAGATGGACTTTCTGGGCTTGCGGACGCTGTCCATCATTGATCGGACCTTGGAGTCGGTTCGCGAGCTGCGCGGGATCGAGTTGGATTTGCGCTCCGTGCCCGACGACGATCCGGCGACGTATGAGATGCTAGGCTCCGGGGGGACGACGGGCATTTTCCAGCTCGAGTCTGCGGGAATGCGCCGCGTGCTGAAGGAGATGAAGCCGACGCATATAGAGGACATTATTTCGGCGAATGCGCTGTTTCGTCCCGGCCCGATGGAGTTTATTCCGAAATATATCGCCGCCAAGCACGGGCGCATTGCGGTGGAGTATCCTCACCCGACGCTCGAGCCGATTTTGAAGGATACGTACGGGATCATTGTCTATCAGGAGCAGATCATGCAGATCGCATCGGTGATGGCGGGCTTTTCGCTTGGGGAAGCGGACTTGCTGCGGCGCGCCGTATCGAAGAAGAAGCGCGAGGTGCTCGACGAGCAGCGCGCGAAGTTCGTGGCGGGCAGCCTGAAGCAAGGGTTTACCGAGCATGATGCGAACGTCGTTTACGATATGATCGTCCGCTTTGCGGATTACGGCTTTCCGCGCGCTCATGCGACCGCGTATGCGGTGCTGGCGTTTCAGACCGCTTATTTAAAGGCGCATTACCCGGTCGAGTTTATGGCGGCGATGCTGACGGCCAATATGGGCAACCACCGGAAGGTGGCGGAGTATGTCGACGAGTGCCGCCGGATGGGCGTGCCCGTGCTGCAGCCGGACGTGAACGAGAGCGGCGTGCTGTTTTCGCCGGTCGTGTCGGCTGCCGCGGCTCGAACCGATGCTGCCGGTGTGCCGAATGCGATTCGGTTCGGACTGGCCGCCGTGAAAAATGTCGGCACGCAGGCAATTGAGGCGATTTTGGCCGCACGTTCGTCCGGAGGGCCGTTCGAGGATTTGATCGATTTGTGCCGCCGCGTCGATTTGCGCGTCTGCAACAAGCGGGTGCTGGAGTCGCTGATCGCCGCGGGTGCCGCGGACGGGCTTCCGGGACACCGGGCGCAGCTGCTCGCCGTCCTTGACGAGGCGGTGGACGCGGCGGCGAAGTGGAAGAAGGAGCGGGAGGACATTCAAATTTCGCTGTTCGGATTGTCCGAGCATACGAACTGGACGGTAGAGCTGCCGAACGTGCGGGAGATGACCCGCATGGAGCAGCTGGAGCACGAGCGGGAGCTGCTCGGCTTGTATGTGACGGGCCATCCGCTGGACGCTTACCAAGATTGGTACGAGAAGTGGGATATGCTGCCGATTCACCGGCTTCACGAGCTGGCGGAGGGCACCGAGGTCGTCGTATTCGGCATGGTGCTCTCGGTGAAGCCGATCGTTACGCGCAAGGGGCAGCAGATGGCGTTTGTAGAGCTGGAGGATCGCGTGCATAAGGTGGAGGTCGTGCTTTTTCCGGAGACGTGGAAGCAAGCGTCCTCCATCGTCGGCAAAGGCGTTATTGCGGCGATGACCGCCAAGCTTCAGCACGGGGACGAGGATGTGAAGCTCATTGCGTCGCATGTGTTCGCCATGGACGATCCGGCGTTGATGGCGCGGATTCGCGGCGGGACGGTCAGAGCGCCCGCGCGGCGTTCCTCGTATTCCGCCGGGTCCGTGTCCGGCAGGAGAGACGGCGGCGGTTCCAATGGCACTGATGGCGCTAAATCCGGCGGTTCGGCCGATTCTCGCGCCCCGGCAAGCGGCGCAGGGATCGCGGCCTCCCGTCCTCCGGCGGGCGGCGCTGGGACGAGGCGCTGGGAAACGATGGCGAACGGTCAGCTCGCCCGGGCCGGCGCGGAGACCGATGTGCCCGGACTCAGCAGGAGGCAGCATGCCGGCGACCAGACGTTATTTATCAAAATCGCGGAAGACAAGGAGACGCCGGGCAATTTGAGGCGCCTTCAATCGCTGCTGAAAAAACACCCGGGGCGCGTCAACGTGGCGCTGTTCTATGAGAAAAACTCGCGGCTGCTCGAGCTTAGCGTCGATTACCGTGTGGACGCGGAGCCCATTCTATTAAAGCTGATCGAACGTTTGCTAGGAGAGGGTACGACGAAAATAAAATAGATTGTAAGAACATTTTCCTCCTTAGGCGCATACACTTCTAGTCAGGACCGGCACACGATTGCGCTTAAGGAGGATGATTCATGCCGCCAATTTGGGTCGTTGATATGCTTCGCAAACGCGGAATCGAAATTGAGATGATCGGCGAAATCGTATACAACCTTCAAAAACCGTATAATCCCGATTTGCAATTGGAAGATTGCAACGATAGTGTGAGAGTCGTACTCGAAAAGCGCGAGGTTCAGTATGTGCTCTGCACAGGGATCGCGCTCGACGAGCTGGCGGAGAAGCGGCAGCTCCCCGAGCCGCTGCAGAGCATCCTGGATTGCGACGAGTCTTTGTACGGCGTCGATGAAACGCTCGCCCTCGGGATCACGAATGTGTACGGGATGATCGGATTGACGAGCTTCGGTTATTTGGACAAAGTGAAGCCCGGCGTCATCGGTGAGCTGAACAACCGAAAGAACGGCGTGCACGTGTTTTTGGACGACTTGGTTTCCGGCCTTGCCGCCGCGGCATCCGCCAGAATCGCGCACAACGATCCTAAGGCGAAGACGTATGGCGTTGATTAGAAGGCGGCGTTGCTGCGGCCGGTTCCGGTGACGGGCCGGCCGCGGTTCGGTGGAATGGGAGTCCCCAAAATTTCCGTTGGAGGCGGTCGGTAAGGCGGCGCGGTAGAGTACAGTGGAACAAAGTTCCGATTGATGTGCAAGCGGAGAAGCTCCATCTACCGGACCGAGCAGACGGCGAGCGGGTGCTGCCAAGCGGAGTATGACTGTTCGGCCGCCCCCGAAAGCGGACAAGCGCTCGCTTCCTTGCCCAGAAATCCGCGAATATGTTATGATTGTGCCGTTGCATATATTTGTTTGGATCAGGCAAAGGACGCACAGGCCCACAAGTTGTACAGGCTTACCGACGTCGGGAGGTTGCCACGATGTGGACGGTTATATATATTGCCCCCACGGCAAAAATTGCGGAACGAATTAAAACCAAATTAACGGAAGAAGGTTTTCTTGTTCAAGTCCGCGCAATCAACTTGACGAAGCAGCAATATGAAATATTAGTGCCGGAAGGCGAGTTGGACGAAGTGCAAGAGGTGCTCAGCACCATTCTGCACATGTAATACATGGTTTAGCGTTGACAAAGCCGGGCGCCTTATGGCGCCTATCGGGCTTTGAAGCGAAGAACGCTATAGTGAGGTGTACCGTGATCAGAGATTGGTTTTCACACAAAAAGAAATATGCGACTGTCCCCTCTCCCAACTCGAAACGCGACATACCCGAAGGAATTATGAACAAGTGTCCCAAATGCGGCACCATTCAATTCAGCAAAGAATTCGAAAAAAACTTGAAAGTATGCTCCTCTTGCGGCCATCATTCGAAGCTTAACGCTTTTGAACGCATCCAAATGCTGATGGACGAGGGGAGATTATTTGAATATGACGCCGATATGATTTCGGAGGATCCTCTTAACTTCCCCGATTATGCCAAGAAGCTCGAGCAGCAGAAGGAAAAAACGGGCCTTCTGGACGCTGTCGTAACGGGTGAAGGAACGATAGGCGGTTTTCCCGTAGTGCTGTGCGTCATGAGCTTCGATTTCTTTGCAGGCAGCATGGGCTCCGTTGTAGGAGAGAAGATTACTAGGGCGATCGAACGGGCAACCCAGAAGGATTACCCGCTCATCATCGTATCCGCCTCCGGCGGCGCGCGGATGCAGGAAAGTATTCTGAGCTTGATGCAGATGGCGAAGACTTCGGCTGCCGTTCAACGTCACAGCGACCGCGGAGGTCTTTATATTTCGGTCTTGACGGACCCGACCTTCGGGGGCGTGCCTGCAAGCTTTGCGATGCAGGGCGATATTACTTTAGCGGAGCCTGGGGCTATTATCGGCTTTACCGGCCGCATTGTCATCGAGCAGACGATCCGGCAGAAGCTGCCCGACAATTTCCAGACCGCGGAGTTTAACTTGAAGAACGGGCAAATCGACAAGGTCGTTCACCGTAAAGATTTGCGCGCGACGCTGACGCAGCTGCTTGACATCCATTCGGTGAAGGAGGAATCGGCGTATGGCGGGTGACATGCCGTTCGAGCGTCCTCTCGCAGAGCTGCGGAAGAAAATTGACGAGTTAAAGGCATTCGGCAAAGAGCGAAACATTGACTTCAGCGACGAAATTGCAAGACTCGAAGAACGTTACGCGAAGCTGGAGCAGGAGTTGTACGTCAACATAACGGCGGCCGACCGCATGCAGCTGGCCCGCCATCCGCAGCGTCCGACGACACTTGATTATATTAATCACATTTTTACGGATTTCATAGAGTTTCATGGTGACCGGCTGTTCGGCGACGATTTGGCCATTGTCGGCGGAATCGCCAAGCTGAACGGAGTTCCGGTGACGGTCGTAGGGCATCAGAAGGGGAAAGATACGAAAGACAACATCGCCCGCAACTTCGGCATGCCGCATCCGGAAGGCTTCCGTAAAGCGCTCCGGCTCATGAAGCAGGCGGACAAGTTCAACCGTCCGATCGTTACGTTCATCGATACGCCCGGCGCATATCCGGGCGATGCGGCGGAGCAGCGCGGACAGTCGGAGGCGATCGCCAGAAATTTGCTGGAGATGGCCGGTTTGGGCGTTCCCGTCATCGGCGTTGTGATCGGCGAGGGCGGCAGCGGCGGCGCGCTTGCATTGGGCGTAGCCAACCGCGTGCTTATGCTGGAGAATGCGATTTATTCGGTCAGCTCGCCGAACGCGGCGGCCTCAATCCTATGGAAAGACGCATCCCGTGCGGGGGAAGCGGCCGAAGTAATGAAAATCACGGCGGAGGACATGCTCGGCTTTGATATTATTGAAGAGATTGTCCCGGAGCCGAAAGGCGGCGCCCATCGTGACGTCCAGGAGACGGCCGCGGCCATAAAAACCGCTATCGAGAATCATCTTGCCCGGCTGAAAGGATTGACGGCTGAGGAGCTTCGCCAAGATCGATATAATAAATTTAGGAAAATAGGCAAATTTACCTATATACAACATTGATCCATCGCCGCCGCGGGGGGCGATACCATTATTCTCTCCCGGCGTTCTTTTGTGCGTAAAAGCCCTTCGGGGTTACATATAAACGCAGCACGAATGGATAAGGGAGGAAATCATACTATGCGTAAAACAAAAATCGTCTGTACTATCGGCCCGTCTTCCGAATCTCCGGAAAACATCAGGAAATTGATCGAAGCCGGCATGAACGTCGCCCGCCTTAACTTTTCCCACGGTGATTTCGACGAGCACGGAGGGCGCATCAACACGATCAAAAAAGCCCGCGAAGAGCTGGGCAAAACGGTCGCCATATTGCTTGATACGAAAGGTCCGGAAATCCGGCTCGGCAAGCTGAAAGAGGAGCCGATCGAGCTTGTTCAGGGCGATCGCATCACGCTTACGACCGAAGATATTCTCGGCGACAGAAACCGCATTCCCGTCAGCTACAAAGGCCTTGCGGACGATGTAAACCCAGGCTCTACGATTTTGATCGACGACGGTCTGATCGGCCTGCGCGTCGATGAAGTCCAAGGCACGGAAATCCACTGCACGATCGTAAACAGCGGACCGATTAAAAGCCGCAAAGGCGTTAACGTTCCGGGCGTGCGCATCAACCTTCCGGGCATTACCGAGAAGGACGCGAACGACATCGTGTTCGGCATCGAGCAGGGCATCGATTTTATCGCCGCCTCCTTCGTCCGCAAAGCAAGCGACGTATTGGAAATTCGGGCCATTCTCGAAAAATATAACGCAACGCATATTCATATCATTTCGAAGATCGAAAACCAGGAAGGCGTAGACAATCTCGCGGAAATTTTGGAGGTGTCCGACGGCCTGATGGTGGCGCGCGGCGACCTGGGCGTAGAAATTCCCGCCGAAGAAGTGCCGCTTGTCCAAAAGCGCATGATCGAAATGTGCAACCGCGCAGGAAAGCCGGTCATCACCGCAACGCAGATGCTGGATTCCATGCAGCGCAACCCTCGTCCTTCCCGCGCGGAAGCGAGCGACGTCGCGAACGCGATTTTTGACGGCACCGACGCAACGATGCTATCCGGCGAAACGGCCGCAGGCAAATATCCGGTCGAATCCGTCCTTACGATGGCTCGCATCGCCGAACGCACGGAAGCGGCGCTCGAATACCGCGAAATTTTCTTGAAGCAAAGCAACGCGCAGCAAACGAACGTAACCGAAGCGATCTCTCAAGCGGTTGCCAATGCGGCGCTCGATCTTGACGCGAAAGCGATCATCACGTCGACCGAGAGCGGTTATACGGCGCGCATGGTATCGAAATACCGTCCGAAAGCGCCGATTATCGCCGTAACTCCGGACGAATCCGTTATGCGCAAGCTGTGCCTCGTATCCGGCGTCATTCCGGTGAAGGGCGAGAAGGTGCAAAATACGGACGAGATGATCGAGATGGCGATTCAGTCCGCTCAACGGATGGGCCTCGTGAAGCTCGGCGATCTGATCGTCATTACGGCCGGCGTCCCGGTCGGACGCTCCGGAACGACCAACCTGATGAAAATTCACCATATCGGCGAAATGCTGGCCAAGGGCCAAGGCATCGGAACGCAAAGCGCTACCGGCAAAGTCGTGTTCGCTCGTTCCGCGAAGGAAGCGTTGGACAAGACGACGGAAGGCTCCGTGCTCGTAACGGTTTCCACCGATAAGGATTATGTCCCGGCATTCGAAAAGGCCGCCGCGGTCATTACCGAAGCGGGCGGCATCACTTCCCACGCGGCCGTCGTAGGCGTAAGCCTCGGCAAACCGGTGATCGTAGGCGTGGACAAGGCGATGGAGAAGCTGTCGGAAGGAGCCGAGGTTACGGTGTATTCCGAGGTCGGCGTCATTTATTCGGGAAAAGCGAACATTTTGTAATCAGACGATAGCATTAAAAAAAGGCGGCGCCCTAGAGCGCTGCCTTTTTTGGGGAGGAGAACGAGTTGACCCGACAAAGCGGCTGGCATACGCACCGATTGCGCGTACGGTATGCCGAAACCGACCAAATGGGCGTCGTGTATCACGGGAACTATTTAACTTGGTTTGAAATCGGCCGCACCGAGTTTATTCGGGACCGGGGGCTAGCCTATAAACAGGCGGAGGAGCTTGGCTTGCGCATGCCGGTTGTGGACGTTCATGCACGCTATCATGCGCCGGCCAAATACGACGATCTGGTCGAAATCCATACCCGGATCAAAGACGTCGGCGCGGTGAGGATGTTATTCGAATATGAGGTCCGGCTGGCGGACGACCCGAAAACTCTGCTTGCGACGGGTGAAAGCGAACACGTCTGGGTGGATGGAGACTGGAAGCCGGTGCGCATTGCGAAGGCGGCCCCGGACATTCACCGAATGCTTCTTGCAATGACGGAAGAGGTGGGGTGACTCGTTTATGGCGAAACATGACGGATCGAGCGCGAACGCGGACAACCCGTATATCAACCGCGAGCTGAGCTGGCTGCACTTTAACCGCAGAGTGCTGGAGGAGGCGCAGGACGACGAAACCCCCTTGCTGGAACGGGCCAAATTTTTGTCGATCGTATCCTCGAATTTGGACGAATTCATGAGCGTCCGCGTCGCGGGCGTGATCGATCAAATCAAAGCGGGCTATCAGAAGAAAGATTTCTCCGGCTTTACCCCCTCGCAGCTTGTGAAGCGCATCATGAAACGAACGGAAGAGCTGGTGCGCGACCAATACCAAACGTGGCGCGAGTTGCGGAAGCTGCTGGAGAAGCAGGGCATTTGTTTCGTCGACTCGTTCGACGAGCTAAATGTCGTTCAGCAAAAGGCGATGGACCGGTTTTTCCACGATATCGTCTTTCCGGTGCTGACGCCGATGGCGGTCGATCAGAGCAGGCCTTTTCCGCTTGTCCATTCGCACGGCTTGTATTTGGCCGTCGTGCTACATAAGGACGGGGACGGGCCGGAGGAAGAGCCGTACTTCGCTTTGGTTCAGGTTCCTTCGAATTTGCCGCGGTATGTTCAAGTTCCCCAGCGGCTGAACAGCAGGAAGAGCGAATTTATGCTGATCGAGCAAGTGATCGAGCGT
Source organism: Paenibacillus thermotolerans (assembly GCF_028745515.1). Lineage (GTDB taxonomy): Bacteria > Bacillota > Bacilli > Paenibacillales > YIM-B00363 > Paenibacillus_AE > Paenibacillus_AE thermotolerans. The sequence goes on along the minus strand of NZ_JAQZSG010000025.1, from coordinate 46,329 downwards.
CACATCCCTGCGCTGTTTACCGGGTATACGCCGATTTCGGTGAACGCCTTCCGGCTTACGCGCAATGCCGATATGACGTTGAACGAGGAAGGCGCGGAGGATTTGCTGGAGGAAATCGAGAAGGAGCTGCGCAAGCGAAAATGGGGCTCTCCGGTACGGCTTGAGATCGAACGGGGCATGCATCCTTATGCGCTGGAAATGCTTCAATGGGAGTTTGAAGTACAAGAAGGCGTTTTTGAGTTCGACGGGCCGCTCGATTTAAGCTTCCTAATGAAATTCGCCGATTCGCTGCCCGGGCGCGACCAGCTTCGCTTTAAGGACTTCCAGCCGGTATACCCCGAAGAATTGACGGCGCAGGACGAAGAACAGCCCGACCTGTTCGGCGTTATCGCGAAGCGCGACGTGCTGGTCCAGCATCCGTTCGAATCGTTCGATGCCGTCAGCGATTTTATTACGCAGGCTGCCCATGACCCGAAGGTGCTTGCGATTAAGATAACCTTATACAGGGTCAGCGGGAATTCGCAGCTCGTCCGATCGCTGGCGCTCGCGGCCGAGGCCGGCAAACAGGTGACGGTCGTGGTAGAGCTGAAGGCGAGATTCGACGAAGAGCGGAACATCGCTTGGGCGAGGCGGCTGGAGAAGGCCGGCTGCCATGTCGTGTACGGGCTTGTCGGGCTGAAGACGCACTGCAAAATCACGCTCGTCGTGCGTCAGGAACCGGGCGGATTGCGCCGATACGTCCATGTCGGCACCGGGAATTACAATGACGCCACCGCCAAGCTATATACGGACGTAGGGCTGTTCACGAGCCATCCGGTGATCGGCGAGGACGCCTCCGCACTGTTCAACGAAATGACAGGGTATTCGGCCCCGAGACATTGGAAGGCGTTCGCCGTGGCGCCGGCCGATCTGAGAGAGAAGCTGTTCGAGCTGATTCGGGCCGAGGCCGACAATGCGCGGGCGGGCAAGAGCGCTAGGATTGTTGTAAAAATTAACTCTTTGTCTCATAAAGAGATGGTTGACGAGCTGTATGCGGCTTCCCAAGCGGGCGTCAAAGTCGACCTGATCGTCCGAGGGGTATGCTGTCTCCGGCCCGGAGTGCCGGGACTCAGCGACAATATCCGGGTCATCTCGATTGTGGACCGGTTTTTGGAGCATTCGAGAATTTATTATTTTGAAAACGGCGGCGACCCCAAAGTGTATATTTCGAGCGCCGACTGGATGACCCGGAATTTGACCCGGCGCATCGAGCTGATGTGCCCGGTGTTTGACCCGAGGCTGCAGGAAAGCCTAATCAATACGCTCCACTTGTGCCTCGAAGACAACGTGAAGGCTCGTGAGCTTCAGCCGAGCGGCGTTTACATCCGTCTGCGGCCCGGCGATACGCCCAGAAGAAGCCAGTTTGCGCTTGCCTTGAACAATTGGAAGCTGCGGTAGGCGAATTAATTTTCGGATACGCGCAGCTTTAATTTCCATATTTTATTGAAGTCCTTCTCAAGCGATGCGACCTCTCTTCGTTCAATGTCCCAGCTGCGGCGCGCGCCGGCGGTTAAGACAAGCTCTTTGTCTTTGATTTTGACCGAAAGCATCGAAATCGGCTGCGTTTCGCTCCGGTCGAGCGCCGCCGCAAGCTGAAGGAGAGAGCCGAGGCGAACGATCAGGCCGGCATCTCCTTCTTCAAGCAAATCTCGATATTGAGCAATGTAGGGCTTGGACCGCTTTTCGCTCTTATACGATGCAATGAGCGCGCACAGGACAATCTCTCTATGGGTCAAGCCGTCGATGCGCGAGTGTGCCAGCAGGTAATACGTATGGGCGTGAAAGTTGTAATAGTTGATGGATATCCCGATGCGATACAGCAGCGAGGCGGCGTGAAGGTACACGGAGGCGGCATCTTCCATTCCATGAATGTTCCGCAGCTCGCCGAACAGCTGATGGGCGATCCGGTTGACCTGACTGACGTGCTTGAGCGAGACGGCAGGGTGAAGCGACAATATATTGCCGATGCTATGTTCCAGCACGCTGCTAAATTGCGGCTTTCCCGGCCGCAGCAGCTCGAAAAATACGCCGTCCCGCAGCCCGGCGCCGCTGATGATGCAGCTTGCGGCGTTCACTCTTTTATAAACGGTATGGAGAATATGCAGGCCGGGAACAATAATGTCCGCACGGTCTTTTGACAATCCGTCTATTTTTTTCCGCTGGTCCAGCGGCGTCTTTTGGAGCGAATCGAGCACGGCTTCCAAGTCTTCGCCGGCCATTCGGTAGTTGTGGGTAATGGGCAGGCTGTATTTTTTGCGCCGCTGATCGATTTTACATAAGCTGCGAACGGTTCCGCCGAGGCAGACGAGCGGCAGTCCCATATGCTGCGCGATCCACGGCTCCGAAGCAAGCGCATCTTGAACGATCGTGCGGATCGACTTTGCGCCTTGCTCGTCCAGCTCGCCGTTTTTGCCGAACCGTTTCATCATGTTGACCGCTCCGAACGGAAACGAAACGCTTCGAAGGAGGCGGCGGCCGAGAAACAGCGTAATTTCCGTGCTCCCTCCTCCGATATCGATAAGCAGCCCGTCATCGACGGCGATGGTGTTGATCATCCCGAGAAAACCGTAGCGTCCCTCTTCCTCGCCGGAAAGGACGTCGATAGCCAGCCCCGATCGTTGCTTTAAGGCTTCTATGATGTGCGGCGAGTCGGCGGCGTTTCGGATGGCCGCGGTGGCGACGGCGCGGATCCGGTTCGTTCCGTGTACGGAGCAGAGCGCGCTGAAGCGGCTTAATATGCCGGCGATATAGTCGAGGTCTTTTTCGGAAATGCGGCCGTTGCCGTCCAACCGCTCGCTTAAACGGGCGCTTTCTTTGCTCTCGTCGATGACACGGTAAGCGCCGCTCGAGGTGATCTCGTAGATGACGAGGCGAATGGAGTTGGATCCGATATCGATGATGCCCAAGCGTTCAGAGTTGTCCATAATTCCTCCCGAATGCGTAAGAAAGAGATTCAGTCAGCTATATTGTATCCGAGTCCGCAAGCTAAAAAAATAGTTGTGATAAATCCAATTTTGAGCGTGATAATGAACTTTTATGCCCGAATTTGTTTCTTTCGCAACTCAATATAAGGTATCATGAAGTAAGTTAATCATTCAATTTGAAGATTTGCGCAAAGGAGTGTGCCCCATGACGGTCACCAAAGGACTCGAAGGCATTGTCGCAACGACATCTTCGGTCAGTTCCATCATAGACGGTGTTCTTACGTACCGTGGTTACAACATTGACGACCTGGCGGAGAACGCGAGCTATGAAGAGGTTGTTTACTTGCTCTGGCATGGCAAGCTTCCCAATAAAGCCGAACTTGAAAAGCTGGTTGACGATTTGAGCAGCAATGCTCCGGTTCCCCAGCAAATTATCGATCAGATCAGCTCCTGCCCGAAGGGCGCCAATTCGATGGCCGTGCTTCGTTCGGCCGTTTCGGCGCTTGCGCTGTTCGACGAGGAAGCGAACGATATGAGCATCGAAGCGAACTTGAAGAAGGCTGTGCGTCTTCAAGCGAAGCTGCCGACGATCATTGCCGCGTTCTCCCGCATCCGCCAAGGGCTTGAGCCTGTAGCGCCGAAGGCGAAAGCCAAAGTGGCCGAGAACTTCCTCTACATGCTCACGGGCAAGGAGCCGGAAAAAATCGCAATCGAGGCGCTCGATAAGGCGCTGGTGCTTCACGCGGATCACGAGCTGAACGCGTCCACCTTCGCGGCGCGCGTAACGGTAGCGACGCTGTCGGACATTTACTCCGGCGTCACTTCCGCGATCGGCGCTTTGAAGGGCCCGCTGCACGGCGGCGCGAACGAAGCGGTCATGGCGATGCTCGAAGAAATCGGCAGCCCCGAGAACCTCGAGAAATACATTCAGGACAAGCTGGATAACAAAGAGAAGATCATGGGCTTCGGTCACCGCGTGTACAAGAACGGCGATCCGCGCGCCAAGCATCTGCAGAAGATGTCTTACGAGCTCGGCAAGCTTACGGGCAATATGAAATGGTACGACATGTCCGTAAAAATCGAAGAGATCGTAACGGGCGCGAAGGGCCTCAAGACGAACGTCGACTTTTACTCCGCTTCCGTATACACGGCGCTTGAAATTCCGCGCGACCTGTTCACGCCGATCTTCGCGATTTCCCGCGTATCCGGCTGGACGGCGCACATTCTCGAGCAGTACGAGAACAACCGCCTCATCCGCCCGCGTGCGGAATATGTCGGCCCGACGGATCAGAAGGTTATTCCGATCGAGAAGCGCGCGTAACAAGGCATAGCATTGCAATACAGCTTATTGAATAGCGGGACGTTCGTGCCGGAAGACGTGTACGGACTCCCGCTCCCTTTTGAACTTTAATTATCTTTTAGGAGGAAATGACACATGGTGAAATTCGAACAGTATTCTTTACCTACGGAAGGCGAGCGCATTACGATCGAGGCGAACGGCAAGCTGAACGTTCCGAACCGCCCGATCATCCCGTTCATCGAAGGCGACGGCACGGGTCCGGACATTTGGGCGGCTTCCCAGCGCATTCTTGATGCGGCGGTAGAGAAAGCATATAAAGGCGAGAAAAAAATTGCGTGGTACGAAGTTTTTGCAGGCGAGAAAGCATTCAATAAGTTCAACAGCTGGCTTCCGGCCGACACGCTGACGGCGATCCGCGAATACATCGTAGCGATTAAAGGTCCTCTTACGACTCCGGTCGGCGGCGGCATCCGTTCCTTGAACGTGGCGCTTCGCCAAGAGCTTGATCTCTACACTTGCTTGCGTCCGGTCCGTTACTTCCAAGGCGTCCCTTCGCCGGTGAAGCGTCCGGAGCTTGTCGACATGGTTATTTTCCGTGAAAACACAGAGGACATCTATGCAGGTATCGAGTACCAAGCAGAGTCGGCCGACGTGAAGAAAGTGATCGAGTTCCTCCAGAACGAAATGGGCGTCAAGAAAATCCGCTTCCCGGAAACGTCCGGCATCGGCATTAAGCCGGTTTCCAGAGAAGGCTCCACTCGACTTGTTCGCGCAGCGATCGAATACGCGATCAAGCACGGCCGCAAGAGCGTTACCTTGGTACATAAAGGTAACATCATGAAGTTTACCGAAGGCGCGTTCAAAAACTGGGGCTATGAGCTCGCGGAAAAAGAATTCGGCGACAAAACGTTCACATGGGCGCAATACGACCGCATTAAAGAAGAGCAAGGCGCAGACGCGGCTAACGCGGCACAGAAGGCTGCCGAAGCGGAAGGCAAAATCATCGTTAAGGATGCAATCGCCGACATCGCTCTGCAGCAAGTATTGACTCGTCCGAAGGACTTCGACGTCATCGCGACGCTGAACCTCAACGGCGACTATTTGTCCGACGCGCTTGCGGCGCAAGTGGGCGGCATCGGCATCGCACCGGGCGCGAACATCAACTATGTAACGGGCCATGCGATCTTCGAAGCGACTCACGGCACGGCTCCGAAATATGCCGGTCTTGACGTAGTTAACCCGGGCTCCGTAACGCTCTCCGGCGTTATGATGCTTGAGCACCTCGGCTGGCTTGAAGCTGCGGATCTGATCTACAAAGGCATGGAAAAGACGATCGCCGACAAGACGGTTACGTATGACTTCGCACGTCTCATGGAAGGCGCTACGGAAGTAAAGACGTCCGAATTTGCAAACCTGCTCATCAAAAACATGGACTAACGGACATACTATATCAATCTATGTAAGGAGGAACCTTAATCATGGCCATTCGACGCGCGAAAATTACCATTGTCGGCGCCGGCTTCACCGGTGCGACAACGGCCCTTATGCTTGCTCAGAAACAACTCGGCGACGTTGTACTCGTCGACATTCCGCAGCTTGAGAATCCGACGAAGGGAAAAGCGCTCGACATGCTTGAGGCTTCCCCCGTACAAGGATTCGACAGCAACATTATCGGCACGTCTTCCTACGAGGACGCGGCCGGCTCCGACGTCGTCATCATCACGGCCGGCATCGCGCGCAAGCCGGGCATGAGCCGCGACGATCTCGTGAACACGAACGCAGGCATCGTGAAATCCGTCTGCGAGCAAGTGAAAGACAAGTGTCCGAACGCATATGTCATCATCCTGTCCAACCCGGTAGACGCGATGACCTACGTTGCATATAAAACGCTGGGCTTCCCAAGAAACCGCGTCATCGGCCAATCCGGCGTGCTTGATTCGGCACGATATCGCACCTTCATCGCGCAAGAGCTGAACGTGTCGGTGGAGGACGTTACCGGCGTCGTGCTCGGCGGACACGGGGACGACATGGTGCCGCTCGTGCGTTACACTTACGCCGGCGGCGTGCCGATCGAGAAGCTGATTCCGCAAGAGCGGATCGACGCAATCGTGCAGCGCACCCGCACCGGCGGCGGAGAAATCGTCAACCTGCTCGGCAACGGCAGCGCGTACTATGCGCCGGCCGCATCGCTCGTGCAAATGACCGAAGCGATTCTTAAGGACAAGAAGCGCGTTCTTCCGGCGATTGCTTTCCTTGAAGGAGAGTACGGCTACAACGACCTGTTCATGGGCGTACTCACGGTAATCGGCGGCGACGGCATCGAGAGGATCGTCGAGATCGAACTGACGGACGCCGAGCGCGCGGCGCTTGATAAATCTGCGGTGTCCGTCCGCAACGTGATCAAGATCGTTAACTCTTAATCGAATTGACGGAAACGTACTATAGCCGGCCTCATCCGCATGCAGCGGACGGGGCCGGTTTTGTATTGCCCCTGCGGTGCTTACGGACATCACAGACGCTATTTGGCCAATTTGCCCGCCGTCATTCCGTTAACGGACACCACAGACGCTATACCTTGATTTTTGGCGCTGATCCCTGCTTTTTCGAGGCAAAAGCTGCAGTGGTGTCCGTTAAAACTGCAAGTTTCGTTCAAAACGCCGAATAACTGCATCTATGACCGTTAGAACGAGCCGTCAACCATCCGAAGCAGGAGCAACAATCTCAGGTATCGTACCCATCAGCATATTATCACCATAACTCCGGCAGCCGTTTTTCCATTATTGGGTTGGAAAGTGAGGAAAGTAAACCGGAGTCATGTATATAAATGGTTTGAAAGTGAGGAAAGTGAACCGGAGTCATGTATATAAATGGTTTGAAATACGGTTTGCTCCCCAAAGTACGAGAAAAAAGCGTACACCGCACCCACGCATGAAATAAGGCGAAAATAGTACAAATGCCGTTCCCTCGGCTTTGCGGGCGCACGAAAAATTGTACTGGTCCCGCGAGTCGGATATACTTAAGGCTGGAACATTTTTCACATTGGATGGAGGGTATCGGTCGTGAACTACGTACTGTTTCTGCATGTACTCGGAGCCGTCGCTGTCGGATTTTACTTGCTGCTGCCGTTCGTCGCGCCTCGGCTCGCCAAACTCGAAGGCGGCAATCAAGTCGGATTGGCTCAAGGGCTTTACGGCTTCAATCGTGTCGGTCAATGGCTGCTTGTCGTCCAGTTTTTGACCGGAGGCTATTTAATCAGCAAATATGATTTGTCGGTTGCTTGGATGGTCGTCGTCATCGTCGTGTTCATCGTGCTCGGAGCGATGGCGGGGATGCTCGGCGGACCGCTGAAGCGCATCATCTCGGCAGGCGGCAAGCAGGATGCGAAGAAGGACCTCTCCAAGTTTTCCGCGTTCAGCACGATCGCAGCAATATTGCTGTTCGTCCTGCTCATTCTGATGTACTTGCCGCGTTTCGGCATTTGGGGTTTGGAATAAACGAAATACTGCGTGAAGGGCTGCCTTTTTGTTAGCACAATGTTAACGGGAGGCGGCCTTTCGTGTATACTAGGGGATGTGAAATTCCATACAAGGAGTGAGGTCGTTATGGCGGCAAGCAAGGCGCAGAAGCAGCGCAGAAAGGCCGAGCGGGAAGGCCGAATGAATCCCGAGTCGTTGCGGGCGCAGTGGAACGGAGTAAATCCCGTGTCGAGAGCGACGCCGACGAAGGCGGAAGCATTGCGGAAACAAATATCAAAGCACAAATTGAAGCGGAACGGTTGTCCATATGACGACGGTTCCGTTTTTTGTTTCAAGGCGGGATAAAGAATTTGCAGGGCGTTTTGTGATATGATAGCTTGTGTAACAGTTTTTTGGGAGAAGGGGACGGACAGGATGAAGCATTTCGAACAAAGCATGTACGATTTAATTGTTGAGACATCCACCAATTTGCCGGCAGACGTCCGCCGGGCGATCAAAGAGGGCGCGAAGCGCGAGAACACAGGCACCCGTGCGGCGCTGTCGATGGCTACGATTGCAAACAATATTACGATGGCGGATACCGGCGTATCTCCGATTTGCCAAGATACCGGCATGCCGACCTTTATCGTTCATACGCCGATCGGCGCAAACCAAATCGAGATGAAGAAGGCGATCCGCAGCGCGATTTCGCGGGCCACGAAGGAAGGAAAGCTTCGCGAAAATTCCGTCGATTCGCTCACCGGCGCGAACAGCGGCGACAATCTCGGGCCGGGCACGCCGGTCATTCATTTCGAGCAGTGGGAGCGCGACGACATCGAGGTGAAGCTGATCCTTAAGGGCGGCGGCTGCGAAAACAAAAACATCCAATACAGCCTCCCGGCGGAGCTTCCGGGACTCGGCAAGGCGGGCCGCGATTTGGACGGCATCCGCAAGTGCATTATGCACGCGGTTTACCAAGCGCAAGGCCAAGGCTGCAGCGCCGGCTTCATCGGCGTAGGCATCGGCGGCGACCGCACGAGCGGCTACGAGCTCGCCAAGCAGCAGCTGTTCCGCAAGGTGGACGACGTAAACCCGATCGAGGACCTTCGCAAGCTGGAGGATTACGTTCTGGAGAACGCCAACAAGCTCGGCATCGGCACGATGGGCTTCGGCGGGGAAGTAACGCTGCTCGGCTGCAAAATCGGAGTCATGAACCGGCTTCCTGCGAGCTTCTTCGTATCCGTCGCATACAACTGCTGGGCGTTCCGCCGTCAAGGTGTGCTGATCGACGCGGCGAGCGGCGGCATTAACGAATGGGTTTACGAACGCGGCTCCGCGGTTTCGATGCAGGACGACGGCGACGCGGCTCAGAAGGCGGCGACGGCTAAAGATGCGGATCGGCGCGAGGTCGTGCTTACGACTCCGATCACGGAAGAGCAAATTCGCCGGCTTCGGGTCGGTGACGTCGTCATACTGAACGGGCGCATGTTCACCGGACGCGATGCCATTCATAAGCATCTGATGGATCACGACGCTCCCGTCGATCTGAACGGCGCCGCGCTGTATCACTGCGGCCCGGTTATGCTGAAGGACGAAGCGGGATGGCATGTGAAGGCGGCCGGTCCGACGACTTCGATTCGCGAGGAGCCGTATCAAGGCGACATTATCAAGAAGTTCGGCATCCGGGCGGTCATCGGCAAAGGCGGCATGGGAGCGAAGACGCTTAAGGCGCTTCAAGAGCACGGCGCGGTGTATTTGAACGCAATCGGCGGCGCGGCGCAATACTATGCGGAAACGATTAAAAGCGTGGACGGTGTCGATTTTATGGAGTTCGGCATACCCGAAGCGATGTGGCATCTGAGCGTGGAAGGCTTTGCGGCGATCGTCACGATGGACTCTCATGGAAACTCGCTGCATGCGGATGTGGAAAAAAGCTCGCTCGAAAAACTGGAGACGTTCAAGGAACCGGTATTCAAATAATATGAATATGTTTCGCAAACGATTAACGATAATTTTTATCATTATCATCGGCCTGTCGAATATAGCGGCAGGCATTTTTACCATGTCGGTGCTGCGCGACTCCCAAGTCCGTTCCATGGAGGACAGCTTGAAGGAACGGCTGCGGGTGTATTTGTCCACCGTCGATTGGGAAACGGTAATGCACCGCTCGATCGGCGGCGAAGCGTTCGCCTATGAGGCGAAACGCACGGCTCGAAAGGTCGGCTCGCGGGTTACGTTCTTCGATAAGAACGGCAATGTGCTGGGGGACTCGGCCGGGCTTGCGCCGACGAAAGGCGGGGAAACGGAAGCGTCGCCGGAGTTGAGAGACGCGGCTTCGGGAGACTACGGCATCGATATTCGCCCGTCGGAGGACGGGAAGGAAAATATTATGTACGTAGCCGTACCTACTGCGTTCGGAGCTTCCGGGGTAGGCTTCGCCAGGTTCGGGGAAAGCATGGACCATCTGCACCAGGAATGGTTCCGGAGTGCGACCGTGCTGCTGATCGGGCTGCTGATCCTGCTGCTTCTAACCGCTATCATCGCGTACCGGATCTCGCAAGGCTTGACCAAGCCGCTTGAGAAAATTACCCGTGTCGCTTATCAAATTACGAACCTGAATTATAAGGCCCGGGTTTCGATAAAAAATCAAGATGAAATCGGCCAGCTCGGTCAAGCGATCAATACGATGGCGGAAAGTCTCCAATATCAGATGAACCAAATCCAAGAGGACGAAAGGCGCCTCAAGAGCGTGCTGGAAAACATGCTGAGCGGCGTCATTATGATCGACAAGGACGAAACGGTCGTATTGATGAACCGGTACGCCGAGGAGCTGATCGGCATTGCCTCGTCTGAGCTGCTGGGCCGCCGATATACGGCGGTGAAATCGCAATACGAGCTGCTGCGGATGATCGAGGAATGCCAGGAGAAGAAAGAAAACATTCGGGACGAGGTTGTATTTTATTATCCCGAGGAACGGACGATCGACATTCATCTCGTGCCGATGATGTACGGGGAAGAGTACGCGGGCATCGTCATCGTGCTGCACGACATATCCGCCATTCGGAGGCTGGAGCGCGTGCGCAGCGAGTTTGTGGCGAACGTCTCCCATGAATTGAAGACGCCGATCGCAGCCGTCAAAGGGTTTGCGGAAACGCTGCTTGCCGGCGCGCTGAACGATCCCGACACGGCCAAAACGTTCCTGCAAATCATCTACGAAGAAAGCGAGCGCCTGAACCGGTTGATCGCCGACGTGCTCGATTTGTCCCGTATCGAATCGAAGCGCATCCCGCTTCATTTCTCTCCTGTGGAGCTGAAACCGTTCGTCCAGCGTGTCGTTAGCATGATGAGCACCGAAGCGGCCAAAAAGCATATAAAGCTCGAGCAACGCGTCGGAGAACACTTATTCATCGAGGCGGACGAGGACCGGCTCCGCCAAATCATTATAAATTTGATGGCCAACGGGATCGGCTATACGCCGGAAGGCGGTACGGTGAGAGTCATCATTGAGCCTGTATACGGCGAAGAGGAAGAGCACGACAAAATGCGGCTCATTGTCGAGGACACGGGGGTCGGCATCCCGAAGAAGGATCTCAGCCGCATCTTCGAACGGTTTTACCGCGTGGACAAGGCGCGGACGCGTACGTCCGGCGGCACGGGACTGGGCTTAAGCATCGTGAAGCATCTGGTGGAGCTCCATAAAGGAACGATCCGAATTGAAAGTACGGTCGGCGTCGGATCGCGGTTTATTATCGAGCTTCCCGTGCTTCATTAACTCGTTTGACGCTATACGAGTATGGTAAGATGGATCTAATAATGTCTTCCTGGGTTGGGGGTATCCATGTCACAACGAATATTGGTCATCGAAGACGAACCGACCTTATCCCGCCTCCTGTCCTACAATTTGACGCAAGAGGGGTATATCGTTCATACGGTTGACGACGGCAGCGAAGGGTTGCGGGAGGCGCTTCGCGGGCAAACGGACCTGATTATACTGGATATAATGCTCCCCGGCTTGAACGGACTGGAGGTGCTGACGAAGCTCCGGCAGAAGGGCCGCCAGACGCCGGTCATCATTCTGACGGCCCGCAACGCGGAGAATGACGTGGTGCAGGGGCTGAAGCACGGAGCGGACGATTACATTACGAAGCCGTTCGGCGTCGCCGAGCTGCTTGCGCGGGTTAGCGCCGTCCTGCGGAGGACTAAATCTTCCGTCGATGAAGACGATGCGGAAACAGGGGCGGAAGCGCCTCACGAGAAAGTAATCACAGCCGGCGATCTGAGCATTTACCCGGAGAAATACGAGGTTTATGTCGCAGGCGAATCGATTCCTCTCCGGCCTAAGGAGTTCGAAGTGTTATTGTACCTCGTGCAGCGACCGGGCATGGTCATTACACGCGACGATTTGATGAACATCGTGTGGGGCTTCGACTATGTAGGCGGACAGCGTACGGTCGACGTGCACGTCAGCTCCTTGCGCAAGAAATTGGAAATGAGCCAGCAAAGCGTGCATATCGATTCGATTCGCGGAGTCGGCTATAAGCTGGTGATCGGGAAGTAATGAAGTAATAAACCGCGAGCTTAGGCGAACGCAATCCCCGGCGGAAGATATTTATCCGCTGCGGGATTTTTTTACGTGCTCCGAAATATACATTCGCGCGTTTCAATTTCAATTTACTGTCGAAATTTGTCATATATAATGAGTGATAAACATCAAGAGGGGTGCTTATCATGAAATGGTTTTACAATATGAAAACGTCAACAAAACTGATCTCATCTTTTGCTTTCATCGCCATTCTGTTGGCGGTCGTCGGTTTTTACAGCTTGAGCAACACTAGTAAAGTGAATCAACAATTGAACTTGATGTACGATGTTAACGTAATTCCTCTTACCTATTTATCCGATGCATCGGTCTCCTATCAGCAAATTAGAGCGGTTATACGCGATTATAATTTCCTGTCCACAACGGAAGAAGAAAATAAAAATTATGAATCCCAAATACAAGATTTAATTGATAAAGTCGACGAGTCGATTCGCCTATACAGTAATACAAAATTAACGAAGCAAGAGGAGGATTTGCTCGGCGAATTCCATACCGATTGGGACGGTTATCGGGAGGTGTTGGATCAATCGATTGTAACCGCACGCTCCAACGATCTCGAAGGGTTCCGGGACATATTGCCCGAGATCGGAAAGCGGGGACAAAAGGTGGACGGAGTATTGAAGGAGCTCGTTGCCTTTAACGTCCAGCTGGCAAATAGCCGAAAAGCGGAAGCGGCTCACGTGTATTCCTTATCCCGCTCCATCACCGTTGCGGTCATAGCTGCGGCTTTGCTTTTGAGCATCGGCTTCGGGTATTTCATATCCCGCGTCATTTCGCGGCCGCTGAACCGTATGGTGCAATTGGCCGGTAAGGTTGCGAACGGCGATTTAACCGAAACGACCGACATCGATACGAAGGATGAGGTCGGAAGGCTGGCGAGTTCGATGAACGGCATGGTGCTGAACCTGCGAAAAACCGTCTACGGAATATTGGCGTCGGCAGAAAGTGTTTCCGCAGCGGCTCAGCAAATATCGGCCAGCACCGAGGAGATCGCCGGAGGAACGACGAATCAAGCATACGCGGCTCAAACGATGAACGAGCTGTTTAAAGAACTGTCCACCGCCATCAACTCGGTGGCGAAAAACGCGGAGCAGTCGTCGGAGTTGTCCAACAAAACGCTCGACATTGCACAGGTCGGAGGCAAGGTGGTACGCTCCTCCATCGACGGCATGAATCAGGTGAACAATCATATATCAAAGCTGGAGCAGGATTCGAACCGGATCGGTGAAATTATCGAGGTGATCGACGACATTGCCGAGCAGACGAACCTGCTGGCGCTGAATGCGGCGATCGAGGCTGCCCGTGCGGGAGACCAGGGCCGCGGCTTTGCGGTAGTGGCGGATGAAGTGCGAAAGCTGGCGGAGCGCAGCGGCGAAGCTACGAAGCAAATAACAGCCATCATTAGAGGCATGCAGGAAAATACGAAGCAAAGCGTGAAGTCGGCTTTAGAGGGCGTTGCGCAATCGCAGGAAACGGGCGAGGCATTCGAGCGAATTGTCGTTATGGTGAACCAATCGGCAGATAAGGCTGCGGAAATTGCCGCGGCGAGCGAGGAACAGGCAGCTCAATCGGGCGAGGTGCTCACCGCAATCGAAAGCATTTCGGCGGCTGCTCAGGAAGCGGCGGCAAGCAGCGAAGAGACGGCTACTACCGCTCAGTCGCTCGCCCATTTGGCTGACGAATTGAATCGTTCGATGTCCAGTTTTAAACTGAGCTGAGTTTAAAGTACACAAAAGGCTGCCTCGGTCAAACGTTGACCGGAAGGCAGCCTTTGTTCAAAAATCGTAATCGTTAATGCGCGACCTGGTTGTACATCATAATCCAGATGGAACCGGCAACGATCGTCACCAGGATGACGCCCCCAAGAACAAGAGCCGTCATGTTCCATTTGGAATCTTCGCCTTCCTTCAAGTGCATGAAGAAGACGAGCTGCACGGCGAATTGGAGCACGGCCATCACGAGGATGAGAACCGTCGCCGCCGTTTTATTCAGCATGCCGCCGAGCACGACGACGAGCGGAATAACGGTCAGCACGATCGACAGTACGAAGCCGATGACATAAGATTTCAGCGAACCGTGAGCTTGAGCCTTCGAGCCGTGGTTTGTTCCGGTCATCTTACATCACCCCCATCAAATATACGACTGTAAAGACGAAGATCCAGATGACGTCAAGGAAGTGCCAGTATAGGCTGAGCACCGTAACCTTGCGCTTCGTTACCGAAGTGATGCCGCGTTTGTTAAGCTGGAACATCAGTCCGATCATCCAAACCAAGCCGATCGATACGTGCAGTCCGTGCGTTCCGACGAGCGCATAGAAGCCGGACAGGAAGGCGCTTGTCGTGATCGCCGCGCCTTCGTTCACCATGTGCACGAATTCCGTCAGTTCAAGAGCGATAAAGGCGGCGCCCAGCAAAGCTGTAACCGCCAGCCAGCCGATCAACTGATTTTTTTTGCCTTGATGCATGGCCAAAACCGCAAGGCCGCTTGTAAAGCTGCTGGTAAGCAGGATGAACGTTTCCGCGATGATGCCCGGCATCTGAAACAGCTCGGAGGCTGTCGGACCGCCGCTCGTGTTGTTATGAAGCACGACATAGGTTGCAAACAAGGTGGCGAACATGAGTGCGTCCGTAATCAGGAAAATCCAAAACCCGAGTATTTTCAAAGACTCCTGATCGTGATGCTCATGGCCGTGATGATGGTCAGCCGTATGAGAAGCCGTGTGCGCCATTATACGTTCGCCTCCTTATACCCGGCAGCAGGCAGCTTAATATCCTCTACCGGAATGTAATAATCGTCGTTGTACGTGAAGGAGCGAGCCAGCATGCAGATGGCGATGCCGATCATCGCCGGAATCGTCAGCCACATCCAGTTCCATACGAAGCCGAAGCCCGCCAAGAACCATAGGAACGACTTGATGAACGGGATTCCCGAGTTTTTCGGCATATGAATCGGCTCCAGCGGCGGAACCGGTGCGGGCGGATTGCCTTGCGCCAGCCGCTGCTTTTGCTCCCACCAGTCGTCAACCTCGGAAACTTGCGGAATAACCGCGAAGTTGTAAACCGGCGCGGGCGACGGAATGGACCATTCCAATGTACGGCCGTTCCATGCGTCCCCCGTTACGTCCTTCTTATGGTGGAAGATGCTGTAGGCAATTTGCCAAACCTGGAACAGGAAGGCAAGCCCCATCAGGAAGGCGCCGACCGTCGAGATCAGGTTGAGCGGGCCCCAGCCCATGTCGAAATCGTACGTGTACACGCGCCGCGTCATGCCCATCAAGCCGAGCACGTATTGCGGCATAAAGCAGACATAGAAGCCGATGTTCCAAAACCAGAACGCCCATTTGCCGATCCGCTCGTTCAGCGTAAAGCCGAACATCTTCGGCCACCAGTAGTAGAGGCCTGCGAAGTAACCGAATACGACGCCGCCGATCAGCACCTGATGGAAGTGCGCGATCAGGAAGTAGCTGTTATGGAACTGGAAGTCTGCCGGAGCGACCGACAGCATGACGCCCGTCATTCCCCCGACGACAAAGCAGAAAATAAATGCGACCGTCCACATCATCGGCGTCGTGAACGTAATGCGGCCGCGGAACATCGTAAACAGCCAGTTAAATATTTTTACCCCCGTCGGAATCGCGATAATCATCGTCGTGACGGCGAAGAACGCATTGACGTTGGCGCCGGAGCCCATCGTAAAGAAGTGGTGAGCCCAGGTGAAAAAGGACAAAATACTAATGCTGATCATGGCCCAAACCATGGAGGAGTAGCCGAACAGCTTTTTCTTCGCGAACGTGGCGACGACCTCGGAGAAAATACCGAAGGCCGGCAAAATAACGATGTACACCTCGGGATGTCCCCACATCCAAATCAGGTTAATGTACATCATCGGGTTCCCGCCGCCGTCCAGCGTAAAGAAATGCGCGCCGAGGAAGCGGTCCAGGAACAGCAGCGCCAAGGTGACGGTAAGAATCGGGAATGCAAAAATGATCGTGATACAGCTGGAAAGCACCGACCAGGAGAACAGCGGCATCTTCATCAGCTTCATGCCCGGCGCGCGCATCTTTAGAATCGTAACGATAAAGTTGATGCCCGTCGCCAAGCTTCCGATCCCCGATATTTGAATGCCCCATATATAGAAGTTCTGTCCGAGGCCCGGGCTGTGCGACAGCTCCGATAACGGGGTATAAGCGAGCCAGCCCGCATCCGGAGAGCCGCCGATGACGAACGAAACGTTAAACAGCATCGCGCCCCAGAAAAAGAGCCAGAAGCTAAGCGAGTTCAAGAACGGGAACGCTACGTCGCGCGCGCCGAGCTGCAGCGGCACGACGATGTTGAACAGACCGAACATGAGCGGCATCGCCATGAAAAAGATCATGATGACGCCGTGCGTCGTAAATACTTGGTTATAGTGCTCCGGCTGCAGGAACTGCATATTCGGCATGGCGAGCTGCAGTCGCATGAGCAGAGCGTCGACCCCGCCGCGGAACAGCATAAGAATTGCACAAATAATGTACATGATGCCGATTCGTTTATGGTCGACGGTCGTGATCCATTCGCGCCAGAGCCAGCCCCACTTCTTAAAGAAGGTGAGAACGAACACGACGGCGACGAGCGTTAGCGCGATGGCGACCTGCGCTCCAAGGATCATCGGGTCCCCGGTCACGAAAAACTCGGAGGAAAACTGTTTTATTTTATCCCACATATAAGGTCTCCTTTCTCGGCCGGTTAATGACCGGTATGCGCATCGTGCGTCATGGTAGATTCCATTTCCGTATTTTCGGAAGCTGAGGATTGCATATTGTCATCTTCGCTTTGGGCGGGCGCATGGTGGTGACCGTGGCCTCCCGGGGCATATTTGGTTACAACCTTTTCAAACAAGCCTTTCGGGAACGAGGAGTACTCGGTTTGATCGGAAATGCCCGGCTCGGCAAGGGCGGTGTAACCTTCCAACGTCAACGCCGGCGCGTCTTGCTTCACCTTGTCAACCCAAGCGTCAAACTCTTTCTCGCTTGTCGCGTGTACGTCGAACCGCATGTGGGCGAACATCTCTCCGGTAAAGTTGGCTCCGCTGCCGAAATAGACGCCCGGCTCGTCGGCTTGCAGGTAAAGCGTCATGGCCATGCCGGACATCGTGTAAATTTGGCCGCCGAGCTGCGGGATCCAGAACGAGTTCATCGGCGCATCCGAGGTGAGCTCGAATTTTACCGGCACGTCTTCGGGTATATAAAGGTAATTGACCGTTGCGATGCCCTGCTCCGGATATTTGAACAGCCATTTCCAATCGAGCGACGTCACTTGAACGACTAAAGGCTTCTTATCCGATTGAATCGGCTTCGAAGGCTCCAGCGCGTGAGTGTTCTGCACCGTGATGACGGCGAGTATCCCGATAATAATGACCGGAATCGCCCACCAAGTCGCCTCCATTACCGTGTTGTGCGACCAGTTCGGGCGGTAAGCCGCCTTGCTTCCCGGCTTGTCGCGATAACGATAGACGATGAACCCCGTGAGGGCGAACACCGGAATCAGAATGATCAGACAAAGAATCGTAGTTACGATAATCAGATCCTTCTGAGCCTCGCCGATCGGGCCTTTCGGGTTCATGACGATAATCTGCTCGCTGCAGCCTGAAAGTAAGACGGCCGCAGTCAAGATGAGAAGACCGAGTGTGAGCCATCTCATACTTCTTTTGCGCATGCTAATCCTCCCCTTGCTAACGCTAACGTTTCGCTCGTTTTTCGGTTGCCAATAGCTGTGAATTAGTTCACTAATAGCATATCAGCTTCGTAGCGAAAGTTCGCCCCACTTCACAAATACGTTAAGATGTCGCCTTATTTCGTTAAAAGAAAAGTCACATAAAAGACAACAACCCCCCAAGAGAGGTCTCTTGGAGGGTTGCACCGCGTTAGTAAGCTATCGGTTGACGCCGCCGTCGGGCGTTTCGGATCGTTCGGACCGGGCGTGTACGAGGTGAATCGCAGTCCGGATGACATAAATGTGAACGCTGGCGACCATAAATCCGACTCCGACCATCAGCGAGGCGTTCTGATCGCTGAAATGATTAATATTCCATAAGCTAAGAACGAGTCCGATGATCAATGCGGCCCAAGCCGCTCCGGTCATCAGCTTGACGAGGCGCTTGACGCTTGCTTTCTTATCGGTTTGTTCGCGTGCCCGAAATACGTTCGTCGTCATATTTATACACATCCCTGTAAGTGCTTTCGTACATCCAGTATACCACGAAACGAGCGGATTGTTCAAAAAATATTCAAAAATTAGACATAAGGCGTTCAAAAGTTTGAGCAGGTTAAGGCGTACGGCGCGGCAACAGGCATGATTGTTTTGACGGTTACCGGAATTTATTTGTCTGTACAGCCCGTCGCGATTTGGTAAAATGGGGTCAGTCGTAATTTCCCTACCATTAACAAAGGCGGTGCTTCATGGAACTGAACCAAATCGTGCGTTGGATCGGCGGCATCAGAGATTCGATCGGCAAGGTCGTCGTAGGCAAGGACAATGTGGTGGATCTGCTGCTTTCCTCGCTGCTCTCCGGCGGTCATGTGCTGCTGGAGGACGTGCCGGGAACGGGAAAGACGCTGCTTGCCAAAGCGACGGCCCGTTCGCTGGACTGCACTTTTAAGCGCATACAATTTACCCCGGACCTTCTTCCCTCGGATTTGAGCGGGATTAACTATTTCAATCAAAAAAGCGGAAATTTCGAGTTTCGGCCCGGTCCCGTGTTTGCGAATATTTTGCTCGCGGATGAAATCAATCGCGCGACGCCCCGCACGCAATCCTCTCTGCTTGAATGTATGGAGGAGAGGCAGGTTACGATCGACGGCGTGACGCATCGGCTGGAGGCTCCGTTCTTGGTGATCGCCACTCAAAACCCGATCGACAATCAGGGCACCTTTCCGCTGCCGGAGGCGCAGCTCGACCGGTTTTTGATGCGAATTTCGATGGGCTACCCCGACAGCGAGGAATCGGTCGGCATCTTGAAACGGTTTCGCGCCGCAAATCCGCTGGAGTCGCTTGAGCCGTCGGCCACTGCGGCGGAGGCGGTGGAGGCGTCGGCGTTCGCGGCGAACGTATACATAAGCGACGAGCTGCTCGGATACATCGTGCGAATCGCCGAAGCGACGCGGACGCATCCCGAAGTGGCGCTCGGCGTAAGCCCCCGCGGCTCCCAGGCGTTAATGAAGGCGTCGCAGGCTTATGCGCTCGTGAAGGGCCGGGATTTCGTGACGCCGGACGATATTAAAGCCGTCGCGGTTCCGGTGCTGGCCCACCGCATACTGCTTCAGGGAGCGATTCGCGGAAGGGAGCGCCGGTCGGAGGAAGTCGTGCGAAAGCTGCTGAACGAGCTGGAGGTTCCGGCGGAAGCCGCAGCCGGCGCGGCGGCGCGAAGGTAGTCGTTTATGCGGATCGAGCTTCCTTGGCTGCTCGTATATTTGGTGCTCGTTCTCACCTTCATCGCTTGGATTTACCGCCGCAATGCGCTGAAGAAGGTGGCGTATTCGCGGCACTTCTCCAAAGCGTCCGCCTTCGAGGGAGAAGAGATCGAGATGGTCGAACGAATTGTGAACCGAAAGCTGCTGCCGCTTCCGTGGGTTCGGCTTGAGTCGCTCATCCCGCGCGGGCTGCTGTTCGGCAAACAAGCGAATTTGGATGTGCGCAGCGGCGAGCTTTACCAAAATCATATCAGCCTGTTCAGTTTAAGGTCTTATCGCCAAATTATCCGCAGACATAAAGTCAGGTGCGCCCACCGAGGGTATTACCGCCTGGATACCGCTACGATGACCGCGGGTGACCCTGTCGGCCTTAACAGCGTTTCGAGGCGGTTTCCGCTGTCGCTCGAGCTTCTGGTCTACCCGTCCGCCGTCGCGCTTGAGGAGCTGCCGCTGCCGAATCACAGCTGGCTGGGCGAGCTTGCGGTTCGCAGGTGGATCGTGGAGGACCCGTTTCTTTCGTCGGGCGTTCGCGAATATCGTCCCGGCGACCCGCTGCAATCGGTCAACTGGAAGGCGACGGCGCGCACGGGTGCGCTGCAGGTGCATAAGAAGGACTACACTGCGGACCACCGGCTGATGATCTGTCTAAATTTTGAAACGAGCGAAACGATGTGGAAGGCGGTCATCGATCCGCCGCGCATCGAGCTCGGCATTCGCTATGCCGCTTCGGTGGCGGCGTATGCGATCGGGAACGGGATTGAAACCGGGCTTCTTTGCAACGGCCGGATAAAGACGGGGACGAAGGAGGCGGTACGAATCGATCCGTTCGGCGGCTCCGGCCAATTGACCGATTTGCTTGCGGCGATGGCGAAGCTGGAGCTGGAAACGGCCGCCGCGCTGGACTGGCTGCTGGAACAGGAAGTCCGCAGCGGAGCGCAGGATACCGACTATTTGATCATCACTTGCCATCGGGGAGAGAAGCTGCTGCGCCGGGCGGAGGAGCTTCGGCAAGCCGGCAACGGGGTAGAGTGGATGATGATACCGGAAATCGGGGAGGGCGGCCAATGAGCGAGCATCGAAGTTCAGTGTGGAAGCATGCGGGCGCTCTATGGCTCGCAAGCGCGGTCGAGCTGCTCATGCTTCTGCCCGCCTGGCTGCTTGTCGACGCCTATTCGGCGCCTCCTCAGGCCGCGCGTCTTTGGATGCTCGGGCTGCCGGCGGTGTCGCTTGCAGGAGTGCTGTTAACCGCATGGCTCCCGATCGAAGCGGTCTGGAAGCGGATTGTAACCGCCGCGCCGGTCGCCGCTCTGTTCGCGCTGCTGACCGCGTACGGAGCGGAATGGCTTTACTGCATTCCCATGTTCGTCGCCGGCTTTACAGCGGCAACGCTTAGCTTCACAGTGTACCACCGGATGTGGGAGTCGAAGCTGTATTGGTTCGGTCTCGGCTTTTATTTTGTCGCGTCGATTGTTTTCGGCTTAATGCCTCAGCTCAGGCCCGATGTGCCGCTGCTTACCGCCGCCGGCTGCTTGAGCGCGGCCATTACCGTGTTTGCGTCCAACGGCGCGGTGCTGCGTCAGGCGACGCTGGCTACGGGCCGCAGGCAAGCCGTTCCCGCGCAGCTGCGCACGCATAACCGCACCGTCGTCCTTGGCCTGCTGCTTCTTTCCGCGGCACTTACCGCCGGGCTCGGCGATACGATCGGACGCTTCGTGCTGGGCGTCATCAAAGCGCTGCTGGGGCTGTTGCTGCGGGATAAACAGCCGGAGCTCCCGCCGCCTCCTCCGGAGGAGAAGCCTGCGCCGATGCCGCAGCTTCCTCAGACGGATGCGGGCCCCAGCCTGTTGATGAAAATATTGGATATGGTCTTTTACATTATCGGGTATGCGCTGCTGGCCGGTTTGGCCGCCGTCCTGCTGTATTGGCTTTACAAGAACGGCGGAGGCATAGTGCGCCGGTGGATGCGCGCTCTTCTTGCGTGGCTTCGAAGGTCCGCTCCGGCGGAACAAGGCGAAGAATATACCGACGAGGAGTCGGACGTGCTGACGTGGGAGTCGGCGAAGCGAAGCTTGTCGGGCGGCTTGCGCATGCTGGAGAGGATCGCTTCCGCGCTGCGGCCCGAACGGTGGGAGACGATGAACGGCCGCGAGCGCGTACGGTTCCTATACCGGCGATGGCTGCGCCCGCTGGCGGGCCGCGGATATGAAGCGAAGCGTCATCTGACTCCGGCCGAAACGGTCCGCGACGCCGCAAGCTGGGCCGAGCGCGCGGGCGTCCGCATCCAAGGCGATGACCGGCGGCTGATCGAGCTTTATAATAAAGCGAGATATTCCAACGCCGACATTACGAAGGACGAGGCGGAGGAGCTGCGGCGGAGCATGAACGGCACGTGACATCAGCCGCAAAGAGGAGGCACCGCGACAACAATGTATCAGCACATCGACGAAACGTTCGAGGGAAAAGATTTCAGCGGCGCCGACCTTAGTATGGGGGAGCTGCGCAATTGCAGGTTTACGAAATGCAGGTTTCGCGGGACGGATATGAAAGAGGCGGCGGTTTCGGGCTGTCAGTTCGTCGACTGCGATTTTACGAATTCGAGCATGAACGGCTCCGTATATACCCATACCGCTTTTACGAACTGCCGATTCGCGGGAGCGAATTTGTTCGTGGCGAAGTTCGAGCAGTGCAAAATGACCGGCTCCGATTTTAAAGAGGCGAGACTGGACGGAGTTTCGATCGCCGGCGGCGATTGGTCGTATACGAATTTGCGGCACGTCAACTTAGCCAAACAAGACTTGCGCGGCGTCCGCTTTCTTGAGGCGGAT
The DNA here is from genome assembly GCF_028745515.1 of Paenibacillus thermotolerans. Taxonomy (GTDB): domain Bacteria; phylum Bacillota; class Bacilli; order Paenibacillales; family YIM-B00363; genus Paenibacillus_AE; species Paenibacillus_AE thermotolerans. The sequence goes on along the minus strand of NZ_JAQZSG010000025.1, from coordinate 23,739 downwards.
TTGTACGAGTGCAATTTGGAGAAGGCGGATTTGCGGAACGCGGATTTGACGAAGGCTCATTTGGCGAAAGCGAAAGTGAGCGGCGCGGACTTCAGAGGCGCGGTTATGGACGGCATCGACTTTAAGACGATCGATCTGAAGGGAGCCCGGCTCGATATGCTGCAGGTTGCCGCATTTGCCCGGTCTTACGGGATCAAAATCGATTAACGGAATAAACCTGCCGTGGAGAAAGCCTCGCGTCAGGTTTTTTGTTTACAGTGCTAACGGACACCACAGACGCTATATCGCCGATTTGCCTACCGCCATTCTTCTAACGGACACCACAGACGCTAAACCCCGATTTTTGACGCTGATCCCTGCTTTTTCGTGGCAATAACTGCAATGGTGTCCGTTACAACTGCAAACTCCGTTCAAGACGCCAAATAACTGCATCCCTGTCCGTTACGTTAGAGCAGCCACCGGCCATCCGAATTTGATAGGTCCGATACCGAGATTGCCGCTCCAAACCACAAAGTCCTCTGTTTGCCGGATTGCGCAGCACGCGGCGCCGTTAGGCGGCTTTTTTATCACGGCAGCCTTTTCAAAAAATATTGCGCGGGGCTCCTTTTAATAGAATGAGGCGAACGTTACATAAAAAAGGACATGGTGGAAATCATATCCGAAAAAGGGTTTGGGAGGCGTGCACATGAATTGGCCGGGATGGCCGCTTGATCGCGTGGTCATTTTGTTCGTGGGATTGGCGTTTTTGCTGGTGGGAATCCAAGTGGCGCTGCTGCATTACAGGCAAAATTTCCACCATAAGGCGATGTGGTCGCCCGTGATTTCTTCGCCTTTGTTGTTTGCCGGTGGCATTTTGCTAGCGTTCTATAACACGGGGTGGACCGTTAATCTTTTTATGATTCTAATGGGAATCGGAGCGCTCATCGGATTGGGAGGCTTTTATTTCCACTGGCGGGGCGTGGGGGTTCGGGTCGGAGGGTATGAGCTGCGAAACTTTTTGATCGGGCCGCCTATTGTTATGCCGCTGCTGTTTACCGCTCTCGGCGTGCTCGGCATATTGGCCGTGCTATGGTGATGGGGGGCGGGAGCATATGAGCAAAATATTGCCGACGAAGACGCATTACAGCAGCTATAACGTAATGGATGAGCAGGAGCATTGGGACGACCACACCCGCGGGATTGTGAACAGCCGTCTGGAGCCGGGGGGGTCGTTACAGTTTTTTACGGAGAAAGAGGCTGAGAAAATGTTCTCCGTATGCATGCGTTTGACAGGTGACGAGCGAGGGGACATCATCCGGTACATCGTGTATCATGCGGACCAGACGCTGAGCAACACAATCGGCGAGAGCGAACGGAAGACGAACGTCCCGAAAGGGGAGGAGCTTGTACGAAGCGGGCTGTCCGCGCTGGAGCAGGCTTCGCAGGAGCTGTTCGGACGCCCCTTCGTCGATGCGGAAGCGCAGCAGCAGCGGGACTTGCTGGCGGGCATCAGCGAGGAGCGGGGACAGCCGGAGCATGCGTGGGCGAGCGTTCCGCAAAAGCCGTTCTTCAAGAAGCTGCTGAAGCTTGCGGTCGAAGCTTATTATTCCCACCCGGTCGTATGGTCGGAAATCGGCTACGGCGGCCCGGCTTATCCGCGCGGTTACGTACGCACCCAGTTGGGACAGCTGGATCCGTGGGAGGCGCATCGGGACAAGCCTGAACGGAAAGAGACGGGTGATGCGTGATGCTGCAGCGTAAATATGCGGGTGAAGAAGCGGACGTCGTCATCGTCGGGGCCGGAGTGGCGGGCGGAATCATCGCCAAGGAGCTGGCCGAGGCGGGGATGAAGGTTGTCCTGATCGAAGCGGGGCCGTTCTATGATCCGCAGGACGATTTCGCCAGCGACGAGCTGTCGATGCAGCGGCTGGGTTGGCAGGAGACGCGCATCGTCGACGGGCAAAACCCGCTGAAGATGGGTCATAACAACTCGGGCCGCGGAGTCGGGGGCACCAGCCTTCATTGGACGGGCGTGTCGCTGCGGTTTCACAACGCCGATTTCAAGGCGAAGACGATCGACGGCGTTGCGGACGATTGGCCGATCGACTATTGGAACTTGGAGTCGTATTATGACCGGATCGAACGGGAAATCGCCGTTTCCGGCCCGAAGCATTTCCCTTGGGGCGAGTTTCAAGGCCCTTATCCGTATCCGGAGCGGGAGCCGTTAAGTCCGAACGCATACTTGTTCCGCAACGGCTGCGAAAAGCTCGGCATCCGCTCGGTCGTCGCGCCGCTGGCGATTTTGTCGGCGCCATTCGAGGGCAGGCCGCCTTGCATTAACCGAGGCTTTTGCAATCAGGGGTGCATGCCCAACTCGAAATACAGCTCGCTGATCGTGCACATCCCGAAGGCGCTGCGCGCGGGGGCGGAGCTGCTTCCGGAATGCATGGTCACTTCGATCGATATGGGCAAGGACGGGAAGGCGAAGGGCGTCACGTTCGTCCATAAGGGAATCGAATATCAGCAGCGGGCGAAGCTTGTCGTCGTTTCGGCCTACGTCGTCGAAACGCCGCGGCTGCTGCTGAACTCGGCGACCTCGGCATTCCCGGACGGACTGGCGAACAGCAGCGGCTGGGTCGGCAAAGCGGTCATGACGCACAGCAGCTACGACGTGTACGCTTGGTTCGAGGATGAGATCCGGTTGTACAAGGGGACGCCGGTGCTTGCGACTACGCAGGAGTTTTACCGCACCGATCCGGCCAACGATTTTGTGCGCGGGTATACGCTGCATGCGCACGGGGCGCGGCCGGTCGCTTTCGCAAGCGCGATCTCCCAGCACGAAGGCGGCATGCTGTGGGGCGAGGAGCTGCGCCGCACCGCGCTCGATTACAATCACTACGGGCGCATTACGATGGTCGGAGAGGTGCTTCCGAGCGAGAAAAACACGGTGACGCTGTCGCACGAGAAGGACGAGCTCGGGCTGCCGCGGGCGAAGGTGACGTTCAGCTACGGCGACAACGATTTGAAGCTGATCGACCACGCGGTGAAGACGATGAGCTCGATTATGGAGGCGGAGGGCGGCAGGGTCGACTTTGTCGTCTCCGACACCGCTCATCTGATGGGAGGCTGCCGGATGGGGAAGGATCCGCAGTCGTCCGTGGTCAACTCGTACGGTCAGACGCACGACATTCCGAACTTGTTCGTATGCGACGCAAGCGTGTTCGTCACTTCAGGGGCGGGCAACCCTACGGAGACGGTGATGGCGCTTGCGCTGCGGACGGCGGATCATATTAAGGAGAAAGCGGCGCGGTTCGAGCTTTCTTGAGGAGGGCATAGACAGAGGTTCAGACGGAGTTAGTTTGAACCTCTATTTTTTTGCCGTGCGCCGAGTTTAGGCGAATGCTTCCTGCCATCTGTCTAATTCACTTACGATCCGAAGGGCCCACTCCACTTCATCCAGCATGTTCGACGCGTGACGCTGCGCGGCTTCCTCATCGTCCAGCGAGGCAATCCACCCGCCGATCGACCATAACGGCTGCCGTGCGATCGCAAGCGGCAAAGCCCGACGTTCCGCCGACGACAGCCTCTCCCCCAAACCCGAATCGTATGCATCGGTAAGACTCCGTAATTTACTCAATCGTTCCTCAGTTACGGGTTCGATCGAGCAATCGAAATAATAGAGGGTCAAGGCGAGGTCGTCGATGCGTGCGCGCTCGCCCATATAATCGAAATCGTTGACGAGCACTACACGGCCGTCGCGAAAAAATACGTTGTTGTGCCAAAAGTCGCCGTGCGTCATCTGCCGTGGAAGCGAAGAAACCGGCTCCCACTCCGCGGCGGTGACCCGTCGGGCGAGCTCCTCTGCCGCTTCCGCAAGCTGACGATAGTATGGCGACGCATTCCACCCACGCAGGCGTTGAATGCCTTCCAACGACTTGCTCAGCGCTTTCTGCGGCTCGATGTGATTCGCAAAGAGCGGGTACCTGCCGTCATTGCTGAAAGGCGCACCTTTAAGCACGGTATGAATCCGACCGAGCAACGGTAGTCCGGTCATCAAGCGGTCCCAGGAATCCATGAAGCCGTCGTGCTCTACATACCGTTCAACCTCCACAAGCCGGCCGTCGAACGTTAGCCATTGCCGTCCGTCCGATGTCGGCAGCGCTTCCGCCGATGGGACTCCGCCGGCATTCAGCATTTGGCGGGCGAGCTGAATATCGGAGAGCCTTGCTTCGGTAACGTACGGGCGGTATACACGAACGACATAGCGGCCGCGCTCATCGGTAACGAGCAGGTTAAGGCTCGACGATCCTCCGAGGTCGATGCCGGATTCCAACCTGTCAATCCCGTATGCATCGGCTACTGCCCGGAACAGCTCCTCCGAGGGAGACGCACGCAACCCTCGCAATCCGCCGCCTGCATTATCCTTCTGCACGTATATGCCTCCTTTGCATTGACTGCTTATATACCGAAACCGATTGAGTAACCCATTTTCCACGATGCATATTCTAAGTACACTGTACCAATTTTTTATTTTTTTGACGATATTTGCTTTTCGGATTGCGAGGTCGATCCCTTTGATGCCGATTTTACCTCATTACAGGCTCCCATCCCGCCGCATGACCGAGTTAGCACCCAAAAATGTTACAAACATTGCTACTATCCCACCGCACGACCGAGTTAGCACCAAAAAACTTTCATACCCATGCGGACACCACTGACGCGAATCGCTGTGGCGCTAACGGAACCGGATGACCGCTAATTTTGTCGAAACCGGGTAAAAGAGCTCATTAGCGGAACCGAATGTCCGCTAATTCGCATGAATCGCCGGTAATTGGCGGTTTTCGGGCGATTAGCGGACAACTTGTTCCGTTACTTCGCAGCTTGGAGGGGTGAGGCGGTTTTTAGCGGTCAAGTTGGTCCGTTAATTCGCAGCTTTTAGGGGTGAGGCGGTTTTTAGCGGTCAAGTTGTTCCGTTAATTCCGGCATCGCAAACCGAATGACGTGGACGCTCCGGCGTTAGCACCAAAAGTTGGTGCTAACGCCACATGGGCAGCCGGCCTAGCCGGAGTCAGCGCCAATATATTTGAGGAAGCGGGTCTTTTAATGCTGGAAACGTATCCGTGCCTAACCAAGTTACAAACGCTGCTACCATAACCGCCGCATACTTCAAAGCATCTTACCGCCGCACGCCAATTGGTATACAATGATCCATAATCAGCACAGCACAGCACAGTATCCAGAGACCTTAAAGGGGAGAGAGACGATGGAGGAAAGCGGCGTACTGCTTGTAAAACCGGCGATCGAATGGAGAGAGCCGTACATAGCCTTCTACCGGGAGTGGAAGGACAGCGGCGAGCGAATGGTGCCGTGGGTTATCGGCAAAGACCCGTCCGATTTCCCGGCGATGCTGCGGTTTCTTAGCGACAATGCGAACGGGATCAACCTACGGGAAGGATGGGTGCCCGATTCTACTTACTGGCTTGTGAACCAAGACGGCAGCAAAGTATTGGGAGCCGTCAACATCAGACATGGGCTGACCGGCTATTTGTTCGACCGGGGCGGGCATATCGGCTACGGCATCCGTCCTTCCGAAAGACAGAAGGGCTACGCCAAAAAGCTGCTGGCCTTGTCGCTCGGCATAGCCAAGGAGCTGGATATTCGCAAAGCGTTGGTAACTTGCGACGACACGAATGCGGCATCCGCCAAAACGATCGAACGAAACGGCGGAGTCAGGGATACGGATTACATCGAGGAGAACGGCAACGTCGTACGCAGATACTGGATCGACACATGACGGCGGCCGTTCTGCTCGTTCTCTCCTCCGGCTTTCTGCACGCGGTTTGGAATTTATTTACGAAGAAAAGCGTAAATAAGAGCGCGTTTTTGTGGTGTTGCCAGCTGGTCGCGATCGTCGTGTTTCTGCCTTGGGCCATCTCCGACCTCGGCAAAGCGCAATCGGTTCCGCCCGCTTACTTACTGCTCGCCGCCTCGATGCTTCTGCACGGGACATACATGGTGCTGCTTGCCAAAGCGTATACGCTGGGAGACTTGTCCCAAGTTTATCCCGTTATGCGGGGCATGGGTCCGCTCCTCGTTCCGATCATCGCCGTGCTGTTTCTGAATGAGCGTCTCGCCGCCGCAGGGTGGGCCGGAGTACTGCTCATCGTATCCGGAATCGCGGCCTTAAGCAGGCACGGAAGCAATGCCGCCGCGTCAAAACGGGCCGTAGCTGCGGCGCTTGCCGTCGGCATCTGCATAGCGTTCTATATTCTCGTCGATAAATTATCGTTACAATATATGCCGGCTACCGTTCTGAACGAAGCTACGAATATTGCCAATTTATTGGCGTTGTCGTACCCGGCAGCGGCGTCGGGCGCTCTTCGGAGCGAGTGGAAGGCGAACTGGAGAACGGTGCTGCTGGGAGGCGTGGCCGCACCCGGCGGATATTTGCTGTTTCTGTTCGCCCTAACGTTGGGGCAGGCCGCCATGTTAACGCCGATTCGGGAAATCGGCACCGTCTTCGGTACGCTAATGGGCATATACATCCTTAACGAGCCGCAAGGGGGGAAACGAATCGCCTCATCGATACTGATCGCCGCAGGAGTCGTGCTGCTCGCTTTTACCCCAAACTAACCAAAGGAGAGATCCGAATCTATGAAGCAAAAGCTGAAGTGCGCCATCCTGGACGATTATCAAAATGCCGCATTAACGATGGCAGACTGGTCCAAGCTGGAGGATCGGGTGGAGGTGAAAGCTTATCGCGAGCAACTTGCCGATGAGGACGACGTTGTCCGGAACATAAAAGATTGCGAGATCGTCGTCATTATGCGGGAAAGAACCCCGTTTCGCGCGTCCTTGCTGTCGCGGCTGCCGAAGCTGAAGCTGCTCGTAACGACGGGGATGCGGAACGCGTCGATCGATCTGAAAGCGGCGGCGGAGCTCGGCATCACCGTGTGCGGCACGGGCAGCCGCACCGAACCGCCCGTCGAGTTGACGTGGGCTCTGATTCTCGGCTTGGCGCGCAAAGTGGCCGCGGAGAATGAGGCGATGCGCACGAACGGCCCGTGGCAAAGCACGATCGGAACGGACTTGTACGGGAAGCGGCTCGGCCTGCTCGGTCTCGGAAAAATCGGCGGCAAAGTGGCGCGGATCGGCCAAGCGTTCGGGATGGAGGTGGCCGCGTGGAGTCAAAACTTGACGCGGGAGCGGGCGGACGCCGCCGGAGCCGTATTGGCATCGTCGAAGGAAGAGCTGCTTCAGAGCAGCGATATCGTATCGATTCATCTCGTGCTAAGCGAGCGGACCAGGCATCTGATCGGCGCCAGGGAGCTGGAGCTGATGAAGCCCACGGCATATCTCATCAACACTTCGCGCGCCGGAATCGTCGATCAGGCGGCGCTGCTGCAAGCGCTCCGTAACGGACGCATCGCCGGAGCGGGACTCGACGTGTACGAGCGGGAGCCGCTGCCGCATAACGACCCGCTGCGCACGCTGCCGAACGTGCTGGCGCTGCCGCACCTCGGATATGTGACGGAAGGCAATTACGGCGTCTATTTCCGCGAGGCGTTGGAAAATATCGAGGTTTTCTTGCTGGGGGAACCGATCAGGAAGCTGCAATCATGAAAGAACCCCTTTTTGGAAAAGCTAGCCGCAAACGGCACCATAGCCTATTCCGAAAAGGGGTATTCGCTTGTTCGACATTCCGCTTCTGATTCTGCTCGCTATCGCCGCAATAGGAGTCGTCGGCAGGAACGTGACGGTGACCGCGGCGATGCTCGTGCTGGCGCTGCTGCGCGTATCGGGCTTTCATCGCGCGTTCCCCCCGCTGGAGAAGTACGGGATCACCGTCGGCGTCATCATACTGACGGCGGGCGTCATGGCTCCGATCGCCGGCGGAAAAATCGGCGTGCAGGACATCGTGCGGACGTTCGCTCACTGGCAGTCGCTCCTTGCAATCGGCGCCGGCATGCTGGTCGCCTACCTCGGCGGACGGGGAGTTTCGCTCATGTCCTCCCAGCCTCTTGTCGTTACCGGGCTGCTGCTCGGCACGATCATCGGTGTGGCCGCCTTCCGGGGCGTGCCCGTCGGCCCGCTCATTGCGGCGGGCATTCTCTCATGGATCATCGGTACGAAATAGACGCTTCTCCAGCTCCGGCAGCAGAACGACGCTTTCCTGCTCGTTCGGGTCGGTGCGCGCGATAATGGCGGTGCAGCTTTCCGTTTCGCTCGGATTGTACGGGAGATGCGGCATGCCGGCCGGGATGTAAAGAAAATCGCCGGCTTCCGCCTCCATATGATGCTCCAGGTTTTCCCCGTACCACATCGCGGACTTCCCTTCCAGCATATAAATCGCCGTTTCATGCTCCTCATGCAGATGCGCCTTGGCACGAATGCCGGGGGGCAAGGTCAGAATGAGCATGCAAATCCCGTCGGCGCCGACGCTCTCTCTTGAAATCGCCTCTCCGTAATCGAACCCTTGTTTCCCCGCGTACACTCTTGAGGAACGAATCCTTTTGCAATCTTGACGGCTGTTCATGGGTTTCACCACTCTATTCTTTATAAAATTTCGAAGGAATGAATCCTCAGGATAAAAATATTTATTACAGTAGAAGGCGAACCGATCAAACCGTCCCTTAAAGTCTATTATTAAAAAATATACGAATTACGGGCTGTACATATTCTCAATACCGGTATTGCAGGAGGGGGGGCTCGCGCCGCATGGACCGCTTGAAGGAATGGCTTGAACTCGCGCAAAAATTTCACGGCAAAGATTTCTGGACCTCCGTCTTTGATCAGGAATATGCGAAGCAGTTTCTCGGCGACATGATGAATTCGAATCGGACAGACGATTCGGATTTCCCCCGCGTCGACGTATTGAAGAGCGAGAACGAATTGATCGTCTTGATCGACATTCCCGGCATTAATAAAGAAGATGTCCAGCTGTCCATCAACGACGACAACTTGCATATCAGAGGAAACGCCAGACAGCCGTATCCGGGGGCGCAGCGGCATACCTCCGAAAGATTCAGCGGACCGTTCGAACGCACGGTGAAGCTTCCGGAGAAGGCCGGTTCCGGAGGAAAAATTTCCGCGAGGTTCAACAACGGGCTGCTCGAGGTGCGAATCTCGCGCGTTCAACGTCCGAGGCATACGATCAAGATCGATTAGAACGCTTTTTTTTCTTGGACGAGTTGTCTATGCATGCCAATAAACTACGGAAATCGGGGGTGGCTCGGTGCCTTTCAGCCATATTGCAAGCTGGTTCGCGAAGCGGCACGGCACGCCGCTCGAGCGGCGGTTCCAGGCTGTCGACCGAAAAATCGCGGAGCTGGAAAAAGAACTGTCGCTGCTGAAGAAGAAAGAACAGGAAGAGGAAGTCCCCCAAAGCCCTAAAGAGCATTATCCCGTCATTATTGAAAACATCCAAATCGATCAAATCGTCGTGGAAAAGGTCGAGTATAACAACAATTTCGGCGCCCTGGGCATTAAAGAGCTTACAGGCAGGCTGAATATAGGAGCAAATTATCACGGATTCCGGGAAACGTGCGAGGCGGCCGTTTCTCCGAAACCGAACGGGAAGGCCGTTTCTCCGAAACCGAACGAGAACGCCGCGCCGCGCGAAGGCCCCAAGTATGTCATCCGCGCAAAGCCGTAATGAATGCCGGAAAGATTATTTTTCTGTACAAGCCTAAAACCGATTGACAAACGAACCATCCGGGCGTAAAACTAACTCATTAGTTATATAACTTTTGAGTTAGTTTTTTACTTTTGGAGGAAATCGTCATGGAGCGAAACCGTAAGAAAAAAGGCGAATCCAGCCGTGCCCGCCTGCTTGAAGCGGCCATGCGGCAGTTTGCCGAGAAGGGATACCGGCCGACGAAGGTCAGCGACATCGTAAAGGCGGCAGGGCTGACGCAAGCGGCGTTTTATTTGTATTTTCCGAGCAAAGAAGCGATTTTATCGGAGCTGGCGGCCGAATATAAGGAGCGCTTGAACGAGCTGGCGAACGCCGGACGGCTGGTGACGCCTTTGCAGAAGGCGGAGGCGCCTATGCAGGTGAAGGAGAACCTTCGGAGCGTGCTTCGCTTCTTCCATGCGCATCCGCAGCTGACGCGGATCGCCCTGTTCGAATCGCCTGACGGGGAAGCGATGAAACGGGACATTCATGCGATGATCGCGCAAAATCTTCGCAGCAACCAGCAGGCAGGCCTTGTGCGAAGCGGTCTTCCTGTAGAGACGGCGGCGGAATGCATCGTTGCGGTGATCGAGCTGACGGTGAAAAAGCTGCTCGCCGGCGAGGCGCTTCCGGAGCAGCTGGCGGACGAAACGGCGGACGTTGTGTCCTATGGAATATTGGCGCAATGACATGAAGGGGGGAGACCGATGAAGAAGAGGATGTTGAACTTATTGGATAAGGTGCCTTTTCGCACCCTGCTGTGGCTGTTTCCGGTCGTCGTGACGATCCACAACATCGAGGAAGCGGTTTGGATGCCGGCATGGGCGCAAAGCGCGATGCCGATGCCCGTCCGAATCGAGGACAAGGCGTTCTGGTTCGGACTTGCAGTAGCTACGCTGCTGGTCTACGCGATTACATACTACGGCTCCAAAAGTCGAAACGAAAGCGGAAGCGCCTACCTGTTAACGGGAGTAATCGCCATCGTGTTTTTAAACGTATTTTTCCCGCATGTGCTGGCGACGATTTTGTTGCGGGAATACGCTCCCGGCGTCGTAACCGGCGTGCTGCTTACTTTTCCGGTTACTTTATATTTGCTCTACAGGGCGCGGCGGGAACGCTTTATCGACCCGGGAAAGCTGAAGCGAGCGACAGCCTTTGCGGCGGTCGCGGCCGTTGCCGTCATTGCTCTGTCGTTTTACGTAGGCAGCATGGTGCTGTAAAACTTAATTTTGTTGGAGACACGACCGTTCTTTTCTCTTAAAATATAGCAAAGGCCTATGAAAAAGGGGAAGTGAAGGAACGGCATGGATTTGCTCAAACGGTTGACGGAAGAGAAAATAATTGCCATCGTGCGCGGCATCCCCGAGGAGAAAGCGGACGCGGCGGCTTCAGCCTTGTACGAGGGCGGCATACGTCTGATCGAAGTGACGATGAACACCCCGGGAGCTTTGGACTTTATCCGCAGATGGCGAAAGCTGTTCGAGGGGAGCATGCTTGTCGGAGCGGGCACGGTGCTCGATGTGGAGATGGCGAAGGCGGCGGTGGCGGCCGGCGCGGAATATTTGGTTACGCCGAACGTGGACGAAGCCGTCATTCGATACGGCGCAGCGAATTGCGCGGGCGTCTTCCCCGGAGCGATGACGCCGACGGAAATCGTCCAGGCATGGAAACACGGAGCCGCGGCCGTTAAGCTGTTTCCGACCGCCTCTCTCGGAGCGAAGTACATACAGGAGCTGCAAGGCCCGTTGTCCCATATTCCGCTGATCGCGACGGGCGGCGTGGACATCGGCAACATGGAGCAGTACGCCAAGGCCGGAGCGAAGGGCTTCGGTTTGGGCAGCAGTTTGCTGAATAAGCAATGGATCCAAGAAGGAGACTTTGAGCGGCTGAAAAGCAATGCGGCCGAATACGCCGCAGCTGCAAGGAGGTTGTGAGCATGACTGTGAAGCTGAAGGCGGCCCCGATTTTTTCCGATCGTATGGTGCTGCAAAGGGATACGTCTGTGTTTGTATGGGGCACCGGCGCGGAAGGCGCCGTCGTTGCCGCGCAAGTCGGCGGTAACCGGGCGGAGGCGACGGTGAAGGACGGACGGTGGTGGCTGTCTCTTCCGCCGATGCCTGCAGGCGGGCCGCATGAGCTTACGCTTTCCTCGGAGGAGGACCGTATCGTCTTTACGGACGTCTTATTCGGCGACGTATGGCTGGCCGGCGGTCAATCCAACATGGAGTGGAGCCTGCGCGATGCGGCCGAGTCGAAGGATGCGATTCCGAACGCGGAGCATCCCGACATCCGGCTGCTTCACGTCCCTCGCATTTCCTACGAGGAGCCCGGCGACGAAGATGCCGCGATGACTTGGCAAGCGTGCACACCGGAAAGCGCCGCAGCGTTTTCCGCCGTCGCCTACTTTTTCGGCGGCGAGCTGCAGCGCGAGCTTGGCGTGCCGATCGGCTTGATCAGCTGCAACTGGGGCGGTACGTCCGCCTCTTGCTGGGTGGATCAGAGCACGCTGCAAGGCGATGAAGAGCTGCGCGTATACTGGGACGAGCATGAAGCGCGGATGAAGGATTTTACATGGGAAGCGTATGAGCAGGCGGACCGGGAATATCAGCAAGCCGTGAACGATTATGTCCAAAGGGAGCGGGAGGGCAAGACGGGCGAGGAGCTGGGAGCCTATCCTTGGCCGCCGGTGTACGGCCCGAAGGTGTTTTATCGTCCGTGCGGACTGTATGATACGATGCTTTCGAAAGTGTCTCCGTACCCGTTGAAAGGCTTCATCTATTATCAAGGAGAATCGGACGCGCACCGGCCTGCCTTGTACGACAAGCTGCTTGAGGCGTTGATCCGCAAGTGGCGCAGCGACTGGGAGGATGCGGAGCTGCCGTTCCTGTTCGTCCAGCTGCCCTTCTGGGATAATGAAGGACACCCGGACGGCGAGGCGTGGCCGCTGCTGCGCGAATCTCAGCAGAAGGTTGCGGACCGCGTGCCGCATACGGGCATGGCTGTCGCGCTCGATTGCGGGGAGGAGCGGGACATTCACCCGCGGCGAAAGCAGCCGATCGGGCACCGGCTCGCCTTGGTCGCCCTGGAGAAAGTGTACGGCTGCAACGTGCAAAGCTCCGGACCGAAGCCGGCGAGCGCGCGCGCGGATGGAAATAAAGCCGTTATTTCCTTTGAGCACGCAGGCAGCGGATTGGGTTCGGGCGGCGCCCGGCTCAAGGGCTTCCATATTTGCGGCGAAGACGGAGCGTTCTTGCCTGCGGAAGCCGCGCTTTCAGGGAATACCGTCACGGTTTGGAACGAGAACGTCTCGAAGCCGGCGGCGGTGCGTTACGGTTGGGCGAATTATATGGAAGCGAACCTGTACAACAGTCATGGGCTTCCGGCCGCGCCGTTTCGAATGACGTTAAGCTAGACCGCACTTGCAGCAGATCCGCCGGGCGCCGTTAGGAATCGGATGGCTGTTTTGGCCAAGTCCGGCGGATTTTCTCATTTTCAGGTTATTTTCAGCTTTTTCTCATTTTCATTTCAGCTTTGGCCGTCATACTGTGTACAAGCCTTATGTAAATTATCGTTGTAGAAGGAGCCGAAGGATGAACTTTATTAGAGAACGAATTTGGATGTTGATTGCTGTTATTTTGCTGATCGTATTGGTGGGCGTCGTTTGGTTGAACCCGTTCCAAAAGCAAGGGTCGGCGGGGCTCGGCGGCGCCGTAGCCAAGGTGAACGGCGTTTCGATCAGCAAGGAGCAATTATACGATGAAATGTATGCCTTGGGCGGGGACCAGACGCTCCAAAATATGATCGATGAGGAACTGATCCGCCAGGAAGCGGAGAAGGCCGGAGTAACGATTACGGATGCCGACATCGATAAAGAGATCGACAAGGTGAAATCCTCCTTCGGCTCGGACGAGGAGTTTGAATATACGCTCGCTTCCTACGGCATGACGCTGGACAGCTTGAAGGAAAATATGAAGACGCAGGTACAGCTCCGCAAGCTGCTGGAGCCTCAAGTTACCGTCACGGATGACGATATTAAAGCTTATTTCGATGAAAATCTCGAATCGCTCCAAACGCCGGAGCAAATGCGCGCTTCGCATATTTTGGTCGAAACGAAGGAAGAAGCGGAAGCGATTTTGAAGCAGCTGAAGGAAGGCGCCGACTTCGCCGAGCTCGCCAAGGAGAAATCGACGGATACTCAAACGGCGCCAAGCGGCGGGGATTTGGACTTCTTCGAACGCGGCAGGATGGAGCAAGCGTTCGATACGGCGGCGTTCGCGCTGAAGCCGGGAGAGCTGAGCGATATTGTGGAGACGAGCTACGGCTACCACATTATTAAAGCGACCGACCATAAGGATGCGGTGACGCCGACGCTGGACGAGAAGAAGGATGAAATTAAGGAAACGCTGGTCAGCTCCAAAGTGTCCGAGATGTCCATGAGCTGGATAGACGAGAAAAGACAAGCTGCGAAAATCGAACAATTTTAAACGGAAATAAGAAAAGCCGCTGCTTGAGCGGCTTTTCTTATTTGTGCTAACGGACACCACGGACGCTTAATCGCCAATTTACCCGTCGCCATACCGCTTGACGAACGCTAAACCCTGATTTTTGGCGCATTAGAGCGAGCTGCCAGCCATCTTGTCCGAATTCAACAGCCCGGTCAGGAGTTTTTCTTAGGTTGGGATGCTTTGGGCGGTTTGCATGTTTTGCAGATCGAGATTGATTTGCGCCTGCAGGTCGTAAGGGTGGTACAGGTTGTGCCGAATTGCATAGTCTGCAATTTTTTCGTACGTGTCGATCGCTTCTTCGAGCTGTTTGGCCAATACCGCTTTGATCTCCGGAGTCGCGCACTCCGTAACGGCCATGGCGTAGTTTCTTACGCCGCTCTTGGCCGTGATCAGAAAATCCATCGCGATCACTTGGTCCGTCATGTCATTGAGCCCGGTCAGCCGCTCCAAAATAAAATTCATACTTGCAGCCCCCTCGCCGGCGCATTCGACAGCAGGGCGCCAAGCTCCTCAAGCTGCCTTGCGGTCAGTGCGACATCCTCTTGCAAAATTTGCTTTAGCTCGGGGTCGGAGATGAGCATCTGCATCGTCTTCGATTTTGTCATACAAATCGTTTTGAACGCCGCAATCTCGTGCGTTTCCAATATTTCATGCAATGCGTAAGGCGAATTCATATCGTATGCATCCTCCCTTGCTTAAGGCTTCAGAACGACCTTGATGCAGCCGTCCGTCTTCGTGTCGAATTTCTCATAGCCCTGCTTGGCTTCGCTTAGCGGAATGACGTGCGTCACAATGTCGAACGGATCAATCTTCTTGTTCACAATAAGCTCATACATATGCGGCATGTAATGAATGACGGGAGCTTGTCCGGTACGGATATTGACGTTGCGTTCAAACACATCCCCGAAAGGAAAACCGCTGTAACGTCCTCCGTAAATGCCTGTAACCTGAATGATTCCGCCCTTACGGACGGCTTGGGAGGCGATGACGAACGCGTTGATCGTTCCCCCCTGCAGTCTCATGCCGGTTGCAAGAAATTCGAGGTTGCTCATCTTGCCGTCCATGCCCACAGCATCAATGACAACGTCGGCGCCGCCTTTGGTGATCTCCTTCAGGTGGTTGCCGATGTCGGCTTCCTTCTCAAAATTAACGATCTCTACACGGTTCGTGCGTTTCGCATGCTGCAAGCGGTAATCTACGTAATCGACCGCGATGACCCGTTTGGCACCCTTTATCCAACAAAACTTTTGAACCATCAGCCCGATCGGTCCGCAGCCGAGCACGACGACCGTGTCACCGTCCTTGACCCCGGCGTTATCGACGCTCCAGAAAGCGGTCGGCATCACATCGGCGATCAAGCAGAGCTTTTCATCAGGCTCCTCGCAGCTCTCAGGTATTTTAAAGTGCGTGAAGTTCGCAAACGGAACGCGCAAATATTCCGCCTGACCGCCGGCGTACCCGCCGGTTGTGCCGCTGTATCCGAAAAAACCGCCCATATCCCCGTTTTCGTTTGCATTGTCGCACTGGCTTTCCAGATGGTTTTTGCAATAAAAGCATTCGCCGCACGCAATATTGAACGGAATAATGACGCGGTCGCCCTTTTTCAAATTTGTTACGCCGGTTCCGACCTCTTCGACGATGCCCATCGGTTCATGGCCAATCACATAGTCCTCTTGCAAATTCGGGATCAAACCGTGAATGAGGTGCAGATCGGAGCCGCATATGGCCGTACTGGTCACTTTAATGATCATGTCGTCCGGCTTTTCGATTTTCGGATCGGGCACCTCTTTGACGACGACGTTTTTAATGCCCTGATACGTTACCGCCTTCATGCCCGATGCCTCCCCATATGTTCGTCCGGCGTCCGGTCGAACATCCCTTTGCGCGACGTATCGTCCGGAAACAAATTCATATTAGCGATCATCATCGTATTTTTTGCGGAAAGCTGGTCTAGCTTGTATTGCTCGTTCAGCTCGTACGGGTGGAACCATTTTTTGCGGATCATGAGCTCGGTAATTTCCTGGTGCAGCGCAAGCGCCTCCCTCAGTTGATTGCGAAGCAGCGCTCTAGCTTCCGGAGAGGCGGTTTCGGTAATGGCGATCGCCGTGTTCCGCACCGCTTCTTTCGCCCGAACAAGGAAATCCATGGCGAACGTCATATCCGCCATTTCCGGCATGTTCAGTGAGTTAATCGGGTCTAAGTAATCGTGATTCATAGGATGTCCACCTTCAGTTTAATATGGGGGTCGGACGCATTTCGGGCACGGGCGAGCGGAACGGCGCTTTTGCGTAGACGGCTTGAAGCTGTTCGACGGCGCGCTTGGATTGCTCCACGTCCTTTTGCATGAGCGCCCTAAGCTCCTGGTCGAATACGAGTCCCTGCATCAGCTTCGATTTCGCCAGGCATAGCGTCTTAAAGTTAAGCGCCTCGTGCAGCTCCATCGACTCGTGCGGCGCCAGCGTTTGCGGATTCATGACGGAATCATCACCCTCCGGTTCATTGGAATGGTTTCTCAGTGCTATGGTTCCCTAGCGAAATCGGAGTATGCGCATGAAGAAAAGCCCGGTTTCCCGGGCCAAACGATTGCGTACATGCGTTACATTTCCAACGCTTTCGCCGCATTTTTCGTGTCGAGCGCCAGCAGCCTCTCCAGGTCATAGGCCGGATACAAGCCGCGGTCGTACATAAATTGGAACGCCTTGCCGTGCAGGGCGATCGCGGCGTTCAGCTGCTTTTGCAGCGTGCCTCTCAGCTGCGGCGTCGCCGTTTCGGTGATGGCGATCGCGTAATTTCGCACGGCCGTTTTGACGAACCCGAGCAGGTGGGCCGCATAAAAGGCGGTCATATCGCCGTCGCTGCTTTTTCTCATGCCGACCGGCGCTTGAGGATAGTAGCGAAGCAGCTCGTGCAGGTTTTGCTCGATGCCGTGAATCGTTTCGGCGTATAGAGCGTGCAGCTGCGGGTCCTTCACATCCGTAAGATGCATTTTGAAAGCCATTAAGTGGTTGGACTGAAAGGCGACGAGCTCGTGCAGCTCCATCGTTTCGTGCCAAGCCAGGTGCTTCGGCTGTCTATTGGCTGAATCCAAAAAAAATCCCTCCAGAAACGTGATGGTATAGCATATGCCTATCGGAACGAAGCGGTTGATTGTCTCACGCCTTTGTTTGTAAAAGCGAAGGATGCTTTTTTCGGGACGGATGCACCAATCGGGCGTTCGAATAATACGATGAAACCAGAGGTACCCGTGACAAATGCCCAAAGAAAGGTGTGGCGGTATGGCTGGTTTCATTACAAACTTCTATGCGGGCGGCAACACGGCAAGAGGCTTTGCCAATTTGTTCGACTCGTCGCTGCAGGACTTGAATCGTCTTTATATTTTGAAGGGCGGACCCGGAACGGGGAAATCGTCCTTGATTCGCTCGGTCGGCAGCGATTTTGCCGCCCGCGGCTTTGATATTTGGTACATTCATTGCGCTTCGGACAACGAGTCGCTGGACGGACTCGTCATTCCGGCGCTCAAGGCGGGGATCGTCGACGGAACGTCTCCGCATGTGATCGAACCCCGGCTGCCCGGTGCGGTGGAGCAGTACGTAAATCTGGGAGAGGCGTGGGACGCGTCCCGGTTGAGCCTTCGGAAGGACGCGATTTCAGGCTTGAACAAGCGGATTCAAGAAGCGTATGCGAAGGCTTATGCCGGCTTCGCCGAAGCGCTGCGCATTCATGACGAGTGGGAGGCCGTTTATATCCGCAACATGGATTTTTCCGCGGCGGATGAAGTAACGGAACTGTTTATTAAGGAGCTGTTCGGCGGACTTAGCGCTCCAAAAAGCAGCCGCGTCGACCATCGTTTCTTGGGGGCCGCGACTCCGAAAGGAGCGGTCGATTTTGTACCGAACTTGACGGAAGGCTTGAACAAGCGCTATTTCATTAAAGGCCGCCCGGGCTCCGGAAAGTCGACGATGCTGAAGCGGCTGGCTGCTGCGGCGCAGGAACGCGGCTTCGACGTCGAGATTTACCATTGCGGCTTCGATCCGAACAGCCTGGATATGATTATCGTCCGGGAGCTCGGCTTCGCGTTGTTCGACAGCACCGCCCCGCACGAGTATTTCCCGGAGCGGGAATCGGATGAGGTGGTCGATATGTATGCGCGATGCATCAAGCCGGGTACGGATGAGGAGCATGCGGACCGCCTGGCCGGCATTCAGGAAAAATATTCGGGCAAGATGAAGGAGTCTATCTCTTATTTGGCGGAAGCGAAGTCGTTCCACGACGAGCTCGAGCAAATTTACGTGCAAGCGATGGATTTTTCCGTGGTCGATCGGATGAAGGCGCGGATTGTCGGGGAGCTCGAGGATCTGATTTAATAAGCAAAACCGGACCCCTACAGGGTCCGGTTTTTTAGTCGTTGTAGTCTTCCGTTGCCGACGTTTCGATAATTTTGTTGCGTATGAGCCAGGGCTTTAGCTGAGTAAGAATGCTGAATACGATGAAAAAATCGATAACCCAGACGAGCGTTAAGTAATAAAGGTTGGTAAAATGAATCGACGTGTAACCGTTAAGCTTCATGACGATCAGCGACTGTACGTAAAGCAGCACGAATCCGAGAACGGTGGAAGCGGCAAAGCGAATCATAATATCCCTCCGCATGCATCAGAAGAGAAGCGGCAAGCCTTCTTCGGTAATATGCTTCACATTATAACTCCGTTGCAAAATTGGGGCAATATTGTGAACGAAACTCAGGCTTTTTATGGGATAAAAAAAACCGCCCCGAAGGTCGGGGCGGTAGTTCTTCAAAGCGTATCGGTTAAGCCGCTGCTGTGTTAACGGTTTTCTCTTTCGGTTTTAAGCCGAACAGCTTGCGCAAATACGGAAGGACGTAGCGGTCGGCGCCGAAGGCGCCGGCGTTGGCGCCGGCCGTCAGGACGATGAAGCCGAGCAGTACGAGCCAAGGGTTCGTGCTTACGGTGCCGGCAAACATGAACATGAAGTTCATCATGAGTCCGAAGAAGGCGGCGGCGGCGGTCAAGCAGCCGAGGATGAGTCCGAGTCCGACCAGAAATTCGCCGAGCGGGATCATGACGTTGATCAGCTTCACGTTAGGGAGCGCGAAATTATGGACGAAGGCGACAAAGTTCGGGTAGACGAGCTCGCCTGTCGCTTTGTCCAGCACCGGGTTCGCCGCCGCGTTATTTAAAAATCCGCCGGCGTCGAAGCCGCCCGTCAGCTTGTGCCAACCCGCGTTCATCCACGTGTAGCCGAGATAAACACGGAGGAAAAGCAGCAATCCCGCGGCATACTTGTTATTTCTGATCCATGTGTTCAACATATCGACCAGCTCCTTTGTTCTTTATGGCTTTAGTATAACTCGGGAGCGGGCGAATGGTTGTGAAAAAAATCACAAATTAATGAACATTCGTTGTGAAGCGGAGCCGCGGTCAGTTTTCCTTCCGGCTCAGGAATGCTCTGACCGCGTTCACGTACGCCTCCGGCTCTTCAAAATAGCTTAGGTGAGCACTGTTTTCGAATACACGCAGCTCCGCCCCCGGCACGAGGCTTTGATAGTAGCGCGTCGCCTCGGGTGTCGCTTCGTCGAAGCGTCCGCACAGAAATAACGCAGGAATGTCGATTTCGTGCAGCCGGCCGGTGCAGTCGTATGTTTTTAAATTGCCGGTCGGGCAAAACTCGGACGGACCCCACATCGTCATGTAAACCTCCTTGTTCGAGGGAGGCAGCGGTTGAGCCAGCTTAGGCGGCCACGGAATTCGGCGAACAAAGCTGCTGTAGTAAACATCCATCGCTTGTTGATATTCGGACGAGCCGGTCGTTCCTTCCGCTTCGCAGCGCCGGATCGTCGCTCGCGTATCCTCCGGAAGCGAGTCGATCAACCGGTCGGCATCCTCCTTCCAGCGCATTGCGCTGAGACACGGGCTGGAGAAGATGACGCTCTTTACCTGAGGCGGCTTGCGCTCCAGCAGATACGAAGCGGCGAGCATCGTCCCCCACGAATGCCCGAGCAGGTGCAGCTCGGTAAGATGCAGCGCGCGGCGGACGCATTCCAGCTCCTCGACGAATCGGCCGGTCCGCCAAAGCACCGGGTCGGTCGGCTTGTCCGAGCGTCCCGAGCCGAGCTGGTCGTAGAAGATGACAGGTCGATCCGCCGCCAGAACGCCCAGCGATATCTTCAGCAGGTCGTGGGAATTGCCCGGGCCGCCGTGAAGAATTAGCAGCGGTGTATTTCGGTTGGTCGGCTCTCGCTCCATTTTGCAATACCATACCCGGCCTCCGGGCACTTCGATGTAACCTTCCGTTATGTTTGTTTGTGGATCCATAGGTATATGAACCTCCTCCGGCGCGATAACAAGCAGTCCATTTATTTTACAATATTCGGCGGCTCGGCGGGAGTAATCGCGGAAAGCCTGCGATCCTATGAATAAAGGAAAGAGCGGTACGAAAGCGAATGTAATACGAAAATCAAAAAGTTATCGATAAACGAAAAAAGTTGTTCAAATAAACTGCGTGTCAGGCATCTATCCTATTGGGGCCGAAGAAAGGGTGAGCGGGGGAAGTGGGAGGCGACGCTGAAAGTGCCGGAACGAAAGCAATAATGTCCGTTGGAGATCGGGAACTGGTGGAGCGCGCACGACTAGGGGATACCGAAGCGTTCGGCGAACTTATTGAGCAGTACCGCGGCAAAGCGCACGATTGGGCGGAACGGTTGACCGGCGATCCGTATATGGCCGACGATGTTGTGCAAGATGCGCTGATTCGCGCCTTCTTGCATCTAGGCTCGCTCGCCGACACAAGCCGGTTTCTACCTTGGCTTCATCGAATCGTCCGAAATCAAGCCAATATGCGATTGCGCCGGGGAGGAGTCCACCGGAAGGAGCTGCCGTTTTCCAGATTGGGCAATGCAACCGAGGCGGATCGTTCGAAGGTGGATTGGAGGGATCTGGACAGTATTCTGTACCATCTGTCCCGTTCGGCGGCGGATGCTGCGATGCGAGAGCAGGATCCGGCGGAGCATCTGCTGCGCAAAGAGCTGTATGAGACAATTCATGCACTGCTGCATTGTCTTAACCGTAAGGAGCAGGGCATCTTTAAGGCTTATTTTTTTCGCAGCCTGAGCCCTGAAGAAATCGCCGCCATGTACCGAATGCCGATCGGCTCCGTCTACACGTATATTCACCGATCTCGGCAGAAGCTTCGGAAGGAGAACATTCGCGCCTCACTCGGTCTAGTATCGGAAAAGAGGGAGAGAAGCGGCATGATGACGCACAAGCTTCTTCCGACGCCGGGAGGACCGGCCTTTACCTTTACCGGATTAACGTTTGTAGACAGCATCCGGCGTATGTTGAATACGCTCGGCGATCGAACCGATGAAGCAAAGCTGATGGGGATATCCGGCTTTGCCTTCCGCATGAAAATTTCGGACAAAACGACGTTCGCCGACGGCATCTATGTGTTTGATTGGCGAGAGACTCTGCAGCAATTGATGAAAGAGCTCGGCTATGAGACGACGTTGCTGTGCGGCCAGCTTGCCGACGGCGTTCCGCTGCTCGGCGCGGTGGAGCGCTTTCCGGTGGTGCTTCCGATCGAAGAAGCTGTTATTCCGTTCGTAAGAAGGCATATCGATGCCGGCAAGCCCGTATTGTACTTCGATACCCTGGCTTCAAAGCCTTATGTGCACGAATGGGCGGTCATCTTCGGATACGATGACGCGGAGCGCGTTGTGCATCTTACCGACCCGATGCGGCATGAAGGCAAGAAGATCTCTTACGATGATGTCGTTTACAATCCGATCCGTTTCCTTGCCGGCATCGACGGCGTGAAGAAGCAATCATCGGGAGAAGAGCATGAGCAAGCGCGGCGGACGATTCGCTTCGCCATTGACTATGCAAGGAAAGGCTGCGGATATAAACCCCGAACTTCTTACTTAAGTTATACTTCGGGTCTTGCAGTCTACGATCGCTGGATCGGTCATTTGCGAAACAGGCATATCGCGCCTAACCGGTACGGTATGGGTCAATTGTTCTTCGTCTATGCGCAGGCGAAAAAGTATGCCGCCATGTATTTGCGACGCGCGCCTCTTGAAGGGGAATCGATGCGGCTCGCGCTGCTGGCTTCAGATGCTTATGAACAAGCGTCGGAAGCTTTTGAGGAAATGAGCGGGAAATTGCCTTTCATCCGTTCACCGGAGGAATTGTCGCCGGAAATGCGTGAAGAATGCGTCGTCCTTTTAAGCAAAGCCAAGACTTTTGAAAGTGCGGCAATCGGGTATTTGGAGAAAAGTTTAGCCGTTATGGCTAGGGAGGCGGGAGAAGAACGATGGTAGAGTTGCGGTTTGTAACGGAAATTCAGCATTATATGCATGTCGTGCAAGAAGCTAAACAATCCTTTGAACGGCTTCACCCGGACGTGAACGTTCAAATTCAGCTTGCGGTTGACGGCTTCGAAGCGGCGAAAGCGCTGGAATCGGAAAATCCGCCGGATATTATTGAACTGGGCGGGTTCCAAGCCGGTAATCGTGACGAGCTGTTCATCGATTTGACCCCCTATGCCTCGGAAATCGAAGGGCTATGGGAGGACTGGTATCCGGGGTTACGGCAGGCTATTACTCATGGCGGCGTTTTGCCGGGGTTGCCGCTGGAAATTATGATGCCGCTCATTATGTATAATAAGGAAATGTTCGACCGGGCAGATGTCCCTTATCCGACAGACGATTGGACGTGGGACGACTTTATCGAGCTCGGGAAAAAGCTTACGATCCGCGATGCCGAGGGAAAAGCATCTCAATACGGACTGGGGATCGGCATCGATATCGAATGGTGGGAGCCTTTCATCCTGCGCAACGGCGGGCGCTATGTGTCGCCGGACGGGTCAACGGCGCATAAATACGTCGACAGCCCTGCAACGATGGATGCATTCCGAAAGCTGATCGATGCCTTCCGTTTGCATAAAATCGTCCGAATGCCGAACGAACCTTCCCGATTACCGGAAGGACGGGAACACGAGGAAGCGGCTATGAACCTCATGTTCGGCTGGCACTTCCTCCATCAACAACACCCGGATCAAAAATATGCCGTTGTCGGCTTGCCGAAAATGCCGGGCGGGGTCGAAGCCAATATGATTTATATGGCCGGAGCGCACGTCACGAAGAAATCCGCGAACCCGCGATTGGCATGGGAATTTTTACGCCATTACATATTGGCCAGCCGCTATTGGGTTCTTCCGAATACGAAATCGCAGGCGATCGCTCAGGGATTGACGGAACACCCGGTATGGTACCGTTACCTTCAGGAGTTGGAGTATATTCAGCTTGGCGCCTTCTTCTTGAATCGAAAATGGAACGCCAGCCGCCAATTGATCAATGATGATATTTTACGAATGATCATCGACGGTGCGGACGTAGCGCAAACGCTGCGTTCATGGACGAGATTTGCTTAACAACCTGTATGTTGCTTGCAACGAAATAGCAACACTGCGAGTGGCTATTCGCCTGTTTTCAGGGCAGCGCGAGAAAATAAGCACACTACGAGCACTAGCCTTGCATAAAAGTTGGGGAGAGCACGATGGTGGATC
>NZ_JAQZSG010000024.1 GCF_028745515.1 Paenibacillus thermotolerans | reverse complement strand
CAATCTTATCTGTCGGTTTCTGTCTACTCTAGTCTAGCATTCACACCAGCACTCCACTTGATAATTTACAACGTCTCCGTACTGAGCGTAAACCCTTCGATCACCACATCTTCGTCAACCTCGATCAAGAACTAAAATTCGAACAGCTTTTAGCCCAATTCGCCGGTCAACAGCTTTTTGAAATAACCCATATACAACTCCTGCTTCTCACTGTCCAGCAGGGCGAACGGCTGACACTCGTAATGATAGATTTCGCTACTTTCTTTCATGATACACGTTAAGAATGACAAAAACCTTGAGCAAATCGTGACCCAACTTAAATTGCTTGCGATTGTGGGCGTTTTCTTTTTTATTCATGGTCCTTCAGACAGCTCCTATGAAGTGATAACTTGGTCGAAATAACCATCTAATAACAGGACAAATATACGTCATCAATTTCTGGACATTATATCCTATAGTAACAATCAGCATTTCGCCAATAGCATCGGTCACTCAATGATATACATCAATCATTTAAAGTTAAATTCACAGAAAAAAGTGGATATTGAATGTGAACAAGAAATATTTCATTTCAATGAATAATTCTACAAAATGTTGCATTAAACTCATACTATAGACTTACTCTTTTAGGGAGTGATTAAAATGAAACGACCAAAAATAAAAATATTTGGACAAGTTTACAATGTAATACAAATCGAATTTGACAAAAATTCAGGTTTAATCAAAAAAATCGTCTATCAAGTAAATGAACATCAAAACAAGTCAGTTTTTAAAAGTAATGAAATGATATCAAAATCATTAACATCAAAATATAAAATTCAAGAACCAACGGTTCACCCTTATCATGACTATGCATATGCGCCTGATTTGGAGGCTTTACTTGTAGAATGTAAAACAATATAGCCCAAACAATTACAAGTAAATTTATTATTAACTTAGTTCTAAACCTTGAATGGATATATCTGTGCAAATATTTTTCTAATCCCACTTTCAAAGTTGGTTGTATCATCAATATATAGAATTCTTAAATTCTTAATGGCTCTTGAGCAAGAGACATATAACAAATTCTTTATCTTTTCAAAATTTTGTTTATCTTTATTGTTAAGCCCATCGGGGGAGTGTATATTTTCAAAAAAGAAATTAAAATAATTACTACTTTTCCCAAAGGCATTTTCCATAATTATTATAACATTCTCAAATTCACGCCCCTTTGTACCATGATAAGTATGGTAAATAACCTTCTCACTTTGTTTTTCTATAATAAACTTATACCATAGTTCGTACTCATCAATACTTATTTCCAATAGTTTGTTTATAGTTGCATTAGCATGATCAATATCTTCATTTGACATATTGTAAAATAATTTTTCCGCTAGATAATTTTTAAATAATTTACATGAAACATTTTCAAATCCAAATGTCCAATCAATTAATTTCTTATAATACTTATCATTATCTTCTGCATAAATAGCTGATATGGATGCTATATATTCGCCTAATGTTTTCCCGTTGATTTGTTTTAATGAATTAATTAAAACTCGTAGACCTATAAAACTCATCTCATCAAATAAGCTTTCTTTAGGTGATATGTCGATAACCGGAGTATTATTCAAAAGACAATTGTGTAATTTAACTATATTGAAGATTAACTTGGGGACCTCACCCAATTTAGACAAATCATTGCTTAAAAGTTCCGTATTAAGTTGGTTATAATTGGCCCCTTTATATTTATTTGTCTCTTTAAAACCTTCGTATATGTTACTAAAACCAGTATACTCTGCAACTGTCTTATTTGTTAAAACAAGACAGTGTAGTTGATTTTTTAGTGTCACATTCCATTTGTCTACATATATTTCTATGAAATCTCTAACATCAGAAGAAGTTCCACTATAAAATTTTACACTACCACCTTCACAATCATCATAAATTGATATCTGTTTTATGTTATCGTTTCTAATTTCGTTTATAACTTCAATGACTTCTTTGGTAGATCTCCTATTATACTCTTTATATATTGGTACTAAACCTGTGTGAATCTCTGTAATTTTGCTTCCAACACCGTCATCATAGATATTTTGAGCAGTATCACCAAAATAACCTATAAAATTTTTTCGATTAATTTTTTCTGCATAATTCTCTAAATAACTCATAATTTGTACAACTTTTTCATCGGTATCCTGATATTCATCAATAAAAATAAAAGGATATTTATCTATGATAATCTGCTTTAATAGATCATATCTTTCAATTATTCTTAACCCATAGTCTAACAAGGTATCATGGCTTATTCGCATTTTTTCAAGTTGATCGCTATTATATATTGAATTATATTCCACAGATGAATACCCTGGTTTCTTTGAGATTATATTTTCATAGCTTTTTCTATATTTATCCAACTTATAAATAGTACTAACTATTTTTTTAAAATGGCCAACATTATTCAGTATATTAGAAAAATCACTCAAAATCGTTTGAAATGTTTTTTTGAATTCAGCTGCTTTAACGCTATAATTTTGATAAAATAATTCATTGTTCTCAAACATAATTTTTTTGAAATTATCTTTTTGTTTCTCGTCTAATTCTCGGTATTTTACATATTCATCATCACTTTTTATCTTTTGTTCTAAACTTGTAATCTCCTCTTCTAATTTTTCCTTATGAATTTCAACCAATTGTTTTTGATAATTTTTGATAAATGACCAAATTCTCTCGTGAATCGTAGATATCAATACTAAATCCGAATTGCCTAATCGCTCTTTTACTTCTCTCGTTGCAACATTAGTATATGTAATACAAATGATCTGCTGGTTATGTTTTTTTAAGTTTTTATTGTAATTTCTTATTACATACTTCAGACTTTCTATGAGAGCATATGTTTTCCCAGCTCCAGCTCCAGAATTGAAAATAATACTTTCGCTTTTATCAATATAATTAAAAATTTCGTTTATTGATTTTTGTTCTTTTTCACTATTAGATGGAGATATTTTAGTGAAAACCATTGTTATTTGTCCCCTTCTAATGTATTTTTCAACCATGTGACTCCATTTTGGATATATTTTGGCAAAGTAGGAATCCTCGAATCATCATTTTCAGTTATAAACTTGTAAAGTAACTCATTCGCAAAATCACTTTTATTATTTGATAACTTTCTTTGAAGCTTAAATGATTTTTCTTTAATTTTTATAAAATTTTTATCTTCGCCGACGATTTCTTTATAAATATTTGGTTTCACTTTTTCCAATACACTATTTAAAAGTTCATTTTGAAAATTAGTTAAAATAAATGCCTCTTCGAAGCTTGTTGCACAATATCCCTCTATCTCCCCTTGAAATGTTATATACATATTGTCAGACTCAATCTTTTCTGGGAGATCTTCTAACTTATTAGAGTCGTTATTATACTTCTTAATGGTTTCATTAGTTGTAGTTCTATATTTTATGTCGGAAATCTGCTTAAAGTCGTTCTTTTCAGATTCAGTCCTTTGAATATCTAGGTCAGTAATAATAAGTGTAGGTACCCTTAGCAGCTTAATTAAATCGTGATAAACAAGTCCGTGTGCCCCGTCAATATTGAAAATTGATATATAAT
The DNA here is from genome assembly GCF_028745515.1 of Paenibacillus thermotolerans. Classification (GTDB taxonomy): domain Bacteria; phylum Bacillota; class Bacilli; order Paenibacillales; family YIM-B00363; genus Paenibacillus_AE; species Paenibacillus_AE thermotolerans. The sequence continues at coordinate 87,696 of NZ_JAQZSG010000024.1, read as the reverse complement.
ATTTGTTTAGATTATAATCTTTATCGATATAAAATTTTAGAAGTGTTTCTTCTGTCACGCCCTCTACAAAAACAATTGCATCTGAAAAAAATAACTCAGAAACTTTATATTTTATATGCTTTTTTAAAAATTTAAGGTCATTCTCTCTTCTATATTCATTAGCTTCACTTTTAGGAATAATTATATCATCATGCAAATTGATTACATTTGTGTAATTATTATTTAGAGTAACGTAATTAATGTTATTAAAAGTGTTGCCACTATGAATTTTACTGTTGAGTATATGTGATGAATGTGTTGTAATAATCAGTTGACTATTTACGTTCTTATTTTTATTTTTCAATAAAGAAGCAATTGTTTCATTAATATTTTTTATAAATAGCTCTTGCATTTGAGGGTGCATAAATGTTTCAGGTTCTTCAATTGAAATTAAATTCACTTTACTATTAAAAGAGTTTTCTGGGTATTTTTCCATATAGTCAATTAGATCAGCTATTATCATCATCAAATTTGTATAGCCTAGTCCAAATTGATTCTCAGGTATAGTTAAATCTCGTTCGATATACTCGTATGTAATTAAATTATTCATAACCTTTTGAAAAGTTAAATCTGCTCTCAATAGTACTTTAAGTCTTTCATTTGACTCGATTTCTTCTAATGATTCATTGATATTATTTGTGTGTCTTTCACTAATTAATTTAGTAAGGTCTTCATTTATATCATGTATTTTGGAATTAAGTTCATTTCCTTCTTCTTCAAATAATGATTTATACCGATATTCGATTATTTTACTAAATGCTTTTGAAAGACATTTTTCATTTTCTATATTGTTTGCTTTAATTGCTCTTAATTCGATTAGATTCTTTATGTTAAAACTTTCGACTAGATCACCATCTGCATTGTAGTAATTTATTGATAAAATAGAGTCATCTATAAGTTTCATGAATTCCCTAAACCGATAACTATGCTCGTGATGCTGGTTTTTGTTTATCATTTTTCTCACATCTTTGATAAATACTTCTTCATTTGCTATTTCCACTTTCATGATAATTTCCAATTCAGAATTATTAATATCATCCAATCTCATAAAAGGTACAAGATTAGTTATTAAATCGTTGCTATTATCTTCAATACCAATACATATGTTAAATTGAAGATATGGCGTTTCAATTTCTTTATCATCTACCATTGTAATTAGATTCTCATACTGCTCTAGTAAATTTTTTAAATAAAAGAAATTAAAATCATTTGATTTAAAAGCATCTTTATTGTAATTAATAAGATAATCCAACGATTTAACAATTGTTGATTTTCCACAATTATTCTTCCCTACTATTAAAGTAGTTGTTGGGGCAATATTTATCCCTTCTTCTTTTTTAAGCTCTTGATAAATATTCGAATCAACAAACTCTATTTTATTATTCTCTGTTCCGAACTTTCTAAAGTTCTTGATTTTTAAACTTTTTAAGTACATAGTGTCTCCTCCATCTCCTATAACAATTAATTATTCAACATTTTATTCTTTCATCAGTTTGCTTATAAATGTAACTGTGGAAAAGCTAGTCAAGATAAGCTTTTCTCTATAAAGTCAGTCAGAAGTACTTATACTACACAAAGAGTTAATTTATAAAACAATTCTACAAAGTTTTACAAAATCCTCCAAACAAATCTAGTACCATGATGGTCTCTGGTGGTGCTCAAGTTTAACAAAACGCAAAAACACCCGATTTATGAATCAGGTGTTGTCATTAATTATGTCAAAAATCAGTCAACTCTACTATTACCTTGCTTCTTTTTCACTTTCTAAACTCCATCTGTACTACAGAAGGTCACCACTGCAATCTCAACAGTCTGCACCATCCCTCACTAACAACGCGACACACTCCACATGTGTTGTGCTCGGAATAGGAATGCACTTTCCCCCTTTCAGTTAGTAGGGACTTTTTTTGCTTATGCATCTTGCTTTGTATGCTGTTATAAAAGCCTGTTTTATATACGAAGGTCAGTTTATAAGGCTTGGGGCTTTCCTGATTGGAGTTTTCCCCAATAATAACTTTATCGACAATGCTTTCGAATACGTTCCGGTCGAATGCGGTCAGAACCTCATTCGTTTGAAGCACTTTGCGAAAATGTTCAAGCCGTTTTCCCAAGTCAATCTCATCTTGCGCGGATTGCTCCAACTGTTCCTTTTCTTCGAGCAGTTTAGTAAGCGCAGTATCTAGTTCCGCATACTTCTGTTCGTAAGTAGCCCTGTCAATTTTCTCATCCAGGCACAAATCAATCAGTTTGCAACGTTTTTGCTCCGTAGCCTGAATATCGCTGATAATTTTGTTCAGTCGCTTTTGATTATACTGATCGCTAAACACGGACTCCATTCTTTTCATAAGCTCGTCCAGCACATCCGAATTGTTGCGGCACACCAATTTGTACGATTCGACGAAAGCACCCTCAATCAGCTTTTCCTCCAAGGCTTTACTGTGAGAGCAGTATTTCTTCCCTTTTTTCGTGGCTGTCACGCACTGCCAAATCACCTTCTCATGCGGGGTTCCGCTGTGCCAGTTCCGCCGCGAGAGGTTGCTTCCGCAGAAAGCACATTCCAACTTACTGCTGAAAGCAAATTTCCTGCTGTACTTGTCCCGCTTGCCTTTCGCGCCGCGGCGGCGATTCTCGCCCCTTCGATGCAATATGTCCTGCGCCTTCTCAAATACTTCCTCGCAAACAATCGGCTCATGATGATTTTTGACATAAAACTGATCTTCCTCGCCGTAATTGTCCAATCTTCTCTTGGAAATGGGATCGACGGTAAAAGTCTTTCCTTGCAACAAATCGCCTTTGTACTTCTCATTCTTTATGATACCAAGAACGGTTGTGTCCTGCCATTCGACTCTTCCGTACTTGGTTTTATGTCCCGCCTCAGTCAGTTCCTTTGCAATAACGTAAGCGCCGATCCCCGATGTATATCGTTCAAAAATATAGCGGACGATTTCGGCTTCTTCTTGATTAACGGATATCTTTTTCGTATTCACATCGTAATCGTATCCCAGACAACTTTGAAAGCCCACCAGTTCGCCGCGCTTCATTTTCATTTTCAAACCTTTTTTCACGTTGGCGGAGATGTTCTCCACTTCCTGCTGCGCTACGGAGCTTAGAATGACGAGCAACAATTCGCCGTCCATCGTCAGCGTATTGATATTCTCGTCTTCAAAAAATACGGCGATGCTTTTTTCTTTCAACATTCGGACGTATTTCAACGTATCCAGCGTGTTTCTTGCAAATCTGGAGATAGACTTCGTGATGATCATATCAATTTTCCCATCCATACAATCGTTAATCATGCGTTGGAAATTCTCTCGCTTCGTTACCTGAGTCCCGGTTATGGCTTCATCTGCATAAATATCAACCAGCACCCAGTCGCTTCGTTTGCTAACGAGATCGGTATAGTAGGCGACTTGCGATTTGTAGCTGTTCAATTGCTCCTCAGTGTCGGTACTTACGCGGGCATAAGGGGCGACGCGAAGAACATCCGATAACTTTCCGGCGTTGCGATCCGATATTTTCCGACTTGCTTTAATCACTTGCACTTCAAGAGCCATGATGTTGTCCTCCATTCTTATTTACTTGCCTTCAGTTTAATAAGAGATGGGCGGACCGACAAATGTGCGAATCAAGAAGTAAGGTCCGAAATGATGCCGTAATCCTGCATCGTTTTGTTCTTTATCAAATGAAATTCGCTTTCTGTAATCAAAGATAATGCCAGCAGCTGTCTTATCATAGCGATTTGCATACTGTACCGGATGAGTTTATGGTTCATAGCTACCTGCCAATCATTCTTAAAAACAGAAAAGCAGAGATGCGCAACGAACAAAACCTTATGCGCGCATCTCTGTTTCCGCCTCTGTTTTGGTTGCTTCTCTTCCATTAACCCTATCCGGCGGACAGTGGTTGACCGTCCTCATAGGCTTCAAACCTCTTCCAGGATCGCTGCAAGCCGCCCCCATTGCGCTGAACTGTGGCTAGACGGAAGTATCATTATCCCTCCGCATGGGTCTTCGCCTTAAATGGAACCACCATTTATGTATTGCATGGGCAAAATCGCTCGCAGTTTACCGCTTCTGATGAAAAAACATGCAGAAATAAGAATCGGCAAACTGGTCGTGGCGCACCTGCAATTTGGCTCTCCCTTTTAGGCCATGCGGGGAACGTACCAGATAAGATTGTATTTAGTTTTCAAGGATCCATGAAGGATGAATAATATCCCTCTAATATTCATTTCATTTTTAGGGCAAAATCGGAACTACTTGTCCAAAAACTATCCTGCGCGGCTGCCTTTTTTTGAGACAATTAAATACCTATCTGGATTTGATATATAAAATACAAATCGAGATTGACTAGAACGGCGATTTCAAATAAGATAAAAACATGTTCATAAGGCGATGGAGTTCGCCATAAACCGCCGGTAACGGCTAATGACTCCTACCAGATTTTTATTCTGGTAGGAGTTTGTCTTTTTATGTGAATAATTGGAAAGGAGGGGTCGATTTGATTTATGTGTATCTCGGTGTCGGCGGAACGCTCGGCGCTATTAGCCGCTATTCACTTGGCATTTGGATAGGAGAACGTTTTGGACAAGCATTTCCGGTTCACACGCTAACAATTAATTTATTGGGTTGTTTCTTACTTTCTCTCTTCTATACGCTGACCACGACAAGATTTTTGGTACATCCGCACTTCCGCTCTTCTTTTGGAACAGGATTTGTTGGGTCGTTCACTACGTTTTCGACCTTTAGTTATGAAAATGTAACATTGCTTCAATCAGCACATTATGGATTAGCATTGCTCTACATTGTAGCAAGCCTGCTCGGCGGTTACCTGTTCACAAGCTTAGGTATACGCCTGGGTAACTATGAGAAAGGCAGAATCCAGCAAGAAAGTGAGTAAACGTTAATGGATATTTTATGGATAGGCATTGGTGGGTTTATTGGGGCGATTAGCCGATTTGCTGTCGTGGAGGCGTTTAGCCGACGATCAATATCATCGATTCCTTTCGGAACGTTGACTGTAAACCTGGCAGGCTCCTTTTTACTCGGCCTTTTGTATGGGATGACTTTGAATTTACATCTTACCGCCCTTTTGGGAACGGGCTTATTAGGAGCTTTCACAACTTTTTCTACATTCCAGTACGAAATTGTACAGATCCGCCGACTATATAAATGGCGCTCTATTGTCTCTTATGTGTCTATCAGTGTGATTTTTGGAATTACTTTCTGCGCATTAGGTTATGTACTCGGGCATTTGTGGACCTAGACGAACATCAGGAGGATTGCCGCTATGAATTATGCTGTTTTTCNCTTTTCAAAGGGCAAATTACTTCATTACAGGAATGGCTCCTTTATTTATCATGCACCGCGCAGCGGTTCGGACCGATTTCCATCTCGCGCTGCTCGTCTTCGTTCGGTGTAATCTTACCCATGTTCGTTTGGCGAATCTCCTGATAGGCGTTCGGTTGAGGCGGCAAATTCACGGTTACCGTCCGTCGAAACGTCTCCTCGTCCTGAATGTTCAAGCCCGGATTGTCGCGGTACAGATCCGACAAACGGGCCATGACGCGGCCGCCTTCTCCCAGCTCCGTCACTTTGCCGAAGTGGGCCGGCAGTACGATCAAATCCTGAGCCAAGCCTTTGTAACGGTTATACAAGGTGTTGCGAAGATCGCCAACCCAGTCCTCTGCTTTGCCAGCCAAGTCCGGGCGGCCGATCGATTCGATGAACAGGATATCGCCCGTAAGCAGATATTCATCATCTACGATAAACGACGTGCTGCCGATGGTGTGACCCGGCGAGTAAATGGGTTGAATTTTGATCTTCGTATTGCCAATCGTGATGTCACGGCCTTCTTCCAGTTTCTCATATGGGAACGTTACTTCTGTCGCGTCCTTGGGCGGCAGCCAGTACGTTGCGCCTGTTTGCTCCGCCAATTTGCGCCCGCCGGAAATGTGGTCCGCGTGCAGGTGCGTGTCCAGCGTGTGTTTAATGGTTGCTCCCTGTTCCCTGGCGAAGCGTTCGAATACGTCCGTCATCCGGAGCGTATCGATCACAGCCGCTTCACCGCTGGAAATCACCATGTAGGAGAGGCAGCCTTTGCCGATCCGCACGAATTGGTACAGGGAGCCGCCGTCTTTCAAATCCCCGATTTTTACCGGCTCCAGATGCTCGCTCCAAGATTTCATGCCGCCTTCAAGATAAGAGACGTTCGTTCTTCCAGCCTCGACCAATTGTTCCGCCACGAATTTGGACGAGCCTTCCTTGGCGCATACCACCAGCAAGCGTTTGTCGCTTGGGATTTGTTCTAACGCTTGATCCACGCTGTCAAGCAAATCGAAATACGGAATGTTGATGATCTCGACGCTTTCCCCTTCGATTTTCCAATCGTCGAAGTCGCTTTGGTTACGCACGTCAAGAATGAAGAGTTCTTCTTTGTTCAGAACGATTTTCGTCAGTTCTCCCGCTGTCATCGGGCGGAGTCCGCTTGCAGTAGTCAATGTTGTTTCCCCCTTTGATGAATTAGAACGTCAAGGACACGTTTGCGTCCTTCGCGAAATCCAGGAACGTGACGGCTCCGCCGACTTCGATTCCTTCAATAAAATCCTCTTTCTTCAGGTTCATGACGTCCATCGTCATTTGGCAGGCGATGATTTTCACGCCCATTTCCTGCGCCATGTTCACCAGTTCCGGAATGGAGGGAATGTTGGCGTTTTTGAAGCCTTCCGCGAAATGCTCTTTGCCCGCGGGCAGCGGAAGCTGGTGATGCGCCTGCTTGTGGATCAGGTTCAGTCCTTCGAAGGTGAAGAAGATCGCCACCTCGGCATCGGTTGCCGCAGATGCGGTCGCGATGTTGAAGACCTTATAGGCATCGAACAGTCCACCGTTGCTTGCGATAATCGCTACTTTCGTGCTCATTTGGAATGACCTCCTTGGTCGATGATTAGATTTGAAAGTCCTTTTCCGTCGGGCCGGACCACCCGGACATGCCAGGCTCCACGTTCTTCACGTTCTTGAAGCCTTTCTCGGCCAGCAATTGGCAAGCAAGATCGCTGCGTGTTCCCGTACGGCATACTACGTGAATGTCATCATCCGGATTGAGCTCGCCGAGGCGCTCTTCCAGCTCCCCAAGCGGAATGGAGACGGCGCCGGGTACGCGGTTAAACGCGTATTCAGCAGGCTCGCGAACATCGAGCACGGTTACGCTACCCAGTTTTTTCTCCAGCTCTTCATTGGTCACGGTGTGAGGATATTTTTTTTCTTCCTTGATCTCATCCGCGCTCGATTTACGGATGAAGTGCCTGAGCACATCGCCATTCTGAATCGTACCCAAATATTGATGGCCGGTATTCTTGGCCCAGCCTTGTATATCAGCCAGTGAACCTTTATCGGTTGCCTGAACCTCGATAACCTGCCCGGATTGCAGCTGATCCATCGCTTTTTTGGTTTTGACGATAGGCATCGGACAGGCCAAACCTTTGCAATCAAGCGTCTGATCGGCTTTGATTTCTGGATGTGCAGTCAAATCGTAACCCTCCTATATTGGTGTTTTTCCGGGGCTTACCTATTCTGTTCGAGTTTACCCAAAAAACTACAAAATCATCATTACATATACCCCTATAGGTATAATAATCGCGTAATGTATTGTTGTCAACTTTGGATTAACTGGGGCTCAAAAGATATAAAGATTATTAATTATGAAACCAATATAAAAACAAAAGCAGACTTTACCAGCCGCATCCAGATTTAGCCAATTTTTTGGAATTTATTAACGATTTGTCGGGACATCTTATTTGGCTCGATTCGATTATGGTACTTGTAAGCAAATACGGTTTGGAGTTATTTGCTATATGGCTTGGATTCGTGTGGGTGCTTGGCGATCGAAGGAGACATATTGATGTACAGTCGGGGTTCGCTGGGATGNGGCTCGATTCGATTATGGTACTTGTAAGCAAATACGGTTTGGAGTTGTTTGCTATATGGCTCGGATTCGTGTGGGTACTTGGCGATGATCGAAGGAAACATATTGTTTTGCAGTCGGGGATCGCCGGGATACTGGCTTTGTTTCTGAATTATGTGATTGCCCAGTTCTATTTTGAGCCTCGGCCGTTTGTAAGCCATCCGGTTCATTTACTGTTCCCTCACGCAGCGGATGCTTCCTTTCCAAGTGATCATACATCGGGGGCATTCGCACTTGCATTAACGGTACTTATTTGTAAACGCTGGTCCGGATGGTGGGGCTACAGTATGTTGGCTTTAGCCGTTGCAACAGGGATTTCGCGAGTATATGTTGGCCATCATTATCCGGGAGATGTGATAGGGTCCATCGTAGTAGCTTTTTTAGCAAGCCTATTGCTTCAAAGCCGTTGGATATTACTTGCGCCGCTTTCTACTTTTATAATAAAAATGTATAAAAAATTGTTCTTTCGCCTTTTGGCAAAAAAAAAGTTGAACTTCCAAGTTAATAAATAACGATTGTAGTAGACTCATAAGCTCATTGTATTCCAAGCTCATAATCCTTCATAAGCTGATAAAACGTTGGCTTCTTCTCCGGGTCGGCAGCTCGTATAATTTCGGAATCTGGGCATCGAAGACCAGTTTACATCTAGTCGATTGTTTCCGTCTTGTTTCTACCAGACCAAATTTCCCCATTTTAAGGGCAGGGTCTAATGCAGTAAAGCGGTAGCTCTAAAAAGGTTACCGCTTTACTTTGTTGTACTCCGACAAGATCGTCGTCTTTAAGGGGCACAGGAATGATTCATGCGAACTAAAATTTGTTTTACCAAAGATGTCGCTGTACTTTTGGGATTCGCAATCAATGTCTGTCCAAGAACCTTTGGTTTACAGAAGAAAACCCCTAGCTTCGTGAAGATCAATATACCACGCTGGTTGGAATTCCGCCGCTAACCGAAATAAAACAGCCGGTAGCGGCGACGTGACGCTTCATTTTGTTTGCGTGGGAAAGTCCGATTCAAATCAGGAACTCCCCTAATACGCCGCTTGTAGGCATTCTGATCAACAATTGTCCATGAGCACCTGCCGCTATCTAACTGCGCTCCCATTTACTCGGTCTCGCAAAGTCCACATTTGAACGGTCCTCGGTCATCGAACACACATACGCTTTCAAAAAGCTGTAAAATAAAATGTTTTTTCAACGCTAAAAATACGAAAAATCCGGGTTTTCCAACTTTTAAGGGATTCTGATTTTTTCAAGTTTCCAAAATAAGTTAACCTTTTTTGAGACCTCTTACAAAAGCGTTCACGTTACCTAAGCAGCAAGCCCCTTGCGGGTTGTTTACCTCACATCCACAGCGACCTGCCTAAACATGAGCTTTAATTGGGTCAGTTGGTTGTTGGTCGGTTTCTATTGCTTGACTGAGGCGCTCTCTCGTCCAACTGAAACAATAACATACAGGCACACCCATTGTCTAACGACACAAATGCCGGGACATTATCCTTCAGCTGTCTGCTTCATAAACAGTAGCACGTTGTATTCAAATCGGTCCCGTTATCCAACACCGTATATACGCTCGTCCCAACGGTCAATACGGCAGCCAGTGTATGATGATTAGAGGATACAAAAACGCCGCAGAAATTAGATCTGCGACGTTTTTATTGCCCCGCGATGCTTTTCGTGAATGTCATATTCCGCTTTCCATAGTCTTTGTTGTTTTTTCTAATGTATTTTTAACGATTGAATCCTTATAATGCCCTCCGATATGTTTCCTTCTGCGAATGATTATAATCGCGACAGCGGCAAGGGTAATTATAACCGATAACAATTGCGAAATACGAATGTTTTTGCCTGCCTCCATTGCTCCCCATCCAAAACTCGACATTGGAGACCATAGAGCTTTCAAGAATGAAGCCAACCAGTTCGGTCCAGCGAAAACCAAACTATCCGTTCGAACACCTTCTATGTAAAACCGGCCCACCGAATACCAAATAAAATAGCTCATAAACAGTTCCCCTACACGTAGAAACGGACGTCTTCTGAGGAACAGTAACATGGCTAGTCCTAATAGACTCCAAATGGATTCGTACAGGAATGTAGGGTGATAATATATTCCGTTAATGTTCATCTGATTTACGATAAAATCCGGCAGATGAATTGTCTTTTTTAAGAAGTCTTTGGATACAGATCCTCCGTGGACTTCCTGATTGACAAAGTTCCCCCACCGCCCCATCATCTGCCCAACAATAAGACCTGGAGCACAGATGTCAGCAATGCGTAGGAAGCTGTATCCCTTCCTGCGCGTGAATATTACAGCTGCTATTATGGCGCCAATAAGCGCACCATATATCGCGATTCCCCCGTGCCATATTTTTATTATTTCTACGGGATCGTTTTTGTATTGTTCCCATTCAAAAGCTACATAGTAAAGTCGGGCACCGACCAAGGCGGAAGGCAATCCTATCAAGAGAAGATCAAAGAAAAAATCTTGTGGAATTCCGAATCTTTTTCCTTCACGAATTGCCAAGATCAAGCCAATCAAGGCTCCAAAACCAATTATCACACCATACCAGTGTATTTGAAGAGACCCTATAGATAAGGCAATTGGGTTGATCATGGATTAAAAGGCCTCCTTTGTAACTGCATGATCATGGATACCAAACATCAGTTTTTTTTCAAAATGCCAACGCATACCTATTCGATAAATTTGCCATGCTAAGGTGAACGAATCTTTGCAAATAGCAAGGCAGGTGTACCTCTTGGAGGACATTATTCAATATACTTTCCTTGTGTTGTGCGCAGGTTCCGTTTTTATCTGGCTGAGAAAGCAGCCGATCAAAGATTGGCTTATCATTTATTTTCTTAAAGGATATATATCCGGATTTATTGATTCTTTCCTTGTCGCTTATCACGTATTATCCTATCCTGTTCGTCTGCTGCCCCAAGTGTTCAGCATTGGCATTCTCTTCGACCTATTTGTTTTCCCGATTCTTTGCGTTTTTTATAATCAAACAACTTATAAGTCCAAGCTGCTTGGTATTATTGGACAAGCTTTCTTATACAGTCTTCCAGTTTCCATTCTTGAGTATTGGGCTGAAAAAAATACGCAATTAATTGAATACCATAAGTGGTGGACGCTTTACCATACTTTCCTGTTTATGACGACGACATTCTTATTCGTTCGTGCTTCCATCGGTATCATTCGTAGGTATACAAAACCGTAACTAATTGTAATGCAGTTCTAGAACGATATCATCAACGCCAAATCCCCGAAGGGTATGAATCAATGAAGACTGCATAAGACTAATATCGCTTCCTGCTTCCTCTGCTCTCTTCATTGTTATAACAACTCGGCCAACCGGTCCGTTGAAGTTCACGAGTTCAAGTTCGCATGACTCAGGAAAAGGATTCGTATAGCCATATACTTTCGCGCTCAAAAGCAACTTGATCGCCGTAATGCGAGGAGCTTTTACGGAAGTAAGATTTTCATATTGGATTTGTACGGATTGTAAACGACCTTCTCGCAACAGATATATCGTATAGGTCTCCTTGATGGCGGTGTTTTCTTCATAACAGACGGTTTTTGGGGCTGGATGCCGTTCGAGCTCCTGGACGTATTCAAGTACTTTTTCCGTTTCTAAAAACCCTTCAATTCTTCCCATTTCATTGTTCTGCGCATCGAGAAAAACCGTCGTGGGATTTTTCTTGATGCGATATTCGTTCGTCAAATTAATCTGTACGTCAACGAATGCGGTGTTCAGCTCGACTTCGGGCAAGTATTGCATGACCTCTCGCAACACTGTCCCCATCGACCTGCCGATCGGGCATGCGCTAAGCGTAAACAAGAGGATCCGGATTGGTTGTTTCATTATTCCAACTCCTTAATTCATATCTGCTATGGAGTCCTTCATGATGCTGTATGTGATGGCTCCCTGGAATTTATGGCGAATGATTCCCTGTGTGTCGATAAACAACGACGTAGGATAAGAAATAACGACATATTCGTCGCTGACTTCCCCGGCGCTGTCTTTCACCATAGGGAATGTGAGCTTGTATTCATCAATGAAATCCGTGGCGTTCTTCGGCGACTTTTCGGTAAAAGTCAGATTAACACCCAACACGACAACGTCCTTGTCCTGAAACTCCTTATAGAACTTCTCCATATGCGGCATTTCTGCTCGGCAAGGAGGGCACCAGCTTGCCCAGAAATTCACCAGAACCTTCTTTCCCCGATAGTCGGACAAAGAAATCTCTTTGCCGTCGAAAGATGTCAATTTGAAATCGACGGCTAGATCCCCTGCATTGATCCCGGCTTTGGCGTTCACGGTAGGGTTTTCCTGCGTTTGTTTGTCCGGATTGTCACCTTGTTTCTTCACGTTATCAAAGACGCCCCATGCAATGAGTCCGATCAAAAATATTCCGATAATGAGATTACGTGATTTCATTTTTGTTCCTCCCAGGTATTAGTACGGCGAGAATGAATAACGGGCAAGCAGCGCGCTCAACTTTTGCAACTGGCCGGTATAGAGCAGCAATCCGAGCACGATCATCAGCACGCCGTTCACCATGCTAAGGGCGGGCTGCATACGATTAACCCGTTTGACGATCTTAAGCGAATAAGTAAGCACCAATGAGATCATCAGAAATGGGATGCCAAGCCCCAAGGAATAGACGGACAATAACCCCATGCCCTGCAGCAGCGTATCCGATGAGCCCGCCAGAATCAGAATCGAAGAAAGAGCAAGTCCGACGCACGGCGACCATCCAGAGCCGAATGCCAGCCCGAGCAAGAAAGAGCCTATCCACCCTTTTCTTTTATCTCCGCTTCCCCATTTGACCGAACCCATCAGAAACTTCAGTTTCAATAAGCCGGTCATTTGAAGTCCGAAAATTACGATCAGCAGGCCGCCAATCTTTTCAATCCAATCCCTCTGCATCGCCACGTATTGCCCGATCACGCTGGCGGTGGCCCCCATCGCCACGAAAATGACACTGAATCCCAGGATGAAACCGACGGAGCGCATGATCAGTATTCTGCGATTGGCGGCGACCTTTCCTCCCTCAATCATCGCGTCCGCGATATGGGACACGAAAGCGGGAACAAGCGGAAATACGCACGGCGACAAAAACGAAAGCATTCCCGCCGTGAAAGCGACGACAATCGATACTTGTTCCAATCACATTCCCTCCTTTCTCGGTAACATCTTACGGATCGATTGTTTAGATTCGTTAAAGTTCGTTTCTTTTGCCCGATTTCTTTTTTAAAAAATTTGAAAACGGGCCACACTACGCAATAACTAAGCTGTGGTTAGGCAGGTTTGAATTGGAGGGTGCTCATAAAAATGAAACTGACGATTTTACAACAGAACGATACACATGGTTGCTTGGAGCCTCATCCCGAGTTTTTCTGGCATGCAGGCCGTCCCATTTATCGAACCGCCGGCGGTTATGCCCGAATTTCCGGATATGTGCAGCAAGTTCGCGAGGATACCGATCATGTGCTTTACGTAGATGGCGGAGACGTGTTCCATGGAACCGGTCCCCTTGTGAAGTCGCAGGGCGAGATCATGATTGATATTCTCAACCACTTGCGCTTGGATGCCATGGTGCCGGGAAATTGGGATTTCGCTTACGGACCAGACCAATTGAGGAAACTGGCTGGCTCTCTTCAATTTCCCCTTCTCGCCTGCAACGTCCACGGAAAAAAAACTCCTTTCGCCGCGTACGCCATCAAAGAGTATCCCGGTTGCCGCGTGGGTTTGATCGGATTGGCTTACCCTCATTTGGAAGAGACGATGCCTCCTTCTTTTGCGGGAAACTTCAATTTTACACATGGCGTTGAGGAATTATCGAAATGGATTCCGAGACTAAGGTCGGAGGAAAAGGCGGATCTCATCATCGTTCTCAGCCACATGGGACTGCCGCTTGATGTCAAATTAGCCGGCCTGGTTTCCGGCATCGATATTCTGCTGAGCGGGCACAGCCACGACAGAATCAAGAGGCCGATTCGCACCAATGGGACTCTCATCGTGAAATCCGGCGCCAGCGGATCATTCATCGGCAGATTAGATATAGAGTTGGAGTTTGGACGCATTGCCCGGTTCCAACATCGTCTCGTGACCTTATTGGAAGCAGACTATCCCCTCGATCCGAACATGCAGACGCTTATAGACGCCCATCTCTCCCCGTATCGTAGCGAAATGATGGAAGTTGTGGCGCCAATTGGCGACGCCGCTTCATCGTATGATGCTCAATAAGGCTCCGATGGATCGAATCATCACCGATTCCTATATTCTTGCGACGGGAGCTGTTATCGCTTTTTCACACGGTTGGAGATATGGAGCGCCTGTCTTACCCGGACAAGTCACATTGAGGGATTTATATAACATCATTCCGACCAACCCCAGGCTATTCACCTTGGAAATGGAAGGAATGGACATCCTAAGGCGCTGGAAACCAATCTATAGCAAGTTTTCGCGGCCGATCCATTCGATCAAAAGGGCGGGTATTTGCTGCGATCCTCTAACCTTTCCATGGCGTTCAAGCCCTACAACCCGGTGGGGGAAAGAATTCAACACATCGAAATCGGAGGAAGTCCGCTTAAGTTGAGCAAACGCTACAAAGTAGCCGGAGCAGGCGAGCTGGTATTGAAGAAGTATACGGAAGGAAGACGCGTTCTCGATACGGATGCGTTCGGTGCCATTCGTGCTCAATTCGCCGAACACCCGGAAGGTCTGATCGTTAACGAATCCTCCTATATTCATTGTATTTAAAAGACGGGAGCTTGCCTGATGGGGCAGCTCCCGTTTTTCGTAAATATTCAATTTCTGTTATGCAATACGTGTAATAAAGCTTGCTTTTCTTCTTGGATTTCAGACGCGGTTCTGACGCCTAGTCTTCGAATCACCGGAAGCGGCGGGCACCATCCCTGGAGCGCATGCTGAAGCAGAAAACCTCCGACGACGCCTGAAAGCAGGAACCACTTCTCTGTTCCGTCCTCTGTTGAATCCTCTGATTGACCGCGTCATCGGTATGAGTCTCGACACGTTCTGCGGTTGCGGGCAACATCATACGAACCCCTCCCGTTTAGAGTCGTCTTGGCCTTATCTTACACCGATTCCACGGCTCATGCGCTCTTCGTCTGCTTTTTTTCCAATAACACTTTGACCATGAAAGAAAGCAATGCCATGCTCAACCAAAATGTTTGTCCGACGGAGAATACAAACCAAGCCGAATCCCCTTCCGGCCCAACAAAAGCAATCAGCGCACGCCCAAGGCTTAGCCACAGCAGCGTGACGAATAGCGGATACGGTGCGCCAATCTGCCGGGGTTGCTGACGGATATGAAGGATCAAAATCATTACAGCCAATATTGTCGTTCCTAACGCCGGCACACCGCCCTGTTCGCGGAAAAACCACAATACTCCATGTACCGCCGTTCCCGCAAGATACCCTAAGAGGAGGAGTTCTGGAAAATAAAAAATAGGTTTCCTGAGCTTGCGGCTCTGCACCGCCAAGATGACGCATACAACTAGGCCGGCCAAATACGAACCGCGAGTCCCTCCATTGAAATAAAGCAAAGACGAAACATGCTCCCGAATGATCGAAAAGTCGAATATTGCCGGACTGAACTTCCAGACCAGCAGCCCGACGGAAAACGCGGTAATCAGGGAATCCAGAACGGCTTTCCGATCCTTTTGAGGGGTATTGCGCAGCTGCAGCCTAACCGCGAGATAACCGGCCAACACGGAAAGTGCGGTATACATGAGCGAATAGGTAATGACAATGGGACCTATCGCAATGGAATTCATGATCGCGTGCTCCTTTCTCCTTGGATTTCGTTCTGCGATAACGGTAGTGCAACCCAGAAGGTATAGTTCCGACCTTCTCTGCGAAGTCCCGTTTCCCCTCCGGATTGGCTAACGATTTCCTTCACGATCGCCAGCCCGAGTCCCGAACCTCCCATTCGCATACGCGATTCGTCCGCCCTGTAGAAACGCTCAAATAAATACGACTCCTTCTCATCCGGCAATAATGGTCCTTCATTGGTTATTTCCACGATATACATCCCGTTACGGGCCTCTCCAGAGAATCGGATCCAGCTGCTTGTGTTATACTGTATCGCGTTTTGCATCAAATTATCGAAAATTTGCTTGAGGCCTTTAGGATTCACCAGGATGGACGCCGTTTCCGCTCGGAGCATGATTTCAATCTTATTCCGGCCGGCTTCCCACCCATAAGTATTTTTAACCGCGGCCAAAAAACCGGACATCTCGACCTCGGCCTTACCCATAGACCAGCGGTCGCTGTTCGCTTCCCATACGTTTAATTGATGAAGCTGCTCGGTCAAATTCTTCAAATGAACAGCTTCTTCGTACAATGAATCATAAAGCTCCTTATCCCCTTGAATGACGCCGTTTCGCAGCGCTTCCAGATAACCTGTTAAATTGCTGATCGGCGTTCGTAAATCGTGTGAAAGATCGGCGACCATCTGTTTTTTGGTCTCTTCATTTTGTTTCAGCGCACGGATCAACCGGTTAAAATCGGCGGTCAGCTTTCCGATTTCATCATCCGAGGCTTGTGGAAGATCAGGTGGGTAGGTGCCGTCCGACATTTGCCTCGCGGCGGTCGCCAATCTCCTCAGCGGTCTGAACGCCCGTCTCGTGAGTAAGTAATGGAGGATTGTCGCTGCGATCAAAGCCAGGATGCTCGACCGGTACAAGAAACCCTGCAGGGAAGCCCGAAAACCGCTTAAGGGGGCCATGTCATACCGATTCACCAGCGAACAGGCATATTCTTTTACCGTGAATCCCGCGAGCAAAACTACAATTCCTACGATAATCGCATTAATGACGGACATCTTGAAGATCAGATTGCTTTTAATAAGCCGCAAAGCGATACCCCATTCCCCGGATGGTCTCAATCGTATCCTTTTCAGCTCCAAGCCTATCAAGTTTCTCCCTGAGTTTACTGACGTGAACGTCAACCGTTCGATCTACGACGAGTTTGACATCGTTCGGATACAACTCATTTAATATTTGTTCCCTTGTGACGATCTGATTCGGGTGGCGCATGAAATAATGAAGCAGGCGAAATTCGTGCAAAGTTAGAGGGACGAGTTCTCCGCGGTATTTGGCCTCTCCTCGCAGGGGTTTCACCGTAACTCCGCGATAACTGATCTTGCCGCATCGGTGAGCCGTGCGTCTTAATACGGTTTCCATCCTTACGACAAGCTCCTGGGGACTGAACGGTTTGGTGACGTAATCGTCGGCCCCCATTTCCAGTCCACGGATTCGATCTTCTTCCGCTGCTTTGGCTGTCAACATAATCATGGGAACATCGCTCTTCAGCTCGCTGCGGATGATCCGGCACAGCTGCTCTCCTGAAATTTTCGGAAGCATCAAATCCATGATCACGAAACATGGATCATATTTTTCAAAAAGCTCACGGCCTTCTTCCCCGTCCGACGCCTCCATCACTTGATAGCCTTCCTTTTGCAAATAGATGCCAATTAGCTTTCGGATTTTTTCGTCATCCTCGATGATCAGGACGATCTTCCCTTTGTTGTCCATAGCCGTTCCCTTCTGTTCGCGTGATAAATATCACAGTATATTTCACTATATCATGATACAATGATACATAATCAAGGAAAGGAGGCGAAACCTTTTGGAAGATTTTTATTTGAGACAAGCAGAGTGGCTCAAAGCTTTAGCACATCCGGTTCGCCTTTGCATCATTCAGGGGCTGATGGACAAAGGAAGCTGCAATGTGACGGATATGCAGGAATGCTTGAAGCTTCAGCAATCCACCTTGTCCATGCATCTTCAAAAGCTGCGCGCCGCCGGCGTGATTACGGGTACGCGGGTTGGACTTGAGGTCAATTATCGGCTGAAAGATCCGCAAGCCGCACGATTATTGGAACTATTGCAGCAAGAACACAAGGCACAGGAGGTTATCGAATAATGAAAAAAATCGTGATCATCGGAGGAGTAGCCGGCGGCGCCTCCGCAGCCGTCAGACTGAGAAGACTGGATGAGCAGGCCGAGATCGTGATGTTCGAAAAAGATGCCTACATTTCGTACGCCAACTGCGGACTCCCCTACTATATCGGCGGAAGCATCCAAGAGCGTTCCAAATTACTCGTTCAGACTCCGGAAATGATGAAGTCGCGGTTTAACATCGATGTCCGGGTGAACAGCGAGGTTATCAAAGTCGATCCCGAAAGGAAAATTGTTCTTGTACGCCGCAATGGCAAGGAAGAATACGAAGAAAGCTTCGATTATTTGATCCTTGCGCCTGGAGCGAGACCGATCCGACCGAAGATCGAAGGAATCGACCATCCCAGGATCGTGTCGCTTCGCAACATTCCGGACACGGACAGATTGAAGCAGATCGTGGATCAGGATGGCATTCGGAACGTCACGGTTGTCGGCGGCGGCTTCATCGGCGTGGAAATGGCGGAAGTGCTCACGGAACGGGGACTCTCCGTTACGCTGGTTGAAGCGGCACCGCATATCCTTTCTCCATTCGACGCGGATATGGTGACGATTGCCGAGGAAGAAATGCAGAAGCACGGCGTTCGCCTCATTTTGGGCGATTCCGTCACCGCATTCACGGAAGCGGGTGAAGGTTTACGCGTTCAACTGAAGAGCGGAGGCTCTCAAGAAGCAGATTTGGTCATTCTCGCGATCGGTGTTACGCCGGAAACCAGATTCCTCAGGGAGTCGGGCATCAAACTCGGGCCCAGAGGACATATCCTCGTGAATGAGCATTTGCAGACGAACTGCAAGGACATTTATGCCGTAGGCGATGCGATTGAAGTCACGGATTTCGTCAGCGGACGCCAAACCACTATTCCCCTTGCCGGACCGGCGAATAAACAGGGACGCATCGCCGCCGATCACATCTGCGGATTGCCGAGCACGTATAAAGGATCGCAAGGCACCAGCATCCTGAAGATCTTCGGCCTCACAGCGGCAGGCACAGGGAACAATGAACGAATATTGAAAATGAACGGCGTCCCTTTCCAAACCGCCGTAGTACACCCGAACTCGCATGCCGGTTATTATCCCGGAGCTTCGTCCATCACACTCAAGCTGTTATTCAATGCTGAAGGAAAGATTCTCGGAGCACAGGCTTACGGCAGAGAGGGCGTGGATAAGCGGTTTGATGTGATCGCGACCGTCATGCGCCTGAAGGGCTCGGTGTACGACCTGACCGAACTGGAATTGTCCTATGCGCCGCCCTATTCCTCCGCGAAAGATCCCGTCAACATGCTGGGATACGTGGCCGAGAACGCGCTGAGCGGCTTGTCGCCCATCGTAAGCCTGGAGGACGTTCATTTGCGTGACACGGAAGCAATGGTTCTTCTAGACGTGAGGTCGCGGACAGAATTCGACGCCGGACATATTCCCGGAGCAGTTTATATTCCCGTCGATGAGCTGAGAGGCCGACTGAACGAATTGAATCCCGCCAAGCCGCTCATGGTCTATTGCCAAGTCGGTTATCGCGGCAACGTGGCCACTCGAATCTTAAGACAGCATGGGTATAACGCAGCTAATCTGACTGGCGGATATAAATCCTTCGAGATCGCTTCCTTCCGCCCCTCAGCACGGAGTAAAAAGTGAGACTGATGCAGAAAGAACCCTGCATGACCAGCTCATTTGCAATTTGTGAGATGTTCATGCCTCGTTTTTTCATTTCGTGAATCACATAAAACTCCCCATTCTTGATCATATTTTTCCTCTCCTCCAAGAGGAGAGTTTTAGGCATAATTGGGGAATTTTCAACTGATTTTATTGAGGATTTTACCAATGATTTTTACAGATACTCCTTTGTTGGGTAACGTGCCTGAACACACACACTCCCAACATTAGGAGTTTTTTTGTTGGCTGTCTAGATAAAATTCATCAATATATTCCTGATTTAGGAATTATTGATATACATTTTTTCTGTGTTAGGTTTAATGCAAAACTAGTGCTGCATGACAGGGTTCTTTCTGCATATTGACGTATTATTTGCTTTTATCGACGCAAGCAATGAGTCGTTTCTCGATATCCGTTGCAATCGCCATGAGGTTGTCGTTTTCCACGAGGCCGATCAGGGCCGTAGGTTTCGGAAGGCCGATCCGCGTTTTCCCTTTCTCCTCATACACCGCAATCTTGCAAGGAAGGAAATAGCC
The DNA here is from genome assembly GCF_028745515.1 of Paenibacillus thermotolerans. Classification (GTDB taxonomy): domain Bacteria; phylum Bacillota; class Bacilli; order Paenibacillales; family YIM-B00363; genus Paenibacillus_AE; species Paenibacillus_AE thermotolerans. Next base: position 67,524 of record NZ_JAQZSG010000024.1, on the reverse strand, counting down.
GACTAACGAATTTTCCGATAGCACTCGATTGGCTTCGACGGGGTTGCAAACCTCCAGGATGTGAAAAGTTTGGTTGAAATCCACACCCTTCTCCTGAAGTTTAGCCTTCATATCCAACTGCCAAAGCACGCCGAACTTTTCTTCCTTCAGGGTTTCCGACAGTTTCTCCATAGCTTGTTCCGGTGTCTTTTCCGTTTCAACCGTGTAATGGAACATCACATAAACCTCTCCCTTTTCACTTTTTACGAGCAATCACGGCATATTGGGCATCCGTCGGCCTTACGGCCTCGATTATCGAAAATCCGTGCTGCTCTAAGGAGTGTTTCAATTCATCCGCGCTGATGCGATGATGGACAGGCGGCCCCTGTGGCGTCTCTTTCTTCTCCCATTCCAGACATAGACAAATACCGCCGGATTTCAGGACACGATGCATTTCTGCAACGGCCTGATCGACGGTTTCTGCTTCATGGAGCACGAGGGATGCGAGCACCCGATCAACGGATTCCATTTCCAGCGGAATGTTTTCCAATTGTCCTTGCAGGGTCTGAATATTGTGCAGTTGACGCGCTTCCGCCTTGCCGCGGATGACATCCAGCATTCGCGGTTCGATATCGAGTGCGAATACGATACCGCTCGTTCGCTCCGCCGCCGGAAGCGTAAAATAACCGGTGCCGGCCCCCAAGTCCAGAAGCGAAAAAGGATCACGTACATCGAGTTTATCAAGCAGCGGCTCCGGAGGATTGGCTGCTTTGCGTTCAGGACTCTCCAATTCCGCCATATGTTCCGGATTGAACCTTCGATCATGCATAGGGTCTCTCCTCCTTGGCAGTTCCATCCGTACTCTCCAGATTATGATTACCCATACGATTAAGGATTAACCCTCCCGTTTATCGCTTCGACACCGGGCCTGTCCAAGCACTGATACCACCGCGCAAGTGAGCCAGCCGGGTAAAACCGTTCTTCATCAGAATCCGCGCTGCACTTTTGCTTCTCATGCCGCTTCGGCAATAGAGCAACAGATCCCGATCCTTGGGGATTTCGCCAAGCCGGCGATTCAACTGGGACAAAGGGATATTCTTCGCCCCTTGGATATGTCCTCCCTTGAACTCTCCCGGTTCGCGAACGTCAATAAGAACCGTTTGCTTGGACCCCTCAAGCTCTTGTTTGAAATTTGCCGCACTAAGCGTCTTTAGCCCTTTCGTCGGACCGAATCGGAAATAAAAGAATACGAGTACCAGAACGACGAGAATGATATTGACCCAAAGGTCGCTGTTCAACTAAAAAGGCCTCCTTTCGCCTTGGCTTTTATGCGCATCCTTTGCCTTCTCCGGTATATAACTTCCGGAAGCCGCGTCGTCTGAGGATTCGCGCGGCGGATCTTCGCTCGTAATCGCCATCCGCGATGATGAGAACGGAATCCTACGGCGACAACTCCTTCTTCCAAAGCACCGGAAGACGGCCTAAAGATATGTTAATGGAGCCATTCACGTGGCATGCTTCATAGTCCATGGCATCGCGAACGTCCAACAGTTTCATTTCAGAATTCCGGTCGATGGCTTCTTTCCATGATTGGGAATCCACCCAATTCAGCCCTTTGGCCGGCCAAATTCGGCGGAGTCCCCATGAAGCCAGAACAAGAACGACCAGAGCAAACACGATCGCCAACGTTCCNTGATCATACATCGGGGGCATTCGCACTTGCATTAACGGTACTTATTCGTAAACGCTGGTCCGGATGGTGGGGCTACATTATGTTGGCTTTAGCCGTTGCAATAGGGATTTCGCGAGTATATGCTGGCCATTATTATCCGGGAAATGTGATAGGGCCTTTATAAAAGTCACAATTAAAGCAGTTCGGCTGTATGGCAAAAATCGTGGTGACCGGTCTTCAAGCTGTAGATGCCGCGCTTGAGAAGGATTTCGACATTATTTTCATGGACATCCGAATGCCGGAAATGGACGGCATTCAAGCCACAAAATACATTTTACTTAATTGTGCGAACCGAAAAAAAACCTTATATTATCGCCATAACAGCGTTCAGTAATTACCACGACAGATTTTAAGAGGCAGGAATAAGTGAAATGATCTAAAACCAGCTTTTTCTTCGGAACAAATAGACTCAATGAACGACATCCTGTGCTGGACAGCAAACACATCCATACGAACAAACAGAGCGGGCTTCGGGACTTCTTGGGTTAGTACCAACGAAGCTGACATGAACCGCAATGTAGATGTATTTAAAAGTAATTTTTGGGCGTATATAGCAAATAAAAACCCGGTCAATTACACTAAAGTTTAGTGTTGACTGAATTTCATTATCAACTAGTTGAACCAGATACCATTACGATCTACGGGTGGCTTCACCACACATCATTTATATCATCCAGCACAACAGGATAATTTAGATACGTCTTTGTCGAATGTGAGTGCTGCTAATTTTAATCCTTCAGCCATAGTTAGATATGGTGCTAGGCTATCGCGTAGATCCTCGACCGATAAGCCGAATTTGACTGCAAGTGTCGCAGCATAAATCACATCTCCGGCATTTTCAGCGACAATATGAACACCGAGCACTTTTAACGACTTAGAATCCGCTACTAATTTAAATACGCCGGTTGTTTCGCGATTGACAAGTGCTCTAGGCACCGAATCCAAAGACAAAACAGAGGTTTTCACCTCATAGCCCTTTGCCTTAGCTTGCTCTTCCGTAAGTCCTACGGTAGCAACGGAAGGAGACGTGAAGGTAACACCTGGAACAGCTTCAAGATTTATTTTCTTCTCTAACCCGCCTACGGCATTATCCGCCGCGATCCGCCCTTCATATGCTGCCACATACACAAACTGCGGTCCCATCGTTACATCGCCTGCGGCATAAATTCTTGGGTTTGAGGTTTTTAAAAAATCATCGACGACGATTTCGCCTTTGACACCCGTATTGACGCTTGCGGCAGAGAGATTCAAAGCTCCGGTATTTGGTTTTCTGCCGGTTGCAATGAGCAGTTGCTCGGCTTCGATGACTTTCTTTTCGCCATTTACGGTAATATGAATTTGTTTCAAATCCCCATTTGCTTTGATTCGATCGTACGTGACACCGGTAATAAGATTTATTCCTTGCTCGGTTATTGCCTTCGTCACCACTTCGGAAATTTCAGGATCATATTCTTTTAAGATGCGAGGACTTCTTTGAAGCAGCATAACTTCAGAGCCTAAATTGTGAAACAGCTGACCCAATTCCAGTGCAATATATCCGGAGCCAACGACGGCAAGGCTTTTAGGCAATTGTTTAAGCTCAAGCAGGGACGTGCTTGTTAAGTATTCTACATCTTTTAATCCTGGAATATCCGGAATCGAAGGAGAAGCACCTGTCGCGATTAAAAACCGTTTTGCAGTAAGCTCTCGTCCCCCCACCGCGATGGTTTTCTCATCAATGAATTTCGCTTCGCCGCGAATGAGTTCAAATCCGTACTCACCTATTAAATGTTCGTACTTTTGTTCACGCATGTTAGCTACCAATTCATTTTTTTGATCAACCAGCTTCGCTAAATCCACAGCAGCGGCAGATGTGGCAAGCCCCAAAAAAGGGTTGCTTTTAGCTACATGATTGATTTCACCGGCACGAAGCAGCGTTTTCGATGGCACGCAGCCAATGTTTACGCAGGTGCCGCCCACCGTTCCCCGTTCGATGATGGCAACTTTTGCACTATGTTCCACCGCTTGTATTGCGGCGGCAAATGCTGCACCGCCGGAACCGATGATGAGAAAATCATAGTCGGCTTCATCAACGAGAACCGGCGCTTCGTGAGATTCGATTATTTGTGTATCTCCGGATTGATATTTTGCCTCGTTGATCGCTTTTTTGGCGGTTTCGATTTTAACATCATCCGGCAATTCAAACGTGGCTTCATTGCGGCGAAAACTTGCTTTAATATTGACAGCTCCAATGTTTTTAAGTGCAGTTGCAACATGCTTTTCACAGCCTCTGCACGTCATACCCCGAACATGGATGCGGTATTTTTTCATTTTTTACAATACACCCTTTCTTATATTAGTCCATTTTCAACCAATTCTCCAAAAAGAAATGCACCTAGAACTAAAATGGTCGTCGTCCATAGGTACCGTACTTTTGCTTCTGCGTTTTGTCTATACACCAAATAAATTAAAACTCCAAGAAATAATAACGTTATGATTTTTAAAAATAGCTGGTATTTGATCGAAAAGATCGCGAGTGTGCCTGCCAAACCGGATAATCCAAGAGGAATGAGAATTAAGGGTCTAGGCAGCAGCTGGACATCAAAAAAGCGGATAATACTGCTCCCCAACTCGTTAGTTTTTCTCTCAAATCATTCACCTCGTTTTCTCCCTGGAACCGAGCAGCAATCATGTGCTGCATCGTTTTTTCCTTGTTTATTCGCTTTTTTGAAAATCATCAAAATGGAAATCACAAATATGATCCCCAAAATCAAGCAAACGGTTGTTTGATGAGCAGCAAAATACGCACCAAGCGTTGTGCCAGCAAGCAGGGGAAGAATCAAAACGATATGACAAGGACAGGCAAACAGTGCTAAATCACCCCATCCGAATTTTATTGCATTTTCTTTCACTGAAGTTCCTCCTTGTCCTCATGGTCGATTAACGCTTCAATGATGGGGCATTCATGTAAGGCCTTTTCATCCGGACAGCGGTCTTTTAAATCTTTTAGCATACATTCGATTCGCTCAAGGTCTCTGATTTTTAACCGAACATCTTCGAGTTTTTGAACAACAAAATCGTGCATATCTGCACATCTCACATCGTCTTTATCAACGACACCAAGCAATTTATCAATTTCGGATAACGAAAAACCAAGCTCTTGTATACGTTTAATGAACATTATTCGTGTTACTGTATCTTCCGGATAAAGCCTATAGCCTGCATCTGACCTTACTGGTTCAGCAATCAGACCTTTTCGTTCGTAGTATCTAAGCGTTTCTTTATTCACATTGCATAATTTGGATATGTCTCCAGAACGATAGCTCATGGTTCACCTCCCTCATAAGTGTAAACCCTGTACCATGATACATAGTCAAGACATTTTATTTATTTCCTTAAAGTTCCGAAATTATTTTTGGCATTAGACCTTCCATGTGTTTTACCAGATTATTGCCTATTATTGATAGGGAATAAAACTGAATTTAATATCAATTGTTCCGATTCTGACCAATTAAGGAACTTTACTCGGAGGGGATCAAGTGAAGCGAAATTGGGGACTGGAAGAGTTAATTAAGCATTTTACGATTCTTCCTAACGAAATGCAGCAAGTCGGCCATAATTCGGGGAGACTCGGTTGGGTATGTTGTTCTGGGATTCCCCTTCTATAAATTCGAAGTGCCCAAAGCAGTCATTCCATACATGACAAAGTATGTCGAGGCACCGGCAGAGCTGTACGCCCAAACATTGGGCGAGTCGCTTCATCACCTACCATCGAACACAAATCAGAGATTCTTTCAAAGAATGAATCAAATTGGATTGGTTCGCATCACCCAACGGAATAATTCCCTTCCGTTTTGGACAATGCAATTGTTTTAGTCGCACAATTTTGCTCGCCTCGGGTGAAGCCGCGGTTTGTCTGCTTTCCTGCATGAAAGGTGTAGTCAATTCATGAGAGGATGACGACTCTTGATGTGATGAGTCATTACTCGTAAAGTCCGGCATTCGTATCCACTCCTTATGTTATTTTAATCTAATAATTTGGTATTTGAATATAAAGTGTATTGTATAGGCAACCCAATCACAATCCATGCGCCGGTATGCCCTTCTTTTCAGAATGTTTTTGGGTAAAGTTGTGTTATGATATTCATATATTCAAAAGTATAACGATTAAGGAGGCGTTAGCCGTGAATCAAAATATCCAACAGTTTAAAGCCGATTTTTTTAAGGCGCTGGCGCATCCCATGCGGATTCGAATCCTGGAGGTTCTGAGTGAAGGAGATAAAAATGTAAATGAAATACAGAGTATTTTGGGCTCAGAAGGTTCAGCCGTTTCTCAGCAGTTGGCGGTATTACGAAATAAAAATGTGGTGACAAGCTTAAAAGATGGCACTTCTGTCATTTATTCGTTACGTGATCCACTGATTAAAGACCTGCTCGCTGTCACAAAGCAGATCTTCGATAATCATCTCGTTGATGCCATTTCATTACTTGAGGTCATTCGAAATGAATCATAAACGAAAAACAAGGGAATTCGTGTAACCACAGGGATCACCTTGTTTTTTCGTTATTCAACCGAAAACATGCTGAGGGATGTTGGATTTTCACGATTGACATTGTTCGATGACAGGAGTAACATTTCACATATATTCAAATAATCAAATATTTGAAGAAGAGAAGGTAACTCAGATGAAATGGAAGGGACGTTTTGAGGGATACCATGCAGCAGCTCTCCGTAAGGATCTCATTTCAGGTCTTATTGTTGGCATTATCGCCATTCCATTAGGGATGGCGTTTGCTATTGCAGCTGGTGTAAAACCGGAATATGGCATTTATACAACTATCGTTGCCGGTATCTGTATTTCCTTGTTCGGGGGTTCTAAATTTCAAATTGGCGGGCCGACCGGTGCATTTATTCCGATCCTTTTCGCTATCGTCATGGAATATGGATACGAAAATTTATTGCTTGCAGGATTTTTTGCAGGAATTATTCTTGTTCTCATGGGGCTATTTAAACTTGGTGCTTTGATAAAGTTTATTCCTCGCCCTGTAACCATCGGATTTACTGCCGGAATTGCCGTCATAATCTTCAGCGGACAGATTGCCAATTTTTTAGGTTTGAGCGGTATCGAGAAACATGAGAATTTTCTGCCAAATATGACGGAAATTGTGATGCATCTCACAACTTCGAACCTCTACTGTGTTATCACAGCGGTGGTTTGCTTGGCTGTCATCCTCATAACGCCGAAATTTTTACCGAAAGTCCCTGGTTCCTTGGTAGGGCTTATCGTATCCACTATAGTGGCGACCGTATTCTTTAAAGGGGAAGTTGCAACGATTGGATCGTCATTTGGAGCTATTCCAAGCACTCTACCCCATTTTCATTTCCCTGATCTAACCTGGGATCGCATTGAAAATTTGATTCGTCCCGCCTTTATTATTGCCATGTTGGGTGGCATCGAATCTTTATTATCGGCGGTTGTTGCCGACGGCATGACTGGCAGTCGTCATAACAGCAATCGGGAACTGATTGGACAAGGCATCGCCAATATGGTAGCCCCTCTTTTTGGAGGCATACCAGCGACAGGAGCCATTGCACGAACAGCAACCAATATCAAAAACGGTGCGGTCTCACCTTTGTCGGGTATTATACATGGCATCGTTGTACTGCTGGTGCTCATTTTGTTTGCACCTTATGCATCGGAGATCCCACTTGCAAGTATGGCACCGATTCTAATGCTGGTTGCTTGGAACATGAGTGAACGAAAAGAATTCGCTCATGTCTTAAAAACAAAAACGAGCGATTCCGTTGTCCTTCTCATTACCTTTTTGCTTACCGTCTTTACAAATTTAACGACTGCCGTTGAATTCGGATTAATTTTAGCCGTAATTTTATTTGTGAAACGAATGAGTGACAGCTTACTGGTTTCCAAGGTATTGCCTGACCCAGCAGCTAAACATGAAAAAGTGAAAGCCCATATGGTAACCGAAGGCCACGATTGCCCACAAATTGGAATATATACTATCGAAGGCCCTCTCTTTTTCGGCGTCGCAAATATGTTTGAAAAATCCATTATGGATACGATTCACCAAAGGCCGAAAGTGTTACTTCTACGCATGGGAAAAGTGCCCTTTATGGATACGACGGGTGAATCGAATCTAGCCAGCCTGGTGAAACACTTCGAGAAATTTGGCGGGATCATTCTTGTATCCGGAATTCAATCCCAGCCGTTGGAGGTATTGAAGAGAACTGGGTTGTATACGCTAATTGGGTCTGAACATTTTTTTGGACACACAGGTGAGGCGCTTAACCACGCGCTATTGCAGCTGGATTTGAATAAATGTCTGGGATGTAAACATTTTGCTTTCCGTGAATGCGCGGCGTTATCAAACAAGGAATCCCAAAAAGAAATGACATCTTGTTTAAAGCCAGATCCAGCAAGGACATAGCTATTCTCATTCAAATCGCCCCAAAGACGAAATGAAGTGAGGTGAATGGCTATGCAACTTGCACTTCAGCAATACAAAGTAAATATTATTAAGATCATGGCTCATCCTCTGCAATTGCAGATTTTGGAGTTGCTTTGTGAAGGACCAAAAGGTATCAATGAGCATCAATCGCGTTTACGACTCGCGTTGTATATTGCAGGATCCTCTTTTATGTAATCTGCTTTTCACGACCAAAAAATATTTAACAACCAGATAATGAGCGTTATTAACTTATTCGATACCGGAACTCATGAACAGCTAAATTTCGAGGACTCGTTTTCCCCGATCCACATGCCGAGCACGTCCTTATTGCCGTCCAAATCGATGCCGATGACCATGTAGGCGGCCTTGTTCACAATGGCGCCGTCTTGCTTAACTTTGTAATGAATCGCGTCCATAAAAACAACCCGTTCAAATTTACCGTCCTTCAGCAAGAAACTTTTCGATACGCGACTTAATCGCATCCCGAACCGCTCGAAAATGGCTCATGATTTCTTCCTCGGTACCGGTCGCCTTGGCAGGATCATCGAAACCCCAATGCCATTTCACGACGTTTTTATTCGAAATCACCGGACAATGCTCGTCTGCATGTCCACATAACGTTATTACATAGTCAGCTCGATTCAAAATCTCCGGATCGATGACATCCGATGTATGGCTGCTAATATCGACGCCGGCTTCCTTCATCACCTGAACGGCGCGCGGATTCAGCCCATGTGCCTCCAACCCGGCGCTTTTAACTTCGTAGCGATCATTACCAAGCGCCTTCAACCAGCCATCCGCCATTTGGCTGCGGCATGAGTTTCCTGTACAAAGAAAATAGACGAGTTTTTTGTTCTCTGACATGGGAAATCCTCCTGTTTATGTTAGGCTGCTTTCTTTGAAAAATACTTCTGTTGAAAGCGGAGAGCGACGTTGACTAAGGCAATCATCACGGGGACTTCAACTAGAGGGCCGATCACGGCCGCAAATGCCGCGCCGGAATGAATCCCAAACACCCCGACGGCAACGGCAATCGCCAGCTCGAAGTTATTCCCCGACGCGGTAAATGCCAGTGTAGAAGTCACTGGATAGAAATCCTTCTGGCGGATTTCTCCGGCAACAGGTACATAGCTTCATAAAGTTGCTGCCGTGAAAGCGAGTCAGCTCCGGCTTTTTTGCCCATGAAAAACGAAATGAGGAAAGGTGAAATGATCATTCAATTGCCTTTCGATGTCGTGAGGATCGCGATTCCTTCGAAACGGCGGATTTCATGGGCAACTTCTTCATCTACATCTACCCATACATCCGTCTTAAAAAAAGAATACAAATCCCGCAAATTTATCTTTTTCATTCAAATCCCTCCATTTTGGTTTGTTGGCAAACCAAAACAGAGGGGGAGAGCGACTGCCAACACTCCCCGGCAAGCAGGAAGCACAACAAAAAAGACCTCGCCGCAGAGCGCGCCAACGCTCGATTGCGACCAGGCCTGATTGTAAAATTTGAATATAATCTTGCCAATTAATTCGCCGTTTGCAGTTATGAGCAATAGGGATACATCACCTTCACCCTCTTTCTCACCTGGCAACACCGTGCGAGAAACTATGCGGGCTATGATGTTTGGCGCTGCCCTATGCTTGGTTCAGCTTCTTGGCGTTCGGGATTTAGCCAACGCCTGCATTGACAAAATAAAATAGCGCCGTAATCCTTTCCGCTGGGTAGCAGGGAAAGAAACGACGCTTGATAAAGAGTGACCACAGAGTTTTCTTGTTGCTACTGCTGCACTGTCTGTCCACGTTATCATCATAGCACGAAATACGTGCATATCGTGTGCATACTTCGTGCAAAAAAAGGGCAAATCCGGTGCAGCATTTGGTGCATGTTCGATACAATTCTGGCGCTCCAATCCTTAAATTTGCATAACTGAGGCAAATCTATGCACAATGCATCTTCTGAATTCATTCAATCTGCTTGAGACGACTCCAAATCCAACAAAACTGCCCGATCTTTGATTTTCATATAGATTTTGTGTAAGATCCGCTTCCGATGATAGAAAAATGCGCGACGGGACAGTGCCAGACGGCTCATGGCGTCTGAAAGCGCCAGATTATCCATATATCTCAACCGGACAAACTTGCTTTCTTCCGGGTTGAGAGCCGAGAGAGCGTAGTCGATTAAACCGATTCTGGACAGCAACAATGGGATTTCATGTTCAGTGATTTGTATGCGTCGAATGAGCGTTTGCAATACCGTTTCCAGCTTTCTGCCTCTACTATGAGCCGCAACCATATGCAGGGTGCGTGTCAATTCCGGAATGTAAGTGATTTCGGATTGAACATACTTCAATCTTGCTTTCCAGTCCTTATAGGACTTCAGCCATGATTCAACTTTCTCGTAGGGAATGGGGACTATGTCGGCGACATCACAACTCCCTCCTTGCTGCGCATGCTTTCTTATAGTTTTCCGCCAGTTTGGACGGTCAATCGACCTCGTTGTACATTGTTCACTCTCCATTTCCATCGTCATCTACCCTTCTTTTCTATTTCGCAGAAGTTGACAAGGTACTATTTTCACAACCTTCGCTACTCTTTTACGACTCTCACCTCCGGTAAAATTCTCCTAAGAATATCCATCTGCACCTATCATTTTACCTATAAAGTGATTAAATATGGAGGGTGATTTTTTCATCACGCTATCATTTCTAAAATTGTCGAATAAACGCAAAATGCCTCGAATCGAGTGTGAATCGCTAGCACGTGATCCGATTTTGCCGATCGTACAAGCCTCTTCGTTTCGCTTTTTCCGCTGCTTCATGAACGGAACAAACGTTGAATTTTCGATTGATATTACGAACGTGCGACTTCATGGTATTAGCTGTGACGCCTAGCAACTCTCTAATCATCGGCTGTCTATAGCCCCAACCGATCAACTGCAAGATCTCTTTTTCAGTGGGCGTCAGCATTCGATGTAATTCCTTCCGCTTAACAAGCCCAATTTCATTACGGATAATGGATGCAACATCGGCATGAAGAGAAGATTGCCCTCGATAGGCTTCCCTTACGGCATTTGCGACATCCGCATAGTTGATCTTGGTAATATAATTGATCGCCCCGGCTAGCACAGCTTCCACAATGATTTCAGGCTCATAGAGGGAGGTCAAGATAATGATTGGCATCGTTTTAATTTTCAGAACTTCGGAAATTGTATGGAGTCCATCCTGTTGCGATGAATTTAATACCAGATCAAGGATCATTACGTCTAAATCCAATTGCGCGCTGGCTCGAATGGCTGATTCCTTATCTGTTGCAATATGAAATATATTCATATCCGGCTCTGTATTGATCAGCCCCGCCGTCCGTTGTTGCCAAATGGGGTCGCTGTCCACCAGCAATACTTGTATCCTGCCTTCTTTCCAACGAACGACTTCATCAACTTCTACGGCATAACTTGCACGCTCCTCCATCTTTTCATCACCTCGTTGATTGTTCTGGAAAAACGAAAAGACACGTACCCTCGAAAGGCCGTGCCTTTTAACTGACAACATAAGAGAGGGTAACCCGGCGATCATTGCACGCATGCAGAAGACCCGTGGCTTTGCGTCCCAGTCTTTCGAACTGGTTTGCCATTTTCCTGTCGGAACTTGTACGTCATTTGTTATAATGCCCCATGTCCATTGTTGTCCTTTTCGTCACCTCGAAGCATACTCTGGAACTCGCAGGGTACGAATGAAGATGCCTTGGGGCATCTCCCTTACATCTCAGTCATCTTTTGAATCACCCTTAACTGCTTTCGTTCTTGTAACCTTAGCAGCATGATCACCGCTTCCGCCCGAGTGGCCGTATGGTCCGGAACGAATTTGCTACCGTCGCGGCCGCGAGCGCCGTGCGGCCCCGCTTGCGAAAAAGCCGGTACATGCAACGCAGCGAACGGATATACTTCGCTTTGATTGCCTCCTGCTTGCTACAGCCCAGCTATAATCGCAGCCCTCCATATATTCGCCTTTGTACAAACCGTTGATCTTGTCGTACACCCGTTCATCCGGTTCCTCCGCCGACAAAATGTCGTCCAGCATCCCCTCGAATGTCGTCACATCGGCAACCCGCCCCATCCAGCCGGATCGCGAACCCGTTTTCGGCTTTGTCTACGCTGATGGGCACGTCATGCTCCTGCAAACTTCTCCGCAAGTAAGACAGGCAAGTATACAAATTTCGCCTTTTTCACATCGTACCCCGCCAAATCGACTCAATGATGAGCGAGGTATCCGCAGGCGTCCCTTCGTGAGGGAGTTTCCTCGCCGCCTCCATGCCCGTCATGCCCGGCATATGAATTATCCAGGAAAACGGCGTCCACAGGCGTATTGCCCGAAGCGGATTCACAAACCTTCCGACAACTTCGAAATCCCCAATTTGACCGTTTCCAACAGATTGAGCGCATCTTCTTTCATCATCCGCGAGCTACACACGAATCATTGGGCTTTCCTCCTTTGGATGCCTTATGGAAAGACACCTGTAACACACAGTAATAAACTATCCATTCCTATACAATACTGGACAACCATGGACACACTTCGGACATATTCGACAGAAAATGTCCAATTCCTTGCCTTTCGTCAGCTTCCCCTATGAACGTCGTCGTCAGCTCTCGCTGTCGATCGACTGAATCAAAAGGCTCTACGTCTATTCAGGCACGATGTTTTCGCAAGGGGGAAATGGGATAACATAAGAAGAGGTTCCTTCGGAAAGTGGTGACAACTATCGCATCGGTCAATCATAAAATATCGTTGCTGCAAGGATATATGCTGATCCTGATGGCGATCGGCATTCTGAATCACGTCATTATTATCCCGCTTCTGCTGACTGCTTCCCAAAGAGATGCCTGGATATCCGTTTTAGCCGTATTGGCAGTATCGCCAGTCTGGATCACCTGTTTATCTTATATTCTCAAAAACATGAACGGGACGCCGGTCAAAACCTGGTTGTATCGTCATTTCGGCAAACTGCCTGCAACCGGTATGCTCGTTTTTTTCACGATATATATGTTCGTAATGGGCGCCATTTCGCTAAAAGACACCATCACATGGACGATTGCCTCCTATTTGCCGCAGACGCCGGCTTTGGCGTTAGTACTTGCGGGAGTCGGATGCAATCTATTGGCGGCATATGCCGGGTTGCGCGTGATTGCAATCGTCACCGGCATTTTGCTCCCGGTTGTGATCGTGCTCGGCGATTTTGTGATGACAGCCAACTACAAGTATAAGGATTACAGCCTGCTGTTTCCGGTCTTCGAGTTCGGGTGGGAGCCTGTATGGAAAGGCGCATTATATGCGGCTGGGGGGCTTTTGGAGATCATCTGCATCCTTTTTTATCAGGAGCATTTATCCAAACGTCCTCGCTTCGGCACTCTCATGCTGGTGAATGTGCTGCTTGCCGGATTGATTCTGGGACCGCTGATGGGTGCCATCGCCGTGTTTGGACCTGCTGAGGCGGCAAATCAACGCTACCCTGCATACGAGCAATGGCGTTTGGTTCAACTCGGGCAATATATTTCGCACCTTGATTTCTTCTCCATCTACCAGTGGCTTTCCGGCACGTTTGTTCGCGTCTCGCTGGCCCTGTTTCTTATGGTTGACATTTGGAAACCGGGCAAGCGATTGCCGTGGCTCATCCTATACGGCGCGCTGATGATCGTTGTCGTTGTGCTGCCCGTGAGTGATGCACTGTTCCTCGATTTTCTTGGGAGCGTGTTTTTCCCGGCGTCTGTTTACTCTGCTTTGGGCTTGACGGCATTGTTTGTCGCGAAAATCTGGATTTCCAACAGAATGAGGAGGTGAATTCCCATGTTCAAAAGGGGGTTGAGGCCGTTTGTTTTCAAAAAATCTGTCGCCGACTCTTTTCAACCATCCCCTTCAACTTCCGAACGGCCAGCCGTTGAACTGGCCGATGCTTCAGTTATTTTAAATTTGTTCAATCGTTGCGCCGATGTCAAGCATCATACTTACACCTTGAACGCACTGGAGGAACGTTCAACCGTACTATTCGTCTTCTGCGAAGGGATGAGCGATAGCCAACATATGATTCATGAGGTGGTGCTTCCCCGTTTGCAACGTTTTTATGAGACATACGGCTTTACGGACGCGGGCATGCTTCAAACGGCGAGTCAGCTTCAACTGGAACGTCTGCCGGATGATAATTGGCAACGGAAAGCAACACAACAGGTGTTTGAAGGCAAATTGCTCATGTATATTCCTGCGCTTCAGATCATCTGTTCCGTTGATATTGCCAAGCTTCCGGCGAGAAAACCGGAAGAATCAAATGTCGAAGTCTCCGTTCGGGGAGCCAAGGATTGTTTTGTGGAAGAGTTGGCCACCAATGCCGCGCTCATCCGCAAACGGCTTAAATCGCCTTCGTTAGCCTATGAGCAAATGGTGCTTGGCGAACGTACGCAAACCCGGATCGGATTGATGTATATGTACGATATCGCCGATCCAAAGGTCATACAGGAGGTGAAACAGCGCCTGCAGAAGATAACGATAGACGGAGTATTCAGCGCTACGGAACTTGAAGAAATGATTGAACCGACATGGGCGTTATTTCCCCTTATGGCGTATACCGGAAGACCCGACTTTACCGTCAACTGCTTGACGAACGGGCGATTTGTTATATTGGTGGACGGAACGCCGGCGGCATTAATTGGCCCGGCTAACTTAATGCTCCTGATCAAAACGCCGGAAGACATTCATTTTACAGCGTTATCCTCAACGTTCGGACAAATGTTGCGGTTGTTAGGTTTATTCGTGTCGCTCATGCTTCCCGCATTTTGGCTCTGCCTGCTTTCTTATCATCAAGACCAGCTTCCATTTTACTTGCTGGCGACGCTGACCGTGAATCGTCTCGGGATCCCCTTATCCACCGGCCTGGAGATGTTTCTTGCGCTCATTTTTCTTGAAATGTTGCGCGAGGCCGGCGTTCACCTTCCTTCCTCTATCGGTTCGACACTTACCGTTGTAGGAGGCTTAATCTTGGGCGATGCAGCCATTCGAGCCGGAATTTTGTCGCCCGGAATCGTGATCATCGGCGCGATCACGCATGTATTCGGCGCAACACTTACCAATCAGGCGTTAGGAGGTGCGGTGAGCATACTGAGAATCATACTGTTTATATTTTCTTGCATATTCGGTTTATACGGTTTTTTTCTCGGCGTATTTTTGTTGCTGGTTTTGCTGGCGTCTCTTCAGTCTTTCGGGGTTCCGTATCTGGCCCCGATGTCTCCTCCGTTTTTTAAAGATTTACCGCATGCTTTGTTTCGGTTGCCATTAGCGTGGAAGAGAAAGCGTCCGGAGATGCTTCATACGATTGACGATACAAACCGGGGAGAACAATCAAAATGAAAGGCATGAAAATAACAGGAATCTTGATTGCTTTACTCGTCATCACGACCGGTTGCTGGAATATTAAGG
Organism: Paenibacillus thermotolerans; assembly: GCF_028745515.1. GTDB lineage: Bacteria > Bacillota > Bacilli > Paenibacillales > YIM-B00363 > Paenibacillus_AE > Paenibacillus_AE thermotolerans. Next base: position 51,913 of record NZ_JAQZSG010000024.1, on the reverse strand, counting down.
AAATCCAAAATATTAGTTATGCAACCGCCATCGGGTTCGATTATCGTGACGGAAAGTACATTGTGTATTTGCAACTTATTGATTTTTCCAGCGTCGCCAAGTTGGAAGGACAACAAAAATCGAGGGAAGCACCTGTATGGGTCGGTAAAGGAACAGGCGCATCGTTTACGGAAGCTGCAAACAATTTATATGAGACGTCGCAACAAAGAGTGTTTTGGGGTCATGTTTCCACGCTCGTGTTCAACGAACACATTCTGAAACAGAATAAATTTCAAGATGTATTGGATTTGCTGAACCGTTACAGGGAAATCCGCTATTTGGTTTGGGTTTTCAGTACCAAAGAATCGATTGAAGATATTTTCAACTCAACTCCGTTCTTTAATGAGTCTCCGATGATGTCCATTTTGCACAATCCGGAGGACCAGTATCGGCAACGATCGATCATTTCACCGATCAGGTTGTATCAATTTGTCATGACGCTGAAAGAAGATTCGCGGATGAGTTACCTGCCTGCTCTACGGATTGAGAAAAATCAGTGGGAAGTAAGCAGAAAAACGCATCCGTTGTTAGAATATGCAGGTATAACCGTGTTTTGGAACAATCGGTACCATGGAGAATTGGATCCGGACGATTTGCAAGGATTGCCTTGGATGCATAAAAAGACGGTTCGCGTGCCGCTTTCTCTCGAACGTGAAAAATCGTTAGCGGCTGTATTGGTCATGGAGAAGCCAAAAGTGCGCATCAAGCCGTCTGTTCAAGATCTTCGCGTTTATTTTGACGTCGAGCTAACGGTAAAGGCAGGCATTAACGAATTGCATCAGGAAATGTCCGAGAAAGAATTGATCGACCTGGCCGAACGAAAGATTGAAGAACAAATTCGCCATACTTACCGGAAAGGCTTTGAGCGGAAGGTTGATGTTTATAATCTGGGCGAGTCGTTGTTTCGACGCTATCCCTCGGTATGGCACCGGATCGAAGACGAAAATCATTTTGTGCTGCATGAGGATTCTTTACGAAACATACGAATCCATGTTCAACTGACCAATACGGGGAGGTACAAGTTAAAGCCTAGCCAAACCTAGATGTTAAATCTAAAGAAATTCCGATGTTCAAATCATGGATTCGCGGCGCGATTGATGCATGCGATCAATCGCGCTTCCACGTCGGCAGCAATGCCGTAACCATTTTCAACTTCATTGAAGATACTCCGGGATACAAGAATATAATACGTCCATCAAGCATTCTTTCTGAAGACAACCTCCTATTCCATTTCGGACAATTTCGTATCGGATTCCATCCATAGCAGTTTCTTGAACAAAAAAGCAACAAACTCTTCTTCAAGTCCCATGTTCCAAGCTGTCGCTATACATTCGAGCAGTTGCTCCTTGCTAAGCAGCCTCGTGGCAACCCTCCCCCTTATTTCTCGCATTCCATTCTCAGTCTGTTGACTTACGTTTTCCAATAATCGAGTCAGTCTCGTAATCTCCTTGGAAAGCTGGACCACTTGATTATGGCTCAAGCCGATTTCCTGCCGTTTCCCATATAATACAGTCTGTGCAGCGATCATGACATGATGCATAACTTTCGACTCCTTTTATCCAATCTAAACATAAAGGAATATGTGACTTGACTTTGCAACTCCGTGGAAAATTATAGCTTAAACAATTTAAAGGTACAATAAAGAGGATTTACTGTAGTTTAAGAGTACTCCATCCCTCTAACCGCTTTGACTACACTTTACTATAGAGAGGGGTTGTAAAAGACGACATGGCTACTTTTGCGCAAATCGTTGGAGCAAAAATTCGCTTACACCGCATCGAGCACAACTTGACGCAAGAAAAACTAGCCGAAACGATCGGCATGGCCGCGACATATCTTGGACAGATTGAACGCGGCGAAAAAAACGTCAAACTTCAAACGATTGAAAAAATTGCTTTGGCATTACATATGAGCGTATTCGATTTATTCAACGACGAGAAAGAGGCCAATCTGCAACAAAAAAAAAGGTTATGGGCCAGCATTCTCTTGTTGCTCAAACACAACGATGCCAAACAGCGACAAGCGTATCGTATTTTACGGGAACTGTTGGAACCGGCAACCGAAGATTTGTAGAGAAGTGATATAAACTATGAAAAAGCAAGCGGTTGGGACGATCAGGACCAACCGCTTGCTTGCTTATCTACCGCGATTCTTTATGACAAATGATAATTGAGGCATTTAACTATTTTTGGATAAATGCAATCCCTTAGGAGCACCCGTTCGGAAGGAGTTGGCGCTTTTTGCGCGAATTATTGGGTATAAAGAAGGATTTTGTCGTAAATGATCTAACTTTATTCAAAAAGGGGGATCTATTTGTAGGTCTTCAGGCTGATCCCTTTCTTTCAGGATCATAAAAAACGAAACGGCAAACCCATTGAAAAATGGGGGCGCAAAACTTCAGGCCTAAGGATGATATCTATGGTAGCTGGGTTGCCGAAATGATGCTTCCGAGCTCAAAGCTGCCCCAAATCGGGGTGGCTTCTTATTTTGATTCTCCAGCAAAGGGAGTAGCCTCGATGCCGAATATTGAACAATTAATTGTACAAAACGATTTTTATCATGTGTTCCAGCCCATCTTGGGGTTTCCCGAAAAGAGAATCCTTGGTTACGAGGCCCTCATTCGCAGTAACTCCAACATGAATCCGGATCTTTTATTTCAGCGCGCCATGGAGCAGAACAAGTTGTTCGAAGTCGATTCTTTTTCAATTTTGCAGGCGATTTCAGCCTACTTCGAATTTCCGGGCTCACGGGAACATAACTTGTTGTTTATCAACATATTCCCTTCAACTTTGGTCTCGCCTTTATTTATCGACTTACTCGACTCCCTTGTCGAGCGATTCGAGCGATTTAGAAACCAAATCGTATTTGAGATTAACGAGTCCATTTATGAGGGCCTCTTATGGAAAAGTGCTTCTTTCAGAGATGCCGTCCGTTTGCTGCGTGAACAGAACTTCCTTATAGCCCTGGACGATGTAGGAGATGGAACAACATCTTTTCGAAATATTGTGGACGTCTCGCCGGATTTTATCAAAATCGACCGATTCTTCGCCTCTGACTTGAGTACATCCAGGAAAAAACAAAAAGTTGTCGCGCTGTTTGCCGAGTACTGCCATGACGAGGCCAATCTGATCCTGGAAGGAATCGAAAAGGAAGAGGATTTGGATACCGCGCTGTCATTAGGCATCAAGATGGGACAAGGCTATTTATTCGGTAAACCGAATCGGTTAACGTAAACGGTCGAACGTGAAGTCTCACCCGAACATGAAGGAGTAATCAGGATGCAGGATAAACTGAACTATTTCCGGAAAGCCATGCTCTCCTTGAAAATTTCAGAGTTTGAAGTTCCGCCTATGCAGGATTTGTTGATCATCGGGAAAAAAGCCCCGATCGGGCCGGAAGCGGTAAAGCGAATGGCGCAGGCGATATCACCGGAACAATTTACAATCGTTAAACTGGAGCACGCCAAAATTGAAGCGGTCTTAATTCGGAACTCTCTTCTTCAGATGTTGGACGAACGTTTGCTGATGCAAATCATATTGGAAGAAGCGGACCGGTTGATCAGCGACAACATGGTTCTTCGTTCGGAACTGAAAATTTCGGTATCGGTTCAGCGGGAGGTGGAGCTGCAATGAAGGTGGCGGAATTCATGTCGTCCCCTGTCTATACGGTTTCAGTGGAACGGAGCGTTCAGTACGTGTCCGATATGATGAATGAACTTGAGATCGGTTCGTTGGTCGTCACAGATCATGGAACAATCGTAGGAATTATTACGTCGCGGGACATCCGTTCTTCCCACCCCAATCGGATTGCAGCCGACGCGATGACCCCAAACCCGATCAGCATTTCGCCTGACCAGTTTGCTTGGGATGCGCTGGAATCGATGGAGCGGCATCGCATTGAACGACTTCTTGTAGTTCATGAAGATCAGGTACTCGGGATTGTGACCCGCGAGAAGCTTCAAATCAAACTGAACCAGCTCGTTGACCCTCTAACGGGACTGTACCGCGCACCCTATATTCAACAGATCGGCGAACATTTTCTGAACCGTCGCCAACATTTCCGTTTGCTCTTTATTGATCTCAATAACTTCGGTGAAATCAACAAATTGCATGGGCATCCGGTAGGGGACGATTTTCTTGTCGAGTTCTCCAATCGCTTGCGTGCATTAACGAACGAACAGGATTACGTATGCAGGTACGCGGGGGACGAGTTTATTGTGATTACTTGCCGTGATGAATACGATGGCTTGCAATTGGAAGAAGCCCTTTCCCAGCCCGTCGTTATTCAGAACGTTGCTTTGTCCGCATCGGTGGGAGTCGTCAACGGGTCTCTCGTACCCGACTTTTTTTCGCTGACTTTTCGAGAACTGATCAGCAGAGCGAGTCTTTTATCCTCTTCTTTGAAACAAAACTCCCTTGTATGATGCAACTCGCAATATTAAAGTACAGCTACTTAAGATATTTAACGACTTTGTCGCAACTTAATTCTCTCGTCCAGTCATTTATTCGTAGTAGAGAGGAAACATATAAAAACTCAAGTCCCGATCCTATCAGACGAGGAAGATCGGGACTTGGACTCACACTTTGAACTTGCCGACTAGCGCTTTGAGAGAATCTGACATTTCGCCAAGCTGGCGAGCGGTCTGCAGCATTTCCTGGCTCGTGGCCGCCTGCTCCTCGGTCATGGCTGCAACCTCTTCAGTGAACGAAGCGGTTTCTTCCGTAATCTTCGTAATTTCCCGAATGGAACCTTCGATCGCTTTGCTTCCAGCGGACATCTGTCCTACAGAAGCGGCAACTTCCATGACTTGAACGCTCAGGTTGTTCACTTCGTTCATAATGGCCCGGAACGACTCGCTGGCTTTCATCATAGCCTGAACGCCATCCTTGACGCCATGGCTGTTCTCGTCTACTTTCTGAACGAGTTCGTTAATGCCGTTCAACATCACTTCGATGGTGTCATGAATCTCGCGGGTCGAGTGCGCCGCCTGGTCCGCCAGCTTGCGGATTTCACCAGCGACAACAGCAAATCCGCGCCCTTGTTCCCCGGCGCGCGCCGCTTCGATGGCGGCATTCAGCGACAACAGATTGGTTTGATTGGAGACGTCCTGAATATATCCGACCACTTCCCGAATCTTTACAGACAACGATGCCAGTTCCGCGGCGGAAGCCTGAATTTCGGAAAACGTTTCTTCAATCTGGCCGATTTTTTCCGCATTTGCCTGCATTTCGCCGGCATTCTCCGTCGCGACGGACTGCGCCCGCTTGGCAAGTCCGGAGACGTCGGTTGTCGTGACGGCAACCTGCTCCAGTCCCGATACCGTCTCCTGCAAAATCGCCGACATCTCCTCCGTCTGGGATACTTGCTGCTCCGCTCCCTGCGCAACGCGTTGAACAGATTCAGAGATTTGATCGGCGGCTTTGTAACTCTCTTCTGCGCCAACCTTCAACATGGATGAGGAGCGTTCCAGTTCCTGCGTCTTCCCTTGAATATCGGCGATCATACTCTGAAGACTGGATAACAGCAAGTTGGTTTGATCGGCCAAATCCTTCGTTTCGTCCTTGGTTTTCACTGTAATTCGTTTCGTCAAATCGCCGCCGGAGGAGGCAATTTCTGCAATGGCGTTCCCGACTTTGCGTACGTTCCTGGCCGTCAATGCGCCGGTGAAGTAAGACGAGATGACCGAAACGATAAGTACCAGCAACAGAGAGCCGTATAGCTGCAAGCGGAGTTGACCGTTTTTCTTTTCGAGCGCCGACACCCGATTCAACGTAAGCTGTTTTTCGATGGAACGGAACGACGAAAGCTGCTCGCGCAGGGCATCCATATCCTGCTTTCCCGGATCGTCCTGGAAAAACTGCTGGATTCCCTTGTTATCATTGGCCTTTTTCAAGGCAATTACTTTCTCGCCGGCCGTTTGAATCCAATGTTCCACGTTTTTTTGAATGGCTTTCAAGTTGTCCTGCTGGCTTGGATTGTCGGCAACAAGCTGGAAAAGGGCGTCAAAGTGCTTTTGCCAATTGGATTTGCCGTTGTTGTACGGGTCCAAATATTTGTTTTCTCCGGTTATAATAAAACCTCGTTGGCCGGTTTCCATATCCACCAAATCCTTCTCAATGGATTGGGCCAGACTATGTACTTGCATATCATGATCCGTAATGAACCTCGTTTCCTTTTGGAAAGAGGATAATTGCCGGGTTACGCTAAGAATGGCGAAGACAAAAAAAATGACGACGACCAGAAAACCGAGGCCGATTTTATTTTGAATGCGGTTTAGACGGATGGGTACAGTTTTCATCATTGAGTTCTCCTTGTTGTAGGTTGAATTCAGAAACGGATTAACGTAAAATGACTTTGTTCAAATTGTCAGGCCTTGCCTGTGATGCCCATGTTAATCATCTGGGCGGCTTGCATTTTTGCTCGTACATTCTCTTGTCCGCCAATCTCAGGAGATCGCCAAGATCGGCGCTCTCATCGGGACAAACCGCATAACCTGCATAAAGATATACGTGCGTCTTCAACTCCTCAAGTGATATGGACAGCGCATTGCCATGACGTCTCCGAAGCGCTCTGGCTCCTTCTTCGTCGGTGTATGGCACATTGACTATAAATTCATCGCCTCCCCACCTTGCAACATAGTCGTATTTGCCCGCTGCTTTTGCCAGCATGCTTGAAAGTTGACAAAGTACACGATCTCCGGTTACGTGAGAGTACGTGTCGTTAATATTCTTGAAGTTGTCTACGTCCACATAGAACACGAGCAGTTGTTTTCTCAACCTTTGAGACCGGCGAACCAGCCTGGGGAAAACGCGCTGAATGAACCCGCGATTATACGCCCCGGTCAGGTCGTCTCTTTGCAAGAGCCGCAACAACGCATCGAATCGCTTGCCGCATAGGTATCCCAACGGCAAAAAGACCGCAAGCGACATGGCCACGGCCTTATCCACTGCCTCGTAAGCATGCTTAATATAAATGAGCAGAACTGCGCCAAGAGAGAGAACGAAAACGACACCCGTAACGCGCCCGATCTTGTACATAAATCTCCGGCTACTTCAACGCTTTGGCCAGCGTCTCCAGAACTTTCTCCCGTTGAAACGGCTTGACGATAAAATCCGCGGCTCCTGACGTAATCGCATCGACAACCCGATCTTTTTGCCCCATTGCGGAGCAAATGATGATTCCGGGGCATCGTAATATCCATCGTGACAAGTTCGGTTTTGTGCTGCCTGAAAAATTGCACAGCCTCTTTTCCATTCTCCGCTTCCGCTACCACTTCATAGCCGTTATTCGTTATGATCTCTCTCAGCATCATTCTCATGAACGCCGTATCGTCCACAATCATAATTTTGGCCATGACAACCTCCGCTTGCCCATGCTCTCAAAGGCCTATGATTCCAAACCTATTATACTCGAAATTGGAACATATTTCATAGTCCGCCGTATTAAGAATCAGTTCATCGTATTTTTGTCGATATCATAATTATTCATCGACAAGAAGGGGCTGACCTCACCTGAGTCCAGCCCCTTCTGGCCACTTCCTTCTATTCACCAGGCTTCGTCGTCATCAGGCGATACAGCTTCGTATGCCGCGGAAACTTGTCGGTAAACGGCACAAGGGAGCTGCCGACTTTCATCAAGCCATTCCCGGCGTCAACATTGGTAATATAAGAGAGTTGCAGTTCCGAAATATTTAGCAGTTCGGCTAGCTCTTTCCGGTCGGTGCTGGCCTGATTCAGCATGACGATAAATTCACTGTTTGCCAGCATGGTGCGGGCCGTATGGCTTTGCAGTAAATCGTCCACATTTTGCGTAATGCCCGTACAAAAAGCGCCATACTTTCGGACGCGCTTCCAAAGCGTGAACAGAAAGTTGGCGCTGTATTCATGCTGGAACAAAAGATAGATTTCGTCGATAATGATAAACGTATTTTTGCCTTTTGCCCGGTTTTGCGTAATCCGATTCAGGATGCTGTCCAGGACGACCAGCATGCCGATCGGAAGAAGCTGTTTGCCCAGGTCGAGAATGTCGTAGCAGATGAGCCGGTTATGGACATTGACATTGGTCGGTTTGGCGAACGTGTTCAGGCTGCCGGAAGTAAACAGTTCGATCGCCAGCGCAATGTCCTGCGCTTCCGGCTCCGATTGCTTGAGCAGTTCCGCGCGAAAGTCTTGAAGCGTCGGCGGCTGCCCCTTATAGTTGCTCTGCAAATACTTCCTGTACACGCTGGCGGTGCAGCGGTCAATAAGCGACTTTTCCTTGGCTCCCAACTGGTAACCGCCAATCAATTGCTCGCAAAGCGAGAGGACGAATTCCGATTTAAGAATAATCGGATTGGCTCCGTCGCCATACTGCCTGTTCATATCCATCGCATTGATATGGTTGGACGAAGTGGCGGATATATGAATCGTCTCGCCGCCCAATGCGTCCACCAGCGCGGAGTATTCCCGTTCCGGGTCGATCAGGATAATATCATCGTCGCTGGCCAGCATCTGGTTGACGATTTCCCGTTTCGCGGTAAAGCTTTTGCCGGAACCGGATACGCCGAGGATAAAGCTGTTTCCGTTCAGCAATTGTTTGCGGTTGGCGATAATCATGTTTTTGCTGATCACATTTTGTCCGTAGTAAATGCCGCCCGGATGCATGATTTCCTGCGCCCGAAACGGAATAAAGACAGCCGTGCTTTCCGTCGTTAACGTCCGCAAAGCGTGAACCTTCCGCAAGCCGTAAGGCAGCACCGTATTCAGACCGTCCATTTGCTGAAAGGACAGCGTGGAGAACTGGCACAAATGCTTGCGGGCGGTGGTGAGCAGCGCCTCCGTATCGCTGTCGAGCTGCTCCTTGCTGTCCGCGATATGGACCATCGTCAGCAGGCCGAACATCATCCGCTGGTCGCGGGTAGTCAGGTCGTTCAGAAATTCTTTGCTCTCTTTGCGTTGCTGCTCCATATCGTAAGGGACCATTGCGGAAAAATTGTTGTTCCGGTTTTGTCGCCGCTGCCAGTTGGTGATGTTCGTTTCCACGCCGAGCAAACGGCTCTCCACCTCACGAACGGCCTCGTCGGTCGGAATCGGGATGATATCCAGCGACAGCAGCAAATTCCGGTTCAGGTCGCAAAGCTCGGACACCATGCTGTCCTTAATATAGCTGGCGTATTCCCGCAGAAAGATGACGCGGCCAAAAAAGTTGCCCATCCGAAAATGATCTTTTTCAAACTCGAACGTATCCGGGCAAATGTAATCCTTGAAATCATGCCCCTTGCGCATCGTTTCGGAGAGATGGAAACGAAAATCCGCTTCCTCGCCGATCCGAAAGAAATCATGAAAAATGCGCAGACGGTCGGTTGCATCCAGTTCGATACATTTGGAACCGAGACGAGAAAAATGCGACACAAGTTCGGTTCCGACCCTCGCGAAATATTGACGGGCTTCCTCCACATTTTTCTTGACGACAGAAATGGTAACGTACTTTTCCTGAATCGTACCGTTCGCGCCGATGGCCTTTGCGAGCAACATCTCGTTGTACTCTTGCCGGTACACATCGAGAGGGTCCTGCCGAAGCGGAATCAGAATCGAGCTTTCAAAATCGGCCCGATTCAAACGCCGGTTATGGATTGTGATCTTCGTGGTCACTCCGCTGTCAAAGGAATTGAGCAGCTCGGAATAAGACAAAAACATCGCTTCCTTGTCCTCCCTGGACGCTACGGCGTAGTTGATGTCCTCGAATCGATACGATTTGGAAAATTTGTTGCCGACAAAAAAAATCCCGTCCGGCCAGAGGGCGCGAATCGGGATAACTTGCTGAACGCCTTTCGGGATGACAAATCGTTCCTTGTCCTGCTTGATGATGCGTCTGAGCGTTTTAATCACGGCGCATCATCCTTTCCTGCTCATGATGCTGCATGCTCTTTTTCATCGCTTCAACGTAGATGTTGGTCGAATAGAAGACGAAGCGCCTTGGCAGCAGAAATTCCGATTTCACATACGCCCAAAGCAACTGCTCGGCCGTCATACCGTGATAGTTGATGAAACCCAAGGCTGCGCAGGGCGCGGCCCCCAAAATGCACATCCAACTGAGCGTTTCCAAGCCAAAGCGGCCGCGCAGTCCAAAATAAAGGCCGATCGCCACGCCGACAGCCAGCACAGAAAAAAAGAACTGCCGCAAGGACAGTCCAAAGTATAAGCTTTCCGTATAATCCCGGATTTCCCGGTTGATTTTCACTTCCATTTAAAGTCCTCCCATTAACAATGCTCGTTATGGTCTACAACTCGGCCCCATCCTCCGGTTGAACCGTTGTTGGCTCTGTCTTTTTCGATCTTGCCAACACCTCATCGCCGGATGGAAAGGGAGCGGCCAAAAGCGCAAATACAAGCTGAGCGCCGTCCCGCATGCCTTGCAAATATATCCATTCATTCATGATCGCCTGCCTAAAATGGTGCTTGTCCTCCCATTCCGCATACTCCGGCATGCGCCCAATGTCCATACCAGCGAACAAAACTTGAAATGCCTTGCTTTCTTCAGCACGAGGACGACTCAGATCAGGATGATATTCAATTCGAGCAGAAATATCATCCAATCGGCTTTGAATAGCTTGCCGAAACCACGCTGGAAATTCCATCGCCTTCTTCCTCCCAGGTGCCCCTTTTACCGTACCCGCTGCTTTCGCTGGACCTTCAGGTCATAATAACGGGCTACTAACTCATCTACCTTTCGACTCTGTTCCTGAAGCGCTTGGCTGCAGGATAAAGAAATCGATTGTTCCATTAACTTATCCCCAAGCGTATTCAGCTTTCGTCGCTCCTCCTCCAGTTTTCTTAACAAATCATCCATCCTTCATCCTCCCGTTCTTCCGTGTGAGGGCAGCTATTTATGAAAAATCTATGGTGTATGTTAAAAAACTACTTTGATCGTAATTTCAAACCTCATTTATGTCAATTGTATACTCCTCCATAATGGAAGTTATAAATTCCTAACCCAATGGATATAGGTGATAAAATGATAGGTGTTTACGATAAAAAGAAGGTGGGGCAACGCATTCGGAAGCAACGAGAGGCTTTGGAAATTTCTCGTGAGCAATTGGCTGAACGGATTGGACGAGTCCCGAGATTCTGTGCCGACATTGAACGAGGTAAAGCCGGTATGTCCATTGAAACCATGCTCAACATCTGCAATTTGCTCAAACTTTCTCCTAACGAACTGCTCTTAGAGCATGAAGCAAAGGTTACGCCGAGCGATGAAACGGAATTGATTGTAGCCGCCCTTCGTCATTGTACGGAGAAACAACGCAAGGACGCATTGGCTCTTTTAAAGCTGTTTCTTACCGCAATTCGTTAATGCAAGACTCAATCTCAGCAACGGAAGCGCGTTTCACAGCCCCATCATCTCCCTCACCACCCGGTCCGCCATTTTGACCGTTCCCACAAGCACCAGCATGTTGAAAATCAACTCGCCAATGTACGTCCACACCATCGTAACCGCGCCAGCGCCTTCATCAACCGCCGGGGGAGCGGAGGCAAAGGCGGAGTAGATAATGCAGGCGAGTACGATTATCGCGCCCTCCAGACAAGCGGCCGCATACCCTTTGAGAAACGATTTGCCGATATTTTGGCTCGGTTCCCCGGCAATGGCGGACAACGGAACGGGAGCGATGGCCGTATATAAGTAGATACGAAAAAAACGTCCGTACACCGAGAGGATCATCACAAAAGACAGCACCGTGATGAACAGACTGCCCAGAAGGGTGACGACCCACAGCGGAATGCTTTGCCAAAAACCGACGTCTTCAATCGCTTTTGCAATGGTGTTCGGCAAAGTCATAGCCTCCGTCCTTCCGAACCCGGAACGTCCCATCATCGTGGAAATGATTCCCTGAACAATGGTAAACAGCGCCATCATGAGCTCCAGTCCGTAGGTAACGACTGCTTTGGCCAGGACAAAGCGGATAAACAGCTTGACGGCCATCTCCGGCTTTTTCACTTCGGCAAAACTGCCGGTCGTCTTCACCACGCCGATCATAAAAAACAAGACTAGAAGCGCCAGTCCCGTCGCCTGCAACGCGCCGTGAATGTCGGTAATGACGCGCCACACGCCGCCACCCTTGAAGTCGGCCGGCGACTCGGTAACAAGCTGCCAGATTTCATTCATTTTCTCGTTCCATGTATCGAGCGCATGTTCGAGGTTGTCAATAATCCAACTGTTTTTGGCCATATTCTCACCCCTTTTCTGTAGACGGGGAACGGACAAATCGCCCGTTCCCCTCATTTGCGACTCCCGTTTAACCGGCAATCAGGGTAAGAATTTCCTTCGTAAAGGTAATGATAATCCCGCCGGCAAGCGTCAGGAACCCGTTCGCTCGCTGGGAAGGGTCGTGAGACTTGAGCGACAATCCGATCTGCACAATGCCGAAGCCGAGTATGATCATACCGATGGCCCGTATTAATCCGAATATGAAGGTGGACAAGTTATTGACGGTCGTCATCGGATCGCCCTCGGCATAAGCGGTAGAGACGAATACGGTTCCCGTTAAGACAAGCATGATGTAAAGCGCCAGCAGCCGTTTCCCTTTGATTTTCAACTTCATCATTCCCTTCGTAAAAATAGCGACTCCATGTCTTCTTCTGACAGAAGCTCGTACTCTCCGTTTTCATGAAGCAACACCTTTCGCCAATCCAAAGCGTGTTCCGTGCCGCCATGCTGGTAGGGGAGACCGCTGCCATCCGTCGTGAGCTCGACATGGGGATGCCTGAGCAAATCGTACTTGTCGTCCTGAACAGGACGCTCGCCGCGAATAAAGAGCAAGGCATGACGGTTATCGACAAGCCGCACCTCATCGGGCGTCAGCAAGTCGCGGCCGGACAACTGATAGTTGATCGAATAACTGCCGCTGCGGCCCTTGCTTTGACCGTATGTGTTCGTGTCGATCGTTTCCTTGCCCAGCAGTTCCGAGACGTATTTGTGAGTGGATTGTTCATTTCCGCCCAGGTACAAAAACACGTCGCAGTTCCCCACGATTGATTCCCACGTCTCCTTATACAGCGCTTTGAGCTGCGCCAAATTTTGCAGGATGATGGAAACCGAAATCTCGCGGCTGCGTATGGTGGAGAGCAGCTTGTCGAATTCATCGGGCAAGGCGACGTTGGCAAATTCGTCCATCACGAAATGCACGTGCACCGGCAAGCGTCCGCCGTGCCGATAGTCGGCCTCGTACATCAGGCATTGGAAAAGCTGGGTGTAAAGCATCCCGACGATGAAGTTGAAACTGCTTTCGTTGTCGGGAATGACGGCAAACAGGGCCGCTTTCTTTTCTCCCATGACAGCCAATTCCATTTCATCGACCAAGCTCATTCCGGCGATTGAATGCAAGTTGAACTTCTCCAGCCGAACGCCTAGGCCGATCAATATCGATTTGGCTGTTTTCCCCGCCGCCAGTTTGAAGATGTTGTACTGTTTGACCGCTAAATGCTCCGGGTCGCGCATCGCCAGCCGTTCAAACAACTCGTCCAGCGGACTCTGGTAGGTTTCGTCTTCTTCCCGCACTTCGGCGGCGGCGATCATTTCCATCACCATCGGGAAATTCTGTTCCTCCGGCGGCGCTTCATAGAGCAAATACAAAACGAGCGCCTCCAATAGCGCCGTTTCGGATCGTTCCCAGAACGGGTCGTTCGTGTTGCTGCCCTTCGGCGTCGTATTGCGAATCAGGTTGGTGACCAGTTTCAGCACGTCCTTGTCGTCGTGCAAATAGGCGAAAGGGTTGTAGCCATGGGAACGATGCGGATTGATCAGGTCGAGCACCTTGATGTCATACCCTTTGGCTTTGAGCAGATGGCCGGTATCGCGCAAGATTTCGCCTTTCGGGTCGAGAACGACGAACGACGTGTTCGCTTGCATGACGTTCGGTTTGGCGTAAAACCGCGTTTTCCCGGAGCCGGAACCGCCTACGACAAGCACATTCACATTCCGGCGATGCTTGCGGCCGTCGAGTCCGATGCAAACCTGCTTGGTTAAAATTTTGTTTTGCTCCAGCTGCTTGCTTCGATATTTGGCGCATATGCTTTTCGCCCGGCCCCAACGGGCGCTGCCGTGTTCCTCCCTGCGCCGGTAGTTTCGCGGGGAGGCCAGATAAACGCCGACACCGAGTCCATAGGCCAGCGTAAAAGAGAGCAGACAGCGGGGCGTATCTTCCACCCACTGAATGTCGAACGGGTGGTTGATCGCCGCGCTGAGATGCTCCACCATCGCTGGCAGCCCCCCGGAAAGTGCAGGGGCGGTGAGCAATGCCGCCCAAACGACGGGAATAAAAAAAACCGCAAAGAGTATCAAATGACTCCTTGCGGTTTCAACGCGCCTCATGATGGCTCCGTCGCTTATGTTTTTGATAAGGGGCATCAATCGTTTTGAGCAACAGTTCATCGACGGCGTCGGTGGGGCGCTTCTCGCCGATCAAATCGTTTCGCAGCGCATTCAGTGCATGCACCACGATGCCATGCTCGTAATGATCCAAACAGAGAATCCGTTCTTCTTCCTTCACAGGCGCTCCCTCCTGAACAAAAATTGAGCATGTCCCGCGCAGCGCTCCTATCTTGCTGGTTCTGTCCGATGATGCTGCCGCTGCTGCGCCAGCATCCGGTTCATCCTGCGGGCCATGTCATGTGCGGTATCCTTCATCACCGCCAGTTCGGCGCGAATTTGCTGCGGCTCGATGTCCTTCACTTCTCCTGCACACGATGGAAACGAAAGGAAGACGTGTCCACGCCGAACTGTTTGCACAGCATGTAAGAGGCGCAATATGCATGGAACGTAAAATAGGAACGGCTGTAACGGCCATCGCCGCGATCCAGATCCGCATGCGCCAGCTCCTGCGCGAGCGACCGGAAAATGTCCCCGGCATCCAAGCCGCGGCGGATGACAATATTGCGCATGTCCGGCTGATAGAACGCATGCGTTTCCGGCGGCATCGCATCGCCAATAACGATCGGAACAGGAGCGCGATCCATCAGCGCTTTGATGCGCACTCGGTCGTCCGGATAGGTCGGTTGCTCCCGTTTTGGATTGGCCGTCGTTTGTGCGATGTCGAACATCTTTTTGAGGTTATAGCTGATGCCGGTGCTGCCGTCTTCCCTCCGGTACTCCTCGCCCGGCTCCAAAATATAAAAGCCGGTTTCCTTGCGGCGAATAAAGACGCCTTGTTCCTTCCACGAATCGAAATCGGCGATGCGGGTCGCCTCCGGCCGCTGCGTGAGAATCAGAAGCGCATTGGATACGCTGTAGCGGTCGAAACGGCTTTGCACATCCAGATACCGCTGAAATTCATCGCCGCTGCGCGAGATGGAAATCGTGGCTGCATCAATCGTCTCATAGGCCCATTGCCTGAGTTCCTGCTTTTTCTGTACCCACGCTTCCTTGTCAAAAGGTTGCTCGGACGAATTCGTGGAAGAATGGCCCGTTGCTTCCTGCCGGAATAAATCGTCCAGATTGTTCATTTGGCTTTCCCTCGCTTTCGGGTTCCGTTGGATTTGGTTTTGCCCGTCTTCGCTTTTCCATTATGTGGCTCGCTTCGCTTGGGCAGCGACGATTTCTTGACCATCTGACGCCGTTCTTTCTCCGCCTTCCGATTTTCTTCCCGGATCTCGCGCAACAGTTCGCGGATCGATGGCCGCCGCTGCACTTTATCGGCTTTCAGTTCAATCATACCCCTTGCGGATGCTTCGCTGCGCCCGAAGGTAGGCTCGGACGGATGGGGCGGCTCCGTCGTCGCCATCGTGGGGTTTGGGTTGCCGTTCGCCGGGGAAGTTGGCTGCGTCGATTCGGGCCTCTGCATCAGTTCGGCCAAAAAATCGTCGGTGCTCTTCGCTCCTGGCGTTCCCTTGACTTCCGCTCCTTGTACCTCCTTCTTCTGCCGGGTTTGGTTCGATGCTTGTTGTTGACGCTCCCCGGACGCTGGATGGTCCTGCTGTTTCCCGGCGCGGGATTTCTCAATTTCACTCTTGATGCTGGCCGTATCCACGGTCGCCAGCTTGAACCGCTCGACGATGCGGTTGATTTTGGAAGCGTCCTCGGCACGCACCATCACATCGCACAAGCCATCGACATTCTTTTTGTCCCGCAGGGCACAGTACAAAACGCCGTATCGTTTGGCCTCCTTGCAGAAGGTAGGCAAGTCTTCGTTTTTGACGGCAAATACTTTCAATTCCTTGCCGCTGCGGAGCAAGCTTTCCAGACGAATGCTGCCCTTTGTCCGTTTCTGCCCCTGCAGGGCGGCAAACAAATAGACGGCCAGATGCTTAGCGCCTTCGCCGGAAATCTTGGCCATAACCTCGATGCCCCTCAGACTCATGTTGACGACCTGATCGGCCGCCTCGGCTCCACTGCTCATGGATGGAATCCTCCCTTCGTAATGGTTGATTTTTCCTGTCACCATGTAGTTTAGTCATCATTTCCCCGGATCGGGCCAGGATGCCCGCACACAGCTTCACCTCCTTTCGAAGCGCGGCAAGCCGCTTGGATAATACGGCTATCTGCTCTTTGCAAGCGTCGATCCGGCCTTCCTCCTTGCAGCGGCGAAGACGGTTGTACAGCGCTTTGCGCTCGCTGGAAAGCAGGCGCATCTCCTGTTGGGCAATGGATACATAGTCCAAAAGCTGCTCTTTGCTGGAGATACGGCGCTGGCAGAGTAGTTTGGTCTGAGCGGTAATAACCGCCAAGTGTCGCAAGTCTTCCCGTAATAAAAAAGGCGTCCTTCTCACGGACGCGCGAAAACGGGGCCATATGCCCATCTCATATAAATAGCGCAGGTACAATGCTTGTAAGCCGCTGAACTTCCTGCCGGATCGAAGCGTTCCTTTGCAAACGGCGCGCCTGCGTTGCGGCATTGGCAGAGGCTGTGTTTTACGGGGAATGCGATTTCGTAAAATCCGCTGTTTCAGAGCCTCTTCCGTATAGTCGTCTCCCAAGCTGCGCAAACGAACGAAACGTTCCTTACCCGGTGGACGAACCGCCATATGCTTCACGGTCGTTTTCACGTCATAGCCCTGCTTTTGCAAAGAGGCGATAAACTGGGTCCACGTCATGGATGCCGCAATCGCCTGATCCACATCGCTCCGAATCGTCCCCCTCCAAGTCGGCTTGCCTTCCCGATCTGCTTTCCATTCTCCGTAGTGCTTGGCCTTGCCCGGCTCGGGTTGCTCGATCACTGACAATGCATGTTCACGGCATAACCGGTCGGATGTTCTCCTTAGGAGGGCGTAGGAGGCTTTGTTGTCGTAATACCGTTTGCCGTCCATAAAGGAGACGGAGTTTAGCACAAAGTGATTGTGCAAATGTTCCTTGTCCAGATGGGTCGATACGACGACTTCAAATCGATCGCCCCATAGCTCCTGCGCCAACTTGACGCCAATGGCGTGCGCCGTTTCCGGCGTCGTTTCACCTGGTGCAAACGCTTGGTAGCCATGAAACGCGACGATGCCATCCATCTTTTGAAATTGACGCTTGGTGCGCTGCATTTGCTCGTAAGCGGTGAGCGGATCGCAATTGATTCCGCTCACATAAAGCTGCCTCTCCGTCTTGAGATCCGATACTGCATAATCGATCGCCTGTTGCAAACCTTCATTTTTCTCGTCGCGATCTTGCGCTGTTTTGTCAGGATTGGCGGCGTAATCAATCACGCGCTTCAAGCGGTCGGTGACATCCCATATCGCCGTCGTCGCCATATGTGACGCCCCCTTTACATCGGATGCGCACGTGGAATCGCTTGCTCTGTTCTTCTTTCCGGGGCAGTCACGGCCTGTTGAATCTGTTGGACGGCGCGGCGCAACTGATCTGCCTCCTGCTGAAAAGAAGCCCGATCCAGATAACCTGTCGCATGCGCCTTCGCCGCCAGTTGGTTGAGATTGTTGCCAATGGCGTGAAGCTCGCGCATCATCGCGTAATAATCAGGCGGCGGCAGCGGCTTCGGTATATACCCATTGATGAGCGCCCGGATGTACGCTTCCCGAGAAAGACCTGTTTGTTTCACTTCATTCATTAGACGAACATGTTCGCTTTCACTTAAACGAAGCAGAAATGAGATCGAACGTTTTCTCAACGAACAACCCCCTTTCAAAATCAACTATTCTAAGAAGTTTACGCCGCAATAAACATGCGATCTGAAAACCATCCGCTTATCGAATCGTTAACATCGCGATGAGGGGTCTTAGGGGCGCAAGCCCCTAACAATCGAATTTGGATATCCAAATTCAGTGCTTGCTGCAACACGAGACATGCATCTCGCGTTGCCTTCAAAGCACCTGCCGGGAAAAAGAGAGGAGCCCAAAAACACAAAAAAGACGCCGATCCGCTCAGCGTCTTCCTCAGAACTTTTTTGTTATCGCACTAACCAGTTGTAATCTTGGCGGCAGTCTACAATGAAATCGACATACACGATTTCATCCTGAATCTGATACAATACCAGATACCACTTATCCACGAACATCTTGTGATACTTGTTTGACGGGATAAATTCCGCTTCCAGAAAAGGATAACGTTCCGGCATTCGCGCTAAGGAACGTATCGCATGCAGCAATTCGTTTTTCGTTTTCCGCGCCGCATCCGGATGTTTCTCCGCAAGAAATCGCACATGAGCCGCCAGCATTTGGCGGGCGCGATCGGAAACGATGATCCTATAACGGGACATCTTTTCCATGCTGAACCTCGTCAATAATGCCCTCTAGGTAAGTGTCCAGTTCATCCGGCGTCACACCAACACGGCCCGCCAAACGATCCTCTTGCACAGCGAGCAGTTCTTCGCGCAGCTTTAACATCCTCTCGCGACGGGAGAATGTCTCAATGTCCATCACGACGAGATCCCCTTCACCGTTCTTGGTCAGATAAACCGGTTCTCCGGAAGATTTGCATAGGTCGGCGATTTCATTATAGTTTTGCCGGATACTGGCAGAAGGCTTGATGATCATCTTGCTCACTCCTTGCATAGCTGTATATTGATTTTATTATACCTATTACATGCTATACAATCAATATGGCTGCGCTTATCCCCAATCTATTCACATCTCATCCACATGCAGTGCGTCACCGCTATCGGGATGGTTCTCCGCGTCTTCTTCGGGATTCCATCAAATCGTTGTTTACATCCTTTCCGAACTTAGGCGGCTCATCGGATATGAGAAGGGCGGGGGAGTAGAGTCCTCCCCATTTGTCTTGGGCCTGTATATTCCGGCCAGCGACAGCTTATGCGCCTGCCGCCAATCCCGGCCTGCGAGATGTTCCAGCGTACAGTAAGATAAAAGATCAATGGCGCTCTCAAACAGATGCAGTTCCGTACAGTTTCTCGGGGCCGAAATGGAAAACGAATACCGCTTGTCGCTGCCGGCGGCTTCCCCCATATAACGGGTGCTTGTCGTACCGCGTATCGCCGCATAGCGCGGCGTCCCTTCCTGGTCAAATCCGACGAATACCGCGTTGTGGTAACGGCGGCTTTCGTACAACCTTCCCGATTCCAGACAGTAGTCGATCACCGAGCGGTGGATGCCTCGTTTACTCAAATAAGCGATGACGCGATGAGAGTTTTCATACGGTTCTGGAAGCTCCAGCCGCGCCGTAGATGTGCGTTGTTGGCATGATTGCGAAACCATAAGAATATTGCCGGGATGAACGCCTTCAATCCGAAGCACCGCATCGGGAAAAGACATGCCGCGCACTTTGATCAAGTAATCCAGCGCCGAGCGCCCGCCGATTCCCCTTGACCACCAGTACCATTTGCCGTTGGAAATTTTCAAGCTGTCATTTGTTCGGGTGGTATAGACATTGCGGGAGCAACGTACCAGTTCCGCAGGCTCGCACATTTGCAAATACGTGAGCAAATCCAATCTTTTTGCACGTTCGATCTGTTCCTTGTTTACGTAGCCCATTGCCGCAGCTCCTTTTGGAACTCCAAGCAGCGTCCGATGGGTATATTGTTCATCGTGCCTTCCCCCGCTTTTTGGGGTACGTATAAGCGCTGCCTTCCTTCAACTTTGTAACGCCATTCTTTTTCATGAATGCGTCTAAATCGCCTTCATAAACTTGACTGGTCACCCCGTTTGAGTCGCGGATGTAATAATACGTGTCGCCAAATCCGTTCTTCTCTTTGGATATCAACTCCAATGTTGGCACGGCTTCTCCCTCCTCGATCAAGCCGGTTCCATAACAAAAAGGCGGTAGAATCGGACAAAAGCATCCGTCGCTTGGGATGGCATACAACATGTTCATTCCTCCGGAAATGAGAAAAGGACCCCAAAATCGGAGTCCATTTCGTCATATGATTTTAACAAGTGACCTATATTCGACCTGTAAATGCTACGCATCGAAGTCATAATTCCCCAAACTACAAAAAAAACCTGCCGCGCGATGAAGCGCAACAAGCTTTCTAAAAAAATGTATCCGGTTTTAGGTCGAAAAGCACGAAAGATACATCTCTAAATGAACCTATCAAAATAAACTAGTTTCTGTATTATTATTGGATACTGGCAAAGTCCATAATTTTACTTTTAGACAGCCTTAAATCATAATATTTCCCTTGCGATTCAACCAACGGATTGATCAGGTCATCTGGATGGAGCATCACAATTCGAGCCACTTTACCGTCTGACAACAGAACTGAATCTCCAATCATTCTGTTCATCAAGTTAGTAATGAAGCATTGTACGATCACAGGGTTAAACAATCCGAATGCTCTTTGATAAATCTCCTGTAATACTTGGAATAATGGGATTGCTTTCTTATATACCCGCTCTGAAACCATCGTATGAAACACATCGGCAACAGCCACAATCTTACTAAAATATTCTATTTCTTCACTAGACTTCCTATAAGGATAGCCGCTACCATCTTCTCGTTCATGATGTTGTAGGGCAACCAGAGCTTGTTGATCCGTCATGTCTGGGAGTCTAAGAATCATCTCATACCCGTACACCGTATGAAGCTGCATTTCAGCATACTCATCCGAACTTAATTTACCTGCCTTTAGTAAAATCGAGTCAGATATTTTTGTCTTACCTACATCATGTAACAATCCCGCAACAGCAAGGTCATTTAACTCCTTCTCTTTCAGACCTAACCATTTTCCAATAAAATAGGATAGCACCGAAACGCCAATACAATGTCGATACGTATAATTATCTTTCTTTCTTAAACCCAATATTACATTTGAAAAATTATAATTGGAACACAATTCCTGGATCTTTGGCATTACCTTTTGACGAATCATTTGATTTGAAGGCTTCTCGGCGCTATGATTTATCTTTTCGTATATAAATTGAACCTCGGAGATTGTTTCATCTATTATAAATTCGGTAACAAGTTGGGTGTCCTCGTCCAACAAATTAATACCATGTTGATTCAAGAGGTCAAGATTATGGTAACTTAATACACTGTTCTTAGGTAAAAGCAAGCTTCCTTGCCTAGAATAAATATTGGTATTTAATTTTCTTCCAATAAAAGATGTATTGTCTATAGGAATCACCCACTTTTCTAAGCCAGTCGTATGATACTAGTACGATCAAAAGTCATTTCTTCTACTGGCTCAAAGATATCTGTACTATACCGATCAACAGTTACTCTACCTTCAAACATTTTCTTTACAATAACCTTTTTTGTTGCTTTTAAGATTGTTCCAACTCCAGTGATTCCACCTACATACATCGCAGAAATGGTGTCACCAGCTTCAAGATTAGAGCCTCTGCAAACTGAATTATCTAGGAAGAAGATGATATTGCCCGCGGAATATAGATCACATTGAATAACACCTTCTCTTCGAATCAAAATATCCCCATTTGACTTTAATGTAGAGTTTTGAGCTTGGTTAATATTTATCTGAACTTGTGATTCTTGGCTTAACGCAACTCTCATGTACGCATCTTTCAATACTCGAATGAAATCTTCCATTCTTGGAGCTGACATCACTTCAACAATCTTAGTCGGCAACAAGAATAATTCCAAATAATCTTTCAATTGCTGCATAGCGTCCTTATTATAAGTCTGAAGGCCGGAAATAACGCCAAGCAGTTCCTTCACAACTTCCCAAACCTGCTGATATTTGCTCTCAATTACTAACAATAATACTTGTCCATACTTAACTTGTAGTTTCTTTTTACTAATTTCATTCATTAACAGCTTTACACTTTCCGCCATTTTTTCGAGGAGATCCAACAACCGTTTGGAACCGTTATAAAGTCTGTTGAAAAGCATGCCGAAATACCCCGAATAAAGATTGCTTCTAATTACATTACCCTTCACTGCAATACTTCCTGTGGCCGTTAAGGTTGAGTTGAAGACACTGCCAGATATATAAATGTTCCCAAGCGACTCAATAATCATGTTGTCCATGACATCGCCATACACAATAACGTCTCCAGCAAAAACGATATTACCTGTTTGCAAATCAACATTCCCTGGTACAATGAAGGCGGTGTTAATATCGAAATACTTTATCTTGTTACCAGTTATTCGCGGTCTTCCTTCTTTCCGAGCAATCACGATATCATCTGGTGTTATTTCAACACTTTCTTTCCCAGCAATGCGAATATCGTGAACCGGTTCAGGAAGTAATATATTTCCAAAGACATCATACCCCGCCTGACCGTCTACGGGGGGTGTCTTCTTTGCTATTACATCCCCGCTTTTGACAGAAGGAATATTCAAATGATTCTTAAAATCCACAAAACCTCTTACCTCTGTAAATATGTTCTCGATATTTTCCGAAAAGAAAATATCTAAACAAGCATCTTGACCCTGCACCGGAGCTTTTCCTCTGGCGATGGTCACTGGTCTATATGTAGGTTGAATAATCTCGGTTTGAATAACTGCAACATCAAGATTCATTTTGATATTCATGTTTTCAACAACCGCGAGAATATCCTGCAAGTTTAGTGTTTCCAAAATAATCGCTGAATCTTCTTTGGCAGTAAGGGTCAAATCTAAAGTTGAGGTATTATCAGATAACACCCACGCATACCTCTGTGGACGATGAACAATCAAATACGCTGTTAACTTATCATCCGAAACTTCAATCTCGAATAATGGCTTTTCTTCAATCTTCCACTCAATGACGCTTTCTGATGATACTTTAATCCTTTTGTGGATCTCTTGACCATCAACAAATAGGATCACAGGTGAATGGGCCTCGATAGTCGGAATCTTACCCCCATTTAAGGGATTTACGACGATGATTTTACCGTGTTCAACTCTGATATATCCATCCACTACTTGACCATCTATGTTAATCCCCGTTACTGAAGATGACCCCATCCGTTCACTTTCCGACTCTTGGGAATCTTGGTCGAGTTTCTTCATTAGCTTCAATACTTCTTGCTCACTGATAAAGTCTGACATACGAATCACCTCATCGACAGCAGTGAGAACTAATTTTCTAGAGCAACTGTAACTAATCCTAAAAATTTATTGATGTCGAATGGTTTTGAAATAACTGCAATGTCTTTAATCAATCTAGAATCATTTCCTAACGCATCAGTGGAAGCAGTGCACAGCAAGACTTTGACTTCAGGATCTACTTTTGTGATTTCTTCTATAAGTGAAATGCCATCCATGACTGGCATTTGATAATCGACTATCAACAAATCGGGTTTTGCATTGAAATAAGCGTTTAATGCCTCTTGACCGTTCTTCGCTTGTAAAACGACTTCATGACCTGCATCCGTAACTAGGGCTGAAATCAATAATCGAACAGAAGGATTATCGTCTGCGATCATAATTCTCGCCATAGGCATCCCTCCAATAGAAAATCAAGAAAGTAATGTTTTAGAGGCTCAACTCACCTTCGGTAACTTTGCTACCGTAGAATTGTCTTCCCTAGTCCCAAAATTTCACCCCCTTCTTTTCAATAGGGTTTCCGTTTCGTTTATGAGAACTCTAAAGTTAGCTTTTATATTTACAAAACGAAAACAGATCAAAAATTTGTCAAAATCTAAGTATAGTTTTAACATCACCTAACATAAAAACGACAAGAATCGACGTAATATTTGTATGGTTCAATATTACTACAGATATTCAGCTAAATAAACCCATTTTGTAGAGTATACTCCGTAGTAATCCTCCCCCATACTAACTAAAGATAAAGCTTTAAAGGGGGGCAACTATGAAAATTGAACTATCGTTTGCTAAAATTCTGAAAACGTTGAGGATTAATAATAAGTTGAGCCAAGAGGAACTTGCCTTTAGAAGTAATCTTGATCGAACTTACATCTCAATGTTGGAAAGAGGTATTCATCAGCCGACCATTTCCACTTTATTTGCCTTGTCAAAAGCTCTAAACATTAAAGCTTCCGTGATAATTCAACTTGTCGAGCTTGAATGCGAAAATAAGAATGAATCATAACAGCAATAAAAAACGCATTTGAGTACAACAAGAAGATCGAAACTCCGCCCCCTGTGTTCCTTAGTAAAAAAATCGCATTGTAGGGAATTGATACCCCGACAATGCGATTTTCTTACTTATACCGGTAGATCGACTTAGATGTTACTGAATCTCCGCAATAATTGCATTCCATCCTTTAGACCAGCAAAATATACCCACTCTTTTTCAAGTGTACACCGATGGTTAAGAATGTCTTCCAACTCGAGAAGAAGATCCAAATGGGCTTGTGATAATTCATCCTTCAGCAACTTTTCTATTTCGTTCTGCCTAAATCGGAATTGTTCAACCTCCATTTGACTTCCAGCTTCCTTAGCAACTTCAATAAAGCGTTGATCAAAAGCTGGTCTTAACCATTCTGGACCTATATGATGCATATTTACCCTCCTTTCATTCAGAATGTACCGATGTTACAGCGACAGGAGGGGTATCTCAAGTAATTATTGGAACTCTTCTATGTTTACAGTTTTACTTTCCAGATTCTTAACTCTCCATCTCCAACAGTTCCTTGAACCAAGTTACATCCAGCATCCTCACCAATGGAGCTCCAGAGTAGTAATGTTGATGTCATCGGTTGATGGTGCAACCCCCAACTCGCCATTATCGGAATATTGCGGAGACGATTTTACTGCCGGAACAATCGTACGTATATCTCCTCGCTAGCGCTTTCAATCTGGTCGAATACGGCCTCCATTCGCGATAAATACGTCGGTTTCCAAATACGTCCCCTTCCTGCTTCCACTATAAAGGAAGCAAGAAGAGGAACGATGGTGTCAACCCGTTATCGCTCACGGCCCACCACCCGCCGTTCCGGCGCTTCCGGTTCTTCGTCCGGCACGCTGTCCACGGCTTCGTTTTCCCGTTTGTCCATGTTGAGCAGCGCATTCAGTTCCGCAAGACGCGCCGCTTTCGTTTGCAGCTCCTGCTCCTTCTCAAATGGAGTCGCGATTTGTTCCTTCGCCGTTTCCATTTGCAGACGCAAAGTGGCAAGCTGCTCGCGGGCATGCTCCAGCTTCGCAGGCAAGTCGGACAAGGCATTGTTGATGCGGCTTATGTTACCGCCTGCATCCGCTCCGAGCGTCACTGTATGACCGAGCGCGCCGCGAAGCGTGACCTTATACTCCTTATGGAAGCTGTCAAAGGACAGCCACAAGGAAAATCCCCGGTAGCTGCCGAATTCCTGCGGATCGGGCGATCTCATTCCTTTGCAAGCGTCCAGCAAAGCCGCGCCCGCTGCCGCCCTCTCCGTATAGGTGAAATCCTTGACCGTCATGCCGGGAAATTTCTCTGTCCCATCCGCCTCGGATGACAGAGAACGTGTATACAAAGCAACGTCCTGTTCATAGCCGGCAATTCGTTCTTCGGTGGACTTGATCTGTTGCGGCAGCAGCTTGAGCAGACGATCTTCCAGTGCATAACGTTGGCTCAAGTGGTTCGCTTTGAGCAGCTTGAGTTTGGATACCTGGATATCCAGGTCCATTTTCTCCTTGATGTACGGGTTGCCGGTCGCCAGCGCCTTCACCTCGGCATAGGAGAGCGCCGTCTCGTCGATATCCTCGGCGGAACGAACCGGAGACTTGCTGGTCATGATCTGCGAAATGAAGCGCTGCTTGTTCTCCAATGTCTGATAAAGGTACGCGTCGAACGTGTTCTCCGTCACATAGCGAAAAATATGCACCTCGCTGTTCTGGTTGCCTTGCCGGATAATGCGCCCGCTGCGCTGCTCCAGGTCGCGCGGACGCCAAGGGCAGTCAAGGTCGTGAAGGGCAATCAGCTTCGTTTGCACGTTCGTGCCCGCCCCCATCTTGAACGTCGATCCGAGCAGTATCCGAACCTGTCCGCTGCGTACTTTGGCGAACAGTTCCTTTTTCTTGACCTCGGTATTGGCATCGTGAATATAGGCGATTTCGTCAGCAGGAACACCTTTTTCCATCAGCTTGCGCCGCAGCTCGTCGTAGACGTTGAAGGAGCCATCCTGTTTGGGGATGGATAGATCGCAGAACACCAACTGGGTCAAACGCTGCTCCTGATGTTCCGCCCAATACCGGTAAACGTTGTCCGCACAAACGCTCACTTTGCTGCCTTCGTCGTCGGGAAGCATCTGATTCGCCAGCCTTTGATCGAGCGCGAGTTTGCGTCCGTCGTTGGTGATCGTCAGCATATTGTCCTCGTGCGGCTCCACTTCTTTCGCCCGCACCCGTTCGGCGCGGCGGGCGAGATCCGCGACCATTTCCCGCTGAAAGTCGCTCGGCGGCACCGCGACGTTGTGGAAATGGGCTTTCGGAACCGGAAGCTGGAGCATGTCCGCCGTCTGGATGTCCGCCACTTCCTTGAACATATTCATCAGTTCCGGCAAATTGTAAAAACGGGCAAACCGGGTTTTCGCCCGATAGCCCGTTCCTTCCGGTGCAGTTTGTCAAGGAGGTTATTACTCATATGAAATGGGCATGGGTCGCTCAAATCCACTGTCCCATAAAGGGGCGGTACCAGAGTAGCTGACACCACCCGCAAAGTAAATCACAACCAAATATTAGGATGATAATTTATACCTGCCAGGGTACACTATTTGTACGGTAACTTTGATATTTTGTAACGAGTCTTTGTTCAGCACGATATGCTGTTTTCCAGATGCAATTCGTTTCCACGCATGCGGATTTTTGCGATATAGTGACTCGCCTAGATTGTAGATATCGATGTTCTCCTCATACGAAGCTTGAAAGGTTTGCCTAATTTGACGCTCAATTTCTTCTTGAGCCATTCGCTTGAGTACTTGTTCTGTAACGTCAGCATGTATCTCATTCACTCCGGCCTTCACCTTGATGGATATATCGAAATACGCCTTGTCGTATTTAACGCTTGGCATGACGTCATATTCGGGTTTCTCTGCGACGAGAACCGCAAGAAGCTTGTTTTCGGAAAGCAAATCAACGGGCAGTCGGATTGTGTGTTTATTCAGCCACGGCAATCCTTTTATTTCTTCGAGGCTCATGCGTGCGTAATAGCTGCCTTTGTCACATATCTGTATGCCAGAATATCTAAGCAGCTCGTGCGGTTTTTGATTTTCCTTCCATTGGCCCTTTCGAATAGATAACTCTGGGATGTAGCTTGTCTTCTCCTTTTCGTTTGAATCCATTACAAACTTTTGCAAGCGGATCGGAGCGAGGATCGAACGCTGCCGATAATTCTGCTCGGGGTTATGGAGAATCGAAGCCTTTGGAGACAATCTGTAAAAGGGTGTCGCCATTAAAATCTCATCGAGAGGGTCTCGCGTGCTGAACACCCAGGCCAAGTACCTGATCTCGCGATATCGATTAATCAATTCCAACACATCGCCGACTTTTCGTTCCTTCAATAACCTTTCGCTGAATAGGATTGCAGAAATCTGTCCCCAGTTTAACCTCTGTTGCGATGTGCTGTAGAGGTCATTTGCTGCTTCTGTAAAAGAGATACCTTTTCCAATACCGACCCAGACCGGAGGCTGTTCTGCCTTCTGTTGTCCTTCCAATTTTGCTACTGTCGAGAAATCAAGCAGTTGGGCATAAATGGTGTATTGACCATCCGCATAGTCTACTCCGACGGCAGTCGCATAGTTCATGTTTTGCAATTCATACTTGCTCCAACATCCGGTGAGAATGAAGGGAAGTAAAAGGAGAACAGTACATTTGTATACGTTCATTGCTGTCCCTCCCCTTGGCGTGTTGGATCTTGAGTATTTAACATGTCAGGCCGTGTCTTCCGCCATTTCCAAGGCAATCGGAACAAAGCATTGGCGAAATCTTTATAGGGAGGCGAAAGCGGAGCCAGGTAAGGCAATCCGCATGAACGTAATGAGGCCAAATGAGTGGTCACGATAAACAAAGCTAGCAAAAAACCATAAATCCCAAGGATGGCAGACAAGGCGAATATGAAGAAACGCAATATACTGATGGTTCCGGCCAGCGACTGGCTGGACAAAGTCGAACCGAATACTTGCGTAATGGCTCCCAGAACAACAATGCCGGGGGACAAAAAGCCTGCGCGGATGGCCGCATCCCCCAGAATAAGTCCTCCTACTACCGTAACCGTAGAACCTACCGCAGAAGGCAACCGAACGCCGGCTTCCCGCAATATTTCCAAAAAGATGAGCGCGAGCAACATTTCCCCTGCCACGCCAAGAGGTATACCTAATCGGTTAATGCCGAGTGTGGCAAGAAGGTAATACGGCAGTTGATCTTGATGAAATGCAAGTATGGCAACCCAGAAACCGGGCAGCATGAGTGAAACGGACAAGCCCAGCAGACGAAGCGATTGCCCAAACGTAGCAGACAACGCCGTAAAGTGAATATCCTCGGGTGTTTTCAGGAGCAGAAATAAATTGGCCGGAGCGATCAAAGCAGCCGGAGTGCCATCCACAATCAGCGCCACACGTCCATTCAACATACAGTTGACGACAAAATCCGGCCTTCCTGTGTATCCCATTAAAGGAAACAAAGCTTTGGTAGGTTCCATTAATTCTTCTAGCTGAGTGGCGCTGAATGCTCCGTCAATTTGAAGACCATCCAATCTCGTCTTGATATCACTGACAATTTGGGGATCAACGATGTCTTGCATATACAAAATCGCAACGATTGTTTTCGTCCGGGCACCTAAGATTTTCGTTTCGTAAACCATGCTTGTTGACTTGATTCGTTTCCGAATTAACGCAACATTGACTCCAAGTTCTTCGACAAAACCGTCTTTGGGCCCGCGGATTGAATTTTCAATATTGGATTCTTCGGGCTGACGAGCCGGTTTTTTCGATATGTCGAGTGAAAACAATGAAGTCAGTGCCGGAATATACAAAAGCAGTTTCCCCTCAAAAATGTCCGTTTCGGATTTCTGCTCCCATTCATGGTTGGAAATATGTTCAAGTTGTAATTGACATGACTCAAGTACTTCCTCGTTCTTCTGAAAGCCGTAATTTTCATAAAAACGGGTCAAGTGAGGAAGCGCTACATCCTGAATGAGTTGCTGACTGTCGCATAACCCATCGCAAAACAGTAAAACGATCCTCGACTTTTCGTCCCCTGCTTTTAATTTGTAAGCATGGTGCTTGACATCACGGCACATCTGGAACTCTTGAAGAAGAGCTTGTTCATGAAGCGGTTGTGTAACCGATGCTCTTTTTTGCGGCGAGAACGAAGCAACAACTGCACCTTTTTTGCTGAAAAGTTTTATCATCTTCAATTGCTCCTCCGTGTTGAAATGAAAATTCGGAATACGTATATGAGCATAATTCCGATGGTAAAGACACAAAACGATGGGAAGTAATATCGACTAAGCAGGTCTTGAAATACCATATCGCTGACTGGCATCAAAACAGCAACCAGCATGAATAATGCGCCAAGCAATATAGGCAGCCACTTATATTTTTGCAAATTCCACAATTCGCTCAGAAGGAACAGGGAGAGGGACACTCGAATGTATGTACCGGACAACCACTGGTAAATCGAGAAAAAATCGACGTGCTCGACGTACTCGCCAAGTCGAACCATTCTCCATTGTTCGAAAGCGGGATATCGTTGGTGAGCCGCTTCATGTGGCCCGTACATGGCAATCGAACCCATCAAAGGGCCGATGGTTAGGCCGGATAATATCATGCAAATCAGCATTAGACTTTTAAAGCCAGCCTTCTTCGTCATCTTGTGCTGTAACAAAGTCAGTAGCGACAACTCCAGCAATCCTCCAGCGGCGTACGGAACGCCTTTCCAAAGCGGTGATGTCCCATTTTCGAGCAGCGGAAAAAGCATGGTGTACTCTTTAAACTGAAAATTCGCCGTCATGACAAGGTCGCCCAGAATAACGACAAAGGGCAGCAGAATACCGCTTAATATCGCAATGGTGCGAAGTCCTTGAGATGCCGCGAAGAAGCATCCGACAAGCGTTGCTGAAGCGAGAACAAGCATGGGAACTTGAGGCATATATGTTGCAATCGTCCATGTTAGTGTATCCTTCAAGGAAATAGTTCCCATAAGCCATACAAGCACACTGTAAAAAACAATCAAGGTTGCCGAGAAGAATACTCCAAAATGCTGCTTTAACCAATCCTTAATAAGTATTCCATTCATGTTTTTTAGGACATAGCTCAGAACGCCCACCCATACTGGCGAAGCAGCTAAAACAAGAAGCACGACAAGCCAGGAATCTCGCCCTGACGCACCTAGCAGTAACGGTATGATGATGACGTGGTTCAGCAGACCGACTGAAAGCATGATGATCATGTACATCTGAATAAGTGAAATTTTCGGCATTAGTTCACCTTAACCTTGGTAAGCAGAAAATGGAAACATCATCATTTACTTTTCCCTCCTTAACCATCTTCATACCAGTCACACACTTTAGATATTCCCTTTCGAGAAAGTTCCGGTTTTGATTCGGGAATTAGAATTTCGCAGATTTTATTCCACATTGTCTCATTAAGTATGCTTCGGTATACATATTGAGATTTCAGTTCCAACCAATTTAGGTTACATTTTTCTTGCTGTGAGCATTTGAGGCGAAGTTGAGAACATAGATTTACGGAAAATTTTAAGACTGTAGCTGTATGTCAAGGCCGGATTTATAATGACCCACTAATGCCAATTTAAAAATGACCCACTCACTGACCGTCTGCGCTTGAGTGGAAGCGACATCTTCCCTTTCATCCTGTAGTTGTTGAAATCATTTAATTACATATACAATGTGAGTGGCGTCAGCTTCGCTGATCCTCCCCCCATATACCATCCGGGAAAAAGTCAGCGGCTGTTCTCGCGGCTCTGTTCCCGCTTTTTGCGCCATTCCTCCAGCAGCTTCAATATGGTCTGCTCCATCTGGCGGGCCGTATAGCCCTTTGGAAAATACTCCTTGATGGTTTCCATTTGCAGCTTGATTTGCTCCCGTTGATTCGGTTTTTCTTCGGTCATGATTTTGAAAATCGCGTCCATATCGAGCAGACCGTTCGCGCTCAGCTTTTTCATGCGCTGGGCTTGGGATAGGGAAGGAGTACGGTCCTCGCTGCTCATCGTATCCAGCAAGGCTTTCTGTTCTTTTTCAGTCGGATAGGACAACTCCACGGCAGGACTGAATGCCACCTTGCCGCTGACCACCATTTCCAGAAGCGACGGAATCAACTCGCTCAAACGGATATAGCGTTGCACCTGCGTCGCACTCGTTCCAACATCAACGGTAACGTGCTCCCGCGACTTCTGTCCAAGTTGGTCAGGAGTTCCAATATCGGC
Source organism: Paenibacillus thermotolerans (assembly GCF_028745515.1). Classification (GTDB taxonomy): domain Bacteria; phylum Bacillota; class Bacilli; order Paenibacillales; family YIM-B00363; genus Paenibacillus_AE; species Paenibacillus_AE thermotolerans. The sequence goes on along the minus strand of NZ_JAQZSG010000024.1, from coordinate 20,245 downwards.
CAAATCATTACGCTGCCCTTGCCGTTTGATAGCATCCAGTTTCATCTTATAGGCCCATGCTTTTTCGGACGGCAATACATGCTCGCGGTGCAAATTGCTGTCCACCAGGGCGATAATCGCCGCGTTTCGATCCATTTCACGAATAAAGGCAGGGATCGCAGCGATCCCCGCCTTTTCACAAGTCGCTATACGACGGTGTCCAGATATGATTTCATAATCTCCTTCGTCCCGGGGCCGCACGACAAGCGGCGTGATCACGCCATGCTCCCGAATGCTTTCCGCGATGGCCTGCAACTCGTCGTTATCCGCAACCTGATAGGGGTTGTCAGGGAACGGGTGTAGCTTTTTCTATAGGAATTGTCGTAACAGTTTCGTTCATCGGACTTGCTCCTCCTTTTTTCCCGGCAGGTGATCTACAGGCAATGTGAGACGGCTGTCTCACGTTGTAGCAAGCACTGAATTTGGATATCCAAATTCGCATGTTAGGGGCATCGCCCCTAAGACCCCGCTATTTTCTGACAGCATACAGCGCCACTGAAAACATAGTTTGACACACCTTTTTACGGGCAGAGGTGTTCATCTATATAAAAAGCGTCAGAACGGTGTCGACTCGCCGTTCTGACACTTGGATCTTCTAAGTGAAGAAAAAGGACGCCATTGAATTACAGCGACCTTTTCGGTAAGTTATTTGGCTGGTTCCGGTTTAACCTGTGAATTAGCGAGCATCTGCACTGCCAGCATAAACACGCATTGCATTCCGATTTCCATATACACATCTTCACAAGTACCTGCGTAGTCATAAACCCTTGCTGTTACTTCCTCGTATTCAGCCATGTCGGGGAACTTATTCTCAAGTAGCTCGATAACCGACTTATGCGCTTCGTCAACCCGTTCCTTAATGCTCTTCGGATTAGTGTCGGTGCCCGCCACACCGCGTAGCAAAAATTCACGAATACATTGAATATGGGCTCTCTCGAAGATTTCTGAAATATGGCTCATTTCTTTCATCACCCCCTGTTGATTCGTATAGAAATCAATCACATTGTAAATCCCATATCCCTTTGCAGACAAAGCTATACTGCTTCGCCGCCCGCGACAGTATGAATAGTGGGGATTGGGGGGCAGCCTTCAACATTCAAATTTGAGAGCCCAAATTCAATGTTTGCTTCAACGCGAGACAACCATCTCGCGGCGCGAACATCAATTTGAAACGTGATTATCTTTCAGAAATGCGCTTTTCGAAAATATTGTTGTTGAAATAAAAATCAATCAATTGGATCGTCTATTAACGCCATTTTAAAGTGTAAATCAACACAAAAAGCTAGGAATTTATCTCCTAGCTTTTTGTCTGCGAAAATATGCCGCGCCTTTTACGAGGAAAGGTATTGGACAACAACTGTATTGACGACCTTTAATGAATATATGTTTGGGTGTCGGGAGCGCTTTCCCGGCATTTTTTTAATTCGCGCCGATATTTTGCTTCAAGTATAAAACAGGTAACCCATGACAAAATACCCGCTATTAAGTAAATCACTCTCGCCCAAGTAGGCATTTCTAGCCAAGTGAAATAAAACAACTCCATCACCCCCACGCAATTCCATTTTCCTACAAATATACCACAGAACCAAAATTATACGAAAATCGCATAAATGTCAATATACTAAAACCGCATAAAGTAGTATTGGTTTGGGTGATAGACATGTATAGAAAGGTACGGGATTTACGAGAAGATAAAGACATTACACAACAACAAATGGCGGAACACTTAAATATTACTCAAGCCACATATTCCCGCTATGAAAGCGGTGATTTGGATATTCCGACATCTGTTTTAATAAAACTTTCGAAGTTCCATAAAGTAAGTGTCGATTATTTATTAGGGCTGACCGATAACCCCAAACCTTACGGGCGTATTCGAGAACAGGATTAACTATGACAAACGAATGCAATCTCGCTTCCTTATGTCATGTAAAATTGTATGAACGCTTCCCCAACGTTCCTTATCCCCCGCTTCTTAGGCGCGTCTCATCCGATGTATCCATCCTAATTAGCTTATAAACTGCTTTACGTCAGTTTCTGCTCTTTTTAACAGAATAACCTGACGCTCCAAATCCAACTTTTCAACGTCGTAGCCGGCATTATAGATGATGTTGGCTAATGGACGATTCTTCTGCGGATACCAGTACGTCCTGTATTTGTACGCAGTCGCCGTCAGTCTTCTCCCAACGACCTTCTCAATTTCAGAAATGGTCAATTGAAGCGTGACGGCACTCTGCTGTTCCAAATACTGTTTAAGGGGCGCATAAGCTTTCATTGCCTTTTTTGAAACGGTTTTTTGCAGGGTACTACTACCAGGGACGACGTTATTTTTCTCTCCCGGCAACTCCACCAATCCCACAAAGTTAAAATAAATATCCACCTTTTGCGTGGTCGTGTAGCGATTGCCTTTAACCCTTTCGTGAACAACTACCTTTTCCACAAATTCATTGAGCATAGGCGTAGTAAGTTCCTCAAAATCGGTGTAGCGGTCAACCAAGTCCAGGAAGCGATCTGCATTGACCGTCTGCTTCTCCATGTTGTCAATCTCACTCTGTATGCGCTCTATAGTCTGCTCCAGTTCTTCCTGCTCTCGCTCATAATCGCCGGTTAGCTTCTCGAAACGCTTGTCCGACAGCTTCCCGCTCAAATTGTCCTCATAGAGCTTGCGGATGATCGTATCAAGTTCATTACTGCGCTTCCTATATGCGGTCAGCTTCTTCCGCTGCTGCTTTGCCGATTTGTCCTGCCGCATGGAAGTGCTGTCCGTTACCAGACGAATAAATTCCTGCTTGTTTGCCCGCGCAAATGCGCTAACTTCCCGCAGCGCATTCAGAATAAGTGTCTCAACAACGGGAACGCGGATAAAGTGCATTGTACAGCTACGGGTTTGTGTGCGGTAGCTGGAACAGTAATATTCATTTTTGGCACTTCTGCCCGGCCGCTTGTCAATGGAGCGGTCATGCGTCATTTTCGCGCCGCAATCGGCGCAATAAAGAAGCCCTGTCAGCCTGCTTGGTTTTCCTTTCTTATCAGGTTTACGCACCGTTCGGCGCAGCCGCTGGGCGTTGCGCCACGTTTCTGGGTCGATGATGGGTTCATGCGTGTTTTCAAAGATTACCCGTTCTTCCGGCGCTGTCGCCTTGGAGCGTTTGTCTTTGTAGGATACGGTATGGGTCTTGAAAGCCACGGTATGGCCCATGTATTCCATCCGCTCAAGGATTTTTGCCACCACGCCGCCGCGCCAACGGTACGGGTCTTGATAATGCTTGTGCCTTTGATTATCTGCCCCGATGCGTTCCCAATGAGCGGAAGGAATAAGCACCCTGTCAGCGGTCAATATATCAGAGATTTGGTAGACGCCATACCCTTCGATTACAAGCCGGAAAATGCGCTGCACAACCTCCGCGGCTTCCGTGTCTACAATCCATTTTTGCTTGTCCTGCGGTTCGCGCAGATAACCGTAGGGAGTGGAAGGTGAAACGCGCTTGCCCTCCAAAGCCCTTGCCCGGAAAACCGCTCGGATTTTGCGGCTGGTGTCTCTTGCCGTCCATTCATTCATGATGTTGCGAAAGGGAGTAAAGTCGTTTTCTCCGTTCTCGCTGTCCACGTTGTCATTAACCGCAATAAAGCGGATACCGGCTTTGAAAAATTCCTCCGTGTACATGCCAACGCGCAAGTAATCCCGCCCGACTCGCGACATGTCCTTGACGATGATTGCGCCGACTTTTCCCTGCTCAACTTCTGCCATGAGCTGTTTCCAGCCAGGTCTTTCAAAGTTCGTGCCTGAATAGCCGTCGTCTGTGAAGTTAACAAGATTCTTGAAGCCGTTATTCCTTGCGTAATCCTCCAACATTTTCTTCTGATTGACAATGCTGTTGCTGTCTCCCTGTAATTCGTCATCTCTCGAAAGGCGTTCGTACAGGGCGGTGATTTTCTCATTTGACTGTCTAAACATAATAGCTCCTTTCAGACAGTCAACTCATTTGTGGCTAGTGTCATTTTATCATGCATTCAGTTGCCGCCTCCATTGTGCCGTTTACTCCGTCAGGCGGCGTTGCAGATCGTTGCGGACAAGACGCAGTATCTTGTCATTCATGTTTTCCTTGCTAGTCTTGCTGAAATGAATCGTCACATCGTAGGTCGTTGAGCCAATTTTGCAGGATAACCTGCGCGCGGCGGCGGGTAAATCGGGTTTCGGCGACACAGCATCCGGGTTTTGATATTCGGTCATGTAGCGGCTCCTTTCATTCCTAATACGCTGGCTTACAGCGCGATTTCAGAGCTACAAAAGCACACAAAAAGGCTGAACAAGACAGATCGCCACGCTTTCGCCATTGGCAGTCTTCTTTTCAGCCTGTATGATAGGAATTATTCTCCTGCGCATGGACATCCGTTTCCTTCCATGCGCAGGCTTCCAACCGTTAGATTATCGGTACACTTGCAAATTCTTTTTCGTCAGCCAATCCATTTAGCCACAAATGAGTTGACCATACTTTTTCGTATTTGAGGAAAACCCTCCACCACAGCTTATACCTTCCGGCGCAAGCTCTATCGCCGTAACCGTTTCGCCAAATGTCGAAGCCCAGGCGTCAAAATGTTGCAAACCTTGCCGCTTGAGTCGCTCGTACTGCAAGTAGCGCTGCATCGTGTACATCTCGGTGATGGAGTTGGAGATCGGCGTGCCCGTCGCAAAGATGATGCCCCGGCCTCCGGTCAGTTCGTCCAAATAGCGGCATTTGGCAAACATGTCCGACGACTTTTGCGCTTCGGTCTGCGACAACCCAGCCACATTGCGCATTTTCGTATAAAGAAACAGGTTTTTGTACGAGTCGGCTTCGTCCACAAATAAACGGTCTACGCCTAGTTCCTCAAAGGTGACGACATCATCCTTCCGGCTCGTATCGTTCAGCTTTTCCAGCTTCGTTTGGAGCGTCTTTTTCGTTTTTTCAAGCTGCTTGATCGCATAGCGTTCGCCTCTGGCTTCCTTAAGTTCTCGGATGCCGTTTGTAATTTCCGAAATCTGCTCATACAGCTGCTGCCGCTGACGTTCCATAGAAATCGGTATTTTTTCGAACTGCGAATGACCGATGATGATCGCGTCATAATCGCCGGTGGCAATCCACGCGCAAAACGTTTTGCGGTTTTTCGTTTCAAAGTCCTTTTTGGTCGCCACCAAAATATTCGCGGACGGATAAAGCTGCAAAAACTCCGCCGCCCACTGTTCGGTTAAATGGTTCGGAACGACCAGCATGCTTTTGTTGCATAACCCTAGATGCTTGCTCTCCATCGCTGCGGCGGTCATGGCGAATGTTTTGCCCGCGCCGACGCAGTGGGCGAAGAGGGAGTTACCGCCGTACAATGCGCGGGCAACCGCATTGACTTGATGCTGGCGCAGTCGGATTTCCGGGTTCATCCCGGTAAATCGAATATGACTGCCGTCGTATTCGCGGGGACGGATGGCGTTAAAACGGTCATTGTACAGCCTTGTCAGCCGTTCGCGCCGCTGCGGATCTCGCCATATCCAATCGCGAAACGCTTCTTTTATCATCTCCTGCTTTTGCTGGGCGATGGCCGTCTCCTGCTTGTTTAACACACGCTTTTCCACGCCGTCCTCATATACAGTGTCAAATACGCGCACGTCCCGCAGATTGAGCGTATCTTCCAAAATCTTGTACGCATTAACGCGGTTTGTGCCGTACGTGACGTTCGCCTTAATATTGTTGCTGCGATCATCGCTTTTGCCTTTGACGTTCCAGGCCGCCGTATATTCGGAATACATGACGTTGATGTAAGTCTGGTACATCGGCGGCGTGTCCACCAGTTCAAACAGAAATTGCCGAATGTCTTCCGGCGGCAGCCAAGTTGCGCCCAGGCGGACGTCGATTTCAGAAGCGTCCAGATCTTTCGGCTGTACCGCTTCAAGCGCTTTGACGTTTTCGCCGTAACGTTCGGCATCATATGCGGCAAACTGTCTGGCCACACGCAGCTTCTCCCGCACATTGCCGGACAGGTACGCATCCGCCGTTTCGTAGATCGGCTTACCTTCCTCGTCCAGATTTTCGGGATTAGGAAAGATGACGCCGCGCAGTTCCTTAATCAGCTGCTCTTCCGTCATACCGGTTAGCTCCGCCATATACGGCAAATCGACACGAGCTTTTGCGCCGATGGAAACCGCAAGCGCCTCCGAAGGGGTATCTACTTGTTCAACGTGGATGCGCTGACGGATGGTTCGTTTGGTGAACATATCCGCCTTGCGCAGCAGTCGTCCTTCCTCGTCAATGATTTCAAGCGAGCAAAGAAGAAAGTAAGAACTGTCATCCGAAAAAGCAAGACTGTTGGCGCGGCTGTTGATCAGGCCGTATTGTGCCGTAAACCGATCGTACTGCGCATTCAGCTTACGCTGCTGCTGCTCAATCATCTCATCGCTATTGTCTTCGGTTTGGTATTCGATCAACTCGCGCACGGTGTCCCTTAGCTGAATCATTCCCTTGATGCGACCTGCTGCCGTAGCCGACGTGTCCACACGGCGCATCCGGCTGTTCTCCCGGTAGTAGATATGACCGTCCACCAGCGCAAAGCTGAAATTGCGGACAGACGGATCGGCAGGGAGGGAAGGCTCTTCCTCCTCCGGCTGGTCTTCCCGTTCCAGTTCCACCCATTCGGCATGGATGCCCGACAACGCTTCGCGCAGCAGTTCATCCAGGTTGGCATCCGGGAATGGCTTGCAAGACGTTTCTTGACGGTTACCGTACATCCGGTCGTCAAAAACCATTGTGCCCAGCACCATATCGGGATGTTCCGCGAAATAACGATTCACCGGCACACCGTCCGCTGTCTCGGACAGGGATAGCCATGCTTCGGTTTGCTCGCTGACGGCGACCATGCGATCCCGTTTCTGTAAAAAGATGATGTCGGCGGTTACTTCGGTTCCGGCATTGGCCAGAAACGCATTGCTCGGCAGACGCACCGCTCCGAGCAGTTCGGCGCGTTCCGCAATATATTTGCGAACCGCCGGGTTCTGCTTGTCCATCGTTCCTTTGGACGTAATAAAGGCGATGATGCCGCCCGGACGCACTTTGTCCAGTGTCTTGGCGAAAAAGTAATCATGGATGAGAAACTTGTGTTTGTCGTAACGTTTATCCGCCACGCCATAACCGCCGAACGGCACGTTCCCGATGGCGAGATCGAAGAAGCTGTCCGGCAAATTCGTCTGTTCGTAGCCGCTGACCGCAATCGACGCCTGCGGGTATAGCTGCCTGGCAATACGGCCGGTAATACTGTCCAGTTCCACGCCAAACAGCCGCGAGCCTCGGATCGACTCCGGCACCAGTCCGAAGAAATTGCCGATGCCGCAGGACGGCTCCAAAATATTGCCGCTGCGAAAGCCCATCGATTCCAGACAGTCGTACATCGCCTTGATGACGGTCACAGACGTATAATGGGCATTCAGCGTTGACGCGCGGGCGGATGCATATTCCTCCGGCTCCAGCACATTTTTCAGTTCCGCATATTCGGCTGCCCACTGCGTGTTCGCTTCGTCAAACGCCTGCGGAATGCCGCCCCATCCGACATATCGAGCCAGTATCGCCTGCTCGTCCGCTGTCGCTTGCCGCTGCTCCTGTTCCAGCTTGTTCAGCAGCCGAATCGCTTCCATGTTCCATTTGAACTTCGTTTTTGCGCCGCCATGCCCCAGTTCATCATCCGTAATCCGGTAGTTGACAGCCGGGACAGACGGACGGGCTGGCGCGGTGCGGCCGGCCGCACCATCAGAGGAAAGGGAAGTGTCTGGCTGCGATACGGTCTCTGGCCCTTCCGTCACCGGCTTCTCCTCCGGTAAAACCGCATCTTCCGCCGTTTCCCATGCCGTTTCGTCAGTCCATTCCGATTCCTGCTCTCCGGTAATCAAATGATCGTTCAGCGGGTTTTCGCGCAGCATTCGCTCAAAATCCCGGCGATTCACCTCTTTGATGAAGAGCGGGAACTGACGGTCTTGCAGCACCACTGTTCGTTGCTCCAGCTGCACAACTTCATATTCGTCCGCACCAATCCAGACCGTGCTGCCTGCGTCATAACCGTAGCGCGCCCGTTCCCGATTCACAGGCGTGTGTTCCGGTTCCGCTTGCGCGTCCGGTCGGGAAAGCCCCGACGATGCATCCGGCTGCGGCAATTCGCGCCTGGCCATTTCCGCCGCTTGCAGCCGCCGCTTTTCCTCCTGTTCTTCCGAAAAGGCGGGCAACCGCTCGGCTTCCTCCCGGTTCAAGTAACGGCCCGCTGCCAGCAGTTCGCCGATACGTTTCTGCACCTTCATCCACGGCAGCACCACCTGCGTATCCGGGTTCATGATGGAGCCGCGGGTCAGCGTGATGCCTTTGCTGTCATAATTCATGTGAATATCCGTGCCGATCAGCGCGGGAAGACGCCCGCCGGTCCCGTATTCCCGTTTCAGGAAATCGGCGTTCTCCTGTGCGGATAGCGACTGCTGGAAATGCAGCGCAATCCGAAACTTGCCGTTCTCAAAGCCGCTGCCGTTTTGCAAAATGGCGTCAATAACCGCTTGCGGCATGAAAAAAGCGGAGGCTTTTGCGTCCTCCGCTTGTTCCATCCACAGCGTCTGTTGCTCGATGGATGGTTCTGACTTTCGCGACAAGTCAAATTCGTTCAACAGCATCATGCTGTTGATATGCCCGGCGATGACACCCCAATCGTAAAAGCTTTGCGCCGTGCGTTCCTCCGCCGTACCTGTCCACAGATGCAAAACGTTGCGATACGGTTCAAATCCTGCTCGTACGCCTTCATCAAGCGTCAGTTCGGTGATGCCTGCCGGAAACAAACCGCGCACATACAACATGCGCTCGCGCTCGTCCTCATTAGCAAGGAAAAATGCTGCGATGTCCGACTTGCTCTCCCGCAGCGGCGCGGCTCGAAGCATGTCATTGATGATGGCCTGGTCATGAAAAAACGGAAGACTTCGGTCCTCCGTTTCCCGGTCGTACCATTTTAATGATAAATCAGTTCCGCGAGAATCAGTTCCTCCGCCTGCTGCTTCAGGTTGTTCATATGTCCCGTCCAGGCCAGCGGATCGCTCGCCTTGTCCGGGGCCGGGTAAGAAGCGAGCATCTCCTGCATCGTCCGGTCGATCTGCTCCCGCGCCGTCCGGTCGATGTCCGCCAGATGCCGGTTCAACTGCTCCGACAACATCAGATGGGCGTACATGCCCTTCCGCTCGGTTTTCAGAAACGTCTTGCGCATCATCCCGTACTTCCCGATGGTCGTCTCCGCTTCGCTCAGCGTCAGGTTGGGCAGCAGATAATCCCCTTGCGGCGTGTACGTCAGTTCCATGTTCATCCTTCCTTTCTTGCAGGGTAGCTTCATTGTGCGGCAAGGAATCGGGTCTTGCAAGGGTATGAAGCGACTGACCCTCATTTGCACGTTGTGCATCCCGGCGCAGCGCCCGGACGGTCGATTCAATTTCCCGCAGCATCATCTCGGACACATCGCTGATCGCTGCGCCTAAATGGGATAATGCTGGAAGCGTATTGAAATAACCAATGGAAGACAAATCCTCGGTGCTAATGTAAAGTTCGGGATTCAACTCGCAGCGGGTTAAGGCCATATAAGCGACGGCTTTTTCAGACGCTTGTTTGAACAACAATTCCACATGCGGAACGTCCAGGTCCTCAAGCAAACTGTTCTCCCGCTCTTTCATCAACTCCGCCACATAATCGGCGCTGTTATCATCCACCGCATTCCGCGCAGCAGCGAGCAACGCGGCAGGCAGATCCGCACGCCGTTCGCTCTCGTCCGGCGCTCCGAACGCATTTTCCAGCGTTTCGATCACATGAGCCGTGTCGCTGTCCTGCAACCGCCAAAGCGACACCTGCGGCTGGCGTCTGCTTTGGGTATCCGATACGTCAAACACATGGCGCAGACCCAGGTGGTTGCCTCGGTCTTCAATCAGGGCAATCCCTTTTGCGCCGTGTTTCACCCAGCGATCCAGCCGCTTGTTCCAGACGTCAATCGGCGCGCAGGCCGTTGCGTCAGGACGTTGTGCGTAGATCAACAGTTGATCCTGAAACGGATATTTATAGTTCCAGGCCGCCGTCCGCAAAAAATCTGCCCAGCGGTCAGGGTGATTCGTCACCGTGCGAGCCGTGCTGGCAGCCAGTTCGACGATGCGCTGCAACTTGGCTGTCATGAGAGCACCTCCCTTACCGAAACGTGATTTGATTGGTCAGGCGAATGCCTTCCTCGGAATAACGAGCCGTAATCCGAATGAGTCCAATAAGTTGCAGTCGATGCAGATTTCGGCGGACAGTGGAAGGAGAGAGACCCACCTCCGAAGCCAGCTTTTTGCCGGACAACAAGATGCAGCCATGCCGCCCGCGCGGTCCATCAGGTAGCTATACAATAGCTTTGCTGCAGGAGGGACCTTCGCTCCGGCCAGCAGTTTATACCTGGTGAGATCGTTCATAGGCTTCCTCCTCAGCAGACGCTAACGCTCCGGCGACCGTTCCGACAAACGATCCGGCCGGATGTAGCAGTACAGATAGAAATTGTAGTCTCCCGCATGCGGGAAACAACGCAGGTAGTACCGATGGCGCTCTGTTTGAAAACAAAAGCCGTATACGCCGGAATGCCACGCCCCCGATAATCGGGCCTCCAGATGCGACAGGCAAAAACGGTGCATCTGGCTGCGGCTTTGAAGAAGTCCCTGCTCCGTCAATGCCCGCACAACCGCATCCAGTTCCGCCCGGAAAGCCGGCGTTTTAAGCGTTGGCGCATGATCGAACCAGGTAGACCAGAACGCCTCGCCGCTGCTGCCAAAATAACCGCGCAGGTGCCCGATGCAACCCCGTTCCGTATCCTTCTTTATCGAAGCGGAATAAAAATAGGCCGCGTCCTCCGACACGGCCGTTTGCAGTCTTTCCAGCATGTTCTTTTCCTCCCGGCTGGTATACAAGTGTCCTCTAATGGGCTCCCCCTGTGCCATAATCGTCGTAGCTGGACAAATTGGCATGATAAAAGACGACATCGCCGTCCAGCAGGGAGAACGTTGCCCCGTATGGATCGACGAAGCTTCGCTGAAACCCTTCCATTCGCCACTGATTGTCCAGCGGCGCGTTTTTGTATTGCAGATGCGGGTGGTTCAAGTCTTGATTGCGGATCGTTTCGATGTTGAAATTGACGATGATGTACCCATCCTTCAGAAATACGGGCGCATGGTCGTCCAGCCGGTGCGTGCGGCCGTACTCGGCCAGATTGAAGCCTTTCGGCACCACGTACGGCGCGGCGGGCAAGCTGTATTCGCCAAACCACTTCTGCACCGAAGCGTTGGCGCGGGCCGCATCGATGCCGGAGGGCACCTGCATGCTTCCGACAAACGTCCGAAGCTGAGGCGGCAGCAGCATGATATCGTAGCCGCCCACATACGTCGGCTTCTGCGCATCCTTTACATATTGTTCGATAAACGTCTGCTTCGCTCCGGGCGAACCGTTTAGCGACCAAAGCGTTGCTGCGGTGTCGGTCAACTCCTGCTTCGGCACATTGCGCAGGCGAGCGTCGAGCGTCACATACCGTTTCTCAACATCGTCGCTGGAACCGATGCGAATAAACCGCTGACTGCCTGAATGATAGTAAAGATCGACTTCCTGCCGATTGCGGCCTTTGCTGTCTACGAAGTAAAGGGTTGGCGTGACTTTAATCCCGTCGCCCGAGCCGAACATGTTGCCTTTCGTCATGACTTCGAATTTGACATGGTAACCCGTTTTGACCACAACATTTTTCTTGCCGCTCTCCGAGTGACTGCCTTGCCGTACCGGCAGCACGTAGGGAGGAGTATTTCCTCTCGCCGCGCCGTCAATGCCTTTCGTGCCGACCCAATAGACGTTTCCTGTCGGCGTCGCGCTGCCCTTTTGGGTGCGGAACACCGATTCCCATGCAAAATCGGCAATGTCGGTGATGCGGAAGTCATAAAGGCGGCCGATCACTTCCACCGGAACCACCTGCGTAGCCACATGTTTGGACAAGTCCAGATTAGCATTCATCTGGGATGTGAAGGATGCCGGGCTGTTTTCTGCGAAGGTACGGAATAACACGTCGTAATGGCCCTCGTCCACCCAAACGGGCAAATAGAAGGTCGTCTGCATCTGGCCGACCGGGATGGATACCCACGTGTCCTTGGGGACGAGCGTCGTGCGATCCGCTTTGTACACATCGAACGGAAAGCGTACCTGCTTGTCCCTCACATACTTGGCATAATCCCGATTGCCGTAGCCCTTGATGTCCTTGTGCGGGCCGCTTGTCGGAATCGTCACGGTAAAGGGCCGGTCCAGAATAAGCGCGGATCTTCCCGCTGTCGGTGTTGTCTTCTGGTTGTGGTCCTGATCGTCCGACACCGAGGCGTAGTTCACCACCGGCGTATGCACGGTCACCGGATTGATGCCGCCGATCGGAAAGCTCTTGTTTTCTCCGCCGCCAATGCCCTTGACCAGCGTATAAAAGATGGTGCCGGTACTCGGCTGATTCGCTTTGTTCGTTTTGGAAGCGTCAATGAGATAACCTTTGCCGTACAGCACATCTTGCCCAATCATCGGCGGTGCCGGTATCGCCCCCGGCGTCGGCGCTTTTTCTTCAACGATTCGATTGTCCATAATCGTATTTCCGTTAAAAACGAACGAGTCGTTTTTCACCTTAATCTTGCCGATGGCGCTTTCTGCAGTTGACTTCCAGTCCTCGTTCGGTACGGAAGGCCGGCTGGAACCGCCGGAAATCGTTTGTCCGGGCAGCGTCACATTCGAATAAACCGGATCGGTAATATGCGCGCTGAGCGACGCATCATGCGCGGCGGAAACGGTTGGCGGCGTATAGCCATTCGGCTCCAGTGTAACCGTCCCCGAAGGAAGCGCATAATTGGAGACCGTCGCCTTTTGAATGCCGTACACTTCGAGATTTTGAATCGTCCAGAAGCTGTACTTGCGTTCAATCAAATAGTTTTTGGTGACCGTCTGTGTATCTGAACGCGGAACGGTAATGGTCGTCGGATTCCCGTCCGCATCGGGCGGGCCGGATCGCGTCTCCGTCCAGGTAAGGGTATATGTTTTACTCACCTGAATCGGGTATTGCTTCGTGCCGGTCGTTTCCGTGAACGTGTTTCGGTACAAGTACGATTTGGCCAAAGCGTTCACATACAGGCTCTCTGAAGTCGGAATGCCTTGCAGCACATCAAATATTTCTGAGCCGCGCGCATCCGCCTGAATGACGGCAGAAACGTTCGGCTCCATCGCTTCGGCCTGCTGGGAATCGCCCGGTTGAGGTTCTCCGCCCCCGTCGCCTTTACGCACCGAATGGTCCGATGTCGAATCCCCCGTATTGCCGTCCACATCCTTCACGACGACGGTGATTTGCACGCTCACTTTGTCTCCGGACGTGAACGGGATTTTGATCGGAATCGTTTTACTCGTTGACGTGCCGGAGAGGGTTCCGGTTTTGTCGCCCGTTTGAACGAGCCTGGCATTTCGAATATCCGTGATTTCGTATAACTTCAAATTCTTTAACGACTTGACTTCAAAAACAAAATTCCCGTCCACTTCGGTCACGTTTTGGTCGACCGTTTCCGGCGCTTCAATCCGGGACGTGACCGTTACCGAGGAGGGAATTTTGTAAATGCCGATAAAGTTGGAGCCGCCCGATCCCACCAGAATGGAGCGCTCTTTGAGCTTGGGGTCACCTTTTTCCTGAATGAACAGCTTCTCGTCGGGTTTATTATTGTTCGTAATGTAAGAGCGGATGATTTCATACGTCTGACCGCCGGAAGTGATTTGTCCTTCGAACGTATGGTTCGCTTCATCGCCGGTTGCGAAAACGCCTTTGTCCACTTCTTTGAGTTTGGTGCCGTCTTCCTTCTGATAAATGGCCTTCACCGGATTGTTCTCCGCATATTCGGCGATGGCATCTGTTCCGCCCAGCGCAACCGTAAAGCTTCGCGTTCGCACCTTCGGATTGGTTTCCGGGTCTTCTTGCAGCCAGTCTTTCCGCGTCGGGTCCTGCTTAGGCGACAAATAGGATCGAACGATCGTATACGTTTTTCCGTTATCCTCGATCGTTTCGGGAAATTCATGATTGATTGTTTCACCTATTTTGTACTTGCCCTTTTGAAACGTAACTTCCGGATTTTGAATGACTTTGCCGCCTAAGGTTTTCGCAATGACATCGACGGGAAATTCCGCGCTTCGATAGGGTACATGGATGCCGAAATAATCGTCCAAGTCGTCCGGATGCGCCCAAGGTTCGGCCCTCTTGATCTCATCCAGCGTATAAAAGGGCCCTTTGCGCACGTTGCCTTTTCCGTCGATGGACACCATGATGGCATACAAATATAAGTCGTCGTTGTCTTTGATGTCGCCCATGCCCGCTTTCCACATACCTTCCGTGACGAGCGCCTCGCTAACTTCGTAATAGGTCGTGACAGGCTGGCCGGGGATGGGCGGATTCGGTTCCTGTCCTACTTGCCGTACTTGCTGGTCCAAAAAAGAAGCGTGTTGGCCGCTTCTCGGATCGCCGCACTGCTTGGGCGTCGTATTCGAACATAATTGGTCACGGCGCACCGTCCAACCCACAGTTCTGTATTTAATGGATGACGTTGCAGCCGTACTTGTGATTTCAAAGCTGATTTTTCCTGCCTCGGTTCTTACTTTTGGGATTTCGGCTTTCGCTGTGAAAGGAAAACCCGAAAATAAAAAAGAGCATGCCAGAAGCACGCTCAACGCCGATTTTATGAGTTTGTTTCTCTTCATCTATTCCGAGTCCGCCTTTCTGATGAAATAATTGCGGAATAAACTGGCTCCCGGATCGACTTTCAATGTACTGCCCCAATCGCCGCCAACATTCGTGGAAAGGGAAATATCCGCGTAACCTTCGTACCAAACCTGCTTATCGAGTTTGCGATCATTGGGGAACCGCTCATCGTACAGCAAATTTTTACTTTCCGTGAATGAGTTGAATTTGATTCTGAACTTGGAACGTACATAATTATTTCCAAACCCGTCTTTATAAATCATGGAAGGCTCGGGATCAAGGTATCCTTCAATTTGAATCTTGTTTTCTTTAACCCAATCCACATACCGCTGGATGTATTTCAATTCCGCATTGGAGCTTTGCATTTTCGTGGCGAATACCGCCTGCGCCCACGTGTCGTCAATCGTTTTGTAATCTACGTTCAGCCAAAGTGCACCAAACGTTTTCAGTTGGCTCATCCATATATCCACGTTTTTCTTATTGAATTCCGGTATGGTTGAATACAATACCGATGAAACTTTGCTGTCCGTAGGATGCGAGTAGGGATAGGCCATCTCATACGCTTCATTCGGCACATCGGCAAGTATATAAGGATAATCTTGCGCATTCTTGGGCAGGTTGGTTGCGCGAATCAGACGGCCCCATTCATCATACTTCTCATTGGCTTCTTCTTGTGTGGAAATAAAGACGGTTGAAGTCGGGCTGTCCCAATTCACTTCCGCCCCCAGCGCTTCGCTGACAAAACGCAGCGGGACAAACGTCCGGCCGCCGCTGGTGATCGCCTTCGAATCGAAGGCCACCTCCTTGCCGTTGACGAGCGCCCTGCTATCGCCGATCGTAAGCACAATATGCAGGTCGTCCCGCTCAATCGGTACGGTCATGGTTTTGGGCTCCCAGCCTACGTTCGCGCCCATCTTTTCCGCGATGAATCGAACCGGCACGAGCGTCCGGTCGTTTTCATCGACAAATGCTTGCGCATCGGGAAACCAGATTTTTTGTCCGTCCATGACGACGCCGACAAAGGACGGAAGTCGGCTCGCCGCGCTTGCCGTTACGGTGAACAAGCTGCAAATCATCGCGGCGACAAGTCCTGCAATTACCCATTTTCTCACGCCATTCGCTCCTCTCTTAATAGGGGTCATGACAAGTTTGGAAGATTTCGGCTGTCACGTTCATCATAGAGCCGATCTGACGGCGTGTCCACTTTCCGAAACAGCCAAGGCTCGTTAAGATGGAGAGACAGGACAGTCCAGCGGCATATAGCCTTTTTGCGCGGCCGCTTTTTCGCTGGAAAACGTCTCTTCCACCGGATAAGTAAAGCCGCATGTGCTGCGGTAATACACCTTCATGCTTCCTTTCCTGGCCCCGACAATCTCCGGCTTCTTGAGCACGCGGCTTCCGCCGAGGGCGTAGTTGTTGTAAAACTTGCCTCCCATCGGAATGCCCTGGATAAAAGCAAGCACCCCGACGTCATCCACGGTATTGTTCCATTCTTCCTGTGAAATCGTTGGCAATGTAAACGTGTAAGAGAGACCAAATCGGGAAACCTCTTCGTTGTGTTTGTTGATCCGGTAGGCGAGTTCGTCTTCAATTGCGCGGACGATGGTGCTCCGGCGCACCTGCTCAAATCGCTCCGCATCCTTTAATAGCGCAATATTCGTCTGTTGCCCGACGTCGACCCGCAAGCCTTCGTGCCAGCTCCGGCTGCCCGCATCGTAAGCGAGGACGAAATCGTCCAGTGTGAATGAAAGACTGTTGCCCGATGAATCGGCGTAAGCATACGGCTTTTTCGCTCCCCAGACCGGTTTCCGTTCCGTTTTCCCGTCGGCTCCCGTCCACTCCTCCTCGGCATAGACGTAGAAGCCGTCGTAACCAATCACCGCAATAGCCGGGATATACCGACCCAGTACGCCTTGCGCAACGGGATCGTCGGCAATGCCGAAGCTTGCGTACAGCGTCCGAAAAAAAGCGGCAATCGCCTCGTCCTTGTTCAGCGCCACCCGCTTGGCCGATTCGTATTGCGTCTCCCGCCGCTGGTCGGTATTGACGGTTAACATCCGCGCCGCGTCATCCACCGCCGCATCCAGCGCGGCGTTATAGCGCAGCTCGGTCAATAGCGCCTTCCGCTGCGTTTCGACTTCAATCCGGTTCACGATCGCAAACGGCAGGAAAATGAGCGCCCCGACAATGGCCCATTCAATCAGCCTCATTGCGCACCACCCCGCCGTAAGGAATGAAGATTTTTTCGTTCGGACTGATGGCCTGGTTCAGGAAATCGAACAGGATCGTGCCGGGAGTCCGGTTCGTATTTTTAACCGTGACCGCAAATGTATCGCCGACCCGCAGTTTGTAGCGTCTCGCCGGATCGTCTTTTGCGGCCGCGCTGTTCGGGAACAGAATGGGCAGGATCTGCGCGTTGTAAAACATGTCGTAGTGCACTTCGTAGCTGCCCCGAAACGTATCCGGCCTTGTCGGGTCGTCGTAAACCGGCACGTACTTTTTGCTTCCGTGTTCCATTTGCACATCGAAGGTGTTGCCCGTTGCCGCAATCGCCTCCATAAAGTCCGTATACATGCTCGGCGACACAAAGCCCTTGTCCCGCACTGCATCCACAAACGTTGTCGTCGCTTTCAGGACGACCAGTTCCGAAATATCGTCCTGCTGGTCGAAGGCTGCGGAAATGGGGTAGAGGTAGAGCAAAAGAACGGCAATGAGCGCCGCGAAAACTTTCGAGATACTGTTCATGGCATTCTCCTTAGCGTAAAGCGAAAATGAGACGCACCAGTTGTCCGGACGCATCTCGCTGGGCGACTGCCGTATACCGGGCATTCAGGCGAATGCCGGCGGGGACGAACTGGTCCCGATCGAGCGGCGGCGCGTATCGAACGCCGTCCACCACAATTTCCGCGTCTCCCGTCTCCAGCCGGGCAATGGATTGCGCTACCTCTGCGCCGGATACGGTGCCGTCGCCGGCAATCGGCGAAAACGTCATCTGCATGTTGCGATCCAGCGACTTTCCCGACACATAGGCGGTGGCGTTCAGCGCGGCCCCGGTTTGAAAGAGCAGCAGTCCGCTCGTTACGGCCATCAGAAAGAGAAGACAGGCCACACTCATTTCCAGCATCGTTCTGGGGGCATGTTCCATCGGCTTCCTCCTTGGAAAAACTGGGCGTCCGTCTATACCCGAAAGGACGCCCCGTCAGCGTTGTGATGTCAGTAAGGGCGCTTACTGCTGCCGGAACACGATGCCGCGAATGACGTTGCTGCTATCGTGCACCAGTTGCGCCCGAAATTTGCCGCTCGGATTGACGTAGTTGATATTCGATTCATCGAGCGCATGGCTCAGTTGCCCCGGCGCTTCACCAACCACTGAGCCGTAGGTCACACTGTCGGTCGGAACACCCGTGTTGATCACCTTGCCATACCACTGACCCGCCGGATTTTTCCCGGTGACAATCTGGATGCCGAACTGGTCCTGATCGCTGAACTTGCGCAGCGCGTTGACCACCTGACTGCCCGACAACGTCGTGTTGTCATATACCGTAAACGCCGTTTGCGACAGCTCCGTCTGGATATTGCTGAAATTGCTTTGCGCCGCCTTGGTGGAGTCTTGCGCGGAAATAAACAATACGACGGCGAGGGTAATGAGCGCGATGGCAAGAAAAATGCCTGCCGCCATCACGAGTGCTTTTTGTGCGTTGGACATGAACCGATCTCTCCTTCAAGTAAGATAGAAAATAAAAAAGCACTTCCCGTTTGGAAAGCGCCGCAACATGTCCGCTTACTGAATGCGCTGAAGCTGTTCGTAGTAAACGGACATCTGGTGCAAGCTGACGATGACGAGCGGAATGACCAGATAGCCGAAAATGAGGGCCATCATCGGCGCAAACCCGATCCATTTTCCCCAGCCTGCCTTTTGCTCGATCAATTGCTCGTACTCCTGTTTGCGCTGCTCCTGCGCGTAAGCCTGTTCCGACTCCAGGTCGTCGAACGCTTCCCGAATCGGCAAACTTTGCGCCGCCAGTTCCAGCTTTTCGACCGTGCGGACGAACGGCACAAACGGCGCATCCTCTTTCAGCTGCGCCAGCGCCTGAACCGCGCCCTGTTCGAAATGGAGCAAGCAGGTTTGCAGCGGCTCCTTGAAAACGCGGGCAAACTGTTCCATCCAGATGAGCAGATGCTCGACCGACATCCGGTCCAGATCCGCCAGCATGGCGATGACGGCTTGCAGCTGATCCACTTCATGCTTCATCTCCATCTGCCGCATGCGCCGCTGGAACATCCGAACGCCGACCGGCATAGCGTAGCCGCCCCATCCCGCGAGAGCGGCGAGGAGCGCTTCCCACCACTTCACATAATGATTGTCCAGCTTCGTGAGCTTGCCCATAATTCGCCGAGCCGCGGCGCGAAGCTGATCGTCTTGATTCGCCGTCGGCGTTTCGCTGCGGAGCAGGGCCGTCACCGTTTCTTCGGTGCGATGCTTCACCTCCTTTACGCGATCGATGATGCGGCGATCGAGCGCCGCCGCCTCGCGCGCCTTGGCTTCCTCCTCCGGCGAAAGTTGGCCGAACAGGATGCCCGGCTTTACCGGCGCATACAGGATTTGATGCCGGCTTGCGGCATGAAGCGCCATAAACATCCCGAGCACAGCCAGAAAAGCCATGCAACCCGCCACGATGCGCTGCACATTGAGCCATTCCAGACGAAGCGGCGATGCGGTGTCTTTAAGCAGCTTGACCATGCGGTCAGCTTCCCGGGAACCGGGGGCGGGACCGAAACGATGCACAAGCCAGCGCATCCAAGGCCATTCGTAAACCCGTTTCTCCCATCTTTTTCGGCCGGTTGGTTTTGGACTCGCGTCCAGTTCTTGAATGTTCCGCAGCAGAACGTAGGACAGCCATACGACCGCCATCAGGCCGATTTTCACGATCCAGCCGGTCGTGCTCGCATAAAAGGCGTCCATGGCCGGAAAGTAATGGCTGGCCCAAGCTTCGATCGGCCGGGTAAACAGCAGCGGCAACAGCGCGATGGCGGTCAGTCCTTGCAACAGGAAACTGAGGCGCTCGCGTCGCAGCAGTTCCAGATTCAGTTCGGTCGCAAGCTTCCCGAGCGCCTTCAAGTACACGGAACCGGTTGCGGTTCGTTTGTCGCCGTATTCCTTCACCAGATGCGACAGCCCGGCCAAGCCCTGCAAATAGCGGTTCGGCGCGCTCACGATATACTGCGCCAGCCGCTGCTCGGCGTCGCTTGCCGTGAGCACTTCGTATATTTCGTGTCCGTGCAGCGCCATCTCATACGACGCGCCGTCCGCCGTTTCATAAATGGCTTCTTCCACCATGCCGTGACGATGATAATGATGACGCACATCCGAAAAAAAACTACGACTGACCAATTAACTAACAAGGATTTCCAT
>NZ_JAQZSG010000023.1 GCF_028745515.1 Paenibacillus thermotolerans | reverse complement strand
TCGGGACTTTCACCCTAGAGATGACGCCCATGCTGGGCGTACATAGAAAAGCCGCCCCTGCTCATCAAGGCGGCTTACATGCTTATTCCTCGAATCGGATGAACTGTTCGGAATGATTTCTAATATAGCCGCCTATCGCCTTCAATGCAGCCGGAGAAGCTTCATTGAACTTGTCGTACAACGGTTCCATCGCGGCAAGCAGCGCCGGGTTCCCGTCAAGGTCGTTATAAGCCGCGGCAAACCGGTCCAAGCTTCGCGGAAACCGTTCCGGGTCCAGCAGCTCCTCTATGCTGTCCAATAGATGAAGCATCGTTTCGGCGCCGAATACGTTCAACGAAGCTTTGATCGCCGACCAGGCTTTCGGCTGCGCCAAGTAATACGCGCTCCACCAGTAAAACTCAGGCAACGATTTACTTGCATGATTATAATACGCATTAAACATAAACAAAGCTTGCTGCCCCGGCGTCAGCCCTTCGTAAACCTGTTCCTTTACCGCCAAACTTTTCCCTCGAATCTTCGGAATTACCGGATCAAAACAAACGGCCCCGAGAGCGGTATCCTCCAACGCGGCAAACTTCATACTACTCATAGATACGAACAACGCATGAATCACTCCTTAGATTTCATATTATACATAAATTGGCACATACCGTCATCTCCGTTGAAACCAAACCTGCCGGCTGTCGTATATACAGTTATAAAAATCAAATGTTTACGGGAGGCCATAAGATGTCCATATTCAAACGATTGCGCGACTTGACCCTTTCCAATGTTTACGCCCTGATCGAGAAGGCGGAGGATCCGATCAAGCTGACGGACCAATATATCCGCGATATGCAGGATGACTTGGAGGACGCCGAGAAAGCGGTAGCGCAGCAAATCGCGCTGGAGAAAAAATTTAAGCTTCTGTACGAAGAACAAGCCGCACTCGTCGAAAAGCGCAGCGAACAAGCGCATACGGCCGCGCAAGCGCAAAACATCGACCTGGCAAGACGCGCGCTGGAAGAGAAAAAGGCCGCCGAGCAAAAGATGGCCGAATACAAAGCCAGCTATGAGCAAAACAAGGCGCTGGCGGACAATTTGCGCAGCAAGCTTGAAGAAATGCGCAAGCAGCTGACGGAGATGAAAAACAAGCGCGAGACGCTTGTCGCCCGATACAACGCCGCCAAGGCGCAGAACGAAATCAACAAAGCGATGGCCGGCTTCGGTTCGGATACTGCGGCGGCGGGCTTGAAGCGGATGGAAGAAAAGATGCTTCAGATGGAGGCGCAAGCGGAGGCGAGCAACGAAATGACCGCCAAGGGCAAGTCGCTTGACGAGGAATTCGCGGAGCTGAACAAAGACAAAGCCGTCGAAGACGAGCTGGCCGCGTTGATGAAGCAATACGAGAAGCAATGACCGATAACTGCAACAAAGCTTAAGCATTCCCGCCTGTGCCGTGCTGTTCGCTCACCAAACACGCACAGGCGGTTTTCCTTTTTATTCTAGATCCGCTGGAGGCGTTACGATGTCATTGATCGATCTGGCCCGAATTCCCGTGTGGACGGGCGCCGGCGCTGTGCTGCTGTTTATATTGATGTACTTGGACTCTTTATTTACCCGATATCACGATCTCCAAGAAATAAAAGAAGGCAACATGGCGGTAACGACGCGATTTGTCATGAAGCTGTTGGCCCAAGCCTACATCCTTGCTCAATCAATTGCGAAATCGAGCGATATGTGGGAAGCGTTGCTGATCTCCGTCATTTCGTTTATCCTGCTGCTTATTTTGGAATGGATCGCCCGGCTCGTCCTGTCGGCGTCGATGCGGCTGCAGCTGGAGAAGGGCATCCATGAAGGCAAGGTCGGGTACGCTCTCGTGGCGGGCTCGCTTCATCTCGCCGGCGCGTTGATTATCGGAGCGGTATAAACCACACGCTAAACCAAGCAATAAGGAGCGGCATCTCTTATGAGCATATTCAAACGAATTAAAAACATCATCAGCAAACCGGCGCCTCCCGTACCCGAGAAGAGCATTCTGACGATCGGGCCGGGCGACGTTTGCGAAGTGTCGCTGGTTACGTATCAGGTTACGGGACGCACCCAAAACCGCGATCGCAACGCAGTCGTGCTGACGCTCCAGGACGGCGCGGACATCCGTTACCTGGTCGTCGAGGACCGCGAGAAAACAATCTTCGCGCTGTATTCCCCCATCGACGGCCGGCTCGATTCCATCGATGAAGTGCCGACAACGATTGAGTTGGATGACCGCACCTATCACATGGAGGAGCATTACTCGGGAACGATCGCCTCGGTCGGCAAGACTCCGTTCATGCAAGGCGGAGAGCAGTATGTATGGCAATATCAATCGGACAACCTGAAGCTTCTCCGCATCGAATGGCAGAACGGCCGTTTCATGCTGTACGAGGGCGAGCATGTGCTTCCGGCCGACGTACGCGTTTTACGGGGAGTCTAGGGGAGGCGGTTCATATGAAACGATGGCTGGACCGAGGGATCAAGCAGCTGTTGATTCTCAGCTTGATCGTCCCTCTTCTCGCCGCATGCGGTATCACGGACACAATACAAGAACAGTACCCGCTGGAATCCGTCGGCGGCTCCGGCAATCAAACCTCTTATGTATATCGGGCATCCGGCCAGAGCGTTCCCGAGGTTGCGAACGCGTTAATCGAACAGCGGCGGCCGCAGCAGCAATCCGCGGAAGACACGCAGCGTATGTTCCTCGTCTACTCCGACGAGATCGTTCAGCTGCAGCAAGACCCCGAAGCGCCTGAAGACACGCTGATCGAGGTAGATTCCAAGGAATACGTCCGGAACAACTACAGCCCCGGCTTCCTGGAAGGATATTTGCTTGCTTCTGTAATCGGCGATTTGTTCGATCACGGACGGTACGGCGGCGGAAAATATAGAGGCTATACCTCTAAAGACGTGTATACGCCGCAAGGGAAATACCGGACGCCGACGATCGACGACAAAAAGATGGCTCCGCCGATGACGGTGGAACGGTCCGGTTCCATATTCCGGCGGTCCAAAGACGCAAGCTCGACGATCGCCGGCGGAAATTCGCCGTCCGCAGCTCCCTCCCCCTCCACCGGCAAAATCATCCGCGGAGGAAGCGGCAGCAGCAGCGACAACGGCAAAAGCGGCGGCATATTCACGAAGCCGAAAAAATATAAACCGCCGAAGATCAGTAAAAGAATCGGAAAAATCGGCAGGCGACGATAACGCATCATACGTCAAGAAAATCCCCTTGGTATTTCGAGTTCATACCAAGGGGGATTTTTTATTTCAGCTATCGAAGATAATCGACCAGCGCCTGCTGCAGCGTTCCCTTTGTCACCGCTCTATTTTCGAAGGTTAGCCCGAGTTGAATCATCGTCTTTACGATTGTAGAACGAATTCCGGTAATGACGGCCGTACAGCCCATCATCTTGACACCGTCCAGCGTGTTCAAAAACACTCGAATGTTATCGGAATCCATTTCCGCCGTACCGGACAGATCGAAAATAATCGTTTCAATGCCGGTCGTTCCGATTTCGTGCAGCACTTTATCTTGAATCGTATACAGCCGCGGCAAATCTAGGGTCCCGATCAACGGCAAAATGGAGATCGACGGCGTCAAAGGTATAATGGGAACGGACAAGCCCTCAACCATCTCCCTCTGCATCCGGATCAGGTCGTCCTTATATTGGGAATAGCTGATGAAGAAGTTGTTCAAAAATTGGTCGATCAGCTCGTTGATCGTTTTCTCCAGCGCGTAAATATACTCGCCGTCGTTTAAAGTTCCGCTCAGTCTGGAATAGTTGTAGAGAAAGTCCCACAGCACCCTCCGAATCGCTTGAATCCATTCCAGCTTAAAGGCTAACGTCAACGAAACCTTCGCCCAGGCGACTCCTTCCGCTCTGGCGAACGAAATCAACTCGGTGTGCTTTTCATCCACCACGTAGAGCACCAGCTTGAGCGCATTCGACAATAGATTGATGTTTCCGACTTCAAGAATTTCGTTGATCTTATCCCGTACGTTAATCGCTTCATTAAGCAGACGCTCTTCGAACTGGGCTTTATTGGACAGGAAAAACTCCTTCATCGTCTGGCTTTCCATAAACTGCAAGTCCATCTTGAACACACCTCGGGTCCGGTATCCTGTTTCCTTCGGAATCGTAATCGTGAACTTCGTTCCTTCCCCTAATCGGCTCTCCACATCGATGCTGCCGTTATGCTGGTAGACAACGGAAAAAACATGGGTAAGCCCCATGCCCGTGCCGTCATCCTTGGTCGTAAAGAACGGCGTTCCGAGCAGGTCGAGCTTCTCTTTCGGAATGCCGCTCCCCGAATCCTGTATGTATATCACCACGTAATCGTCTTGTACCTCATGTCCCAATACGATCGTTCCCTTATCGGGTATAGCTTCGAACGCATTTTTCAACAAATTGAACAACGCTTTTTTCAATTGATTTTTTTTGCCGTACACATAACTATCCGTATCTTTGAAATCCTTGACGATCTGAACCCGATATATTTGATCCTGAAACAAGGGTAACAGGTTTTCAAGCTCGACTGACAAATTAATCGATTCGAAGGGTTCGTCCTCCAAATCCGGCTTGGACACCTGAAGCAGGTTTTGCAGCGTCGTGATCGCATCCTCCAGCTCACGTTCGGCAATTTCAATGTAGGTGGCGTCGTTTTTCTCCTTTAACAATTGCAGAAAGCCCTTGACCGCGGTAAGAGGATTTCTGACTTCGTGCGCAATGCCTGCGGCGATTTGCCCTACAGAAGCCAGTTGACTCAGATGTATATGACTTTTCCGCTCAATCTCTTGCAAATGAATCCTCCGTTCCATCGTTAATGGAGCATATTGCTAAAATAATTATAAACTAATAGAAAATTTTTAAATATATAAAATTAAAGAGGCTTGAGAAAAACGCGACTTAATGCCTAAAAAAAGCTGACGCCCGTCGGTTCCCGTGCATCAGCTTAAATAGATTCAGTTTCATAGCTGTTTCTTCGAAATCATGACCCACAAGCCGACGGCCGGCTCCGGGCCCGGATTGTTGAATTTATGCTTTTGGCCGCTATTGAAATAAATGCTGTCTCCGGTGTCCAGCCGGAATACCCGATCTTCAATAATGACCTCCAACCGTCCTTCTACCACGTAACCGAATTCTTCCCCTTGATGGTTCAGCTGCGGGAAGTGCTTCGCCTCGCCTGGCTGCACGATGAGCTCAAACACCTCTATGCCGTTATCGAGCGCCGGGGACAATATTCTGTAGATGACGTTCGGGTGGAGCATTTTCATCAGCTTCTGGTCTTCCCGCTTCGTGACCTTAACCTCCGAGGAGGTGATCTCTTTAAAGAAGGAAAACACCGGAACGCCGAGGCAATGGCTGATCTTCCACAATGTATCCAACGAAGGGTTCGTCAGGCCGTTTTCGATTTGCGATACCATACTCTGGCTTAACCCGGTTTTCTTCGCCAATTCGTCAACCGTAAGCCCTAGCTCTCTGCGTAACTTTCGAATTTTGGTGCCGATTATCCCTTTGGGAAATTCCATTTGATCGATCTTGGCCATTACTCACGCTCCTAAGCATATTTGCTGATAGTGAGGCGACTATCCCTTCGTTCTCGTCGTCGCACAATCGAACAGAATGCGCGCCCCGATGCTGCTTGTAATATCCTGATGGTCAAAAAGCGGGTTCACTTCAGCAATATCCATGGCGTCAATCTTCGTATACAGCTGGTCCAAAATGTCGAAGCACTGCACCGGAGTGAGTCCACCCGGCTCGTTGGCTCCCGATCCCGGAGCATAAGCGGGCTCCAGTACGTCGATGTCGAACGTAAGGTAGATCGCATCAGCGTCTTTGCACGCTTCCAGTACGCGCTCGACGATCACGTCGGCCGAAGTCCTGTGAATTTCTCTTGCGGAAATTTGGACGATGCCGTTCTCCTTCAAATACTCGGCGTACCAAGGATAGTTGTAGCTTCTAACCCCGAGCTGAATGATGTGTTCCGGACGGATTCTAGGCAGCTCCAGCGCGCGGCGCATTTGGCTGCTTTGCGAAAATTTGCCCTGAACCGGCGAATCGTCCACCAGATCGAGATGCGTATCGAACTGGATAACTGCTACGTTGCCTTTCGTCCGGTCGTGCAGCGCTTTGATGCCCGGGTAGGAAATCGAATGGTCTCCGCCGAGAATGAACGGAAATACGCCTTGATCCAGCAAATCCCCGATCTTCTTCTCCGCATTCGCGAACGTCGCTTCCGTGCTGTAAGCCACAATGTCGATATCGCCGTAATCGATCATCTTCGACTCGTTGAAGTCGATCAGCTCTCTCGTCTCGACGTTGTACACCTTTCCGCCTTGGATGCGGTTCTGCAGCCACTTGGCGTTCTCCCGAATCGCCTGCGGCGCGTAGCGCGCGCCCGGCCGGCCGAGCGATGCGCCCCCGTCCCAAGGAAATCCGACAATACCGAAGTTTTTCGTTGTTGCATTCATAACTCATTACTCGCTTTCTATGATGGATTTCATCTCGAGGTATTCGTGGATGGCGAATTTTTTCTCGAGAATCAGAACAATCGCGATGGAAACGATGACCGTCAGGCCCGCGAGCGCGGTAACGACCGGGTTAATATCCATCGACACGAGCTGATAGATGCGAATCGGCAGCGTAATGGTATTCGTTTGCGCCAAAAAGCTCGTTACCGTATACTCGTCGACCGACACCAGGAACGCAAGCAAGGCGCCGGAAATCATGGCTGGCGTCATCTGCGGCAGCACCACCGTCCTGAACGCGTAGCCGGCTTGAGCGCCATGCACGATCGCCGCTTCCTCCAGCGCCGGATCCATATGGCGAAGCGTTGCGGTCGCGATCCGCACGACGTAAGGGCAAATGACGATCGAATGGGCGAGCACCAAGCTGACCGGGGAAGAAAGAATGCCGAGCGGCACAAATAAAATTAAAAATCCGATGCCCGTCGTTACAAGCGGAACGATGAGCGGCCCCAGGAAGAACGACTCGAGCGCCCCTTTGAAAGGAAGCTTTCCTCTGACGATGCCGACCGCCGCGAACAGCCCGATGACGGCGGCAACCACGGTCGAGCTTACGCCGACGACGAAGCTCAGCCAAACGGACGACCAAATCCGTTCATCCTGAAACAGCTCCTGATAGCGCGCAACCGACCAACCGCCCGCAGGAATCTGAAACATGTTCCCCGATCCGAAGGACACCGGCAGGATGACGAGAATCGGGCTTAGAACGAACAGCATCAAAGCGGCGATAAACGCGTATCCGAGCCATGTTAAGCTACGCTGCATGGTGCCCCCTCCTCTCAAGCATGCCTGCGATGAGCAGCACGATCACGACAATGACGAGCAGCACGACGGAAATCGCGGAGCCGAGCCCGAAGTTTCCGATCGTAATAATCGAATTGTAAGCGACGTTCGAAAGCATTCCGTTGGCGGGTCCACCGAGCATAATCGGCACAAGGAACGTATTCGCGGACAGCGCGAAGGCGATCGAGCCGCCGGCAAATACGCCGGGCATCGACAGCGGGAGCGTCACGAGCCGGAACGTCCGAAGCCGGGAAGCCCCCAGCATCGTCGAAGCCTCGACCAAGCTTTCGTTCAGCTTCTTCAAAGACGTATACACATTCAGCACGATAAAAGGAAGCACGTAATGCACAATGCCTACAATGACCGAGAACGCGGAAAACAAAAGCTGCGGCGCCTCCCCCGAAGGAGACAGTGCCCCGAGAAGCCCGGTAACGGGACCTTCGTTGCTCAGCACGATCAGCCAGCCGTACAGCCGGATCGTTAAGCTCATAAACATCGGCGAAATGATCAGCATGAGCCACATGCCTTGCGATTTCTTCGGCCGCGTGGCGATAAAATAGGCGAGAGCGTAACCGAGTACAAGCGCAATCGCCGTGCTGACGAACGAAATCCACATCGTTCTGCCCAGCACCTTCGTATAAACCGCCGATGAGAATACCCGCTCATAGTTGGTCAGCGCGAAGGCGTCCCCCGCCGTGAGGCTGGACATGAACACCTTCAATAACGGATATAGGAACAATGCGGCCATATAAGCGACCGCGATCCAGCCTAAAACGGTGTAAAACCTTATCATCTTCGGCATGGCGTTCCCTCCTAACTTTCTTTAAAGAAGGCGACGGAGTCCGGAACGAACGAAATCTTAAGTCGCGTCCCCGCCTCGGGCAGCGGCTGAATGAGCCGCGGGACGACGGCCGTCACCGCACTGCCGCCGTAGCCGTCCAGCTGCAGCTGGTACTCCGTCGAGCCGCCTAAGTAGCGGCAATCGACGACCGACGCATCGGACAAGTCGGCTGCTTCGCCGTCAGCGACAACGATCGAACTCGGCCTCAGCAGCACAATCCCGCGGTCTCCCGCTTTGGCGCCTTCGCCGACATGGCCGACCGGCACGCTGAGCGCCCCGATGTTCGCCATGCCGTTATCCGCCAGCACCGCCCCCTCCATCCGGTTCGTATAACCGAAGAAATCGGCGACGAACGCGGTTTTCGGCGAAGCGATAATTTCCTCCGGCGCTCCGAACTGCTCGATGCGGCCCTTATTCAGCACCGCGATACGGTCGGATAAGTACAGCGCCTCGTTCTGATCGTGCGTAACGAATACGGCCGTGAAGCCGAGCGCGCGGTGCAGGCTGCGAATCTCCTTGAGCATCTGCTCCTTAAGCCGCGCGTCGAGGTTGGAGAGCGGCTCGTCGAACAGCATCAGCGCCGGCTCGACGGCGAGCGCCCGGGCCAAGCTGACCCGCTGCTGTTGGCCGCCGGAAAGCTCCTTCGGCTTTCGCTTCGCCAGATGGTCCAGACCGACCAGCTGCAAATATTTCTCTGTTCTTTCCTTAACGGCTTCCTTCGGTTCTTTCTTGGCTTTCAGCCCGTATGCGACGTTATCCCATACGGTCATATGCGGGAATAACGCATATTGCTGGAACACCATGCCGAAATTCCGCTTGTTTGCGGGTGTATGAGTGATGTCGGAGCCGTTAAGCGCGATTTTCCCGCTGTCGGGCTGATTCAGTCCGGCAATCATGCGGAGAAGCGTCGTTTTGCCCGAGCCGCTCGGGCCTAAAAGGGAAAGGAATTGGCCTTCGGCCAATTCCAGGTTCACATTTTCAACGACCGTATTATGATGGTAGCTTTTTTTAATTTGCTGGAGAGACAACGAACCTGTTATTGCGCGGTTGCTTCTGTCCATTGGGTCAGCCATTCCTCTCTCATCGGCAGCAGCTTCGTCCAATCCGGGGCAATCAGCTTCGAAAGGGTTTCTTCGCCGTAGACGACTTTGCTTTGAAGATCTGCGTCGAGCTCCACCGTCTTGTTGGTCGGGCCGTAGAACAGCTCCTTCGCGAACCCTTGCTGCGCCTGAGGCGTCAACGTAAAGTCGATCAGCTTGCGTGCCAACTCTTGATTTTTGCTGCTCTTCATAACGCCCAAGCCGCTGCGGATCAATACGCCGCCTTCCTTCGGCAGCACGAAATCGACCGAGCTTCCGGACTCTTTCATAGCCAGCGCTCTTCCGTCAAACCATGCGGCGGCATGGATTTGCCCCGTGCCGAACAACGATTCCGGCGCCGAGAAGGAAGAGTAATATTGAGCCACCGACGGCGTCAGCTTGCGGAATGCGTCCCATACCGGCTTCATATCTCCGTCCGTGCTTGCGCCCACGGCTTCCGCGGTCAACAGAATGTCCGGAATCCATTGGCTCATTAGCGCTACTTTGCCTTTCAATTCGGGAGCCCACAGGTCGTTCCAAGATTCGGGCTTCTCCATTTTCTCCGGATTGTATGCAATACCCCATGCGCCGAACACATTGACGACGCCGTAAGTCGTACCGCCCTCTCCGTTCAAAATCGCCTGCGGGTACAAATCGCCCCAATGCGAAAACTCGTCTTGCTTCAATTCCGACAACAAACCGGCTTGTCCCGCGTCGATGATGTCGAAATCGTCCAGCTGAACGATATCGATCGCGTCTCCGCCCCCTTGGGAAAGCTTAGCCACTCCGGTGTAAGGAGCGAGCGTTACTTTTACGCCGGGATTTTCCGCCTCGAACGGCTCGATCACATACTTAGCGAACGCTTCGTCGTACGTTCCTCCGAAGGACGTAACGACCAGCTCTTGCTTCTTGGAGCTTGCCCCTCCCGCCTCGGCCTGATCGCCTGCGGCGGAATTATTCGACGACGCGCATCCCGTCAGCGCGGCAAATGAAAATAAAATCGTTGCGGCTAAAGTTCCTATTACTCTACCTTTCTTGTTACCGGGTGTCATAATGCAAGCTCCTCCTTGTTGCGGCACCGCCGTTGTCGTGTCCGGTTGCCTATCGAAAAATTAATTCTACTAATAATAATTCAGAATAATTGATAATTATGCAACTGTCAATTCATAGAGACATGTTTTATGTCCGGATTTCCGAGTCAATTGATGGAAGGGCTGCGGATCGTCCGATTCAGGCAGGCATTCAGCTAACTTTCAGTTTCCCTTCAATTTGATTTAAGGTAGCCCGTGCATAATGAAGTCATGCGCCGCATCTGAAACGAACAAGGAGGATGTATTCAATGGCTAATAACAAGTGGATCAAATGGGTCGTCGGTTTATCAAGTACGGCGTTGTTCGCCGGCTTTATCGGTATAAATGCGAATCAACATACGCAATCGGCGGAAACGGCGCGATCCGGGCAAATATCGGATTCGGACCGGGTCGAGGCAAACCATAGTGACGATTGGTTCCAAACCGGCGATGACGAGAGCTTTCCATGGGATTTAAGCGAGCCCGGCAATTCCGGCGATTTCGGCGATTCCGGAGGCGCATCGCATGCCCCGCCGTTCGGCAGAATGCGCAGCCATGCGTCTTAACCGGTGACTTGCCATGCATACCTTCCGAGCGATGAACTCTCATTTTTTTACGGAGGGTCTTCCGAAGCGGCTGCAGATCATGGCCGAAAGCTGGTTCTCCTTCGTTGAAAGCCGCTTGAGCCGTTTCCGGGCAGGCAGCGAGCTGTCGGCGCTGAACCGCGCCGAAGGCCGGCCGTTCGCCGCCTCCCCTTTGCTCTATGAAGTCGTCACCGAAGCGGATCGGTATTATCGTCAGACGGAAGGGTTATTCAACCCTTACTTGGGCGAACGGCTTCGGATGCTTGGGTACGCGGAATCGTTCGAGTCCCTGTCCATCGCTCCCTTGGAGGAGCCGGGCAATTCGTTCGCTCCTCCGGCCGTCGCCAATTGCCCCGCCCGACTGCAACCCGATACGCGGAGTATCACACTTGCGCCCGGCGTCTCGGTCGATCTCGGCGGAATCGCCAAAGGGTGGAGCGCACACCGTTTCTCCCTCGAGCTTAATAGATTAGGCGTCCGTACCGGAGCGATCGGGGCCGGCGGAGACATCGCGCTATGGGGCTCGCCGGAGGGCGGCTGGGAGATCGGCATCGCCGATCCGATGCGCGCGGATCAAGATGTATGCATCCTTCGTCTGCAAGGAACGATAGGCATCGCTACGAGCAGCACAATGAAACGCAGATGGCAGGACTCGTCAGGCCGGTTCCGCAATCATATTATCGATCCCCGGAGCGGCTTATCTTTGGAATCGGACTTGCTTCAGGCTACCGTCTTCGCGCCAGGCCTTGTCGACGCCGAAGTGTATGCGAAATGCGTTCTCATTCTCGGTGCGGACAGCGGCATGCAATGGCTGGCCGACCGTCATCCGGACTGTGCGGCGGCTGCCGTTCTCGCGGACGGCTCGCTTATTATGAGTACGAATCTCAAACCATATATAATGGAAGGGGCATGAATCCCATGAACATCAACGAATGGATGAACGCCCTCAGCGTATGGTCCGCAACGCGCGCCGCGGGCTTGACCGCATACTTGCTTCTGTTTGTGTCAACGGCCGCGGGCATTACGATGAGTTTAAAGCTGTTGAGCGGCAAGGCCAAATCCGCGCTGCTGACGCTGCACCAATCGAGCGGCTGGTTCGGCTTTTTGTTCGGCATCGTTCACGGCAGCGTGCTCTTATTCGACCGGTATGTCGGATACACGCCCAGCGAGCTGCTGATTCCGTTCACGACCCGCTCGCATGCGTTCTTGAACGGTCTGGGCATCCTGTCGTTTTATATCGCGTTCATTTTACTATTATCCTCCGATCTCATGAAGAAGCTCGGCAAAAAGCTGTGGCGCTCCATTCATTATCTTGCGTTCCCCGGCTTCTTCATGAGTTTGCTGCACGGCGTTCTGCTCGGGACCGACACTCCATTTGTCTGGGCGAAGCTTGTGTATATCGGCACTGCCGGAATGATCGTCATTCTTACGCTGTTCCGCGTCGCCGCGGTTTCTTTTGAGAAAAAGCCGGAATCATCCGCACCTGCCGGGAGGGCTTACCGATGAGCCAAAATAAAAACATACGCATACTGCTCGTAGACGACGAGCCTCATATTTTGCAATTTTTGGAGATGGGGCTTGCCGAAGAAGGCTATGAAATTCGCACCGCGCCGGACGGTATGGCCGCCTTACATACAGCTGCCGAGTTCCAGCCACACATTGTCGTGCTCGATGTCATGATGCCGGGCATCGACGGATTCGAAACATGCCGGCTGCTGAAGAAGAAGGGGACGGAAGTGGCGGTCATTATGCTTACCGCAAGGGATGAAATCGACGACCGGGTAAAAGGGCTCAAGCTTGGCGCGGACGATTATTTGGTCAAGCCGTTCAGCTTCGAGGAGCTGCTTGCGCGCATTGAGGCTAGAATCCGCAATCAGTTCCCTTCGCTCTACGGAGAAGTCGCGCTCGGCCCCTTCCGCCTGGACGACCGCCGCAGAGAAATTTGCCATAGGGACAGAGTGCTTGATCTCTCCCCCACGGAATACGACCTGCTCCGATATTTCATCGTCAATCACGACATCGTACTCAGCAAAGCGAAAATTTTGGATGCGGTTTGGGGATACGATTTCGGGGGAGATGAAAATATTGTCGAGGTGTATGTGAGGTCTCTGAGGGATAAGCTCGGCGACAAAGATCACCGGCTCATCCGCACAATCCGCGGCGCCGGATACAGAGTCGATTTGTCATGATGCATTTCCGTTCGCCTGCCCTCTATTGGCTGAATCGGCGCTCCCTCCGGTTCCAATTGCTGGCACGTTCGTTTCTGATTTTAGCCGCTTTGCTGCTGTTGATCGGCACTTTTCAGTATGTGTTTATGAAAAACTTTTTGTTTCGGAATGAAGCGGATTCGTTATTCGATAACGCCAGAGCGCCCCTTAAAGAAATTATGGAACGGTCCCGGCAAGGGGCGGGCCGGGAGCCTGCCGGGAATGCAACCGCAGTCCGAGCCCGCGAGCCGATGCTGTTTCTCGAAAGCACCTCCATTGCGTTGATTGACGCGAACGGGAGCTTTCTGGACATTACCGGGTTAAACAACGGGGCCGTTTCTCCCCGGCTGCCGGCCGCGGAATACGTGCGCATTATGCGGAAATCGAAGCCGTTTACTCCTTCTTCGGATTACCGGGTCGTTCGCAACGGAGAAGGGACCGAGCAGCTGATCGTCTTTCGCGCGATCGGCGGGCCGGGCAATGCCAACGGGATCATCCAGATCGGGAAGCCGACCGCTCCGCTTAAAGCCATCGCATTGCAGCAATTGCTTATTTTTGCCGCACTGTCTCTTGTGGCGCTTGCCGGCAGCCTGGCGTTATATTTGCCGGTCCTTCGGCGCACCTTGCATCCTCTGCAGCATATGATCAAGACCGTGGAGAGAACGGACGCCGGCAATCTCGATAATCGGGTGCCTGTCGGGCAGGGGCAAGAGGAAATCGACCGTTTGGCGGAGTCGTTCAACGGCATGATGAGCCGCCTGGCGGCATCGTTCGAGGCGGAGCGGGAAGCGAAGGAACAGATGAGGCGGTTTATTGCCGACGCCTCGCACGAGCTTCGCACCCCTTTGACGTCGATCCACGGCTTTCTGGAAGTGCTGCTTCGCGGCGCGGCCGACAAGCGGGAGCAGCTGCATTCGGCGCTCGACAGCATGCGCGGCGAATCGGTCCGCATGAAGAAGCTGGTCGAGGACTTGCTGCTGCTGGCGAAGCTGGATCGCGCCCCGGAGCTTTCGCTTCGCGAAACCGACTTGAACGAGCTTGCAATCGAGATGGAGCCGCATCTGCGAATGCTGGCCGGCAACCGGACCGTTCGCATTGACATGGTTCGCATTGACATGGTTGAAGCTGCGGAAACGCATGGAATATACGGAACGTTCGACCCCGATAAAGTGAAGCAGGTCGTCTTGAACCTGTTCCATAACGCCGTCCAGCATACGGATCCCGTAGAAGGACAAATCGTTGTTACCGTTCGTTCGGATGCGGAGTACGGTTATATCGATATCTCGGACAATGGGTCCGGCATTCCGGCCGAACACCTGCCTCACCTGTTCGAACGGTTCTACAGAATCGACTCGTCCCGAACGCGCAAGCTGGGCGGCGCCGGATTGGGCCTGTCGATCTCCCAGTCGATTGCCGAGGCTCACGGCGGCTCGATCGCGGCGGCCAGCGAAGCCGGACGCGGAAGCACCTTTACGCTGCGCCTGCCACTGCACAACATGGGCTGACCGAGAAGCGGCCTTCGCTACCCGGTCGGCCTATCCGTATCCGGAACTGGAACTGGAACTGGAATACAACGATAATAGTCTAGGATACGATCAAAATTTGAGACTATCCGTTCGGGTAAGTTCATTTTTTGAGCGTATTTTGACGGATGCTACCGAAGCTAAGCTCGTTAAGCTCAAAGTTTGATTCTATTGTGCTGCCGGTGCTGAACTTTTGCTTCCCATCAGCATGATAAGTTCGTTTTTTGAGTTTATTCATGCAGATAAGTTCATTTTTTGACGGTCGGCCCTCCCGGCTATCCTTTTGCAGCTACCGGTGCAGCCAAAGCTCTTTTTTCCCTCTTCATCAGCCAGATCGCAATAGCACTGTATAAAGCGATAACCACGATCCCGCTTTCCCCGCCGATATATTCCGCAGTCTCGGAATGAACGGCTGTAAACTCGCCGAACGCCGCCCAAGCAACATTATGAACGGCATGCATAATCGCGGCCGGCCACACGCTTCCGGTGCTAATCCGCGTTATGCCGAAGACAAAGCTGATCAAGATTGTCGAAAGAAAAAACATCGGAAGCACGATCCAAGGATTGCCGGCAGCATGGTAATCGCCGAAAATCATGATCGGCAGATGGAATGCGCCGTGAACGATCCCGATCAGAAGCATAGCTTTCCTCCAGCCGATGCCGCTCAGCTTCGGAAGCAAATAGCCTCGCCATCCGATTTCTTCACCCAATGAACTAGTTACCGTATAAATCGCAAGAGCGATTAACAATTTGACAGGCAACATAAGCAGCATCGCCGTCGTTATACCGTCCGGGATCTGAAACGAGGCGAAGGGAGTTGCCCAAAGCACCGCATATGCGATCCCCAGCACCGCAATCGGTGCGACAATCGCCAGTCCCCAATATTTGAACCCAGCTTTATGCAATCCGAGCCTTGTCCAGCCTTTGCGCTTAAACAGCTCGCCTGTAATCAGAAGCATAATCAGTACCGCAATCATCGGGGAAAACATGTAGATTTGTCCGGGGAACTTAAGCATCCCCATAATCGTAGCGCTAACCAGCGCGATAATAACATAAAGCTTTGCATGGGATAAGGCCGTTAACTTGTTCATTTCATTCTCTCCTACATCGTTTTCGTTGTTGCCTTAACCCTAACAAAAAAAAGTCACGATCCGGCAGTGACGTACGGTAAGGGAAAAGTCACAATTGCTTATGTGACTCTGCCCTTCCTTATGCCATTACCGGGTGTGACTTTCTTGTTTGTATTCGTTATAAGGTGTCTACAAAGGACAGCCAAAGAACCAGCCCCGCCAACGTAATGAAAAGTGTCGGAGCCGTCAGCAAAATCCCCACCTTGAAGTAATACCCCCAGCTGATCTTCACATCTTTGCGCGACAGCACAGGGCAGCACCGCCTTATCCTCAGATGTCTAGCTGCAATTACCGGCAAAATGAAAACCGCCCTTTCGATAAGGCGGCCATGATTAAATATCGTCTCCTATATTCACGTTCTTCTTAAACTGCCGTTTTGTTTCATTTACATAGTCAGATATCTCTTGAAACCTACTAGTGTAATCTTTAACATTTTTAATTAATTTGTCGTCGTATTCTTTTGCTAAATTAAGTATGTAGTTAAACACCGCTTGCTTATTAGATTCTTCTATCTGAGTTAATTTAATGGACACTGGCAGCTTCTCTTGGCGTCCGAATCTATGAATATTGGTTCCTTGTTGAATATCTCTTTCAATCATCTCAACAACCAAGTACTCCCTCACTAATTCCAGAAGCAAATGTAAGCCGATAAGATTGTCGTTTCGTGCAAATTTCTTAATTGCAACAAAATACTTGAACCATACTTCACTTACCTTACTTTCGTACGAATCAAATGAAAAGTCAGTCTGCCTTTCTTTGACTTCATCTGCATGGATCTGTCCATACACTACAGTTGAGGTATTGCTTGCTGACTCTTCTGTGAGCCATTCATTATATGTACAAATGGAAGCATCCAATAAATGAATTGATTCGTTATGCTCGATAGCTGTTCTGTAAAGAAATGATTCGGGTTTCCTGTAGCTCTCACATCCGATAACGGTACCGATCCTCTCAACCGCCTGAATAAAATAATGTTCATTTAGTGCAGCCTCCGGTTCTAGTACAACTAACAAATCATAATCCGACCAGAAATCGACCTGCTCCTCTTGAAGTCGTGAGCCTCTAAGAATTATTGCTTTTATGCCCATTAAATGTGCAGTGAGTTCGCTAATCGTGTGCTCCAAAAATGTATTCATAAAATTTGCTCTGCCTCTTATCTATTAATCGCCATCGTTGATTAGACCCAAAAAATACTGTTGCCATCTATTTCTTTTAATTGTTTTTCAAAGTCTTTCTCTGGTTTTATATCATCTACAAAATGCCATTTATTCTTACTATCTTGCCAATACACCTTCCAATAAGATTCTTCTAACCTTAGTTGTGCAATGGGGTACTCGAAACGTCTTCCCATGTATCCTGGCCGTTCTTGACTTAATGTGACTGTATTCCCTCTAAATTTATAATGAATTTGAATATCATTTCTGAGATGTTCCGGAATTTTCTTATCAATATAGTTTTCAAGTATTTTTTCTATTCTCTTTTTTGTAAAGACATCTAGCACTTCTCTCACTCCTTTAAATATAGCAAGCAATGATTTAACATAACGTTCTCGCATTCACGACATGACCCGGCTTTTGGGCCAGGTCGTGTGTTATCTTCGTCATCCTACATGATTATCCATCTGAAAACCAAGGGGCGAAAGCCCCGCTGTGAGCGGCTGCGATTCGGTTAGTCGGTGCGGATGTGGCCCGACAATCGCCTCTTCGATATCTATGAGTTATCCCCACCCTCCTCCTTTAAATTTCTCCATAATAATCTAATTATTCTTGAAGACATAGTATCTCTATCTAAATAGAATTTTCTTTCAACCATTTCTTTAATTTCTATGCTTTTTTCATCTTTGTCCTTTATTTTAAATCGATCACCATCCACTTCTCTTCTCCATGTCAAATATTCGCTTATAAGATTAGGAACTGCGCTAGCATCTCTTAATTCATATGTGTTCCTGATATGTAAGCCAAGAGAAAAATGTAACCCATATAATTCATCGCTCCTCATATTCTTTAATTGTTTTCTGGCATCCTCGGATAAATTGGTCTTAATGTGCAATATAAGATCCGAAAGCGAATCAATTGCTATACGTTGGCGCATAAATTCACTCGTTTCTTATCTTAAATTTTACGATCTTGCGTCGGAGGTTGCCATTTCTTGAGATACTTTCAAATACGTTGTTCTTTTATACAATCATTTTCCGAATATCATACGAATTTATGATCTAGAGTCCACTTAAGCCGTAGGTTCCACTCTCGCTTCACCTGTTCTGAAAAATCTTCGTTCACCAAATCGATTATTCTTCATTCTTGAAAAATCACAAAAGAATGAATTTGCTCTGAAGAGCAATCTAATTCTCTTTGTTCTTTATAAGCATTTAAAAACCCATCAACACATCTTTCCGCTATTTCAAGAGAGTGCAAGTGTGTCCAAAACAACATATTCGCAATATCTAATCTGGAAAATGAGTTACGTGATTTCCGGCACTTCTTTGATCAGCTAACTAAAGTGTTTGCCTAAGGGTTTTCATTGGCTTTTTAATATGATATTCTTTAATTAATGAAGCCGAGTGCGGCTAACACTCGGCTATACAACTGCTTGGATGGGTCTTTCCCTCTAAGTTAAAACGGAGTCAGAAACCCACCTTCGGCGCGAACCTTGGGGTGGGTTTCTACTTTCTTCTGAAGTTATTCCCGATGTATGTTAAAAGAGCTAAGACAAAAGAAGCGAATAAAATCATGATTGTAAGTGCATCTTTTAACTCCATAGTTTCACCTCCTTTCGAAGGGAAACTATGCCCACCCAAGATTCAATTGTACTTCCCAATCATACCATTACCTTCCACCGATATAAAGAACATATGTTTGTGCAATAAATTTTAGTTTTTAAACATTTGCCGGATATCCTATAACGTTTATGTGCTCACAAACCCTCACCACCTTATGAGTGCGGTATAGGTAATCAAACCCAGAAATCCAGCTATACCATATCTTAAATATGTCACCATCTAAAATTACGTACTCATACTCCTGAGTCTTTCCTTGTACAATACTCCATCTATCAACTTGTCGTTCTATTCATAAGCTCCTTGCCTTCAAGTTGAGGTTTATCAAAAAGAAAAGTGGTTTCGGGTACAACAAATGCATTGTATTGAGAAACAAATTCCTTGCAAGTAGTACTCTTGCCTACTGAACTCGCACCCTCAAGACATACCCTACCTCATCGGAACGACCAACCCTCTGCCGATCGCATTAGCAGACACTGGCTTCTTCCCGACCTCTCTCGCCCAAACCGACAGCTGGCCGATGTGATGGATTTCGTGTGCGATCGCGTGACACATCACTTCACCCCACGCATAGACGCGAACGCTCCCATCCGGCTGGGGCACATACAGCGGGCGCTGCTCCATCCCCTCTTCCCATGCTTCCACGAATTCTACGACTTCCGTACGGAACGCCGCATCCAGCGCACGAACCTTCTCCAGACTGTTATAATCGTCAAAACTCTCCTGGAAATCGGGCTTCCCTTGCATCAACCGAATCCAGCTCCATTCCACATCGGCGATATGAAACAACGTATGTAAAATGCCCCCGATTCCCCCCGTACGAACGCGAAGCAGCTCCTTTTCGGGCACATCCTCGCACCAACGGTACCAGTCTTCTCTTACGGCCCAATTGTAACGGAACATCGCTTTCATGAATCAGCCGCCCTCCTTTGTCAGATTCAATTTGTCGATCAAGCACCGGAAGTTCTCCTCCGAATATACCTCGATGCCGTGACGCCGAAGCAATGCTGCCGTAACCCCGAAGCCCGGCTGCTTGGTTTTGGTATATGTGCCGTTGTAAATTAAACTACTGCCGCAAGAAGGGCTGGACTCCTTCAACACCGCGTATTTCGCGCTCACCGATTGGGCGATCTTCAAG
Source organism: Paenibacillus thermotolerans (assembly GCF_028745515.1). Taxonomy (GTDB): domain Bacteria; phylum Bacillota; class Bacilli; order Paenibacillales; family YIM-B00363; genus Paenibacillus_AE; species Paenibacillus_AE thermotolerans. The sequence goes on along the minus strand of NZ_JAQZSG010000023.1, from coordinate 72,538 downwards.
GTTTGCTCGGCGCCGCGAACGAATTCAGCCGTAACGTCCGTATGGTCGTTCGTCATTACTTTAGCTTTGCCGTCCAGCACATCCGCTCCGTTGCCCCCGACAATCTCCGCCGGCGGACGGGGCGTCGGCAAGCCTCCCAGCTGCTCGGGACATACCAGCACCGCTTTGCCTTGCTTCAACAATTATGCGATCTCCTCGCGGTAATTGTCCCGCCCGTCATACCTCGTGGCCACTCCCGCCAAGCAGGAACTGATCAAGATCATAATCTTTCCCTCCGGTTTCAATACGTTCCTTGAACCGTTCTTTCGATCAACCTCCGCAAATCGCGGATTCGATTAGGAGTATGCTCCGTGGATTGATTCAGCATATCGCACAAGGCGACAAGGTCTTCCAGCTTGGATAGGAGCCTCCAATTATCCTCAAGCACCCCGCCATGCTCTAAATACGCCCCGATAAAATGCTCCACAAATACCGAACCGTCCTCCTCGTACCGGAGTATGTTCGCAATATCCGCGTTCCGGCTCCAGGCGAACGCATACTCCCAATCGAGCACGGCCGATACCGGGCATCCTTCCCTAGTTTCGTCCATCAAAATATTTAATCCGTTGAAATCCGAATGAACGAGGACGGGCTTTTCGCCGCTTTCCGACAAGCAAAAACCGTACCTTTGGCAGAACGACCATGCCTCTTCAACCAACTCTTCTCCCAACCAGCGGCCGCACCTTCTACGGAACAAGTAATCCTCGATGAATGCCAGAAACCGTTCTCCGTTCATGGGATACTGTTCGGTGACCCGCAGCGTTTTGTCGAAAAATCCCGAATCCGGGAACGTAAAACGATGGATGCCGGCAAGAACGGACCCTACCGAGGCTGCGGCGGAAGCTAGCTCCCGAGGCGATCCTTTCCGCAGCAAATCGCGCAAAAGAACCCCCTCCTTCCACTCCAGCAAAGCCCAAGGCTGCTCGAAAGCGCTGCAGCTCGTATCCGCATATATAAAATCCGCCACAGGAACGGTTTGCCGTACAAGGCGAGCGACCGCCAGCTCTTTGTCCGCGATATCCCTGCCTTGGCGGTACAACCGTAACACGTACGGCGCAGTAAGTCCTTCCACATGGACTTTATAGTTCGCATTGCTTAACCCGACGCCGATTCGTTCGGCAGACGTCACCTTCTTCGCGGGAAAGGCGGCCGTAACGATTTCGTTAATTTCCCTAAGATCAAGAGAAGCGGGCGGATCCATTCGTTCCCAGCCTTCTTTCACGCTCCCCCTCCTCTCTCAACTTTATGGCTCGTATTCGCTTAGCTTCCCCTCGTAAATCAATTGCAGCCGGTCGCTTTGCCGGAAATCGTCCGGCGTAACGAGGGCGGGCAGCTTATTCCACAGCTTAATGCCGGATCGCTGCAAAATTTCCGCCACGAACTGCGAACAGAAGTAGGAGTTGCTGAATTCGACCGGCTCTTTGAGCGCAATGCCGATCACGCCCAGAATATTATAAAGATACTTTTGGCGGCTTCGGATAAATATGTGCAGAACGCGCTTCATTTTCTCGACTTCCCGCTCGGTTACCTTCAGCTCATAAATAACGCACGTCGTCTCCGGATATTTGCTGAACGTGCCTGTCTTAATATCCTCCTTCACGAACCCGCCGTTCAACGGATTGCTCGGATTTTTCCTCCCGAAGCTGTACAGCTCCGAAAGCTCCTTATTGAAGGAAATCGAGGCATGATTATAAGGCGCCTTCGTATAGCTTTGTATCGTTTTCGTGAAAAGTGTTCCCGTATTCGTCAGCAATATATATACCGATCGATCGGCTGTCATTTTGCGAAATATCCCCTTATCAAGATTGCGCTTTTCCTTCATAATAACACATGGGCTCTACGTTGAACCCTACCTCGTCGACAAGTTGGTGATGGCTCTGAGCAGTTCTTTTATAACATTAATATTGATATTTGCGGCCCTGACGGTCATTCAAGCGGCTTATCTCATTGTAAGAAAAATGCAGCCCGACAAAGACTACTCCGCCATCGGATACCGCATTAAAACATGGTGGGGCATGTTCGTCATCTTTTTCTTGGCTACCCTCTTTAACCCTGTTGTTTCGCTGTTATCTTTAATGGTGCTCACCTTTTTCGCACTGAAGGAATACTTCTCCATGATCCGGACGAGAAAAGCCGACCGCAGGCTTTTTCTATGGGCATACTTGTCGATCCCTGTGCAGTTTTATTGGATTTATATCGGCTGGTACGGGATGTTCATCGTCTTTATTCCGATCTATGTATTTTTGTTCATGCCGCTGCCGCGCTTGATCAACAAAGGAACGGTCGGCTTTGTGCGCAGCGTCAGCTCGACCCAATGGGGACTTATGCTGATGGTGTTCGGCCTCAGCCACTTGGCTTACTTCCAATTTGCAACACCGGAGTACGGAGGCGGGTTGGTGCTATTTCTTGTAGTGCTGACGCAGCTTAACGATGTCGTGCACTTTCTGGCTTCAATCTATTTCGGCAAGCGGAAGGTCGTCCCGACCGCTAACCCGTATTTGACTTGGGAAGGCTTTGCGTGCGCTTTTCTCGTAACGACTGCCGTTTCGTATCTGATCTACCCTTATCTGACACCGCTTGATCAAACGTTCGGCTATCTATCGGGCATGCTGATCAGCCTGAGCGGCTTTTTCGGCAGCTTGACGGTTTCCGTGCTGAAGCGGGATTTGTTAATCGGGGACGACGATAAATTCGTCGCGCTGAAAGAAAGCTACTTAAGCCGGGTCGACAGCTTGACTTATACGTCGCCGATCTTCTTTCATGTGATCCGGTATTTCTTCGATTTTATGTAAGAAAACCTTCTATCGAAGTATTTTCAAGGATGGGCGACCGCGTTTTAGAGGAAGTTTTTCTTAGTAAAGAGAGTTCCCGTACGCTGATCCTCGCACCGTCCTCAGATCGTTATACACTCCTCAATTTACTTTGATTAGCAGCACACTTTACTTTGGTAATCAAACTAAATATGCTATGATGTTAGTATGAAAAGAGAAGACAATAAATCATTCTGTCCTATTAATTTAACGGTTGAATTATTCGGCGACACGTGGTCGCTGCTGATCGTTCGGGATATGCTCGCGCTCGGCAAGAAGACGTTCGGGGAATTCCTCGAATCGGAGGAGCGGATCGGGCCGAGCGTGCTGGCGGAGCGTCTCGTCCATTTGGAACGGAAGGGCATTATTCTTAAGACGCCTGACGAGAACGACCGAAGAAAATACGTATATACCTTAACGGAGAAAGGAATGAACCTGATTCCTTTGATGTATGAGATCGCCGTTTGGGGATCTCTGAACCATCCGGTCACGAAAGCGCCGGACGAATGGTATGCTTCCATGAAGCACGACAAAGAGCTTGTCGTTCGGCTTTGGCGCGAAGCGGTCGAGTCCGGCAGCTCCTTCTTTATCGGACCGAACAGCGTGGTAAGCAGGTTAAACTTGAATCAAGAGTAACGATGGAGGTTGTTGTTATGGATCGATTCATGGAACGCGCGGTTGAATTAGCAGCGAACAACGTTCGCGAAGGGGGGCAGCCTTTCGGCGCGGTGCTTGTGGGCCCTGACGGCGGAATTGCGTCGGAAGGCGTGAATGAGCTGCATAGAACGCACGACGTCAGCGGCCACGCGGAGCTGCTGGCAATTCGGCGCGCGCAGCAGCGGCTGCAAACCGGCGATTTGTCGGGTTATACGATGTATGCCAGCGGGGAGCCTTGCGCGATGTGTCTGACGGCGATGTATTTCGCCGGCATCGAGAAGGTTTATTATTGCGCGTCCGTCGAGGATGCGGCTGAAGCCGGGCTGGGCAAGTCGAAATTCATATACGAAGAGCTGCGGAAGCCCAGAGAGGAACGCGCGCTTTCGATGACCCGAATGCCGCTGCGCGAAGGGCAAGAAAATCCGATGAGGCATTGGAAGGAACGAGGGTAAGAAATCATCTTCTTGGGCTTTTATCAATCTTTTTTCAATGATATTAGTCTCATGTACCCTTCACCGCCGTGCGTCGCGTCGCGTTCAAATCGTTCAATTCGAAAGTCGTTCCGGCAAAGCATCCAAAAAATATTGCTCTGCCTCAGTCAGACCTTCCACAGCTTCAGAAGAGTAATATGAAATCTGGTCGGAGCGGCTGAACCACTCTTTCACAGACTCGAGTAGAAACCGGTGCTCACTCGAAATGTTCATCCGCATTCCACCTTCAATGAATAAGTAAATACGAGATAACCGTATTCGTCCGTTCCCTGCTCGGTAAAGCCGGCTTTTGTGAAGCATTTAACACTTGCTATATTGTCAGGCTCTATGTTTGCCTTAATCGAAACTGCTTCGGCCAGTTCCGGACGAAGCAATAACTGTTCCAACATTCGCTTCCCGTAACCTTGGGAGCGCAATTGGGGGTGGGTCAATAAACTTAATGCTGCGGTTCGGTCAGAATATATTTCGATAGCAATTTGTCCAACCGGCTGCCCTTCCTGTGTAACCATCCAAGCCCAGTAATTCGAAGATTGTTGAACATTTTGAAACCATTGACGCAAAGGTTGCTTCCCGGTTAACCGTTTCAAAACTTCGGGATCTTTAAACCACTCCTCCAACACTTGCAGTCCTTCTAGGTCAAGCTCAACAAATTCCATGGATCTCCTCCCGCCAATTTAGGATGCGGACATAGAGGCGGCCCTTATTGGCAAAAGTAAAAGCCGATCTCGGATTGTCCGCATCCCGCCGCATCTATTTCTTCTGAATCAAGCCGATACCCAATCCCGTAGGATCTACCAAATAAGCAAGATAGAAATCGCCAAAATCCATCTTATCGCGCACGACCATGGCGCCATGATCCTTTGCCCGCGCAATGGCATCGTCCATCGAATCGACCTCGATTTGAATCCGGGTGCCGTGCGGGTAATCGTGCGGTCCTTGGGCAATTCCTCCGCCCATGCCGCCGGTGCCCGTGCGTACTTCCCGATACCCCCAATTCGGCTCGGAAATTTCCCAACCGAACACTTTCGAATAAAATTCCGCCGCCTTCTCGGCATTTTGGCTGTTTAACTCGAATCCGATCACTTTTCCCATCATTCGGCTCATCTCCTTATAGATAAGATTTTATTTGTAATTTCAACACTTCCCAGTAAATTCCTTCAAAATAGATTGATATAATAGAGGAAAGGGCAAAACTCATCGGCGAAGCCTCATGAAAGAACACATGAACTGACATTTCACAAGGAGATGATAGATCATGGGCCTTCTTCATCATGAAGTGACGATTCTGAACTTCGATCAAATGTTCACGCAGCAGATCAGGTTATCCGAACGTGCCGACGAATGGATCGAGCTGGCGGACATCGGCTCGACGAATATGTTCTGCACACACGAAGCGCTGGCGGAAATTCACCGCAGGCTATCCGCCCGAACCGCTCCCGGCATTACGTTTATCGGAAGCGGCAATTATCACTATATTTCCTACGAATTGCTCCGAAGCATCGACCGTCCCTTCAGCCTCGTCTTGTTCGACAATCATACCGACGCCAAGCCGTCGGACACCCTGCCAGGTTTTCTGACGTGCGGTTCATGGGTTGCCGAGGCGGCGGCCGCTCTTCCCCTGCTGCAGCAAGTCGTCATGGTCGGCGTCCGTTCGGGCGGCATAATCGACAATCCGGCCGTTCGCTCGAAGACGGTATTGCTGCCGGAGCTTGACCACCCGCAGCAGCTGTTGTCCGCGATTACCGTTGATGACGTATATATCAGCGTCGACAAGGACGTACTCGATCGCGCGGATGCCGTAACCGACTGGGATCACGGCACGATGCGGCTGAAGCAGCTTATTATGTCGCTCCATTCCCTCGTCGTCAACAAAAATGTCGTCGGCATCGATGTCTGCGGCGAGCTGCGGGTTCCGCCGGGCGAAGCTTGGCGGTATGCCGACCAGGTTCGGTTGAACGAACAAGCGAATTTGGCCATTCTGGAGTCGGTGCTTTGATCCTATATCCTCACTTCATTTCCTGCTCGAGGATGAACGCCTCCCGCCGGCGGGTGCTGCGCCGCAGCTCGTCGGCGGCTTCCCGTGTAAGCTCATTTCGCACGTACAGCGACTGCACCTCCTCCCGCTCCGCTTGAAGAGCGATCCACTGCAGGTCTCTCTTGGCTTGTTCATTAAGTTTGGAAAAAGGATACGGCGCCGACATTTTATTTCGGATATACCGATAGTGATGCAGCACCTCCGCCGCCAAACTCGGATTCGGGGCGGCGCTTTTCTCCTCGAACGCTTCAAGCACCCCGCCGCTCGTTTGAAGCCGGATCGTTCTCATCGCCTCCCGGTCGGAATCGGCCATTCCGGTTCGTTTAGCGAACATCGAACGGATTGTCCGTTTCGCTAACCGCTTCAAGACGACGAACCATGCCGGCCTCCGCCCCGACACGATCAGCTCGATTTCGTTCAGATGCTCCAAAAACATCTCCGCATGCCGATCTCTGATTTCTCCGCGTTCCAACAGCTGTTTCGCAATGCCGCGCTCGATCTCGAGCGCCTCGATTCGCAGCGCCGCCTCTTGCTCGGTTAATTTTCCGTGCTCTTGATGCAGCGACTGCCGAATCAAGCGGTTATACTCGGCGATGACGGCCGCGGCCTCTCTCTCGTTATGCTCCGTTGCGGATTGGCGGACCGCCCGGATGGCGGCACGCATCATCCGCAGTCCGCCCTCGTATGCCTTCATCGCGTTCTCCGCCGCCTGATTCGTCTCCTTCTGCCGGGCCAGCAACGGCAGCAATACGCTTGCCGCAAGCAGAGACAACAGGATGACCGCCGCGGCGAGGAAGATGACCAGATTCCGTTCGGGGAACGGTGCGCCGCTCCTGACCGCAAGCGGAATCGTGAAGGCGCCGGCCAGCGTCACCGCGCCGCGCACGCCCGCCAGCGAAGCCATCGCTTCGAAAGAGACGCCGAGCCGATGTTTATTGTAAAACCGAGAATAGGCGTACACCCACAAAAAGCGCAGCGCAATAAGCAGGATGTAGATCGCAACCGCATATCCGATCACTTGAACGTTGTTATAGGCCGGGCTTTCGATGACCGTGCGGAAAGCGCCCGGCAGCTGCAAGCCCAGCAGGACAAATACGAGACCGTTCAATGCGAAAACGAGAATCGACCACGTGTGATCGGCCATTTCGTTCGTTCGGGATATAATGGTGCGAACATGATCGCGTTCGACGGCGTGCACGACACCGCCGGCCACCGCAGCGAGAATGCCGGAGAGGCCGAGCTCCTCAGCCGTAAGAAACAGCACGAACGGCGTAAGGACGTGAATCAGCGTATGCAGCGTCTCGTTGTCGAGCCCCGAGCGGCGAAGCAGCGAGCGAAGCCCTGTGATCAGCAGAGCCGTCAAAGCGCCGACCGCCAAGCCGCCGATGAAGATGACTACGAAGCTGACGCTCGCCTGCGATAACGAAAAAAAGCCCGTTACCGCGGCCGCAATGGCGAATTTAAAGGCGACGAGTCCGGACGCATCGTTCATTAGCGCTTCGCCTTCCAGCAGATGCATTAATCTTGGGGGCAGGTGGATTCGCCCGGCCAGCGCGCTTACGGCAACCGGGTCCGTTGGGGATAAAATTGCTGCGAGTCCGAAGGCGACCGGCAGCGGAATCGAAGGAATCATCCAATGAATGATGTAACCAAGGATGAGCACAGTCGCAAATACAAGGCCGATCGCAAGTAAAAAAATAGGCGCCCGCAGGCGCCACAATTCGCTTCTCGGGGTATGTTTCCCGTCGTTATATAACAATGGAGCGATGAACAGCACGAAGAACAGCTCCGGCTCCAGGTGCAGTTGAAAGTCCGTAAAAACAAACGTTAGCGCGCCGCCAAGCGCTATTTGGATCAGCGGAACCGGAATGAAAGGCAGCAGATGATTGACGACATTGGATACGCCGATCATGGCGAGGATCATCAAAATCGCGACAAATAGCTCCATTGCTGTATGACTCCTATCGAAGAGAACATTTTGGAACATGCACAATAGAACTAGGCTTTCCTTCGCACGAGCGAAATATAAGCCGATTCGCGAATTACTGCCGCCTCGTTCTCCGAGTCCGAAAAATAACTAGGACTACGGCCGCAACGCCGAGAGCGAGGAGCGCATAAACAACGTTCGAGTAAATATCCATATAGCCGACAATCGTTTCCCATGATGACCCTACGGCGGCCCCGATTCGGATCAAAATCGTATTCCATATAAGCGAACCGACGGCCGTTAAGAACAGAAACAACCAAAAATTCATGCGAGTGCTGCCTGCCGGTATGGAAATGATGCTTCTCAGCAGCGGTACAAGCCGGCAGAGAAGTACGGCCCATACCCCGTATTTTGCAAACCAGCCGTACGACTTGCGCACGTCGGATGGCGTCAATCGAATAACGCCGCCCCACCGGTCCACAAACCGCTCCATCCTCGCGGCATCCACTACATACCCGATATAATACAACGCGATTGCGCCGGCTATAGACCCTATGGTCGAGGATATGATGACGCCGGCAATACTGATGTCGGAGTAGGTCGTCATAAACCCTCCGAACGTCAAAATCACCTCGGACGGAATCGGCGGAAACAAATTTTCAAGCGCGATGAGCAGAAATACGCCCGCATAGCCAAATTCGTTCATCATATTCGTAATCATACTTTCCATATGAAATCCTCTCCTAATTCCAGTTACGATATTGTGCTGTCCGGCCTATAGATTCTCAAGAAATCAACCCGATCCACTTCCAGTAAGGAACGCTTAGCAGTACGGCAGCAATAACAGCCGCTGCATATAATACGGCCATCTTTTGGCCTTGGCGGTGTGTAAAGGATTTCCCTTCGGAGCTGTAATACGCCGTCAAATAAGTCGGGGACTGGTACGTAAAGAAGAACGGATCCGTCCCCAACAGGATCACAAAGACAACAATCCATGGATGAATCCCCGCCGACTGAGCCAGCGGGAGAAGCGCCGTTACTAATAGAATGACGGCAGGGTCGTCACGGACGACAAGCGTTACAAGGAAACAAACTGCGATCACCGTAAGCAGGAAGATATAAGGCGAACCCGTAAACATGGACAAATGATTGCCAAGAAACTCCGACACAGTATCCGTGATCCCGAGCTCGCCTACCCCACCCGCAAAGCCGAACGCGACGCCAAGAAACAGCAGGAAGGTCCAATCGATACCTGTGGATATTGTTTGGCGGTCCAGAGCTCCTGTAATGACAAGCACGGCAAACCCCGCCATCATCACCCATGTACTTTCCACACCGTAAAGCGGCTGCAAAATCATCAAACCTACGCTTCCGACCACTGTCCACAACGATAACCTTTCATCCTTGGACAACGGCCCAAGCAAGCGCAATTGTTCGTCCAGCACCTCCATAGAGATCGGCCTTGGAGCCCGGAGCTTGCCGAACCTTAAGAAAAATACGGTCAAAATGACTGCGCCGAACATAACGAATGCCGGAAGCCCGTAAAGGAACCATTGGAGCCACGTGATCGAGACTCCGCCCGATATTAGCCCGAACGCCATCATATTCGTATAGGACCCCGTCAGCACGAAAGGTGCGGTAAACCCATAAAAGATCATTGCCGTCAAGCCAAGTCCCGAAGCCCCGCGGCTCCGCTCGGCGAATCCCATCGATTCCGTCAAAGTCTGTGCAACGGGTACACCTAACGTAACCTTTGCCGATGAGGAAGGAATCAACGGATTCAGCAGCAGCCCGCCGATGACCGTCCCCCAGAGCTGCCCGCGGTAATGGGAAGGAAACCATTTTAACGCGTACAAGGCGAACCGGAACAAAATTCCCGACTTTATTACCGCGGCGCTAAGCGCCATGATGAATATCATATAAAACCACGTCGTCGAAGCGAATCCTGAGAATGCGACCGCAGGCTCCACCAAGCCGCCAAGAACCCAGAACATCAGCATCCCCAGCGCCACAATATAGTCCGGCACGATGTTGACCACCCATAAAATGACCGCCGCGACACCCACCCCGATAAACGCCATCGCTTGCGGAGACAGCCCCGCAACGGGCGGAGTCCGGTAAAATAGGATAATCACAAGGATCGACAATGCGACCGCGATCACTCCTGTGAGCTTGCTTCGCTTGATCAATCGGCTTGCGCCTTCGGCTAACAGCTGATTTTTATATTGATTCAGCTTCTGCCTCGCCATGCCGTAGCCTTCCGCCGCACGCTGATTGCCGTCGGCTTGGGTGGTCATTAAGGCGCTCTCCGCCAATCTTATGTATTCCATGGCTTGCCGGCTTTTCCCGCTCTTCTCGCTTAGTTTGGCTCCCCATTCGTAAATGGCTATGAGCTGCTGCGCCGAGTAAGCGTCCGTCTGATTTTCCAATGCATACTCAAGGGCTGATATCCCCTCTTCAGGCGATTCCGCATAGCAAGATGAAAGGTACACCAGCAGGAAAGAAAAATTTGAAGCAATCAACGGTAGAGGACATGTTTTAAGCAGACGGTGAATACCGGCCTTCTCTTGTTCACTGAAAGCGGACCAGTATTGTTCTATTAAGCTGAAGGCCGCAGGCCAATCGCTCTTGTCCGCAAAGAGCCGTGCGGCAAACAATTGCTGCCCGTGCCGGAGGTAAAAAGACAAAGCCTCCTCGTTCCATTGCCGCTTCACTTGGTGTCCGAACCGGGTTGTAGCCAGATCATATAGTAAAGATTTCGCTCCGTGCTCGATAAACCAGCATTCTCCGTATTGGGGATCGGCTCGAAGGTAAGATTGCAGCTGAGGGAAGCGGTCACAGAGCTCTTGAGGCGAAAATTGAAATTTCTCTTGTATCAGTGTGCTGCTTAATGCGGGAAACTCCGATCCCCACAATAAAAATGCAACGATTGTTTCGGGCAATTGGTCTAACTCCGCCATCACCCGTTGCGTTCGAAGTTCGTTGGATTGCTGCAGCCGCTCATTCGTCGTTACTAAGCGCTTGGACAACAGCCTGATGAAATATTTGGAGAGCGACGCTTGCTCTTCGATGAGACGGTCGAACGTTTCCCGATCGATCACGTATAGATCGACATCGGTGATCGCCGTTGCCGCCGCGGATCTCGGTTCCTGCGTGAGCAATGCCATCTCGCCCAAGGTGTCTCCCTCGCCAAGCACCGCCAAAACCTGCCTGCTGCCTTCGGCAGACAACGTGTACAGCTCCAGCTTCCCATCCTCGATGATATACATACGATCGCCGGGATCCCCTTGCTCAAATAGAGTATCGCCCGTCTTAAGGGTAATTCTCTCGAGCTTTCCTAGTAATTTCGCAAGGTCCAGCTTCGATAAATCTTTAAACATCTCAATTTGCTTGATGGCCATAATATCTCCTGCGTGTCGTAGAATATGGATGCAACGATGGACGCTTGTATATTTAGAAAATTATAACATGCGGGGATATAAAAAACGCCTAACCTCTCTTTTATTCACGTGATATATGTCCATTTCATTTGCGGTTCATTTGAATAACCATATAACTATAGTATTAATAAGGCGGTGGGTAACCTGTCACAAACCGTATGGAAACGCTCTGCGCCGTTCAAGCCGACATCCTCCAACATACGTACCTCTTCTGAAGTTCGCTCAGGATGGCAATCCGGAAATTGGTCAGGCTATGCGATTAAGAAAACGAAAAGAAATTCGTTTCATACGATTTCGGGATATTGGATTGTCCCGCGGGTAAAGGCCGGCAGAACAGTCGCCTATTCTTCGGCTTGGATCGGAATCGACGGATTCCGCAATCGTTCGTTAATTCAGACGGGAACCGAACAAGATTACGAAAGGGGAAAGCCCGTTTACTATGCTTGGTGGGAAATTTTGCCCGCCCCCGAAACGATCATCCGGTTTCCGGTCTCTCCGGGCAATCTTATGTATGCAAGAATCTCAAGGCTTCGTAAAAACAAATGGATGATTTTGCTTAGGAATAAAACGAAAGGATGGACATTCAAAAGGGTTACAACGTACAAAGGGCCGGCGGCATCCGCGGAATGGATTGTGGAGGCTCCTTCGATCAATGGCAAAACAACGCGATTGGCGAACTACGGGAAAATGCGATTCAGCAAATGCCGATTAAATCGCAAAAACGCGTTGCTAAAAACGGAACATCGGGGGGTAATGATTCAGAACAATAGAGTCGTCTCAACCCCTTCCCTTCCGAACAAAAGCAAAAACGGCTTCACCGTCGCCTACGGTTCGGCCGCCTCATCGACTGCGAAATACGTTCGCAGAAAACATTTGCCCAGACATAAATAATCATCGTTGAAAGGTGGCCCCGGATCCGGTTACCCCTCGTAGGCTTGCTCTAACGATTTGATATCTATTTTAGCCTTCGTTCGGAGCAATGCCTGCATAACCCTTTCCGATTTATCCGGGTCGGGGTCGCAGATCATATCCGTTAACCGGCTCGGGACAACTTGCCATGACACGCCGAACCGATCCTTCAGCCAGCCGCATACCTGCACCTTTTCGTCTCCGCCCTCGGCGAGCTTATCCCAGTAATAGTCCAATTCCTCTTGATTTTCGCAATGGACAATAAAAGAAATGGCTTCCGTAAACTGAAATTGCGGTCCTCCGTTGAGTGCGACAAATTGCTGATCCTCGAGTTGAAATTCTACGGTCATTACCGTTCCTTCGGGTACTCCGCCGTAATTCTCTTTACCATACCGGGTAATTCTGCCGATGGGAATTTCTTTTCGATTGCTCTGATGTAAACCCCAACTTCTCCCGCTCCGTCCTCGTCAAGCCCTTGACCACCATTGCATACGAATGATCGATCATCCACTTCAGCTCTTCATCGGGAACGGAGCCGTCCACGATGACGGTGTTCCAATGCCTCTTGTTCAAATGGTACCCCGGTAATACCGTGGCGTACTGCCTGCGCAGCAGGTCGGCCATGTCCGGCTCGCATTTGAGCGAAATATGTACGCCATCCGCCTCTGTCGATAGCAACGCGAACATTTTGCCCCCGACTTTGATCACCAGCGGTCTCGGCCCGAACGGGTAGTCTTCTTGCGCGCCTTTACGGGACAAGCAGTATTGCGCCAATTCATCCATGGTTCTTATGTTAAACAACCTCACCTTCAAAAAACCTATTGGTTGAAACCATCATACCCGAACTATTGCTTCAAAAGAAAAAAAAGAGAACGCCACCCGCCCCTGGGCCGCGTCCTCTCACAACTACTTTCCCTGCTGCTGTTGCCGCAGCTTGATTGCGATTGCATACTCGTTGGCCAGAAACTCATGGCCGTCTCTGCTCGGATGAATCCCGTCCCGCGAAAGATACTTGGCAAAGTTCTCTTCGTTCCACTTCCCGGCTAGATCGACGAACGTGCAATTCGGAACGCTGGCGCAGGCATTTTTAATATCCTCATTAAATGGAGCCAACGTTTCGTCAGACATCCCCCTCACTGCTATGATGCCGCTGGCAAACACTTGCGTCTCAGGCAAAGCATCGTTGATCTTCTTGAGAAACTCCGCATACTCCGCCTGATACTGTTCATGGGACGAATCCCCCGAATTGATGCTCCCCACCGCATTCACGCCGTAGACTGACAATACATAATCCGGCTGAAACGCGATGACGTCGGACTCCACCCTGCTGAGACCGCTCCTGGCCCCGCCCGCGTTAATATCCGTTCGGCCGATGCCGACATTGATGCTCTCCGCATCGAGGATGTCGCCCATCAAAGACGCGAAAGACGAAAACCCTTTATCGTCCAGGCAGCACCCTTCCGCGTAGCTATGGCCGATGACGACGAGCCTCTTCTTATCATATTTGGGCTTCCTCACGCCGGCGCCATCCTCAATGTACAGCCCGCCGATCTCCTGATTTAAAGCGGAAAAGGCAAACCCGATTTCATGCCAACCCGTTAGGTTCCGGTAAATCGGCAGCTCGTGCCACTGGTCATCCTTCGGAACGACATGGGTGACGACCGGCTTCCCGTCTACGAAAACCTTGATTTCCCCTCCGGTCCCCCGCTGCTTTAACGTCGCAACAGGGCTGTCCGTCTCGATTTTCGCCTTTGCCCCCGTATGTTTGCCCGCCATCACTATGCCTAAACCTTCGCGCTCCACCGACTCCCATACTCCGTTCGTATAAAGCCATGCGGCGTCGGTCGGAGCTATAAATTGCTGCTCCTTAGCCATAAATCCCGACAGTCCGTAAGCTAACATGAATAATACACATACATTTCCTAAAATGATTCCACCGATCTTCCACGCTTTTCGCACCGATGCCGCCCCCTTCTTCTGCAGTCGCTCTCATCCATTCATGCTATCACGGCCGCATCGTTCGATGCCTGTCATTTTGTGCTCCCAATGAACAGGTTTCTTGTATAATGGAAAAAAGCAGGCGCGGAGGTGAAACCGATGGATGGGCTGCAGCGGATGAACGAAGCATTGGAATACATGGAAAACCATATGGATCAGCCGTTACCGATTGAAGAAATTGCGAAGGCCGCCTATTTGTCTCCGTTTCATTTTCAACGGATGTTTCATATGCTGACAGGCATGACGGTTGCCGAATATATGCGGAAACGCAAGCTGACTTTAGCGGCTAACGAGCTGGCGACTTCCTCCGTGAAAGTCGTCGATGTCGCGCTGAAATACGGCTACGATTCCCCGGAAGCTTTCGCGAAAGCGTTTCGGAAGCTGCACGGCATTTCCCCCTCGGAAGCAAGGCAGTCCGGGGTACATATGAAGGCGTTCCCCCGCATCTCCTTCCAAGTTTCGCTAAAGGGCGACAAAGAGTTTCTATATCGCATCGAGGATAAAGAGGCATTCACAGTTGCAGGAAAGTCCGTTCAATTAAACTACGAAAACCCGAAGCGCTCGCGTTCATGGTTCTGGGGCGAATGCAGCCGGGACGGGACGCTTGCCAAGCTAACTGCCATGCGTTCTACATTGCTTGGTATTACGATGGACATTAAGGACGACTTCGCCTATATGATCGCATGTAAAGCGGACGGATCCGCCCCCGTCGACGGTCTCTCCCTGCAGGAAATTCCCGCGTCCACCTGGGCGATCTTCACCTCGGTCGGGCCGCTTCCGCAAGCCATTCAAAGCGTGTTTCACCGGGTTTATCAGGAGTTCTTTCCGGCTACCGGCTACGAGCATTCCGGAGCTCCCGAGCTTGAGGTGTATCTTCCGGGCGATTCTAAGACTGAAGATTATCGCTGCGAGGTATGGATTCCGGTCGTGAAGAAGTAGATCCGCCCTTATATAACGGATCTGGATGCACTTATTTCCTGAAACCCCCATCAGAGTATATCTTATAACGGATCCGGAGGCACTTAACCGATCGGTCAACCTGTCTTTTTCGGCATTCCGGCAGGAATAAATACCTTCGCATCCGTTATTGCAACAAAGAACTGTTTACCCCCGCGATATAAATACCTTTCGATCCGCTATACAAAAAAAGCCTAAGAGCAAAGATCAACGATCAATAGCTCTTAGGCTTTTCTTCCACTACTCCACCTTCAGCATAAGCAGCTCTGCAAGCTCCTCACGGGTGATGCCTCCGAGGTACCGGCTTACGTCGACGCTCTCCAGTGCCTCCATAATCGAGGCCGCATCATACCGAACTCCGGTCAGCACCATCTCCACATCTCCGATTTCGCCGACACCGAAGAAGTCGCCGTAAATTTTGCAGCCGGCAATCCGCCCTTCCTCCACGAACAGACGCACGTCGACGATGCCGGAGGGAAACTTATGGGAATGCTGCACGTTGAATTTCGGGGACCGCCCGTAATTCCAATCCCAGCTCCGGTACCGTTCGTCGGCAAGCTTGCGGACGGCGTCCCAATCGGCCGATGTCATCGGACAGGTCGGGACATCCTGCGGCTCTCGCCCGAAAATTTCCCGCAGCAGCGCATCCCTGAATTGCCCGATCGTCATCGGCTCGGCTAAAAATTCGCTAATATTGGCGACGCGGGAGCGCACCGATTTCGTGCTCTTCGATTCGAATTTCACGGCCTTCACGCGCAGCGCGGAGGCGACCCGTTCCATCTCCGAATCAAAGAGCAGCGTGCCGTGGCTATACATGCGGCCCTTCGTGGCGAACTGCGCGTTGCCGGAAATTTTCCGCTCCCCAACCTGAATATCGTTGCGGCCGGTCAGCTCCGCCTCGACTCCGAGCTTGCGCAGAGCGTCGATCACCGGCTTCGTGAACTTGGCGAAATTGCGGAACGACTCGCCGTTATCCAGCGAGATGAAGCTGAAATTCAGGTTGCCTAAATCATGGTACACCGCGCCGCCGCCGGAAAGCCTCCGCACGACATGAATGCCGTGCTCCTCTACATATTCCTGATTGATCTCTTCGATCGTGTTCTGATTTTTGCCGATAATGATCGAAGGCTCGTTAATATAAAAGAGCAGAATGCCGCCGTCCGTCAAAGGCAGATTGCGCAAAGCATACTCTTCGAGGGCAAGATTCATCGCGGGATCGGTAATCCCATCGTTCGATAAAAACAACATAATACGGCTGCACCGCTTTCCTTAGGATTTCTTTATGACGTTATTGTAAACCATTTTGGACAGTTAATATAAGCAAGCACTCCTGCCCACAGACTCTACTCATGGCGGATGTTGCTTCGAGCGCTCCATGCCACTACATGCTCCAAAGTGATATAATAGTCAAAAAGATACTATAGAGGATAGGAGGGTTATTGATGGAGAAGCAGCCGGAGCCATGCAGTGTGGATGACGCTCTGGGCATATTAGCGGGAAAATGGAAACCGATTATTTTGTTCCACCTATTGCAGGGGGGCACCCAGCGGTTTAGCAAGCTGAAACAAAAGATGCCCGGCATTACGCAAAAGATGCTCACAAACCAACTGAGAGAATTAGAGGAAGAAGACATCGTATCGCGTAAAGTGTACCCGCAAGTACCTCCGAAAGTCGAATATTCCATTACCGAATACGGAAAAACGTTAGAGCCCATCTTAGAAGCTATGCACGTATGGGGAACAAAGCACAGGCAGCACAAAATGGAAAAAGCAAAATCGAAAATCATCGGATAAACGATACAGAAAAGCAGACCATTTCATAAAGAAACCGGTCTGCTTTTTCGTGGAAAGCTGTTATTGTTTAACGACCGAATCTGCCAAACGCCGCGCCGAAGCCTTCACTCGCTCCAACCCTTCAGCGATGATTTCTTGCGCTTTGGCCGGGTTTGCGTTATGGCCTTCGATCACCACTTCGTCGACGATTTGCATGCCGAATACGCCGCCGAATACGTTGCGCATGTAAGTAACGGCCATTTCCATCGGAGCGGCTTCCGGAGACGAATAGATTCCTCCGCGAGCGGAGAGGAAAATCGCCTTTTTGTCCGTCATTAATTGAACCGCTTTTCCTTCGGGGGTATATTTGAAGGCGAACCCTGCAGCGTAAACATAATCGATGAACGTCTGCAATTTCGCCGGGATTGTCAAATTCCATAACGGGAACGCGAACACGACCACGTCCGCTGCCGATAAGGCATCCATCGCTTTCTGCTTTGCGGCCAGGAGACGCGCCTCATGATCCGATAATTCGACGCCGTTTCTTACTTTGCCGAATGCGGCCAAATATTCCTGTCCGAAGTAAGGCGTATCTTCTTCAAATACGTCGTAGACGGTTACGTTCATCCCTTTATTCTCCAGTTCGGCCATAAAGGCTTCGTACATTCGGCTGGATACCGCTTCCGCCGCAGGGCGGTTGTTTGCTTTGACCACAAGTATATTCATGCTGTATAAACTCCCTCTTCCCTTGTTGTGTATTCTTAGTCGCATTAACTATTTTAAACCGATTCATCCTATAATTTAAGTACGCACTTTGAAGTGACATAGTATCTTCGAGGATACTAACGGCCGGCTCCGATAAATAAAAAACGGAGCCGGCAACCGCGGTTGCAAACTCCGTTACGCTTATTACACGGGATATACGAGCGGATTAATCGGACTGGCCGCCAAATCGCCCGGCTTGCAGCCCGGGAACCAGGTGGCCAAGTCGCTCTTGCGCGCGTTGCTGTCCGGTTCGATGATGGTAACGCCGTCCGGTATATAGATTACCGTCATAATTTCTCTCATCGTATCGGTCGGATTGCCCGGCGCGCTGTGCAGCGTCCAACCCGAGTGGAACGTTGCATCTCCCGCGTTCATCGCTCCGTAAGTGACTCTTTCGAAGCCTTTTCCTTCAATGTATTGCTTCAAGGTGCGATGCGATTCGTCGGAGATGACCATTTTGCTAATGTAACCTTCCTTATGGGAGGCGGATGCGAATTCCATCGAGCCCATCTCTTCCGAGATCGGTACGAGCGGCATCCACATCGTGACGGTTTGGCAATCGAGCGGCCAATAAATTTGGTCCTGGTGCCACGGGGTATGGCCGCCGCCCGGCTCCTTAAATAAGGCCTGGTCGTGATAAATTCGGACTCCTTCGACTCCCATCAGCTCAGCCGCGATTTTGGCGAATCTTCTTGCTAATACGAACCTTCGGATTGCTTCGCTCATTGGCCACAGATTGCAGATTTGAATGAACGCTTTCCCGTACGTATCTCTTTCTTCCAAAGGCTTATCATGATAATTTAACTCTTTCACCTTATCGCTGATGATCCGCCCGTAAACATCGATCTCCTCCGGAGCGGCTACACCTTTCAAATAGATGTGCCCTTTTTCCTGATAGCTTTGAATCTGCTCCTTCGTCAACTCGTAATCGCTTTCAAGGGGAGGCAAGTTCGTTTCGATCTCATTTGTCATGCTTCGCATTCTCCTCTCGGTCCACTTCATTCTATTGTTTAATCTTATCGGCGAATGTTTCATTCGATATCATGCCATGTTGAAAATTTTACAGCTTGGTCCCTGTAAATTCTTTGTCAAACTTGCCTGCATTTTTGTCAAAATGTATTGTCCGCGTCGAAAAACTTATGATATGTTAACACCACTAGGAACCATTAGAACCGTAAAGATCGGACGGAAAAACGAATGCATGATTTGCTGGAATTGATGAACAAGCATCCGGTAGTGCCCTTTATCCGCGAAAGCGATTTTGCCGCCGTGAGAAAGCCTTGGCGGGTGCCGG
This sequence comes from Paenibacillus thermotolerans, assembly GCF_028745515.1. Taxonomy (GTDB): domain Bacteria; phylum Bacillota; class Bacilli; order Paenibacillales; family YIM-B00363; genus Paenibacillus_AE; species Paenibacillus_AE thermotolerans. The sequence goes on along the minus strand of NZ_JAQZSG010000023.1, from coordinate 53,444 downwards.
AAAGACGGCTTCTCGATTATTTGCTGATTTACATTAAAGAAGGGGAATGCCGATTTACGATCGACGGTACGGAACACCTGTTCGCCGGAGGCGAGTTTTGCTTCATTCAGCCGGGCAGCGTTGCCGATTTGGAAGGACGCACCGATACCGTTACTCCGTTTGCGCACTTGGACATCTTTTATCATCCCGACCGGGAGCTGAGCTTTCCGACAAAGCCCGGCCAAGTCGATCTGACGGCTTATCTGCACTTGATGCAGCCGCGGTTGAACGATATATACGGCGTTGATCTTCCCGTACGGCTGCAGCCGCGAAGCCCGAGCTCGTTTGCGGATACGTTTCTGGACATGATTCGTCTGTGGCAGCACCGGAATCCGGTCATGCAGCTGAAGGCTCAGAAGCTCGCGACCGAGCTGATCATTGCCGTATTGGAGGATCACCATCCGACCAAAGCCCAGCGCACCGCCGCGCCGTCGCTCTCCTGGATCAACTCTTACCTTTCGTTTCATCTGGCCGAGCCGTTATCCGTGCAGGACATGGCAAACCGCGCCAACTTGTCCGTTTCCCGGTTTACCGCATTATTCAAGCAGCTGTACGGCGTTGCGCCGCATCAGTATTTGCTGGAGCTGCGCATTCGGCATGCCCAAGACTTGCTGGAGACGACCGATCTTCCGCAGGAAGTCATCGCGTCCTACTGCGGATTTGCGGACGTTCACCACTTCTCCAAAGCGTTTAAAAAAAGAACAGGCTCCGCACCGGGAGCCGTTCGAACGAAACGTTAATGCTATTTACTTGTTGCTTCCCGGACGATCGGAGCTACCTCGGCAGCCAGAAGCTCTATGCCTGCGGCAACCTTACCGAAGGGCAAGCCGCCGATGTCGATCTGCGCGAGGAAGCGCTTATGCCCGAAAAGCTCGTGCTGGCGGAGAATTTTCTCGGCGATCTGCTGCGGGCTGCCTACGAACAAAGCCGTATTCGGGCTTGCCATATGCTCGAAATCCGCACGCGACATGCGAAACGCCATCCCTCGCTGACGATTCACATAGGACCAATAATTCGAATAATAAGGGTAAAATTCATCCTTGGCTTGCTGTGTCGTCTTTGCAATGTACCCGTGCCCCGTTACGCCTACCTTGAGATCGTCCGGCGCATGCCCGGCCTTCATCCCCGCCTCACGGTACGCTTCGACCAACGGCATAAACCGCATCGGATCGCCGCCCAGCATGGCAATCGCCATGCCGACGCCCAATCGGCCGGCACGAGCCGCGCTCTCGACCGTTCCTCCGACGCCGATCCATATGGGCAGCCGCTTCTGTACGGGCCGAGGCGCAATCTCGGCATTTCTTAGAGCGGATCGAAACCGCCCCTCCCATGTAATTTTCTCGTTGTCATTCAACTTTAGAAATAATTCCATATGTTCCGAAAACAAAGCGTCGTAGTCGTCCAGCTCATAGCCGAATAACGGGAAAGATTCGATGAATGCTCCACGTCCGGCGATTATTTCCGCACGCCCGTCCGAAACCAAGTCCAAGGTAGCAAAGTCCTCGAACAAGCGGACGGGATCGACGGTGCTCAGTACGGTCGTCGTACTTGTCAATTTGATTCGTTCGGTGGCCTGGGCGATTGCCGCCAATACAACCGGAGGGGCCGACACCGCATAGTCCAGCCTATGGTGCTCCCCGACGCCGAAAACGTCAAGCCCCGCTTCTTCGGCGAGCTTCGCCGCTTCAATAATCTCCTTAATCCTTTGCCGGGCGCTTACGGTTATTCCGGTATGAGGATCCGGACCGATATCGGCAAGCGTATAGAGACCGATTTCTATTCCCGCGCTTGTAGACCGCTCTTCCTCCCGCATCGCACCCATTCCTCCAATCATCGGTCGTCCGCGTCACGCTGAGCCAGCAAACGAATGCGGTTTCCGGAAGGATCCGCCGTAACAAGAACGCCGTTGTCCTCCGTAACGGATGCACCGATACTTCTTAACTGAGCCGCAACCCGCTCCCTTGCCGCTTCGTCCGGCAAATGCAATGTGAAAGATTCGAGCCCGGCGCTGTTTTCAGGCGGCCTTGGCGCTCCAACGCCGTTCCACGTATTTAATCCGATATGGTGATGATATTTGCCGGTTGAGATGAACAACGCTTGACTCCCGTATCGATTCACCACTTCAAAGCCGAGTCCTTGAATATAAAACTGTTCCGTCTTTCCCAGCTCGGATACATGCAAATGAATATGCCCCATGACCGTTCCCGCCGGCAAGCCGTTCCAAGGCTCCGGCGTTACGCCGGAAAGAAGATCTCTGAAATTCAGCGGATCTACCGCCATGTCCACTTCGCCGTTGCTCCAATTCCATTCCGAAGGTTCGCGGTCCCTATAAATTTCAATGCCGTTTCCGTCAGGGTCGGATAAGTAAAGCGCTTCGCTGACCAAGTGATCCGAAGAGCCGACCGGTATGCCCATTTCTGAAAAATGAAGAACGATTTGCGCCAAATCGGAACGAGAAGGCAAGAGAAGGGCAAAGTGATACAATCCCGTCGTTCTTCCTTGCTTCGGTACTGCATGCTCCGGCTGTTCGACGGATAACAGCACCGTCTTTCCGTCCGCGGTCAAATTCGCTTTCGTTTCCGTTCGATCCAGCACCTTGAAACCGATCACCTTCCGGTAGAACGTCAAGGCGCGCTCCAAACTTTGAACCTTCAGGTTCACTTGCCCTACGAACGTATAAGGCTCACGGTGAAACTTCATGTTATGCGTCCCCCCCTTAACCGCGCTTCGAACGAAGCAGCACATTATCTAATGCCCAGCGTGATCTATTGTTAAGCGCAAGGAATACCGAGATAGCCAATAACGCCAAATCAAGCTCATAGCCCGCCATTTGCCCGTTTCCAAGAAAACCTACAGCAAGTAGTTTAACCTTAACGATGGCAACGGCCATGATCAGCGCAAACAGCACGGCTACGATCCTTGTCCCGATTCCGAGCAGCATGGCGATGCCGCCGATGAGCTCAATCAACGCTATAATATAAGCCGCGAAGCCCGGGAAGCCTAAGCTTTCAAAAAAACCGGCCGTATTCTCGATGCCTCCTTGAAATTTTGCAACCCCATGGATCAAGAACGTAATACCTAATACCACCCTCAATACAGCCGCACCAAATTCGTTTTTTCTTACCATTTGCCAAACTCCCCTTTATTATGATTTTGATTCTACAACCAATCCTAACTTTATCAGTTAGTTACTTATAGTAAGTTATTATATTTATAATACTGAATTTGGTCAAGCCTTTTGAAGTGAACAGCCTAAGCTCAATGGCGTATACTCAGTGAAAAAGACGATCCATTCCCTCAAAAATTCGGGTACTGGATCGTCTTTTTGTCATGCTGCTGTTTGCCGCTTTTAAAACTGCAAGTTCTTCAGCGGCCTCATTTGTAACGAGGCTTTTCTTTGTCAACGATACTGACTAATTTGTCAGCGGGTGCTGACAATATTGTCAATATCGCTGACTTCGACCGCAGCTTGTCAATCAAACTGACAAATTTGTCAATGTACGTTGACTAATTCGTCAATATGACTGACAAAGAGTCAGTCCGGGCAGGCGGCGGTCTTTCTGTTGTTCCTCGGTTAGACCGGCTCTTCCTTCATCACCTGCTATGCGGATACGTCCCTTCTCGTAAAAACAAGCCAAGAAACCAGATTAAAGAGGATGAAGTGAACGGCGAGCACGGCGATGGAAAAAGGAAGCGTCATTCCTTCATACCGCGGTACCCCTTTCATCATTCCTGTTAAATCGGTATTTGCAAATAAGAAGTACTTACCCCAGCTGAAATTCGCCAAAAGCATATCGGCGGTCATTTGCCCCGCAAACACGATAAAGATCGAGAAGGCGATCGCCATGGAGCTGCTTCTGGAAACGGTCGAAATCATGAACGCGATCGTAACGACCATGATAAGCTCAATAGCCTGCAGAGCATAGGTGGATACCGCATGCTGAATCGCGCTTCCTTCCTGTACGGAGCCGTCGCCGCCGAAGAAGAGATAAGGGGTCCCCATACTATCGAACCCGATCAACAGTCCGCTCGCCGCGAATGCGGAACCGAACAGTACGGCCATTAAAAATAAGGCAAACAACAACATTGCGGCATACTTCGACAGCAATATGCCGCCTCTGCTCACGGGCCGTATTAACAGCAGCTTAATCGTTCCCCATGTATATTCCCCAGCCACCATGTCGGCCGCAATGATGACGACAAAGATGGTGATGATCTGCAGCATGCCGGAAATATTCATAACCGATTGCCACATCGAGTTCGGGTTGATATCGTGCTCCAGTGCGTATGTTTTCAATGCAATCGAACGTTCCGACTCTTCTTTCTGCAATTGCGGAACATCGGGCGAAGCAAGCTGTTTCTCCAGGGAGCCGATCTCCTGCCGCAAAGACTCCTTCCAGTCTCCCCGGAGCGACGTTTCCATCTTCAACACCGCCGTAATCCCGACGGTCGCCGCAATTAAAATCGCGACAATGACCCAAGTTCTGAGACGGAAAAATATTTTCATATTTTCGTTAGCAATGAGGTTAAGCACCTTTCTCGCCTCCCGTCATCTCAAGAAATGCATCCTCCAGCGTCTTGGACACATATTTAATTTCATAAACGAACAGTCCCGCTCCGACTAAAGCGGAATTAATGAAAGGAACCTGGCTTCGTTCCGCAGCCGCGGTAAAGCCGTCCGACGTCAAAGCAAAGTGTAACCCCGGCAATTTATCCCGTAACACCTCAATAGCCCGCGAAGGCTGATCCACCGCAAAAGCGACGGTATTCGCAACCGCCGCATTCGGCAGAAACTCTTTCAATTTCTTGACCTCCATAAGCTTTCCGCCCAGAATGATGGCGACGCTGTCGCACATCAGCTCCATCTCGGAGAGAAGGTGGGAAGAGACGAGGACCGAGATTCCCTCCTCTCTGGCAAGCCTTCGCAAATAGTCCCGAAGCTCCCGGATGCCCGCAGGGTCCAAGCCGTTCGTCGGTTCGTCCAATATAAGCAGCGAAGGCTTATGTAACAGCGCTTGGGCAACACCCAAGCGCTGACGCATACCGAGGGAATACGTCTTTACCTTATCGTGAATCCGAGCCTCGAGCCCGACCAGCCGAATGACTTCCCGGATTCGTTCCTTCGTGACCCCCGGATGCATACGGGCGAAGTGAACCAAATTCCGATAGCCGCTCAAAAACTTGTAAAGCTCAGGGAACTCGACGATCGCGCCGACATGACCCATGGCTTTCACGAAATCTTGGGTCACGCTCTTCCCCTCGATGAAGACGTCCCCTTCCGTCATCTTCATGAGTCCGACGATCATTCGGATGGTCGTCGTCTTCCCCGCGCCGTTCGGGCCGAGAAAGCCGAACACCTCTCCTCTCGGCACTTCGAACGACAAGTTATCCACAATGGTTTTGTTTCCGATTTTTTTCGTTACATTTTTTATTTCCAACACGTTTGCGTGCGCCACACATGTTCCCCCTTACTCATAACGGAGCGCCTCGGTTAACGGCGTTTTTGACGCCTTAGAAGCCGGCGAGAGGCTGGAAATCCAGCTGACGACAATCCCAAACAGCCCGCATGCCAGCAAAATGGCCCACGATACTTCGAATTTGAACGTCAACGAGTTAATTTGGATGAATGTCGTAGTAATATAGATGAGCACCACGCCGACAATGCATCCGATAACGGCGGCGGCCAAGCCAAGCCCAAGCCCTTCCAGCCGGATCATCTTGACGACCTGCTTACGGGTCACGCCCACCGCCCGCATCATGCCGAGCTCGCGAATGCGCTCCATAATGTTGATCAGCAGCGTATTCGTAATGCCGATGCCGGAAACGATAATCGACAAAATAATGAGGAAGTTGATGATGCTATAAGCGCCTGTGTATTGCCAGCTAACGACGCTTACCCAATCTTCGGGGCCCCACATCTCTTCCAATCTTTCGCCGAATTGGCCGAATACGTTCTCTCTTAATTGCAGCGGGCTCGTATTCGGGTCTTTAATGATCAGCGCATTCCGTTCGTATTTCAAACCGAAATGCTCTCTAAAATAATCCTTGCTCATAAATGCGCCGTACCCGTTGTTTTTCATCGTATCGACGACGGCAACTACTTTAAAAGGACGGTAGCCGTCCAGCGTCTGAAGGGAAATGCTTTCTCCGATCTGTCCGCCCCAAACGTCGAACGATATTTTGTCCAACGCGATTTCATCGTTCTTGAGGCTCTTGATCAGCTCGCTGTCCGACATTCCGGAAACCGTGAATAGCGGGAACCGGTCGATCCAGCGCTCCTCCACGCCGAAAATCGGCAATCTCCGTTTCTGTTCGTTCAAGTCCCAAATCGCTGAATTCAGCGCATACGTCTCCGCTTCGGCCACGCCGGCAGTGCTTCTTAACCGCTCCAAATCGCCGTCTTCGACATGGTGGAACATAATGTCCAGATTCCCGCCGTAGGTGGAGTATATGACTCTTTCATACGACTGAATCATCGCCCAGTTCAAGGAGCTCATTAATATAATCATGGAAACGCCCAAGCTAAGAATTAAGGACGTCATCGACGTACGCGTCAAATTTCGTTCCAAGCTGCGCGCCGCCACCTCGCCGGAAAATCCGAAGAGCCGTTTGTACACCGGTTTTAGCGGGACGCCGAACGCTTTGAAAAGATAAGGATACAGAAGCGTTACACCGGCCATTAAAGGCACGATGAGAAGCAAATGCTTAATGAAGAACGAGGAACCGATCAGCAATATGCCTACGATTACGAGCCACTTTTTATCCAACCGCTTAGCGGCGTTATTTTCTTGAAGCGCTTGGATTACGCTCACTTTGCCGGCTTGGCGGATCGGGTACAGCGCGGCGACGATCGGGACAAGCAGACCTGCAAGCACGGATACGACGAGCCCTTTCCAAAGCTCCATCACAACTTGATCGTAAATACCGAACATCGCAAAGACGATCGATTTCAACACGATGGCAAATCCGTATCCGATCACTAAACCGAGGGCGGTGCCGATCAGCGAAAATAACACGACCTCGAACAGCACCAATTGCCGAAGCTGCTCGGGCGTAAAGCCGATCGTCTTGAGCGCCGCAAACTCCTTTTTCCGTTCGTTTACGCTCACAAAGAGGGAATTAAAAATAACGAACGCGCTTAGGGCAATACCGAGAAACCCCGCAAGATAAAGGGCAAGGAAAAATGTATCCTGCTGGTCGAGCGAATAATCGAGCGTAATCGGCTGCATGTAAATGTCGTTGTGACGCTTGGTCAACGCGTCTACTTGCTGCTCCAGGCTCTCCAGGTCCGTCCCCTTGAGCGCCTTGATTTGTACGGCCTGCACTTTGCCTTCGAGCCCGAACCACTCCTGCACCTTGTCTAACGGTACGGCCGCCGCCCAGTGGTGATATTTGGCCATTCCCCAGTTCGGAGGCCCCATAAGCTCTATCGTATATTTCACAATAGCCGAAACCTCAATCGTCTTGATCCCTTCATCGGTTTCAATCGAGATCGGTTGACCTATATCGAGCTTCAAAGCGTTCGCCGCCTGCTCCGTAATGACGGCGCCGCCCGACGTCAGATCGCCTTTGACCACTTTGAATTTGGTATTATCCGTGGTCAGATCGCTATAACCCGTCAGAACGATCCGCTTTTGAATCGCGTCAATATTTTCATCCTCGATATACAGCTTCGTATTCTGCTTTAAGGCCGCCGTGAAAACTGCGCCTTCAATATTCCGGGCCTCCTCATACACATCTTCGGAGAAATAAGAATCGGTGCCGTACACGACGAGGTCCGACTTGGCGAACGCTTCCTTCAAATAAATCGGGAATGCCTTCTCCGTAGAATCGACCGCGGTAATAACGGCAAAGGTGGAGGCAACTCCAATGATAATCGCCAGTAACGTAAGAAAAGTTCGGCGCTTCCTGCGCATCAAATTGCGCCATGCGATTTGCCAAATCAATGGACCTCCACCTCTTTCCGCGTATCGTTCACGATCGCTCCGTCCTGAATCGTAATGATCCGATCGGCCGTCTTCGCCGCGTCCGGATCATGCGTCACCATCACGATCGTAATATTTTCTTCTTTATTCAATCGGGAAAGCAGCTGCAAAATATCTTTGCCGTTCGTCCGGTCCAGGTTGCCTGTCGGTTCGTCGGCGAAGATCAGCCGGGGCTTCATCGCCAGCGCCCTCGCGATGGCCACGCGCTGCTGCTGCCCGCCGCTCAACTGAGTCGGGAAGCTCGATTGTTTCCCCGCCAAATTCACGTCTTGAAGCAATTGGCTCACTCTGGCGTTCATTTCCGCCTTGGAAGCTTTGTTGGCGGCAAGAGAGAGCGCGATATTTTCAGCTACGGTCATCATCGGCAGCAGCTGATAGTTCTGAAACACGAAACCTACTCTCGTACGGCGAAATAACGTCCTTTCCTTCTCGCTCAAGCGGTTGAGCTGAATGCCGTCCACGGTGATGCCTCCGGAGGTGGGAAGATCCAATCCGCCGATCAGCTGCAGGAGCGTGCTTTTCCCCGATCCGCTCGGGCCCATGATGGCGGTGAATTCCCCTTCCCGAATGTGAAGATCGATATCCTTCAGCGCCGTGAAAGCGCCGGATTCCAAAGCGTACACCTTGGAAACTTTTTCTAGCTTAATCATTTGTTTTCGTCCTCCATATTGTTTGGTATGAAATTGATGATAAATCAAGATCACTTCCTTCAACGCGCAAACTATGAATGCACCGAACGCAAAAAATTGCGGTCTTCGCGCAAAACAACGTGCCGATAGGTGTACGATAAACCAGATTTATTAACTGCCGAGAAACCAACATTAAATCGTTCTTATAAAATGATTAAAAAAAAATAAACTGCCGGCTTTCGCCGGCAGCATCGTATCGATCGTTATAATAGAATGAACATGATTCACGCCTTGAATCGGTAGCCTGCCCCCCAGATCGTTTCGATATACTGGGGGTTTGACGAATCCAACTCGATTTTTTCCCTTATTTTGCGGATATGTACGGTCACAGTAGCGATGTCTCCATGAGAGTCCATACCCCAAAGCCGTTCGAATAGATGTTCTTTGCTAAATACACGGTTCGGATTCGATGCAAGGTACGTAAGCAGATCGAATTCCTTCGTTGTAAAAGCGACCTCCTTGTTATTTACAAATACTCTGCGGGAGGCCTTTTCGATAAGGAGACCGCGGATTCGGATCTCTTCCTTCTTCTGATTGCCACCTGACAAACGTTCATATCGGGTGATATGTGCGTTTACACGCGCCACCAGTTCGCTTGGACTGAACGGCTTGACGACGTAATCGTCCGCTCCGAGACCTAACCCTCGTATTTTATCAATATCTTCCTTCCTCGCGGATACCAATAGGATCGGGATATCCAGCTCGCTTCGAATCGCTCGGCAAATTTCAAAGCCGTCGACCGTCGGAAGCATCAAATCTAAGATGATTAAATCAAACTCGCCTTGAAGCGCTTGCTTCAACCCTCGATCCCCGCTCGATTCGATGTGTACGTCATAGCGATGGAGCATCAAATAATCTCGCTCCAGCTCAGCAACACTGGTATCGTCTTCAATAATCAATATTCGTTTCAATTGAATTGCCCCCGTCTGGCCGTTTCTTCATAGAAATCGTAATTGCTGTACCGGTACCAAGCTCACTGACTGCGCTTATTGCGCCTCCATGCTCTTCTATAATATGTTGCGCAATGGCTAACCCCAGTCCGCTTCCTCCGGCATTGGCGTTCCTTGAAGGGTCCGCCCGATAAAACCGGTCGAAAATGTAAGGCAGCGATTCGGGGGCGATTCCTTGTCCGTTATCCTGAATTACAACCTTGTACCATTCGTCTTCGTCATGCAAAGCGATTCGAATATAGCCGTCTTCTTTATCCATGTATTTCGCTGCATTTTCAATAATATTAACAAATACCCGCCGCAGCTTTTCCCGGTCGGCGATCGTGTAAGCCGGGCCGGGATGTGCCGGAGAGTCAAAAGCAAGCTTCACTCCGCTTTTCTCCACATCGAACTGCAGCTCATCGACACAGCTTTGCAGGAATGCATTCAAATCGACCTCTTCGAAATGAAACGGAAGCTTCTTTAAGTCAAGCTTCGAAAACATGAACAGCTCGTCAATGAGCCGATCCATTTGCGTCGTTTTATGATGAATCGTTCTTAAATATCGGTCCATCTTCTCCGGAGTATCCGCCACGCCGTCTATAATACCTTCAACGTAGCCTTTAATGCCGGTGACCGGCGTTTTCAAATCGTGGGATATGTTGGTGACCAAATGCTTCCGGTTTTCCTCATATTGAATCTGCAGTTCAATCGATTGTTTCAGCTTGAGCCTCATCTCTTCGAACGCCGCGGCAAGCTCCCCGATCTCGTCCCGGGAATGCGGCGTCACCCGGTAGGACAGATTGCCTTCTTTTATTTCGCCGGCCGCTTTCTTCAACGCACGAAGAGGCTTAATAATGCTGCGGGATACGAAATAGGTCAGGATCCCGTTGATGACAACCAGAATGACAAGAAAACTGATGAAGAAGAGCTTGGAGAACCTTGCAAAATACCAATTAAGGAAATCAACATTCAACAAGATATAATAAATGCCTTCCGATCCGTCCGTTAACGTAATATCGAACTTCCGGGTAATGATCCAATTCTCGCTTCCCTCGACCATAACATGTCCCATGGCTGGGGGTAAGCGGGTTGCGAGCTCCGTCCCTTGGAAACCGGGGGAGGCGTAAACCACTTTACCATTAACGCCCGCAATCATTCCCATGTTTAATTGTCTCAGCCTGTTGCTATACTGCTGCATCAGGTCCGGATTCAGCAGCGAATCCGGGTCCTCGTTCATATGCATCCGGATGTCGGCGGCAATGTCGGCCTCTTCGTTAATGACCGCAGCGATCGGGTTCTTTTGCTGCATATCCAAAGTAAAGGCGGATGGAAGCTCTCCAAAGACATAAGAAGCTATGACCAGCATACATATGCCGAGCAGGACCAACGGTACGATCAGCATGGTCAAATAAGATAACAATAGCCTGTTCCGGATCGACATGAAAAAATCCCCTACGAATCATTATTAATTAAACCGCTTATTAACCGGATGCATAGAACACTATAACAAAACCTTGGAAAAAGCTGAAGGCTGCCGTACATTTTCCAAAGCGTCCCATATGACCGGCTTCCGCTTACGCAGCGGCCGCCATACTTTTGACGGGTTGAGCCCGCCCTTTCAAGAGAGTTACAGCAAACGTCACAGTAATACAGCACATAATCAGTGCGAGCAGCGTCCATACGTCTTTCTCCGTCTGGATGCCGCCAAACTGCAAATTCATGAAGCCTTCCACCGCATACGTAGCGGGAAGGAATTGCCCGAGATGCTGATAAAAACCGCTGAGCATTTGTTTCGGAACGATAGTGCCTGAGGTAACCAGCTGCAGCGACAGCGCCGCCATATTAAAAAACATACCCGCCATGCCGAATACCATGAGGAACAGCTGCGCGAAAAACATAAACGTTGCCATCGTCAGGAAGTGGAACAGCCAGAAGATAAAGAAGCTGCTTTGCATTTGGCCGCCGAGCAAAACAATCAGACCGGAGCCGACAATGGAGATCAATGCCGCAGCGAACACAATTAAACCTGTGCGCACCGCAAAATGCTGCCATCTGGAGAGCGACCCGCCGATCGCATCCGCTGCCTGGTGAACGTTCATCGCCATCAACATGGCTCCTACATAGGACGCCAATACGAGCATCATCGGAACCATCTGATTGTTCATACCGTCCACAGGATGCAGTACCTGCACGGAAGAATCCACTTTTTGTCGATGATTCAATTCGCCGGTAATTTTCGTCACCGCGGATTGCATGACGTTCGCGGCGAGCTGCGGATTGGATGCATTCATCACATAACTGAGCTTTGCCGTTGTTTCAGGCGCCGAGAGCGATTCGCCAAAGCCAGCGGGAATCGTGATGACCATATGTACTTGCCGCTTCTCCAGTTGTTGAAGAGCCTGTTCCTTCGGGACGGCGGATATTTGAAACGGCAAATTGTTCTGCAATTGTTGTTCAAGCTGTTCTCCGAATGGTCCGTCCTCATTGACTACAGCAATTTGAAGCTTGTCTACGCGATCCAAAACCCCGTTGTAGGCCGTCATCCAAACGATGCAAAAAATAAGCTGCGCCATAAGTGCGACGACTACCGCGATCGTCGTTTGCGGTTTTGTAAAGTAAGTTTTCCATGCTGATTTCATTTCCATTTCCTCTTTTCATTTTTTGATAGGTCAATATTAACCTATGTCAATTTTATATGTCAATAAAAATATATATTAAATTTAACCTATAAATTTCATTGTTTTAAAAGTGGATATATACTAATATGAACTTATTAAATAGTTAGGGGAGCTGAGAAATGTGGCTTCGATACGGTACGCCTTGTTAACATTATTGGCACGCGAGCCTCTTAGCGGCTACGACATTAAGCAGCACATGAACAATCGCATCGGCCCCTTCTGGAAAGTCGGAAGCAACCAGGTGTACCCGGAGTTAAGCAAGATGGAGGAGGAAGGGCTCGTAAGGCTTCAGGGGGTCGAACAGAACAGCTACCGACCCGCCAGAAAGGTTTACGAAATAACGGAGTCCGGCCGGGATGAATTGATTCGGTGGACGGTCGAGCCGGGCGGTGTGGAAAATACCCGCGACGATTTTCTTTTGAAGGTGTACAACACATGGCTCGTGGAACCTTCCCGGATGGCCGCGCAGGTACGGGAGGTTAAGAAGCAGCATGAGCAACGGCTGTCTTATTATCTGGATAAAGTAGCGGAGCTGGAAAACATGCTTCCCGACTCGCGATCCGGTGCATTCGATCCGATCGCTTCTACGATCCCTGTCGTCGAATTCGGCATCGAGCATGAAAGATTATATATTGACTGGTGCGATCGTTTTATAGCGAAATTGACGGGAAAATGATCGCAAAAAAATCCGGACCCCATTACTTGGGAATCCGGATTTCTTATTAAAAGCTTCACTAAAGCGGAATGACCTTCACTAGCGTATCGGCCGCGATGCCCGCCGTCGGCGGAATGCGGATCAAGCAGTTCGCTTCGGAAATCGTCCGCATGACGGAGGATTGATCCGCCCCGACCGGCTCGGCGAACAGACGCCCGCTGCGCGCCGTAAGCCTGCCCCGCAAAAACCGTTCGTACGCGTTGGTCTTGGTGAAATCCCGGCTCAGGAACGCTTCGGTTTCTTCCGGCTTTGCGCGCTCGACACCTTGCATGCGAAGCAAGGCGGGGCGGACAAACAGCAGAAAGCCGACGAAGCAGGCCCCGGGATTGCCGGATAACGCGAATAGCAGCTTGCCGTCCTTGCTACCCGCGGAGGTCGGACTGCCCGGCCGCATCATTACTTTGTTAAACAGCAGCTTCCCGTCCCACCCGGCAAACCAGTCCGTCAGCACGTCCCGGTCGCCTACGGAAACGCCGCCGGTCGTAATGACGGCATCGCAGCGCTCGAACGCACGGGATAGCCGCTCTCCCAGCTTGCTCGCATCGTCTCCGGCCGGCTCCAGCAGCTCGGGCACGCCCCCGGCTTTCAGCACCTGGGCGGCCAGCATGACGCCGTTGCTGTTGCGGATTTTGCCTTCCGCAAGCGGCGCCTCCACCGGCAGCAGTTCGTCCCCGGTCGGCAGAATCGCCACCTTCGGCTTCCGCCTGACGCGGACATTCGCCGCACCGAACGTTGCCAGCAATGCCAGCTCCCCCTCCTGAAGCAGCGTCCCCTTCGTAAGCAGCCGCTCGTTCGGGCGGATTTCATCTCCCGCTTTCGTCAGGTTCATGCCCGGCGCGGCTTCCCGCTTCAAGCGAATATACCGCTTGCCGCCGGCTTCCTCTTCGATCGTCTGCTCCAGCATAACGACCGCATCCGCTTCAGGAGGCGCCATGGCGCCGGTCATAATCCGCGAAGCTTGCCCCTTCCCGAGCGGAACGGACGGCTTCGAGCCGCACATAATATGATCGACGACCTCCAGCAGGATAGGAGCTTCGCTTGACGCTCCGAGCGTATCGGCGGAACGAACCGCATAGCCGTCCATGCCGGATCGATTGAAGGGAGGATACTCGCCCGGCGCCGCGAAATCCTCGGCAAGCCGATAGAAGGCAGCCTGCCCGATGCCGAGCGGGATCGCCACCGTTTCCCGAATCTCGCTCAATACTAACGAAGTGGCTTCCTCTACGGAAACCGCGCGCCGCTTAAATTTGAAGTCCGTCTCCACCGTCTCTCCCCTCCCCGCAAAACAAGAACCGATTACATTGTATCAAGAAAATATACCCAATATACAGCGGCATCTCTTCGGGCGTTATGCCCCACGCCTTGCAAACCTCCTCCACATGCTTCGGGTTTGTCAGCTTGCTTCGATGAGCAGATGAACCATGCAGTTCGCCAGCGCCAAGTCGGTTCCCGGTCGAAGATACATTTCTCACGGCAAGCTAGTCCTACCCGCCCGATTGCAAAAAAAAGTCATGACGGAGTAGTGATCGCTTCTAACGGACAAGGATGCAGCTATTCGGCGTTTTGAGCGGAGTTTGCAATTTTAACGGACTCCACTGCAGTTATTGCTACGAAAAAGCGGGGAAAAGCGCCAAAAATAGGGGTTTAGCGTCTGTGGTGACCGTTAGAGGTGTGGCAGAAGGCAAATTGACGATATAGCGTCTGTGGTGTCCTTTAGCTGTATGACAGCATTCATGTGCCCCTGCTCGAAAATTTATACTTATATATTAAAAAAGCCGTTCCTTGACGGAACAGCTTTCTTTCACGGTTATAGCTTTAATTTTACCTCTCCTTATTCGTAAACCCGCCGATCCCGAGCCGGTTCAGCTCCCTCCAGTGGAGTTCGGACAGCCGTTCCAGAATGACTGCCCCCCGCTTCGGTCAAATGTACGTAATTGCTGCGCTTATCGTCCGGATTCGGCGTTCTCCGTACATAGCCCTGCTTCTCGGTTCGGTTGACGAGCCCGACGCAAGCATGCTTGGTAATTTGCAGACGTTCGGCAATTTCCGAGATCGTCGCATAATCTCTTCCCGGATATCCTTGTATGGACAGCAGCAGCTGGTGGCATTGCGGAGTAATCCCTTGATCCCGAGCCGCCGTTTCGCTAAAGTGCAGAAACTTTCGTAATTCATACCGAAACCGGGCCAGCTTCTCGTAAATGTCCTTCGTCATGCGTTCATTCGTATTTACATTCGTATTCGTAACCAAATCCGTCCCCCCATCGCGCCCGACGTCCCCTTCTCTCTCCCATCCTAATGGTGTATGGCGGATGAGGTTGTGATTCATATCACATTATGCCCGAACCATAGCCTTTCTCACGTACCAAACGGCGAGTCCCGCACCGATCAAAACAACGGCCAGGATCAAAAGATGCCGGTGCATCGTTTCCGTAACGACCCGCCAATGTTCGCCCAAGTAAGTGCCCAAGGTAATAAAAGCCGCGCTCCAAACCATCGCTCCGGGGGCCGCATACATGCAAAAGCTCGGATAAGGCCATTTGCTGATCCCTGCGCTATAGGCGGTCAAATGGCGTACTCCCGGGATAAAATACCCGACGGTTACGGCAAATTTTCCGAATCGGCCGAACCAGCGCTGCGTACGGTCCATCCTTTCTTTCGTAATATGAATTTTACTCCCGTATTTATCCAAAAGCGGATACCCGAATGCACGCCCGATCCAATAGCTGACGGACATGCCTGCGAAGCTCCCGGCCGTCGACACAAGCACCGTCGGTACATATCGGAGTTTTCCTTCCGATATCAAATATCCGGCGAATGTCATTAAAATTTCATCCGGCATAGGCAATCCGACAATGCCAAGTACCAATGCGCCGAAGATGCCGAAATAGCCGTAATGGACGATGAGCGCCAATAGTTTGTGACTCAGCAACGGTCAATTCTCCTTTCCATCGGATTTATCACGCCAATGCTGCATAAACATAAGTACTACAATCAATAACAGAGGGAGATGAGGTTATGTCGCTGCGCAAAGCCCTTCTGTGCATATTCGCCGGGTTTGTTTTCGCCGTCTTGGTGATCGGCTTGATGCCGTTCCTAACCGTCTATAGTTGGAGTGAGATGACAGGACTTTCCGAGCTTTATTCTTCCCCACTAATGCTTCTAAACAAGTTATATCGGAAAAATAAAGAAAGCTCTGCGCCGAACAAGAAATAGGCTCGCCGACGCCTCGAAACAAGCATTGGCACGGCGGCATTCACGGCGCCCTGATCGGTCAACTATTCGCCGGCAGCCTCATCCTCCTGCTCTTTCGTCCGTCGGCCGGTAGGCTTCTTATGAGAAAAGGGCGTTCCGCAGAGAACACCCTTTCCACCTTCAACGTTGTTCCGCTCGGTGCCGTGACGTCACTGGGAGATTCCGTCGACGATGTGCTTCAACGCTTCCCTGATCGGCGTAACCGGACGGCCGAGCAGCTTTTCGAAATCGTTGCTTTCGACCTCCAGCGTTCCTTCCCGAATACTTTGCTGAATCCCTACGACAAGCGGGATAACAAAGTCCGGCACGCCTACGCTCCTCATAATGTCAGCGTACGCGTCGTCGTTAACTTGCTGCACCGTTACTTCCCTGCCGAGCACGGCACCAAGCTCCGACGCCAGCTCTTCTTGAGTCAGCAGCTTACCCGAAAGCTCATAGATCGTATTCTCATGCCCGGTTCCGGCCAATACGGCAGCCGCCGCTTCCGCGTAATCTTGCTGCAGCGCCCAGCCTACCTTGCCGGACCCTGCCGATGTCACCCAAGGAGCTCCGGCCAGCACGCCTTGCATGCTTGGAATTTCATTTTCCAGGTACCAGTTGTTGCGCAAGAAAGAGTAAGGAATTCCCGTGTTCGAAATCGCTTCCTCCGATACCTTGTGCACCGGAGCAAGGATGTTCTTGCTTTCCTGTGCGTTGGCTATGCTGGTATAGGCGATAAATGAAACTCCGGCACGCTTCGCAGCGGCAACCGCATTGGAGTGCTGACGAATTCTCGTTTCGTTGTCTCCGTCTGCGGAAATAATCAATATACGATCGATGCCTGCAAACGCGGTATCCAATGTTTCCGGACGGTCAAAATCACCCTGGCGAACGTCCACTCCGCGAGCCCGCAATCCTTCCGCTTTCTCCGGGTTTCGAACGCTGACTGCCAATTGATCCGCCGGCACTGTTTTTAATAGCGTCTCTACAACCTTCGATCCTAGTTTACCTGTCGCTCCCGTTACTAACATCTTCATTATTCGTTCCTCCTATTATGATTTGTAAGCGCTGTAACATGAGCGGTTACAACAAATGTATAAAATAAAAGCTCGTAAAGAGCTCTCATTTATTTGAACCTAGTCGTCAGCTGGCTTAAAGTCGTCTGCTCCAGCCGTCGCTCCATCGCGGATTGAGCTTCCTTCAATTCGGATTGGAGTACCGACTCGATGCTCCGCCCGACCGGGCACTGCGGATTGGCGCCTTCATGTATGCGAAATAACCGGTCCTCTTTCGTTACATTTACGGCCCGATAAACATCAAGAAGCGTAATTTGATCGGGTGCTTTGGGCAAAGAGGCTCCCCCTATTCCGGCACGGACTTCCAATAAACCCGCTTTTTTTAACATTCCCATGATTCTTCGAATGATGACGGGATTCGTATTGACGCTGCCCGCAATGAAGTCTCCGGTACACTCGTTCGCACTGACCGCAATGAGAGAAAGGATATGAACCGCAATAGAAAAGCGTGTGCTTATTTGTTTCAAATGCGCCACCACCACCGTTGTAACCATTATAGTTATAACGCATGAAATCGTCAAGTTCGCCGCAGCTAATCGTTATTGCAGCACCCTTCCCCTACATTCAGATGACCGGACCGCTCAATCTTCGTTCTTAGATACTTTTCGTTATACTCCGACACGTCTCCCCATAGCTGGACTCGATCTTCCACATCCATACCGGCCTTTCTGAGCGCCTCCAGCTTTCGGGGATTGTTCGTGATCAGCGTTACCGGCTTTTTTCGAAGGGCTTTTAACACTTGGATCGCATCGCTGTAGTCTCGAGCATCATCGATAAAACCGAGCTTCAGGTTCGCATCGACCGTATCGTACCCGTTCTCCTGCAGGATGTAAGCCAGAGCCTTGCTGAATAAACCGATTCCTCTGCCTTCGTGGTTTGCCAGGTAAAACAACGCCCCGTTCCCATGCTCCGCGATATGCTTCATCGATTGCTTTAACTGGTACCCGCAATCGCACCGTTTGCTCCCGAAGATGTCTCCGGTGTGGCAGATCGAATGGAACCGTATCAAAGCATGCTCGGCATGTTGAAAGTCACCGTGAACCAAGACGCTGGACTGCTGGAATTCAGCCAGGTTGACGGAAGACAGCTTTGCAACGATCCTCTCGAAATTCTCGGTCGCTTCATCGCAGTTCAACCAGCAGTACCATTTGAATTGGACGGTTTCTCCCAGCAAATTGACAGGCAGTGTAATCGGTCCGACTAAGTAGATCGCCCCTTTTTCCGTCTTAATGAGCTGTATTTTATCTTGAAGAAGGGAGATTACTTTGGGGTCGAGCGTTTTTGCGGGCATGACGGTTACCTCCGGGCACATGATACATGTAGTGTGACTAAAAGCTTGCATGTTTATTTCGGGAACGGCTATCGGCCCCCCCTTACCTCGTGATATATGAGGCATATATTTATGGAAAAGCCATATATTTATTCATCATATGTAATGCCCCAAATCATCTCTAGGGAGTTGTTACGGTGTTAGGAAATGCATTTCAACTTGCCGGATGTATCGTACCGTTCGTTCTCCTCTTCGGGCTTGACCGAGTGTTTACTTCAACCAAATCGGTGTCGTTCCTAAACCGGATCGCCCATTTGATTGCATCGGATTCCAAAGCTATGTCCCAAGATCGAAATATTGAAATCGTCAGACGGCGTGTAAGCAAAATTATTAAGTATGAAGCAAATATGTATGGTGCTTGGGCCGTCGGATACATAACCATTGGGTATACCTTGGCGACCGCTTCAGCAGACTGGATCATAAGCAATCTATTGATAAGGCTCATTGTTTTTCTCAGCATCACACTCATGCTGGTTTGGTTGGCGAGCACTGTCTCTTCCTTAACAACGAAAAAATATGCCGATAAAATTCAGCTGCTACAAAAGTAAATAAAAGTTACCGTTTCTAACGTCTAACGGTCAGAGCTGCAGTTATTCGTCGTTTTGAGCGGAGTTTTCAGTTGTAACGGACACCACCGCAATTATTGCCTCGAAAAAGCAGGGATCAGCGCCAAAAATCGGGGTATAGCGTCTGCGGTGTCCGTTAGCGCTTTGGCAGCCGGCAAATTGGCGATATAGCGTCTGGTGGTGTCCGTTAGAACTGCAGGGGTTAGCGAGGAGCGGCAAAAAACGGTGGAGAGCTACTCCAATTCGTTGCGGAGTGCGGCGATGTGCTCAGCCCCTCCGCTGACCAGCAGGCGATCTCCGGTATGAACCGGCGTATTGCCGTGCGGAATAATAAACGAGTCCCCCCGATAAATGCGCAGTATCAGAATATCGCCCGTTAACGGAAGCTCGCGCAGCAGCGATTCCTCATAGCTCGGATTGTTCAACCGAACCTCGCGAATCGTTCCGTCGTCTTCCGAGATGAGACGAACGGCGCTCGGCTGTTCGATCAATGCCTTCAGCAGCGTTCTAGCCGCATACAAGGTCGAGAATACCGTCGTCCGCTCTTCCTCGTCGGTGCCTAGCCTATTGCGGAATTCGGTCAGCTTTCCGGGGTCCTCAATGCGTACGATCACTCTCGGCACTCCCGCCTCTCTGGCCTCGTCGGCTAATTCCATGTTACGGCTGTCCTCCATCGTACCGATCACGATCAGATCGGTATCGAATGCCTGATGCTCCGTTAACGTTCTTGGCGATAGATCGGCGACCGGTATCAAGCCGGCTGCACCTGCGGATTCGGTTGCCTCTGCGGCGCCCGTCGTACCGGCGCTAAACAGCCGAACCGCATATCCGTCCTTATTCATTTGGTGAGACAGCGGAATCGTGATATGGTTCGCCCCGACGACGGATACTCGAAGCGGCTTCCGTTCCGGCTTCGGAACGAGCCGATTGAAAATAACCGGGAAAATGAGACAGCTGATTACGGCGACCAAAATAAGCGCGCCTTGCACCGATTGATCGATAATCCCGAGATTATAAGCGATGGTTGCGGCCGCTATGACCAGCGACAAAGTCGATGACAGCAGGATGCCGGTTCCCGCTACCTCTCTCCAGGAATACCATCGTTTCAGCATTAGCGCAGGAATGATTTTGGACAAGAATACCGCCGCAAGAAGGACCGGGATCAGCAGAAGCACCTGAGTGTCTGAAACTACCGTACGCAAGTCAAGCCTCACGCCAACCATCACGAAAAAAATCGGAATCAAAAATCCGTACCCGAACGATTCAAGCTGATGCACGAATTCTCTTCTCGGGGACAGGATCGAGACGATGACCCCGGCCAGGAACGCCCCGAGAATATGCTCTACGCCAAGCGATTCGGATAGTACGACGAACAACAGGATCAGAGCGAACACGGCCCGCGTGCCGAGCTGTGAAGTTCCCGCTGTGAAAAGACCCATCCTGCCGATTCGGAAGAAGCGGACAATAAACCGATAAATCGCAAACACGATCACGAAGAAAAACAGCAACAGCATCAGCTTCGAAATATCTTTGGCAATTAAGCTGACATAGACGGCGAGCAAAATCATCGTGACAAAATCGGAGATGACCGTCGTAAGGAAAATCGTCTGCCCGAGCTCCGTCCCCATCAGTTTTCTTTCCTTCAGAACAGGTACGACGACACCCAGCGAAATGGTCGAAACGATCAGTGTCATGAAGTAAGGGTCGTCCACAAGACCGACAAGCGAAAGCGCGTACGATAATCCCAAAGACAGAATCAAAATGAAGGCGAATAGCACGATGGAGAGAACAAGCGGACTTCTTCCCTTTCCCCCCGCATTGGCGCTTCTTTGAGGCATGGAAAAATCGATCTCAAGCCCGCTGAGAAACATGAGAAATATGAAGCCGAACAGCGATAGCAGCGTCAGCCATGTGTCCTCGTGCACGACATTAAACCCTGTCTTGCCAAGCAGCAAACCGGCTACGATCTCCGCAACTACGACCGGAATCAGCTTCAGCCGCAATTGATGGAGCAGGATCGGCACCAAGAACGCCACAGCGACCACGATCATGAGCGATGTTAAATCATGCTGCATACAATTCCCCGCTTTCTATACAATCAACCCGGACTTTAACCATGAAATGGTAACATTCCAGGAGTCAAATGTCGATCATATTAACTATTATTACAATATAATGTAAGCTGAATGTATTGCTACGGCACTTTTCGTTACATCAAAAAAATAAAGGAGCAGCCTCTCTATGGCGGGCTGCACCTCGTTTCGTTCGTGCACTATTTTCTTTACTTCAAAGCGTGACGCGCCTTCCGCTTTCGAACGATTTGATCGCGGCATCGGTCGTCGCATCGGTCAAGATGGATGTAAGGAATCGATTAATTGCTGCCGGTCTGTGACAAGAGGCGGCTGCTCCATCCATTTTCGTTCGACCACAATATCAAAAGTGTCTTTAGCGTACAGCATCACTTTACCCACAATTTTCGTGTAATGTGCAATGAGGTCAGCCCGCATGGAAAGAGCCAAGGCGTGCGAAATGAGCACGATGTCAACCGCATTTAGTATGTTGATCATTGACATGATCAGCTTTTCAGAAAACGGGGAAGTTGTCGATGCGGTGACTTCCATACTAACGGTTACCGTTCCGAGCAGTTTTTCATCCAACAGCAATTGGTTAAACAACTCCACTTGTTGTTCACTTAGTTTCTGCCCTCTAATTACATGATCCCTTAGTTTTGTATCCTTCAATACTTGCGCGAATCCAAGCATGATAATAATCGAGAAGTAATTTCTTTCAATATTGAAGAAGATCTCGGATAATTCTACAGCGCTTAACGGTCGCTTCTTACCTAACAATCCGTCGATGAAAGACTCCTGTTGAACGTATTCTATTTTTGAAGGATAGTTCATTTTCGGCGGTCGATCGTAAATGCCCTTCTCCAGCATCATTCTAACGGCTTTGCCGAACATCTCGGTTGAGCTGTGTATGCACTCGTTAAAAAAATCGAGTACATCAAGCCGAACATTGTTGGAGGCAGTAAATGCGAAATTAATCATACCCAAACGATTCACCATGTAAATAAAACTTAAGGTAAACGTATCATGAAATAACGGCGGGGCCGCCAAATTTACATCGCTTTCTGAAAACCCCTCGGGAATCGGGAAATTTTCCGCCGAAAAAAATGCTTTGATCCGGTTCACCCGTCCTGTTGAAATTTCCATTGCCTCCTTGGCTAAAGGAATAATGTCCCCATCCTGAAGGTGATGCAAAAAGTATCTCAAGAAACAAATCGACATACTCTCTTGAATATAAATACTCCAAAGTCCCCCGATTTCCGTACAGCTTAATTTTATATTGTGCGGTTTCACCCGCAAATTATCGGCTTCCATAAATTACCCCCATTTCCGTAATTTATTTTCACCTAATTAATGACGAATATGCGTAAAAATAAGGTCATTAGCCGTATCAACTGCAGGGGTCGATATTACATCTCCGAAATCGCAGGGTTGCGGCTATCTTTGTCAATGTCAGGCAGCCGCTCTTTGACTCGTTTCAACGCGGCGACGATCAGAAAGCTGACAATGACGAGCAGAAGCCAGGAGCTGACCTTGCCTACATGGACGATATGCCAGGCGTCGGATTGATTCGGGTATTGCCATGCGCTAAAAAAGGTCGCGACGTTCTCCGCAATCCATATAAAGAAGCCGATCAGCACGAAGGAAAGAGCAAGAGGCATCCGGTAACGATGACGGCCGACCTCATAGGTAACCCACGTTCGCCAAAATACGATCAACACCAATGCCGACAGCCACCAGCGAATGTCGACCCAATAATGGTGGGTAAAGAAATTCAGGTAAATCGCGGCGGCAAGCGGAGTAACCAACCAGAGCGGAGGCCAGCGAACAAGCTCAACCTTCAGGCGCCGCCAAGCCTGACACAAGTAGCTGGCCACGCTGGCATACATAAATCCGCTGTAAAGGGGGACTCCGTTCACCTTCGTCCAACCGTCTTCCGGGTACGACCAGGACCCCATGTGCACTTTGAACAATTCCAGAGCCAATCCAATCAGGTGAAAGACGGTGATCACCTTCAGCTCGTCGCGTGTTTCAAGGCCGGAGCGCAGCATCCAAACCTGCATGGCCAGACAGATGATCAGCAGCCAATCGTAACGCGGCAGCCAAGGAAGATGAATGTGCTGCGTCAGAGCCAGTGAGGCAAAGATAACCACAGGAAATACACAGGACAGCGCTTGCTGCCAGCCGAAGCGTACCAGCTGCTGCAGGGCATGCCATAAGCGTCTTTGCATAAGCTTCTCGCTTTCCGAGTGGAGTCCTTAAGTCTCTTCGTCACTCTTGTATTCTAAAATATCTCCAGGCTGACAATCTAAAGCCTTGCAAATCGCTTCTAACGTCGACAATCGGACCGCTTTCGCCTTTCCGTTCTTCAATATCGAAAGGTTGGCCATCGTTATTCCGATCCTCTCCGAAAGCTCCGTAACGCTCATTTTCCGTTTCGCCAGCATCACGTCAATATTGATAATAATCGCCATGTGATTCACCTCAGACCGTTAAATCATGTTCCGATTTAATATCGATCGCCTCTTGTAAAAGCTTCTGGAGAACGGCGGCGAATACCCCAATTACCAAGGAAGCAAAAATCAAGACCAATCCGATCACGATGACCCCCGGAGCGTCGTCCGCTTCAGCTATGAGATAAAAAATCGGCATGCCTAATGCATGTAAGATGCTGATTGCGATTGCACAGTATTTGATTTTTTTCAATGCTGTTACGGATAGCTCCGAGAAGGCTCTATTCTTGTCGATATAGCTTAACAGTTTAAAAGCTTGATACAGCGCCAAGTAGAATGGGACCGCCGATGCGTACAAATCGATGAACACGAGATATTTCAAATAAGCCGTATCCGGGTACAATTCAGCCGCAAAGTCTGCGATCTCGGGCACTAAAAATATGCACAAAGCAAGTACCGGAATTCCCATGAGAATTACAGCTGCCTTTAAAAAGAGTGTTGTTCCTTGTTTCATATTTACCCCTCGCTTATATTGAATTCAGTATGACTTTACCATTAAATTTATCGTTTTACAATAAATAAATTGCGTATTTAAATAAATTATTGTTGTTATATAAAAAAATACCCGCCTCCGCAAGCGCAAGAAGACGGGTATTTAAGGTATTTTATTGTTGTTCTGTTATCGGTGCACCCGGCGGTACGTAGAAAGGCGGAACCTTTATCCACCCTCGATAACGCATTAGTTGCTTGAGACGTGTCCCAAGTAACATTTTTTCACCTAGAAATTGTGCAAACATAGCTCCCAAATCCGTTCGAACGGACTCGCATGCTCCTCCCGCTGCACACATAATTAAACTCGTTATCTTTATGGACAATTCATTCGCGATAATTTCATCGGTCATTTTAGCACCGAGAGGGATGCTTTCCGCATTTGACTTCGGCATATCCTCATGCCCAGGCGGAAGCGGTATCCCTTCTCTTATCAGCAGGTCTTTTAACGTTTCCTGTTGTTTAAAATTCAGCTGTAAATCTTCATTTAATATGTTTGATAACTCATCGTCTTTCGTTGTGTTCAGAGCAATCTGCACTGAAGCTTTGGCTAGCTGCAGCCCCGCAAGATAAATCCAGCAAGTATTTGTTTCGCCGATATGCATCGGCTGTTTATCCGCTTCTGTAAGCATAGATTTTATCGTGTCGACTGCAGTTCCGATCATGTTGACCAAGATACTTCCTCCATCACTTCATTTTATGGAGTATTTTTCTACTCATTAATGAAAATATTCATTAATTCATCTTTCAGGTTGTAAATCCGATTAATATAAGGTTCGCCATAAATAAAAGGTGGCGTACGCCTCCCAGCCTTTCCAACCGGCGAACAGCTCGCGAAAACGCTCCGGCGCAGGCTTCTCCGCCAGCCCGAGCGTCGTTTTCACCGCGTTATGCAGACCCACGTCTCCGATCGGAAACGCGCTCGGGTCTCCTAGGCAGCGCATCCGTACATAATGGGCCGTCCACGGACCGATCCCGCGAATAGCCAGCAGCCGCCGCTCCATCAAGTCGTAGTCGCCAAGCGCAAGCAGCCCTTCAAGGGACAACTCTCCTGCGGCCATCAAGCGTGCGACCTCGAGCAGGGCGGCGCTTTTCGCCCGGCTCAGCTTCAGCGAGCCGAGCTCGTCCGGTGATGCGGCGAGCAGCTGCTCCGGCGTCGGAAAACGGCGGTAGACCGTGCCGTCCCACTCCAGAGCGTCGCCGTATGCCTCCGTCACTCTCGCCTTCAGCGTGTAGGCGAACGCCAGATTCACCTGCTGTCCCAATATCGCCCAGCACAGCGCTTCGAACAAATCGGGAATACCCATGATTCGAAGACCGTGGAATCGTTCGACCAACGCGCCGAGCACCCCGTCCGCGCGGGCTAACGCATAGAACGGCGCCAGCTCGCGATCGAGATCAAACCAGGCCCGCACGTAATCGGCCGCTTCCCGCTTCTCCGCCGGAGTGAGCGGGCCGCCGTGCAGGACGGATATGTTCAACGCGCGATCCTCCTTGTTTTGCACGGAGATCAGGACGTTGCGTCCGCCTACGGGGACCAGCTTGCGGATCTCATTCCCGCGGATTTCGTAGAGGCACTCATTCGAGGAGCGGGCCAAATACTCCAGGCAGGGAGCGAATCGGAACGGCTCCGGCGCCGCGACCTCAAAACTGGAATCGTGCGTGTCCGGCCGGTTCAAGCGGCTTCACTCCTTCCAGTCCGAGCAGCATGCTTTTGATCTTCAGTCCGCCGCGGTAGCCGACCAAAGTCTTGTTCGAGCCGACGACCCGGTGGCACGGTACGATCACCGGCACCGGGTTCGCCCCGTTCGCCGCGCCTACCGCCCGAACGGCTTGCGGACGGCCGATCGACACCGCAATATCCCGGTAGGTGCAGGTCGTACCGTAGGGGATTTGCGCCAGCGCCGTCCATACTTCCTTTTGGAAAGAAGTACCCCTCATATCAAGCGGCACCGTCTCGAAGGAGACCGGTTTGCCCCTGAAGTAATTCTCCAACAGCCGAATGACGCCGTACTCCTCGAAGATCTCGCGATTTTCTTGCAGCTGAGCTCCCGGCATATGGCGATTGATCCATTCCGTCGCATCCTCCGGATTATCGTGCGGGTACATCAGGCGGCATATGCCTTTATCCGTAGCGAAAAGCGTCCACTGCTCCTCGCCGGAACCGAATCGGGTCCAATACACAATCGGTTGATTCATTATGTTCTCTTATCTCCTTCCAAATGAACGGCGCGGTATTCGCTAGGCGATTTTCCGACCTCCCGCTTAAACCACGCCGTAAAATGGGACGGGCTCCGAAAGCCCACGGCATCGGCGATGCCGGCCATCGTATCGATGCCGAGCTCCAGCCTTCTTCTGGCTTCCCTTAGCCGGATATGGTGCAGCTGCTCGGCCGGCGTATGGCCCGTCACCCGCTTATACAGCCGTTGAAGATGAAATGGGCTGATCGAAAGCTCGGCCGCCAGCGATCGGAGCGTAACCGGCCGATCCAGCTGCCGTTCCAGCATCTCGTCCACTCGGGCGGCCAATCGTTCGTCCGGGCCTTGCTTGCCCGGTTCCTCCGGCTTGCACCGTTTGCACGGACGGAAGCCGGCTCGGATCGCTTCGGACACCGACGTCACGAACGTCACGTTCTGCGGGTAAGGCGTTCGTGCCCGGCAGGAGGGCCGGCAAAAGATTTTGGTCGTCTTGACGCAGGTATAATAGATGCCGTCATACGTATTTTCCTTCTTGGCTACGGTGGCGTAAATCCGGTCGAACAACAGCCGATCCATTCGTATCACCTCTTGTCGTCAGTATAACCCGAACCCGTGTACGCATAAAGGCCTTCCGACTACGACAGCAACATTTCGATAGGCGCGGTTCATTGGGCAGGTGCGAACAAAAAAAGAGCTTTCTTTGGTTTCATAACCTAGAAAAGCTCATGATTACCGCATCGCTTCATTCAAGTTATGTATCGAATATTCATGTAAGCGTTTCCCACGCCGTAATGTTGTGCTACTATCGGATTAAATAATTGAACTGGGAGGGAAAGGAAATGAGTGTAACCCACGAACAAAAAGTTCAAATGTTGGAGAACGGCTATGTACATCTGAGCGGAATCATTGAGAAAGAACGTCTTGATTTGGCCATGCGGCATATCAATCATTCCATTGGCGAGGCTGTAGATGCCGCCGTTTCTCCGAGTAAGCCGGAAAAGCTGAAGTATCAAGAAATTGCCAATGCGCCTGCCATTACCGACTTGGTCGAAAAAACACCGGTTTACTCGGCGGTGGAATGTATGCTCGGAACGGGAAATGTGAATCCCGTCGGCGGCGCGCAAATTGCATTGCGGTATCCGATATTGAATAATCCCGAGCCTCTCCCGGTGCCGCACCCGCATCTTGACGGCATGCATACCCCAACGAACGGAGTAAAGAAAGGAACGATCGGCAACTTTACGGCTTTAGTCGGTATTTTCTTAAGCGATGTACCGGACGATTATTGCGGCAATTTCACCGTTTGGCCTGGAACTCATCGGATCAACGAGCAATATTTCAAGAAACACGGCCCTGAGTCTTTATTGAATGGAATGCCGGATGTGGAGATGCCGAAGCCGAATCAAATTACGGCCAAAGCGGGCGATGTCGTCATTTGCCATTATTTGCTTGCGCATGGCGTCGCACTGAACCTTTCACCGAATATCCGCTACGCCCTATTTTTCCGAATATTCCATAAGGATCTCGGCAATTGGACCCACAGAACGAATTGGCAAGCCCCTATGACCGATATGTGGCTGCATTGGCCGGGAATCCGCGAAATGATTAAAACGGATTAGGAGGGCGTTTCTCTGACGATTAGACGTTAACTGCGGGTATG
This sequence comes from Paenibacillus thermotolerans, assembly GCF_028745515.1. Taxonomy (GTDB): domain Bacteria; phylum Bacillota; class Bacilli; order Paenibacillales; family YIM-B00363; genus Paenibacillus_AE; species Paenibacillus_AE thermotolerans. Next base: position 25,274 of record NZ_JAQZSG010000023.1, on the reverse strand, counting down.
AGCCTTAAGCTGGGGCAACGTTTGGTTAGCGGCAAGAACCACAAGGGTGATTAGCTCACGCTGCTTGTTATTCAGGTTTCCTTGATAAAAAACTTCCCCAAAAATGAATCGGCTCAAGATATCCTGAAAATCAGGATCGGCAGCGTATGCCGCCGGCACTCCATCGCCAAATAGCTGTTTATACGTTTCTTGACTCTCTTCAATTCGATTCATAACCAAGCCTCCGACTCTTATTCATTCCCACATAGAGCTCAAATAGGGGCTGCCATTGTATTTCGCACGTATGTGTAGGTCATCGGCTACAGCAATCTTGTTCCGTTCTTTTATAATTCTAAACAGAAACAAAATGCTTGCAATAATCAATTCCTCCCGATGTGTACATTACTCAACAAACCATCAATAATTGCCGATTATCTAAAAAGGGTAATTTTTGGGGTGACTAGAGTGGATAGAAGGGCTTTGCCAATTCGCATCTGAAATGACTTATAGGCAGAGAGTTAACGGAACGAAATATCCGCTAAAAACCGCCTCCCCCCTAAAAGCTGCGAATTAGNAATTCGCATCTGAAATGACTTATAGGCAGAGAGTTAACGGAACGAAATATCCGCTAAAAACCGCCTCCCCCCTAAAAGCTGCGAATTAGCGGAACAAGTTGTCCGCTAATCGCCCGAAAACCGCCAATTTTCGGAGATTCAAGCGAATTAACGGACATTCGGTTCCGCTAATGAGCCCTTTTGCCCGGTTTCGACAAAATTAGCGGCCATCCGGTTCCGTTAGCGCCAAAGCGATTAGCGTCAATTCCTGAAGCAGTTGGTGATGTCCGCCTGGACATGAGAGTTTTTGGGGGCGGCGATCGTGGGAACCGTGGAATGGTGGTTCAAGAATGGAATGCCTTTACCGCCCCGTGTCATTGCAGAACGTTCCCGCATTATTCCACCACATTACGCTCTTTATCAATTTGAACAAAAACAAAATCCTCATCCATGATTCCGTGATGAGGATTTTTTCAATAGGAATTAAATAACAAATGTAACGTTACCGAGCCAACTCACGAAACCAGGTTCTAAATAGCGGCCGTTGCCTTGCGCCTCCGCTCCAGTTCACGCTCAAGACTTTCGAGACCTCGATCCATCGCCCAGTAATGATTCGACCGGAACATTGGCTTCATGATCGGAGACAACCATCTGAGCAGCGGTTTCTCCGCATTAACATACCAATCGAATCGCACGTTCACGTACTCCCCGTCCTGCTCGAATTTCCAAGTGCCGCGGCCGGCTAAATCGCCGGAGGCTTTGAGCGACAGGGAATGGGGCGCATTTTCCTCCGTTTTGCACGACTGCCAGCGCAGCTTGTACGGCAGCTTCCCCCTTGAAAGGAGGGCGTACACTTCATTTCCCGTTTCTTTGTCGGTGCCTGCCACTTGAATATCCAAATAAACTTCCGGCCACCAGCGATGATAATCTTTGAAATTCGAACAGACTTCGTAAACTTCCCGGATGTCTCCCTTGATCCGCCAATCCGTCGGCATATAATATTCGTTTGCTCTCATAGTATCCTCCCGATCGTCGAGTCATGCTCAGCCTCTTATTCAAATATTAACGTTCTACTCCTCACCGAACGGGGAATCGGACAAATGGGTTCGGAGCGTCTCCTTCGCGGCCGCCTCATCCCCGATGCCGCGGTAATAAGACACCAGCATGCGGGCAAGAGCGGCTTGCTGCATCGCTACCTCGGCCGCAAGCCCTAAGCTCCACACATAATCCTTTCCCCCGAACAACGCTCCTCGGCACGACCGAAACTGCTTCTCTCCCTCCGCCGCGTTCCGTTCGTCGATTGCAGTCGTCCGGCCCATAAAGTCGCGGAAGCTTTCCAGATCCGTGAAGGAAGGAGGGATGCGCAGCAAGTATCCTTCGTTGCTGTGAGTCAGCTCCGCGGACAATCCCGCTTCTTTTAACGACTTTTTCAACCGGTAGACGGTGTTGTGCACATTATGGAGCGCACGATCCTCATCCAGATTCGGCCAGAGCAGGTCGGCCAACTGCCATTTGCCCGCAATCCGGTTCGGATACGCAAGAAGATAGGCGAACAGCTCCTCCGTCTTTCGGGTCGGCCAACCGATCAGGCTTCCGTCCGCCTTCCTCGTCTCGAACGTGCCTAAGCAGCTGACGGGCGGATCCCCGGCCGCGGATGGAGGCCGCAGGGCGGAGCGCAGCGAACGGTTCTTCGATAGTCGGGTCACAACTCTCTCAAGCGCGTCTGCCGTGACCGGCTTGAGCAGGTAATCGACCGCGCTCACGCGAAACGCATCGACCGCGTAACCCGGATAAGCCGTCGTGAAGACGACCTGAAGCTCTTCATCGATCGCCCTAAGCCGGTCTGCAAGCTCGATGCCGCCCATCTTAGGCATCTCAACGTCAAGAAAGACGGCGTCGGGCCTAAGCTGCGGATACCGTTCCAGCGCCTCAAGAGGACTCGCGAACGCTCCCGCCACTTCCAATATCGGATGCCGCCCGGCAATCCTTTCCATCAGATCCAGGATCGGCTTCTCGTCCTCCACGATGATGACGCGAAGCTTGTTAACATTTCCTCGCATGTTTAAAAAACGAATCCCCCTCGCATCAAATCATCGCCAGTGCCTTTTTTCGAAATATAGCAGAGCCTGCTCCCAAAATTCTCACAAGAAGAGCAACGCCTTATTGAACCCTTTGCCCGCTGCCCGTCTAACCCGCGGCCAATGACGCCGTACCCGGCTTCGGCAAATAAACGGTTACCTTCGTTCCCCGTTCCAATGCCGAATCGACCGTTACGCTCGCGCCGGGAATGGCCGCCAACCGCCTGCGGACATTCGCCACCCCGATGCCGGCGCCTTCCGGCCGGTCGCCTGCTCTTAGGCGGTAGAGCAGGTCATCCGCCATTCCGACGCCGTCGTCTGTAATATCGAACCGGATATAACCGTTCCCGTCCGTGATCGCCAAGGTTACCGTACCGTTGCCTTCTTTCTCGAACAACCCGTGCCGAATCGCGTTTTCGACGAACGGCTGGAGGGTAAGCGAAGGAATGACGACCGTTTCTAGTTCCGGGTCCGTCTGCAGCTTGTAGGCCAGGCGCTCGCCGAACCGCGCCTTCTCGATTTCCACGTAAGCCCGGATTAGCTCAAGCTCCACATTTAGGGGTACGAACAACGTCTTCTGGTCGCGTTCGAATACCATTCGCAAATAACGGCTTAGCATGGAAAGCAAATAAGCGGCCTTTTCCCCGTCGGTATAGCAGAACGAGACGATGCTGCTGATAGCGTTATACAGAAAATGCGGTTTAATCTGCGCCTGCAGGAACGCCATTTCGTTCTTGACAGCCAATTCCATCGATTTTTTCATCGACAACAACGTCCGGACCCTTGCAGCCAGCGTCTTCGGATCGAACGGCTTGGCGATGAAGTCGTTCCCGCCCGCACGGAAGCAGAGCTCGATATCGTGCAAGGAGTCCTTAACTGTCGCAAACAGAACGGGCAATTCGAGCGCCGAGCGCGTCTCCCGCACGTTCCGGCACAGATCGATGCCCGACATCTCCGGCATCATGACGTCCAGGATCATCAGATCGATCCGCGGATGATCCTCCAGCTTGCGGATCGCCTCATTCGCGGAAAAAGCTGTAAGCACGTTGTACTCATCGCCCAGCAGATTGAGCAGGATCCGGACATTGGACGCCTCGTCGTCGACGACGAGCACGGTGCACTCCCGCTTCTGATCGACGATATCGAGCTCCGCCGGGTACGCCGGGTTTGTCCGTTCCGCTAATGCGGCAACATAACCTTCTGCCGATTCGAAAGCATTAACGTCCGCAAGCGGGAGGGTGAACGCCATCCGCGTGCCTTGCCCCGGCTCGGAGCGCTCCACGCAGATTCGTCCGCCCATCCGTTCCACCAGCTGTCGGCTGATGTACAGACCAAGCCCCATACCTGTGTAACCGTCCTTCGGCAGGTCGCGTTCCGCTTGCTCGAAATAACCGAAAATCGCTTCATGGCTTTCCTTCGGAATCCCGATTCCCGTATCCTCTACCCTCACGGTTACTTGACCGTCCGCAACCGTCGCGCCGATCGCGATCCACCCTTTTTTCGTATGCTTGATCGCATTATGGGTAAGGTTGTACAGCACCTGGCGCACTCGGTTTTCGTCCGCACGGACGAACGTGTCCGGCGCAATGCGGTTCTCCCATCGTACATCCTTGCCGGCCAGTTCGAACTCCAGCACCTGGAATGCCGTCTGGGCGGCGACTCGCAGATCCAGAACCGTTTCTGCAAGCTGCAGATCCCCGTGCTTCAACCGGACGACGTCCACGAGGTCGTTCACAAGCGCCGAGAGCTTCGTCGACGTGTCCTGGATAAGGGACAGTTCGCTTCGCTGTTTGTCCGTAAGGGTACCCGCCTTCCCGTCGAGCAAGTAGGAGGCCATATTTTGGATACCGTGCAGCGGCGTTTTTAATTCGTGCGACGTGTTGGCCAAGAATTCATCTTTCAGCTTATCCCGCAAAATCAATTGCTCTGTCAGCTGTTCTGTCCGATTCATGGCGCGAGCGAGACGGAATGCAAGCAGCGTATTCATGAACGCGATGGCCACAAGAAAAGCGATGCGGCGCCCAAGATCCGTGCTCACCCAGTCGAGCGAATAGAAAAAGCCGACCAGCAAAATCGACATGATCGATACAAGAACTCCGCAGAGGAGTGCGGATTCCTTGCGGTCCAGTTGCCCGTCTTGCTTCAAATACAGCCGCACGGACCGGCAGAAGTAAAACGCGACCAGCAGCAATGCATATTGCCAAGGCAGATTTCCGACGACCGAATACATCGTATATGGAAGTGCCGCGGCGGACGCGATACAGGCGGCGAGCGGAGCGGCGAGCGCCATAAGCAGTCTTCGGGACAACAGCTTCACGTCCAGGTAATGGAGGAATATGCCCAAGACCACGAAATTCGACAACCCGCCGATATAATAAAGCTTCCTCGCCCATTCATAGGAAATTTCCGGCGCCAATTGAAGCAGCAGCTTATCTCCGTCAAGCGCGATGAAAGTAATAAAAGTTAGGAAATAAAGGCCGCTGTACAAATAAGCTTTATCCTTCAGCCTCATGACGTAGATGCTCAAGTGATGCCCCCCGAACATCAACAGGATGAACAGAGCGAAAAACTCGAAAGCGAAAAAAATTTCGTCTTTTCGGAGCATGTCCGCCTGCGTGCCGAGCTGCAAATCCTCGAAGCCCCCGTCGATCGCGGGGTTGTCGCTCGCAACCTGCAGAACGATGGTAAGCTCCCGGCCTTCCGTGTGAAAGAACGTCGTATACGGCTTGTTTTCCGCCTTGAATTCCCGCGGATTGTCAGTCGGATTGCCCCCGCTGCCGATCTCTAAGCCGTTAACGTACAACCGGTGCGCTCTGTTTATGTTGTTCACCCGGATTCCATAGCTGCCGCCGCTCTCCTGCAGCTTAACGGCCAACCGGTACGTGCCGAACGGCGTCGCGCTCGCCTGGTCCGGAGGACTCCCCCCAAACCAGGCGTTCGGGATATTCGCCGTAATGGCCTGGGCAACGAATGGCCCGCCGCTGCGGAAATCGTCCGGCGAAAGCAGCTTGTTCGGGTAGAACGTCCACTCTCCGTCGAGATTGACGATTCCCATGCTGCCGAATTCCCATCCGCTAAGATCCAGGACGCCGTGCGACGCCTCCGGGGCCGACCGATTCGGCACGGTATAATCGTAGATCCCTATTAATAAAAAAATCGAAATTAGCGGGATCAGCGTCAAGCCTAACACCCGAGAGCCGAAACACACCCCTTTTCGCAAGCACAAGCTTCCCACCGCCGTTCCTCCCGAAATCCCGTTTTCGCCAGCATAGCATCTTTCGCTCCCAAAATACTCTCAAGGCCATTATCACAAAATTATCGACAGCCCGCTACGAGAAACTGTGCAGGAAAAACTTCAGCATCCAACTTGCCGGCGCGAAGGACGAAACGAACAAAGCCGAGGGAAATCGGGAGTACCGCCTCTTTTCCCTCGGCTTTACCGAGCGTATGCCTCTTACTCCAGCGAGTCCAACAAAGCTTCAATTTCAGGACTTAACTTGATCGTACGCAAGAGAACGGTTAGCGCTTCGGCCCGGGTGGCGTTCTTCTCCGGTGCGAAAGTATTCGCATCCAGCCCGCTAACGATGCCTGCTTCCGAAGCTTGTTGAATTTCCGCTTTTCCCCAGGTATGATCGATATCCTGGAAGCCGGCCGTTCCCGCTCGCTTCACATCGTTCAGATTCACGATCCTTGCGATCACGGCAACCATCTCTGCGCGAGTAATGTTTTTGTCGGCTCGAAACGATCCGTCCTCGTAGCCGAAGATCAAGCCGTTGCCGGCCAGCGTAAGGACGGCATCCTTAGCCCAGCTGTCCTCGAGATCACTGAAGTTTACCGTCGCTTGACTCCCTTTGGCAAACGGAAAAAGCTTCGTGACCATCATCGCGAATTCGCCTCGGGTCACGCTCTTGTTCGGTTGAAACGTCCCGTTGCCATACCCCTGAACGATCCCGAGTTTTGCGAACAATCGGATGCTGTCGGCAGCCCAGTGGTTTTCCGCGTCTAGAAATGCAGATGTGCTTGTGTTCCGGGAGGCGCGAAGCTTTTCCGTAATCGTTTCTTTCATCACTTCAATGTACTTCGGGTCGTTAACATCAACGGCCGGCCGCCCAGGTACGACATCGATGACAGGAAGGGGCGCCGCCGGCAATGCTGGTATCGGTTCCGGTGCGGGTGCCGGAGGTGCCGGCAATGCTGGCGTCGATTCCGGTACGGGTGCCGGAGGTGTCGCCGGCGGTTTGGGCGCCTCCGGTGAAACGCCGCCGCCGCCGCTTCCCCCGCTCCCGCTCCGTCTATAAATCGTAACGACTTGGCTGCCCGCAACGCCGGACCCGTCGTTCGCCGTTGCCACAACCGTCACGGTGCCGGCATTTCCTGCCGTCAACCATCCGTCGGCGTTGATTACGGCCGTACCGGTTCCGTTCCGAACGGACCAAGTAACCGTTCGATCTCCGGCATCCTCCGGTATTACCGTTGCGCGGAATCGCACTTGTTCCCCGCTGTACAGCGAAGTAACATGATCCGCACTGCTCACGACGATTCCGGTAACCGGTTTGATCCTAACGGTGATGTTGACGGCAGAAGAAATTTGCGTGCCGTCCGTGGAAGTCGCCTTGACGGAAACTGTGCCTGCCTTTATGCCGGTAAGGACACCCGTTGCCGAAATCGCAGTTTCTCCCGTGCCCGCTTCAACCGTCCATGCCACTTGCTTGTTCGTAGCATCGTCCGGGCTAACGCTTGCGTTCATTTGCAGCGTACCGCCCACAAACACGTACTCCGCAGCGCCGGTTACCGTGATGCTTGAAACGGGGACGACGGCGACCGGAGCGGGGATCACTTCGATTATCTTGGATCCGATCACGCCGGTACCGTCTTGGGTGTTCGCGATCACCGTCACTGTACCGGGACGCCGGCCCGTAAGCATACCGGTATCGGCATCGATATCGGCCTGACCCGTACCGCCTGCAATCTCCCATCGTACCGAGGGGTCGGTCGCGTTGTCCGGGAGAACAGAGGCAATCATTCGCAGCGTGCCGCCGACTGCCACCGAATCCGCATCATTCTCGGCAGTAACCGAGATGTGCTCCACACCGACGTTCGGCGCTTGCTCCGGAGCTCTCGTAACGGTGACGGTATACGTTCGGGTAAACCCGCTCGGCGCCGTTACGATCAGCGTGACTGCGTTCGGCCCGACATCCAAACTCACCGGAATCGGATCGGCGTACGTCACCACGTTGCCGTTCACCGTCACGGTCGCCGACGGATCCGCCCTCAACGGAACAACGCTTACCGAGCTTGTCGCATATTCCACGGAAACGCGGTAATCGGTCACGCCGGCGTCAAATTCAGGCGTCAATTCGCCGGGGCTTATCGTCAAGTCGGCTAACTCCGCATTCGAGCTCGGCACCGGAATGACCTTCATCTCGACGGATGCGGACGCCCCGTTATCGCCGTCAACGGTTGCCGATATCGTCCCCGTTACGGAATCCGATACGTGCGGAGCCGTCCAAGACGCCGCGAATGCGCCCGCGCTGTCGGACGTCAACGTCGCTTCGCCGGCTCCCGCCTCGTTCCAGCGGCCTCCCAAAGTGCTGCTTACTTTCACGGTCACGTCCGCCGCAGGAGTGCCGTCTTCATCGTAAACGATACCGGTCACCGTCATTTCTTCGCCGCTTGAAGCCGTCGGGCTGGCGACCGACAAGCGGATCGAAAGCGGCTTGCGTTCCCACTTGGCAAATAGGGACATGTTTCCGGCAACCCGATCCTCCGCGAAATTCCAGACGACCGTATAATCCGGATCTTGGTACCACCCTACGAAACGGTGCCCTTCCTTCGCCGGCGTCGGCGGTTCGGGAAGAAGCGCCCCCTCCGCCGCGGTCGTCTCCGGCAGGACGGTTCCCCCGCCCGTATGATACGAAACGGTAAATCGAGTAGCCTCCCACACGGCATAGAGTGTCAGATCCCCGTTAATTCGTTGTAACTCGTAGCTTTCGCCGGCCGCGTACGTCTGCCCGCTACCATCCGGTTCGGTGTTCCACCCTGCAAACGAATGTCCGAATTTCGTCAATCCGCCGTGCGACTGAATCGGAGTCGAAGAATAATAATGATACCGAACATAATCCTCCGGCGCCTTCCCCCCGGTTTGCCCGTTCCCGTCATATACAACGCGATAATAACTCTCCGTATAATTGTGGAAGTTATTTATCGCATACATGAGCAAATCGGTATCAGGCGGAAAGACCATCGTCACCCTGTTCTGCGTCCCGCCGAACGCTTCGCTATTAAGCCTCACGTTCGCCGGTAAGATCACCCGGGTCAGGTCGTTATTGTAAAAGGCTTGCCTGTCGATCAAGGTCAATGTCCTCGGCAATATAACGGACGATAGCCGATTACTGGAAAATGCGTTATCGCCGATCTCCTTCAAGCCGTCTCCGACAAACGTCAGCTCCTCAAGAAGATTATTATGGAACGAATAGGCATCCAGCAGCGTCACGCTGCTTGGAACCGAAAGCCGCGTCAACCGATTGTTCATGAAAGCGGCTCGGTGGATCGCCGTTACGCCTTCCGGAATCGTCACTTCCGTAAGCGCATTGCCGCTAAATGCGTTCGGGCCAATCGACGTCACGGTTTCCGGAATCGATACGGCAGTCAGCTGCTTGTTCATGAACGCACCCGTACCGATCTCCGTTACGATATGGCCGCCCAGCGTATCGGGAATGACGACGTTCGTTTCCGATCCGATGTAGCTCCGGATCGTAATTCCGCCGCTTACGTCATTAAGGAAGTAAACATAATCTCCGCTCGTCGTTTCGTAGGCTCTGGAAACTGAAATCGTATATGTTCGAGTATGGATGCCGTCCCCCGCCGTAACGACGATCGGGATCACATTCGCGCCGGTTCGCAAGGGGACGTTTACGGCCGACCCGCTGTCGGCAGGGATCCCGTTGATCGTTATCGCAGCCTGGCCGTTGGCCGCTTCGGCGGTAACGGCTACGCTCGTCACGCCGTTGCCGACATCTTCCGAGACATAATCCAAAGCTTCAGCCGAAAATACCGGATTTAGCGTGCCTTCGTTCAACGACAGACCGATGAGCCGGGCATCGGAGCGTTCAGACGGAACGACCTGAATCGACCGGTCGCTTGGAGCAATGTCGGTACCGTCTACGCTCGCCGTCAAAGTGACGTACGTCGAATCTTCCACGAACGGCGCCGTCCATGCCGCTAGGAACGTTCCGTCCGCCCCTGTCGCTACCGACACCCTGCCGCCACTCGACGCGTTCCATGTTCCTAATGAGCTCTCCAGATTTACGACGGCATTCGGGACCGGCGAACCGTCCGCGTCGGTGACGAGCCCCGTGACGGACAGCGTATCTCCGCCGGTCGCGGTGGGGCTGCCCGGCGTCAACTGCACGGAAGCGATCTCTGCGCCGCTCCACTTCCACTTCGCATACAACGTCATCGTTTCAAGGACGGTGTCGTTCGCAAAATCCCAAGGCCGGCGGGTATACCCGGAATCGGTATACCATCCCTCGAAATCGTAGTTCACCCTCAACGGCGCGGGAGGCTCGATCGCAAGTTGTCCATAGGCTACGGTTTGATCGGAAATATTCGTACCCCCTCCCGTATCGAATGCGACTCGATACGTCTCGCGTTCCCAGTTGGCATAAAGCGTGAACGAATCTGCGGCGATGCCATAAATAATCGGATACTGACCGCCGAAATAATTGTTACCCGTTCCGTCCGGCTCCGTGTTCCACCCTTTAAAGACGTGACCGGTTTTCAATAAGGAGCCCTGATCCGGGACGGAACCGTGATTTCGGTAACAGACATAATTGGTGTCCGACGGAGGCGTCCCCCCGGCGCTGCCGTTTCCGTCGTAACGGATTCGATATTCGCAGGGCCAAGTACGGACGCCGTATTGATTCATGTAATTCAGATGAGGCGTAGACCCCCATTTCGCAAAGTACATCGTTACGTTCGTATCGCTGAATACATCTCCGCCGAATTCGAAATTAGGCGGGATCGCGATGCTTTGAATTCGATTGAGCTTAAACGCATTCGCTCCGAGGTACTTTAGCGTGGCGGGCAAGGCCACCGTCGTCAACTCATTTTCGGCGAAGGCATACGGCCTAATGTGAGTGATTGGACCTTGGAACGTCACGCTGCGAAGTTTGTTTTTCTCAAACGTATTCTCTGCGATTTCCTTCACATTGCCGGGGATCGCGATCTCCTCGAGCTGATTGTCGCTGAACGCATAGGCTCCTATTTCCGACACGTTTCCCAGCGTTGCCCGCTGCAGTCGGTTGGTTTGGAAAGCGGCCCTTCCGATATACTCCACGCTGTCAGGAATCTCTACGCTCATTAGTTGATTTCTGTAAAAAGCGAAGCTGTCAATATGCGTAACGCTGCTCGGAATCGTAATTTCGGTTAATGCGTTGTTCGCAAACGCACTGCCGCCGATGAACGTGACGCTATCCGGAATCGTAACGCTCGTAAGCTGCTTATCGTTGAGACCTGTAATGTAGGTTACCGGCTTTCCGGCGATCGAACTAGGAATCGTAACATCCTTACTCGTTCCCACGTAACCCATGATGATTATTTCCGTTTCGCTCTCCAAGTAAATAAAGTCGCTTTCCTGTACGCTATTTGCATGGACCTCCGGGAAAGATAAGCCGCTGCCGAAAAAAATAATCGCAAACATAAATAGTAGGACTCGACGCATCGCCAACCTCCGATATCGATAAATTTTACTCATTTTTCGTTCAAAACGGCTTAAAATAAAGGAGCAAAATCAACAGAAACGCAATCAAGTCATCTTGCAAAATCAGTCTACAAGAAGGCTCTCCCAAAATTCTCCCAAAAAAAGCCGGCACAGAGTCTCCTCCATACCGGCTGAATCCGATCCCCTAATTTCCTATAAAAGGAAGGGCCCCAAATACATTCGGGGCCCATCTTAAACCGATCTAGTTCCAATGTTTCATTACCGGTTCCAGCCTCTCACTCCACCGTCACCGACTTCGCCAAGTTGCGCGGCTTGTCGACGTCATTGCCGCGGGCGAGCGATACGTAGTATGCCAACAGCTGCAGCGGCACAACCGACAACGCCGGCGTAAGCAGCGGGAGCGTGTGCGGGATGTAGATCACATCGTCCACCGACTTCGCCACCTCTTGATCGCCTTCGTTGGCGACCGCGAGCACGCGTGCGCCGCGCGCCTTCACCTCGATAATGTTGCTCAGCATCTTCTCGAACAACGTCTCCTGCGTCGCAAGCGCGATGACCGGCACGCCATCCGTAATGAGCGCCAGCGTTCCGTGCTTCAGCTCGCCCGCCGCGTACGCTTCGGAATGGATATACGAAATCTCCTTCAGCTTCAAGGAGCCTTCCTGCACGACCGTGTAATCCAAGCCGCGGCCGATGAAGAACAGGTTCTCTACACCCTTGATCTCTTCCGCCACGCGCTTAATCACGTCAGCCTGCCCCAATATCGCCTCAACCTGCTCCGGCAGCTTCTTCATCGCATCAATGACGCCGGCGACTTCGGTTTTGTTCAAAGTGCCGAGCGTTTGCCCAAAGAACAAGCCCAGCAAATAAAACGCGATCAACTGCGAAGTGTACGCCTTCGTGGACGCCACCGCGATTTCCGGACCTGCGTGTGTAATGATCACGTCGTCCGCGTCGCGAGCGACGGAGGAGCCGACCACGTTCGTGATCGCCAGCACGCGTGCCCCTTGACGCTTCGCTTCGCGCATCGCGGCGAGCGTATCGGCCGTTTCCCCGGACTGGGAAACGACAATGACAAGCGTATCCTTCGTTATAATCGGATCGCGGTAACGATACTCGGACGCCACGTCCGTCTCGACCGGAATGCGCGTCAACCGTTCGATCACGGTTTTGCCGACGAGGCCCGCGTGATATGCCGTGCCGCACGCGACGATATGAATGCGGCGGATGCCGCGAATGACGTCGGCGCTCATCCCGATTTCCTTCATCACAACGGAATCGCCGTCGATCCGCGGAAACATCGTATCGCGGTACGCCTTCGGCTGCTCATGAATTTCCTTGAGCATGAAGTGGTCGAAGCCGCCCTTTTCCGCCGTTTGCATATCCCAGTCCACACGGAACAAATCGTGGGATACCGGACGGCCTTCCAGGTCGGTAATCGTGACGCTGTTCTTCGTCAACACCGCCATTTCCCCGTCGTTCAAAATATACACGTCCCGCGTATGCTCCAGAATCGCCGGAATATCGGAGGCGATGAAATTCTCGTTCTCGCCTACGCCGATAATCAGCGGAGAGTGCATGCGCACCGCGACCAATTTGTCCGGCTCGTTTTCGGCCAGCACGCCGAGCCCGTACGCCCCGCGAATCCGCTTCACCGCGGCGCGGACCGCTGCGACGATATCGCCTTGGTACAAGTCCGCTACCAAATGCGCAACAACCTCCGTATCCGTTTCGGACACAAACTCGTAGCCCTTGGCGATCAGTTCCTCCCTCAGCTGAACGTAATTTTCTATAATGCCGTTGTGCACGACCGAAATTTTTTTCTTCACGTTCGTATGCGGGTGGGAATTCACGTCGGACGGCTTCCCGTGCGTCGCCCAGCGCGTATGCCCAATGCCGACGGAACCGCAAAGCGGGGCCTCCGTTAATTGGCCCTCCAGCACCGCCAGCCGGCCCTTCGACTTCTTCACCTGCAGCCCTTGCTCCGTAAACACCGCAATACCCGCGGAATCATACCCGCGATACTCCAGCTTCTTCAAACCCTCGACCAAAACCTGCTGCGAATCCCGATGACCGATATAACCAACAATACCGCACATATGTGAAAAACCTCCGAAATAGTTAGTAATAGGAAATATAAGCGTATGAAAATAGAGCCTCGGGGTACCCGAAACTTTTTCAGAAAATGAACGAACAAGTCCATACTTTAAGAAGCCTTTGCCGCAGCACGAAAAAACATACAGCGAAGCAAAGAGTCTCTCACGAAACGTTACAGATCCAATTGAACAGACGAATCCCGTTAACGTTTAATCATGTTAAAAACATGACGGCAACAATCGATGGAACACCCATCAACCCGAAAATTGGGAATAAAAGAACAAGGTGTCCGCCAACCGCGAATACCACAAAACAATCTTACAGTTTCTAACTACATACCGCCTTATGAGAACTTTGTCCGAAAGGTCGCCCTCTCGTTTTCGTTTCTCATTCTCGGCCTAGCGGCGCTGCCGGGAGGTCCCCGCCGAACGGATCCTCGAACACCTCCACCTCGTCAACTTGCCGCGCGCTTAAGCTTATCGGGTTTCCGTGGCCTATAGCCCCCGATTATGCTCGAATCGTCATCAAAATCCAATCCGACACATGCCGCTTATGCCGCTCGCAAGTTCTGGCGCTTGTCTACCGAATTTCCCCGACCCTCTCTTTCTGCTTCAAAGTCATAGTACTATATTATTCATTTCCTACCTGGATGGCAACTTTTATTTTCATGATTATTTTCATGAATGCCAAGTCGCTTATGGACAGTGTATGTGAGTTGCTTCCGAGAAGTGAAGGACAGAAAGCACTATTTTCTCTTCTCAAAATGGCCCCCATGAACTGCGACGCCGGTACCTTTTCTTCCACTTTTCTTCCACTTTTCTTCCACTTTTCTTCCCACGACGACACAAAAAAGCCCAAATCCTCTCCTCCCCTTCGCCGTATCGACGAAAGTAGGAACGAATTTGGGCCTATGATTTTCGGTCTCTACGCTTCCGCAGCGCCCAGCTCCGCACGTACGACGTCCGCAATGCGGCCTGCGTGCGCTTCGATGACGTCGCGGTCCGGCCCTTCCGCCATCACGCGAATGAGCGCTTCCGTGCCGGAAGGACGCACCAGCACTCGGCCGTTCTCGCCAAGCTCGTCGGAGACGGCGCGCACAGCCGCATCGATCGCCGCGTTCCCCTTGAACTTGCTCTTATCGGCGACGCGCACGTTGACAAGCACCTGCGGGAACTTCTGCATCTTCTGCTTCAGCTCGCTGAGCGGCTTGCCGGATTTCACGACCGTGCTCGCCAGCTGCAGCGCCGTCAAAATCCCGTCGCCCGTCGTATTATAGTCGAGGAAAATCACATGTCCGGACTGCTCACCGCCTAGATTGTACCCGCCTTTGCGCATCTCTTCCATGACATAGCGGTCCCCGACGGCCGTCTGAGCCGTTCCCAGGCCAAGCTCGCGGGCGGCTTTGAAGAAGCCGATGTTGCTCATAACGGTCGTAACGACCGTGTCGTTCTTGAGGCGGCCTTCCTGCCGCATCGCATCCCCAAGGATGCAAAGGATAAAGTCGCCGTCAACTTCTTCGCCGGCCGAGTCAACGGCGATCAGCCGGTCGGCGTCTCCGTCGAACGACAGCCCGAGATCCGCGCCGTGGCGCAGCGTTTCCCGGCGGATCATCTCCGTATGGGTCGAGCCGACGCCATCGTTAATGTTCAGACCGTTCGGCGTCGCGCCGACGGTCACAACTTCTGCGCCAAGCTCCGTGAATACGCGCGGCGCCAGCTCGAAGGCTGCTCCATGCGCGCAGTCGAGCACGATCTTCAAGCCGTCCAGACGCTCCGGCGTAATCGACCGCAAATAGTCCGCGTACAGCCATTTCGCCTGATCGTCGTCGCGGACGGTGCCGAGGCCCCCGCCAGCCGGGCGAGGCAGCTCGTCGGACGAGGCGTCCATCAACGCTTCGATCTCGAGCTCCGTCTCGTCGCTCAGCTTAAAGCCGTCTCCGCCGAAAAACTTAATCCCGTTATCTTCTACCGGATTATGCGATGCGGAGATCATGACGCCGGCGTCCGCTCCCAGCTTTCGCGTCAAATAAGCTACGCCCGGCGTCGACACGACACCCAGGCGAAGCACGTCCGCTCCGATGGACAGGAGCCCCGCAACAAGCGCCGCCTCCAGCATCGGTCCGGAAATGCGCGTATCGCGGCCGATGACGACCAGCGGCTTCTCATTGCGAACCTCGCGCCTCGTTAGTACATATCCGCCGCAGCGGCCGATTTTATACGCCAATTCCGACGTCAATTCGCGGTTGGCGACGCCTCTCACGCCGTCCGTTCCGAAATATTTCCCCATAGCTCTATACGATCTCCTTCAACCGTCAATAATCTCTCGCTGCCCATATGACATAATAACGTTCTTCGCGGCAAAAGGTTCCTCACCCCGGATCGCTCCTGCCATAACTCTAGCCTCCCGTACTACAGGCCGTCAGGAGGAGGCGGTACCTCCTCGGATGAGCCGGACGAACCTGCGCCGGAGCCCGCTGAGCCCCCCGAGCCCGTCGTGCCTGAGCCCGAGCTGCCGGAAGAGCCTCCCGAGCCTTCGCTTCCTCCCGTCCCGGCCTGACCGGAGGAAGGCAGATCGCCCGAAGCCGTCCCGCCCGCGGAATCGTTCGGCGGTACGCCGCCCGAACCTCCGGAATCGCCTTGGCCCGGGCTGGAATTTGCGCCGGTTTGCCCGCCGCCTTCTCCGCCCGCTCCGGCGCCGGCCTTCGAAGTGATCTCGAGCGTTACATGCTGCACGTTGCCCGATGCCGCCTTCACGAACGACGGCAAATTATATTCCACCGGCAGCTGGTGCACGCCGGCAGGCATATTGCTGACGTTCACGATCGCCTTCACGTCATCCTTCGTCAGCGTCGCTGCAATGTCTGGCGCCGCCTCGATCGTAACGTTAAACGTCGGATCCGCCGGAGTAACGAGCTTATAGCTGTACTCTTCGCTCTTGCCGTTCACGCTCAGCGGTATATCGTTGAGCGTCGCCGTCGTAGACGGTACGATCGTCACCCGAGCGGTTACGGCCGTCGGGCTCACCAACTCGATGCCTTCATGCATCGGAATCGTAAATTCATAGTTCGTCGTTTGCGTTAAGCCGCTCAAATCGATCGACAAACCGTCGTAAAACTCTAACGAATTTAAGTACGCTTGCTTGCCGTACACCGTTACCTCGGACACGTTCTGCTCGAACGCCCCGACCGCATAGCCGGCCGGCGGATCGCCGTTCAGCTTGATTTGCAGCGGCACGGTCTTGAACGGGCTCGAAACCGGCACTTCTACATCGACGACCGGCGGCGAAATGACCACATCGAGCGGATCGCCTTTCTTATCCAGCGCCGCGAGCTTCACCTGTTGCTTCACCGTAGAAGTCGCGCCGTCGACGCTGATTTCGCCGACTACCTTATCCAGCTTCTCTGCCATCGTCCCCGAAACCGTCACATTCACCCGGTTCGGCTCAACGATCGGCTCGCCCGCCGTATAGCCTTCGGCAGGCGTACCGGTGACGTTGATGGCGACAGGTATTTCCTTGCGCTGCTTTTCTTCCACCGTTACGTACACGTTCGGCGGATCGATGTTTACCTCGACGCCCTTCGGAAAGCCGGTTGCCCGCACCGGTACCAGCTGTTCCCCGGGCTCCACCGAAGACAAATCGAGCTCAATTTTATAGTCGCGTGTGGACACCTTCCGCATGGCGGACGCGCTTCCGTTTATTTCAACATTGACCGTCTTCGGATCGATCGATATGATGGAATACCGGTTTTCGTCCAGTCCGACTACAGTAATGCTTGCATTCGTAATTTTTTCGGAGGTTAAAGAAGGGCTTGCTCCGGTTGTCGAATTTTGCACGTCCAGCCTTACGATAACCCATAGCAAAATGCCGAGAACGACAGCCACGACGCGTATCACGTTATTGTTGTTGAACCATTTATCCATGCCGTTCCCCCTTCCTCTTGCCGAAGAAAGAAGTCCGTTCGCCGGTTTTGCGCTTCATACGGGGATTGAGCTCTTCGTGCAGCTTTGATATGAGCGATTCTTCGTCGATCCCGCGAACCATCTGGCCGTGAATGGCCAACGATATTTGTCCGGTCTCTTCCGAAACCGTCAACGTAATCGCGTCCGATACTTCGCTCATGCCGATGGCGGCCCGGTGTCTCGTCCCCAGCTCTTTGCTGATGAACGGATTTTCCGACAAGGGCAAGTAACAGCCCGCAGCCATAATTTGGCTGCCGCGGATGATGACGGCTCCGTCATGCAGCGGCGTGTTCGGTATGAATATGTTGACGATCAGCTCCGTGCTGATTTGCGATTCGAGCTTCGTTCCCGATTCGATATATTCGGTCAGGCCCGTTTCACGCTCGAACACGATCAACGCCCCGATTCTTCGGGACGACAGATGCTGCGTCGCTTTAATGACTTGCTCGATCCGGTTGTTCATCGCCTGGTCCTCTTCCGAGGCGGCGATCGTAAATATTTTTCCGCGACCTAGCTGTTCCAGCGCTCTTCGGAGCTCCGGCTGGAAAATAATGAAGAGCGCGAGCACCCCGAACGTGAACATCTGGTTCATCAGCCACTGAAGCGTCAACAGCTCGAAAATATAGCTGACCGCCCATACCGCAACAAGCACGACGATCCCCTTGAGAAGCTGAGCGGCCCGTGTGCCTTTAACGAGCAATATTAATTTATATATGATATAGCTCACAATGGAAATATCGATTATCTCTTTAATAACGGTCGTCCAAGACCATGTCCAATCTGCTAAGAAGTTCACTGATCTTCGTCCCCCGAACGTCCCGTGTTCAGGACAGGCAGTTGAAATCATCATACCACAAAAGGCGTGAGCGTTCCTAACACAAAGAAAAGATTCCTTCACTTGGAAGGAATCTTCGCGCGTTACAAATGAGGAGCCGGTCTGCCGACCAGCATGCTGTACCAATCGCCGAACTTATACCAGATCCAGTCGAGCGCCTGATCCACCTTCGTAACCTGTCCCGAAATATGAGCCGTCGACGCCATGGCGAGCTTCCCGTCGACAACGGTCAAATTCCCCTGAACATCTCCGTTCACCAGCAGCGTCCCGTTCTCGACCACCAAATTGCCTTGCATCGTGGAGCCCTCCGGTATGATCACTTGGCGTCCTTGAATAATTACGCCGTCCAGATCGTCCCCTCTGACGACCAGCTGCGTGCCTTGATTCCACAAGGACATGAAGCTGCCGATCATGATGACCAGGAATGCGGCGGCGGCGGTCATCGCCGGATGTCGGCGCACCCACCGGGTCCAAGCCCTCTTCCTCTGTACAGGCGGCAGGCTTGCCATAATCTTGGCCGACAAATCCGACGGCGCCTGCGGCCGATCCAGCAGCTTTACGAGCGCTTCCGCTTTCTCCAGCGCCTTCAAGCGTGCGGAACAGCCGCCGCATTCGTTCAGATGAGACCGAAGCTCGAGTCTTCGCTCGGCATTCAAATGGCCGTCCAAGTATTCGTGAATCAATGGGAGGGCGTCTTTACACTTCACGTCCGGCCACTCCTTTCTGCTTGCAAAAATGCGTCTGTGTATACCATACGTACGAGTTCGCTCGATGTTTCATTTTTACGCTCATAATATATCGTCCAGCTCCATTTTTTTACGTAAAAATTCCCGCCCCCGATGCACCCTCGTCTTCACGGTAGTCACCGGCATATCCAGCACGTCTCCGATTTCCTGCAAGGACATGTCGTGCAAATACCGCAATATAACGACGGATTTGTACTTCTCGGGAAGGGTATCAATTGCCTCGCGTATGCGCCTCTGCGTCTCCGACAGCATCAGGCGCCCCTCCGGGGTCGGCTCCTCGCTCGGAAGCATGGAGTACCAGTCCGTGCCTTCCCCTTCGGACACATCGGCATCCAGCGAATAGGAAGCCTTCCGCTTGCGCAGCCGGTCGATGCACAAATTTGTGCAGATCCGGTAAATCCAGGTCGAAAACTTCAACGCCTCATCGTAACGGTCCAGGCTGCGGTACACGCGCAGGAACGTTTCCTGCACGATGTCCTCCGCCTCTTGGCGGTTGCCGGTCATTCGGTATGCAAGGTGATACAGCTTGTCTTTATAAATTTCAACGATATCCGAGAACGCGCCTCGATCCCCTTGCTTCGCAAGCTTGGCCAGTCGCGTCTCTATATTTTGCATGTCCATCAACTGCGGACAACTCCCCTCGGCGCCAAACAAAGGCCGGGAACGCTTCTCACGCGGATCGTCGTTTGCCCGGCCGTATTTTTACTGCTATTAGACGATCAGCCCGTATTTCTCAAACCTGCCGCAATGCCGTTAATCGTCATGAGCACCTCGCGCAGCAGCTCCGGATCGTCTTCGCCCCGTCCCCGAATCGCCCTCAATTCGCTAAGCAGCTTCACCTGCAAATAGCTCAGAGGGTCTACGTACGGATTGCGGAGCCGGATCGATTCCTGAATAATCGGGACATTGTCCAAAATTTCCTCTTGTCCCGTAATTTGCAGAATCATTTCGGACGTCAGATTGTATTCCTTCTCGATCTCTCCGAATATTCGGTTGCGGACCGTCTCGTCCTTTATCATGCCCGCATATTCCTTCGAGATAAGCAGATCCGCCTTGGCAAGCGCCATCTGGAGGTTATCGATCAAGCCTTGGAAGAACGACCAGTTCTCGTACATTTCCTTCAGCGTCTCCATCCCGTTCGGGATGCTCATTGCGAACGACTTCAACCCCGTACCGGCCCCGTACCATGCCGGGAACAAGTAACGGCTCTGCGTCCAGGAGAACACCCAAGGAATGGCGCGCAGATCTTCGAAACGATCGCTGTTTTTGCGTTTGGACGGCCTCGAGCCGATATTCAGCTCGCCGATCTCCGGCAGCGGCGTCGATTCGCGGAAGAACATGAGGAAATCCGGATCGCGGAATACGAGGTCCTGATATTTCTTCTGGGATACCTCGGACATCGTCTTCATGAACGATTCGTAGCGGTGCTCCTCGAGATCGCTTTGCGGGTTGCGCGCCGCCACCGACGCGGTAAGGAGCGCGGATGTTGCTTGCTCCAAGCTGCGGTATGCGATGCCCTTGAGCGAATAACGGGAGGAGAGCACTTCCCCTTGCTCCGTAATTTTAACGCCGCCGCCAAGCGTATGAGGCGGCTGAGCCATGATGCTGCGGTTCAGCGGCATTCCGCCTCTGCCGAGCGCGCCGCCGCGGCCGTGGAAAAACTTCAGCTTCACGCCGAATTCGTTCGCCGCATCCGTGATCGATTTCAGCGCCACGCGCAGCTCCCAGTTGGCCGTAAGCATGCCGCCGTCCTTGTTGCTGTCGGAGTAACCGAGCATGATTTCTTGAATGCCGTCAAGGGCGCCGATGCTTTCTTTGTACGTAGGAAGCGCGAAAAGCTTTCTCATAATGTTCGGCGCGTCGTGAAGGTCGTCGATCGTCTCGAATAGAGGCACGGCTTGGAACGAAGCGGTCACAGTGCCGTCCGCGCGCTTGCTGAACAAGCCCGCTTCCTTGCCGAGCACCATAACTTCAAGAATATCGCTGGCACCCTGCGTCATACTAATCAAGTAGCTGCGAATGCAGCGCGGGCCGAACTCTTCCTGTGCCCGCTTAATGATGCGGTATACGTCCAAGCACTCTTGAGTCGACTCGGAATATTGGAAATAAGACGAAGTAAGAGGACGCGGATCCTCCAGGAGCTTGTACAGAAGCTGTACCTTCTCATCCTCGGACAATTCCGAATAATTGTCGACGATGCCCATCAGCTTTAATATTTCCTGCATAGCCGCTTCATGCTCTTTGCTGTGCTGGCGCACGTCAAGAGCGGCGAGATAAAAGCCGAACAGCTCGACCTGGCGAATCAGCTTGCGTACGAAGGAATCGGCAGCGAAATCGGCGAAGTGGCTTCGCAAGCTCCGGTCGATAATGTACAGATCGTTCATAAATTCATCCGGAGATTTGTAGCGAGCTTCCGGTTTTCCCGTATCTAATCTCGTATTTTGAATACGTTCTACCATGTATACGAGTTTCACGCGGTATGGTTCCGTATCGTTGCGCCAAACGTATTCGGTCTTCAGCTCCACCTGCTCCTGGTCGACTTGGATGGACGCCAGCAGCTCCGGCGTAACGTCGACAAGCGTCGTGCTGAAGCTGAGCAGCCGAATGCCTTGCTTCAATTGGTCTTCGTATTTCTTTAAAGCAAGCTGACGATGCATGACCAGCGTGTCCCAAGTGACATTGGAACGAACCGAAGGATTTCCGTCTCGGTCGCCGCCGATCCAAGAGCCGAAACGAAGGAACGTCGGAACGTGCCAGTTGCCGCCCGGATAATATTTCTCCATGCAGCGCTCCAGCTCGTCATACACCTCCGGAATCGCATCGAACAGCGTTTCGTCGAAATAGTACAAGCCGTTGCGAACTTCGTCGATAACGGTAGGCTTCCGGTCGCGAAGCTCGTTCGTTTGCCACAGCGTAAGCACTTCATTCAGAAGCTTCCGCCGCAGATCTTCTCTTTCCCGATCCGTAAGCGTCGGGTTGTCGAGCTGCATCATATCGTCGGCGATCCGCTTATGGATGTCGAGAATGGCCCGCCGCATCGCTTCCGTCGGGTGCGCCGTCATAACCAGCTCCAAAGAAATACCGCTAAGTATATCGATGATATCCTCCGCCGGAACGCCGTCTTCCTTCAAAGAAAGGACCGCGCTCTCGATCGAACCCGGCTGTACGGAGCCCGCCGACGCACGCTCGTAATCGCGCTTGCGCCGAATGCGGTGGTTTTGCTCCGCAATATTAACGAGCTGAAAGTATACGGCGAACGCCCTCAGCACTTGAAGACGAACCTTCGGATCCAGCGTATTAATGATCGATTTGAATTCTTCGTGAATCTCGAGGATGTAAGAAGCGCGGAGCGTTTTGCTCATTTCGCGGATTTTCTCCACGATGCCGAGCAGCTCGTTGCCGCCTTGATGCACCAACACCTCACCGAGAATGTTACCGAGAAAACGCACATCTCTGCGTAACAGTTGATTCGAATGCTGCGAATTCGCACCCGCAGCGGTGACAGTTGTATCCGCCATCGTCTCGTTTCACCCCACCTATCCGGCATGTTGCCGTCTGTATATTTTTACATTTTACTAAATTAACGCGAGAAAATCTCGTGTTTTCAGAAAAAATCGTACGCATTTTCCGATGGAATTAGTTGGGCGATACCAGATGAAGCCGAAATTTTCTTGAGATTTCCTGCAGCATCTTTACGCCTGCAACGCTGTTTCCCGCCGGATCGAGTGCCGGTCCGAACAAGCCGAAGCCGCAACGGTTCGGGACGAACGAAACAATCCCCCCGCTGACCCCGCTCTTCGCAGGGAGGCCCACCTTCAAGAAAAACTCCCCGGAAAGATTGTACATCCCCGAAGTCATCATGATGGTAGCCACAATCTGAATGATCTCCTGAGGAATGAGCTGGGTGACTTCGCCTTGCTCGTTTTTCAGCCGTCCCCAGCCGGCCAGAAACAAACCGATCTTCGCCAGGTCGATGCAGTTTACCTCCAGCGAGCAAAGCTTGAAATACAGATCGAGCGTTTCCTCCACATTCACATCGGAGTCGATAATGTCCGTACTCTTCATGAAATAGGCAAGCGCCCGATTCCGGTCGCCGGTCTTTCGCTCCGAAAGAAACACTTTTTCATTCACTTGCATATAGCCGTTACCCGTAATTTTCGCGATTACGTCGACAACGCGCTGCAGCCTCCGTTCGGTCGTATCGCCGGGAAGCATGGACGCAATCACGATCGCTCCTGCGTTGATCATCGGATTCAGCGGCTTTTTGTGATCGACCGTTTCCAGCTTAACGATCGAATTAAACGGATCGACGCTCGGCTCCATGCCGACCTTTTGGAACACCTTCTCCGGGCCGCACTCCGTCAATGCGATCATGAGCGTCACGATTTTGGAGATGCTTTGCAGCGTAAATGTCGACTGCACGTCTCCCTCGGCCAGTAGCTCCCCGTCTGCTGTCGCCACCGCGATTCCGAGGGAATGCGGATTGGCGTACGCCAGCTCTGGAATGTAATCCGCTACCTTACCCTGCTTTGTGCAGGGACGTGCCTCCTGAATCAACTGCTCAAGATATTGTTTCGAAAAGGTTCCCTCCATACCGGTTGCGACCGCCTCCGAAGTTGCCGTATATATCAATTAGTTTAACCATAACGCCGGGGATGCGGCAATTGTTTTTGATTTACATTCCGTTGCACACCGTCGTGCCGCATGCTCGACCGTCTCGAACGGAACTTATTTCCGCTGCAGTCCCACACACCGCACAACTTAGTTGCATACCGCCGGAATACGTTAACCTAACATGAATCGAAAACAATAAGTACATGGAAAGCAAGAAATAAAAAAAGGCTGCCGATTCGCTAAATGCGAGTCAACAGCCATCAATATTATAGAAAGGTTAAAATAATCGAGGAGAAAAAAAGAGAAAAACTTCGCATTTAACGAAGTTTCACCCACAGTAGTAATGGAGCGGGTGATGGGAATCGAACCCACGCTACCAGCTTGGAAGGCTGGAGTTCTACCATTGAACTACACCCGCACAACAATTTAAAATGGTCGGGACGACACGATTCGAACATGCGACCCCCTGGTCCCAAACCAGGTGCTCTACCAAGCTGAGCTACGTCCCGTAAAACAATTTAGTGAAAATGGCGTGCCCTGAGAGATTCGAACTCCCGACCTTTTGATTCGTAGTCAAACGCTCTATCCGGCTGAGCTAAGGGCACATAAACAGATGGAGCGGACGATGGGATTCGAACCCACGACCCTCGCCTTGGCAAGGCGATGCTCTACCACTGAGCCACGTCCGCGAATGCGAATACTAATATATCATAATCCAAAGCGCGATGCAACAAGCAACTTTTGACAATCGGATATGATACATGGTGCGCGTAGAGGGACTTGAACCCCCACGGTCTCCCGCCAGATCCTAAGTCTGGTGCGTCTGCCAATTCCGCCATACGCGCATTCAGGAGATTACAAATGGTGAGCCATGAAGGACTCGAACCTTCGACACCCTGATTAAAAGTCAGGTGCTCTACCGACTGAGCTAATGGCTCAAGCAAGTAATACTGGGGATCCAGGGATCGAACCTGGGAATGACGGAGTCAAAGTCCGTTGCCTTACCGCTTGGCTAATCCCCAATATTGCAATGGTGCCGTCGAGAGGACTTGAACCCCCAACCTACTGATTACAAGTCAGTTGCTCTACCAATTGAGCTACAACGGCTCGCTGCTGAAGTGAAGAGATGGTGGACGCTGACGGGATCGAACCGCCGACCCTCTGCTTGTAAGGCAGATGCTCTCCCAGCTGAGCTAAGCGTCCTTATTATTAGGATAAATAGCTTGTATTATTCCTCTTAAGAAAAATTGGTGACCCGTAGGGGATTCGAACCCCTGTTACCTCCGTGAAAGGGAGGTGTCTTAACCCCTTGACCAACGGGCCGTAAACGTAAGATGGAGCTCCCAAGCGGGATCGAACCGCTGACCTCATCCTTACCATGGATGCACTCTACCTACTGAGCTATGGGAGCAAATATGGCTCCCCGAACAGGACTCGAACCTGTGACAACTCGATTAACAGTCGAGTGCTCTACCGACTGAGCTATCGGGGAATGTTACACAGCTTGGCGACGTCCTACTCTCCCGGGACCCTGCGGTCCGAGTACCATCGGCGCTGGAAGGCTTAACGTTCGTGTTCGGGATGGGTACGCGTGGTTCCCTTCCGCCATTATCACCAAACTGTGTGTGCTCTTTCAGGGATTGCTCCCTGAAAACCGGATGCGAAACGTGAGACATCATTCCAATATAGG
>NZ_JAQZSG010000022.1 GCF_028745515.1 Paenibacillus thermotolerans | reverse complement strand
TTTTGTCCAAGACGAAATCTTAGTCCTTACAGGAATGTTTAGCGGTTTGGCGGCGGGCAAATTGGCGATATAACGGCTGTGCTGTCCGTTAGCACCGCAGGGTTAGCGATGAGCGGCGAGAAACAGCGGATAAACTACCGCGATTCAGAGAAAATTAATCTCGTCTATTTAGCACTGTAACGAAAGGAAACTTTCTGGCGTTAAAAAAAGCAGCCATCGTGCCGATGGCTGCTTTTGCGTTCGGAGATTATAATTTTACAACGTTCTCCGCTTGAGGACCGCGGTTTCCTTGAACGATGTTGAATTCCACTTGCTGTCCTTCGTCCAACGTTTTGAAGCCTTGGCCTTGGATCGCGCTGAAGTGTACGAATACGTCGTCTCCGCCCTCAACTTGAATAAACCCGAAACCTTTCTCCGCATTAAACCATTTTACTGTACCAACTGTTGCCATGAAGTGAACCCTCCAAAAAAAGTTGTAATAAATATGCCAAGTCCTATTTACATGCGTAAATAAAAAATTCACATATTTTTAAGGAAGCTCTTCAGCAAAATGATGAAGTAATAATCCTTAAAAACATGTGAATTAAGAACTTCATATCATTGATTTAAATTCGGCGCAAAGGCTTCTTATTGTTCTTAATACCAAAACAACGAAAGCCCTACCTCTCTTCCATCCTTGCGGCTCCGATGACCGCGCCAGTGCGAATCGGAATTAAAACATCACGTATATTCAAGTTTCTAAATTATATCATCCCTCACCCAAAATTTCAACCTAAAAAACCGCTTTACAACATCCACCAGTTCGGTTTAATATTATTTTGTCGTTAAAATAAATTTCAGCGATAAAATCATTTCCGAAAAGGCGGTCGTCAATATGAAGGAATTGCTCACATCTCCACCTTTTTTGCGTTTTTGGCTGGCCGGGCTCATCTCCCAATTGGGCGACGGAATGACGCGCGTCGCCGTCATTTACGCCATCACGCTGACAACGGACAATCCTATGCTCATCAGCATGGTCATTGTCGCTCAGCTGCTCCCGACCGCCGTGTTTACCGTATTTATGGGTCCGTTAGCCGATCGGCTGCCCCTGAAGCTTCCGCTCATCATGGCGGATCTGTTCCGGGCGGCGGTCGTGCTGCTGATGATCCCGTTTCACCATTCCTATCCCGTACTTTTAACGTTAATCGTGCTGCAGGGCATCGGCTCCGCTCTCGAGGGCCCTGCCAAATCGGCTTCGGTGCCGGCGGTCGCGGGGGAAGGACACGTCAGGCAAGCCGTCTCCCTAAACCAAGCGACAGGCTCCGTCATGCAAATCGCCGGACCCGCCGCAGGAGGATTGCTGCTGATGATGGAGCAATTGAACGCCATCTTCCTCATCGATGCGGCAACGTACGCCGTCTCCGCTGTTTTGTTCTTTATGATCCCGGCGTTGGGGAAGTCTGCTGTGAATGCAGCCTCCTCCAAATTGACCTACTTGGAATCCCTCAAGGAAGGTGTCGCTTCCGCATCCTCGCTGCCGATTCTTCGGTATTTGCTGATCATGCTCATTCCCGTTACGTTTGCGGTGGGCATTTTGAATACGAACTTAATTACACTCTTTACCGGCGTCTTCGGCTATACCGGCGCTCAATACGGCTGGCTGTCCAGCTCCTTGGCGCTGGGGGTCGCGGCTGGCGCAGCTTTAATCGGACCGATGCTGCTTCGCGGAATAAAGCCGGTTTACGTACTGATCGGGGGCATCGTGCTGCTTGGCGGGTGGATGACGGCCGTCATTCCGCTTGACGCTTTTCGCGCCGTATTCGGAATTGCTCCTGTTTTTGCATGGTGTATAATGATAGGTATCTTAAACGCACTTATCAATGTGCCTCTAAGCAGCCTGTTCATCTTAGCCGCGCCGGAAGAGCTGCGGGGCCGCGCTTCGTCGCTGCTCGGCTTTATCAGCTACTCTTTCACGATCATCGGACTCGTGGCGGGCGGAGCGTTGACTTCGGCTGCGGGGGCCGTTTGGGGAACCGCCGTGTCCGGCCTTCTGCTCGCGGCCAGCGGCGCCGTCTCCCCATTATTCGGAGGCTTCAAGCTATTAATCGGAAAGACGGAGGAGCATTCCCGTGTCCCAACACGAAAAATTGACGGATTACGAGATCGCCAAACTGCTGCTGGACCCGAGGCGCAGGGAAATTCTTGAGATCGCGGCAGAGCAGCCGGTCACGGTCACGCAAATCGCCGAGCGGCTGAACGAAGCGCCGTCCCGCTTGTACTATCACGTAAAAAAGCTGGAAGAAGCGAACATGCTGGAGCTTGTAGAAACGAAACCGAACGGCAATTTGCTGGAGAAATACTACAAGTCGGTCCCATTGAAAAACCGGTCGTTCGAAATCGACCCGGCGGTTTTAATGCGGCACGCCGACGAATTCCAGAAGCATATTATGGATGTTCTGCAGCCGGGACTGCAGAAGCTGTCCGAATCGATCCGCAAGGGCGCCAATCCCGATGATGCCGACGTGCATTTGGCAATCAGCTTCAAGAAGTTCACTCCGATCGAGTGGAAGGAATATTGCGAGGCCAATGGGATGACAAAGGAAAAAAGCGAAGAGACCGCGGGGGACGGAAACGGTAAAAAAGAGAAGTATGCGGTTTTTACGCTAGCGTATAAGCTCGACGACTCTGCTAAAACGGAGTGAAAAGCCGAAGCGGCCGCTTTCACGCGCACGAACCGTTCGGGCGATAGCTGCGCGGCTGACCGGGCTGATGGCTGCAGTTGACCGCGCGAGTCGGCGGGCGACCGCGCAAGCCGACGTTAGCGGAACGATTTGTCCGCTAATTGAACGATCTGCGCGGAAAATTAGCTTTATAAGGCTGCTAGCGGACATATGTTTCCGTTAAACGGCGATATGATGTAAACTTGCACCTTTTAACGGACATCGCGTTCCGTTAACACGAAAGGGAAGTCTCCGCGAAGGATCAACCGTCAAGGTTGACCGCGAGACTTCCCTCCTTCGTTACGAGCGCGGCTTCACCGCGTACACGCAGCGCTCCCCGCCCTTAGCCTTGCACTCCAGCTGCTCCACTTCGGCGCCAAGCACCTTGCGGAACAACGACAGCTCCGAGCTGCAAGCCTGAGTATATTCCTGCGCGATCGAATGGATCGGACAATTATGCTCCTTAATGAAGAAGCGGCCGCCTTCTTCGTCCTTCTCCCACTCCGCCATATAACCTCTTTCGTCCTGCAGCTTCGTCAGCTCTTGGACCAAATGCTCAAGCGGCTCGTTCGCATCGATCTTTTCTTTATATTTCCGCTCGAGCCTGGACTCCCTGCGCACGAATAATTCATCGATCATTTCCGTTCCTTGCAGGTCGCGGACGTCGTTCAGGAAATCGAGCGTAATGTCGGAATAATGCTTCGGAAACAGTTGCTCCGCCTGTTCGGTAAGCGAATATAAAAGCGTAGGCCGACCCATCGCTTGGCGAAACGTCTCCGCCCGCACAAGCCTGTCCCGCATCAAGGCGTTGACATGCCGCCGCACCGCAATATCGGTAATGCCTAGCTCTTTGGCGATGTCATGGGCGTTGAGCCGCCCCTTCTTACGAAGCATCGTTACGATTTGTTTTCTTGTCGTCGGGTTTTGTTCGTTCATTGCGCACTGCACACCGCCTTTCCACCATCATACCACGAATGTCCCGCGAATGGTCTAGTGGCTATTTTCCGTTCCGGTGCATCGAAAAATAAAAAAAACGATTGCCGAAGCAATCGCAGCGCCGCTCATTCATCAACATGAAGGGTAATTTCCCCGTACAGGTTGTCGGAAATGTAAGCTTCCAACTTCCAAAGTCCCGCGGTTGGAAACATCATCGTTGCCGGAAGCGTCGAGTCCGCTCCGTTAAACGGAGCATATCCAACGTAAGGAGCACCCAATCCTTTTCCGATCAATAGATGCCGCTCGCCCTTTTCATTGATTCCTTCTACTTTCAGTTTACCGTTCAATTCCTCATCGCTGCCCCAAAAATACCACATATATTTATTGCCCTTACCTTTGACAATAGGCTGGGCCTGCGCCTCTCCTTCTTTACCCGACCCGACTTGCATCGCTAATTTGCCTTCCTCGCCGATGAATACATACTCGCCTTCCGTTCCGTCTCCGAATGTGACCGGTATGTTGAACACCGGACTCAACTGCCAGTTTTTACTCACCGGCTCCGAGCACCCTACGAAAGTAATTAACAAAATCGATAAACATAAAATGATTCGGTACACTTACATCCCCCCAAATATATCCTTGTGGAACATTTTACCACAAGAAGGAGGTTTAGCGAGGCAGCCTCACGGTAAAAACGGTTCCTTTCCCCGGGAAGCTCCGAACTTCAATACTGCCGCGGTGGAGGTCTACAATTTTTTTCACGATGGACAATCCCAGTCCGCTGCCGGAACGCGACGGGCTTCTCGATTGATCCGCTTTGTAAAATCGTTCAAAAATATGGGGCAGCTCGGCCTCTCCGATCCCGATTCCCGAATCTTCAATTTTCACCGCAATATCCTGCCCTACCGAAAGTTCGATTCGAATGAATCCCCCCGTAGAGGTGAACTTGATGCTGTTGACGATCAAATTGAACCACACCTGATATAAAAGCTGCGGGTCAGCGCAAATCACGATTTCGGGCAGGACCGGTTCAATCGTCAGCTGTTTTTCCGACCATTGCCATTCCGTCACGATGAGCACTTGCCGTATTTGTTCGTCCAGTCGGTAAGAAGCTCCTCTCAGCACGTTCGTTTCTTTATCCAGCGAAGCCAACGTCAGCAGCTGCTTGCTAAGGGAAGACAATCGCCTGCTTTCCTCGCTTATAATATGAAGATACTTTTCCGCTTCATCCGGAGACGCTTCTTTATCCAGAATCGCTTGCGCAAATCCTTGAATCGACGTTAACGGCGATTGAATTTCATGAGATACGTTGCTGACGAACTCTTGCCTCATGGCATCCAGCTGCTTGAGCGATTGTGCCATCATGGTAAAATGCCGCGCCAAATTTCCGATCTCATCCCGCCTCGTTACATGCAGTCGGAAATCGTAGTTCCCGCCTACAATTTGATTCGTCGCTTCCGTCAATTTTTTTACAGGCTTTACGATCGAACGGGATAATACGACGATGAGCGCGACACTGAACAAAAAGGCCAATCCCAAAAGCACGGCCATCAATATTCGTATTTCGCCGACCTGCTGCTCCAAATTCGGTCTTATAAAGAGAGCGTAGTTTTGCCCGTTCGCCGTTAACGGAATACCCACGCTGTTTCTAAGGCTGTTTTCAAAAAAACCGATAAGGAACAGTTGGCGCGCTTCTCGGATTCCTTCATAAATTTCTCCCCGCAGCACGCCCTTTATGATGTCCGTATCCAGCTGCTTATGTTTGAACGGTCCTCCGTAGTACGTTCCTTCCATGCGATCGTTCACCGCATAGATTTGAAATCCCATATTCGCGATCCGATTCAAGTACGCATCGAGCTCGAGCTCGGGCATGCTCTCGTATAATGCGCGGATTTGTTTGCCGACCGCCAATATTTTTTGCTCGTTTTCGCTTTTCAATTGGGTCTGGTAGTACGCGCCGGACGCCAGCAGCGCAAGAATGCTGCTGATCATGGAGATGAAAATAAACGTAACGACAATGCGCGTGTACAATGTTTTCATTGTCCTCGGACCTCGAGCTTATATCCGATGCCTCGAACCGTAACGATGGAAAAGTCGTCGGTTGCCTCTTGGAATCGTTCCCGCAGCCGCTTAACGTGCACGTCGATGGTGCGGCTGTCCCCTTCGTAATCCGCACCCCAAATCAACCGCAGCAGCTGCTCGCGCGTAAAGATGCGCCCCGGATGAGCGGCCAATTGAGCGAGCAGCTCGAATTCTTTCAATGGCAGCGTGACGGCTTCATCCCCGATTTTCACCACATAGCTGTTGCGGTCTATGAGCGTATTGTTCAGCTTGATCCAGTTGGACGAAACCACCTGGTAGCGCCTGAGCAATGCTTTCATTCGAAATAAGATTTCCTTCGGCTCGAAAGGTTTTACCATGTAATCGTCGGTGCCCGACGCAAATCCATGTTCTTTATCAATCATGCTCGCCTTCGCCGTCAGCATAATGACGGGAATATCGTATTGCTTTCGGATTTCCTCGCACAGCTCCCAGCCGTTCTTGAGCGGCATCATGACATCCACAATCGCCAAATGCACCGGGTCGCGCTCCAATATCGACGACGCTTGTTCGCCGTTTTCCGCTTCGTATACGATATAGCCTTCTTTTCTAAGAACGAGGCCTAACAGCTCGCGAATATGGGGGTCGTCATCGGCGACCAATATGTGTATTCTCAGCGCCCTCACCTCCCGAAAAAACGGATTAGCTATTTCCCCATATCATAACCCGGCGAACGAAAAAGATAAAAAAGGAGATGACCCCCGCAAGGAGGGAGCCATCGCCTTTATCAGCAAGGCAGATCATTTTTTGTTACAATCGGAGTCCTACTACAAGCAAAACGGAGACGATGGCGGCTTGAATAACAAAGAGTGAGGAAACGTATAAACCACTGCCCGCAACAGAGCCCGAGCCGATTTGTCCCGCCGATCCGAGCCGCTTGACGATCCTTTCTCCCAAAACGGCCGTCAGTGCAATGGAGACCATAACGATCGTTCCCCCGCCCTTTTCCATATAGTTGAGCCACAAAGGCTTTGCCGATTCGCCGATATTCATCTGAACGATCATGACGATTCCGCTGACGAGCACCAATATCGAGCCCGGGTACGTCAGCCAGCCGGATACGCGGATCATGTTTCGGACGAGCGATTTCGTTTCATCGGCTGCGATGTGACGTTTCGAAAGCAGTAAGACAACTGCATTCGCCATCGACGAACCGAACCAAAGCAGCAAGCCCGTCAAATGTAAAAATAGCATGACGTTAAACATGGCCTTTCACACTCTCTCCCTTTCATCCAGCTTTTATTTTCTACTCTTTCAAAAGTATAGCGGGCCAATATGAACAATAGATGAACGGAATGTTACAGCCTGCGTTTGAAGGATGTTCCGGCCAACGCCAAAATCGACGGAAGCAGCACGCCGCGCACCAAAAAGGTGTCCAGCAATATGCCCAAAGCCATCGTCATGCCGAACAAAAACAGCTCTTGGATCGGCTGCGTGATCAGTACGGCGAATGTAGCGGCGAGGATGACGCCGGCAGACGAAATGACGCCCCCGGTTCGAGCGACTGCAATGCGGATTGCGTCCTTCCATTCGTGCTTTTCGGCCTCTTCCCGGATTCTCGACACCAGCATAATATTATAGTCCACTCCGAGCGCTACCAAAAAGACGAACGTATATACCGGAATCCGGTAGCTTATCGCTTCGTAACCGAGAACGTTATGAAAAATAAACCAGCCGAAGCCCAAGGTTGCCGCGTAGGACAATAAGATCGTAGCGATCATCAACAAAGCCATCCAAAGCGAACGCGTCTGGAATATCAGCATGAGCAGGATCAGGCCTGTAATGAGCGAAAACGTCAGCTCCGTGTCGCGGGAGTTCATCTTGCTGACATCCAGCTGCTCGGCCGTTTGACCTGCAAAATGCAAGCTGAAATACCCGCCGCCAAGCCCGCTTTCCACAAGAATGCCGTCCGATTGCTTTCGCAGCGAATCGACCGTCCGGATAGCCTCCCGGTCATACGGATTGTCGGATAACGTCAAATCGAACTTAACGGCATGTTTATCCTCGGATATAAAATCTCGGAAACCGTCTGCATTGTTTTTACCCGTTTCAGATACCCTATCGAATGACGAGGAATCGACTCCGCTGCTTTTCTGCAACCGCTCGCCGACGTGCGCCAATTTGCCGAGAAACGGCTCGTCGGGCGCTATTTCTTCGTCCGAAGTGAGAATTACGGTAACCGGGGCCAACTTCCCTTTCGGAAAGTGCTTCTCCAAAAGCTCGAATCCGATCCGCGACGATGCGTGCTCCGGAAACGACTTCATCAAGTTAAACGAATAATTGATGTTTCCGATGCTGCATGCCGGGATTGCCATTGCCGCTAATAAGACGATCGCTATGACTGCGGGGCGTCGCAGGCAGAACGCTGCGGCTTTCCCCCATATTCCCCGATGTTCCGCCGCTTCACCCGTCTCCAGCTTAGGGACGAAGGGCCAGAACGCTTGTCGCCCAAGCATTGCGAAAACAGCGGGAATCAACGTCAATCCCGAGAGCAGAATCATCGTCATGGCGACGGAAAACACCGGTGCGAAATGATGATACGGCTTAAATATCGCCGTGAACAGCGTAAGCATGGCGATCAATACCGTTCCGCCGCTGAAAACAATCGCCTCGCCTACATGCGACATCGCCGATTTCATCGCATCGTATCGGTTTCCCGCTTTCTTTAGCTCTTCTTTATACCTCGAAAAAATAAACAAGCAATAATCCGTCAGAACGGCGAACAACAAGATCATCATGATAGAAAGCGCCTGGCGGTCGACGATAAACCAGCCTTGCTTTCCTGCCAGCCCGATGATGCGGTCCGTCGCTTGATACACGAATCCTGAAATCAAAAGCGGCATCAATGCCAAAAGCGGCGAACGGTAAATAAGGAGAAGCAGCGCCAAGATTAAACCGACGGTTGCGAATAACAACACAAGATCGGCATTTTTAAATAGAGCCGACGTATCCGACGCGATCCCGGCCGGTCCCGTTATTTCCGTCTGCAAGCCGGGGGCGTTATGCTTCAGCCAGCCTCTGACTTCTTCCAGCGTCTCGTAAATTTGTGCGGAATCCGCACCGTCCTTTAAGCTGAAGCGGTAAAGCAAGGTCGTCCGATCCTCCGAATACATCGTTACGGGCAAGCGATGAAAAGGCAAAGAGCCGCCGACATGCTCCGGTTTATTTGCCGATGACAGCCAACTGCTGAAAGCCGCAACTGCCAGTCGGCCGTCTTCGTCCATGCCGCCTTGCTTATGAAAAACAACAAGCGCAGGCAGCCCTTCCTCGGAAGGGAAATGGCGATTCAGCACTTGCTCTGCGACCGCCGACGGCGTGTTTTCATGAATGCTG
This sequence comes from Paenibacillus thermotolerans, assembly GCF_028745515.1. Classification (GTDB taxonomy): domain Bacteria; phylum Bacillota; class Bacilli; order Paenibacillales; family YIM-B00363; genus Paenibacillus_AE; species Paenibacillus_AE thermotolerans. The sequence goes on along the minus strand of NZ_JAQZSG010000022.1, from coordinate 87,615 downwards.
CCTTCCCCTGCGCTGACGGCATATTTTTTGGCCGCGGGAGCCGCGACGCTAAGTATTACAATAACGGCAAGCCAAATCAGGAAGACGATTTTGGCTCCCCTGCGGCTGCTTGCCCAGCCGGTAATTTGCTTCAATCGATGCATCATAGCTTCCTCTGCCTCCTATAAAGTCGCTTCATAGGCATTGTAGACATGAACTATGAATACCGAATGAACGGAGCTTTACAAATAAAACCGCATCGAAGACGGAAGCAGCACGCAGCGGCATAACGCAACAGAGCCCGGGAACAAGCTTCCCGGGCTCTTCGGTATGGATCGATAACTGATGTGATGCATCAAAAGAAATCGAGCAAATAGGCGGTTCGCGAAGGCACAACGCGCTCAAGCGCTTCGACGGCCTCCTCCGGGCCTTCGAGCAAGCCGGCGGCAAGCAGAAAGCGCGGCCGCCTGTTCCCGATCAACATGGCGGCAAGCGCGCCGATGGAGCATGTAACGGCGGCGCCGTCCACCGCCGTTACATCCTCGGCCGGCGTCAGGCTGCCGCCGCCGTCCCCGTCGACGGCGAGGCGAAACACGCCGTCGTTCCAAGGCGCGTGCTCGTCGCGCACGCGCAGCAGCACCGGCGGCACGCCCGCACCGCCTGCCGCCGCGAACGGGTAGCGGCCGACGAACGCCGCCAAATCGACGATGCGTGCCATGAAATACGGCACGAGCTCCTGCTTCACCCGCGGATCCGGGAGCAGGAACGCAAGCTCATCGTCCTCCGGAGCTTGCAGCTCCACCTTCGTCACCATCGAATCGTGGTTCTTAATGAAGTTCCACAGTCCGCGGCGCGCCTCCTCGTCTAGAAACACCATCTCGTGGACGGTAAAGGTGCGCTCCTTGACCTGGTACAGCATATAGCCCCGGGCTTCCCCGGCGGCGTTGTCGTAAACGGCGGTTTGCCCCTTCTTCCATGCGAAAATCCGTTCCTTCCACCACTCGCCGGTGCGCTTCGTCGTACCGTTATATCGGGAAGCATACGCCTCATAGAGCGGACTGAGCGACTCCCAGTCCTCCCCGATCCGGCGAACGCGTCCGACGGTTGACGGAAACGCCGGCATTTGCTCCCTCGTCAGCTCGTATTTCTTATAGCTTGCGTACGTTTCCCAACCGAACTTGCGGTAAAAGCCGAAAGCGAACGGGTGCAAATACGATACCGTCTGTCCGCGTTCCTTCATGATTTGAAGCGAATGCTTCAGCAGCTTCGCAACAAAGCCCTGCCGCCGATACTCGGGCCACGTCGCGACGCCGGCAATGCCGCCCATCGCAAATAACCGGCCGTGAATATACGTCTTCAAATCCAGCAGCACCAGCTTCGCCGCGAGCCGGCCGTCCTCGAAACAGCCCCACTGCCGCTCCGGCTTTGCTCCTGACGCCTGCACCCGTTCGGCGCGCTCTTCCGCCGTTAGCGACAATTGAAACGCGAATTCGCTGAGCCGGATCGCTTCTTCGATTTCGTCCGGCCGCAAATTTCGAATGTCCGTCATGCTTCAATCTCCTATTCTCACGCTAATAATTGATCGTAAAGCCGGGCATATTGCTTAGCCGACGCATCCCAGCTTACATCCTGCTTCGCGACATTATCGATGATGCATCTCCAGTGGGTCTCGTCCTTATGTATCGCAAGCGCTCTTCTCATTGTATACAACATATCGTGAGAATTGTAGTGGGTGAACGTAAAACCGTGTCCCTCGCCCGTAAACTCGTTATACGGAACGACCGTATCCCGCAGTCCGCCCGTCTCGCGCACAATCGGCACGCTGCCGTAACGCATCGCAATCAGCTGCCCGATCCCGCAAGGCTCAAACCGCGACGGCATGAGGAATAAATCCGATGCGGCGTAAAACCGCCGGGCTAACCCCTCGTCAAACACAATCCGCGCGGCCAATTTGTCCGGATGATGGTAGGCGGCGTCGCGGAACATTTTTTCGTACATGTCGTCGCCCGTTCCCAATACAATAAGCTGCAGCCGCTCTTGAAGAAGCTCCTCCAGCACATATGCGATCAAGTCGAGCCCCTTCTGCTCGACCAGCCGAGAGACCAGCGCAATGACGGGAATCGTATCGTCTGCGGGGAGTCCGAGCTCCTCCTGCAGCGCAGCTTTGTTAACGCGTTTCTCATCAAAAAAACCGCTGTAATTCGCCGCAAGATGCGGATCCGTCATCGGATCGTACTCCCGGGTATCCAATCCGTTCACAATGCCGGTTAACCGGTCCTTCCGGTACCGCAGCACCCCGTCCAGCCCTTCGCCGTACATCGGGGTTTGGATTTCGGCGGCGTACGTCGGACTTACCGTCGTGATCCGGTCGCTGCAGTTCAATGCACCCTTCATATAGTTGACATTGCCGTAAAACTCCAGACCGTTCACATGAAAGTGCTCCAAACCGAGGCCCAGCACATCGCCCAGCACGCCTGCCGGAAATACCCCCTGATATTTCAGGTTGTGGATCGTGAACACCGTCTTCAGCGGACGGTGCCTCCCGCTCTCGCTCTCGCCGTCGCGCGCCCGCAGAAATACGGGAACAAGCGCGGCATGCCAATCGTGGCAATGAAGCACGTCGGGCTCCCAGCCGAGGCGCGGCAAAGCTTCCAGCACCGCCTTGCAAAAATAAGCGAACCGCTCCGCGTCGTCGCCGTACCCGTACAACCCGCGCCTGCGGAAATAATATTCATTATCTATGAAATAATAAGTGATACCGTCGTGCGTAAGCGTCTCGACGCCGCCATACTGCCGCCTCCAGCCGAGCTCGACCTCGAAGGCAGTGACAGGCTTCAGCTTCTCCCGCCACTTCGCCGCCATGTCTTCATACTTGGGAAGGATGACGCGCACCTCCGCGCCGATGCCCGCCAGCGCCTTCGGCAGCGAACCGATCACGTCCGCAAGCCCGCCCGTCTTGACGAACGGCGCCGCCTCCGCCGCAACCATCAGCACCTTCACCGGCTAAATCACCTTCTTCTTGGCCGCGATGAACGGAGCCGTGACGGCACCGGTCAGCACTCTGCCGCGGTCGATCCATACGTCTTTATCCAATATGGCATTTTCTACGACGACATTTTCGCCGATTTCACAGTTTTGCAGCAAAATGGCGTTGCGGACGCAAGCCCCCTTCTTTACCTTCACGCCTCGGGATACGATGCTGTTTTCGACCGTTCCTTCAATCGAGCTTCCGTTGGCAACCAGCGAATGCTTGACGGCCGCCGCTTCTCCGTACTTGGCCGGCGGTTCGTCCTTGACCTTCGTGTAGATCGGAGCCGACGTTTGAAAGAACAGCTCCCGCAGCACGTCCGGGCTCAACAGCTCCATGCTGTGCCGGTAATAGCTTGGGATCGTATTGACGATTCCCGCATACCCATCGTACTTGTAGCCGTACAATTTCAATCGCGAAATATTTTTCATCATGCCGTCCCGCACCAAATAGTCGTCGCCTTGCGCCAGACATGTCTCCACCATATCGAGCAGCAGCGATTTGCGCAGCACGTAAATCTCGAGCGAAAGGCTCGTGCCGGACAACCGGCCGGTCTGCTCCTGCATGGCCGTAATGCGGCCGCTGCTTTCTACGCGCAACTTGTGGTGGATCGAATCTTCCGCATTGTCCATCTCTTTATAGATGCACGTAATATCCGCGCGGACCGCTTCATGGAAATCGAGCACGGGCCGCAAATCGATATTACAGACGACATGGCTTCGGGAGATGACGACGTACTCCTGCTTCCCCCGGTAAAAATAATCGCGGTGCGCGAAAAATTGGCACAGATCCCCCTTCATGCCGCCCGGCCGGCCGTCAAGAACGGACGGCAGCAAGAACAATCCCCCGCGCTTACGGTCCAAATCCCATTCCTTCCCCGAGCCCAAATGGTCCATTAAAGATCGGTATTTATGCTGGGTAAACACGGCGACATCCTCGATTCCGGAATTGACCATATTGGAGAGCGCGAAATCGATCAGGCGGTAGCGGCCGCCGAACGGAACGGAAGCCGCGCACCTGTGAAGCGTCAGCTCCTCCAATTGATCCGGCTCATCGATCAAATTAATAACGCCCATCACCCGTTTCATGCCGTCACGACCTTTCGAACGTATTCGTTGCCGCCGATCAGCGTAATCTCTCCGATATCGGCGCTCTCTTCATCCGTTGGCGTGCCGATGACGCAGCCGTCCTCAATTACGGTGCCTTCGCCGATAATCGAGCGATACACGCGCACACCGCTCCCGATGGTTACGTTCGGCATAATGACCGAATCCTTCACGACCGATCCGCCGCCGACCTGTACGCCGTAAAACAATACGGAATGGTCGATCTCGCCGTAAACGGAGCAGCCTTCGTTGATGAGAGATCGCGAAATGGTTGCCGTGGGGGCGACGTATTGCGGGGGCCGGTACGGGCTGAGCGAATAAATGCGCCAGCTGCGGTCGAACAAGTCCAGCTTCGGTTTGTCCTCGAGAAGGTCCATATGCGCTTCCCACAAGCTTTGCACCGTCCCGACGTCCTTCCAGTAGCCTTCGAACGGATAAGCGAACAGCCTCGCGCCTTCCTCTAGCATCATAGGGATGACATCTTTGCCGAAATCGTTGGAGGAGTCCGGATTCGCTTCATCCTTAAGCAAGTACGATTTCAATACGCTCCATGTAAAAATATAAACGCCCATCGACGCGAGATTGCTTTTCGGTTCCTTCGGCTTTTCGGCAAATTCGGTAACCCGGTCGCCGCCGTCCACGCTCATGATGCCGAATCGGCTCGCCTCCTTCCAATCGACCTCGATCACCGCAATCGTAGCCTCCGCGCCGCGCTCTTTGTGGAAGGACAGCATCTCGTCGTAATCCATCTTGTATATGTGATCGCCGGAAATGACCAGCACATATTCCGGGTCGTATTGCTCCAAAAAGCCGATATTGCGGTAAATGGCGTTGGCCGTTCCGCTGTACCAGTTCCCGCCCTTTTGTTCCAGAAACGGGGAAAGCACGGTGACGCCCCCGTTTTTTCGGTCCAAATCCCACGAGCTGCCGATGCCGATATAAGAATTCAGCACGAGCGGCTGATATTGCGTAAGCACTCCGACGGTGTCAATGTCGGAATTGGTGCAATTGGACAACGTAAAATCGATAATGCGGTATTTTCCTCCGAAATGAACGGCGGGCTTCGCCAATTGCTTCGTAAGCTGCTCCAGTCTCCGCCCCTCCCCTCCCGCCAGCAGCATCGCGACACATTCTTTACGCCTCATACGGTTGCCCCTTTCTGGGTAATATTCGTTTAAGCGCTACAATTCCGAGCGGCGGCACGCTAATGCTAATACTATACGCTCGGTCATGCCAAGGAATGTTATCGGCTTCGACTCGCCTCGCATTCTTTTGTCCGGAGCCTCCGTATTCGATCCTGTCGCTGTTGAACACTTCCCGGTACGCGCCGGGCAGCGGCACGCCGATCCGGTAGTTCGGATAAGATGCGGGCGTAAAGTTGCAAACGATAATCAACATATGCTTCGCTTGCTTCGCATGACGAATAAACGCGATGACGCTCTGCTCGCTGTCGTGCGGGGAAATCCATTCGAAGCCCTCCGCGCGGCAGTCGTTCTGCCAAAGCGCCGGCTGTTTCGCGTAAAACCGGTTCAGCTCCCGCACATACAGCCGCATCGACGCATGCATCGGATATTCAAGCAGCTGCCAGTCGAGCTGGGCCGAATCGTTCCATTCGGAAAATTGGCCGAACTCGCCGCCCATAAACAGCAGCTTCTTGCCGGGGTGTGCGGTCATATAGCCGAGAAGGACGCGAAGTCCGGCAAACTTTTGCCGGTAGTCGCCGGGCATTTTGTTCAAGAGCGATTTTTTGCCGTGGACGACCTCGTCGTGGGATAAAGGAAGCACGAAATTTTCCGAAAAGGCGTAGAGGAAGGAGAAGGTGATGTTTTTGTGGTGATTTTTGCGGTGGATCGGGTCCTTTTCCATATATTCGAGCATGTCGTTCATCCAGCCCATGTTCCACTTGTAATTGAAGCCAAGACCGCCTTTATGGACGGGGGCGGTGACCAGCGGCCAAGCGGTGGAATCCTCCGCCATCATTAAGGCTCCGGGAAACCGTTCGAATACCGCTTGATTGAGCGTCCGCAGAAACTCGATCGCTTCGAGATTTTCCTCCCCGCCGTACCGGTTGTACACATGGCGGTCCGCAGGCTTCCCGAAATTCAAATAGAGCATGCTCGCGACCGCATCGACGCGCAGCCCGTCAATATGAAACATATCCATCCAATACAGTGCGTTGCTGATTAAAAAGCTCCGCACCTCCGGCTTGCCGAAGTCGAAGCCGAGCGTTCCCCACTCTATTTTTTCGGCAAGGCGATCGTCCTCCGGTTCGTATAGAGGCGTTCCGTCGAAGCGTCTTAGTCCGTGGTCGTCCTTGCAAAAATGTCCGGGCACCCAGTCCATAATGACGCCGATCCCTCTTTGGTGGCACCGGTCGACGAACGCCATAAACTGCTTCGGGCTTCCGAACCGGCTCGTAACCGAATAAAGGCCGGTTGCCTGGTAGCCCCAAGAGCGGTCGTACGGATGCTCGGCAAGCGGCAGCAGCTCGATATGGGTAAAGCCCATATCCGCCGCGTAATTGACGAGCTCGTCGGCAAGCTCCTCATACGAGAGCATGGAGCCGTCGTCTCTTCTTCTCCATGTGCCGAGATGCACCTCGTAAACGGAGAGCGGCCGTTCGTACGATTCGTGTAAGCGCTTTCTATAATTCATATCTTTCCACCTGTACCCGCTCAAATCGTATACGATCGAAGCGGTGCTCGGGCGAACCTCGGAACGGAAAGCGTACGGATCCGCTTTTAGCTTCCACTCTCCGGTTGACGTTCGAATGGCATATTTATAGATCGCGCCTTCCCCGATTCCCGGAAGAAAGCCGCACCAGACGCCGCCCGGTGCGCACTCGAGCGGATCGCTTTCGGGCTTCCACCCGTTCCACTCCCCGACGACGCTTACTTGAACGGCCCGAGGAGCCCATACGGCGAACCGGACTCCTCTTGCGCCTTCATGCTCGCAAAGATGTGCTCCAAATGTGCGATAGCTTTCATACAGCGTTCCTTCCCGGAACAAATACAGATCGAAATCGCTCGGAGTCCATCCCGCCACAAAGCATTCCTCCGTCAAGTCATATATTTCCGTTGTATGTACACGACAATCGCGAGCCAAGCGGCGCCCAGCAAATATCCGGAGACAATATCGGTAGCATAATGAACCCCGGCGTAAATCCGAAATGCGCCGATCAACAACATAATTATGCTTCCGATCGCGATTGTAGACATGCGTAAAGCAGGACGTGTTGCGGAGTGCAGACATATGGCGAACATGATGTACCCGATCAGCGCCGCGGCTATGGTCGCGTTGCCGCTTGGAAAGCTGAAGCCGTCCTCCATGAATAATGCCTCAGCCGCCGGCGGCCGGGGTCTTTCCACTATGTTTTTGACGAGCGTGTTTAAACCGTATGCCCCTGCGACGGAAACGATCGTAAGAATCGCTTCGGGAGCTTTCTTCCGTAAAGCGAACCATACGGCAGCGACCGCGGTGATGACAGCATAGCCCTTGGTGGAACCAACAATATTCAACCACTTCGCGGCTTGATCCAGAGCCTCGCTTCGCAGGCTGCGAATCGCTTCGCCTACCGTCCGGTCCAACTCCGTCACGGCGGGATTGTCCAGAATAGCCGCGATTGCCGCAACCGCCCCAAGCAGCAAGACGGTTGCAAGTAAAGCTTTCCATCCGTTCGTTCGGCGCCGCAGCCGAACGCGCATAACAGGCTGACTCATATTTCTCCTCCACCATCTTTGATTGAAAGTTGCCTGCTGATGTACAATATATGGATAAGTCATCAGTCAGGACTTTCTTCCCATTTTGCGGCAAACGTTAACCGCTTCCTATCAAGCGTATAGCGAAACCGACAAACTATCAAGTAAACGAGGAGTTTTTTACGCATGTTTGCAGCACACGATTGGATCGATTATGAATTGATGGACGCCGGCGGCGGCGAGAGGCTGGAGCGTTGGGGCCATGTCATTTTTCGCAGACCCGACCCGCAAATTATTTGGCCGCTCGCGAAGGAGACCGAGCTGTGGCAGAACGTATCCGCCAGATACCATCGGAGTTCTTCGGGCGGAGGACAGTGGGAATTTAAGACGAAGCTGCCGGAGCGGTGGACGATCGGCTACAAGGATTTAAAGTTTTACATCCGGCCGACGAACTTCAAGCATACGGGGCTGTTTCCGGAGCAAGCGGTGAACTGGTCCTGGATGATGGACAAAATCCGAAATGCCGGCCGTCCGATCAAGGTGTTGAACCTGTTCGGATATACCGGAGGCGCGACCGTCGCGGCCGCTTCCGCAGGCGCGGAAGTGACCCACGTCGACGCGGCGAAGGGGATGGTGCTTTGGGCGAAGGAAAATATCGCCTTATCCGGCTTAGCCGAGAAGCCTGTACGGTTTATTACGGACGACGTGTTCAAATTCGTCCAGCGCGAGCAGCGCCGGGGCAATACGTATGACGGAATCATTATGGATCCTCCCTCCTACGGGCGCGGCACCGGCGGGGAAGTATGGAAGCTGGAGACGAATTTGTATCCGTTCCTGGAATTTTGCACGACGATCATGTCCAAGAAGCCGCTGTTTCTTCTGATCAATTCGTATACGACCGGGCTGTCTCCTACGGTGCTTGGCAACATTGCGCGGCTGACGCTGTCGGAAAAGTACGGGGGAAGCATTACAACGGGGGAAATCGGGCTGCCCATAACGGCCAAAAATATGATTTTGCCGGCAGGCATCTTATGCCGCTGGGAATCGAACGAGTAACATTGCATTCCATATTCGCATATTCGCTCATGGGAGAAATGAGATAGCATGACTATACGCACACGCAAGTCCGCAATGACGGTGTTGGCGGTTTTAGCTTTGCTGTCCGCAACACTGTTCTTATCCGGCTGCTTCGGCGGCCGGTATGAATCGGGCGATTCGCAGGACGGCGAACCGGCTGCACAGCCGGCCCCGGTCGACGGCGCCGATCAAGACGCTTCGCCTCCGGCGAATGAGGCGCCGGAGCCGGTCATTCCGCCGCCTGCGGAAGCAACGATCGTTGCGGTCGGCGACATTATGATGCACACGCCGCAGCTGCCCGGCGCTTACGATGCGAAGACGGGAACGTACAATTTCGACGGTTTTTTCCGGGAGGTATCCTCCATCATCTCGCAGGGAGATTGGAGCATCGCCAATCTGGAAACCCCGATCGCCGGCGCCGAGCGCGGCTTCAAGGGGTACCCGCTGTTTAACGCCCCCGACGAGCTGGCGGCCGCCATTCGCAATGCCGGCTTCAACATTGTGACGACGGCCAACAACCATGCGCTCGATCAAGGCGCCTCCGGCGCGGTCGCCACACTGAATACGGTTCATGAGAACGGGCTGTTAAGCGTCGGCACATACGATTCGGAAGAAGCGTCGAATCAGCCGCTCGTAATAGAAAAGAACGGCATTGTGAACGCCATTCTTTCATACACGTACGGCACGAACGGCATCCCCGTTCCCGAAGACAAGCCGTACCTTATTTCGTTGATCGATAAAGAGATAATGAAGGAGCAAATCGAGCGGGCTCGGGCGGACGGCGCCGACTTCGTAACGGTGGCGCTTCACTTCGGCATTGAATATCAGCGGCAGCCGAACGACACGCAGCGTGAGCTCGCCGAGCATTGCATTAAAGCGGGCGCCGATCTCGTGCTCGGCAGCCATCCGCACGTGGTGCAGCCGTATGAGCGTATCGTTACCGCCGGATATGACGGAACGGAGCGTACCGGTGTCGTTATGTATTCCATGGGCAACTTCATTTCGAACCAGTTCGGCAATTACAAGGAATACGGCGTTATTTTTAAAGTGCGCATTAAGAAAACCTACTTGGAGGACGGCGGCTCCGAAACCGAAATCGTACAGATCGATCCGATTCCGACTTGGGTCCATAAGTACAGAAGCGGCGGGAAATCGTTGTACCGCATTCTGCCTTTGGAGGCGGTTGCCGCGGCCAAGAACGATCCGCTGATTCCGAAACGGATGTTCCCGCAGCTAGAGCAGAAGGCGGCCGAGATGAACGCCCACCTGCGGTCCTTAACCGTCCAGGCGGACACGCCCGCTTCCCCTTAAGAGGAGATGCGCTGCTGCTCCACGTTCGTAATTTTTCCGAGCAGGTACACAAGCAGCTGCTGATTGTGCGACGAAATCCGGCTTAAATATTCCGTCAGGAACGTCTCGCGGATGTCCACGCCTCTTTTGCATTCTTCCCTGCCCTTATGCGTGACGTGAATCCAGACGATTCTGCGGTCGCGCTCGTCCCTCACGCGCTCGATCAACTCGTTCTTCTCCATCCGATCGAGCAGCGTGGTGACGGCCGCGGGCGTCGTCGCCAAATAATGAATCAAATCGGACGGCTTCATCCGGTCATGCGCGAGTACATATTCAAGAACGTTGAGTTGGCTCTCGGTTAGCGTCGGGCTCAATTGGGTGTCCATATGAATGCGGAGTTCCTTGCTCAGCTTAAACCACAGTTTCGCAAACTCGTTCGTATACATTTCTTAAATCCCCCCTATGGGTATTGTACAAGCCAAAGTATACCATCCCTGACCGCCCGCGAAAAGCTTTAACCATTTAATATTTTAAGACATTAATCGATACGATTTTTCGCCTTACGACACCTTCCGACAGCATGACGGCGCGACATATTTCGAAACGTGACGCATGCGCGAACTCTGCCGAAACTTTCTTGGGGATTCAGTCATCCTAAGGGCGTAAAAAACACGCCTGACGGAGTCTTTTGAATGCAACCATTAAGTTATTACGAGCGACATACCTCTGGCTCCAATGCAGAAACACGTCTGCAAATCGCTCCTCCCTATCAAATTTGGATCGCCGGCGGATCGCTCTAACGGACATAGATGCAGTTATTCGGCGTTTTGAGTGGAGTTTGCAGTTTTAACGGACACCACTGCAGTTATTGCCACGAAAATGATGGGATTAGCGCCAAAAATCGGGATATAGCGTCTGTGGTGTCCGTTAGCGGTTTGGCGGCGGGCAAATTGACGATATAGCGTCTGTGGTGTCCGTTAGCGGTTTGGCGGTGGTGTCAGTAAGCGGCTTGGCGGTGGTGTCCGTTTGGACCGCGGGGGTTTGTGAGGATCGGCGAGAAACAACATTCCGGCGTCAAAAAAAAACAGCCGAACAGTTCCACCTGTTCGGCCGTACCTTACGATATCGCATTTCCGACACAAACCGCCGCTTGGATCTGTTCGTCCTTCTCCGTTAGAACGAGAATCGCTCCGATGGACCGGAGAATGGCGATCGGCGCATCCTCCGAGGAGAACGTTACGGTGCGCCCCGCCGAAGTAACGGCCATGAAGCTGCACTCTTCCTTGACGAAATGCGCCATCACAAGCGCGCTGCCGTTCGGCTTGACGCGTTTGCCTTCTTTGAACTCGAACGTGGCCACGCCTTTGCCGCCTCGGCCTTGCACCAAATAGTCGGTTAACAGCGAACGCTTGCCGTATCCGAGATCGCTTAGCACCAATATTTCGCCCTCGTCCCCGGCTACGTTCAGCGCGGCGACGACTTCGTCCCCTTCTTTCAGAGCGATGCCGCGAACTCCCCCGGCGACCCGCCCCATATGATTTACTTCGTCGCTGCGGAAACGGATGCTTTGACCCAGCTTGGTGATCAGCAAAATTTCCGACTCCAAGCCGTCGCTGCCGATCCATACCGTTACAACCTCATCGTCCTTGCCGAGCTTCACCGCCGCAATGGCCGTCATCCGGTTTGTGGCGTATTCCTTCAATTCCGTCTTCTTGACCTGGCCGCGCTTCGTGACGAATATGACGGACTTGCCCGTCTCTTGCATATCCTTCACCGGAATGGCGCTTACGACCCGGTCGTCCTTCGGAATCGGTACGACATTGACGAGCGCCGTCCCCGTGTCCTTCCACTTATATTCCGGGATCGCGTGAACGGGAAGCAGAAAGTATTGACCTTTAGCCGTAAACAGCAGAAGGCTGTCGATCGTGTTCACCTCAAGCAGACTGCGCACGAAGTCGCCTTCCTTGAGGCCCGTCGATTCGACCTCGCCGCCGGAACGGGTGAACGAAAGCTTGCTCGTCCGTTTGATGTAGCCTTGATCGGACAGCGTCACCAGCACGTCCTCCGGCGTTACGAGCACCTCGACGGCCACCTTCAATTCCTCGACCTCGTCCTGAATTTCCGAACGGCGGTCGATGCCGAAGCGGTCGCGAATTTCCGTAAGCTCCTTCTTAATGACGGCAAGCAGCTTCCGCTCGCTGCCGAGAATCGCCTTAAGCTGCTCGATCAGCTTTCTTACCTCGTCGAGCTCTTTCTCGATCGCCGTAATTTCCAAATTGGTAAGCCGGTATAATTGCAAAGTCAAGATGGCGTCGGCCTGCCGCTCCGTAAAGCCGTATTCCGCAACCAGGTTGTTTTGCGCGTCCTGCCGGTTTTTGGACCGGCGAATCGTCGCGACGACGTCGTCCAATATATCGAGCGCTTTCGCAAGACCTTCCAGCACGTGGCCGCGGTCCTCCGCCTTCTCAAGCTCGTAGCGGGAACGCCGGGTTACGACGTCCTTCTGATGCTCGACGTAAGCGACCAGCATCTCCTTCAGCCCGAGCTGGCGCGGCGCTTTGTTTACGATCGCCACCATGTTGAAGCTGTACGAGATTTGCAAATCCGTCTTTTTGAGCAGGAAGTTCAATATGCCTTGCGCGTCCGCATCCTTCTTCAATTCAACGACGATCCTTAGCCCGTTGCGTCCGCTCTCGTCGCGCACCTCGGCGATGCCCTCGACCTTCTTCTCCAGCCGGATCGTCTCCATGCTCGTTACCAGCTTCGCCTTCACGACGCCGTATGGAATTTCCGTAATGACGATCTGCTGCTTCCCGCCGCGCAAATCCTCAATCGCCGTACGACCGCGGATATACACCCGGCCCTTGCCCGTCGTATACGCTTCGCGGATGCCGTCCGTTCCCATCACGATGCCGCCGGTAGGGAAGTCCGGCCCCTTGACGATCTCCATCACGTCCTCAAGCGTAGCGAACGGATCGTCGATAATGCGGATGCACGCATCGATCACTTCCCGCAAATTATGCGTCGGTATTTCGGTGGCGAAGCCGGCGGAAATGCCGCTGACGCCGTTCACCAGCAAATTCGGAAAGCGGGAAGGAAGCACCGACGGCTCCTTCGCCGTATTGTCGAAATTGTCGCGGAACTGCACCGTGCGCTTGTCGATATCGCGCAGCATCTCCATCGCGATACTAGACAGGCGCGCCTCCGTGTACCGCATCGCCGCGGCCGGGTCGTCGTCCTGCGAGCCCCAGTTGCCGTGGCCGTCGATGAGCGGGTGCGCCATCTTCCACGGCTGCGCCATCCGCACCATGCCTTCGTAGATAGAGCTGTCGCCGTGCGGATGGTAGTTCCCCATGACGTCCCCGACCGTCTTCGCCGATTTGCGGTACGGCTTGTCCGGCGTATTGCCCGATTCGTACATTGCGTATAAAATGCGGCGCTGCACCGGCTTCAAACCGTCCCGTACGTCCGGGATGGCGCGGTCTTGAATGATATATTTGGAATACCGTCCGAACCGGTCGCCGACGACTTCTTCCATCACAACCGGCAAAAATTGCTCCTGTGTACTCACTGCATCACCCTATTCCTCGTACTCCGTAAAATCGACATTCTCGATGATCCACCGCTTCCGCGGATCCACCTTATCGCCCATCAGCGTCGATACGCGGCGCTCCGCCTTCGCGGCATCCTCGATCTTCACCAAATACAGAACGCGCTGTTCCGGATCCATCGTCGTTTCCCAAAGCTGCTCCGGATTCATCTCGCCGAGTCCTTTATAACGCTGCAGCTCGATGCCCTTGCCGCCGAGCTCCTTCGTTACGGCCGCGAGCTCCTCATCCGAATACACATACTTGGTTACCGTCTGTTTTCCGCTCTTTTTCGTCACTTTATATAAAGGCGGCCGCGCGATGAACACTTTCTCCCCGTCAATGAGCGGCTTCATGTACCGGTAGAAGAACGTCAGCAGCAGCACCTGGATATGCGCGCCGTCGGTGTCGGCATCGGTCATGATGATGATTTTGCCGAAGTTCGCTTCCTCCGCGTCGAACTCGGAGCCGACGCCCGCGCCGATCGCCGATATTATCGTCCGGTATTCATCGTTCTTCAAAATATCGGCCAGCTTCGCCTTCTCCGGGTTGAGCGGCTTTCCTTTCAGCGGCAATATCGCCTGATGGCGGGAATCGCGTCCCTGCTTCGCGGAGCCGCCTGCGGAATCGCCTTCGACGATAAACAGCTCGTTGCGCATGAAATCTTTAGACTGCGCAGGCGTCAGCTTGCCGCCCAGGTTCGAGCCTTCGCCTCTTCCCTTCTTCCCGCTGCGCACTTCTTCGCGCGCTTTGCGCGCGGCCTCGCGAGCTTTCGCCGCTTGCACCGCTTTCTTGAGCAGCATTTGCCCGACCTGAGGGTTTTCCTCGAGAAAGACGGACAGCTTGTCCGCGACGATGCCGTCCACGGCGCCGCGCGCCGATGCGCTCCCGAGCTGGTCCTTCGTCTGGCCGACGAACTCGACCTCGCCCATCTTCACGTTGATGACGCACATCATTCCCTCGCGAAGATCGTTGCCCTCAAGATTTTTTTCTTTCTCCTTCAAAATGCCCGCTTTTCTCGCATACTCGTTCATTACCCGCGTATACGCCGTCTTAAAGCCGGTTTCGTGCGTTCCGCCTCCGCGGGTCGGAATCGAGTTGACGAACGAAGCGATCGTCTCCGTGTAACCGTCGTTATATTGAAAAGCGACCTCGACCTCGATTTCATCCTTCTCGCCGTAAAAATGGATGCAATCGTGGAGCACCGTTTTGCCGTCATTCAGAAACCGGACGAACTCGCTTGCACCGCCGGCATATTCGAACGTCTCTTCGGCCCCGGTACGCTCGTCCCGCAGCACGATGCGAAGCCCCGAGTTTAAAAACGCCAGCTCCTGCAAGCGCTCTTGAAGCGTATCGTAGTTGACCGCAATACTGCCGTGGAATACGCGCGCATCCGACTTGAACGTAACCTTCGTTCCCGTCCGTTTCGTATTTCCGACAACCTCGAGTCCGGTCACCGGTTCGCCGACATGCTCCTTGCCGGAGGAGTCGACCCAATATTCAAACCGCTGCTTATGTATTTTTCCTTCGCGGTAAATTTCGACCTCCAGCCACTCGGACAGCGCGTTCGTCACCGAAGCGCCGACGCCGTGCAAGCCGCCCGACTTCTTATACCCCCCGCCGCCGAACTTGCCGCCGGCATGAAGCACCGTAAATACGACTTGAGGGGTCGGAACCCCCGTCTTGTGCATCCCGGTCGGAATGCCCCGTCCGTTATCCTCCACCGTTACGGATTGATCCTTATGAATCGTTACCGCGATCCGGTTGCAGAACTTCGCCAAATGCTCGTCCACCGCGTTATCCACGATTTCCCAAACCAAATGATGCAGCCCGGACGCGCTCGTGCTCCCGATATACATACCCGGTCTTTTCCGAACGGCGGTCAAGCCTTCAAGCACTTGAATATCGTCTGCGCCGTAGCCGGCTGAGCCATTCGCCTCAACCGGCGGGGCGTTGTCAAATAAATCGATTTGTTCGGCCATGCCGTTCCCCCGTTCCTTCTCCAAAAAGCAATCCTGCCTTATTTTAGTTCAAAACGTCCCTTCTCGTAAACACTCCAAACGAAACAACGATCGATAGCCATGCGGTGACCGCCAGTACGGCGAGCGAGAAGGGCAGCGTCATGCCGGGAATCGGAGGCGCTTGACCCGCCAAATACGTCACCGTATCCAGGTTTACCATAAAGAAATATTTCGCGGCCTCCCAGCTTCCCGCCATGTTCGAAAGAATCGTGCCGGATATTAGCACCGCCAGCATAATGCCCATCCCGGCCGCCGTGCTGCGCACCAAGACGGAAACCATGAGGCTTAAGCAGGCTACGACCATGCATGAGAACCACGCCAAACCGAGCACCATCCATAAAAACTGCCACTGCTCCACAATGCGGACATGCGTCGCATCCACCGTGGAGCCGACAACGGCAAAGCCCGTCAACACCGGCGACCTCCAGCCCGAATAGCCGAGAAAGGCGCCGGATATCAAATAAGATAGTGCGAATGTCGCCATAACGATGAAAGAAACATAAAAAGTCATCGCGACGTACTTGCCGGCCAGCACCTTCCATCTGCGAACCGGACGCGTCAGCAGCAGCTTGATCGTGCCCAGCGAATGCTCGGAAGAAACCAAATCGGATGAGATGACCATCACCATAAGCGGCAAAAACAAGCTTACGGCATTCACCGCAAATTCTCTCGCAAACGTGACGCCGCTTGCGCTGTTCGGGTCGATATTGCGGTCCAGATGAATTTGCAGCCGCTCGATTTCTACGCGAAACCATTTTTTCCATTCTTCCGGTATTCTTGTCGATTCGGTCCTCGCCTTATACTCGTTGATTTGCGCCTCGGCTTTGATCCGCCAATCGTCCGTGCCCGTTTGCTGTTTAAAGCTTTCCGACATTTTCACCTGCGCATACGTAAAAATCGGAATCAAAACCGTCAGCAGAAGCAAAATGACCGCAAACCGCTTCTTCCTCCAAATCTTCAACGTTTCATTGCGGATTAACGGCAGCAGGCTACTCAATGCTCTCGCCCTCCGTTATGTCCAAAAATAGCTGCTCCAGCGTCGGCTGCTTGATCTCGATCCGTTTGACCCGAACGCCCGCCAGCACCAGCTGCCGATTGGCTTCGGGAATGGTCTCCTCGTCCATTCGCGCCGAAAGGCGGCCTTCGGCCGAATCGGCCTCGACATCTCCGCCGAACCGCTCCATCAGGACGGACAGCCCCAGCTCAACGGGCTCCAGCTGCCAATGAACAAGCTGCTTCGCACGGCGCAGCAGCTCGTCCACCCGTCCCTCCGAGATGAGCGCGCCTTTAGAAATAATCGCCACCCGATCGCACATCCATTCGATTTCGCTTAACAAGTGGCTTGAGATGAACACGCTCATGCCTTGATCGGCAAGCTTTCTGACGAACTCCCTTAACTCTTTGATTCCTTGCGGATCCAGCCCGTTCGTCGGCTCGTCCAAAATAAGCAGCTTCGGATTTCCCAGAAGCGCCTGCGCGATGCCGAGCCGCTGCCGCATGCCGAGCGAATACGTCTTCACCTTGTCGTGAATCCGCTTCCCCATCCCGACAAGCTCCACCGTCTCGCGAATCCGCCGACCATCCACGCCTTGAAGCATCCCTGCGAAATGCTCGAGATTTTCCCATCCGGTCAAATACGGATAAAGCTCCGGATTTTCCACGATGCAGCCCACATGCTTCAGCGCTCCGTCATGATCTTTCCGGATATCCGCGCCGCAAATGACGACCTTGCCCGCCGTCGGGCGGATTAAGTCGACGAGCATGCGGATCGTCGTCGTTTTTCCGGAGCCGTTCGGACCTAAAAATCCGAATATTTCTCCGGCGTACACGTTGAAAGAGACGCCTTTGATAATCTCCTTGCCCTTGATCGATTTGGCCAGCCGCTGAACGGACAACACCGGCACCTCGGGGCGCTCCCCGTTAACTTGTACCATCTTCGCATCCTCCTATTCAAGCAGCAGCGCAATGTGCTTGGCGATTCTCTCATATCCGGCTCCGTTCGGATGGTAGAAATCCGCGGACAAAAACCGGCTGACGCCGTTCTCGAACAAATCGAAGGTGGAAACGAAGGTCACGCCTTCGTATTGCTCCGCCAGCTTAAACACTTCCGCGTTCCATTCCTGGATCAAGTCGGAGGAGCCCTCAAACTGCGCCAGGTCGATAAATGGATTGTACAAGCCGATATAGTACACCCGGGCATCGGCGTTCAAGCTTTTTATTTTTGCCATTATGCTCTGAAGACGGTTCAACGCCTCCGGAAACTTCTCGCGAATCGACACCGGATCCACTTCGTCGCCGATCCGGAACAAATCGTTGCCGCCCGCCGTCATAAGCACGACGTCCGCCTCCCGGATCGCCTCCTGAATTCCTTCGCGTTCGTTCAGCTCGGCTAGCACCTGCGTCGTCGTGTAACCGTTCCGGGCGAAATTGCCCAAGACGCGAACCGGGACATTCGACGTGCCGCCAAGCAGCTCTTTCGCCCGAACGACATAGCCTTTGCCTGACTCGTCGCCTGTGCCCACGGTGAGCGAATCGCCGATTGCGACGATGCTTATCCCTTCCCGCTTCGGCTGATCGGCCTCAGGCGCCGCATTCGCATTGCGATCCAAGCCGCCTTCTTGCGGAAAGACGACGGTGCGGACCGCATTACCGAAGCCGACTAACAGTATCACGGTACAGAGAAGCGCAATAGCGCCGATCGGTCTCCACTTCGCGCGCATCATCGCCCCCTCCTTCCCCTTTCTACTATTAAGAGTAGACAATTTGGCTCAGGTAATCAAATGCGCATGCGAAAGGCGCGGCCCGGAAACGTCCCGAAACGCGCCTTTGCGGGTAATGCTTCTATTCTGATGATGACAAACGGAACCGTCCGATTTCGGCCTGAAGCCGCGCCGCCAGCTCCGAGAGCGACGAGGCGGACTCAAGCACCCGATCCATCGCGTGCATTTGCTCCGAGCTTGCGGCGGCCGTTTCTTCGCTTGTCCCCGCGCCTTCCTGAGCGACGGCGTTCACTTGGCGAATCGCCTTCACAATATGCTCGCTGCCTTCGCTTAAGCGGTAGATGGAGGAGGCGACTTCATTGATTTTATGGGTGACATCGGAAACCGAAGCGTCGATCGTCTGGAACACTTCGTTCACCTGTTCCGTCTTCGCGATTCCGTCCTTGACTTTGACGCCGCCTTCTTTGATCATCTGCAGCACGTTGCCGACATCGGCTTGAATCGTCCTCACGATCGCGGCGATTCGCTTGGACGATTGCGCCGATTGATCCGCCAGGTTGCGAATTTCGGACGCGACGACCGCGAAGCCTCTGCCCGCTTCTCCGGCGCGCGCCGCCTCAATCGTTGCGTTGAGCGCGAGCAGGTTCGTCTGGTTCGCCACATCGGCGATCAAGCCCAGAATCGCACCGATTTCCTTCGATCGCGCCGCGAGATCGTCCGCCACGCGCTCCATGCCTTGAACCGTGTCGTGAATGGCGCCCATCTGCCCGACGACGTTCGAAACCGCCCGCAAGCCTTCCTGCGAAGAGCTCTTCGCTTTTCCGCTTAAACCGGTCACTTCGTTACTGTGATTCGTTATCGCCTCCAAATCCGCGGCCATCGCTTCGATCGATTCCGACGCCGTCGCTACGCTGGCTACCTGTACCTCCAGACCGGAGGACAGCTGTTCATTGCCCGCGGCGATCTGCTCCGCGGCTTTTGCGGTGTGCTGCGCATTCGTTTGCAGCTGCACGGACACGTCGGCGAGTTGTCTCGCCCCGTCCCTTACATTGTTCAACAGCGTCCGCAGGCCGGCGATCATCGAATTGAACGAATGCGATAACGCGCCCATTTCATCCTCCCGCTGAAGCTGCCATACGACGGACAAATCGCCCGATTCCGCCTGCGACATTTTTTCGCGCAGCTGTTTGATCGGGGACGATATGTTGCGGGCGATGCCGCGTCCGGCCAAGAACAGCAATACAGCCGCGGCAATCAGCAGCGCAAGGGATACGCTGAGCGCCGTTTGGATCGTCTGGATGTTGTCCTGCTGAATGTCGCTTGCCTTATTGGTGTAATAGTCGATCACTTGCTTCGCCAGCTCGTCCTTCTTCATTCGGTACGGCATGACATTGTTTTGATAAATAATAAAGCCCAGATTCGGCTGATCTTCTTTTACCAGTTCCGAAACCTCGACGCGGTAAGCATCGAAGTTGCTTGCAAGCAAATAAAATTCCTTCCATGCCGGCTCGATCTCCGGGTCTATGCCGTTCTCCTCAAACCGGGTAAACAGCTCGTCGCTTTCCTCGTACAGCAATTGAAGCTGGTCGTTCGCAGTCTGCTTGTCCACCGTCGATGACGCCAAAATAAGCTCCAGCATTCTCGTCTCGCTCGTCCGTTGATTCAATGCGATTTTTTGCGCGGTTTGAACCGGGTCGAACGCTTCGGCCTGCAGCGACCGCGAATTGCTGTTGATCATTACCAAATATACGTAATTGACCCCTCCGACCAATGCGAGAAACAGCAGCGCCGTTCCGACCAGCAAATATATTTTTTTCGTCGTGCTCATCCGCCGCCAAAAAGCGCCGACAAAGCTTGTCCTTCCCTTCAGCGTGCGGAAGCTCCCATTTGCTTTTTTTCCCATGCGCATCCCCCTTTTATGTGCGACAAACTATATGTTTCTACCTTTACGGCAGGAAACCTTTGCGCTTGCATAAAAACCATGTCAGATTATTAACCTGCGGTTAAAGACGGATGAGCCCGGGCGGAGTCAACGTCAATCTTTCGAAGCCGGACTCGGTGATCGCGTATGTATTTTCTATGCCGACGACGCCTCGATCCTTGAACGTGAATTTCGGCTCGATTGCAACGACCATGCCGGGGCGAAGCGGCGTGCGGAAGCCTTTGGCCAGCACGGGCCATTCGTCAATCTCAAGGCCGATCCCATGACCTACGAATTTTACCGCATCGCCCTTATATCCCATAAAATGATCCCCGAACCCCGACCGGGCCGCCATTTCCAAAGCCACCTCATAAATATCCTCACAGATTGCTCCGGGCTTTAACTCCCGCTCGATCCGGGCAAGAATGGCTTCCGAAGCGTCATACGCCGCCTGAAGCTCCTCATCCAGCTCTCCGATGACGGCCGTCCGCGTTTGGTCCGTAACGTACCCTTCGATATTGCAGCCGATGTCGAGCAAAATCGGCTCTCCGGGCAAAATCGGGCTGAAGCCGGCACCTTTCGGAAATGCCGAATGCAGACCTTCTCCGCCGGCCGGCCCGTCGAAGGCGGACGGAATGGCGGCGGACGCGCCGCTGGCGGCGATGCCGGTGACCAGCTCCATGTTCATCGCCCGCACCCGCATAAGCCCAAGATGCCCGGCTTTGCGCAGCATATATTCGATGTCGGCGAGCAGCTCGATTTCGGTCATGCCGGGACGGATGCCCCGCACAGCTTGCCGCAGCGTATCGTCGGCAATGCGCGCCGCCTTGCGCATCGCTTCAAGCTCCTCCGGGTCTTTCACCATCCGCGCTTCGCGGATGATCGCGCTAGCGTTATGCCACTGCGCATCGGGAAACGCCGCGCGCAGCCTGTCGAACCATTCCACGGGCAAAACATCGTATGTAAGCGCGATCGGCACCGCTCCGGACAATTCCGGATACCGCTCCGCAGCGCGGGCTCCGAGCGTCTTCAAGCTGCCCAGCTCTTCGACGCGAACCGCGCTTTCATCCCGCGCTCTCGTAATGCTTCTTCGAACGTAGAACGTCGGCTCGGCGGCGGCCGGCACGAGCAGCAGACCCGATTGCATCGTGCCTGTCAAGTAATAAATATCTACGTTGTGCGTGACAATGAATGCCGCAAGCTGTTGTTCTCTTAATGCCGTTTGCAAATGCTTCATTCTGCTGTCGTAAATCGTCACCGTTTGTCCCCCAGTACACTGTGCATCTTTCCCGGTAAATTTGTGTCCATTATTTGAACTCCCTTCCATTGTACATCAGGTCGCGACAGGATTGTAGCGCTTTCTTTTTCGTTGACGGTTGCCGCCGCATCAAGGTAGTATGAAACAAGCGGTAATAACGTTAAGGTCAAGGAGGCAACTGTATGTTAAGAGGCTTAACCCGCGCAGGAATCGGCGATGTCGGTCCGATCGACCGTTTTGTCCAGCTTGCTTCGTCTTATGGCTTTGAATCCGTCGATGCCGGCGCCAACGAGCTTCGCGATTGGATTTCCCGCGACGGCCGTTCGAACGTGCAGCAATATTTGAAGGAGCATAACGTCGTCATCGGTTCGATCGGCTTTCCGGTGGAATGGCGGGATACCGAAGAACGGTTCAGACACGGCCTGGCGCAGCTTGGAAGAGATGCGGAAACCGCCGCCGAGCTCGGCATATCCGTATGCTGCACCTATGTTCTCCCGTCCACCGATTGGAACGCGGCACGGTTTATGGCCGTCGCCACCCGCAGACTGCGCGCTTGCGCCGTCGTGTTGAATTCCTACGGCATCCGCTTCGGACTTGAGTTCGTAGGACCGCACCATCTGCGAACCGCGTGGAAAAACCCGTTCATATGGGATGCGGACAGCCACTTGGAGTGGATTGAAGCGATCGGCGAGCCGAACGTCGGCTTACTGTACGATGCATACCATTGGTACACGAACGGCTTGACGAAAGACGACATTCTGAAGCTTCGCGCCGATCAAATCGCGTATGTACATATTAACGATGCGAAGGACGTCCCCGTGGAGGAAGCGCTGGATAACGACCGCGTATATCCGGGGGAAGGCGTCATCGATTTAACGTCCTTCCTGCAGGGGTTGAAGGAAATCGGCTATAAAGGGCCGATTTCGCAGGAAATTTTGACGCGCACGCCGCCGGAGCAAACGCCGGCCGAGCTGCTGGAGCGTTCGCGGAAGGCGTTCGATAAAGTGTTTGGCGAAGCGTTCGGGGGCTAACCTCGGCTAGTGCGTCAGGTGCGGGGGCGTTAGCACCTACTTTTGGGGCTAACGCCGTCGATCCTACTGAACTTTGTTCCGTTGCTCTCCTCCGCGCCGCATGGCCGACCACCTCGTACGGAACTTTATTCCGCTGCAACCTCCGGCTATCACGCCCAACCAATAAAAAAAGGTCGACTTTATGTCGCAACCCACAACATAAAGTCGACCTTATTTGTGTTACACCGCTTCGTCCAAGAAACGGTACTGCGCTTGAATCAAGCCGTAATACTCGCCTTGAAGGCGCATCAGCTCATCGTGGTCTCCTTGCTCGATAATGCGGCCGTGATCCAGTACGACGATCTGGTCCGCGTTTCGAATCGTAGAAAGACGATGCGCGATAATGAACGAGGTCCGTCCGGCAAGCAGCGTCTTTAACGCATGCTGGATCTTGACTTCGGTTTCGGTATCGATGCTCGCGGTCGCCTCGTCGAGGATCAAAATACGCGGGTCCGCCAGCAGCGCTCTAGCGAAGGAAATGAGCTGCCGCTGCCCCATCGAGAGCACGCTGCCTCTTTCCTCGACCTCCGTTTCGTAGCCGTCCGGCAGCGACGCGATGAAATCGTGCGCGCCGACCGCCTTGGCGGCCGCCTCAACCTCCGCATCCGTCGCATCCAAGCGGCCGAAGCGAATGTTATTGCGGATCGTCCCCGAGAAAATAAACGTATCCTGCAGCACGATTCCGATCTGCGAACGAAGGCTTTGAATCGTCACGTCGCGAATATCGGTGCCGTCAATCGTAATTTTGCCGTCGACGACATCGTAAAAGCGGCTGAGCAGGTTGATGAAGGTGCTTTTGCCGGAGCCGGTATGCCCGACAAGCGCAATCGACTGGCCCGCCTTCACTTCAAGACTGACGCCCCGAAGCGCCGGCCGCCCCTTCTCGTATTCGAACACGACGTTTTCGAAGCGGACGTTCCCTCTGATCGGCGGCATCGCCTGCGCTTCTTTCTTCTCGCCGACCGTCGGCTCCTCGTCGATAAATTCAAAGATCCGCTCGGACGACGCCATCGCGATCAGCAGCTGGGAATACATCATGCCGAGCCGATTGATCGGCTCCCAGAAGTTGCCGACGTATCCGACGAAGGAAATTAGCAAGCCGATCGTCAGCTGTCCGGATTGGATCAAGTACGCTCCATAGAAAAACAGGATGAACGTTCCCAAACCGCCGGTAATTTCAATAAGCGGGTTGAACGTCTGGTTCAAATGGGAGGCAACGTTCCACGAGCCTCGGTTCACCTCGTTCATCTCTTCGAAATACTTCATGTTCGCCTTCTCCTGCGTGAACGCCTGCGTTACGCGGATGCCCTGAATGCTCTCGTTCAAGTGCGAGTTGATGCGCGACTGCTTCATCCGCACGTCCTGCCAGGCTCGGCGAATTTTTTTGCGGAGCTTGGTGGAGAGGAAAAACATGATCGGCACGGTGACCATGATCGCCAGTCCGAGCTTCAAATTAAGAGTAAGCAGAATGACAATAATGCCGACAAGCTGCACGCAATCGATCAAAATATTAATGACGCCGTTCGTAAACAAATCCTGCAGCGAGTTCACGTCGTTCGTTACCCGCACCAGCACGGAGCCCGCCGGCCGCTGATCGAAAAAGCGGAAGCTAAGCCGCTGAATGTGCTGGAACAAATCTTTGCGCAAATCGTAAATGACGCGCTGCCCGATCATATTGGTGAACCGGATCCGGAAATAACCGGCCACCCATTGAATGACATAAAGTCCGGCGATAATGCCGCAAATCGTCCAGAGCTTACCGTAATCGTTCCCGCCGCTTACCGTTTCCACGGCGTTTCCGAGCAGCAAGGGCACGAGAAGCTTCGTAATCGTGCCCAACACCATCATGACGATGACGACCGGAAGCAGCTGTCTGGAATAAGGCTTGATGTAAGCCGCAAGCCGGGAAAATTGTCCCCAGTCGAACGGCTTCTCCATTATTTCGTCGTCCTGATAAACAAAGCGTTCGTTCTTCGTTTGCTGCTTCTCGCCTTCCGGCTTTGCTTTCAGCTTTTCCTGCTCATCCGCACGACTCTGACTCATCCGAACGCCACCTTCCGTTCCTCTTGCCGCTTCGCCACTACATCCGGATGATCGGAGTATTGGATGTTGTACGTCTCCAAATAACGTCCCGGTCCGCCGAGCAACTGCTTGTGCGTGCCGCGCTGAACGACGCGCCCCTGATCCAGCACAATGATTTCATCCGCATGCTTGAGAGAGGAAATCCGGTGCGCGATGACGAACGTCGTACGGCCTCTCATGACCTCTCTGAGCCCTTGCTGAATTTCATGCTCCGTTTCCATGTCGACGGCGCTCGTCGCATCGTCCAAAACAAGAATTTTCGGATTTTGGATAATGGCTCTGGCGATGGCGATCCGCTGCTTTTGCCCGCCGGAAAGACCCAAGCCGCGCTCCCCGACAATCGTGTCGTAGCCTAACGGGAGCTCCATTATGAAATCGTGCGCCTTTGCCAGCTTCGCCGCCTCGATAATTTTGTCCATCGAAACTTGTTTTTGCCCGTAAGCGATGTTGTTCCGGATGGTGGACGAAAACAGGAACGTCTCCTGGAAAACGACGGCGATTTGCTTCCGCAGGCTCTCGAGCGTTAATTCCCGAATGTCTTTGCCGTCCAGCGTAATTCGGCCTTCCTTCACGTTGTAAGCCCGAAGGAGCAGCTGGGTGACGGTCGTTTTGCCGGAGCCGGTCGGACCGAGCAAGCCGATGACGGAGCCCGCCGGCGCATCGATGGAAATATCGGTCAAGGCTGGCGCTTTATCCGGATACGCGAAAGTAACCTTTTCAAACCGGACATGGCCCTTCGTCTCTTCCGATCGGATGGCGACCGCGTTCGGAGAATCCTTTACGTTAATCGGACTGTTCAAAATTTCCAACAGACGCTCGCCCGCCGTCTTTGTGAACGTATAGTTGTTGATATGGAAGCCGAGCCCCCAGAGCGGACCGATAATGTACCAAATGAGAGACAAAAAGGCCGCCAAATCCCCGACAGACATTTCACCGCGGATGACGAACGTTCCCCCGACCCCGATCAGGATCACGACGCTAAGGTTTGCGAACAGCTCCATAATCGGAAAATATTTCGCCCAAATGTTTGCCGTTTGTATTTGATTGTCGCGGAACGACTCGCTGCGCTCGTTAAACTTTTTCATTTCGTGCGTCTCGCGCGCGAACGATTTGACCGTCCGGACGCCTGTAATATTTTCCTGCACGGCGGTCGTCAAATCGCTCATCGACTGGCGGATCAGCCGGAACGCCGGATGAATCTTCGATTCGAAGCGGAATGCGGAGAACAGCAGGAACGGTATCGTGACAAGCGTTACCAGCATCAGCTTCCAGTTAATGCCGATCATCATAATCGCACCGAAGCCGACCATGAAAAACACGTTCAAAAACTGAGCGAAGCCAAAGCCGACAAACTGCCGGATCGCATCCAAATCGGCCGTCAGCCGCGACATCAAATCGCCGGTCCGAGCTTTGTCGTAATATTGAAACGACAAGTACTGCAATTTTTCATACGTAGCCTCGCGCAGGTTGAAGGCGACCCAATTGCCCAGCCGTCCCCCCGTCAAACCGCTTAAAAACTGAAACATTCCTTTGACAATGACGACTCCGAGCACCGTCAACGCGACCGCCGGAACCTGTTCGTACTGCTTAGCCAAAATGACGTCGTCGATCAATGTTTTTAGCATGTAAGGGTATACAAGTCCGAGCGACGTCATTACAGCCAAACAAAAAATCGAAACGAACAAATAGTACTTCAATCTCCCCGGCCAATAAAACCTTTTGAGCTGCCGAAACACTCCCATGTAGTGGGTTTCCCTCCCGCGCGTTTTTACTCCGAGCTCTTGTTTCATTACGGTTATTAAAGTCTTTATGCAGTTTAGCATCGGAGGTAAGAACATTCAAAAAGGAAACTCCCCCGAATCGGGGGAGATTTTGCCGTATTTGGCACATCTGCGGTTTGGGGAGGTACATTTCTTCAAAATGTTCCAAATCGTTATCTTTTTATGCCATTTCCTCGAAAGCTGTGAAAATGTCCGATAATTGCCTGTCCCTCGCCTCCAGGTCGGGCAAGTTCCACACTTCGCTCAGCGCGGTGCGGATGCCGCCGGCCGCTTCCGTGACGAGCGTTTCCGCCTTCTCCTTGCAGTCGCCCAACGCGGTTTGAACCGCCTCCGCATACCATTCCTCGAAGCTTCGCCGTGCTTCCTCCAGCGCCGCGGCGATCGGCTCCTGCCATCTGCGCTCCAGCGCTTCCTTCAATTCCTTGCGGCCCGCTCCTTCGAAGAAATGCTTGGCGCTCTTGTAGTGCTGCTTCAGCAGCTTCATATCCGCTTCCTCTGCGGACCATTTGAAGGCCGAGGACGGAGTTGCGAACGTATACGGCTCCCACGACCCCGGATCGAAGGAAGGAATCCGCTTGCGGATGTCGGCCGTCCACCGTTCGAACGTACGCTCCAAGGCTCCATTGATAAAACGTTCCATCCGAACCGTAACCGCCAGCGTCTCGTTTTCCAGCTCTTTGCCGATGTAGTCCGACAAATCTCTCCACGCCCAGGCAAGCGATTCTTTGCTGTCTCCTTTATCTTCCCGCAAAGAGGACGGGTTGAAGCTTGCGCCGTACCATTCGCCGAAGCGGAACATGACGCGCTGTTTAATATAATAAAACTGCTCCGCAATTTCCTTCGCGGCCGCTTGCAATTCGGGCTGCACGCTTTCTGCCCGGACCCGGTCGATCGCCGCTTGCTCGTCGGCGGACAGCTTCGCAAGCGCCGCGGATCGTTCTTCCTCGCCGGTGCGGGCGGCTTCGATCAGCGAATGCAGCAGCGACAGCGTGCGTCTAAGCTCGCCCTCCGCCGACCGGAAGGCAAGCGCCGCGAGCTCCTCGCCGGCAAATCGGCCGAACGCTTGCTCGAAAGCGGCCATGCCGGAGTGCGCCAGCTGATCGGGGCTTTGGTTCCGCTTCGCCTCGAGCGCTTGCAATGACGATACCGGGAACAGCCTTGGATTCCGTATGCCGAATGCCGTTAAATTGTCCCGGACATGGTTCAATACGTCCTGCAGCTCCTCCGCCGAAGAGGCGAGGTCCGCCGCGTTGACGATGAAAAACATTTTGTCGAGCTCCATGGCGTCCTTCACGCGGCCGAGCTGCTCCAGAAACTGCCGGTCCGCGCGGGAGAACGCATGATTATAATATGTGACGAAAAAAATCGCGTCGGCATTCTTTATATAGTTGAACGCCACCCCGGTGTGACGGGCGTTGATCGAGTCAGCGCCGGGTGTATCGACCAGCGTCACCCCTTGCTTCGATAGCGGCGATTCGTAATACAGCTCGATTTTATCGACGAACGCCGATTTTTTCTCTTCCGCAACGTATGCGCGGAACGTATCCCGGTCGGCTCGGAGCTCCGTGCCGAGGAACGGCTCCGCCTCGTCCCACCCGTCGGTAACGGCACGAAGGAACGCCACATGCGGTTTTCCGCCCGGGGGGATGTTGTCGCTCAATTCGCCGTGCGTTTTACCCATCGTCTTGCGGAGGAACGGTACGATGCTCTCCCCCTCCGCCGGCTCGAAGCCGAGCGTGCGCAGCGAATGCGCAATGTCCTCCAGCACGGAGGCGCGCGGCTTCAGAAAGACGCGGGCGATGCCGTGCGGCCATTCATCGTTCGGAGGCACGACGGTATTAATGGACGCCGTCGTCGGGTTCGGCGACACGGGAAGCGCGTCTTCGCCTAGCAGCGCGTTGGCGAAGGATGATTTGCCCGCGCTGAAGGCGCCGAACAGTGCGGCGGTAAAGCGCTGGTCGCGCATGCGCCGCGCTTTGTCGCGCAGCGTCCGAGCCGAAGCGGCGAGCGGCGCGATCGTATCGACGACGCCGGCCGCGTCGTCCAGCGCGTTCGCGGCGGCCTGCAGCCGCCCGCGGAAGCTGCGCGTCCCGTCCTGCGGGGACGCGTCGGGCTCTTGCGCGGCGGCGCCGCCGCGCTCCGCCTCCGCCGTGACGGCGGCGAGCGGCGGCACGCCTGCGGTTGCGCGCCGCATGCCGTCATGCGGCGCGGCCGTTTCCTCCTCCGGCTCCGCCTGGAGGAGGGACGGGTCCGGGAACTGCGCCGGTTCCCGGACGAGGTTTGCGGCGGCGCTCAGGCTCGCCGCCAACGCTTGCGCGGAGGCGCGTTCCGCCGCCTCCAATTTCTCCAGCTCGCGCACATGTGCGAGCTGCGCGTTCAGCTGCGCGAGCTCGGCGCGCAGCTGGTCTTCCTCGGCTGCGTGCGCCGCAGCCGCAGCCTCAACGAGCGCTTCGGCAGCAGCGGTCGCCGCCTTGCGCACGCTCTGCCGTACGGCTTCGGCGATTTCCTTGGCGAAGTTCAGCGTATATTCGCCCGACAGCACAGCGCCCGGCCGCACCATGCCGAGCAGCCATTCCGGCGTCACCTCCGCGTCGACGCCTTCGATGAGCCGCTGCGCCGCTTCGTCCCCGGCAAGGCCGAGTTCCTCCGCCGTCCGCTTCAGCAGGCTTCGCACGTGCCACACAAGCTGCGCCGTCACCTGCTCCCGGAAATCGGCATGAAACGCCTCTAATCGCCGTTTCCGCTCCTCTTCCGTCTTCGCAGCGGTAAACAGCAGCCCGACCTTAAACCCGCTTTGGCGGCTTTCCAAGAAAGCGTGCGCGAGATCGCGCGTTGCCGCAGGCGTCAGATTGGCGTTCTGCGCAATCTTCGCCGCTTCCGCCCTTACAAGCTCCACAGCGTTGTGACGCAGCTGCGTTCGGCGGTTGAGCTCGCGGCTGAGCTCCTCGAACCGCGAGGCGAACGTCTGCGCCTCGTCGGTCGCCGCCAGCTCGCGCAGCTCCGCCTTCCGCTCCTCGTTCAGCGAAGCGACGTAAGCCGCATGCTCTTCTGTGAGCCGCAGCGCCGCCGACGCCGCTCCGCGCAGCCCCAGCTGCTCCCCGCGAAGCACCGTAGCGCGCAGCCAGCTGCGGAGCAGCCCCAGCTCGTTGTGCGGGTGCTCCGGCGCTTTGAGCGTCGTATAGAACGCAGCCGCGGGATGCACGCCCCACGCGGCAAACGCATCCGTCACTCCGTCACGGAACGCGCCGAACGGCACCTCCGCTTCGCGGTGCTTATCGATTTGGTTCACGACCAGTACGAGCGGCTTGCCGAGGTCCGTGAGACGCTTCGCAAACTCCATGTTCATTTCCGAAAGTACATGGTTGTAATCCATGACGTATATGACCAAATCCGCCAAATGCAGCGCCGATTCCGTCGCCATCTGGTGCGCGTCGTCGGTCGAATCGACCCCCGGCGTATCCAGCAGCGCAGCGTGATCGCCCAGGAAAGAGATCGGGTGCCTCAGCTCCACGCTCTCCACTTCTTGGCCGTTCTTCGCATATTTCGGCACTTCTACGATCGGGATATGCGCGCTTGTCCCGTCTCGATAAACGATGACGGCCTCGGAAGGCCCGTTATGGATCGATACGACGTTCGCGCTTGTCGGAATCGGGCTTGACGGAAGCAGCTCCGCCCGGCAAATTCGGTTGATCAAGCTCGATTTCCCCGCGGAAAAATGCCCACATAGCGCCATATAGAACGTGCCTTCCCGCACTTTGTCCGCCAGTGCTCTCGCCTTCTCGGCCGTCGCCGTATCCCCCGCGGAAAGCAGCGCTTTGTTCAGCTCCTCCAACTCTCGCAACAAACTCTCTCTATTGTTCATGAACCCCTCAACCCCTAGAATGGTAAGAAACACATAAAACTCATTATAACGCACAATGCGCCTCTAGGAACATGAAAACTGCAACGCCGATTCTCACATCCTTATGCTCCGAGCCGATATTGAGGCGGCACGTCCGAAATAGCGAAGTTTCACCGCATTATTCCCCGATTTTCGCCCCGCGGACTCAAAATAGTGAAGTCCCACATTCTTATTTCGGCGCTCCGAGCCGATATTGCGGCGTCACGGCCGAAATAGCGAAGTTTCACCTCACTATTCCCCGTTTTCCGCCCCGCGAATTCAAAATAGTGAAGTCCCACATTCTTATTCCGGCGCTGCGAGCCGATATTGCGGCAGCACGACCGAATAGCGAAGTTTCACCCATCCCACTATTACCGATATCCGCACCGCGAACTCAACATAGTGAAGTCTCACATCCTTATTCCGTCGCTCCCAGTCGATCATGCGGCTGTGAAGCCAATCGCGTGTGTGCTGCTTCCTTGTCTCTTTCCCCTACACCATTATGGCAACCTGCTGTCTATGTTTTGTTCTGCGACTTCCTTCATTCCTACGTACTCCCTGCCCCAACCAACCGTTATGGTAAAAGTGTGTTCATGACAGATTGCTCAAACGACCGATTATGAACATACTTTTTCCATATACCCCGGCCGACCGCCTCATTTTCCCCTTTATATAACCAACTCGCTACCGTTAATGAACAACCTTTTTCCATAATCAAATATTCGAGCTTTGTGTTAGAAGGGGGGATTCCGTGTGCAAGTTGGTGTAAACACAAAAAAACTCCGCCAAAAAGACGGAGCACCATCTGAAGCATATTAAGATTGTACCGCTTCCTTCGCAGCCGGATCCGGCAGCAAAATTTCAAACAATTCGCCGTGCTGCAATATCGTAATATCTCTGCCCTTCTCCTTCATGACGACGACATCGCGCTTGGACCGCATCCGGTCCACGTAATGCTCCGGCACATCGCCGGACTCGCTGACCATGACGCCCTCGACTTCGGTTTCTTCGTCCTGGGACAGCTTCGTGCTGAGCACCTTATCGTAAATATCGGAGAATCGTTCAAAATCGTTGGTGTAAACGGAAATGCACTTCATGTTCTTTCTCCACCTCTTAGTCTGCCGAGCTGCTGACGCCCGCCCTTTTTCTAGTTTGTTCCTTATTCTTCCTGTTTGCGGCCGGTTTCATACGTTTCTTGCCTTCTCGGCACATCATCAGCAAAGGACAATCGCCGCACTTCGGGTTTTGCGCTTTGCAATGATATCTTCCCAAGAAGATGAGACGATGATGCGTCTGCGTCCATTGTTCCTTCGGCACCTTGTTCATCAGCTTCTTCTCGACCTCGAGCACGGAATCGTCCCTGCCCGCCAAGCCGAGGCGCTTGCTGACACGCTCCACATGCGTATCGACGGCAATCGCAGGCACTCCGAACGCATTGGAAACGACGACGTTGGCCGTTTTTCGTCCGACGCCGGGGAGCTTGACCAGCTCCTCGTGCGCCTCGGGAATTTCGCCGCCGTAATGCTCCAGCAGCATGCGGCACAATTCGCGTATATGCTTCGCCTTATTTCGGAATAAGCCGATACGCTTAATGTCGCTCTCGAGCTCCTCCAGCGGTACGGCCAAATAGTCTTCCGGAGTTTTATATTTTTGAAACAGGCCGGCCGTTACCTTGTTTACCGTCTCATCCGTACATTGCGCCGAGAGCAGAACGGCGATCGTCAATTCGAACGCATTCGAATGATGAAGCTCGCAATGAGCATCCGGAAACATGGAAGCAACCGTATCTAGTATTTCTCTAACCTGTTGTTTGTTCACTTGTATTTCGCCCTCCTTCCGGCCATTGACCATACTAAAAAAGTTTATCGAAAAGCGGGCCGCAATTCAACGGATAACTTGTCCGAAATGTTACAAAAATAAAATACACCCGTGAAGGCGGATAAACAAAGCCGCAATCACGGGTGAGCCGCTCAGGCTATTTCAATAACTCTACGATTTTCCCGTCGATGACGTAGATCGTCACCTTGTCGTTCTCTTTCAATCGGCTGAGCGCCACGACGCTGCCGTCCGTCGAATGAAGGTACACATAAGGATCGACGTTGTACGTTTTTTGTTCGGACAAGTTCGCCACTTTGAACGTGATTTGGTTTTTCGCCGCGTCATAGGAGTTGAAAACGCGCACGGAGCCGCTCGCAACCCATACATAAGGAATTCCCGTGCCGTCCACTACGACCTGCACCCGGTCGCCGACCTTCATGGCCGACAGGCTGGTGCTGATTTTGTCGTTCAGCTCGACGTTCACGCCGTCCGCCACATTATAATCGCGGGAAGTGTTGTTATAGTCCTTCACCGTAAGCTTGCCGGAAAATACGTCAAAAGCGGTAATCGTGCCTCGGAAAGCGCTGGGCAAGGACACCGACTGAATCGACTCGCCCATATACGTTACGACAACCGGTTCGCCGACTTTCAGCGCTGCGAGCGTCGTCGTTTTTCCTTCGGCGTTCAAAATCGGCGTGGTCGTCGTCAGCGGTATGGCGGACGCCACATTCTCGCCGTCTACGACGTTCAGCTTCCGCGTCGTCGCATCGATCGAGGTGAGCGTATATACGTACGATTTCTTCACTTGAATATGGAGCACATACGTTAACGAGTTGTCCATCGTTACGAACACTTGGGTGCCGACACCGATATCGTTAATCGTCTCGCCCGTTTTCTTCGGAATGTCGATGGACGGAATGCCGAAGTAAGTGAGCGTCAGCTTTTCACCCGTCTTCGTCTCCATCGAAATCGTTCGCGTCGTCGTATTGATCGCGGTCACTTTGCCTTCCGCCTTCGTCACGACGTTCAAGCGAACCAGATTTTGATCGGAAACGGTCAAATTGACCTTCCGTCCTGCCTGCAAATACGTGGCATATTGGTTGCTGGCCATCGGGCTGCCGTCAAGCAAAAATTCGGTCCGATCCGAAATGTTGTATTTTTGTACGCCCTCTGTTTCTTGTTCAACCAGTATATATTTCTTTGCGGCATCGAAAATGATGATCGTTGCCTGCTTCAAATCCGATACTTCGCGCCCAAACACCGAAATTTTCTCGACGCTGTCGGTGTCGCCGTTAATCGTCAGCTGCACGCGATCGCCTTTTTGCAAGTCGGACAACACCGCACGGTCGAGACCGTTAATATTGACGGTTACCGTCTTGGACAAAGCTTTCACGCCGAGGGTATTATTGGCATCCACATAGGTAATGAATTCAGGATCAACGCCTCTAACTTCGACATTCAACGTCACAAACTTCTGCTTCACGACATTAAGCGATACAGCCGTGCTGTCCAGCACTTCGTACGCAACCGTATCTCCGACATTCAAACCGGCGAGATCGGCAAGCGGCTGACCCTTCAATTGAAGCGCTGCGCCGGCGGATATCGGATACGTTTCTACCGCGGAGCCGCTGGTAGGCTTAATGGAAACCGTCCGGTTTGCGGTGTCTATCGACTGGATGACGCCTTCGTCCGTCTTATTGAAAGCAAGCTTCAGCACCGTAATGTTGGAAATGTCGGTCGTCCCCGGCAGTCGCTGAAGCCGCAAGGTGCTTTCCTTCGTAATATCGCCCAAGTTTACGCCGGCGCCGCCTTCGTTCACAACCGCAACGTTCGATGCAAGCTTGTATTGGCTTGAGCCGTTCGCCCCGGAAATCGTAATCGACATATTGGCGATCGATACGTCCGACACCTTGCCTTCGAACGTCTCCAGCTGCACCGGATCGCTCACAATCTCAACGTAATATGCCGTATTGTTTTGCTCGATCAGTTTCACTTTTTGATACGTCTTCAGATCGGCGGCCGTGACGGGCGCTCCCGAAGCATTGAAGAACAACGCGGACGGAGAAACGGCGAACGTCTTCACCTGATTGTCGTACGTACGCAGTTGAATGGTTCCGCCGCTTGCCGCCGTAACGTAACCCGACGCCACTCCCGGCTGCTCCGGAATATATTGGTCCGCGCGGGAGAGGAAGGTGGCGATTTGCGCGCGGGTAACCGGCTCGCCAGGTCGGAACGTATTATCCTCTTTAAAGCCGGTAACGATTCCTAAATCGACCGCCAGCCTGACGAAGCCTGCGGACCCGGCCGAAATTTTGGATGCGTCGGCGAATGCCGGCGTTCCGGCGGATGCCGCTTCACCGTCCTTGCCAATGGCGCGGATCACTAAGCGGGCAAGCCATTCGCGGGATGCCGGTCGTCTTCCCCAGCCGAGGCTGGAATCGCCGGAAGCGGCGGCTTGCGTCTCTTCGCCGAGGTTCAGCATTCTTTCTTCCAATGCTTTCACGACATAAGGTCTGAAGAACGGGTCTACATCAAAACCGAGCACGACCGTCCGGTCGTCGGCCAGCGCCTCATCCTCGAGTCCCATCATGCGGACCGCCATGACGACGGCTTCCTGTTGGGTCACGTTTTTATTCGGGCCGAACGTGCCGTCGTCGTAGCCTTTCACGATTTTGCTTGCGGCCAGCTTGGCGACATGGCTGCGAGCCCAGTGGTTCGCGGGGACGTCCGGAAACGTTACCTTCAATTCGTCTGCCGCCGCGCCTGCCGTAACGGCCGGCGTCTCCGCCGCCATCGCATTCGGCGCGATTCCCCCGCTGAGCAATGAAATTCCGAGAGCTGCGGAAGTCAGTACTTTCAAATGTTTGTGCGGTGTTTTCATAAAGCTTCTCCTCTCCATCTCTCGAAAGAATTGTTACTGAATACCGTTGTATTCCTTGATCGACTTGACAATAGCCGCCGCAATTTTGTCTTGAACCTTGTCGTCGTACAGCTTCGCTTCGTCTTCGAGATTCGTCAGGAAGCCCAGCTCCAGCAATACGGAAGGCATTGTCGTGTCTTTAATGACGAGATAATTGTTTCGCTTTACTTTCCGGTCTGTGGAACCTACCGCCTCGACTATATTTTTGTGAATCGTTGCGGCGAAGGCGGCGCTGTCTTCTTTCCAGTAGTAGGTCTCAGTGCCTTTCGCCGTCGGTGCGGCCGTGTTTGCGTGGATCGATACGTACAGGCTGATGCCGCTGCGGTTTGCCAGTTCGGCGCGCTGCGCCGGAGACGTGTACACGTCACCCGAACGGGTGAGCACCGGTTCGATCAGCGGCTCCTTCTCCAACAGAGCGGCGACCTTCAGCGCAATCGGCAGCGTAACGTCTTTCTCGTATTTGCCGGATGCCGATATCGCACCCGGATCGCTGCCGCCGTGTCCCGCGTCGATCATGACCCGGATCCGTTTCTCGCCGAAGCGGATGGACGCGGTGTTGCCGTCCGGAGAAAGCTCAAGCCGATAAGAAGCGTTCTGCTTCATATCAAACACGATTCTGACGGTTTCCGGCTCGACGCTGAATAAGGAGTACCGCACCCCGGAAAGGTACGCATGGTTCGGATCGACCGCCACGGATCCCGTCGCTTTGCCGTCGCTCTGCCGATCGATGGTCGTTCCCGGGAGATCGACGACGATCCGGCTCGGATTTTTCAATTCAAAGACGACCGGCTTCAAAGCGCCTGTCGCTTCCAAGTTGACCGCATCGCCTTCAAGTATTACGTTCATTAAAGTCGGCAGCGCATCCGATACGGTGACGGACGTTCCCGGATCGGGTTTGGAGGGATTGCCGCCCGAAGTCCCTGCCCCTGTCGAAGGGGCGGACGAGCCCCCGCCGGAAGCCGTGTTCACCGGCTTCACCTCGGAAGCGGAAACGGTCTTGATCGGCGTTACGGAAGCCGCGCTCGACTGCTGAAACACCAGCAAGGAGCCGGTAAGCCGGTCGTCGATCCACTTCGCTCCGAGCGGCTCGGCGATCGACGCAAGCGGTATATGAACACGGTCGCCGATTAAGACGGCGTCGTTCTTGGCCAGACGAAGCTTCTTATTTCCCGCTTCAATTATGTATTCGCCGTTCGAATCGGCACTTACTTTCGCCCCTAGAGCGGCCGCCGCATCGGCGGATACAAAAGCTTCGCCCTGGATGCTGGAGGCCTGCAGCTGCGTCTTATTCCCGTCAACGTAAACGATCAACGGCTCCGGCTTGGATGCCGCCGCCGCCGTTCCCGGCGCAGCCGCTACCGCTCCCGCAATGAGGGCGGAGCCGAACAACGCCGCCGCTATCTTCCATCCGTGTTTCATAGTACCCTCCCAATCTAGCAACACTATAATTCTACCAAAATTATCAATGAAAGAACACAAAAACGTACAAATCGACAGCTTGCGCAATATGTTAGACGCGATAGATTAGCAAAAGTTGCTAGATTCGGTCGATTTTCCGGACAAAAAAAGAGCTTTCCCAAGCCGCAGCCGCGGCAAAGGAAAAGCTCTTCCCGAAAATGGTTTATGCGGATATTAGTGAATATCTTTCTTCTTAAACCGTCCGCCTTTTACATCGTGAATATTTCCAACGGCGAGGAACGCCACCGGATCCAGCTCCTCGACGATTGTTTTCAGCTTCGCTTCTTCCAAACGGGTGATGACGCAAAAAATAACCTTCTTGTCATCGCCGGTGTACGCCCCTTCGCCGCTTAAATACGTCACGCCGCGGCCAAGGCGCTGAATAATCGCATCCCCGAGCAATTTGTGGTTATCGCTAATAATCCATACCGATTTGGACTCGTCAAAACCGAGCAGCGTAATGTCAATCACCTTATACGCTATGTAATAAGCGATTAACGAATACATAGCGCGGTCCCAACCGAACACGAACCCTGCGCTTGACAGAATGAACAAGTTGAAAAACATGACGATTTCTCCGACGGAGAAAGGCGTCTTCTTATTGAACAATATGGCTACGATTTCCGTACCGTCCAAAGAACCTCCGTATCGGATGACAATCCCGACGCCCATGCCGAGAATGATGCCGCCGAACACGGTGGCTAACAGCAAATCGTCCGTAAAGCCAGGGATCGGGTGAAGCAGCCCCGTACCGACGGACATGACCGTTACGCCTAGAAGCGTACTGATTGCGAACGTTTTGCCGATTTGCTTATAACCGAGAAATAAGAACGGCAAATTGAGCAGGAACAGGAATATGCCGATCGGCCATCCGGATAAATACGATGAGATGATGGAGATACCGACGATGCCGCCGTCGATAATGTTGTTGGGGACCAGGAACAATTCAAGACCCACGGATACTAACGAAGCTCCGATAAAAATGGAAATGGCTCGTCTGAAAATTTCGAGGGCTGTTCCTTTGCGGTGCTGTTGTGTGAACGACAATGCGCTTCCGGCATCGCTGGCTGTTAATTGGTCGTCGGCCACAGTCATTCCTCCCTTTTGAATAAGTTTTTTAGTTTTATTGTATCGAAAAATAGCTCGCAGCGAAACCGGCAGCTGTCGAAAACGCTCCGTTATACGCAAAAAACGCCCGGAAAGCTTCAATGCTTCCGGGCGTTCCCGATATGAATTTATCCGATCCGAGACGCCTCGTAAGCGGAGATTTTGTCCTCGTGCTGCAGCGTCAAGCCGATATCGTCAAGCCCTTGCAGCAGAAACTGTCTGCGGTGCTCGTCAAGCTCGAATGCGATCGACAGCCCGTAATCGTCGCTGATCGTCTTGCTCTCCAGATCGACGGTCAGCTGATAGCCCTCATGCTTCTCCGTGCGCTGGAACAGCTCTTCGACCTGCTCCTCCGAAAGCTTGATCGGGA
This sequence comes from Paenibacillus thermotolerans, assembly GCF_028745515.1. Lineage (GTDB taxonomy): Bacteria > Bacillota > Bacilli > Paenibacillales > YIM-B00363 > Paenibacillus_AE > Paenibacillus_AE thermotolerans. The sequence goes on along the minus strand of NZ_JAQZSG010000022.1, from coordinate 49,444 downwards.
GAATCCCGTTCTTAAAGCAGTTGTTGTAAAAAATGTCGGCGAACGACGGGGCGATTACCGCTTGGAAGCCGTAATCCTGAATCGCCCACGGCGCGTGCTCACGGGAGGAGCCGCAGCCGAAGTTGGCGCGGGAGATGAGAACCGACGCCCCTTTGTAGCGAGGCTGGTTCAGCGAAAAGCTCGGAATTTCGTTTCCTTGCTCGTCGAATCTCCACTCGAAGAACAAAAATTGCCCGAATCCCGTACGCTCGATGCGCTTCAAAAATTGCTTCGGAATAATCGCGTCCGTATCGACGTTCACGCGGTCGACAGGCGCAACGATGCCCGTATGCTTCGTAAATGCTTGCATGTGTTTGCCCCTCCCTTAGCCGACCTTGGCTTCCGATTTGAATTCCCAGTTGCGGACGTCGACGAATTTGCCTGCAATCGCCGCAGCGGCAGCCATCTCCGGCGACACCAGATGCGTGCGTCCGCCGCGTCCTTGACGTCCTTCGAAGTTGCGGTTCGAGGTCGATGCGCATCTTTCGCCCGGGTTCAGCACGTCCGGGTTCATCGCAAGGCACATGCTGCAGCCCGCGTCGCGCCATTCAAAGCCCGCTTCGGTGAAAATTTTGTCCAAGCCTTCCTTCTCCGCTTGAAGTTTAACCCGCCCGGAGCCCGGAACGACGATCGCCGTCACGTTCGGGTTCACTTTGTATCCTTTCGCTACGGCAGCCGCCGCGCGCAAATCTTCGATCCGGCCGTTCGTGCAGGAACCGATAAAGACGTAATCGATCGCGATTTCGGTCATCGGCGTTCCCGGCGTCAGTCCCATATATTCGATCGCTTTCTCCGCCGCTTTGCGCTCGTTCTCCGTCGGCAGATCCGCCGGATTCGGAACCTTCGCGAGGACGTCCGTGCCCATGCCCGGGCTCGTGCCCCAAGTGACCTGCGGAATGAGCGAGGATGCGTCGAATTCGACGACCGTATCGTAAGCCGCGCCTTCGTCCGTCGTCAGCGCCTTCCAGCGCTCCACCGCTTGCTCGAACGCTTCGCCTTGCGGCACGTGCTCTCTGCCGCGCAAATATTCGAACGTCGTCTCATCCGGAGCGATCATGCCTGCGCGCGCACCCGCTTCGATCGACATGTTGCACACCGTCATGCGGCCTTCCATCGACAGCGAACGGATCGCTTCGCCCGTATATTCGATAACGTAGCCCGTTGCGAAATCGGTGCCGTATTTCGCGATAATGCCGAGAATTAAATCTTTCGCCGTCGTGCCGACCGGCAGCTTGCCGTTCACGCGGACCTCCATCGTCTTCGGCTTCGCTTGCTGGAGACATTGCGTCGCCAGAACGTGTTCCACTTCGGACGTTCCGATCCCGAACGCGAGAGCGCCGAATGCGCCGTGGGTCGACGTGTGAGAGTCGCCGCAAACGATCGTCTTGCCCGGGTGCGTAAGCCCGAGCTCCGGACCCATGACGTGAACGACGCCTTGATCGATCGTGTTTAAATCGTACAGCGTAATGCCGAATTCATTGGCGTTCTTCGTAAGCGTGTCGACCTGCTGCTTGGAGATCGGGTCCTTAATGTTGAACCGGTCCTTCGTCGGCACGTTGTGGTCCATCGTCGCGAACGTCAAGTCCGGTCTGCGCACCTTGCGGCCCGCCATCCGAAGCCCGTCGAACGCCTGAGGGCTCGTAACCTCGTGAACCAAATGCAAATCGATATAAATGATGCTAGGCTTACCTTCTTCTTGATGAATGACGTGCTGATCCCAAATTTTTTCGAACATTGTGCGTTTCGCCATTCTTCATCACCTTTCTCCGCTAAGTTTTCTTCTGCCACTAATACTATCATTTCTTTCTTCATTGATCCAAGATATAATAACTATAAGTTTAATAGTTAAAAACAATAAGGAGCGTCTTTTCAATATGGAATTTCGCCAATTGCAATATGCGGTGCAAATCGCCGCCGAAAAAAACTTTTCCCGCGCCGCGGAAAAGCTGCACATCGCCCAGCCTTCGCTAAGCCAGCAGCTGGCCAAGCTCGAACGCGAGCTCGGCGTCCAGCTGTTTCACCGGACGACGAATTCGGTCGAGCTGACTTACGAAGGCGCAACGTTCGTCCAGCGGGCGCAGCGCATCCTGGACCTCGCAGAGCAGCTTAAGAACGAGATGCACGACATCGCCCAGCTTCAACAAGGAAAAATCGTCGTCGGCACGCTCCCGATTACCGGGTCGCACATATTGCCGCTCGTACTGCCGGAATTCGCAAAGCGGCACCCGGGGCTTGAGGTTTCCCTCGTGGAAGATACGAGCGCAAACCTGGAGCGGTTCACCTCCGAGGGCGTCGTCGATTTTTCGCTGCTTTCGCTGCCGATTCAAGAGCCGACGCTCGAGCACCGCCCGTTTATTACCGAGCGAATCGCGCTCGCCGTGCCGCACCAGCATGCGCTCGCGCGCTCGGAACAACCGGTTCGCGTAAGCGAGCTTGCTTCGGAGCAATTTATCGTGCTGAAGAAGGGTCAAGGCTTCCGCCAAATTACGTTCGACATTTGCGAGCAGGCCGGCTTCGTCCCGTCGATCGTGTTCGAAAGCAGCAACATTGAAACCGTCCAGGCGCTCGTCGCCGCAGGCATGGGGATCGCGTTCATTCCGAACATGATCGCCGAAGCGAAGAAAGGACGGAACGTCCCCGTCTACAAAACGCTGATCGAGCCGACGCCCACGAGAACGCTCGTCGTCGCGCAGCGCCGCGGACGGTACTTGTCCAAAGCGGCGGAAGCGTTCATCGATACGCTGCTCGAGGTCACTTCCAAAGCTCGGGTCTAAGGCGCCATCCCTCCGCATACACTTCTACCAAAGTCTTGTCCATATTTAGTAGGAAGAAGCGGAGGAGAAGCACGTGACGACGATGGCCACCAAGGTGCTGATTCGCGAGACGCTGCTGGAGGAGCTGCAGGTTACCCCTGTCATTCTCCACAAAGCGGAACGGTTATATTACGATGCGCTCTCGCGCGTAGCGGAGCTGAAGGAGAAGCTGACGGCGCTGGAATGCGAGCTGTACGCCTCGGGAACCGTAACCGGCAAAAACGAAGCGGCCCGGCTCGCGGAGCTGTGGCCGCACACCGGACCGCTGCACGCGGAAATTCGCCAAGCGGAGAACGCCGCAGACCGATTGAAATCCGAGGTTTACTATCTTCGCCGCAAGCTCGAAAGCGTTCAGCTCATGGCGAAGCTGCTTGCGGGCGACGCTTAGCGGTACATCTCCGGGCGCCGGTCCTCAAAGACGGGAATCGTCCGCCGTACGCGGTCCGTTTCCGAGAGCTGGAGCTCGGCGGTTAGGATCGTCTCCTCCTCGCCGCCTTCAACGATGATTTCGCCCCACGGATCGATCACCATCGAATGCCCGAAAAATTCGGTCCCGCGGCTCGTCCCGACCCGGTTGCAGGCGACGACGTACATTTGGTTCTCGATCGCGCGGGCCATAAGCAGCGTGCGCCAGTGGTGGAGCCGCGGGTGCGGCCACTCGGCCGGCACGAACAGCACCTTCGCTCCGCCGAGCGCCAAGGAGCGCGACAACTCGGGAAAGCGGATGTCGTAGCAAATCATCATCCCGGCCGGAGTGCCCTCCAGCTCGAAGGAGCCCGCCCTCTCCCCTGCGGCCAAATATTTCTCTTCCTCCATCAGCCGGAACAAATGAAGCTTCGAATAATCGGAGACGACGCGGCCCTCGCGGTCGAACACATAGATCGTATTGGCGACCTTGCCGTCCTCCCTTACATCCGCCACCGAACCGGCAACAATGTTGACCCGGTGCTTGCGCGCGAATTCGGAGAACGCCGCCTTCGTCGCTTCCCCTCCGCGGTCCGCGATCTTCTCAATTACCTCCAGGGCATAGCCCGTATTCCACATCTCCGGAAGGATGATGCAATCCGGCTTCGGTTCGCCGCTTACCGCTTGCTCCATAAGCTCCAGCGCGCGGCTGCGATTCGCCTCCGGCTCCCCGATCTTTATATCCATCTGCACTAAACTTACGCGCATCGTTATCATCACAATCCTTCCCCGGCTGTTTCATTCTTTCATCATACCCCTCGGCACCGTTAAGTCAAGACACGGCTCTGAAGCCGTGCGCTTCTATACATGAAGGTTCATTTTTGCTAAAGTGAATTTATTCATAAAATGACACATGGCACGGAGTGACAGCTTTCATGAACCAACCTTCCAACCAAGAGACCAGCATGAGAAAAATCGACGTTCAACCGGCTGACCGGATGCAGCATCTGCCAAAACAGTTTTTTGCGGGACTTGTCCAAAAAGTGGGGGCACGGATCGCCGCGGGACACGACGTCATCAATTTAGGACAAGGCAATCCGGATTTGCCGACGCCCCCGCATATCGTCAAGGCGCTTCAGGAAAGCGCCGAACGGCCCGAATTTCACAAATACCCCCCGTTCTCGGGCTTCCGCTTCTTGAAAGAAGCGGTCGCCGAAAGGTACAAACTCGATTACGGCGTAACGCTTGACCCGGAGACGCAAGTGGCGGTTTTATTCGGCGGCAAGACGGGTCTCGTGGAAATCAGCCAAATTATGCTGAACCCCGGCGACGTCTGTCTCGTTCCGGACCCGGGATACCCGGATTATTGGTCGGGCGTGGCGCTCGCCGGCGCCGGAATGGCGTTCATGCCGCTTACGGAGCAGAACGGATTTTTGCCGGATTACAGCGCGCTGTCTGCGGACGACGTGAACAAGGCGAAGCTGATGTTCTTCAACTATCCGAACAACCCGACTGCCGCGACCGCTCCCTTGTCCTTCTACAAGGATACTGTGGAATTTGCGGCGAAGCACAATATTTTGGCCGTGAGCGACCTCGCGTACGGCGCCATCGGGTTCGACGGGCAGCGTCCCGCTTCGTTCCTTCAGACGCCGGGGGCGACGGATGTCGGTATTGAAATATACACCATGTCAAAAACTTATAATATGGCCGGTTGGCGCGTCGCCTTCGCGCTCGGCAACGCCGAGGTGATCCGGCTGATCAATTTGATGCAGGACCATTACTATGTCAGCTTGTTCGGCGCGGTGCAGTACGCCTCCGCCGCGGCGCTGACGGGGCCGCAGGATTGCGTCCGCGATTTGGTTGCCGTGTACGAGCGCCGGCGCAACGCGTTGTTCGAAGGGCTTGAAGCGATCGGATGGGAAGCGCGCAAGCCGTCGGGCTCTTTCTTCTGCTGGCTTCCGGTTCCGAAGGGGACGACGTCCGCCGAGTTTGCGGACACGCTGCTGGAGAGAGCGAATGTAATGGTGGCGCCGGGCTTCGGATTCGGGGAGCACGGCGAAGGCTTCGTGCGCGTCGGGCTGCTTAGCGGCGAAGAACGGCTGCGCGAAGCGGCCGCACGGATCGGTGCGCTCGGACTGTTCAAATAATCGTTTGATAAGATAAAGAGACATGAATAAAGAGAAACCATCGGCAGGAGTGGACCCTTTTGACGGATACATGGAACGTGCTGTTTGATTTGGACGATACGCTCATTCATTGCAATAAATATTTCGACATCGTCATCGACAAGTTCGCCGACCATATGGAACAATGGTTTTCGGAATTCGGGCTTACGCGGGAGACGATTAAGAAGAAGCAGACCGAAATCGATTTGGCGGGCATCGACTTGCACGGCTTTAAAGTGGAGCGGTTTCCGGAATCGTTCGCCGAGACGTACGATTATTATTGCAAGGAGTTTGCCCGGCCTTCGGATTTGAAGGAAAGGCTGCTGGCGCTTGAAATCGGGTACTCGGTGTACGAAAGCGAGTTCGAGCTTTACCCCGATGTCGTCGAGACGCTGACGAAGCTGCAAGAGGCGGGGCACACGCTGTCTTTGTACACGGGCGGCGACGAGCGGGTGCAGCGCAAGAAGGTGGAAAAAGTGAATTTGTCCCCTTTTTTCGAAGATCGGATCTTTGTGGCTACTCATAAAAACAGCGAAGCGCTCGCGAATGTGCTTCGGCGGACGAACGCCGATAAAGCCGTTACGTGGATGGTCGGCAATTCGCTTCGGACGGATATCGTGCCCGCCATCGAGAACGGGATCGGCGCCGTCTACATTCCCCCGCTGTCCAATTGGGCGTATGACTTGGTCGAAATCGATGTGAAAGAGGACGACAGGCTTTTTCGGGCGGATTCGATTACGCGTGTGCCGTCCATCATTGCACATTATTATTTACAAGGGAAGTAAAGTTTTGTATAATTGTTTGAAATATTCTGACAATTAAATTCTTTGATCGGGACAGTACCCTGAACATGCGAAAGTACAAGCGAGGCCGGGACGGTGGGAGCCGGCACAGAAGCGTCAGGCGAAGCGCACCCGGGAGAACGTTTGCCGAAGCGCGGGTTGAAGGCGTAGGCAAATGCGGCTTCCCTGCCGTTATCGGGGTGAAAGCGGCTGCGGCGCATCTTCGCTTCGCAGCACAAAGAGTGGTACCGCGGGAACAATGCTCTCGTCTCTTATGGAGACGGGGGCTTTTTTTATTCTAATGAAAGGTGTGACTGGACGATGTTTCTTGCGTTAGCGGCGGACGTTTTGGCTCCGCATATCGGCCTTACCTCCCAGGAAACCGAACGGCTGCTGGAAATACCTCCGGATGCTTCATGGGGCGACGCCGCCCTTCCTTGCTTTCAATTGGCGCGGCAGCAGAAGCGGTCTCCTGCCGACATCGCGGCCGGGCTCGCCGCTTCGATTCAAGATCGGCGCATACGGTGCTCGGCGGCAGGACCTTATTTGAACGTATCGTTCGTTCGGGAGGGGGTTGCAGGGGAATGGCTCGGGGTGCTTTCGGCGCCTGCCTTCTATACGCCCTTGATCGGCGGCGGCGAGCGGGTCGCGATCGACATGTCCTCCCCCAACATTGCCAAGCCGTTCGGGATCGGTCACCTTCGCTCTACCGTTATCGGCAATGCGCTTAATAATATATTGAGCGAAGTCGGGTACGAAGTGCTGCGGATCAACCATCTGGGCGATTGGGGGACGCAATTCGGCAAGCAAATCGCGGCGTATTGCCGCTGGGGGGACGAGGAAGCGCTGCGGAAGGCGCCGATTGACGAATCGCTGAAGCTGTACGTGCGGTTTCATAAAGAAGCCGAGCACAACCCGGAGCTGGAGGAGGAAGGCCGCTATTGGTTTGCGAAGCTGGAAGCCGGCGATGCCGAAGCTCGCGCGCTGTGGGAGTTTTTCGTGACGGAAAGCAAAAAGGAGTTTCGCCGCATCTATGATCGGCTCGGCGTTTCGTTCGAATATGAGCTGGGGGAAAGCTTCTACAACGACAAAATGGTCGGCGTAATCGAACGTCTGCGGTCGCTCGGCTTGCTGGAAGAGAGCGACGGCGCGCTAGTGGTGCGGCTTGAGGAGGAAGGGCTGCCTCCTTGCCTCATTGTGAAATCGGACGGAACTTCGATATATGCGACCCGGGACTTGGCGACAGCCATTTACCGTGCGGAGTCGCTCGGCGCGGAGCGGCTGCTGTACGTGGTCGGCGCCGAGCAGTCGCTGCACTTTCGGCAAGTGTTCGCCGTGCTGCGCCGCATGGGGTTCGCGTGGGCGGAACGCTGCGAGCATGTGCCGTTCGGGCTAATGCGGTTTGAAGGGAAAAAGATGTCTACCCGCAAAGGCAGCGTCGTATTTCTGGACGATGTACTGGATGAAGCGGTGCAGCGGGCTGCGGATGTGATCCGGGAAAGAAGCTCGGCACTTGCGGAGCGGGAAGCGGTTGCCGAAGCGATCGGCGTCGGCGCGGTGCTGTTCGGGGATTTGAAGAACGACCGGCTCGGCTCGATCGATTTTTCGCTCGATGAAGCGCTGCGGTTCGAAGGCGATACCGGGCCTTACGTTCAATATACGAACGCCCGCATACAGTCGTTGATTGGGAAAGCGGCGGATATTGCCGGGGCGGAGCCGGGTGTTGGTTCGGGTGATGGTTCGGGTGTTGTTGAAGGTGCATGTGCTGACTCCGGTACGGTTTCGGGCTCTGTTGAGGGTGCGAGTTCTGATTCCGGTGCGGTTTCGGGCTCTGTTGTGGGTGCGAGTTCTGATTCCGGTGCGGCCCCGGATTACAGCGCGATTTGCGGCGATGCCGCCTGGGCGCTGCTTAAGGAACTCGTGATGTATCCTTCCGTGCTGGCTCGTGCCGCTGAGCTTCGGGAGCCTTCGCTGCTCGCCAAACATTTGCTTGATGTCGCCAAGGCGTTCAACCGGTTTTACCATGCGGAGCGTGTACTGGCGGGAACGGCCGCCGAGCGGTCAGCCAAGCTGCTGCTTTGCGAACGGACGGGATTCGTCCTGCAGCGCGGCCTCGCACTGCTTGGAATTAAGGCGCCGCCGCGCATGTAAGCAGCGAAATCGTACAACCGGAGTGCATCCGGCCGGTTAACAACAATTGCTGGCACTTATATGCGGACGCATCCTCATTCGAGTAATAACGCAGTAAAGCGCGCTGCTGCCTTTCGACTTGTATTTTTAACAGAGGCGCTGCCACTGCTGTTGTGAAAGTTACGGTTCTTGTTGCGTCTGTCGCTTCATTTGCTTTAGTGGCTATTGCGTTTGCTGTCGATTGCACGGTTAAAGTTTTGGACTCCGCGGCAGCCGGCTCACCTGTGGCGGATTGCGCTCGAGTTGTTTTCGGTTTGCAATCGTTCCGTAGGCGCGAAATCCGCTCCGGCCGATTCGTTCACCGCCACCCATGGCATTCGCTCCGTACCTCCGAGCATGAAGCAGATCAGCGCCATTAGCAGAATCGTTCCGTAGGACATTTTGTACACATCCTTCACCTCACTTATAGCAGACGACACAAAAAGGCGGGATGTTGCATGTTTACAAATGGCCCCTCGGGTGATATAGTGTATTGAAATATCGGAATCGAACAAACGTGATGACGGGACTAGTAAGCATTGGACACTGGCGTGCAGAGAGCGGATTCGAAAGCTGGAAGAATTCGCCGCCATTCCGGGCCGAACCCACCCCCGAGCGGCCGGCGACGAGCCGGACAGGAGCCCTCCCTTTACGAGGGAATGAGCGGGACGGCCGTATTATGGGTCCGTCAACGAAGGTGGTACCGCGGAAGCAGCAGCTTTCGTCCTTGTTATGAGGACGAAAGCTTTTTTATTTGCGGTGTATAAGCGGGATCGCACCAACTTTTTGTGCTAACTCGCGGCTTCGCCGGGCTATCGGCTGCGTTTGTACCAACTTTTGGTGCTAACTCGTACGCGAGCCGCGGCTTTCATCAACGGGAAGAACTAACGGAACCGAATGTCCGCTAATCATGCCGATTTTGCAAAAAACGGCTAATTAACGGAACAAGTTGTCCGCTAATTCGCCCAAATGACTCATTTCGACGGTTTTGAGCCGATTAGCGGACATCTGTTTCCGTTAAATCGTAGTTTTCGGGCCAAATCAGGTTATTAGCGGACATTTTGTTCCGTTAACTGACGGTTGCTCGGTTGCGGCACGCCTGATAGCTGACACGATCCGATCGACCTGACTTAAACCGATCGATCGACCACCTGACCCGAATTGGACTGAACCTAGCGAACGAACCTGACCGGACTGATCGAACCGGACTGAGCCGAGCAACCGACCCAACCCGGACCGATCGATCGACCACCTGAACCAAACCGAGCGAACGAACCTAACCGGACCAACCGATCGTCCTGACCCGATCCGTCCGGCCGACGGCATACACCACAGACCGGTCTGACCGCCATGTATACAGAAGAAGGAGCTAATCGTATGAACAGCATCATCCGCAGGCGCATCGTCGTGAAAATCGGCAGCAGCTCTCTTACTTTATCGGACGGCAGCCTGCATCGAGACCGAATCGAATATTTCGCGGAGGAATTGAGCGCGCTGGCCCGAACCGGCGCCGAGGTGGTGCTAGTTTCCTCGGGCGCGGTAGCCGCCGGCTTCGCCCGGCTCGGCTTCGCAAAGCGGCCGAAGGCGACGCACGAGAAGCAAGCGTCCGCCGCCGTCGGCCAAGCGCTGCTCATGCAAGCATACAACGAAGCGTTCGGAGCGCGCGGCGCCGTCGTCGCCCAAGTGCTGCTGACGCGGTCCGATTTCGCAAACCGCAAACGGATCAGCAACGCACAGGCCACGCTCGACGAGCTGATGACCCGCGGCGTCATCCCGATCATCAACGAGAACGACACCGTATCCGTCGACGAAATCAAATTCGGAGACAACGACACGCTCTCCGCGCTCGTCGCCAATCTCGTAAAGGCCCGCCAGCTCCTCATTTGCACGGATATGAACGGCCTATACACCGAAGACCCGCGCAAAAACCCGGACGCCAAACGGATCGACCGCGTTACGAAAATCGGCGAAGAGCTGTTTCTGATGGCAGGCGGGAGCGGGTCCTCCGTCGGCACCGGCGGCATGCGCTCGAAGCTGGAGGCGGCGCGCATCGCCATCCGCGGCGGCGTCCAAGTGTTCGTCGGCAAAGCGGCCGAGATCGGCGACATCGTCAAAGCGGCGGAAGGACAAGGCAACGGCACCTATTTCGATACGGAGCTGCATACGTTATCCGTTAAGAAGCAGTGGGTCGGCTTCCATTCCGTGCCCCAAGGCCGCATCCGCATCGACGAAGGCGCGGAGAAGGCGCTGGTCGAAAGAGGCAAAAGCCTCCTCCCCGCCGGCGTATCGGACGTGGAGGGCGAATTCCACCCCGGCGACGTCATCGAGGTGGTCGGCCCCGACGGCCGGATCGTCGGCCGCGGCGTCGTCAATTACGCATCCTGGCAGCTTCGTGCGGCCGCCGGCAGCTCCACCGAAGAAGTGCTGCGAACCATCGCTGTCCCCCGAATCGAAGTCATTCACAGGGACGAATGGATCGATTTGCACTAAATCCAATAATCAAAACCGACAGTCACAAGATAAGGAGGAACCGACCGACATGAGCGAAGCAAGACAAAAAGCGTTAATCGCAAAGCGTACGACGAGTATTCTCGGCGGCATAAACAGCGACGCGAAGAACGAAGCGCTGCAACGCATTGCAAGCGAGCTGATCGCCCGATATGAGATGATCGCAGCGGCAAACCAACAGGATTTAAATAACGGCAAGGCGAACGGACTTTCCGCCGCTCTTTTAGACCGCCTAACTTTAACGCGGAAACGGGTTGAAGCAATGGCAGACGGCTTGCATGAGGTAACGGCGCTGCCCGACCCGGTCGGCGATACGCTGCATGAGATCGTTCGCCCCAACGGGCTCCGCATCAAGCAAGTACGGGTGCCGATCGGCTTAATCGGGATCATCTACGAAGCCCGCCCGAACGTAACGGTCGACGCCGCCGGGCTTTGCCTGAAAACCGGCAACGCCGTGCTGCTGCGCGGCGGATCGGCGGCGCTCCACACGAATACGGCGATTGTCGAAGCAATCCATGCGGCGCTTGCGCATACCGCAATCCCTCCCGAAGCGGTGCAATTGATCACAGATCCGAACCGTTCCTCGGTCGACGATATGCTGACACTAAGCGGCATACTGGACTGCATCATCCCGCGCGGCGGAGCGTCGCTTATCCGCAACGTCGTCGACAATGCGAAGGTCCCTGTCATTGAGACGGGCGCCGGCATATGCCATACGTTTATAGACGAGAGTGCGGACCCGCAGATGGCGCTGTCGATCGCCTTGAACGCCAAGGTGCAGCGTCCCTCCGTCTGCAACGCAATGGAGACGCTGCTCGTCCATCGCGAATTTGCCGAGAAGCACTTCCGCAGCATCGTCGACGCCTTCAAAGAGCGCGACGTGGAGCTTCGCGGCTGCGAGGAATCCCGCAAGCTGGCGACCGGCATCAGTCCCGCCACAAGCGAAGACTACTCCACGGAGTACAACGATTACATCTTGAACATGAAAATTGTCGGCAGCCTCGATGAGGCGCTGGAGCATATCGCCGCATTCGGAACGATGCACTCGGAATGCATTGTCACCGAAAACACCGCGAACGCCGCCCGCTTCCTCGCCGAGGTGGACGCCGCAGCCGTTTATCACAACGCGTCCACCCGCTTCACCGACGGCTTCGAGTTCGGCTTCGGCGCCGAGATCGGCATCTCGACCCAGAAGCTGCACGCGCGCGGTCCGATGGGCTTGCCGGCGCTCACTTCAACGAAATATATCGTGACGGGCAGCGGACAAATTCGCGAATAACGCAACAACATCAATAACAAGGAGGGCTTACCCAATGAACGAACTGAACGAACTAACGTTGAGATCGCAAAAAATCGCGTTCATCGGTGCAGGCTCGATGGCGGAAGCGCTCGTACGCGGACTGACGGATGCGGACCTCGTGCATTCGCTCTCCGTCGTCGTGCTGAACCGCCATAACCGCGGCAGACTTGCCGAACTTCAGCAGCAATACGGCGTGCGCATCCCGGAGACGAACGAGCCGGAGGAGCGTTCCGCCTTGATCGAAGGCGCGGACATCGTCGTATTCGCCATGAAGCCGAAGGATGTCGGCAGCGCGATCTCCGAATTTCGCGACTGCATCCGCCCCGAGCAGCTGATCGTCTCCGTTGTGGCGGGGCTGTCGATCGACACGATCGAGCAGCTGCTCGGCCGCAAGCAGCCGGTCATCCGTACGATGCCGAACACCTCGTGCTCCATCGGCCTCGGCGCCACCGGGCTCGCCTGGTCGGACAGCGTAAGCGAACCGTGGAGGCAAATCGCCATCCAAATGTTCGAAGCGGTCGGATTGGTCGTCCCGCTGCATGAAGAAAAGCTCAATCTCGTAACCGGCTTGTCCGGAAGCGGTCCGGCTTACGTCTACTACCTCATGGAGATCATGACGTCGGCCGGCGTGGAAGCCGGGCTCACCGAAGAGGATTCCCGTGCGCTTGTGCTGCAAACCGTGCTCGGCGCCGCCCACATGGTGCACACGACGGATGAGGATCCGGCGTTGCTCCGCGCCAAAGTGACGTCGCCGAACGGAACGACGTTCGCAGCGCTCGGCGTACTGGAGCAGTACCGGTTCAAGGAAGGGATGACTAAGGCGATCTTCCGGGCATCGGAGCGGGCGCAGGAAATGGGCGACGAGGTTGCCGCCAACGTGCTGCAATCGGTCGAAGCGGCCGACCGTTAAATCAAACGCGCGAGTTCCTTCTAATGAGGAGCTCGCGTTTTCCATTGCATCGGACTTTCTTGTATAATTATGTTTTGAATTCTATTGATGGGCGGTGTACTAACAAATGACGGATTTGAAATCGTATTGCGTGGCTGCATACCGTTGTTTTGACGATAAAGCCGATTTTCAAAAGAAAGCGACGGGCATCGCCGTCGGGTTGACCGTCGGCAGCTGGACGGAGCTTCCGGAAGCGAAGAAAGCGGCGATGGAGAAGCACCTCGGAAAGGTCGTCTCCATCGACGTCCATGAACCCGAGGCGGGCGCCCCGGCCGGCTCGACGGCCGCCGAGCGCTATGCCGACATCCGTATTGCCTATCCCGACGTCAACTTCAGCAAAGACATTCCTGCTCTGCTCGTTACCGTCTTCGGCAAGCTGTCGATGGACGGCAAAATCAAGCTGATCGATCTCGAGTTCTCCGACGGCTTCTCGGATGCGTTCCCGGGACCGAAGTTCGGCTTGGAAGGCGTTCGCCGCCTGCTCGGCGTATACGATCGTCCGCTGCTGATGAGCATATTCAAATCGGTCATCGGCTACGATCTTCCGGAGCTGCGCGAGCAGTTTTACCAGCAAGCGCTCGGCGGCGTCGACCTTATTAAAGACGACGAGATTTTGTTCGAAAACCCGCTTACCCCGATCGAACGGCGCGTGGAAGCGTGCATCGCCGCTGCAAAACAGTCCGAAGCGCAAACCGGCAACAAGCTGCTGTACGCGGTCAACCTGACGGGCCCTACATTCGAGCTCAAAACACAAGCGAAGAAAGCGATCGACGCCGGCGCCAATGCTTTGCTGTTCAACGTGCTGGCATACGGTTACGACGCGCTCAGCTCTCTTGCGGCCGACCCGGACATCAACGTTCCGATCGCGGCGCATCCGGCCATGTCGGGCGCCATGTATCCTTCGCCGCACTACGGCATCGCGCCGCAGCTGTTGCTCGGAAAGCTGATGCGTCTGGCCGGAGCGGACTTGGTGCTGTTCCCGTCTCCCTACGGCTCCGTCACGATGCCGAAGGAAGAGACGCTGGCAATCAAACAAGCGCTCTTGGATGAAAGTCCGAAGCAACGAAAGAGCATTCCCGTCCCCTCCGCCGGCATTCATCCGGGACTCGTCCCGCTCATTCTTCGCGACTTCGGCGTCGATTCCGTCGTCAACGCGGGCGGCGGCATCCACGGCCACCCGATGGGCACTGCGGCAGGCGGACGCGCGTTCCGGCAGGCGATCGAAGCGGCGAACGCAGGCATCAAGCTGGCGGATTACGCCGCTCTAGACGGACATCAGGAGCTCAAAGCCGCAATCGATCTATGGGGAGTGAGAGAGTGAACCACAACCACAGCCAGAGCCAGAGCCAGAGCCAGAATCAACAAAAACAACCGATCATCTTTTGCGACTTTGACGGCACGATCACGTTAAGCGACAACATTGTGGCTATTATGCGGCATTTTAACCCTCCGGGCTGGGAACCGATCGTCGAAGACATCGTCGGCGGGCGCAAAAGCATCCGCCAGGGCGTCGGCGAAATGTTTGCTCTCATGCCTTCAACCATGAAGGAAGAAATCACGCGGTACGTCCTGCAAACGGCCGGCATCCGGCCCGGCTTCGCAGAGCTGCTTGCCTTTTGCCGACAAGAGGATATCCCGTTCTACGTGACGAGCGGCGGCATCGACTTTTTCCTGCTGAAGCTTCTGGAGCCGTTCGATATCGAGCCGGATCATATTTTTTGCAACTCCGCGGATTTCAGCGGCGAAACCATCGAAATATTGTGGCCGCACCCGTGCGACGAGCACTGCACCACCGACTGCGGCATGTGCAAAACGCGAGTCATTCGTTCCTACCCGCGCGAGCAATACCGCCGCATCATCATCGGCGACAGCATTACCGATTTCGAAGGCGCGAAGCTGGTGGACACGATTTTCGCCCGCTCCCATTTGGCGGCCCGCTGCCGGGAGCTGCAAGTCCCGTTCCACGAATTCGAAACGTTCCACGACGTCGTCGCCGAACTGAAGACGATGTTCCATGAACGAAAAGAGCAGGAGGAAGTTCAATGAACCCGCAGCAACACATAACCGTCGAACAAAAACAAGCCGCATTCGAGCAGCTGAGAGAAATAAAAGCCGATTTCGCCGGCAGAGGCTGGTTTCCCGGGACAAGCGGGAATTTGTCCGTGCGCGTCGGACCGTTCGCGCCGGAAGCGTTCACCTTCGCCGTGACCGCCAGCGGAAAAGATAAGTCCAAGCATACGCCGGAAGACTTTCTGCTTGTCGACCGGCACGGCAAGCCGACGGATGCCACGCAGCTTAAACCGTCCGCCGAGACGCTCATCCACTGCGAAATTTACAATGCAACGGGCTGCGGCGCGATTTTTCACGTGCACACCGTGTACAACAACATCATTTCCGAATATGACGGAGAGCTCGGGTTCGTCCCGCTGCAGGGCGTCGAGCTGATCAAAGCGTTCAACATTTGGGAAGAAAATGCCGCAATTGAAGTGCCGATTCTCCCTAACTATGCGGAAATTCCGAAAATTGCGGAGCTGGTCAGGGGAGCGATCCGGCCGGGGATTCCGGGGATTTTGCTGCGAAACCACGGGATTTACGCCTGGGGGGCGAACGTGTTCGAGGCGAAACGGCATCTGGAGGCGTTCGAATTTTTGTTCGAACACCGATACCGTTACTTGCTGCTTACCAAATAATTAAGAGCCCGCAATTCGGGAAACGTGCCGGGCAACGTAAAGAAAGGCAAGCACGATGACGGCGCCGAACGCGAAGCTTAACGCCACGCGCCACCAAATCAGTATGCCGTAGCCGGCGACACCGTAATACTCGAACATGCTCCATTTGGCGAGCGCGATAAACAAATAGCGGACAGCGAACAACAACGTCAGCCCTTGAAAGTACGGCATCAGCTCGGGCTTGCGGAAATCTTGGGCGCTCCGCTTCTTTTTTTCTCCAAGCCATACATTCGCCGCATCCGCAAAAAAGTACGCCGCCATCGGTCGCTTCATCAGCATCGTAATCAGGAAAAACACCCCGAACCCCAAGAGCGTGCGGATGTTGTTTCGAATCATCGCCTCCGCGTTTCCGGACGCCAAATCGATGGCCGTGCTGGTCAGCAGCGTGGCGATCAGAAATAGCCCCGTCACGTTCCATTGGCGTTCGATCGCAAAGCGAAAGAGCGAGTACGCAAAGCTCGGGCTGGTGGAGAGCAGCAGCGCATGATAGTCGGAAACCGAATGCTTGGCGGCCGCCCAAATCAAATACGGAAATACGCCATAGAACAAAAGATCCAGGACAACGAGCAACCGGGTGCCTTTGATAGGGTCGTCCTCCTTTGCTCTTATTTTGTGCTATGTATGTACCATCGTATTTCCTTTCTCCTTTTTTATGTCTCGCAGGCTATATAAAAATACATAAACGACGAACAAAAAGAACGCGAACAGACACGAAAACAAAAACCCGTTCCGATGCAAATTTTCCACAATGCCGAGCAGCAGACGAAACGGATTGTAAACGACGTCCCAGCTGTTCAGCCGAACGACCCGCCCTAAAAAAATGCCGTACCCGCCAAGCAGCGACACAACGAGCACAAACAGCCATCCCGCGATTTTCCCCGCCAAACGGTTTACGGCCTCATGAAGCTGCAAGGTCGACAAATACCCTAAAAACAGCCCGCACCACGAAAAAAAGAAAACGAGCACGAGATCGTACCAGAACAAAAACGAAATATCCCCGTTACTTATATATAGCGGCTTATTGGCTACGAGGTGAATAAAATCGGTCGTCACATACGGTGCGTTCGGATAAAGGAGCAGCCATGGGACTCCCAGCAGCAATAGCGTGAGCAGCTTGGCGCCGCCGCGGGCGAAGAGCCCCTCCGCCCAAACCGCCGCAGTCGAAAACAGGTAAGGAAGCCATGCCAAAAACAAATTCCAAAGCAGAAACAAAAACCGCAGCTCGCCGGTCAGCTGCTGCCGGACGATGATAAAGCCGAAGCAGACTGCAGTTAACGCCACGGTCAATAGCGCCGTCCGGGCGTTTCCGAACAAATCGACGTTCTCTTTTGCCATATGCCCGCCTCCTCTCTTTACATCAAAAAGCGCTCTACCTTCTCAAACAGCTCCTTCGCTTCCGGCCCGAGACAAATCATATGGCGCGAGTTCGGAAAAATATGAAGCTCCTTCTCGGTGTTCATATGGTGATCCAAATAGGCGGCGCTTTTCGGATGCACGATTTCGTCCCGATCGCCCTGCACGATCATCGTCGGCGCCCGGACAAGGCCGATTTCGGGCTTCAGCTCTCTGACGAGCCGCATAAATTCAAATACCGCCTTGACCGGCGTTTCGCTCTTTATGCGCATGTCCTCCACATGGCCGTTGCGGATGACTTCGATCGCGTTCTCCAAAAACCGCTTCGGGCTAATATAGATGACCGCCGCATTCAGCAGCACAAGCTTGCGGACCGGATAACGATTGGCTAAATATGCGGCGATAAGCCCGCCCATGGAAAACCCGACGCAATCGAAGGCTCCATAGCGCTCGGCAATCCGCTCCGCTTCCGCCGAGGCGCTTGCGAGCCACTCCTGTCTGGGAATGCCTCGCAGCTCGCTCAGCGGCCCGCCGTGGCCCGCCAGCGTCGGCGTAAAGCAATCTGCCCCGCGCAACGCCAAATGCGCCGCCAGAGGCTCCACCTCGTACGGTCCTCCCGTAAACCCGTGAATCAGCAAACATGCCCGCGACACGTTCTCACCGACCTCCTCTAAGCTGGAATGCTGCGCATGTCTCTCACAAGTATATCCGGTTATGCGTCAACCTTTTCGATAATAGGAAAAAAAGTGCTCGTCCTTCTCAAAGCCGAAAGCTTCGTAAATACGCTGCGCACGAACATTGTCGGCGGCCGTAACTAATCCGATGCCCTTCGCCCCAGTCGCCCCCGCGTACCGGACGGCTTCCGTCAAGAGCGCTCCGGCCGCTCCTTGCCCCCGCGCTTCTTCAACAACGTAAAGATCGTTCAAAATCCAATCCCGCTTCATGGAAATCGACGAGAATGCAGGGTACAGCTGCATGAAACCGACGGCGCGCTGCCGGTCGTCCCGCGCGAGGAAAATAACGGATTGCAGGGCGGATAACCGTTCCAGCAAAAATGCGCGCGCCCCGTCCAAGTCCGGCGATTGCCCGTAAAACTGCCGGTATTGATCGAATAAATGCGCGGCTTCTTCCAATTCATGTACGGTTGCTTGTGTTGCGATCATATTCGTGATGCCTTCCTTTCGGGATTCGTTTATCGTATTCGTATTCGTTACCGCAATAAACTTTCCGTATGGGCGAGCGCTGCCTGCAGCGCCTCGATGAGCCGCTCGGTTTCCTCCTTGCCCATATGCGCAGTCACGTATCTCGGCCGCAGCCGCCGCTGTTCAGCTCCAGCATGATGTGCTTCGATTGCTCGTTGACGATAACATTGACGGTTTCGCTATCATAAATCGTTCGCAGCGACATCTTCCCAAGCCTCCTCTATTCATCGTAAAACATCATGTGATGCTTTTCGTCTCTGTAATATTGCAGCCGATCCTGCAGATTGCCGGTGTGAAACTCAAACTTATGGCCGTCGGGATCGGTAAAATAAATCGAGTTTCGATCCCGTTCGTCCCTTTCTCTTCCCTGCAGCATAATCGCCCCCAGCCGCTCGAGCCTTTCCCGCAGCTCCTCCAAATCGCCGGAGTCCACGCTGAAAGCGATATGCGTATACGACCGATGAATTTCGTTACGCGGGATATTGTTCTCTTCGTTGAGCGCGAGCCACAGCCCGTTCAGATCGAAGTAAGCCAAGCTTCTGCCGCGGACGAGCAGCTTCGCTTGCAGCTCCTCGCGGTAAAAAGCGATCGACCGCTCCAAATCTGATACGGAGAAGCACAGATGATTGATGCCTTGAATCATGGCCTTTATGCGTTCCCCTCCAGCCCTTGCCGCACAAGTTCGAGGAATGCCGCTGTTTGATCGGGACGGCATGCGATAATATAAGGCTCATTATTCATTCCCGCGAAAAGGTTCCCCTCGAAATCGACAACGGCAGCACCCGCTTCCTGTGCGATCAATATGCCGGAGTACAAATCGTCCCCCTCCGAATTATAAAGAACAATGCCGTCGATATCGCCCCGGGCAAGCGCGCACCATAGCAGCGTCGGCGCCCACAGCCGAAGCACTCTCTTCGACCGGGTGTCCAAATGGTGTTTGAGCCGCATCGGGCGCTCCTCCATCTGGACTTGGTGGCCTTGAATCCAGCCGACGGTCGGCTTACCTGTCGTATGCCGTATCCGATCCGCGAGTCTCAGCGGCAAGCCGTTGCACTGGGCGCCTTTCCCTCTCTCCGCCACGTACAACGTGTCCGTAACCGGCTCGTAAATAACGCCGAGCAGCGGCTCCTGCCGGTGAATGAGCGTCACGGAAACGCCGTATACGGGCAGCCCTATGGCAAAATTGTTCGTTCCGTCCAGCGGATCGACCAGCCACAGCCACTCGCTTTCCACACCCGCCCAACCGGTTTCTTCGCTGCGGATTTGGTGGTCGGGGAATTCGGCCGCAAGGATTCGAAGGATCGCCGCTTCCGCCCGGTGGTCCGCCTCCGTGACAAGATCGCCGTGCTGTCCCTTCTCTTCGACGCCGATCGCGCGTCCGAACAGGCTCCGGTGGATTTCGCCCGCTTCCTTCACGGCTCGGACCGCCGTTTCCTTCGCTCGCTGCAGTATCGTTTCTCGCATAGACGCCTCCTAAAGTATGTATCAAGCTATGGGGTATTTTACCATGAATTCGAACATTCCGTTAACCCTGCCCTTTGACCGAAAGCGCCCCTGTCATAGCACCATAATTTGTTGCTAACTCTGCTCATCTCCCGCCCCCACCCGTCATAAGCAAAAAAGCCGCCTCAAAAAATTGAGACAGCTTCCGGTACAGATGTATTTACCGCTCTCCGCGAAACCGCTGCGTATACTCCTTCGCCTGCTCCGGAGTAGTGACGCGGTTTTTTTGCCATTCGACGAGAATGCGGTCGATATAGCGGAAGTGCACTTTCCCTGCAAAGACGGCTTCCTTCAGCGCAGTTAATATCAATGAGTCCGAATATTGATCCTTGTCCAGCCAGTTCGAAATCGTCTCATATTCCATCGGCGACAGCGGCCGCGCAAATTCGCTTTCGAACACGGTAAACAAATCCTTCCGGCGGGAGGCGGCCGTCTCCCTTGCCGGAGCGCGGAACGTCTGAGCGGCCTGCGTGCCGAATGAAGGCGAGGAGGCGTAATCCCGCTCGTCCGCCGGCTCCGTCCACAAAAAGGCGAGCCGCTCGTACAGCGGAGACAAATTGTACCGTTCGCTCACGATGCCCGTCGATTCGTCCACCGCTTCATCGATCAAGAGCAGCCCGTCGCGGACAAGACGCTCGATCGCCGCCAGCACCGCGCTCGGCCCCGCCGACATGCGGCCGGCCAGCTCCTCCGGGGTCGGGAACAAATTGCGCTCCCCGCTGTCCGCATACATGAGATGCAGCAGCAGCATCGCCTCGATTTCGGTCAACCCGAGCTGCGCGTATCCGCGCATAAACAAGCCGGGCACGTTCACCGCGCCCAGCCTCATGCCGGCAAGCAGTCCTTCTCTAAAAGCATCCGACATTTACGCACATGCTCCTCTCGCCCGACAATTACGGATACAACCGGTACAGCAGACGCGGGAACGGAATCGTCTCGCGAACGTGATCAAGCCCGCAAATCCAAGCGACCGTCCGCTCGAGACCGAGCCCGAAGCCCGAATGCGGCACGGAGCCGTATTTCCTTAAATCCAAATACCAGCGGTACGCTTCCTCGGACAATTCATGCTCCTTGAAGCGCTGCTCCATCAGCTCCGGATCGTCGATCCGCTGAGAGCCGCCGATAATTTCTCCGTATCCTTCCGGAGCGATCAAGTCGGCGCAGAGTACGACCTCCGGACGGTTCGGATCCGGCTTCATATAGAACGCCTTGAAGGACGCCGGATAATGGGTGATGAACACCGGCTTGTTGAAGCTTTCGGCGATCGCCGTTTCGTGCGGCGCCCCGAAATCCTCACCCCACGTAAATTCGGGAAAGCCGTTCGCGTTCAAAAATTTTACGGCGTCGTCATACGTAATGCGCGGGAATTCGCCCGCAACCTGCTCCAGCTTCGATACGTCGCGCTCCAGCGTCGCGAGCTCGGCTTTGCAGTTTGCGAGGACGCTTTGCACGATATGGGAAACGAATTGCTCCTGCACGCGCAGGTTTTCCTCGTGATCGACGAACGCCATCTCCGGCTCGATCATCCAAAACTCGATCAAGTGGCGGCGCGTCTTCGATTTCTCGGCGCGGAACGTCGGACCGAAGGAATACACTTTCCCGAGCGCCATCGCCGCCGCTTCCATGTACAGCTGGCCGCTTTGGGTCAAATACGCGTCCTCGTCGAAATATTTCGTATGGAATAAATTCGTCGTACCTTCCGCGGACGTCGGCGTCAAAATCGGAGCGTCCACTTGCGTAAAGCCGCGGGTATCGAAAAATTGCTGAATCGCACGAACAATTTGCGCGCGGATGACCATAATGGCTCTCTGGCGCGGCGACCGCAGCCACAGGTGCCGATGGTCCATCAGAAAATCGACCCCGTGCTCCTTCGGCGTAATCGGATAATCGTGCGACAGCTGAATGATGTCCACGTTCGAAACCGTCAATTCATAGCCGCTTGGCGATCGGGGATCTTCGCGAACGACGCCCGTCACCCAAAGGGAAGATTCCTGCGTCAGCTTGTCCGCGGCTTCCCAAGCCGCTTCGTCGACCTCGTTCTTGACGATGACTCCTTGAATGAAGCCCGTGCCGTCTCTAAGCTGCAGAAACTGAATTTTTCCGCTGGAGCGCTTACGGTGCAGCCAGCAGCCGATGCGCACCTGCTCGCCCGCATGAGATGAAACCTCGCGAATCGTTGACAATACCGATTGACTCATCTTATCCCTCTTTACTCAATTAGTGACCTCTTCGACTTGTTTGTTTTCCGCTTCCGGCCGGAGTCCTCCGATTAAACGATAAGTATCTCTGGCAATGACCATTTCTTCGTTGGTCGGAATAACAAGCACCTCTACCTTCGAGCGCGGCGTGGAGATGCGCCGGTTTTCTTTGGAGCGGTGCTTGTTCGCTTCGATGTCGATTTCGACTCCCAGATACCCCAAGTTCAGGCATACCTTCTCTCTCAACATCCAAGAGTTTTCGCCTACCCCCGCCGTCCAAACGATTGCGTCGAGCCCGTTCATCGCAGCCGCATAAGCCCCGATATATTTACGCAGCCTGTATTCGTACATATCGAAGGCGAGCTCCGCGTTCCGGTTTCCTTGCTCCATCGCCTCTTGAATCTCGCGCATATCGCTCGATAAGCCGGAGATGGCCAGCAAGCCGCTGTGCTTGTTCAGCATCGAGTTGACCTCGCCGATCGTGAGGTCTTCCTTCGCCATCGTAAAGGGTACGACCGCCGGGTCCAAATCGCCGCTTCGGGTTCCCATCATCAGTCCTTCAAGCGGTGTCATTCCCATCGACGTATCGACCGAAACGCCGCCCTTCACCGCCGCCACGCTGGCTCCGTTGCCGATATGGCACGATACGATTTTCAGGTCTTTCGCGCTCCTGCCCAAGAAGGCCGCAGCCCGCTGGCTGACGTACATGTGGGACGTGCCGTGAAAGCCGTATTTCCGAATCTTATGCTTCTTATACAGCGTTTGCGGGATCGGATAAAGGTATGCATGCTGCGGCATCGTTTGATGGAACGCCGTATCGAAGACGACGACCTGCGGCACGTTCGGCATGTTCGCTTCCACCGCCTGTATGCCGAGCATGTGTGCCGGATTGTGCAGCGGCGCCAAATCGAACAGCCGCTTAATTTCCTGCTTCACCTCGGCGGTGACGACAACCGATTCCTTGAACGACTCTCCGCCGTGCACGACCCGATGGCCGACGGCTTCGATTTCCGTTGTCGAGCCGATGACGCCGTGCTCCTTATGAACGAGCATAGCCAATACTTTGCGGATCGCGGCCGTATGATCGAGAATCTCGCTCACCTCGCGAACCTCCGGTTTGCCGGGAGGCTCGTGCGTCAATATAGCCGTATCCATGCCGATTCGTTCCACCTTGCCGGCGGCCAGCACAGATTCGTCCGACATATCGTATAGCTGATACTTTAACGATGAACTGCCGGCATTAATAACCAGTACCATCATATTCTATCACCATCCTCGTCATAGCGGAAGAAGCCCGAGCCTGTCTTGACGCCGAGCTGATTCGCCCGGACCATCTTCTTCAGCAGCGTCGCGGGGCGGTATTTCAAGTCGCCGAATTCTCTGAACATGCGCTCCAGCGCGAACAGAATCGCGTCCAGACCGAACCGGTCCGCCATTTCCAACGGTCCATACCGAAAATCATAGCCTACCCGCATGGCGGTGTCTATATCTTCCGCAGACGCCACACCTTCCGCAAGCACGTGCATCGCTTCGTTGATCAGGGTACAGATCAGCCTTGTCGTTACGAAGCCGGGCGATTCGTAGACTAAAATTCCTCTTTTCGTAATGACGTCTTCCACGAACTGTTTGGTTTGCGTAAAAGTCGTATCCGACGTTTGCAAGCCGCGAATGATTTCTACCATATCGATTTTCGTGACCGGATGAATAAAGTGCAAACCGATGACACGCTCCGGGTGGCGCGTGTCGCGGGCAAGCTCGGTTAACGAAAGTGTAGAGGTGTTGCTTGCCAAAATAACGTCCGAATCGCAAATTTCGCCGAGCCGGTCGAACAGCACTCTCTTCGCTTCCAAATCTTCCGTAATCGTTTCTATGATTAAATCGCACTGGGCAGCTTCTTGCAGCTCTCCGAGCATATGAATCCGGGATAGGATCAGTTTTTTCTCCGTCCCAGTGATGCCCCACTTTTCGATCTGCTTGTCGAGGCTCATTTCGATGCCTCGCATCCCTTGCTCAAACTTCTTCAAGGTCGTTTCGTGCAAATAAACGTCGAGCCCTTTCGTAGCCAGCATTTCCGCAATCGCTTGCCCCATCGTGCCTCCGCCGATGACGCCGATTTTTTTGAAGTCCGCCATTCTCTCCACCCACAATTTTTATATAAACTAAAACTCCAGCAGCGGGAACGCACGGTTCCCGCCCAGCCGGAGCGATGTGCTTCATATATTTTATTTTACGCGGAAAACTCCATCGCGCTGTGAAGTAAATCACGGAATCGGTCGCCCGAAAGCACCTCTTCCGCTTTGAGCACGTCAAGCGCCGCGCCGAATACCGGCCGGTCCGCTTCCAGCAGCTTCCGCGTTCGTGCCATCAGCTCTTCCAAAATTTCGCCGTTCGCTTGGCCGTATTCTTCCTTCGTCAGCATCTTGGAATCGACGATGCCGAGTCCCGTCAAGCCTGCG
Source organism: Paenibacillus thermotolerans (assembly GCF_028745515.1). Taxonomy (GTDB): domain Bacteria; phylum Bacillota; class Bacilli; order Paenibacillales; family YIM-B00363; genus Paenibacillus_AE; species Paenibacillus_AE thermotolerans. The sequence goes on along the minus strand of NZ_JAQZSG010000022.1, from coordinate 24,873 downwards.
TCGATCATCGTGCGAACGAGCCCGAGCGCCTGCTCGAAATCGTTCTTGGAGCCGGTGCTGCGGCCGCCGTAGAACATTTCCTCCGCCGCCGCGCCGCCGAGCGCGATCATAATTTGCTCTTCCAAATACTGCTTGGTGTACAAATATTGATCGCCCTGAGGATTGTGGCGGACGTAGCCGAGCGCCCCACCGCGAGGCGACAGAGCGACCTGCGAAACGGTGCCGGGACGCACCCGTTCGGCAACAATAGCATGCCCCAGCTCATGAAGCGCTACTCTTTCGCGTTCTTCGTTCGCAGCCTCCCGGTCCGTTTTTTCGCCCATCATCACTTTATCGATCGCGGAAAGCAGATGCTTCTGACCGATCAGATCCGCATCGTCTCGCATCGCGTAGATTGCCGCTTCGTTCATGACGCTTTCGAGCTGCGCGCCGGAAAATCCGAACGTTTGCGAGGCGATCGCATCCAGCGACACGTCCTCCGCAAGCGGCTTGTTACGCGCATGAAGCTCGAGAATGTGCTTGCGCCCCTTCAAATCCGGCAAATCGACTTGTATATGACGGTCGAAGCGGCCCGGACGAAGCAAGGCGGAATCGAGCATATCCTTGCGGTTCGTCGCCGCAACGAGCAGGATCCGCGGCGTCTCGGACGTATGAACGCCGTCCATTTCCGTCAGCAGCTGGTTGAGCGTCTGATCGTACTCCCGCTGCTGCCCGCCGTCGCGTTTGCCGCCGACGACGTCGATTTCATCGATGAATATGATTGCATTATCCTTATTTTCCTTCTGCGCCTTCGTGCGCGCTTCCTTGAACAGATCGCGAATGCGTGAAGCGCCGACCCCGACGTACATCTCGACGAACTCCGAGCCGGAGGCGCTGACGAACACCGCATTCGTATGGTGAGCCGCCGCCTTCGCCATCAACGTCTTGCCGGTTCCCGGAGGCCCCGTCAGCAAAATTCCTTTAAGCGGGCGAATGCCGAACTTCTGAATTTGCTCCGGTTTAATCAGAAAGTCGAGCGCCTCGATCAGCTCTTTCTTCGCCCGATCCTGACCGCCGATATCGTCGAACGTCATGTATGACGGCATCTTGGTTTTCGCCTTGCGGGTTTCGCCGCCGACGCCCATTCCCGCTCCGGCCCGCATACGGGTCATGATGAAAAGCGAGGCCGCAATGACTCCGACGAACAACAGCGGAAGCGGATTGACGCCGATGAAAAACAGGAAAGCGAGAACGACGGGAACGATTCCGATAATAATTTCTTTGCCGTATTTTTTATTCATTCGGAAACACCCCCAACGTCACAGGAATACGTGGAAGTACGACATATTTCGTATCCGCGCCTTGGGTCAGCGTCACATAAACATATTTATCGTCCATCTTAGTCGAAGCATGCAAGCCGTCATTGGCTTGAACGAGCTCATTCAGACGTTTCGGAATAAGGGTATATTGCTTCGTTTCCATCGCCGTAGCGACGTCGAACATCGCTTGCTCCCAGATCGAATCAAGCGCTTCGGAGCCGCCGTTCGCAACTTCGATCGTAACGGGCTTGTCGCCGAGAACGTTATGAGCCGCTTCTTCCACCGCTGCGTACGTTTTGTCCAAAGATACGCCGTTCTCCAGCTCTATTTTAACGACCGCGCTGCTTCGGTCCATATCGATTTGCACGTGCTTGACGCCTTCAACCGCGCCGACATCGTGGGTCAACGGGTCCTGAAGCGCCATCGTTTGATACACGAACCAGCCGCCGAACATCAAAACGGAAGATACGACAACAGTTATCATAATAGGTAAGAGACGAAGTTTCACAAGCAACGTCCCCCTTTCTAATCTATCAATATTTCGCATTCGTATATACCGAAGTATATCACATAAGATAGACCCTGGGGGTATGCAATGTGTGGAAGGCTTGGAACGGCCTTAAACTACGATTACCCTTTATTTCCGAAAACAAGCGATACAAGTAACAGCACACCGATGACGACCGTACACCAAAACGATATTTTCGTTTTCCACGACCATTTCACCTCAGCAAAGCAACTCCTTTTAAGAAAACTTGGCGAGCCGGTACGTATCGAGCTTTTGGCCGTCCGAAAAGCGGTAATAATCATAATAATGCCGCGTAGAGCCGTCTTCCAGCTTTGTATAAAATACTTCCCAAACGTACTCGTCCCTAAGCTTGCCCGGAATGATCCGAAGTATGTGTTTTCCCGGAGCATCGGCTAGCGCCAGCTGCTTGACTTCCTCTTTCGTTAGTCCGGCGGACGCCTTCTCTACGTGAAGCCCGTCGTCCCAAACCCATACGACCACCTTCTCGCCGGCCGGATTCGTCGCGAAAAGAACTGTATACGCCTTATCGCCGATAAAGCGGTCGGCCTCCGTTACGTCCTTAATGTTCAGCTTTTCGACCGCAGCGGCTTCAGCCGACGCAATCTTGTCCCACAACGGTCTTTGGATCGTGTTAAAGAGACGATTCCCGAACACGATCGACAGAACGATTATGAGCAGCAATATGGCCAGCGTTCGATGCAGCCACAGCGGCCGCTTATTTCTTCCGCTAATGACTCTCTCCGCCATCGCTTCCTATCCTTTCAACCGCTGCAGAGCGGCATTCGCTTCATAGACGACGCGCTCTTCGTCGATCGTAACGCAGCTTCGACCATCGACAACGCGGCGCCCGTCCACCCAAACGTCCGTTACGTCATGCCCGGAGCCGCTATATACGACATGCGACGCATAGTTCGCCGCAGGCTGGTAATGGGCCGCCGTAATATCGAGCGCGATGACGTCCGCTTTCATCCCGGGAGCCAGCGTTCCGACGTCCGGCAGCCACAAGGATCGCGCTCCTTCGACGGTGCCCATGCGAAGCGCCTGCTCGGCCGAGACGGCCGTCGGATCGCCGCTGACGCCTTTGTGGATCAACGCGGCCAGCCGGATCTCTTCCATCATATCCAAATTGTTGTTGCTCGCCGCCGAATCGGTTCCAAGCGATACCCGAACGCCGGCGCGAAGCAGCTCGGGCACCCGCGCAACTCCGCTTGCCAGCTTCAGGTTGCTTCCCGGATTATGGGAAACGCCGACTCCGTGCGCGGCGAGGATGTCGATTTCCTCATCGGTCAGATGCACGGCATGGGCCACGAGCGACGGGCGGGAAAACAGACCGAGCCGCCGCAAATGCTCGACGGGGCGAACGCCGTAATCCCGGACGTTCTCTTCAACCTCGCGAGCCGTCTCCGACATATGCGTATGCAGCGGAACGTTCAGCTCATGCGCCGCTTCAACGAACTTTTCGATGAAAGCGGGCGGACAAGTGTACGGCGCGTGAGGCGCCATAGCGGTCGTAATGCGTCCGTTCGCTTTGCCGTTCCAATCGCGCGTAAAGCGGGTAGCTTCCTCCAGTTTCGCTTTTTGCTCCGCTTCCGAGCACAGCCCGATTACCCCGCGGGTCAATACGGCGCGAATGCCGGTTTCCTCCACGGCTAAAGCGACCTCGTCCATATGATCGTACATATCCAGAAACGTCGTTGTTCCGCTCTTAAGCATCTCCATAATAGCGAGCAACGTTCCGGTTCTGACATCGGCCGCGGTAAATTTAGCCTCCATCGGCCACATATATTGTTGAAGCCAAACCTGCAAATTCACATCGTCCTTCAGGCCGCGCAGCAGCGACATGCCCGTATGCCCGTGCGTATTGACCAATCCCGGCATGAACAGCTTGCCGCGGCCGTCGACCGTTTCGTCGCCGGGCTGCGGATCGACCGGTTGTTGGCTTATGTACTCGATTTTCCCGTCCTTCATCGCCAAGGAGCCTTCGGTGACCGATACGCCGTTATCCATAGTCAAAAACAAACCGTTCCGGATAATGATTCGATTGTTCGCGGTACCCATTATTCCTCCACCTCTTCGTCTTTGTTCAGATAATAGGCTAAGCTTTGCAGTTCCACCGTAAAGTCAGCGTAATGCACGCGAATATTTGAAGGAACCTTGATGATGGCCGGCGCAAAATTAAGGATGCCCTCCACCCCGGCCTCGACAAATTGATTGGCTACATTTTGAGCCTCCGTTGCGGGCACCGTAATAATTCCGATTCGAATGCCCAATTGCTGCACCGTCTCGGTCAGTTCGGTCATCGGCTTGATCGTCAATTGATTGAGCTTTTCCCCCACGCGGGACGGACTTGCGTCGAACACCGCGGCGATCCGCATATTATCCTTTAAATAAGCGTTATAGTTGCACAGCGCTTGTCCAAGGTTTCCCGCGCCGACGAGCGCGACGCGGATTTCTTGGTCCAGCTTTAAAATATGCCTGATTTTTTCCACCAGGTAGGCGACGTCATAGCCGATGCCTTTTTTGCCGAACTCGCCGAAATACGCAAGATCCTTGCGGATTTGCGCAGGATTCAAATCGAGCTTGCGCCCGAGGTCCTGAGACGAAACGGTTTGAACCTCGCTCTTCAGCAAATCGTTGAGATGGCTCAAATACATCGGAAGCCGCCGCACGACCGCTTCGGAAATTTTCGGATGCTTCATGTTGCCTCATTCTCCTTCCCAGCCGATTCCGGCATCTCCAGCCATTCCCGCATACGATCCGGCAGCCGGTCCGTCGGCAAATGCTCGATTTTCGGCCCGGGGAGCGAGTACAAGAAGTGCTTCCCGTAGGAGGTTTCAATGACGCGGGTATCGTAAATGATGACTATACCCCGGTCGCGGGCCGTTCTCACCAGGCGGCCGAAGCCTTGCTTAAACCGAATGACCGCTTGGGGAACGGAAAGCTTTGAGAACGGGTTTTGATTCCGGGCTTTGATGAATTCGCTCTTCGCCTCCACCATCGGATGATTCGGCGGCTGGAACGGGAGCCGGACGATCGCGAGCGCCGTCAGCGCCTCGCCGGGAATGTCAACCCCTTCCCAGAACGAGCTCGTGCCCAGCAGAACCGCTGCAGGGCTTTGCATAAATAGGCGCGTCAGCTTGCTTCGGTTGCCGCTGTCGACTCCTTGACCCAATACATGGATACCGTGCGGCTGGAGCGCTTCCTTCAGCGGCGCATGCGTCTGCTTGAGCATCTTGTTCGAGGTGAACAGAACGAGCATTCTTCCGTTCGTAACGACGGCAGCTTCACTGAGCGATTGCACCAGCCGCTCCAAAAACAGCGGATCCATATTCGCGCCTTTGAGCCCCGGAAAATCGCGCGGGATCAAAACGAGCGCCTGATCCCTGTATTTAAACGGAGACGGGAGCTGAACGGTCGCCACGCGGCCTTGTTCTTCGCCTTCCGCGGCAAGCCCAAGCTGGTCCTTCACATATTGGAACGATTTCTCAACGGTCAGCGTCGCCGAAGTCATCACGATGCTGTCCTTTCGATCCCAGAAATATTCCCGGATCAAATGGCTGACGTCGATCGGCGCGGCGTACAGCCTTAACGACTTGGATTTAAACTGCCCGCTTGCCTCCATCCAATATACCATGTTCTTATCGTCGGCCTTCATGAACAGCCTCAGAGCGTCGCGGCTTCGGTACAAGTTTTTCACCGTTCCGGATATGTCGGTAACTAAGCTTTCCAAGCCGAAATCGTCGGATTCCTTCGTTTCCGCCAGCGCTTTGTCCAGCGTTTTTAGTATTTCGGTCAAGGTGATATAAATATTGTCTTCCATTCCCGCGAACGTCTTCCAATCCGGCGGAAGGGCGTCCGTACGAAGGCGGACGGTAACCGGTCCTCCGTCGGCCGATTGAGCGGTTCTCGCAATAAACCGGTCGAAAAGCCCCTCGTACAATTCATCCCAAGTGTCTTTAACTTTGACGATTTGGTGCGGAAGCTGCTGCAGCTTCTCGCCCCACTCCCGAAGCGAAGCTTCGCCGCTTTGGCCGAGCAGCGTCTGCAGCAGCGGCAGCTGGCCGGAACGGCTGTCCTTCAGAAGCGTGACCAAGCCGCTGACCATGGAAAAATACGACAGCTCGAAGCCGAGATGCTGGCTCGCCACTTCCTCGAAATGGTGGGCCTCGTCGACGATCAGCCGGCCGTAAGCGGGCAAAATCCGATGCTCGGCCTTGGCGTCTGTAAGCAGCAGGGAATGGTTCGTAATAATAATATCCGCTTCGTTCGCCTCGGAACGCGCCCGGTGATAAAAGCACGTTTTGAACCACGGACAAGCCCGGTTCAAACACGAATCCGCATCGCTGGCCACGTGCGACCAAAATTCGGAGCCCTTGTTTCCCGCAAGATTCAGCTCTTCTTCGTCGCCGACAGCCGTTTCGCCGAGCCAAACGACCATCTGCGCCGCCGTAATCCGGTCGTCCCGATCGTTCTGGAAATCTTGCGCGTTCACCTTGTGCTCGAATTTCCGCAAGCATAAATAATGGCTTCGGCCCTTCAGGACGGCGGAGCTGAACGGTACGGGCGACAATTCGTGCATCATCGGAAGCTCTTTCGTGCGCAGCTGCTCCTGCAAATTGATCGTATGAGTGCTGATGACAACTTTTTCCTTTGAAGAAAGCGCATAATGGATCGAAGGCAGCAAATAGCCGAGCGATTTGCCGGTTCCCGTTCCTGCTTCAATGACAAGATGCCGCTCTGCCTCCAGCGCCTCCGCAACCGCCTCCATCATTTTTTCCTGCGACGGCCTCTCCTCGTACTCTGCAATGGATGAGCGTATACGCTGCTTTATGTCTGCATAAAATTGTTGAAAAGGAATCGAGACGGCTTCCCTCTCTTCCTCTTGTTCCCCTGAGAGCCAGTCGTCCACGCCAAGCGCGAATTGGCGGTACACCCGGCCCCCGCGCTGCGAATCGGCGTCTTCCGTACTCCGCTTTTCGATGATTTCATTAAGAAACCAAGTGAGGTCGTAAGAAGCAAAATCGGGGTGCGAAAATAAAAAGGACAGGCGTTCTAATGTGATGGAGGGAAGCAGGTCCAGCTTTTCCAAGCATTTGATCCAAAGAAGCGCGGTCGCCTCGGCATCGCTGTCGGCTTGATGCGGCCGTTCGTGCTTCACCCCGAGCGAGGCGGAGACGTAAGACAGCTGATAGCTCGTAAGCGTCGGAAAAAGCACCCTCAGCCAATCCAGCGTATCCAGCGTTCTTCCGGTGAACGGGGAATAGCCCGCATCCGTAAGAGCGTGCTGCAAAAAAGCGAGATCGAAGCCGACATTGTGCCCGACGAGCGTGCAATCGGACAGCAGGGGAATGATCTCGTTGACGACATCCTCCATCAGGGGAGCGTCCTGAACCATCTCGTCCGTAATGCCTGTAAGCGACCGGATGAACGGAGGGATCGGAGCGGACGGCTTCACGAAGGAGCTGTACGTATGTTCTATGGTTTGTTCATTTACAATAACGAGACCAACCTGGATAATATCGCTCTTTCCAGGTTGATCCCCAGTCGTTTCGAAATCCAAAACCGCATATTTCATTTCGCTTCGTTTCCTTTGACAATCTGACCTTATGAACATAAGGATACCAAGAATATTATCCGATCGCCACTCCCAGTTGAAGGACGCCGCCGTCCGTTAAGCATGCTTTTAAGTTATATACGGGATCCTGCAGCTGCGGATCCATCTTATGCGACTTCTTAAATAACTCGCACGCCTTTTCCACGTTGCCGGAAAGCGCCTGCACGCAGCCCATGGCATTATACGCGACGGCCATCAGCTTTTCGTCGTCCGCAAGCGAAACAAGAACCTGCAAGTGTCCGTACGCCTCGGCGATCCGTTCGGTTTGCAGCAGCCCCAGCGCCATGTACAGGCGAGGCAGTAAAAATTCGGGATGCAGATCGATCACCTTCTGAAATTCCCGGATCGCTTCATGAAACATAAGCAGCTTGAAATATCCTTCGCCGCGCCGGAACGATTCGGATTGTTTCAGATGATGATGCTGCATCCCGCTTGCGTTTGCTTCGCTTGCAACGGCAGCAAGATCAAGATCGGCAAAAGCGGAAGGGACGGCCGGGGTCTGCCCGGCAAATCCCGGGGAAAGATTCGCTTGTGCCATCTTTTCTTCAAACAACAACCATTCCTCGATGATGCCGTCGCTCATGGTGCGCAACATTTCCAGTTGCTCGAAAAGCGCATTCCGCTCGCTTCCTTCAGAGGCCGGATACGCCTCGACGATTAAATCAAGCGCTTCGTTCATCGATTGAAACAACTGTTTGAACATGGTTGCCTCCCACCTTTTTATCTTTATGACGACGCGAGTTAACAACATTTTTTGCGCCGGGGAGGCATTTCATTCTGCCAAATCCTTATGTCAATGGCGTAAGAAAGGGATTTCCCGTATTACACGGTCGTGCCGTGGATTTCGATGTTTGCGGTTTGGACAATGATGTTATCCTGGCCTAAAATCGCCACTTTCGGTTTATAATGGCGCGCTTCTTCTTCCGTCATCGCCGCATAAGAAATAATGATGACCACGTCGCCGGGCTGAACGAGCCTTGCCGCGGCGCCGTTAAGACAGATGGTGCCCGATCCGCGCGGACCGGGAATGACATACGTCTCCAGTCTCGCGCCGTTGTTGTTGTTTACGATTTGAACTTTCTCGTTCGCCCATATGTCGGCCGCATCCATCAAATCCTCGTCGATCGTAATGCTGCCGACGTAGTTAAGATTCGCTTCGGTTACTGTCGCGCGGTGTATTTTCGATTTCATCATCGTTCGGAACATTGTTGTCACCCCCATGGGTTATAAGTATTATGCGTGAAACAACCGATTGTCGATCAGTCTTGTTTTTCCGAATTTAACAGCAACCGCGGCAATAAAGGAGCCGCAATCCGCGAGCGGCCCTTCCGTCGGCGACAAATCGGGATAGGAGAGCACTTGAACATAGTCGATGACGGCCTCGGGAGCGCTGACGATCGTTTCCTTCAGCTTCCGCTCAAGCTCCTCCCCCGTCATTCCGGGCTGCTCCTCGAGCCACCGGTCGATACCGGACAACGCTTGATAAAGAATCGGCGCCTGAGCGCGCTGCTCGGGCGTCAAATATACGTTGCGCGAGCTCATCGCAAGTCCGTCCGCCTCCCGCAGCGTCGGGCACGGAACGATCGTAACCGGAAAATTCAAATCACGGACCATCGCCTCGATCACGGCGACCTGCTGCGCATCCTTCATGCCGAAATAGGCGCGCTCAGGCGATACGATATGAAACAGCTTCGATACGACGGTCGCCACTCCGGCAAAATGGCCGGGACGCGACGCACCGCACAATCTTTCGGTCACGCCGCCGACCTGCACCGTCGTAACCGGCTTCACCGGATACATTTCTTCGACGGAAGGGAGAAACACCGCATCGACGCCCGCTCCTTCGGCGAGGGAAAGATCGCGCTCCTCATCGCGCGGATATTTTTCGAAGTCCTCGTTCGGCCCGAACTGCAGCGGATTGACGAATATGCTCATGACGGTCCGGTCGTTCTCTTCTTTCGCTTTGCCGACGAGAGACAAGTGGCCTTCATGCAAATAGCCCATGGTAGGAACGTAGCCGACGGTGAGCCCCTCCGCTCTCCAGGCGCTTAACAGCTCCCGATACTCCCTGATCGTTCGAACCGCTCTCATTTCTCGTTCCCCCTGCCGGCTTGCTTCGAAGCGCCGTACAATTGCCCGGCCGTCTCTTCATCCATATGAAACGTATTTTCCGGCGCCGGAAAGCTTCTCGATTTGACGTCCGTTACATAGGAGTGAATCGCCTGCTTGATTTGTTCGCCGATATTCGCATACGATTTGACGAACTTTTTGGGTATCGGATCATCGGTATATTGCAATATATCATGGAACACCAGCACTTGACCGTCGCAGCGGGCGCCTGATCCGATGCCGATCGTCGGGATCGACAGCTGCTCGGTTACCATTGCGGACAGCTCGTCGGTTACGAGCTCGAGCACCAGACAGAACGCGCCCGCCTCCTCAAGCGCCTTGGCGTCCTCTAATAGTCTTAAAGCTTCTTCGTTCGCTTTGCCTTGAACCTTGTAGCCTCCGATCGCGTGCACGGATTGCGGAGTTAGTCCCAAATGGGCCACTACCGGCACGCCGGCGCTTACCGCCGCGCGAACCGCCGGTAAAATTTCTTTCCCGCCCTCCATCTTGACCGCCTTCGCTCCGCCCTCCTGCATAATGCGCTTCACGTTGCGCAGCGTCTCGTCGACGCTGCCGTGATACGAAAGAAACGGCAGGTCGGCAACGACAAACGGAATGTGAACGGCTCGGGAAACGAGCTCCGTATGATACACCATATGATCCATGGTCACGGACAGCGTCGTTTCGCGACCTTGCACGACATTCCCGAGCGAATCCCCGACGAGAATCATGTCGGCGCCCGCCGCCTCCGCCAGAGCCGCGGAAGGGTAATCGTAGGCCGTAATCATGGCGATCGGTTCGCCTTTTTGCTTCATGGCCCTTAGCTTGGCCGTCGTCATCGGCTTTCTGGTTTGTTGTGTCATTGTGGGTGTTCCTCCTTCGATTTTCTCGCCGAAAGGTTTCGTATGGCCGGCAAATATCCGGACAAAATAAAAAACCTTTTTGGCTTTGAAACCAAAAGGGTCCCGCACAAAAAGATATCCGTACGACAAAAACCGTTGTACTGGTCTTTCTGTCTCGGTCCGTTTCGGCTCAGAGCAGAATGCATCACGGTAAAAATAAATGATAAGAGAGCGAATGGTACGGTTTCGGATTGACCGAATACCGTCCGGCATAAATCTCTTTTCACCACGTAGTATACCACGGAATGTAAATTTGTAAAAAGGGAAGCGTGTCTCTCTTATGAACGGGCTGCGGAAGCAAGATCACCGGAGTACAGCGTATGGATTACGCCGTTCTCGTCCTTTACCAGCAGCGCCCCGTCCTCCGTAATGGCTTCCGCGATCCCCCGGACGGTTCCCTTCGGCGTTTGGACGGAGACGGACGTATGCAGCGTGCACGTCAGCGCTTCCCATAACGAGCGGATCGGCGCGAAGCCTTCGGTTTTATAAATGCCGTAGAGCGCCTCCAGCTGCTCGAAAAACGCGGCGATCAGCCGCTCTCGCTCCAGCTCGGCTCCTCCCCGTTCGATCTTTAGTGAGGTCGTTTTTGCAAGAAGCTCTTCGGGGTAATCGCCCGGGTCCATGTTGACGCTGATGCCGACCCCGGCAATCATCGCCTTCACGATGTCCGCTTCCGCAATCGACTCGACCAGTATGCCGCACGCTTTCCGGCCTTCAATCAATATATCGTTCGGCCATTTGATCGCCGCATCAACCTCGGCAGTCCGGCGAATGGCCCGGCACAGCGCCACCGAAATGAGCAGCGTCATGTGGGGCGCCTGCGCCAGCGGCACTTCGGGCTGCATAATAAAGCTCATCCATATCCCTTTCCCGGCGGGAGAATGCCAAGACCTGCCCAACCGGCCGCGCCCGGCGGTCTGCTGCTCCGCTATGAACACGGCGCCTTCTCTCGCCCCGTTCAGGTAAGCCTCGTGTGCGACGTTCTGCGTCGATTCCGCCACATCCATTACGGTTACGGAAGCGCCGAACACCTTCGTTCGGAGCATGTCCAGCAGCTTTGCATACTTCAGCTTGTTCGGCTCCGCCGTCAGCCGGTATCCGACACGCGGGATCGACTCGAACCGGTAGCCCTCTTCCTCGAGACGGCGTATTCGCTTCCAAACGGCGGTCCGGCTAATTCCCAGCTGCTTGGACAGCGCCTCCCCCGAAACAAAGCCGCCTTCGGCGGCGGCAAACAGCTCTAGCATTCGATCCTTCAACGCTCTCTTCGTTCCCCTTCCTCGGCGGTCATTTCGGCCGCTCTCTTTAGCAGCGCTTGCGTTTCGTTCGGCACCCGATTCATCGCCGCTTCAAACAACAATCGCTTCAGAAGATGGCTTAGCCAAGGTCCGCCCCTTCGATGGAGCGCCGCCATCAGCATTTCGCCGTTAATGGAAAGCTCATGCAGGCCGGTTGCAGCCATTTCGCCCAGCCACTTCTCTCCATGCTCGGCATATGCTGCCGCCCATCGGTACTCCTCGTACTTCCGGAGCTGCTCCGCGGCAGGAAGCCAATCCGTCGCGGTTTCTTTCCCGTAAGTAAGGACGGCCGACTTCCATGCGGACTCGGCATGCTCCTGCGGCGTCGAAGCCAGCGTGCGAAACAAGCCGACGGCGCGCTCGATCCGCTCGCCGAACGACTTGGAGCCCCGAAGCGCGTCGATGACGCCTCTTGTATCGGCCGCCCCGACCTTCATCCGGTCGAACCAAAGCGCCCACCGCAGCGGCGGCTCGGGAAGCCGGTCCAACTCGGCCAGCGGATCCGGATCCGTTCCCGATACGCCTAATTTCGGCGGCAGGCGGAGCTTCGTCTTCGTCCAGCTGAGCAGGCCGCTTTCGGCAAGCAGCCGCAAGGCGCGAAACGGCGCAGCTCCGGAAACCATCCGCTCCAGCTCGGAGCGGACCCGCTCCATCGCGATCCGCGAAAGCGACGGAGCTCCGGCCGCGACCGCCCGCCACGTCGCTTCATCCACAATAAGCTCGTACTCCGCCGCAAACCGCACGCAGCGCAGCATCCGCAGCGAATCCTCGGCAAAGCGGAGGCTTGGCTCCCCGACACACCGCAGGATGCCTTTCGCCAGATCGTCTTGCCCACCATACGGGTCGACCAGCCGTCCGTCCGCATCGAGCGCCATCGCGTTCATCGTAAAATCGCGCCGCTCCAAATCGCCCTCGATCGAATCGATGAACGATACCGAGTCGGGTCTTCTGCCGTCACCATATTCGGACTCGGTGCGGAACGTCGTCACCTCGAACGAAAAGCCGCCCGCGACCACGGTTACCGTCCCATGCTGCAGCCCGGTCGGGATCGCATCCGGATACAGGCGCATGACCTCATCCGGCCTCGCCGCCGTTGCGATGTCGATGTCCTTCAGCGCGCGGCCAAGCAGGGTGTCGCGCACGCAGCCGCCGACGAAATAGGCCGGGTAGCCCGCTTCCGTCAACCTTCGCAATACGTTCGTCCCCGCTTTGCCGATCTCCGAATCCGAAAGCTGCATAAAGCGTCCGTTCATTCGTTCGTCAACACCCGTTCCTTGCATTCATTGAGCACTCGATAATAAATATCCTCGTATTGGCCTCGAATCAAGTCGTTGCAAAACTCCGTTTGCGCCCGGCGAACGCATGCCGCGGACATCCGTGCGTACAGCGCCTCGTCCTTCAGCAGGCGGATCGCATTCTCGGCCATGTCCGCCGTATCGCCGACTCCTGATAAATATCCCGTCTCCCCGTGCGTCACCACCTCGGGAATGCCCCCGGCATCCGAACCGATCGTCGGAACGCCGCAAGCCATCGCTTCGAGCGCGACCAGTCCGAAGCTTTCCTTCTCGGAAGGCAGCAGCATAATATCCGCTACCGACAGCAGCTCGGCCACTTCATCCTGACGGCCGAGGAACAATACCCGATCCCGAAGGCCGAGCTCTTCCACTCTTGAAATCGTCCGCGCCATTTCCGGTCCTTCCCCGACGAACACAAGCTTCGAAGGAACCTGTTCGTTGACGGTCCGAAACACTTCCACCACGTCCAAAACCCGCTTCACCGGCCTAAAGTTGGAGACGTGCATAATAATTTTCTCGCCGCGCGAGGCAAAATCGCACCGGTATTTGGAGCAATCCCGCGGGTAGTAAATTCTTTTATCGATGAAGTTATAGGTAAGATCGATATGGCGCGTAATATTGAGACGTTCCCGGGTTTCCCGGATCAGATCGAGCGAAACGGCCGTGACGGCATCGCTGCTGTTGATCCCGAGCCGAATGAGGTCGCTCATGCTTTCGTTTTGGGCCAGTATCGTAATATCGGTGCCGTGAAGCGTGGTGATCACCTTCAAGTCGCTGTCCACCATTCCTTTGGCGATATAAGCGCAAACCGCATGCGGAATCGCATAATGCACGTGGAGTACGTCCAGCTTCTGATGTTTCGCCACCTGCGCCATCTTTGCGGCAAGCGACAAATCGTACGGCGGGTATTTAAAGACGTGATAATCGGTAATTTCAACCTCGTGATAAAAAATGTTTTTATGAAAGCCGCCCAACCGAAACGGCATGCTATGCGTAATGAAATGGACATTATGTCCTTGCTCGGCCAGAAGCTTTCCCAGCTCCGTAGCCACGACGCCGGAACCTCCGAGCGACGGATAACATGTAATGCCGATGTTCAATCTTTCTCTCATAAAACACCTCCAATAGGCGTAGACGCTCTGATACAATGTATGTCTTTTTGAGGATTTCCATTTCTTAAAACAGCTTCACGGCATACGGTATTTTCGTTACGAAGCCTTCTGCGAACCGGACGCCGAGCTTCCCGCCCAGCAGGCCGTCCCGCTGCTCCACCCGCTCCACATACCCCTGATTCAGCGGTGTCGCCACCGCGCCTTCTCCGATTTCGAATTGGCTGCGGTAGCTCATCAGTGCGCGTCTCTTTAATTCATAAACGTCCGACACGTCAACCGCAAGCTCCGAATCGACGACATCATTAATGAAGTAAAAATAAGTCCGTTCCACCGTCCACGCCGAAGCGTCCGATGCGTACTTTCTCAGCTTGGCGTTAAAAATCGCTTCCTGCATGATGGCGCTGCACGCGACATGGTCCGGATGGCGGTCCTGCCAGTACGGAATAAAGACGAGTCTCGGCCTGCAGGCGCGAATTTCGCGTACGATTTTCTCCAGGTATTCGTCCGTCATCCGAAGCCCCCGGTCAGGCAGCTCCAAACAGGACCGGTACGAAAGGCCGAGAACGGCGGCTGCGTTCTCGGCTTCTTTTTTACGAGTTATGACATCTCCGTTGGACGACATCTCGGCTTGCGTCAGATCGCAGATGCCGACCCGGTACCCCGCCGCCGTGTGCTTGGCGATCGTTCCGGCCATCCCGATTTCCACATCGTCCGGATGGGCGCCGAACGCAAGGATGTCCAGTCCGTTCGATGATTGCCCGCCGCCGATCATGCCCGGTCCTCCGGCGTGATCGTCTTGACGACCGTTCTCCACTGAAAATCTCCGCGCTCCAGCGCTTTAATCAATATTTCCGCCGTTCCCAAATTCGTTGCGAGCGGTATTCCGTGCACGTCGCTAAGTCTCAATAATGCGTTAATGTCCGGTTCGTGCGGCTGAGCCATCAGCGGATCGCGGAAAAACAAAATGAGATCCATCTCGTTCTGGGCGACCATCGCCCCGATTTGCTGATCTCCGCCGAGCGGCCCCGACAAAAATCGGTGAACCTTCAGCTGCGTGTTTTCCATAATGCGTTTGCCGGTCGTCCCCGTCGCAAACAAGATATGGTGTTTTAATACGTGTTCATAGGCAATGGAGAAATCGACCATCTCATCCTTCTTGCGGTCGTGTGCGATTAGTGCGATATTCATGGTTTTCGCCTCCAGCTATTCCATCAGATGTTCGAATCCGTATACCAGCCCCGTATAATTCATCACTTTATGTATTGCCGTATTTACGCCGGGCATGTAGCCGGCGCGGTCGTACGAGTCGTGCCTGATTTTGAGCGTTTGCCCGAATGCCCCGAAAATAACTTCCTGCTGCGCAAAGACGCCGGGCAAGCGAACGCTGTGAATCCGAAACCCGTTGTAATATCCTCCCCGGGCGCCTTCGATCGTTTCGTGCTCGTTCGGATTGCCTTGCTTCAGCTCTTGGCGGGCTTCGGAAATGAGTTCGGCCGTCTTGATCGACGTGCCTGAAGGAGCGTCGAGCTTTTGGTCTCCATGATACTCTATAATTTCGACGTGAGGCATATATTTTGCGGCTTCCTTCGCAAATTTCATCATAAGGATCGCGCCGATCGAGAAATTCGGAGCGATCAAGCCGCCGATGCCCGCTTGCCTGCACAGCTCGTCCAATTCCCGGATATCGTCCGGAGTAAAGCCGGTCGTTCCCATTATCGGACGCACTCCGTGCTTGATGGCCAGCTTCGTGTGGCGGACCGCAAGCTGCGGTGCCGTAAAATCGACGAGCACATCGGCGGAAGCGCGCAGCAGCGCTTCATCCAAATCCGCTTGAACGGCGACTCCGCAGCTCGCGGCTCCCGCGAGCTCGCCTGCGTCCTTGCCTTCCGCCGACGGCGAAACGGCAGCCGCTAACGTAAGCTTCGGATCGGCCAGCACCATTTTTACGACTTCCCGCCCCATGCGCCCTCCGGCGCCGGCGACGGCGACTCGAATGTTTCGTTCGTTCATCCATATTCCTCCAAGTAAGCGGCTAATTTAATTTTGTATTGGTCAAGCAGCTCTTTCGCCGCCTTATGCTCCGGATCGAGCCTCAGCAGCTCCTGCAGCGTCTGAATCGCCTCGCGGTAATCCTCGACGCCGGCGAATGCGCCCGCCATCAGCATATAAGCGTTCTCGTCCACCGGATTGAGCGTCAGCGCCTGACGCAGCAGCGCGGCCGCCAGCAAACAGCCGTCCTTCCCTCTGTTCAAATGGCGCTCGGCTTGGAGCACCAGCTCCTTCGCCTCAAGCATGCGCAGATGAACGTCATATTCGGACTGACCGGGAGAGAGCCGTTTGGCCGTCCGGGCGTGCTTCAGCGCCTCGCTGATTTTATTGCTGCGGGCGTAAGTAATCGACAGCTTGTAATGATAATCCGGATTGTCCGGATCTTGTTCGATCGCTTTTAAAAACCATTCCACCGCGCCCTCGAAATGCTGCATGAGAATGTGTTCGTACGCTTTCTGCAGTTCGCGCTCTCCGCCCATTGCCTCCATCCTCCTTCGCCGCTTTCCAAGGATGATGGTACATTTTATTCGGGCTTTTCAGCTTCGGTGTTCAATTTAGTCCATCTATCTTTATCGCGCGTATTGAATTTGTGCATCACCGCATCGTGCGCCTGCTGCAAATCAATGCCGAGCGAATTCGCAAAGCAAATTACAATAAACAGAATGTCGCCCAATTCATACTCGATGGAGTTTTCGGGCTCGTCCTTCTTTTTCGGCTTCTCGCCGTACGTGTGATTCACCTCTCTCGCAAGCTCACCCACTTCTTCCGTAATTCTTGCAAGCAAGGCAAGCGGCGAGAAGTAACCCTCCTTAAATTGAGAGATGTAACGGTCCACTTCTTCCTGCATCATCTTTAGCGTCTTGTCGGACATGCGCATATTCCTCGCCTTCGAAGTCCTCATGTTACTCCTATGTTAGCGTAAAGCTTTCGGGAGTACAAGAACGGAGCGACGATTCGCCGCCCGGCTCTTTGTGGGACCCGACTTGTCCGTGATACAATAGGAATACCGCAGATATACAGAGAAGGAGAGCTTTATGAAGCATTGGATATCCCTCATTTGGCACCAGCTGCTTCCGATTATGATCGGAACGGCCGTTTACGCGTTCGGCCTTCAATATTTTTTGATTCCCAACGAGCTGATGGAAGGCGGCGTGACGGGGGTCGGCATCTTACTGAACTACGCTTACCGTTTTCCTTTGTCCATTACGACGCTTGTGCTTAATATTCCGCTTTTTATCGTAGGCTGGAAGCTGCTCGGCAAGCGAGGCATGTTTTTAACGATTTTCGGCACGTTATCGCTTTCCTTCTTCTTATATTTGATCGAGCGCTCCATCGATGCCGGATGGATTCGTCCTTTCTCCGCCGAACATGATCTATTCCTTGCGACTTTGTATGCGGGAGTTACGCTCGGCACCGGGCTCGGCATCGTGTTCCGCTTCGGGGGCACGACGGGCGGCGTCGATATTTTGGCCAGAATCGCCAGCAAGAAGCGCGGCTGGAGCATGGGACAATTTTTTCTGTGCTTTGACGCGGTTGTCATCGGACTATCTCTTATTTACATATCTATGGAACGCGTTCTGTACACGCTCGTTGCCGTGTTCATTTCCGCGAAAATCATCGATCTGATTCAACAAGGGGAATACGCCGCAAGAGCGTTCACGGTCATTTCGGAGCATCCGCAGACGATCGCCGATATTATTATGAAGGAATTGGAGCGGGGCGTTACGATTATACCGGCTAAAGGAGCGTTCACCGGCCAAGCGAAGGAAATGCTGTACTGCGTCGTTTACAAACAGGAAACCCGCCGAGTCGAAAGACTGATTCGGCGGGTGGATCCGAAAGCGTTTATAATCGTCAGCGAAGTGCAGGACGTTCTCGGGGAAGGGTTCAAAGAACCCGAAGCCGAGCACGCGAATTAAAATGGTTTATTACAAAATGCCGTCGATATCTTTTTCGCTCTTTACTCTGACATAGGCCGCTTCCGCTTGATACCGCCTCCATGCGACATACGCAAGAACTCCCAAAATGACCGCTCCCAGCGTAAAGGTCCACAGGATGGGATGCGGAGGCTCCGCTGTCGGCGCGATCGGCGCGATCGTTTCCCGCTGTTCGTCCGCGGAACGGAACAGCTCGTCAAGCGCCTTGCTCAAGTTCGGCAAGCCGTCTTGGATCGCCTTCCAGTTGCGTGTTCCGATTCCGTTCTCAAAGAACGAAGACATCGAATCGAGTACGGCGGCTTGGGAAGGACCCTTCGTAATCGTTACCGCCGGGCGAATAAGCGCGACCCTTGCCTTCCACTCATTCAATGCCGCACTTGCGCCGTTCTTATCACGCTTGATTACAGCCGCTTCCAGCTCCGACACATTTTCGGCAAGCGGCTTCTCGAAATCAAGCCACATCGGCCGCTTCGGTTGGCATAATGCGTCAACGGCCAAGCGCACTTTAATGACCTCGAGCAGTGCTTTGCGCTCATCGGGCTGTACGTGATTTAACGTTTGCAGCGCCGCCGATACGGTTTCCGATAACGCGCCGATCCCTTCGATCGTCGTCAGTCCGTCGTACGACAGCTTCGTCGCCGCGGCGGACAGCTGCACCATATGGGTCTGCGCCGCTTGGGCGTCCCCGTCCTTAACGCTTCGGTAAGCATTTTCCGCATGCTTGTTCATTTGATCGAGCAGCGCATATTGCGCATCGGTTACGACTTGTTTCGCATCGGGCTTCGTTTCCGCTTCGTTCGAGCAGCCGGCGGCCGTCGAAAGCAGCGCTGCGGCAAGCAAGCCGACGAGGCTTAGCCTGCCTAGGAACGGCATCTTCCAATTCACCGTTCTCATGGGACATCCCTCCTTATCACCATGATATGGAGGGATGTCCTGCTTTAGACGCGATATTTTTTAGAAAGCAGCACGCCGAGCGCGGCGCAAGCGATGCCGAGTACGCTTAGCGAAACGGTGAACGTCTGCACCTGATCGATCCGTTCGAGAAGCACCGAGCTCAGCATCGGGAAGACGCCGAACGTATAGTCGATCGCGTCGTTTAACAGCGTCCATGCGGCGCCGATCGCTACCGTTACGAGCGTGAGCCTGCGGTAGAAGCGCATATAGAGCAGTGCTTCGACGGCCATAAGCGAATGGGATGCCATCAGCATGTAATCCTGCCATACGAGCTTATCCCCAAGCGACGCTTCCCACAAGATAATCGTAACGGCCCATATTCCGTATTTCACCTGGGTAATGACGGATAACGCTTCGACGATTCCCCGCCCGGAGACGATCGGCTCGTCCCGCAGCAGCGGCGGTGATTGCACCGTCTTCCGGTCCCGAATCAAGAATGCGATCGTAATCGTAAAAAACAAGCTGGCCGTCGGACTGTCCGGAACGACCAGGACGAGCCACTTGCCGATTTCGTTCCATGTCATTACCAGCTGATAGCGGTACCATTCATAGCCGTATAACGTTCCCAGCAAATTGGCCCAAAATAACGCCCACAATATCCACGGCTGCAGCAAAAACGACCGGCTCCAAAGCATCGAAATCATTCGTAACAAGCTAGGCACTCTCCTCGCGCAAGGCTTCAGATGTTATATCCGCAGGATATACTTTCTGAACCGTTAAAAAAACCTGACCGGGATGAACGCGGTCAGGCTTCTTCTTGTGTTCGTTATTCCGCCGGTGCAGGCTCCGCTTTCTGCATTGCCAGCCAGCCGGCCAAGGCGTCCATATCTTCATCGGTCAGCCCTTGTTTAATATTGTAATCATACTGCGCAGGCATGCCGCCTTTGCCGTTCTTGATAATGTCCATGATCTCTTCTTTGGAGTAGCTGTCGCCCACGCCGATCAGCTGCGGGAAGCCGGCCGTCGCGTTCCCCTTCATGTCCGCCGCATGGCAGCTCACGCAGGAAGCGTTCTGGTAAATCTGATACGCCGGGTCATCCTCTGCAACGATTGCAGTCGCTACTGGCTTTTGCGGTTCTCCGTTCTTGGCCGCTTCTCTTTCCTTCTTCATCTTCTCTTCGCGTTCGATGTGCTCCGGCGTAATGCCGCTCACTTGCAGCTCATGCTGGTAGTGATCCCAAGAAACCTTCGTCAGGTAGATCATCGCAACGAGCGAGAGCAGCATCAGCGCCGAAGTCGCAGGCCGTCTATAGAAGCGGCGCTCCGGGCTCCGGTCCAGGAACGGCGCGAGCATCAGACCGAGGAACGCAAGCCCCGGGACGCCGACCGTGCCGAGCACGACGAATTGGTCGGAAGTATACGGATATTTAAGCAGCTGGTACAAGAACAAGAAGTACCAGTCCGGCATCGGAATGAAGCCGGTGTTCGTCGGATCCGCCGGATAGCCGAGCGGAGACGGATGAGAAATGACAAGCACCAAAATTCCGACCAGAACGACAACCCCGACCATCCATTCCTTCAATAGGAAGTTCGGAATGAACGCTTCCGATTTCCCCGGATATGCGGTATAGTCGCGCGGAATGTTATTGTGCTGCACTTTTCTTACGCGAGAGTCGCCGACGTATACAACTTTTTCATTTGGATTATGATTCGATGCTGACATTTCGGTTCCCCCTCATCACAACGGTCCCGAGATGCCCTGTTTGCGGATCAGGAAGAAGTGCCCTCCAAGAAGCGCCAGCAGGCCAGCCGGTAGGAAGAATACGTGCAATGCGAAGAAACGCGTGATCGTTTGGGCGCCGACAATGTCGCCGCCTTGCAGGAACGTCTTCACATAATCGCCGACGAACGGTACGGATGCGGCAATCTGAATGCCGACCTTCGTCGCGAAGTAAGCTTTATTATCCCAAGGAAGCAGGTAACCCGTAAAGCCGAGACCGAGCATAACCGCAAAGATCAGCATGCCGATGACCCAGTTCATTTCGCGCGGGTGCTTGTACGAGCCCGTAAAAAATACGCGAAGCGTATGTAGGAACATCATGACGATAACCAAGCTTGCGCCCCAGTGATGCATACCTCTCACGATCACGCCGAAAGCGACCTTATGCTGCAGGTAGTCGACGGATGCGTAAGCGTTGATGATGTCCGGAACGTAATACATCGTCAGAAACATGCCGGACAAAATTTGAATGACCGTAATAAAAAACGTCAAGCCGCCGAAGCAATACACGAACGCGGAAAAGTGATGCGCCGGGTTTACGTGCTCCGGTACTTCATGGTCCGCAACGTCCCGCCAAATCGGTGTGATGTCGAGACGTTCGTCAATCCAGTTGTATACCGATTTTAACATATGATCTGAAACGCCTCCTTCTTACACTCTTGAGTTAGGACGAATCGGGCCGAGATATACGAAGCCGTTTTCGAGCTTGACGTCGTACTCGTCAAGCGGCGCAGGCGCAACCGCCAAGTTTTGCCCGTCCTTCGTATAATGCGCGCCGTGGCAAGGGCAGAAAAACTGTTCCGGATATTCGGTGTTCGTATTCCAGTTAACCGTGCAGCCCAAATGCTTACAAACCGGGGACAGCGCATAAATCTTACCGTCCTCGCCCTTCGCAATCCAAGCCGTCATTTCCGGATCGCTTTCGTACCATCCGTCGATTTGGTGGATTTTGAATTTGAATTCCGTAGGTTCTGCTTTAATGCTGCCCTCTTCCGTAACCTTAACGTAGTTCGCCTCCGCTTTCGGTTCAAGCAGAGGATCTACCGCAAAGCGAAGCATTGGGACCATAATGCCCGCAGCCATAAATCCGCCTGCGCCGCCAAGCGTATAGGAAAGGAATTGACGGCGGGACATTTCGCGCCGTTTGGAGCTTTTGTGCTCTTCTCCATGAGTTCCGTGTGTTTTTTCGCTCATTTTCTGTTTACCCCCTTTGCCAAGAACGACAATCTCATCAGCCTCTTGCTAGCACGTGCAAAGTCATAAATTATAATAGCTTACGGCCCATGACCCGTCAAGAAATTGCAACCTTCCAAACGGGATTGAGACAAGGAATAGACAAAGTTGTTACGAATTTGTCACAACTGAGGTTCAGGTGCTGCCTACGGCGCCGCCGCCGAACCAAAGCGACTCCACAGCCTTGCGAATTCTCGCTCTGTAATTCGCCCCCTCTTCGGCCGCTTCGCCGGCTTCAGGCACGACCACCAGACTCGCTTCCTTCGGACGGAACGCGGCTAAACGCTCGTTCCCGGATACGACGACGCAATATCGGAAGCCGCCTGCAGTAAGTCTCCCGCACATTTCGCCGACGAGCCGCTCCAGCCGTTCGTCCGACTCCGCGTAATGCACGGCGGGATACGTAACGACTCTTCCTTTATAAAGCTGCTCGAGCGGATCCAAAGCGTCGCGCAGCTTCTCAAGCATAACCGTCGCCTCCCAAGGCGATTCGGCTCCGGTTAAGCCGCTGACGGGGAGCAGCACCGTATCCAGATACGGCTTCAGCTCGTCCCATCGTTCCCGGTCGATGTCACTAAACTTCATCGGTTCCCTCTCCTTGGAAACAATGGTTATTAGGATATGCATATTTGCCTCATCCAATGTATCACATTACCCAGGCATGTACCAAATGTGCGAAAAGAAAAAAGCCCACGCATACGCATAGGCTTATACGGGACTAAGCTTACGCAATGCTAAGCAAAGTGCGAAGCTCATTCGTCAGCGCGAGGAACGCCGCTTCATTCCCTTCCGCGAGGGCCACGTCAATTTCCTTGTAAAGTTCTTTCTGCCTGTATTCTCGTATGGCCTCGTCAAGGATGAGTTCCGCCATCAGATTACGCAGCATTTCATTTGCCGGAACCTGTTTCTCCATACGTAACCCTCCATCTTTGTCGAATACAAGATTCTTTAAAACTAATTTATTCGTTGCGTGAGGCGCCGTTTTAGTTCGAACGCCCGTATCGCATCGAATATACGGTAGCCTAGCCCGTACCGGGCTGCTCGGGGAGCGCGATTCGGTCCTCTTCCGGGACGTATACGCCGCGCACAATGCTGCTCCCGAGCTTCGTCATTTCCACAACGGTGCCGCTCTCCGGATGCTCTCCGATCCGCAATAATCCGAGATGCATCATCATCGTCAAAACCCGGTTTCGGAGTATTGCTTCCGGAGTATCGTAATAGTACGGCTTTACGAGCCCGATAAGCACTTCGGTCATCGTCTTGACCGTTACCCACCGCTGCGCAAGCCGGTCTACCCAGTGCGCCAGCGATTGAATATTATGAATCGGGTTTTTGTACAGCTTCAGCCAAAACCGGTAAACCGCGCTCGGGTCCTCCCGGGCGCCGGCCGATACGCGTTCGGCGCCGGCCTCTGTGACCGTCAGCATACCGGGACCCTCATCGATCAATTTGTTGTAAAAGCAATAATCGTAAATCAGCGAGAAGCGGTTCGGATAGTCGTTGATTTTCCGGCCGTAGCCGAATCTCCAGCCGCCTTTTCCGACCGGCTCTTCCTTCACGGTCATGACGTCCATGATCGCCTGCTGTGTGCGCTTATACATCGCTCCGTTAGAGGAAAGCTCCACAGGCGACTGATGGACGAATTTCAAAAATTGATAGATGTCCTCAAGCAGCAAGCGCTGCTCGTCCCGATAAACGGGAGGCTCCTCGATCACCTGCAACCGGCGTTCGAAAGAGCGTGCCAGCGAATCCGCGAACCTTCGTTTCAAGTCGCTGGGGACTTGATACAAATATTTCGTCTGGTGCGAGTAGCCGTTAAACAGCCAGCCTTGCTGTTTAAATCTCAACACCATATCCCGCGGGCTCCATTCCTTGGTCTCCTCCTTGTCGCTTGCCGACTTTTTGGCGGCATTAGAAGCTTTAGAAGCTTTGGTGGCTTTGGAGGCTTTGGAGGCTTTGGAGGCTTTGGCGGTTGATTTCTTAAACTCTTTCAAATTCGGTTCTTTCGTTTCGGTCTGCCCCAGCGACGACATACGGAGGTCGTTCGGCGATCGGGCTTGCGGGTTGGCTCCGCCGGCTTCCGCCGCTTCCGTCTGGAAACGGCTGAGTCTCGCCCGCGCAACCAATTCCTCCAGCGAAAACGATTCTCTTTGATCGTATAGCAGCGAATTTAAAAATCGGATATCCTCGAGCTCCAGCTTTTCCACATACGTCTCAAACACGTCTTTGCGGTTGATCCGGCCGAGTATCGCTTGGATCAATTCGTTCTTGGAATTGGTGTTGCAGTTGCACTCGTAATGATCGGCAATCCGGTTCAGCTGATGAATGTCCGCGTAGCTCAGCATGTCTGCGAGATTCATTGAACAAAAGCCTCCCCTTTTTCGGTCCGTTTTTACCCATTATGGGGGAATCCGCCGAAAAATATTCGTGAGGCTATGAATCTTTTTGACCGGTTTGGGGAAAGACGGGGACGGAACTAAGAAAAACATGGCAAGCGGCATCCTCAATCGGCTCGCGATACGGGAGCAGAGGACGATTACGATCGTGAAGGAAGTATGTGCGATGGCCGACATTTGTTCAGCCCGGCAATGGTTTGCTGTGCGCCCAATAAGGGGGGGATTGTTAGGTATGCGATTTCGAGCGGAGCGGAACGTAACAGAACGCAATGTCCGCTAATTCGCGGCAAACGGCGAGAATCCACGAAATAACGGAACAAGACTCCGCTGATTAGTTGAAAAGGCGAAAAATCGCGAGAAAAAACCGGATTAGCGGTCAACACCGGGTCAACCCCCTTAGTTTGGACACTTTCCACATCCATTCTTT